>NZ_CM177836.1:3845000-3905737 GCF_058242775.1 Neorhizobium sp. PAMB6630
GATGGTGGGGACCGGGCGGTTGTCGCTCAATCTTATAGAAGCCCATTGTGTTCATCGCCCGCTGCAGCGGCTGCGGATCTGGGGGCGCGATTTCGACAAGGCCGCAAACATGGCACGCGAGGCGCAAGGGGCAGGTTTTCATGTGGAACCGGTGCGAGACCTTGAGGCAGCCGTTGGTAGCGCCGACATCGTTTCCTGCGCAACCCTGTCCGTCGAACCGCTAATCCGCGGCGACTGGCTGAAGCCCGGCGCCCATCTCGACCTCGTTGGCGCCTTCAAGCCGACCATGCGTGAGAGCGACGACACGGCTGTTTCCCGCGCCAGCGTCTTTGTCGATACACGCGACGGAGCCATGCACGAGGCCGGCGACATTGTCATGCCCTTGAGAAACGGCACGCTTGCGCCGGGTGATATCCGCGCAGATCTTGCCGAGCTGACACGCGGGCAGCATCCGGGCCGGCAATCCGACGATGAAATTACCCTGTTCAAATCGGTGGGCGCCGCCCTTGAGGATCTGGCCGGTGCCATCCTTGCCTATGAAACGGTGCGCGCCGGGACATCTGCCGCATGACGCACACGCATGCCCCCCTGCCCCGCCTGCCGGTCAGCGAGGTTCTGCCGGATATCGCCGCCGGTCTGGCGCGCGCCAACCGCGCCGTTCTGTCAGCCCCGCCCGGCGCTGGCAAAACAACGCTGGTGCCGCTTTTCCTGCTCGACCAGGACTGGTGCAGCGGCAAGATCATTCTGCTCGAGCCACGGCGGTTGGCCGCCCGGGCCGCAGCGACGCGCATGGCCTCGCTCCTGTCGGAAAAAGTCGGCGATACCGTCGGTTATCGCATGCGCCTCGATAACCGTATTTCCGCGGCAACCCGCATCGAGGTGGTCACGGAGGGCGTGTTTGCCCGCATGATTCTGGAGGATCCCGAGCTGTCAGGCGTCTCGGCGGTGTTGTTCGATGAATTCCACGAGCGCTCGCTGGATGCCGATTTTGGCCTGGCGCTGGCGCTCGATGCGCAGGGCGCGCTGCGCGAAGACCTAAAACTTCTGGTCATGTCTGCAACGCTCGATGTGGAGCGCGTGGCAGATCTTCTCGGCAATCCCCCTGTGATCGTCAGCGAAGGTCGCAGTTTTGCCATCGACATCCGCCACGGCGAACGCGGGCCCTCGGAGCGTATCGAGGATGCCATGGCGCGTGCCATCCTGAGAGCCCATGCAGAGGAAGAGGGATCGATCCTTGCCTTCCTGCCGGGCCAGGGGGAAATTCTGCGCACCGCCGAGCGGCTTTCTCATAAGCTGCCGGAGACGACCGTGGTCACACCTCTATACGGCAATCTTTCGCAAAAGGAGCAGGATCTGGCGATCCGCTCGACGCAAGAAGGCAAGCGCAAGGTGGTGCTTGCCACCTCGATTGCCGAGACGTCGATCACCATTGATGGCGTGCGCATCGTGATCGACAGCGGATTGCAGCGTCTGCCGGTGTTTGAACCGTCAACCGGCATCACCCGGCTGGAAACCGTCAAAGTATCGCGCGCTTCGGCAGACCAGAGAGCGGGCCGTGCCGGGCGTACTCAGCCCGGCATCGTCGTCCGCCTCTGGCATGCCGGCCAGACGGCGGCCATGCCGGCCTTCACGCCGCCGCAGATTCTGGCAAGCGACCTTTCCGGCCTTGCGCTGGATCTTGCCCATTGGGGCGTGCGCGATCCGGCCGACCTCTCGTTCCTCGATCCGCCGCCGGCAGGAGCGCTCTATGAAGCGCGCCAATTGCTGCACATGATGGGCGCGCTCGATACCTCCGACATGCTGACGCCGAAGGGTCGCCTGATGCGGGGGCTTTCGCTGCCACCGCGGCTTGCGGCCATGGCGATTGCCGGCGCAGAGCAGGGCCAGGGACTGGCCGCCTGCCAGCTGGCCGTGCTGATGACGGAACAGGGGCTGGGCGGGCCGGATGTCGATCTCGACCAGAGGCTCAAATCCTTCCGCAACGAACGCGGCGAGCGGGCAGAGGCTGCCCGACAGCTTGCCCGGCGACTGGCTGATGCCCTACCGCGCTCCGCGCAGTCTCATAGTTCCGCCCCGGCACCTGTGCTTGCCGGCCACCTGCTGATGCACGCCTATCCCGACCGGGTGGCGCTGCAGCGCGGCGCGCGGGGCCGGTTCGTGATGGCGAATGGTCGCGGCGCCGAACTGCCGGAGACCGAACGGCTCTCGGGCGCCCGCATGCTTGTCATTGCAGACCTGACGGGACGGGCGGCACAGGCGCGCATTCTGGCAGCGGCCGAGATCGACCGCGACAGCGTGGAAACGGAACTCGCTGACGCCATCGAAATCAGGCAGGAAGGCTATTTCGACCGGCAGAGCCGGCAGGTGCGGGCGCGCAAGGTGGTGCGGCTCGGCGCCATCATTCTGGAAGAAACGCCGCTTCCTCGGCCCAGCGGTGCGCAGGCCGCCGAAGCGCTGGCGGATGGCGTGCGCCAGCTTGGCCTTCGGGCGCTATCGTTTTCCAAGGACACCGAGCAGCTGCGCGCGCGCATCGGCTTTTTAAACCGCACCATCGGCGAGCCCTGGCCGGATGTGTCGGAAGAGGCGCTGCTATCCCGGCTGGACGATTGGTTCACACCATTCCAATCCGGCCGCAGCAGCCTTGACGCCATCGACCAGGGAAGCCTTGCCGAGGGACTTCGCACCCTCATTCCCCATGCGGTGCGCTCGGAAATCAACCGGCTGGCGCCGACGCATTTCGAGGCGCCGACGGGCCAGCGGCATCCGATCCGCTACGATGGCGAGGAACCGGCGATTTCGCTGCGGGTGCAGGAACTGTTCGGGCTGAAGGCGCATCCGTCCGTGGCAGGCGGCAGATTGCCGCTTCTTCTCGAATTGACATCGCCTGCCCATCGGCCGATCCAGACCACGCGCGACCTGCCCGGCTTCTGGGCCGGATCCTGGCGGGACGTGCGCGCCGACATGCGCGGGCAATACCCAAGACATGCCTGGCCGGAAGATCCGGCCAATGCTGCACCGACCGCGCGCGCAAAACCGCGGGGAACCTGACGAGGACATGAGCATGGAACAGATCTCCATCCGCCACGCGCAGTTTGGCCGCGCCAGCCGCAGCATGCGGCTTCAGACGCTGGTTCGGCTGCGCTGGCTGGCGGTGGCGGGCCAGACGATCACCGTGCTGATCGTGGCGCTTGTCCTTAACTATGCGATGCCGCTGATCGAAACTGCCGTGCTGGTCGCAGCGCTTGCGCTCGCAAACCTTGTTCTGTCGCTGCGGTTTCCGCCAACGCACCGGCTTCAGCCGGCAGCAGCCCTTGGCCTGCTCGGGTTTGATCTTCTCCAGATGGCGTGCCTGCTGTTCATTACCGGCGGCATTGCCAATCCGTTTGCGCCGCTCATCTGCGTGCCCGTCATCATCTCGTTCGGATCGCTGCCGCTGCGCCACTCGCTCGGCCTTCTCGGCTTTGCCATCGTCTGCACCACGACGCTGGTTCTTTCGCCCTATCCGGTTCCCTGGCTGGAGGGAGAGATGCTTCTGATCCACCCGATCCTGCAGCTCGGCTCCTGGTGCGCCATCGTCTCGATGATGATCTTTGCGGCCTTTTATGCCTATCGCGTGTCCATGGAGGCGACACTGCTCGCTGATGCGCTGGCAGCAACGGAACTGGTGCTGGAACGCGAAAAACACCTGTCGCAACTGGATGGCCTGGCTGCTGCGGCCGCCCATGAGCTTGGCACCCCGCTTGCAACGATCAGCGTCGTGGCCAAGGAAATGGAGCGCGAACTGGGAACTGACCCGCGCTACGGCGAGGACGTGGCGCTTTTGCGCAGCCAGAGCGAACGCTGCCGCGACATTCTTCGCCGGTTGACCTCCCTTTCGGCAGAAAACGAGGAGCATATGCGCCGGCTGCCGCTTTCCTCGCTGATCGAAGAGGTGATGGCGCCGCACCGGCAGTTCGGCATTGCGTTGGAACTCGTGGAGAAGGGCGACCGCACCAAGGAGCCGGTCGGCAACCGCAATGCCGGCATTCTCTACGGGCTCGGAAATCTCATCGAGAATGCCGTCGACTTTGCGCGTCAAAAGGTAACCGTGACGGTGGAACACGATGTCGATAAGGTGGTCATTACCATTGAAGATGACGGCCAAGGTTTTGCGCCGGATGTTTTAACCCATATCGGGGAACCCTATATGTCGACACGAAGCCGCGAAAATCCGCGGGCCGGCGGCCTCGGCCTTGGCCTCTTCATCGCCAAGACCTTGCTGGAACGATCCGGGGCCGTGCTCGACTTTGCCAATCGCGGCCCGGATATCGAGGGTGCCATGGTGCGCGTCACCTGGCCCCGTGCGGTCATGCAGATGCAGGCGTGACCAACAATCGACAGTGACCCGACAGGCCGGTAAACGCGTAATGACATGCGTATAGAATGCCGGATAAGAGCTGGAAGACCGGGAAGCCCCCGGTGGAGACAAGACAATGATGGCAGACAAGATTGAAGCTGGCGAAACGGGCGATGGCACCGGTGATCTGGGGCCGGACGCGACGCTTCTGATCGTTGATGACGACGCGCCGTTTCTGCGCCGGCTGGCGCGCGCCATGGAAAGCCGCGGCTTTCAGGTGGAGATGGCCGAATCGGTGGCCGAAGGCATTGCAAAATCCCGGGCGCGCCCGCCGAAATATGCCGTGGTGGACTTGCGGCTCGGCGACGGTAACGGGCTCGACGTGATCGAAGCGATCCGCCAGCAGCGCGAGGATACACGCGTCATCGTACTGACCGGCTATGGCAATATCGCAACCGCCGTGACGGCCGTGAAACTGGGGGCGGTCGATTACCTGTCAAAACCCGCCGATGCCGATGATGTCTATTCAGCACTGACCCAGCGCCCCGGTGAAAAGGCGGATGTGCCGGAAAATCCGATGTCGGCGGATCGCGTGCGCTGGGAGCATATCCAGCGGGTCTATGAAATGTGTGAGCGCAATGTCTCGGAAACGGCACGACGGCTTAATATGCATCGCCGCACGCTGCAGCGGATTCTGGCCAAGCGCGCGCCAAAATAACTGCGGGCACCGGTGTCAGCCGTCTCCAAAAGTCTGGCCGGTCGCCCATTCGGCGGCCAGCAGACGCTGGCCGGCCACGCGGGCAAAGGACAGTGTCATTGATTTGCGCTGGGCTGCACTCAGACGGTGTTCCGGCGCCTCGCGCAACAGATGCGCGCCATAACCATCCGACAGCAGCAGGCCGCAGTCTTCCGGAAAGATCTCCAGCGGAACCTGATTATGGGTGGCAAACAGCAGCCGGTCGCAATAGTGCCGGTAATCGGGCCACTTCCGGTCGACGCGAAAATCCTCGATCGAGGTCTTGATCTCGATGATCCAGATCTCGCCCTTGTCGGTGATCGACACCAGATCGGCGCGGCGGCCACTGGCCAGCGTCAGTTCGGGCAAAAGCGTGTGGCGCATCTCGCTCAAGAGGATCTGCACGCCACGGCGCACCATCATCGCCCGGCTGGATTGCCGGCCGTCGATTAACGGATTGTTAGGGCCGATTTGAACGATCGTCATCGATAACACATGGTTTGCACTGCGGATTGTTGCAAAAAGACAATGCATTTTTCATTTGTGACGGCGCGCCCCCCGGGTGCGCCACGATGCCTTGCCAACCCCCTTCTAATAGAAAATAACCGCTCAATCAAAGATGGCATCCATCATCTGCCCTGACCCCACCATTTAAGAGAACTCCATGCAAACCCGCACACGCATGATTGCATCCGGCCTGTTGGCGATGCTGGCCCTTTCCGGCTGCTCCACCACATCCGACACCCGGCAGGTTGCCGTAGCGCCCGTCCGCGTTGAGACCAACGCGATCTTCAGCGAATCCTATGGCGCAGTCACCGATGCCGGCTATGCGCTGCCGGCCATTCCGATCAGCCGCATGGACAAGAAGTTCTACCGCCAGATCGTCGATTTCGACAGCAAGGAACGCCCGGGCACCATCATCGTCAACACGCGGGAACGCTTCCTCTATTACATCCTGCCCGGCGGCAAGGCCGTGCGGTACGGCATCGGCGTTGGCAAGCAGGGTTTTGCCTGGGCCGGCGAAGCCTATGTGGCCTGGAAGCAGGAATGGCCGACCTGGCATCCGCCGAAGGAAATGGCCGTGCGCAAGCCCGACATTGCCCGATACGTCGAAGATGGCATGGGCCCGGGCCTCAGCAATCCGCTCGGTGCGCGCGCCATGTATCTCTTCAATGACAAGGGCCAGGACACGCTGTTTCGCCTGCATGGCACGCCGGAATGGGCCTCGATCGGCACCGCCGCCTCGTCTGGCTGCATCCGCATGATCAATCAGGACGTCATCGACCTTTACAGCCGCGTGCGTCCCGGCCGCGAGACGAAGGTCATCGTCATCCAGTAAGCTGCGGTCTTTTCCGCAACACACTGTCAAACGGCGCGCCAGACGCGCCGTTTTCGTATGCGGCATTTGAAGGCCCGTGACGATGCGCCACGGGCCTTTTTCAATCAGGCCTTTGCCTTGGCTTCCAGCCGGCGACGGTGCAGGACAGGCTCGGTGTAACCGTTCGGCTGTTCGCGCCCCTTCAGCACCAGATCGAGCGCCGCCTGGAAGGCAACCGACTGCTCGAAACGGCCGGCCATCGGCTGGTAGAGGGGGTCGCCGGCATTCTGCACATCAACGACGGCTGCCATGCGGCGCATGGTTTCCACCACCTGCGCTTCCGTGACCAGCCCGTGGTGCAGCCAGTTCGCCATATGCTGGGCGGAAATGCGCAGCGTCGCCCGGTCTTCCATCAGCCCGACATTGTTGATGTCCGGCACCTTGGAGCAGCCGACGCCCTGGTCGATCCAGCGCACGACATAACCGAGGATCCCTTGCGCGTTGTTATCGAGTTCGCGCTGCACCTCTTCCGGCGTCCAGTTGGGGCGAGAAGTCACCGGCACGGAGAGAATATCCGAGAGTTTTGCCCGCGCGCGCGAGGCAAGCCCCGCCTGAACCTCGGCGACATTCACTGTATGATAATGCGTGGCATGAAGCGTGGCCGCCGTCGGCGATGGAACCCAGGCCGTGTTGGCGCCGGCCTTGGGATGGGCGATCTTCTGCTCCAGCATGGCCGCCATCAGGTCCGGCATCGCCCACATGCCCTTGCCGATCTGCGCATGACCGGAGAGGCCGCAGGCAAGCCCGATATCGACATTCCAGTTTTCATAGGCGGCAATCCAGGGCGCCTGTTTCATGTCGCCCTTGCGAATCATCGGCCCGGCTTCCATCGAGGTGTGGATCTCGTCGCCGGTGCGATCAAGGAAGCCCGTGTTGATGAAGACGACGCGCTGGCGGGCCGCCCGGATGCATTCCTTGAGATTGACCGTGGTGCGGCGCTCCTCGTCCATGATGCCCATCTTGATCGTATTGGGCGCCATGCCGAGCAAGTCCTCGACGCGCGAAAAGATCTCGCAGGCAAAGGCCACTTCCTCCGGCCCGTGCATCTTCGGCTTCACCACATACATCGAGCCGAGACGCGAATTCTGCCGACGCCCGTTCGGGCCGACATCATAAAGAGCAATCAGGGCGGTTACCGCCGCATCCATGATGCCCTCAGGCACCTCGTGACCGTCCCGATCAAGAATGGCCGGATTGGTCATCAGGTGGCCGACATTGCGCACCAGCATCAGCGAACGGGCATGAACCTCAAAGGGTGCGCCATCCGGCGCCGTATACTGGAGGTCGGGGTTCAGGCGGCGGGTAAAGGTGCTGGCCCCCTTCGACACCTCTTCGGACAGGTCGCCCTTCATCAGGCCGAGCCAGTTGCGGTAGACCACAACCTTGTCCTCGGCATCGACGGCAGCGACTGAATCCTCGCAGTCCATGATCGTGGTGATGGCCGATTCGAGCCAGACATCGGAAATATGCGCCGGATCATCCTTGCCGATGGCAGTCGTCGCATCGATGCCGATTTCGACATGCAGCCGGTTGCGCGTGAAAAGCAGGTGTGTCGGGCGGGATGCCTCGCCGCGATAGCCGGCAAACTGTGCGGCATCGACAAGGGTGACCGTCTTGTCCTTAGCCGACACCGAGAGCGCGCCGTCGACGAGGGAAAGGGCCGTCACATCCGTCCAGGAGGCACCTTCGAGCGGCACGGACTGGTCGAGGAAGCGCCGCGCCCAGGCAATGACCTTTGCACCACGGACCGGATTGTAGGACGCGCCTTTTTCGGCACCGTCGGTCTCGGCAATCGCATCCGTGCCGTACAGCGCGTCATAGAGCGAGCCCCAGCGCGCATTGGCAGCGTTCAGTGCATAACGGGCGTTCATCACCGGCACGACCAGCTGCGGGCCGGCGATTTCGGCGATCTCCGGATCGACATTGCCGGTCTCGACCTTAAAATCCGGCCCTTCCGGCAGGAGATAACCGATCTCGCGCAAGAAGGCTTCATAAACCGCCGAATCCCCCGGCGCGCCGTTCTTGCGGTACCATTCGTCGAGCTTTTCCTGCAGCGCGTCACGCGTCTTCAGAAGCGCGCGGTTTTTCGGCGCAAGCTCGTGGACGATGCGCGAAAACCCTTCCAGGAAATGTTCGGGATCGATGCCGCTGCCGGGAAGCGCCTCATGGACCAGAAAGGCATGCAGCGCCTCGTCAATGGCCAGGCCATGTTTCTCGATTCGGTTCATCCGGATGCTCCATCATTGCGTCACCTGTGGTTTTTGCGCGCGCAGACCGCTTAGTCAATGCGGCATTGGTGGCAGGCAAGGGCGAAGCCCGCGAGAAACGCGCCCATCATCGCGCGCAATCCGTTTGAGGCCTAGGTGGCGGCAAAAGTCTGCCAGTCGGGATCGGTCAGCGCGGGCTCACACGCATCGGCAGCCCGTCACGCGGCTGGGTTGTCAGCTTCTGCACCGGCCAGGGTGCGACACCCGGCACCGCATCGAACCGGTAACGCGCCATCAGCACGGCAAGCGCGATGACCGCCTCCTGCATGGCAAATGTCGCGCCGATGCAGACGCGCGGCCCGGCCCCGAAAGGCAGGTACTGGAAACGATGGATCTTGCCGCGGTTTTCCGGCAAAAACCGCTCCGGCATGAACGCGCGGGGTTTTTCCCAGTAGAGCGCGTGGCGATGCAGCGTCCACGGCATGATGAGAACGGTGGTGCCGGCGGCAATCTCGACAGTCTTTCCTTCGGCACTTGTCCAGCGATCATCGGCAATGGCGGCGCGATTGATGGAGGGTGCCGGCGGATAAAGTCGCATACCCTCTTCGAAGGCTGCCCGCACATGCGGCATCAGGTCCAGCCATTCGACGGGTTCGGCCCCCGAGGCCATCACCCGGTCGATCTCCTCTTCCATCTGGCCGCGCACCTGCGGCGAATGGGAAACACAGTAGAGAGTCCAGGCCAGCGCGCGCGCCGTCGTCTCGTGACCAGCACCGATGAAGGTGAGGATATTGTCCTCGATCTCATCCAGCGTCAGCCCGTCGGGGCCGGCAAGGTCGAGAAGCAGCGTCAGAAAATCGTCGGGCGTTGAGGCGCGGTCGGCCCGCATCATCGCCTTGCGCTTTTCCATGGTGAGCCGCACGATCTCGCGGAATTTGCCCAGAACCTTGGCGCCACCAATGCGGGTGAGACGCGGCACCCAGGGCGGCGCGCGCAAAAGATCCATTGGATCGACGCGACCCATGCGGTGCAGCAGGCTGTCCACGTCATCGGAAAACTTGTCGCTCTGCGTGACGATATCGCCGGAAAACAGTGTTTCCGACAGAATGGCAAAAGCAATTTCCGTCATGTCGACGGAAATATCCTCGACGCGCCCCTCCGGGCCGATATCGGCATATTTCTCGACATAATTCTGCGATTGCGCCAGCATCTTGCCAGCAAAGCCGCGCGCATGGCGGGGGGTAAACACCGGCGCCATGGCTTTTCGCGAACGCTTCCAGACAGGGCCTTCCGCCGTCAGCAGCCCGTCCCGCAGGATCGGCCGCAGGATGAGCTGGCGGATTTCCGACATCTCGTAATTGGCGACATTATCCACCAGCACATGCCGGATGAGACCCGGATCATTGACGATGATGGTGCGCTCGGCAAAAAACTTCGTCTCGATCCACGGCAGCGTATAGGACGGCTCACCCCAGAGTTCGAGCGGATTGCGCAGAACCGTGCGGATGATCTCCAGCCGGCCAGGCGGAACAGTGCGGGGAACCGGTGCCGGTGGCTCGAAAGGCTCGGGACGCATGTCCATGACCGGTTCTCCTGTAAGCATTTGCTTGGAGACCTTATATCAGAACTCAGAGCAGCGATTTCAATTCATCGAGCTTGTCGTTCACCAGCCAGCCGTAATAATTCTCCTCGGGCCAGGAGAACCCGCCGTTGCGGTTGCGCGCGGCAAGCGCTGCGGCGCGGTCTGCGGAATTGCCGACATTATAAAGCGTCGCGGTAATGCCGGGATTATGGGAAATGTCCATTCCAGCGATCTGCGCATAATCATCGATGGCGCGGCGGATGGTGGCGGCCATATAGGCGAGCGACTGATCCGGATCCATAATGGCCTTGTAGACATCGGCCGCATCCGAGGCATCGAGCTTCGCATAACCGGAGCGGCGCGCCACCATGTCCGATTGCATCAGCGCCGTCAGCGGGTTGATCTGGCCAAGGCCAAACGTCTGACCTGCAAAGAACGGCTGGAAGAACACCGCGCTGAAGCGGTTGTCGGGGTAGGACACGCCCTCCACCGTCTTGCCACGGAAAACCCGGTCCCACACACCCTCGCGGCAGGACCACAGCCGGTAGGAATCGTTGAAATCATCGCATTTTGAAAACTGCGCGCGCTCGACGAAGGCACCGATCGTCTCGTCCTTGTAGCCGAAGCGGAAGCGGTCGCCGGCATAGGCGGCGGCCTTGACGTAATAGGACTGCAGCCGGTCATAGGCATCGACATTATAGGTGTGTTCGCCGACGATGGCGCCGATGATATGGATCGGATCGATATCGTATTGGCGCGAGGTCTGCTTGATCTTGGAGATCAGCGACTTGTCGCTGGCCAGAAGCTCGCGGATCTTGTCGTATTTTTCGTCAAACGTGCTTCTGCCGGCCTTGGTGCGGCGCACGGAAGCACCCGGCACCTTGGGCTGTTCGGCATTACGGTTGCCTGGCGGAACGACATTCAAGCCGCCAGCCAGCGCATGAGATGCGCTCCAGGCAAAAATCATCAGCAATGCCAGAAGGATACGTCGCAAGATTTCAGTGCCTCAGGACTTCATGATGAGCCGGCCGGATGGCCCTGCACTTTCTGACGAATCAGACATGCGCATCGCATCATAATCAACTGGTGCTGCATTACTGAAAAGCAAGGCGCGGAGTCGAGCCCGCGCCTTTCAATTTCCCGTCATGAGCAGGCGTACGGCCACCGGCCGTTGCCCCCTTGCCACGTTTTACAGGATGTAACGCGACAGATCGGTATCGGCGGCGATGTCGCCGACATGCTGCTTCACATAGGCCGAATCAATCGTGACGGCAGATCCCGGACGATCCGGCGCGTTGAACGAAATCTCATCGAGCACCCGCTCCATCACCGTCTGCAGACGCCGCGCGCCGATGTTTTCAACCGACGAGTTCAGATGCACGGCAACATCTGCCAGTGCATCGATGGCATCCTCGGTGAAATCGAGCGCCAGCTGTTCGGTTTCCATCAGCGCCCGGTACTGGCGGATGAGGCTTGCCTCGGTTTCCGTCAGGATGCGGCGGAAATCTTCCTTCGTCAGAGCCTTCAGCTCGACGCGGATCGGCAGGCGGCCCTGAAGCTCCGGCAGGAGGTCGGACGGTTTCGAGACATGGAAGGCGCCGGACGCGATGAACAGGATATGGTCGGTTTTGACAGGGCCATACTTGGTCGAAACCGTGGTGCCTTCGACAAGCGGCAGCAGGTCTCGTTGCACGCCCTCGCGAGACACGCCCGCCCCCATGCCGCCATCGCGGGCGGCGATCTTGTCGATCTCGTCCAGAAAGACGATGCCGTCGTTTTCGACCGACCGCACGGCCTCGCGCTGAATCACCTCGTTGTCGATCAGCTTGTCGCTTTCGTCACGGATGAGGTCGCCATAGGATTTCGTGACCGTCGTGCGCACCTTCTTGGTGCGGCCGCCCATGGCCTTGCCGAACATTTCCGACAGGTTGAGCACGCCGATATTGGCGCCGGGCATGCCGGGCATTTCAAACCCGGGCATGCCGGAACCGGCATCGGCCACCTCGATTTCGATTTCCTTGTCGTCCAGCTCGCCGGCGCGCAGCTTCTTGCGGAATGTTTCACGTGTGGCAGGCGAAGCCGTGGTGCCCACAAGCGCATCGAGCACACGTTCTTCCGCACTCTGGTGCGCCTTGGCCTGCACTTCGGCGCGTTTCTTGTCACGCACCAGGCCGATGCCGATCTCGACGAGATCGCGGATGATCTGCTCGACGTCACGGCCGACATAACCGACTTCGGTGAACTTGGTTGCTTCCACCTTGATGAAGGGCGCACCGGCAAGCTTGGCGAGGCGCCGGGAGATTTCCGTCTTGCCGACGCCGGTCGGCCCGATCATCAGGATGTTCTTCGGCATCACCTCGTCGCGCAGGCTTTCGTCGAGCTGCTGGCGGCGCCAGCGATTTCGAAGCGCAATGGCGACGGCACGTTTCGCCTCATGCTGGCCAATGATGTAGCGGTCCAGTTCGGAGACGATTTCGCGGGGAGAAAAAGTGGTCATATCTTCCTCTTGCGGCATCCCTGCCCGGCCGGCTTTTTCGATCAGCCCGGCCCCAGGGACCCATGGTCAACATTCGTTAGGGGATTGCCGGACGCTCATTCGGCGTCAAGCGATTCGACCACCAGATTGTGGTTGGTATAGACGCAGATATCGGCTGCGATATCGAGCGCGGTACGGGCGATCTGTTCGGCATCCTTGTCCGAATCCATCATGGCGCGCGCCGCCGCATAGGCAAAATTGCCGCCGGACCCGATGGCAATCGTGCCGTGTTCCGGTTCCAGCACATCGCCATTGCCGGTCACGGCCAGCGTCACCGTCTTGTCTGCCACCAGCATCATGGCTTCGAGGTTGCGCAGATATTTGTCGGTGCGCCAGTCCTTGGCAAGCTCGACGGCCGCGCGCATCAGCTGGCCCGGATACTGTTCCAGCTTCTTTTCCAGCCGGTCGAGCAGCGTGAAGGCATCAGCCGTGGCACCGGCAAATCCGGCGATCACCTCGCCCTTGCCGATGCGGCGCACCTTGCGCGCATTGCCCTTCATCACGGTCTGGCCAAGGCTCACCTGGCCATCTCCGGCCATGATGACCTTTCCGCCTTTCCGCACGGTAATGATTGTCGTCATATGTTTCACCTGTCGCCCACAATCGGGCTTCCTGTCGCCGGTCCATTCCGGCTGTTGGAACCTCATGTAAGTGGTGCGCCGTAGATTGCAAATCCGCTCCGTCGCGCGGAAACATCCGGGCCGTCTATTCGTTTGCACCGCAGCTTTGCGGCTGATAATGAGCGCAGACGTTCCGAAGACTGATAGATCCGGTGGGTATGATGACCGAACGCCGCGCCACGATTTCGCGCAAGACCAACGAGACCGCCATTTCCGTGACCGTCGATCTCGACGGCACCGGCAAATCGACCATCAAGACGGGCATCGGCTTCTTCGATCATATGCTCGACCAGCTGTCGCGCCATTCGTTGATCGACATGGATATCGATTGCAACGGCGACCTGCACATCGACGATCACCATTCGGTGGAAGACACCGGCATTGCCATCGGCCAGGCAATTTCGAAGGCGCTGGGCGACCGGCGCGGTATTACCCGTTATGCCTCGATCGATCTGGCCATGGACGAAACCATGACCAAGGCTGCCGTTGACCTTTCCGGCCGGCCGTTCCTCGTCTGGAACGTCGCCTTCAGCGCGCCGAAAATCGGCACGTTCGATACCGAACTGGTGCGTGAATTCTTCCATGCGCTGGCCCAGAATGCCGGCATCACGCTGCATGTGATGAACCATTACGGCGCCAACAACCACCATATTGCCGAGACCTGCTTCAAGGCCGTGGCGCGGGTGTTGCGCCAGGCGACCGAAATCGATCCCCGCCAGGCGGGACGGGTGCCATCCACCAAGGGCACGCTGGTCTGACGCCCGTCAGGAGGACCTTTGAAACGCTATATCATCCTCACGCCACCGGATGGACCGGAACGGGATCATCGCACCACCCGCTTCATCGCAGACAGGATGTCGCTGCTGGCGCTGGTGTTTCCGGGCCCCTGGCTTTTGCTGCACCGCTGCTGGTGGAGCGGACTTGGCGCTCTTGGCGTGCAGGTGCTGGCCGGATGGCTGGCTGACCAGCCCGGCTTTTTCTGGGCGGGAACGCTGTCCAGCCTGGCGCTCGGACTTCTGATCGGCCTTGAGGCACGCCATATGCAGGTGCAAAGCCTCATACGTCGCGGCTGGCGTGAAGATGCGGTGCTGCTGGCGCCGGACCTTGCCACCGCCGAGGCGATGTTTTTCGCCGCCCTGCCCGAGCCGGAAAAATTTGCGGTTCCGGCAGCAGACTGGACCAAAATCTCCCCGCGCAAGGACGGCCCCGGTTACGGCGGCCCGGCGCTCGGGCTTTTCGATATGGGGAAGGGACGCTGATGCGCGTTGCAATCATCGACTACGGATCGGGCAATCTTCGCTCCGCCACCAAGGCCTTTGAGCGGGCCGCGCGCGAAGCGGGCCTTGATGCGACAATCGAGCTGACCGACAGCCCCGACATCGTGGCAGCAGCCGATCGCGTCGTCCTGCCCGGCGTCGGCGCCTATGCCGATTGCCGTCGCGGCCTTTCCGCGGTCGAGGGCATGGAAGAGGCGCTGTTCGAAACGGTCAAGACAAAAGGCCGTCCCTTTCTCGGTATCTGCGTCGGTATGCAGCTGATGTCCTCGCGGGGGCTGGAAAAGGACGTGACGCAAGGTTTTGGCTGGATCCGCGGCGACGTCAAGGAAATGACGCCGTCGGACCCGACACTCAAGATCCCGCAGATCGGCTGGAACACGCTGACGCTTCACCGCCCGCACGCCCTTTTCGACGGCATCCCCACAGGCCCGGACGGGCTGCACGCCTATTTCGTGCATTCCTATCACTTGGCGGCAGAAAACCCTGACGATATCGTGGCGACCACCGATTACGGCGGCCCCATGACGGCGTTCGTCGCCCATGAAAATACGGCGGGCGCGCAATTCCATCCGGAAAAGAGCCAGACGCTTGGCCTTGCCCTCATCTCCAATTTCCTGCGCTGGAAGCCCTGACATGATCCTTTTCCCGGCTATCGACCTGAAAGACGGCCAGTGCGTTCGCCTGAAGCTTGGCGATATGGACCAGGCAACGGTCTACAACCCCGATCCCGCCGCTCAGGCCAAGGCCTTCGAGGACCAGGGTTTTGAATGGCTGCATGTGGTGGATCTCGACGGCGCCTTTGCCGGTGAAAGCCGCAACGGATTTGCCATCGATGCCATTTTGAAGGCGACGAAAAACCCGGTTCAGCTCGGCGGCGGCATTCGCACGCTGGAGCATATCGAAGCCTGGCTGTCGCGCGGCCTTGCCCGGGTCATCCTCGGCACCGTTGCCGTGCGGGATCCGGCGCTGGTCATTGAGGCCTGCAAAAAGTTCCCCGGCCAGATTGCCGTCGGCATCGATGCCAAGGGCGGCAAGGTGGCGGTGGAAGGCTGGGCGGAAGCCTCCGAGCTTGGCATCGTGGAACTTGCGCAAAAATTCGAGGGCGCCGGCGTCGCCGCCATCATCTACACCGACATCGACCGCGACGGGATCCTCGCCGGTATCAACTGGACCTCGACGCTGGAACTTGCCAACAGCACCGCAATCCCGGTAATCGCGTCGGGTGGCCTTGCCTCCATCGATGATGTCAGGCGCATGCTGCAGCCCGATGCCGCCAATCTCGAAGGCGCCATTTCCGGCCGCGCGCTTTATGACGGACGTATCGATCCGGCAGAAGCATTGGCGCTGATCCGGGCTGCGAGGGGAGTTTCGGCATGATCCTCAAGGCCCGTGTCATTTCCTGCCTCGATGTGAAGGACAGCCGCGTCGCCCGCAGTTGCGCAGCAACGAGGACGCGCAAGCAAAAGATGGAGGCTGTCCGATGACCCTCAAGGCCCGTGTCATCCCCTGCCTCGATGTGAAGGACGGCCGCGTTGTGAAGGGTGTCAACTTTGTTGACCTCATCGATGCCGGCGATCCGGTGGAGGCGGCAAAGGCCTATGATGCGGCGGGTGCCGACGAGCTTTGTTTCCTCGACATTACCGCCTCTGCCGACAATCGCGACACGATCTTCGATGTGGTGGCCGAGACGGCGGAACATTGTTTTATGCCGCTCACCGTGGGTGGCGGCGTGCGCGCGGTTTCCGATATCCGCAAGCTGCTGCTTGCCGGTGCCGACAAGGTGTCGATCAATTCGGCCGCCGTCAACAACCCGGATTTCGTGGCGCAGGCTGCCGACAAGTTCGGCAACCAGTGCATTGTCGTCTCCATCGATGCCAAGCGGCGGCGCAGCCAGGGCGTCGGATCCGACAATATGAGCGCCTGGGAAATCTATACCCATGGTGGACGCAACGCGACGGGCATCGACGCGGTGGAATTTGCCGCCCGCATGGTGGAACTGGGCGCCGGCGAACTGCTGGTGACATCCATGGATCGCGATGGCACCAAGGTCGGTTATGATCTGGAACTGACGCGGGCGATTGCCGATGCGGTTCGCGTGCCGGTGATCGCGTCTGGCGGCGTCGGCTCGCTGGACGATCTGGTGGCCGGCGTGCGCGATGGCCATGCAACGGCGGTTCTGGCCGCCTCCATCTTCCATTTCGGCACCTATTCCATCGGTGAGGCCAAGCGCTACATGGCTGACCATGGCATTGCGATGCGGCTCGACTGAGGAGACACGGATGACACAGTTTTCCCTCACCGATCTGGAGGCGATTGTCTCCGAGCGTGCCAAGGCAGATCCGCAAAGCTCCTGGACGGCAAAGCTCGTGTCCGCTGGCCAGGAAAAGGCCGCCAAGAAGCTGGGCGAGGAGGCGGTGGAAACCGTGATTGCCGCCATCCTCAACGACCGGCAGAACCTGACGGCAGAAGCGGCCGATCTTCTTTATCATCTGTTGGTCGTATTGAAGATTGCGGGCATTCCGTTGCAGGATGTGCTGGATGAACTTCAACGCCGCACGGCCCAATCGGGCCTTCAGGAAAAGGCGAGCCGACAATCCCCATGACGATCGCCAGCCAGAGCGTTGAACCCGATATTCCGCCAAAGCCGTCTGCTGCCAGCAATTATTCACCGTTCTTCCTGTTTACCTCGGAAGAATGGTCGCATTTTCGGGCCGATACGCCGCTGACGCTGACGGCCGACGAGGTCAAACGCCTGCGTTCGCTGGATGACCCGATTGATCTGGATGAAGTCCGGCGCATCTATCTGTCGCTGTCGCGTCTTCTGTCGGCTCATGTGGAAGCCTCGCAATTGCTCTTCCAGCAGCGCAACCGGTTCCTGAGCCTGTCGGATCAGGTGAAGACGCCCTTCGTTATCGGCATCGCAGGCTCAGTTGCGGTCGGCAAATCAACGACCGCCCGCATCCTGAAAGAGCTTTTGGCGCGCTGGCCCTCCAGCCCCAAGGTCGATCTCGTTACCACCGACGGTTTTCTGTATCCGAACGCCGTGCTGAAGCGCGAAAACCTGATGGAGCGCAAGGGGTTTCCGGAAAGCTACGATGTCGGCGCGCTGTTGCGCTTCCTGTCGGCCATCAAGGCGGGCAAGCCGAATGTCATGGCGCCGCGGTATTCGCATCTGACCTATGACGTGCTGGCCGACGAACACACGGTCGTCGACCGGCCGGACATCCTGATCTTCGAGGGCATCAACGTGCTGCAATCGCGCACGTTGCCGGCCGATGGCACCATCGTGCCGATCGTCTCGGATTTCTTCGATTTCTCGATCTATATCGATGCCGAGGAAAGCCAGATCCACAATTGGTATGTGGAACGCTTCATGCGCCTGCGCCAGACGGCGTTTCGCGACCCGAACTCGTTCTTCAACCGGTATGCGACGATTGACGAGGTCACGGCGCTCTCCATTGCCGAGGGTCTCTGGGAAAATATCAACCTGAAGAACCTGCGCCAGAATATTCTGCCGACGCGCCCGCGCGCCGATCTGATCCTGCGCAAGGGCAGCAATCACTTCATCGAAACGGTGGCGCTGCGTAAACTGTAGGCGATCAATCGCTGGCGATGAAGATCAATCGTCAGCGATTGACCCGGCGCAGCGTCAGGTTGATGCGCCCGCCCTTCTTCAAAAGCGTCGAGGTGGCCGGATAGATCCGGTCGACGCCGTGAAACGCCAGACGTCCCTCCCCGCCCAGCACCACGGCATCGCCGCTTTGCAGGCGAAACGATCCCGTGGGATCTGCCCGCTCCAGCCCGCCGATGCGAAACAGGCAGGTATTGCCGAGCGAAAGCGACACGACGGGCGCATCGAGCGCCTGTTCATCGCGGTCCTGATGCAGGCTCATGCGGGCATCATCGGCATAAAAGTTGATGAGACAGGCTTCCGGCGGCTTTGGGTAACCGGACAGCGTATCCCAGATTTCCAGGAGTTCGCCGGGAATGGCAGGCCACGGCTCTCCCGTTGCGGGATGATGCGGCTGGTAGCGATAGCCCTGGTCCTTGTCCGTCACCCAGCCAAGCGATCCGCAATTGGTCATGCGCACCGACATCGGTTTTCCCGTGCGCGGCATGGCGGGCACATAAAGAGGGGCCTGCGCGACGATGGCGCGCACGGTCTCGACCAGCCGCGCCTGAGCCTCCCGGTCCAGAAATTCCGGCAGGTGCCGGATGCCGTTGAGAAGCGTTGCCATGCATGTGCCTCCGTCTCAGTCGCCGCCGGGGCGGCCGCGCATCTTCTTCACCTCGGAGCGCCCGGATTTTTCCTTCAGCCGCCGTTCAACCGAGCCTTTCGTGGGTTTTGTCTTGCGGCGCGGCGGTGGTGGCGGTTTGGCGGCATCGAGCAGCAGCTCCTTCAGCCGCTCGCGGGCATCCTCGCGGTTGCGCTCCTGGCTGCGAAAACGGTTGGCCTCGATCAGCAGAATGCCGTCCTTGGAAAGCCTGCGGCCGGCCAGCTGCGCGGCATTGGCCTTCACCCGGTCACTCAGCGCCGGAGAGCCCATCAGGTTAAAGAACAGCTGGACGGCAGTGGAGACCTTGTTGACATTCTGCCCGCCGGGACCGCCCGCCAGAACGAACTGTTCCGTCAGCTCCCATCCGGCGATGGTGATGCGGCTGTTGATGACAAGGGGATCGCTGGC
Organism: Neorhizobium sp. PAMB6630; assembly: GCF_058242775.1. Lineage (NCBI taxonomy): Bacteria > Pseudomonadati > Pseudomonadota > Alphaproteobacteria > Hyphomicrobiales > Rhizobiaceae > Neorhizobium > Neorhizobium sp. PAMB6630. The sequence continues at coordinate 3,864,358 of NZ_CM177836.1, forward strand.
CATGGTTCTTCTCCGGCGCCCTCTATTTCACAAAAGCCGCCAAAAGAAAACCGCCGGCCCCAGAAGGACCGGCGGCGCTCATTGTTCCACGTGAATCCTCACTCGGCGGCGGCAAGCACGCCGGGGGCCGCGTCGCGCACCTTGCTGTCCACATGGTTCTCGAACTTGGTGAAGTTCGAGATGAACATGTTGACCAGCTTTTGCGCCTGCGCGTCATAGGCTTGCGCATCGGCCCAGGTGGACCGCGGGTCGAGGATGGTGCTGTCCACCTCAGGCACGGCGACCGGCACGGCAAAACCAAAGTTCTCGTCGGTGCGGAACTCTGCCTTCTTCAGCTCGCCCGTCAGCGCTGCCGTCAGAAGCGCGCGGGTGGCCTTGATCGGCATGCGGCGGCCGATACCGTAGGCGCCACCGGTCCAGCCGGTGTTGACCAGCCAGCAATCGACCTCATGCTTTGCAATCAGATCGCGCAGCAGATTGCCGTATTCCGTCGGATGACGCGGCATGAACGGTGCGCCAAAGCAGGTGGAGAAGGTGGCTTCCGGTTCGGTCACGCCCTTTTCCGTGCCGGCAACCTTGGCGGTATAACCGGAGAGGAAGTGGTACATGGCCTGTTCCGGCGTCAGCCGGGCAATCGGCGGCATCACGCCAAAGGCATCGGCCGTCAGCATGATGATCGTCTTCGGATGCGGCGCAAGACCGGTTGCCGACGCGTTCGGAATGAAATGCAGCGGATAGGCGCTGCGGGTATTTTCCGTGAGCGACGTGTCATCGAAGTCAGGCACGCGGTTTTCGTCCATCACGACGTTTTCCAGCACGGTGCCGAAGCGGCGGGTGGCCGCGTAGATTTCCGGCTCGGCTTCGGCCGACAGGCGGATCGCCTTGGCGTAACAACCACCTTCGAAGTTGAAGATGCCGTTTTCGCCCCAGCCATGCTCGTCATCGCCGATCAGCGTGCGGTTCGGATCGGCAGACAGCGTCGTCTTGCCGGTGCCCGACAGGCCGAAGAACACGGCCGAATCACCGGCGGGGCCGACATTGGCCGAGCAGTGCATGGGCATGACGCCCTTTTCGGGCAGCAGGTAGTTGAGAACCGTAAAGACGGACTTCTTGTTTTCGCCGGCATAAGACGTGCCGCCGATCAGCACGAGGCCGTTCGTCAAGTCGCAGGCGATCACGGTTTCCGAGCGGCAGCCATGGCGGGCCGGATCGGCGCGGAAGCTCGGCAGGTTGATGATCGTCAGCTTCTGCTGGAAGGAGGGCAGCGTCGAGCGATCCGGGCGAATCAGCAGGTTACGGATGAACAGCGCGTGCCAGGCAAGTTCGGTCACCATGCGGGTGGGCAGCGCATTGTCCACATCAGCACCGCCGATCAGGTCCTGCACATAAAGCGTGCGGCCGGCGGCATGGGCCAGCATGTCCTGACGCAGGATCTCGAAATGCTCCGGCGACATCGGCTTGTTGTTGTCCCACCAGATTTTCGGATCGGTGTTTTCATCGCGAACGACGAACTTGTCCTTCGGCGAACGGCCTGTGTGTTGGCCCGTGACGGCACGCAATGCGCCATCCACCGTCAGCTCTGCTTCACCCGAACGCAGCGCTGCTTCGTACAGTTCGCTCTCGTTCAGATTGTAGTTGACGCGCGCCGCACCGCCAAGACCGATGGCCGCAATGCCATTCGACGGATTGTAAACACCGAGTGCCTCCATGTCGCGCTTCCCTTCAGCTGACGTTGGTAATGAGACAAGGCTAAACAGCGTTTTTTAAAAGAGCAAGAGAGAAAATGGAATTACGTCAATAAAATCAATTATTTAATCGATTTAAAAACTTTTCGTTCTGTTTAAATCGTTTAAAGGCGAAGAAATGTTCGGATTCTCGCGCACCCTTGAGAGCCTTGCTGGGAGAGGCCAAAACACCCTCCCCTTTATCTTTGCCACAATTTGTTCCACCTTTATCCTCAAGACACGCAAACCCGGACAGTCGTCCGGCTGGGCCACAATCCAGGAGATGCGTTGAGAATGGCGGAGATAGACAGAATGCAAACAGTCGCGTTGGTGGACGACGATCGCAATATTCTAACGTCAGTGTCGATTGCACTGGAGGCGGAAGGATATCGCGTTGAGACCTATACGGACGGTGCTTCTGCGCTTGACGGACTTCTGGCCCGCCCGCCGCAGCTGGCGATTTTCGATATCAAGATGCCGCGCATGGATGGCATGGAACTGTTGCGCCGCCTGCGCCAGAAATCCGATATGCCGGTGATCTTCCTCACCTCCAAGGATGAGGAAATCGATGAATTGTTCGGCCTGAAGATGGGCGCCGACGATTTCATCACCAAGCCGTTTTCGCAGCGCCTTCTTGTCGAGCGGGTCAAGGCGATCCTGCGCCGCGCAACGAGCCGCGAAGGCCAGGCAGCGCCGGGCACGCCAAAAGCCATTGCCGATCAGGCAGCCCGCACACTGGAGCGGGGACAGCTCGCCATGGACCAGGAACGCCATACCTGCACCTGGAAGGGCGAGCCGGTGACGCTGACGGTGACGGAATTCCTCATCCTGCATTCGCTGGCGCAGCGCCCGGGCGTAGTCAAAAGCCGCGATGCCCTGATGGATGCCGCCTATGACGAACAGGTCTATGTGGACGATCGCACCATCGACAGCCATATCAAGCGCCTTCGCAAGAAGTTCAAAATGGTTGACGGCGATTTCGATATGATCGAAACGCTCTACGGCGTAGGCTACAGGTTCCGCGAAGCGGCCTGAATGGCTGCAGACATACGCGCAGCACATCGACCGCCAGGACGGCAGGCGGTTGCGTGAAAGGTGAAGGCGTGGCCGATCAGGCAATACAATCCGGCGAAACGGAAGGGGCGGAGGCAAGAAGCACCCGCCCGACGCGAAGGCTATGGTCGCATCCCTTCACGCTCATTCGCCGCATTTTCGGCAATGCGGTGTTTTCGAGCCTCACCCGCCGCATCCTGTTCTTCAACATTGCAGCGACCGTGGTTCTGGTGGCGGGTATTCTCTACCTCAACCAGTTCCGCGAGGGCCTGATCGATGCCCGCGTCGAAAGCCTGCTGACGCAAGGCGAAATCATTGCCGGCGCGATTTCGGCTTCGGCCTCCGTCGATACCAATTCCATCACCATCGATCCCGGCAAACTTCTGGAACTGCAGGCCGGCCAGAGCATCACGCCGGTGCCGAACGATGAGGATCTCGGTTTTCCGATCAATCCGGAGCGGGTGGCGCCTGTGCTGCGGCGACTGATTTCGCCGACCCGCACGCGCGCGCGCCTGTTTGATGCCGATGCCAATCTGCTGCTTGATTCGCGCCATCTCTATTCACGCGGCCAGGTGCTGCGCTACGACCTGCCGCCGGTGGAAAGCGAAACCGCCACCTGGAACGAGTGGTTTGCCAGCATCGTCAACCGCGTGCTGCAACCCGGAAATCTCCCGGCCTATCGCGAGGCACCGGGCGGCGACGGCTCCATCTATCCGGAAGTGATGAATGCGCTGACCGGCGTGCGCGGCGCCGTGGTGCGCGTCACCGACAAGGGCGAACTCATCGTTTCGGTCGCCGTGCCCGTCCAGCGTTTCCGTGCCGTGCTCGGCGTGCTGCTGCTTTCCACGCAAGCCGGCGACATCGACAATATCGTCCATGCCGAGCGGCTGGCGATCATGCGCGTGTTTGGCGTTGCAACGCTCGTCAACATTCTTCTGTCGCTGCTGTTGTCGTCTACTATTGCCAACCCGCTGCGCCGCCTGTCAGCCGCCGCCATCCGCGTGCGCCGCGGCGTGAAGCAACGCGAGGAAATTCCGGATTTTTCCGCGCGTCAGGACGAAATCGGCAACCTCTCGATTGCGCTGCGCGACATGACCAACGCGCTCTATGATCGCATCGATGCCATCGAAAGCTTTGCGGCCGACGTCAGCCACGAGCTGAAGAACCCCCTCACCTCGTTGCGCAGCGCGGTGGAAACCCTGCCGCTGGCGAAAAACGAGGATTCCAAGCAGCGCCTCACCGCCATCATCCTACATGACGTGCGCCGCCTCGACCGGTTGATCACCGATATCTCCGATGCTTCGAGACTGGATGCCGAATTGGCCCGCTCGGATGCGGCACCGGTGGACATGGAAATGCTGGCGAGCAACCTTGTCGACATCTCGCGCCAGATCCGCACCGGCCGCAAGCCTGTCGATATCGAGCTTTCGGTCGATCACAAGCCCGGCGTGAAGACCAGCTACCGCGTGCATGGCCACGACTTGCGCCTTGGCCAGATCATCACCAACCTCATCGAAAACGCCCGCTCCTTCGTGCCTGATAAGGGCGGGCGCATTTCCGTCAAGCTCTACAAGAACCGAGACAACTGCGTGGTGCAAGTGGATGACAATGGACCCGGCATCCGCGCCGAAGACATTGACCGGATTTTCGAGCGTTTCTACACCGACCGCCCGGAAGGCGAGAGCTTTGGCCAGAACTCCGGCCTTGGCCTCTCCATCAGCCGCCAGATTGCCGAAGCGCACGGTGGCACGTTGAAGGCTGAAAACCTGACGGATGGGAAAAACGTCACCGGCGCCCGCTTCACCCTGTCCCTTCCAGCCGGGGAGGCTGCGTGAGGGAGGCTCAACACAATATTCATGGCACGGCGATCGTCATCGGCACACGCGGCCTTCTCTTTTGCGGCCCCTCCGGCAGCGGCAAATCGACAATGGCCTTGGCTTGCCTCAATGCAGCGCACCAAGCCGGCGCCTTTGCCGCCCTCATTGCCGACGATCAGGTTTTCGTGACGGCGCGCGAAAATGCCGTGATCGCCTCAAGACCGTCTTCCATCGCCGGCCTGATCGAGATCCGCCATAGCGGAATTGCAAGGGTTTCCAGTATCGGCAAGGCTGTCCTCAATCTGGCCATCGCTCTCGTCACCGAGGATGAAGCAGAACGCCTTCCACCGGACGATGAACGGCTGGATCTTGGGGCAGCCGGCAGCCTGCCGCTGATGCGATTGTTGCGCGGCACACATCATCCATTGGCAATCCTTTCTGCCCTTCGGCCCGAACTCAGAGGAGAACATCCGTTTTCATGCGTGTGATCCGAAGATTTTTAGCTTGCACTTCGACTTTACATGGACAAGATGGCTTCCCACCGCCATTGGTCCTGTTGCAGTGCGAAAAGAGACCGAGCGTATCCGTATCCTGGGGGGTGATTTCAATATGATCGGACTGGTGCTTGTCACCCATGGCAAGCTGGCTGAGGAATTTCGTCATGCCCTCGAGCATGTCGTGGGCCCTCAGAAAAACATCGAGACTGTCTGTATCGGTCCAGAGGACGATATGGACCAGCGGCGGCAGGATATCGTGGATGCGGTGGGCAGAGTCGACAGCGGCAATGGCGTCGTCATCCTCACCGACATGTTCGGCGGGACCCCGTCCAATCTCTCGATTTCCGTGATGAACAGCGGCAAGATCGAGGTGATCGCCGGCGTGAACCTGCCGATGCTGATCAAGCTCGCCGGCGTGCGCGCCGATAATGACATGGCAAAGGCTCTCGCCGACGCAGCCGATGCCGGCCGCAAGTACATCAACGTTGCCAGCCGTGTGTTGAGCGGCAAATGAACACCCAGATGCAAGCCCTGACCCGAGAACTGCTGATCATCAACAAACGCGGCCTGCACGCACGCGCTTCGGCGAAATTCGTGCAGATGGTGACGGGTTTTGACGCCGAGGTCAGCGTCTCCAAGGACGGCATGACCGTCGGCGGCACCTCCATCATGGGCCTGATGATGCTGGCGGCCAGCCCCGGCTGTTCCATCGAAGTAAGCGCCACCGGCACCGATGCCGAGGCAGCCCTCGAGGCGCTCACGCAACTCATCGCCGATCGATTTGGCGAAGAGATGTAACGATCATATAAAGACTTCTTTATATCATTATTGCTAGTTTTCGGGAAGCCTGCTAAACGGCAGGCAAGGTCGTTGCCCTGTGCGACGGCACCTGTGTTGCTGCTTGCCGATGAGCGGTAGCCCCTGCAAAGCTGGAGAGCCACCATGAGCATTGAGAAAGATTACATCGTCGCCGACATCGCGCTTGCCGATTACGGGCGCAAGGAACTCGACATTGCCGAAACCGAAATGCCGGGCCTGATGTCCTGCCGCGAAGAGTTTGGTACATCCAAGCCTCTGTCCGGCGCACGCATTTCCGGCTCGCTGCACATGACGATCCAGACCGCCGTTCTGATCGAGACGCTGAAGGTTCTGGGCGCCGAGGTGCGCTGGGCCTCCTGCAACATTTTTTCCACCCAGGATCATGCCGCCGCCGCCATTGCCGCTGCCGGCATTCCTGTCTTCGCCGTCAAGGGCGAGAGCCTGACCGAATACTGGGATTACACCGACCGCATCTTCCAGTGGACCGATGGCGGCACCTCCAACATGATCCTCGATGATGGCGGCGATGCCACCATGTACATCCTGCTGGGCGCACGCGCTGAAGCGGGCGAGGATGTTCTCTCCGTTCCGGGTTCGGAAGAAGAAGAAATCCTGTTCGCGCAGATCAAGAAGCGCCTCAAGGCTTCGCCCGGCTGGTTCACCAAGCAGCGCGATGCGATCAAGGGCGTCACCGAAGAAACCACCACCGGCGTTCACCGTCTCTATGATCTCGCCAAGAAGGGCCTGCTGCCCTTCCCGGCCATCAACGTCAACGACAGCGTCACCAAGTCGAAGTTCGACAACAAATACGGCTGCAAGGAATCGCTGGTCGATGGCATCCGCCGCGCAACCGACGTGATGATGGCCGGCAAGGTTGCCGTCGTCTGCGGTTATGGCGACGTAGGCAAGGGCTCGGCCGCTTCGCTGGTCGGTGCCGGTGCGCGCGTGAAGGTGACGGAAGTCGACCCGATCTGCGCCCTGCAGGCTGCCATGGACGGTTTTGAAGTGGTGCAGCTCGAAGACGTCGTTTCGTCTGCCGATATCTTCATCACCACCACCGGCAACAAGGACGTCATCCGCATCGAGCATATGCGCGAGATGAAGGACATGGCGATCGTCGGCAACATCGGCCACTTCGACAACGAGATCCAGGTCGCCGCGCTGAAGAACCTGAAGTGGACGAACATCAAGCCGCAGGTGGACATGATCGAGTTCCCCAAGGGCAACCGCATGATCATCCTGTCGGAAGGCCGTCTGCTCAATCTCGGCAACGCCACCGGCCATCCGTCCTTCGTCATGTCGGCCTCGTTCACCAACCAGGTGCTCGGCCAGATCGAGCTGTTCACCAAGCCTGCCGAATACAAGCCGGGCGTCTATATCCTGCCCAAGCACCTCGACGAAAAGGTCGCGCGCCTGCATCTGGCCAAGCTCGGCGTGAAGCTGACTGAGCTTTCCACCGAACAGGCGGCCTATATCGGCGTGTCCCAGCAGGGCCCGTTCAAGGCAGACCACTACAGGTACTAATTTTCACTAAACTATCCACAATATATGGTAGCCGCGCACTTGACAAATGCGCGGCTTCTTTTTTTGCCGCCACCCTTTGCCCGGATTCCCGAAGCAGTTATTGTTCTCAGACTTGATTCGCGCACCTGTTTCGTGTCGCGCGGACTGGGATGTCTTGTCGGCGATGCGGCACATGGGACGGAGACAGACCCGAATGGCGGTAAATTCCACAGCTCCTCTTGTAGGGGCTCCAATAGATGTTGGTTGCGACGAGGCACCGGCATCGACACATATTCTGAAGGCTGAGGGCCTGGCGAAAGCCGGGCGCTTTCGCTTCAATCGACTGTATCGTCTGGTACGGGCGGGCCTTGCGGGCACGGCGCTTTCCGGTTTTGCCGGTGCAGCGTTTGCGCAGGATGCCGCCTATGGCGCAACACGGCTGTTCACCTCGTCCGAGGTGATCTTCTCGTCGCTGGCCATCGGTGCGATTGCAGCAGCGCTGCTGTCCACCATCTGGCTGGTGCGCCAGCGCGGCAATCTGGAGGCCGAAAGCGAGGACATGCGCAGCGCGCTGTCTGAAGCTCAGCAGCGTATTTCCAAATACGAAGCGCTGATTGCCGACAAGAACCGCCGGATCGTGATCTGGGAAGCAGGGCCCTCGCGCCCGGAATTCCTCGGCCAGCTGCCGGCGGAAACCGGTGCGCCACAGGAAGACCGCGAGTTTCTTGCCTTTGGCAAATGGCTCCGGCCGCATTCGGCTGCAGAGCTTGAGCGCGCCATAGAGACGCTGCGCGGCCATGCCCGCAGTTTCGAAATGGTGGTGGAGACGCAGCGCGACGAAATTCTCGAAGTGCAGGGTCGGGTCTCCGGCGGCAAGGCTTTCATCCGCTTTATCGCGCTCAACAATCTTCGCGCGGAACTCGCGGAGTTGAAGATCGAGCGCGAACGCCTCGTCACCTCCATGGGTCTGTTCCAGTCGCTGCTCGATGCACTGGAACAGCCGGTCTGGCACCGTGATCCCGATGGCAATCTGGCCTGGGTCAATCATGCCTATGGCGAAGCCGTGGAAGCGGCAAACGCGGCGCAGGCCGTCGAAGAAGGCCGCGAGTTTCTCGGAACCATCGCGCGCGAAAAGATCCGCGCCAGCGCCACCATCGCCTCCCCCTTCCATGAGCGGGTCTCGACCGTGGTGCGCGGCAATCGCAGCGTTTTTGACGTGGTGGATGTGATCGGCAAGGGCGGATCTGCCGGTATGGCAGTGGATGTCTCGGAGGCCGATGCCATCCGTGCCGAACTGACGCGCACGCTCAAAAGCCATGCCGAGACGCTCGACCATTTGGCAACGCCCGTTGCCATCTTCGACCGCGACCAGCGACTGCAGTTTTATAACCAGGCCTTTGCGCGCCTGTGGGATCTCGATCTCGGCTTCCTGGAAAGCCGGCCTGACCACAACGAGCTTCTCGACCGGCTGCGCAGCCAGAACAAGCTGCCGGAGCAGCTGAACTGGCGCAACTGGAAGGAAAGCGTGCTTTCCGTCTACCGGTCGCTGGATACCCAGACCAACCGCTGGCACCTTCCGAACGCCCAGACCCTGCAGGTGATCGCCACCGCGCATCCACAGGGCGGCGTGACCTGGGTGTTTGAAAACCTCACCGAACAGGTGGATCTGGAAACCCGTTACAACACGCTGGTCAAGGTGCAGGGCGAAACCATCGATCATCTGGCCGAAGGCGTTGCCGTGTTCGGGCCGGACGGGCGCATCCGCCTCTCCAACCCGGCGTTTCGCGCCATCTGGGGCATCACCGACGACCAGACAAAACCCGGCACCCATATCAAGGCCATCGAAGCGGCCTGCGCCATGGAATACGACAAGCCGGATGGCTGGCGTCTGTTTGGCCAGATGCTGACCAATTTCGATGACGAGCGCCCCTCGCTGCAGGGAACGTTCGAGCTTTTCTCCGGCATCGTGCTGGATTACGCGGTCATTCCGCTGCCGAATGCCCAGACCATGCTGACCTTCGTCAACATGACCGACAGTGCGCGTGCCGAACGGGCATTGAAGGAAAAGAACGAAGCGCTGCGCAAGGCGGACGAGCTGAAGAACGATTTTGTTCAACACGTCTCCTACGAGTTGCGCTCGCCGCTTACCAACATCATCGGCTTTACCGATCTGTTGAAGACGCCGGGCATCGGTCCGCTCAACGAGCGCCAGACGGAATATGTCGACCATATCTCCACATCTTCGGCGGTGCTGCTCACCATCGTCAACGATATCCTCGATCTGGCAACCGTCGATGCCGGCATCATGGAGCTGAACTATACCGAGATGGACATTGACGATCTGCTGGATGACGTCGCCATGCAGATCTCCGACCGGCTTTACGAAAACTCCGTGACGCTGGAAATCATAGCGGCGAAAAATCTCGGCACGATTGTCGCAGATCAGCAGCGCCTGAAGCAGATCCTGATCAAGCTCGTCACCAATGCGGCCAATTTCTCTCCGGAAGGCGCGACGGTTACCTTGAGCAGTTGGCGCAAGGGTTCGGACTTCTTTTTCTCCGTCGCCGACCATGGCCCCGGAATGAGCGAAGACATGCTGAAGACGGTGTTCGACCGTTTCTCCAGCGGCAAGGGCGGCAAGAAAAGCGGCGCAGGGCTTGGGCTGTCCATCGTTGAAAGCTTCGTCACGCTGCATCATGGCGATGTCAAGATCGACAGCCAGACCGGTGAAGGAACCACCGTCACCTGTCGAATCCCGAGCGCCATCACCGCCCGGTCCATTGCCGCCGAATGAACGACAACGCCCCTCTCCAGCTTGACCTCTTGAGCGAGGCGGACACGATCCGTCTCGGTGAAGACTTGGCCCTCGCGCTGAAGACCGGCGATTGCCTGGCGCTGTCGGGCGACCTCGGCGCTGGCAAATCGACGCTGGCGCGGGCTTTCCTGCGCGCCATGGCAGACGATGATGATCTGGAAGTGCCAAGCCCTACCTTTACGCTGGTGCAGGCCTATGATCTGCGCATTCCTGTCGCCCATTTCGATCTCTACCGATTGGCCGATGGTTCTGAGCTGGATGAACTGGGTTTTGACGAAGCGCTGAACGACGGCATATGCCTCGTTGAATGGCCTGAGATGGCCGATGCGCAACTGCCAGGTGACCGGATCCGCCTCACCCTCGTGCATGACGGCGAAGGCCGGCGGGCGGAATTTAACGGCCCGAAAGCCGCGCTCGATCGCATTCGCCGGGTGCTGGCCATCCGCGCCTTTCTCCAGACCCACGGTCATGGCGATGCCCGGCGGCGCTTCCTGACCGGCGATGCGTCCCTGCGCGCCTATGAAACGATCACCGGCATCGACGGCAAACCCACCATCCTGATGGACTGGCCGCTTCGCCCGGAAGGTCCGCCGGTGCTGGATGGAAAACCCTATCCGAAGGTCGCGCATCTCGCCGAAGACGCCTATCCCTTCGTCGCCATTGCCGAACATTTGCGGCGCATGGGGCTTGCCGCACCGGAAATTCTGGCGGTCGACTATGCAGCCGGGATCCTGCTGATCGAGCATCTGGGTTTTGACGGCGTGCTGGATGAAGACGGGCAGCCGATCGGGGAGCGTTACCGCGAAAGCATCGCCTGCCTTGCGCACCTGCACCAAAGCCCGCTGCTGCGGGAACTTCCGGTCACGCCCGACCATACGCACAAGGTGCCGGACTTCGATCCCGTCGCCATGAAGATCGAGACCCGGCTGATCCTCGACTGGTATCTGCCGTGGCAGCGAGGCGGCGGCACCGTCAGCGAGGCGGAACGGCTGGCCTATGGCGCGATCTGGGATGGCCTGATCGAAAAGCTTGGGGCTTGCGAGCACCACCTGCTGCTGCGCGACATGCATTCGCCCAACCTGATCTGGCGCGCAGAACAGAGCGGGCTCCAGCGCGTCGGCCTTATCGATTTCCAGGATGCGATGATCGGCCCGACCGCTTATGACGTTGCTTCGCTGGTGCAGGATGCCCGCGTCACCATTCCGCCTGCCCTTGGCGAGGACCTGTTGCAGCATTATCTCACGCTGCGCCACCAGCGCGGCAAATTTGATGAGGCCGGGTTCCGGCAAGCCTTTGCGATCATGGCAGCACAACGCAATTGCAAACTCGCCGGCCTCTGGGTGCGCCTGAAAGACCGCGACGGCAAGCCGGGATACATGAAGCATATGCCGCGCACGCTTGCCTATCTCGCATCCGCCCTGCAACATCCGGTGCTTGCGCCCTTGCGCGATTGGATGGCAGAAGCTGGAATAGAGTTTAGACAGTCATAGGTTCCGGATGATCATCGAGAACGCCATGGTGCTGGCCGCAGGGCTCGGCACCCGCCTTCGCCCCTTGACCGACCTCACGCCAAAACCGCTTGTGCCTGTGGGCGGGCGGCCGATGCTGGACTACGTGCTCGACCTTCTGGTGGAATGCGGCGTGAAACGGCTCGCCATCAACGTGCATCACCATGCCGAGCAGATGGAAGCCTATCTTTCGTCCCGCAGCGATCTCGACATCCTCATCTCCGACGAACGGCAGCGCCTGATGAACAATGGCGGCGGGCTGGTCAAAGGCTTGAAGCTTCTGCCGCCGGGACCGGTTCTGGTGATGAATGCCGATCTTTTCTGGGTCAACGAACCCGCCGGCGAAGCCTCCAACCTCACCCGCCTCATCAAGACCTTCGATCCGGACGCGATGGACATGCTGATGTTGTGTGCGCCGATGGACCGGACAATCGGCCACAATGGCACGCGTGATTTCCACATGGACCCGGCGGGCCGCCTGACGCGTTACCGGGTGGGCGACGCCCATCCCGTGGTGTATGCCGGCGCCTTTGCCGTCGACACGAGCTTCTTTGATGATGCGCCCGACGATGCCTTCAACCTCAACCTCTGTTTCGACAAGGCCATTGCCCGCAACCGTCTCCACGGCATCGAGCTTCATGGCGACTGGATCACCGTCGGATCGCCGGAAGGGCTTGAGGAGGCCGAGACTTTCCTAAAGAATTCTTCGCCAACGGGCGGAGCATGAGTGCGCGCGGGCAAAAACGCGTCCTGACTGTGCCCGCGGCGGTGCCCTTCCTGCGCACGGTGGCAGAAAGTCTTTGCGATGGCCGTCTCCTCTCCTCCTTCCGCTACGAGGCAAGCGATCCGCTGTCGCTCTCGAAGGTGACGATCTACGTTCCGACGCGGCGCGCGGCGCGCGTACTGCGCTCGGAATTCGTCGATCTCCTGGGCGGGCGCTCAGCTATCCTGCCGCTGATCCGGCCGCTGGGCGAAACCGATGATGATGCCGGTTTTTTCGATCTGGTGGCACCGGAGGAGATGGATCTTTCCATGCCGATCAGCAGCACAGCCCGGCTTCTGGAGCTTGGCCGCCTGATCCTTGCCTGGCGCAATGCCCTGCCCCGCGCCATCATGGATGTGCATCAGGAATCGCCGCTTGTGGCGCCGGCAAGTCCCGCAGATGCCATCTGGCTTGCCCGGGCGCTCGCCGAACTGATCGATGCCATCGAAACCGAGGAACGCGACTGGTCGGATCTCGAGCGGCTGGAAACCGGCGATCATTCGCTCTGGTGGCAGCTGACGGCAGAATTCCTGAAGATTGCCAGCAGCTTCTGGCCGGCACGGCTGGAAGAGCTTCGCCGATCCTCCCCCGCCCGCCACAAGGCCGCGATCCTCAACGGTGAAGCACGCCGCATTGGCGAGCGCCTGCACGATGGGCCGGTGATCGTGGCCGGCTCCACCGGCGCTGTGCCGGCCGCTGCCAATCTCATCGCCGCGATTGCCAACCTGCCGAACGGCGCCGTGGTGCTGCCGGGGCTTGATTTCTTTATGCCTGAAGACCAGTGGCAGATGCTGGGCGAGCAGATGCCGGGCACCCGGCCCGACCCTTCCGGCCGCAGCCACCCGCAATATGGCCTTCACCGGCTTTTGCAAAAGCTCCAGATCCGCCGCGATGAGGTGGAGCCGCTTGGAAACGCCCCCGAAGACCTGACAACGAGGGCAAAACTCCTCTCACAGGCCCTTGCGCCCGCCGAGGCCACTGACCGCTGGAACGACTGGCGGCAGGAAACCGAGCTTTCAGAGATCCAAGCCGCCTTTGCCGATATCAGCCTGATCGAAACCGCCAATGAGCGCGAGGAAGCCGCAGCCATTGCAATCGCGCTGCGGCTGGCGCTGGAAAAGCCCGGCATCGACGGCGGCGAATCGCAGGCGGCACTGATCACGCCGGACCGGGCGCTGGCTCGACGGGTCTCGGCAGAACTTGCCCGTTTCGGCATCACCGCCGACGATACCGCCGGTACGCCGCTGTCCGCGACGCCACAGGGCACGCTTCTGGCGCTGACGCTGGAAGCCATTTTGCGGCCGGGCGATCCGGTGGCCATCACCGCACTCATCAAACATCCGCTCGCCGTGTTCGGTCTGCCCGCCGATCAACGCAAGCAGGCGGGCGAAGCCCTGGAGCTTCTGGCACTGCGCGGCGGCATCGGTGAGCCGGATATCGCAACGCTTGCGGCGCTTCTCGCGCGACGGCTGAGAGAACAGCAAGAGGATCGGCATACACCGCAATGGCGGCTGTCGCTGCCGGAAAACGCTGCCGAAGACGCGCAGACACTCGCGCAAAACATTGCCCGCGCCGTTGAACCACTCGCCTCCGCGCTCATTGCCAAACGGCCCGATGGCCGCAGCCTAACCGCACGGCTGCCGCTGTCTGACTGGGCAGAACGAACCGGCCGCGCGCTGGAGGCCATTGCGGCCGGTCCCGACGGCGATCTGCGGGCACTCTGGACAGGAGAAGCCGGCGAACGGCTGGCGGCACTTCTTGCAGAAATCATCGAGACGGATGGCCAGATCGAGGCTGATGGCCTGCAATGGATCGACATCATCGCCGCATTGCTGACCAGCGAAGCGGTCAAGCCGCGGGCGCTCAGCCATCCGCGCATCTTCATCTTCGGCACGCTGGAAGCGCGGTTGCAGAGGGTGGACACGCTCATTCTCGGCGGTATGAACGAAGGCTCCTGGCCGGGACAGTCGGTCAACAACCCCTTCCTGTCGCGCACCATGAAGACCGATATAGGGCTTGAGCCGCCGGAGCGGCGGATCGGCCAGCTGGCGCATGATTTTGAGATGGCGAACGGCACGCGCCACATCATCTATTCGCGTGCGCTGCGCCAAGGCGGGGCGCCGACGGTTGCCTCGCGATGGCTCCAGCGTCTTCTGGCGCTCGGCGGCGAGGCGCTGGCAAAGGATCTGCGGGCCCGCGGCGATGTCTACCGGACATGGGCGCGGCTTCTTGACCGAGCCGATGCCGGCGAGCGCCAACCGCTTGCGCGCCGTCCAGCCCCCAAGGCGCCCGCGGAACTGCAGCCGACGAAATATTCCTTCAGCGAGGTCGGACGGCTGCGCCGCGACCCTTATTCCATTTATGCCCGCCGCATCCTGAAGCTCGATCCGCTCTCTCCCTTCAACGAGGATCCGGGTGTGGCCGAGCGCGGCACACTCTATCACCGCATCATCGAGCGCTACACCCGGATCGCTCCCGTTCCCGGCTCTCCCGAAGCGTGGCAGGTGATGGAACGGCTGATCGATGAGGAATTTTTGGCCGAAACGCTGCCGGTTCATATCGACCAGGTGTGGCGTCCGCGTTTTCGCGAGGTAGCCCGCGCCTTCCTGCGCTGGGAGGCAGACCGCGCGCCGGATATCCGTCGCACCTATACCGAACTGCCGGCCGGATTTGAAATTCCCGGCGCCGGCATTCGGCTGACCGGCATTGCCGATCGCATCGATATCAAGGGCTCCGGATACGCCGATATCATCGATTACAAGACGGGCCTCAGCCCCTCGGTGGCGCAGGCCCGGGCGCTGCTCGATCCGCAATTGCCGCTCGAAGCTGCAGCCCTTCAGGCCGGTGGCTTTAAGGGTATTGGTGCGCTCCGGCCGGATAACCTGCTTTACGTCCGTCTTCGTCCCGGCGAACGTTTCACGTGCGACACTGTGAATAACGAGGGTGGGCGCGAAACGGCGCGCAGCAAACCGAAGTCGGCTCAGGAACTCGGCGAGGATTCGATCGAGCAATTGACCGCCTTCGTCATTCGCCTACGCGACGGCGATGTCGGCTTTGCCTCGCGGCTGATCCCGGTCATGCAGAGCAATTTCGGCGGCGAATACGATCATCTGGCGCGGGTGGCGGAATGGTCGACAGCCGATGCCGAAGAAAGTGATGCCGATGAGTGAGCTGCAAGACGACCTGCCGGATATCGCGCAGCTGGCGGATGATCCGGCCACTTGGCTCACCTGGACGGCGCGCCAGCAGGCGCTTGCTTCCGATCCGGCAAGTTCGGCCTGGGTCTCGGCCAATGCCGGTTCGGGAAAAACCCATGTGCTGACGCAGCGGGTGATCCGGCTGCTTCTCGCCGGCTGCCGCCCATCCGCCATTCTCTGCCTCACCTATACCAAGGCGGCCGCCTCGGAAATGTCGAACCGCGTGTTCCAGCGTCTGGCCGAATGGGCGGTGTTGCCAGATGCCAAACTGGCCGAACGGATCGCCGGCATCGAAGGCCGTGAGCCGGATTCCTTCAAGCTTGCCGATGCGCGGCGCCTGTTTGCCAAAGCGCTTGAAACGCCGGGTGGCCTGAAGATCCAGACCATTCACGCCTTCTGCGAGGCGCTGCTGCACCAGTTCCCGCTGGAAGCGAATGTTGCCGGGCATTTTTCGGTGCTGGACGATGCCTCGGCCTCAGCACTTCTGGCTGAAGCCCGCCGGTCGCTGCTGACGGCCACCTCCGCGGAAGAGGATTCAGCCCTCGCCGCAGCCTTTGCCCATGTGCTGGATCTCGGGGACGAAACCGGCCTGGAAGGCCTCATCTCCGACATCATCGCCAACCGCACCGCCATCCGCCGGTTCCTTGCCGAAGCAGACGATCATGGCGGTCCGGACGCGCTGTTGCGAAAAGCGTTTGACCTCGGCAAAAATGACAGTGAAGCCACGCTCATCGAGGCCTATTGGCCGCTTCCCGGCCTCTCCGGCCCGTTGCTTGGCCTTTATCTTGAGCTTGCCGAGGCAAAGGGCGGCGCAAAGGCGGGCGAAGCCGGACTTTTGCTGAAGCGGGCGCTAGCCGAGCCAGATCCGTTCGCGCGTGCCAAAATTCTCGATCAGGTGTTCCTCACACAGGCCGGCAAGCCGAAGGCGGACAGCTCGCTTGTCGCAAAAGCCATGCTGACGGCAGCCCCGCAACTGGCCGATGCCGTGGCGGCAGCGCGCCAGCATGTGGTGGATACCAGAGAACGATTGCGCATCCTGCGTATGTTCGAGGCGACCCGTGCGGCGCTCACACTCGCGGACCGGCTGAACGAGGATTACGAAGAGCTGAAGCGTCGCCGCAGCCTGCTGGACTTCGAAGACCTGATTGCCCGCACCGCTGATCTTCTGACCCGCGACGGGGTCGGCGCCTGGGTGCATTACAAGCTTGATCAGGGCATCGACCACATTCTGGTGGACGAGGCTCAGGACACGAGCCCGGTGCAATGGGCGGTGATCAAATCGCTGGCGGAAGACTTTTTCTCCGGCCACAGCGCGCGCGAAACCCGACGCACGATCTTTGCCGTCGGCGATGAAAAACAATCGATCTATTCTTTCCAGGGGGCCCGTCCGGAGCGGTTTGCGCAGGAGCGTTCCGAGACGCAGAAGCGGGTAGATCTCAGCGGTCAGGCCTTTCATCCGGTGCGGCTGCCCCTCTCCTTCCGCTCAACCGCCGATGTCTTGAGCGCCGTCGATCAGGTGTTTTCGCTGGAGGCCAATGCGCGGGGCTTGAGCGCTGTCGGAGATCCCGTCATCCACCGGTCAAACCGCATCGGCCATGCGGGCGCCGTGGACCTCTGGGAAACCGTGGTGCCTGATGTCGCCGATATCGAGGACGACTGGACGGCCCCCTTCGACGCAACGCCCGACCGGGCACCCTCTGCCATTCTGGCTGCCCGCATGGCGCATGTGATCGGCGAGATGATCGGCCGCCAGACCATCATCGAAAAAGATCACGAACGCACGATCCGTCCCGGCGACATTCTGGTTCTGGTGCGCAAGCGCGATGCCTTCGTTAATGCGCTGACGCGGGCCCTGAAGCGGCGCGGCGAAATCCCCGTTGCCGGGGCAGACCGCCTGAAGCTCACCAACCATATCGCCGTGCAGGACCTGATGGCGCTCGCCCGCTTCGTCCTTCAGCCGCATGACGACCTGTCGCTGGCCGCAGCCCTGAAAAGCCCACTCTTTGATCTGACCGAAGAGGATATCTTTGGGCTGGCAGCACTGCGACCGGCCGACACCAGCGTCTGGCAGCACATGCAGGACTTGGGGCAAAACGGCGACATCAGGCTTTCCGCCGTGGTTTCCCGTCTGCATGACATCATCGGCATGGCGGCACGTTTCAGCGTGCATGACTTCTTTGCCCGGATTCTCGGAGCCGATGGCGGGCGCAAACGTTTCCTTGCCCGGCTTGGCAGCGAGGCCGCCGATATTCTCGACGAGTTCCTGAGCCTTGCGCTTGACCATGAGGACAAGACGCTGCCGGGCCTGCAAAGCTTCATTTCGACGCTGGAGCTGGAATCGCCCACCATCAAGCGTGAGCAGGACAGCGGACGCGACGAGGTGCGCATCATGACCGTGCATGCCTCCAAGGGGCTGGAGGCGCCGGTGGTGTTTCTGGTCGATAGCGGCTCAAAGGCCTTTATCCACTCGCATGTGCCAAAGTTCCGCTTCCTGAAGATCGACGGTCACGACGTGCCGGCCTGGGTGCCGGGCAAAACTCTCTCCAACGCGCTGACCTCGGCCGATGACGAGCGGGTGAAGCTGGCGGCCGAGGAAGAATATCGCCGCCTGCTTTATGTCGGGATGACGCGGGCTGCCGACCGGTTGGTCGTCTGCGGTTATCGCGGCAAGCTGGAAAACGACGAAAGCTGGCAGGCCATGGTGGCCCGCGCATTGTCTGCCGATGGTGACCGCTGCAAGGCGGCAAGTTTTTCCGGCGCAGAGGGGGAATGGAGCGGATACCAGTGGCGGGCACCGGCCGGCCCGCTTCGCCAGATTGCAAAGCATGAGGAAGCAACCGTTGCACCGGCGCAGGAGAGCCTACCCGAGGCCTTATCTCGCCCCTTGCCGCCATCACGCCCCCTGCCCCGACCACTCAGCCCCTCCGGCGCCGGTGTGATGATCGATGAAGAAGATGGCGAGGCGGCCTTTGTCTCTCCGCTGTTCGGAGAAAAGGCATCCTCAGGGCGTGCCCTGCAGAAGGGTCGGCTGACGCACCGCATGCTGCAGATGTTGCCAAGCTTCCCACCGGCAGAGCAGGAGGACGCCGCCCGACGTTATCTCTCCCGCACGGCGGGTTTCTGGTCACAGCCGGAACGGCAGGCGCTTTTAACCTCCATCATGGCAGTGCTGCTCCATCCAGACCTTCAATCCGTCTTTGAGGCCCACGCGCAGCCGGAAGTATCGATCATGGGCACACTGCTCCTGAACGGCCGCAATCACGCCGTATCCGGCCGCGTCGACCGCCTGAGCGTTGCGGCCGATGGAACCGTCACCATTCTCGATTACAAGACGAACCGCTTTGCGCCCCGATCTGCTGCCGAGGTACCGTTGGCCCACCGGGCCCAGCTTGCCATCTACCGGGAAACCCTGAAGCCGCTTTATCCGGACCGGGAGATTTCCTGCGTGCTGGTTTACACGGAAACAGCAGCCGTCATCACGCTTCCACCGGCGCTGCTTTCCCGCTCCCTTGCCGAACTCAATACAAAGTGAGATAGGCAGCATTGAATTTGACGCGGCCGCGCATCACATTCTTGCCAACACGAAATCGTTGAAGGAGAGCCCCATGGCTACCGTGAAAGTCGACAATGCGAACTTCCAGTCGGAAGTTCTGGAATCCTCAGAGCCCGTCGTTGTGGATTTCTGGGCTGAATGGTGCGGCCCCTGCAAGATGATCGGTCCGAGCCTCGAAGAGATTTCCAACGAGATGGCCGGCAAGGTGAAGGTCGCCAAGCTCAACATCGATGAAAACCCGGAACTGGCCGCCAAGTTCGGCGTACGCTCCATCCCGACCCTTGCCATGTTCAAGGGTGGCGAAGTGGCAGACATCAAGGTGGGTGCAGCGCCGAAAACCGCGCTTTCCGCCTGGATCTCCGGCGCCATCTAAGCGCATCCATTCGTATGAGACGAAAAAAGCCCGGCATGACCGGGCTTTTTTCATGGCTTGCGTTGAAGCTCACATCGTCAGCGCGGCGGGGTGCCATTGTCGGCCAGCACGTTTCCGGCCAGATAAAGCGAACCACCGATGAGGATGCGCGGCGGCAACTGCCCTTCGATCTGGCGCTCGGTGATTTCCTTCAGCGCGTCGGCAACCGTCAGCGACGGCTCGGCCACGAGGCCCGCATCATAGGCCGCATTGGCCAGAACCACCGGATCAAGCCCGGCATCGCTGCCGCGGATCGGCACGGCAAAAACATATTCGGCAATATCGGCAAAGGCGCGGAAATAGCCGATTGGGTCCTTGGTGTTGAGCATGCCGATGATGAGATAAAGCGGACGGGCCTGCTTTTCCTCAAACGAGGCCATGGCTTCGGCAATCACCTCGCCGGCACCGGGATTGTGCCCGCCATCCACCCAGATTTCCGCCCCGGCCGGCGCGTATTGAAGAAGAGCACCTTCCGTCAGTTTCTGCAGACGGCCCGGCCATTCGACCGATGTCATCGCCGTTTCCATCATCGCTTCGGTGACGGGAAAACCCGCAGCCTTGACGGCGCGGATTGCAGCAGCCGCATTGGCCAGCTGATGGCGGCCCGGCAGGCGCGGCAGAGGCAGGTCGGCAAGGCCGAACTCATCCTGATAGACCATGCGCCCAAATTCTTCGTGGGCGGTAAAGTCCTGGCCGTAAATGGTTGCCGGAGAACCAAGACGATCGGCGGTCGCCGCAAGCGTTTCGCGCGCCGCCTCGAATTCCTGGTGGCCAATCACCACCGGGCGGCCCTTCTTGATGATACCGGCCTTTTCCGCTGCGATCAGTTCCACCCGATCACCGAGATAGGCCTGGTGATCGAAGGAGATCGGCATGATGACGGATACGGCGGGATTATCGACGACATTGGTGCAATCGAGACGCCCGCCCATGCCGACCTCGATGATCACGGCATCGGCGGGCCGTTCGGAAAACAGCAGAAAACCCGCGGCCGTCAGGATCTCGAACACGGTGATGGCTTGGCCCGCATTGGCCTCGGCCACCCGGCGCAGGGCATCGGCAAGATCGGCATCCTCCACCAGCGTCCCCGGTTCGCCCTTGCGGCCGATCCGGTAACGCTCATGCCAGTGGACGAGATGGGGCGAGGTGTGAACGTGAACGGAATAACCGCCAGCTTCCAGAAGCGCACGACAGAAGGCCGAGACGGAGCCCTTGCCGTTGGTGCCGGCGACGTGGATCATCGGCGGCAGTTTCAGCTGGGGATTGCCCAGAACCTCAAGCAGGCGACGCATGCGCTCAAGGGTCATATCAAAACCCTTGGGGTGCAGTTTCATCAGGTCGTTGATGACCTGTTCCGCCTCGCTATGGGCCACGTCGTTCATGTCAGTCCCCGAGGCGTTCATCGGAAAATCAGGCGCTGAGTGCGAGCGGTTGTCCTGCTTCGTCGCTCGTATCGCCAGCCGGCTGCTTCAGCATGATCTTGAGGATCGTTGCCAGCGTATGAGCGATATCGTGGCGCTTGACCACCATGTCGACCATGCCGTGCTCCAGCAGATATTCCGCCGTCTGGAACCCTTCCGGCAGCTTTTCGCGCAGCGTCTGCTCAATGACGCGCTTGCCGGCAAAGCCGATTTCCGCGCCCGGCTCGGCGATATGGACATCGCCCAGCATGGCATAGGATGCGGTCACGCCACCGGTCGTCGGGTTCGTCAGAACCACGATATAGGGCAGGCCCTCTTCCTTCAGCATGTCGATGGCAACAGTGGTGCGCGGCAGCTGCATCAACGAGAGAATGCCTTCCTGCATGCGCGCGCCGCCGGAGGCCGGGAAGATGACCAGCGGGCAGCGCTCGGCCAGAGCCCGTTCGGCAGCCTTCACGATCGCTTCGCCGGCAGCCATGCCGAGCGAGCCGCCGATGAAGTTGAATTCATGCACGACGGCGACAAGGGTCAGGCCCTCGACCTTGCCGAGACCGGCCAGGATCGTATCTTCCTGCTCGGTCTTGACGCGGCTATCCTTCAGGCGGTCGGCATATTTCTTCGAATCGCGGAACTTCAGCGGATCCTGCGCCACCTTCGGCTGCGGCAGGTTTTCAAAAACGCCGCCATCGAACAGGTCGGCCAAACGCGCCTTGGCCGGCATCTTCATGTGGAAACCGGAGGCGGGAATGACCCACTTGTTTTCTTCCAGATCCTTGTGGAAGACCATTTCGCCGGTTTCCGGGCACTTGATCCAGAGGTTCTCCGGCACTTCCCGGCGACCCAGCATGGAATTGATGCGCGGGCGCACATAGTTGGTGATCCAGTTCACGGGCAAAACTCCTGATTGACCATCGTCAATGTGGTAACTTTATTCGGCAGCAGCAAGGCGTGCCGAACGAACGCCGGTCGCAAGGCCGCGCACCAGCGTCGAGACTGCGGAAATCGTGTGGCTCGTCGCACGTCCCTCAGCATCGAGACTGCCGGCCACCTGGGCAACGATGGCAGAACCCACCACCACGCCATCGGCGGCGGCACCGATTGCCTGCGCATGATCGGCCGTCTTCACGCCAAAGCCGACACAGACCGGCAGGTCCGTATGCGCCTTGATGCGGTTGACGGCGGTTGCGATCTTGGAGAGATCCGGCAGGGCCGAGCCGGTGATGCCGTTCATCGAGACATAATAAACGAAGCCTGATGTGTTCTGCAGAACTTTTGGCAGGCGCTTTTCGTCAGTCGTCGGCGTCGCAAGGCGAATGAAGTTGATGCCCTTGGCCAAAGCCGGGATACACAGTTCATCGTCCATCTCAGGCGGCAGGTCGACAACGATCAGGCCGTCGATGCCCGCCTCAAGCGCTTCATCCAGGAAGCGGTCGACACCAAAGGAATAGATCGGGTTGTAATACCCCATCAGCACGATCGGCGTTTTCTGGTCGCCTTCACGAAAAGCGCGTGCGAGATCCAGCGTCTTCGCCAGTGTCTGACCACCGGCGAGGGCCCGATGGCCCGCCATCTGGATCGCCGGGCCATCGGCCATCGGATCGGAAAACGGCATGCCAAGCTCGATGACATCGGCACCGGCTTCCGGCAGCGCCTTCATGATGCCGAGCGAGGTTTCGAAATCGGGATCGCCGCCCATGAAATAGGTGATGAGTGCCGGGCGGCCCTCAGCCTTCAGGTCGGCGAAACGTGCATCCATACGTTCAGTCATGATCAGAGACCCATTCCGAGAAGCTTGCCGACGGTGAAGATGTCCTTGTCGCCACGGCCACAGAGGTTCATCAGGATGATCTGGTCCTTGTCCATCTTCGGTGCGCGCTTGATGACTTCGGCCAGCGCATGGCTGGGCTCGAGCGCCGGGATGATGCCTTCGGTGCGCGTCAGCATCTGGAACGCGGCGAGCGCCTCGTCATCCTTGATCGGCACATATTCGACGCGGCCGGTATCGCGCAGCCACGAATGTTCAGGCCCGATGCCGGGATAATCGAGACCGGCCGAGATGGAATGGCCTTCCTTGATCTGGCCGTCATCGTCCTGCAGCAGATAGGTACGGTTGCCGTGCAGCACGCCGGGACGGCCAGCCGTCAGCGAAGCACAGTGTTCCTCGCCCTCCAGCCCCTTGCCGCCGGCTTCGACGCCGACGATCGAAACGCTTTCGTCGTCAAGGAACGGATGGAAGAGGCCGATGGCGTTCGAGCCACCGCCCACGGCTGCCACCAGCATGTCCGGCAGGCGGCCTTCGGCTTCCATCATCTGTCCGCGGGCTTCCTTGCCGATGACCGACTGGAACTCGCGCACCATTTCCGGATACGGATGCGGGCCGGCGGCCGTGCCGATGATGTAATAGGTATCATCCACATTGGTCACCCAGTCGCGCAGGGCCTCGTTCATCGCGTCCTTCAGCGTGCCGTGGCCGGATGTGACAGGCTTCACCTCGGCGCCGAGCAGCTTCATGCGAAACACGTTCGGTGCCTGACGCTCCACATCGGTTGCGCCCATATAGACGACGCAAGGCAGGCCGAAGCGGGCGGCAACGGTGGCTGATGCCACGCCATGCTGGCCGGCGCCGGTTTCAGCGATGATGCGGGTCTTGCCCATGCGCTTGGCGAGCAGGATCTGGCCAATGCAGTTATTGATCTTGTGGCTGCCCGTGTGGTTCAGCTCATCGCGCTTGAAATAGATCTTTGCGCCACCGAGTTCCGCCGTCAGGCGCTCAGCGAAATACATCGGGCTCGGACGCCCGATATAATGCTTGCCGAGATGCGCAATCTCGGCCTGAAATTCCGGATCGGTCTTGGCCTTGTTCCACTCGTCCTGCAGGTCGAGGATCAGCGGCATCAGGGTTTCGGCGACAAAGCGGCCGCCATAAATGCCGAAGCGGCCATCTTCATCGGGACCGGCCCGGAAGGAATTCGGTTTCAGAGGCTGGTTCACGTCTCTACTCCCTTTGATCCACTGACGCGCCACGCATCGATCCTGTCGAAGAAGGCGTTCATCTTGTCGAGGTCCTTGACACCAGGTGCGCTTTCCACGCCCGAGGACAAGTCGATGCCACGCGCGCGCGTCGCCGTCAGCGCCTGAACCACGTTATCCTTGTTCAGGCCACCGGAAAGCATGTAATCGACGCTGTCGTCAAGCGCGTCCATGATCGCCCAGTCAAACGAAACACCGTTACCGCCGGGAAGTTCAGAGCCTTCAGGGGCCTTGGCATCGAACAGGAAGCGATCGGCAAGCCCGTCATAGGCTTCGATCTTGCGCAGATCATCCATGCCGCGCACGGAAAACGCTTTCATCACAGGCAGGCCATACAGCGCCTTGACCGTCAGGACGCGATCAGGGGTCTCGGCACCGTGCAACTGAAGGATATCCGGTTTCAGGAAGGCAATAATGTCTTCCAGCTCTTCGTTATCGGCATTAACGGTGACGGCGACGATTTTTGCGCGTCCCCTCACCCGGTCAGCCAGAATGCCCGCGCTCATCGGATCGATGTGCCTTGGGCTCTTCTCGAAGAAGATGAAGCCGATATGGGTCGCGCCGCGGGCCACCGCCAGATCGACGGCCTCCGGTGTCTTCAATCCGCAGATTTTGATATCTGGTGTCATGGAAAGGCGGATTCGCATGTTTTGGGCGTTGAGTCGAGCCATATTGCGGCCCTGCGACCAAGGCGCCCGTCTCAGCTGAAATCGATGGCGTGCAGTTGCGACCCGTTCTGTTTCAGCCAGCTCCGGGCCGGCTCCATTCCCGGGCAAAGCTTTTCGCAAAGCGCCCAGAATTGCGGCCCGTGGTTCATTTCCTTCAGGTGCGCCACCTCATGGGCGGCGAGGTAGTCGATCACGAAGAGCGGTGCCATGGCGATCCGCCAGGAAAAGCTCAAGTTACCGTCCCAGGAACAGGATCCCCAGCGGCTGCGGGTATCTTTCATCGAGAGCGATTTGACCGGCTTGCCTACTGCGGCCGCATGGCGGGCTACCAGCTTTTCCAGATCCGCCCGGGCTTCCTTTTTCAGGAATGCGGCAAGCCGTCGCCCCAGATGGTCTTCCAGCCCGCTCACCCGGATCACGGGCTCACCGTCTTCTTCGCCACTTTCGGTCAGGCCACGAAGAGAACCGGTATGAACGATGCGATGCGGCACGCCGCGAAGAGAAAGCGTACCGCCGGGGCGTAAACCAGAATCGGCGGCAAACTTTGCAAGCTTCATGCGCAGCCAGTCGTCATGGCGGATGAGAAAAGCGTCGATCTCGCGCTTGGCAAGGCCTGTCGGCACGGTCAGCCGCAGCGCACGTCCACCCGGTTCGATGCGCAGGGTGATGCGGCTTGCCTGGTGATGCTCGCGGATCGTCAAGGGCATGGCGCGATCGCCGACATGCAGCACGCGCTCGGTCTTCTTGACCGGGGGCTTGGTCTTCTTCGACTTTTTCAAGAGGGCGAACATGCGGTGGTTCTAGCCAGCCTTGCCACGGGGGCGCAACAGAAAACCGGCACCTTGCGGTGCCGGCCGGGATCTTTCGTCAGGATGGCAGGTATCAGACCGCTGGATACTGGGTGTCTGATCCGCGACCGCGACGCTCACGCATAAAACGGTCGAACTCTTCCTGATCCTTGGCACGGCGCAGTTCGCGCAGGTAGGAATCGAATTCCTCGCGCATTTCGTCCATCCGGCGGCGTTCCTCTTCCATGCGGTCAAGTTCTGCCTTGCGCCAATCGTCAAACGCAACATTACCGGTGGAATAGGTGCCGTTGGCAAATGGCGAGCGGCGGCCGGACCGGCGCAGGCCGGAGAAGAAGCCATCTGCCCGTGCATTCGCCTCGCGTTTGAAATCGCGAAGTCGATCGCCGAACAGGATATAGGCGAGCATGGCAAGGCCCAGCGGCCAGAAGACCACAAAGCCGAGCACCATCAGGGCGATGGTCGCCGGCGTCCATTCCGGACGTATCAATGCTTGCTGGTTCATGGGGTGCGTTACCTCAGTTGTCATACGAACCGGCCTCATGCCTGCTCGTCTGATCTCGATTTGGTAAGTGCTGCACCCGCCTTCAAGAAGGGCCCTTGCCAAATCGGCAAAGGCCCTGATTTTATTTCAGGAAATCGGCATGTACTCAAGGTATCAGGCGGACTTGCCGCCCTTGATAACCCGTGGAACCGGTGCCTTGCGGGCCGCTTTTGTGTGGGCGCGGGCGAAAGCCAGGATGCGCGGTGCTATTTCGCGGCGGAAGCGCGAGCCGTTGAAGACGCCGTAATGACCGACATCCGGCTGCACATAATGTTCGCGCAGAGCGTCTGGAATATTCGGGCAGATGGTCTGCGCAGCCTTCGTCTGGCCGACACCCGAGATATCGTCGTTTTCGCCTTCGATCGTCAGCAGCGCGACGTTGCGGATCGCTGATGTATCGACCTTGGCGGAACGGTGCATCATCTCGCCCTTTGGCAGCGAATGCTTGATGAACACGGTATCGACCGTCTGCAGATAGAACTCCGCCGTCAGGTCCATCACGGCCAGATATTCATCGTAGAAGTCGCGATGCTTTTCCGCCGATTCTCCGTCGTTCTTGACGAGATGCTGGAAGAACTCCTTGTGCGCGACCACGTGGCGATCAAGGTTCATCGACATGAAACCGGAGAGCTGCAGGAAGCCCGGATAGACCGGCCGCATGAAACCGGCCTGCGGCCAGGGCACCGTCATGATGACGTTGTCCTTGAACCACTTCAGCGGACGGTCCTGGGCAAGCTTGTTGACGGCAGTCGGGTTGATGCGTGTGTCGATCGGGCCGCCCATCAAGGTCATGGAGGCAGGCGCCAGCGGATCGCCGGCTGCTTCCATCACGGCTGCAGCAGCAAGCACCGGCACGGACGGCTGACAGACGCCAACAACATGGGTGTTCGGCCCGAGATGATGCAGCATCTCGATGATGTAGTCGATATAGTCGTCGAGATCGAAGAGACCGTCCGTCACCGGCACATTTCGCGCGTCCTGCCAGTCTGTGATGTAGACGTCAGCGCCCTGTATCAGCGCCTCGACCGTGCCGCGCAGAAGCGTGGCATAGTGGCCGGACATCGGGGCAACGACGAGGATCTTCGGATCAGCATCCCTGCCCTTCGGCAGCGCCCGTTCAAAATGCAGGAGATCGCAGAACGGCTTTGACCACACCACCTTTTCCGTGACGGCGACAGTCTCGCCATCGACAGTGGTTGTGGGAAGGCCGAATTCCGGCTTGCCGTAACGCCGCGTCATCCGTTCGAAGACTTCAAGACCGGCCGCATAGGTGCGGCCCATCGTGGTCTTCGCAAACGGGTTCATGGGATTGTCATAGAGGAAGCGCATGGCTTCAGTTGAGGCGCGAAGAGGCGCCATCGCGGCGTGGTTCAACTCATAAAGCTGGTAGAACATGCGAGGCGCCACCTTTCTTTCCGATGTACTTGCCTGCGCCATAAGGGGCGCAAGACGAGATCTAGCATGGGGGAGGTAAACTAACAGGTTACATGTGCGGCGCAATATCGCCGAAAGCGGTAGACGCTATCAAGCGTGATGGAGCGCCCTGCCTCAATCCGAAGAGAGACATAAAGTTCCGTTGCGAGGGCAAGCCGTTCTGCAACATTGTTCGTACTGGCTTTTTTGGCTTGGGCCGCATTCGACGCGGGCATCTTCGAACCAGAGGTTCAAAAAGAATGTTTCACGTGAATCAATCCACAGGAAAGATTCACGTGAAACAATTTTTGATCAAATGTCGAGGTTGGCAACGCTGAGCGCGTTCTCCTGGATGAACTCGCGGCGCGGTTCAACCTCATCCCCCATCAGCCGGGCGAACATGCCGTCCGCATCCGTGGCATCGAGAACCTTCACCTGCAGAAGCGAGCGGACGTTCGGATCAAGCGTCGTTTCCCAAAGCTGTTCGGCGTTCATTTCGCCGAGACCCTTGTAACGCTGCATCGACAGGCCCTTGCGGCCAGCCGCAAAGATCGCATCGAGCAGAGCGCGGGGGCCGGCAATCTCGAACTTGCCTTCCTTGCGTGTGAGGATCGGCGGCGTACCATAGATATCGTGCAGGCGCGCCGTCATCTGGTCGATATGGCGGGCATCGGCCGAGCCGATCAGCGCCACGTCAAGGAAGGCTGCTTCCTTCACGCCACGCACCATGCGCTCGAAGCGGATGCCGCCTTCCGGCGTCACGTGGCCAGACCAGCCGCGTTCGGTTTCTTCCGCGATGATATCGAGGCGACGGGCGACTTCGTCGGCCGTTTCCTGCGCACGCACCGGATTGTCGGTGAGTTCCGGGTTGAGCGCGCCGGCAATGGCCGCCTGTTCGACGATCGCGCGGCTATAACGCGAATGCAGACCATCGAGCAGCGAGCGCAGACGCAGCGCATCGGCAATGACATCGCGCAGATCGGCAGCAGCACGCACTTCGCCGGACCCCAGCGTCAGCGTTGCATCCTCAAGGCCCTGGCCGATGAGGTACTCTTCCAGCGCCTTTTCGTCCTTCAGATACTGCACGGACTTGCCGCGCGTCACCTTATAGAGCGGCGGCTGGGCGATATAGAGATGACCGCGCTCGATCAGTTCCGGCATCTGGCGGAAGAAGAAGGTGAGCAGAAGCGTGCGAATATGGGCGCCGTCGACGTCAGCGTCCGTCATGATGATGATCTTGTGATAACGCAGCTTGTCGGCGTTGAACTCGTCCTTGCCGATCGACGTGCCAAGGGCGGTGATCAGCGTACCGATTTCCTGGCTCGACAACATCTTGTCGAAGCGCGCACGTTCCACGTTGAGGATCTTGCCGCGCAGCGGCAGGATGGCCTGGCTTTCGCGCGAACGGCCCTGCTTTGCCGAGCCGCCAGCGGAGTCACCTTCCACGAGGAAAAGCTCGGACT
Source organism: Neorhizobium sp. PAMB6630 (assembly GCF_058242775.1). NCBI lineage: Bacteria > Pseudomonadati > Pseudomonadota > Alphaproteobacteria > Hyphomicrobiales > Rhizobiaceae > Neorhizobium > Neorhizobium sp. PAMB6630. Next base: position 3,893,364 of record NZ_CM177836.1, read on the forward strand.
TTGCCGGATCGCGCTCGGAGCAATCTGCAAGCTTGCCGGGCAGCGAAGCGATATCGAGCGCGCCCTTGCGGCGTGTCAGTTCGCGTGCCTTACGGGCCGCTTCGCGGGCAACGGCTGCTTCCACAACCTTGCCGACGAGGATCTTGGCTTCGGTCGGATGCTCTTCAAACCAGGTGCTGAGCGCCTCGTTGACGAGGTTTTCAACGACCGGGCGCACTTCCGACGAAACCAGCTTGTCCTTGGTCTGCGACGAGAATTTTGGATCCGGAACCTTGACGGAGAGAACGGCGGTCAGGCCTTCGCGGCAGTCTTCACCCTGCAGCGTCACCTTTTCCTTCTTGGTGATGCCGGATGTGTCGGCATAGGAGGTGATCTGGCGGGTCAGCGCGCCGCGGAAACCGGCCATATGCGTGCCGCCATCGCGCTGGGGAATGTTGTTGGTGAAGCACAGCACATTTTCATGATAGCTGTCGTTCCACCACATGGCGACTTCGACGGTGATGCCGTCCTTTTCGCCCTTGATCGCCACCGGCGTGTTGACCAGCGGCTTCTTGGAGCGGTCGAGATAACGCACGAAGGCCTCGAGGCCGCCGTCATAGAGCATTTCTTCCTGGCGGATATCGGACTTACGTTTGTCGGTCAGCAGAATGCGCACGCCGGAATTCAGGAACGCGAGTTCGCGCAGGCGATGCTCCAGCGTCCCGTAGTCGAAATCCGTCTTGGTAAAAGTGTCTGTGCTCGGCAGGAAGGTGACTTCCGTGCCGGATCGACCTTCGTATTCGCCGATGATCTTCAGAGGACTGTCGGGAACGCCGTGGGTGAAGCTGATTTCATGAACGCGGCCGCTGCGGCGGATCTTGAGGTTCAGCTTGACGGAGAGCGCGTTCACCACGGACACGCCAACGCCGTGCAGACCACCCGAGACCTTGTAGGAGTTCTGGTCGAACTTGCCGCCGGCATGCAGCTGGGTCATGATAACTTCGGCGGCCGACACACCCTCGCCGGTGTGGATATCGGTCGGAATACCGCGGCCGTTGTCGGTAACGGTGACCGATCCATCGGCGTTCAGCGTAACGGTGACGATGTCGGCATGTCCCGCCAGCGCTTCGTCGATCGCATTGTCGACGACTTCGTAGACCATATGGTGGAGACCGGAGCCATCGTCCGTATCCCCGATATACATGCCGGGACGTTTACGAACCGCGTCAAGCCCTTTCAGGACCTTGATCGAATCGGCTCCGTATTCTGCACTCGCGCTATCGCTGACGGGTGTATCGCTCATCAATCAACTTTCTAGTTTCTTGGCTGCGGACGGTGAGGCGTCGAATCACCGTTGTCCTTGACACGGACTATAGGAAGTTCCGGCCCTGTTTCCAAAGCGTTGGCTCGCGAAAACAGGGGATGACATGCGCCGTTAGCCCCGATTTGAGGCTTTTTCCAGCAGCTCCGTCAAGTCGTCTATCACGTCCGGTTCCAAAGTGCTAATGCGGCGCGCCAGAAGATTGGCAAGGGCGGTATATTTCGGCGGCAAACCGGCCGTGTCCACCACTACCCGCGGATCCGACGTTTCCGCCAGCATGAACAGTTCTTCCGCCTCATCCCAGATGATGTTGAAATAGCCGGCCACACGCTGCAGGAAATCAAAGCTCGGGCGACCGCGCCGGCCGTGTTCCAGCGCCGAGAGATAGGCCGGCGAAACGCGCAATGCTGCCGCCATCTGCTGCTGGTTCACACCCTTTCGCAGACGCAGCGTCCGCATGGCTTCACCAAACGGCGTCACCGCTCGCCACCGCGCCGGGTCAGCCGCACGTAAAGCGCGCCCTCCCCGCCATGCTGGCGTGCCGCAGGCTCATAGGAAGATATCAGGAAGCGGAATTCGGCCTTGGAAAACCACATCGGCACGGCCCGCTTCAGGGCGCCTTCGCTACCATAGGAACTTCCCTTGCCGGTGATGACAAGCACATGACGCAAGCCCCGCTCATGAGCGCGCATGAGGAAATCCAGGAGCATGCCATGCGCCTCGCTCTGGAACATGTCGTGCAGGTCGATACGTGCTTCGAGCGCGAGGCGGCCACGGGCGATCTTGCGCTTGACCGGCTTTTCCAACGGATGGTGCAGACCCGTCGGTTGCGGCTTTTTCGGCGTTGTATCTGCGGGCTCACTGGACGCGCCTGCCTTCTGCCCGCGCGCCTTTCCCTCCTTGATTTTAGGCTCCGGCAGAGCCGTCTCCTCTTCGAAGGACAAAAGCTCTTCCATGCGGCCGGAGAGCGGCTTCGTCGTCTTCGCGACGGTGCCCCAGAGAATGCGCTCTTCGGCGCTCAGCTTCCGCCCGCCCTTCATCGGCCGTACCGAACGGCTGCTGCCTTGGGGATCAGGAGATGAAAATCGGCGTTGTTGCGCACCGTACCGGCCCTGTCTCCGGCCTCGTCGCCGGACCCGGTAAAGATATCGCCGCGTGCCGGGCCGACAATGGCAGACCCGGTATCGAGCGCCATCATCAGCCGAGCAAAAGGCCGGCCGCCGTCCAGATGCGTCAACGTGTCGGAGGCGATGAAAAAGGGAAACCCGAACGTATGGATCAGCCGGTCCACGGCAAGCGAGCGACCGGGAACCAGCGGCACTTTTGCGGCAGCAATCGGCCCGAGCGCCGGATCGCTCACGTCTGCCTCGCGAAAGAAGATGTAGGAGCGGTTATGCCACAACACTTCATCCACCTTAGCCGGATTCTCTGCAAGCCATTTTCGGATCGCCTGCATCGAAATATCTGCTGGGCGGATCTCTCCCCGATCGATCAACAGCTTGCCGATGGCGGAAAACGGATGGCCGGCCTTTCCGTCATAGGTGATCCGCCGCAGGCTGCCGTCGGGGTAGCGTAGACGCGCCGCGCCCTGCACATGAGTAAAGAAGACATCGACCTTGGATCTCGCCCAGGCAATCTCCAGCCCCCTGCCATCGAGATAACCGAGATCAATATCCCGCCGGTCCGGATAAGGACCGATCACACCGGACCGCTCACGTCCGAAGGCATAGGATGAAGGCATGTCCGCCGGGCGGTTGCTGTCATTAAGATCGACAAGATCGGCAGGGCGCCGATAGAACGGAAACTCATAGCCGGATTCCGGCCGGTCAGAAACCTCGACTTCCGGCTCATAAAAGGCCGTCACGAAACCCGGTTTCGCCTCGGCTTGCGCGATGCGGAAGGGAATGCAATGGGCCTCGAAAAAGGCACGAGCCGAAGCGGCATCGGTGATGTCAGCCTGACCGGCAGCCGAAAGAAGCGGCAAAAGGTCGTCCGAGCTGAGGCCAAGCGACCCGGTTCGATAGGGCTTGCCGCGTTCAAGATGCGCAAGACACTGGCGCATGACGGAAAAGAGGGGGCGGGGATCATCGATCTCCCACCCCCTCACATCGGAGAATGCCAGCTGTGTCAGCGAAAAGGTTTCGGAAACGGTCATTGCTCGGATTCGGTTGCCACCAGCTTCCAGTTCGGATCACGCGAGCGCAGGTCACGAGCAAAGGTCCAGATGTCGGTGACCTCAGCCACGTTTTCCGCATCGCCATCGATCAACGTGCCGGCCTTGTCATAGGTCGCCGAAATCAGTTGGCTGACAATGCGCACGGTAATCTGCTCGTCATGATCCTTGACGGACGCATGAGTGATATCGGCCTCGTCGATGCCGACGAAGGTGGACTTGATGGTTTCGCCGCGGGCCTCGCGCTCGCTGATGGCTGCACCAAAACCTTCAAAAACTTCCTTCGACAGAAGACCGGTCAATGTTTTGCGATCGCCATCGGCAAATGCCATCACGATCATTTCATAGGCCATGCGGGCGCCGGCGAGAAATTCCTTCGGCCGGAACGTCGGATCGGCCTTCACGAGATCACGCAGACCCTCGTTCAGGGCAGTGCCGGGTTTGGCCACCGCATCGATCTCGCTCCAGCGCTGTTCGTCGTCCACGGGTTCGCGGCGCGGCAGTGTCACCACCTTGCCGTCATCGGCTGCCGGTCCGCGCGCCGTATCCCTTGCGCTGAAGGGATCTGCAGGCGGCTTCTCATGGCCGGTGCGGCGGCCAAGCACACTGCGCAATTGCAGAAAGATCAGCACCGCTGCCACGAGAAAAAACAGAGTTATGAAATCGTTCGCGCCCATTTTCACCCGCAGTATCGTTGGAATTGGAAAGGTTCCACCTCATATAGTCTGATATGACGCTCATTCAAATAGCGTGACCGTGTCTTCGCGTTCATGCCGTGCAACGGACCTTCAAAGGATATCATGCGCCTGTTCCTGTTTCCGCTTCTTCTTCTCGGCCTTCCTCTCGCGGAAATTGCCGGCTTCGTGATGGTCGGGCGGTGGCTTGGCCTCTGGCCGACGCTTGGGCTCGTCATCCTCTCCGGCATTTTGGGTGCGATGCTGCTGCGCGTGCAGGGGCTCGGCGTCTTGCGCCAGATCCAGATGGAAGGGCGCGAAGGCCGCGTGCCGGGAGAAGCCATCATCCATGGCGCGATGATCGTTTTTGCCTGCATCCTCCTCGTGCTACCCGGCTTCCTCACCGATATCCTTGGCCTTCTGCTGTTCATCCCCGCGGTGCGCACGCTGCTCTGGGGTCTGATCGGCCAGCGCGTGGTGGTGAAATCAAGCTATTCGGCCTCAGCCCGCGGCAACCCGTTCCAGAATCCACGTCAGAATGCCGAGCCAGGCAAAGGCCCGGTTGCGCGCACGCTCGATCTGGATTCGGATGATTATCAACGCAAGCCAAACCCCTCATCGCCCTGGTCCGAAGGGCCGGATCGCAAGCCTGACGACGAGCGCTGAGACAGCCTGCCGCCCCGGCCAAAGGGTTGTAAGGAGCAGGTCTAAGTGATAGACGGCGCAAAAGATCGAAGACGAGGAACAGCCAATGGCAAACGAAAACGAAACGCAGTCCCCCTCCCTCACCATTCTTGCGCAGTACACCAAGGATCTCTCCTTCGAGAACCCGGGCGCTCCGCATTCGCTGCAGGCTCGCGACAAGGCTCCGGCGATCAACATCAACGTGAACGTCAACGCCAATCCGCTGTCGGAGACCGATTTCGACGTGGTGCTGACGCTGAACGCTGAAGCCAAGGATGGCGACAAAGTGGTGTTTGCAGCCGAGCTTGTTTACGGCGGCGTTTTCCGCATCACCGGTTTTCCGCAGGAACACATGCTGCCGGTTCTCTTCATCGAGTGCCCGCGCCTGCTCTTCCCGTTTGCCCGCCAGATCATTTCCGACATCACGCGCAATGGCGGCTTCCCGCCGCTGATGATCGACCCGATCGATTTCGGCCAGATGTTTGCCCAGCGTGTTTCTGAAGAACAGAACCGTTCGCAGACGCTGAACAGCTGATCGCCCTGTTGCAATTGCTGTATCGAAAAAGCCCGGTCGAGCCGGGCTTTTTTTATGGTCTCTGATTGGAGGCGTTACTGGTAGCGCGACCAGATGGCCTTTTCGCCAAACGATTTGATGAGCGCCTCATGCGCTTCGATCTCTGCTGCACCCAGACGCGGCGGCAGCGGACGTGGTCGCTCCAGCGTGGTAATTTCCACCACATCCTCTTCAACAACGGTGCGTGTCCGCTCATTGCTGGCAAGCCCCAGCGCTGCCTGCCGTCCGCCGATCATCTCGATATAGACTTCGGCCAGCAATTCAGAGTCGAGGAGCGCGCCGTGTTTCGTGCGGTGCGAATTGTCGATGCCATAACGCCGGCAGAGCGCATCCAGCGAATTCGGTCCCATCGGGTTCTTGCGCCGCGCCATCGACAGCGTGTCGATCACCTGATCGGACGGAACAGGCGGCAGGCCAAGCCGGTCGAATTCGGCGTTGATGAAGCCCATGTCGAAGTTAGCATTGTGCGCCACCCATTTGGCGCCGTCGAAAAACTCGCGGATCTGATCGACCACCTCGGCAAAACGTGGCTTGTCCTTCAGGAAATCATCGGTAATGCCATGCACAGCCAGCGCATCGGGATGAACCTTGCGATCGCCCGGGTTGATATAGACGTGAAACGTCCGGCCGGTCGGAAAGTGGTTCAGAAGCTCGATGCCACCGATTTCGATGATCCGGTCGATCTTGTTCTCAAGGCCGGTCGTTTCCGTATCGAAGATGATTTCACGCATCTTTTGCGCTCCATTGTCCCGTTTTAATGCCTGCCTGCACAGTGGCGATGATATCGCGCACGCGGATTCTGGCCGCTTCGATGCCATGGCCGGTATCGATGATGAAATCTGCCCGCGCCCGCTTGTCCGCATCCGGCACCTGCCGCGAAAGGATCAGGTTGAACTTGTCCTCGCTCATGCCCGGTCGCGCAAGTACCCTTTGCCGCTGGATGTGTGGATCGCAGGAAACCACCACGACCACATCAACCCGGTCGGCCGCGCCGCTTTCAAACAGAAGCGGAATATCGAGAACCACCATGGTGCGGCCGGCGGCCCGTTGCGTGTCCAGAAAAACCGCCTCCCGCGCCCGCACCAGCGGATGCACGATAGCTTCCAGTTCCTTGAAACGCTGGGGTTCTGCCGCAAGCGCGCTTGAAAGGGCAGCGCGATCGATCACACCCTCTGCCGTCACGCCGGGAAAAGCTGCCTCGATGGGTGCAACGGCTTCGTCGCGGTAAAGGTCATGCACAACCGCATCGGCATCGTTGACCGGAATGCCTTCGGCGGCAAAGAGCGCCGCTGTCGTCGACTTTCCCATGCCGATCGATCCGGTAAGGCCGATCCTGATCATGCATGGCCCTCCATATCCTTGACGATGAGGGCGCGCAAAGCGTCATCCACCACCGGGCGCATTCCGAACCATTTTTCAAAACCGGGCACCGCCTGGTGCAGGAGCATGCCCAGACCATCCACCGTTGCCAGGCCTTCAGCTTTCGCCATGGCCAGGATCGGCGTTTCCAGCGGCACATAAACAATGTCGGTCACAACCGCATCGGCGCGCATGGTGGAAAAATCAATCTCGGGCGCTGCCTCGCCATCCATGCCAAGCGAGGTGGTGTTGATGAAAAGCCCGGCGCCCGCCATCACCTCGCCCAGTGCCTCCATCGGATGGGCATGAACGCGCACGCCAAACCGGTTGGCCAGCGCGCTTGCGCGCGATACCGTACGGTTGACCACATGGATTTCGGCAACGCCGCGATCTCGCACCGCCTGGATGATCGCCCGGCTTGCACCGCCTGCACCCAGAATGACAGCGCGGTCCGCTCTGTCCCAGCCGGCATGACGCTGGTCGAGATTGGCGGTAAAGCCATAACCATCGGTATTCGTCGCTTTCAGCAGGCCGTCTTCCAGCCAAAGCGTGTTGGCAGCGCCCAGTTCCTCGGCCAGTTCATCCGGCTGGTCGGCCAGTTCAAAGGCGCGCTCCTTGTGCGGAATGGTGACATTGCCGCCGCGATAGGGGCCATCGGTCTTCAAGGACGCAATAAAATGCTGAAAATCCGCCGGCAAAACTTCAATCGCCCGATAGCTGCCATCAAGGCCGAACTGGCGCAGCCAATGGCCGTGGATGAGCGGCGAGCGCGAATGGCGGATAGGGCTGCCGACAACGAACGCGGCTAACGTTTCACGTGAATCAGCCATTGATCGCTCCAAGGTCACGCAGCGCCTGCAGGAGGGGCAGCATGGGCAGGCCCAGAATGGTGAAGTAGTCGCCATCGATATGCGAAAACAGCTGGATGCCCTCTCCTTCCAGCTGATAGGCGCCGACGCTGGTCAGGGCCTTGTCGCCGACGCGGGCAAGATAGCCATCGATGAAGCTTTCACTCAGCCGCCGCGCCGTCAGTTTGGCCATGACGACGTCTTCCCACAGCGACACGCCATCGCGAACAATCACGACGCCGCTGTTCAGCTGATGCCTCTCGCCTGAGAAAGACAGAAGCGTTTCGCGGGCTTCGGCAAGGTTTGCCGGCTTGTGATAGACACGGTCTCCAAGCGACATCGTCTGGTCGGACCCGATGACGAAGGCTGCGGGCCAATGCCGGCTGACCGCAAGCGCCTTTTCACGCGCAAGCGCCTGGGCCACCTGCTGCGGATCTGCTCCCTCTTCATGAAGACGGGCCTCGATGGCGCGTTCATCGATGTCTGCGGCCTGGGCCTCAAAGGCGAGACCGGCATTTTTCATCAGCATGCGGCGGAAGGGGCTGGAGGAGGCAAGAACAAGCGGTTGGGTCACGGTTCATTCCAGGCTTTGACAGTTGGATTCGGCTTAACGCAGCTTCGGACGCAGGGCAACGATGGCAGCAGCCGTTTCTTCGATCGAGCGCCGGGTCACGTCGATGATCGGCCATTGGTGGCGGGCACAGAGCGTGCGGGCATATTTCAGCTCCTCATTGATGTTCGCCCTGTCGGTATAATGACCACGATCAAAACCGCTGACCGTGCCCAGTTCACGGTTTTCACGCACCTGCGAGATCCGGTCCGTTGTCGCCACAAGACCGACGATCAGCGGCCGTGTTGCCTTCAGCAGACTTTCCGGCAGCGGCACATCCGGAACGATGGGAATATTCGCGCATTTGATGCCGCGATTGGCGAGATAGATCGAAGTCGGTGTCTTGGAGGTTCGGCTGATGCCGATGATCACCACATCCGCCTCGTCATAGGTCTCCGGCATCTGCCCGTCATCATGGTCCATGGCGAAATTCAGCGCATCGATGCGTTTGAAATAGTCGGCGTTCAACGCGTGCTGCGCGCCGACCCTGCGGCGCGACATGGCGCCGAGATAGGTCTGGAACGTGGCGAGCACCGGTTCCAGTACATTCACGCAGGGAACCCCAATTTCCCGACAGCGTTGATCCACGTGATCGGCAAGCTCCTGATCGACGATGGTATAGAGAACGATACCCGGTTTTTCGTCGATCGCATCGAGAACCGGCGAGAGCTGGCGGCGGTTTCGAATGAGCGGATAGACATGCTCGATGGCAAGCGACCCTTGAAATTGCGCCGAAGCTGCACGTCCCGCCGAAATGAGGGTCTCGCCCGTTGAGTCAGAAATCAGGTGCAGATGAAAGAAACTTTTGCGGTTCTCCACGTTAAACTTCACCCTCTGTTCATAACTCGGGATAAACCATGGCCTCTGGAGCGACCGGACTGAGCCGGACTAACAACTGCCGATTTATCCACAACGAAGGCTCCTGTGAGGCCGATTTCGCGGCAGTTGGGGACACTGGGGATAACTGGCAAAAGCACTTGTCTGCCACACACGCTATCCACAGATTTTCATGATGGCATCTGGCTCGCAAGAGATTGATTCAAGACAATGAATCCGAACTGTCCACATTTGCCTGAATATGCCTATATCTCTTTCCCGCCTGGGTGTCATTGTCGCACTGTCCGCGTGTGGACTGTGCAAGAGAAATGATCCTTGATAGTCACCGACTCTAAGAATCAGAAGAATCCAAGATTCTCATTTTCTTTGTTTTAGGGGAGAACACGGTTTGCCTTCACATCGCCGAAAGGTTCTGGAGGTCCTGCAAGGATCGACCGTCACGCCTCCACCGATCTGGCTCATGAGACAGGCAGGTCGATACCTGCCGGAATATCGTCAGACGCGCGCAAACGCTGGAAGCTTTCTGCAGCTCTGTTATTCGCCGGATCTGGCAACCGAGGTCACCCTCCAGCCAATCCGGCGTTATGGTTTTGATGCAGCGATCCTGTTTTCGGATATCCTCGTCATTCCCGATGGTCTCGACCGGGGCGTTCATTTCGTCGAAGGCTCAGGCCCGAAGATGACCCCGATCGATGAGGATGGCATTTTTGCCCTCTCGCCGGAGCGCGTTCTTCCGCACCTGAAGCCCGTGATGCAGGCGGTGTCGCAGATCCGTGCCAGTCTGCCGGAGGAAACGACGCTTCTCGGTTTCTGCGGCGCGCCCTGGACGGTTGCGACCTATATGATCGCCGGCCACGGAACGACGGACCAAGCCCCTGCCCGCCTGTTCGGTTATCGTTATCCGAAAGCCTTTGCGCATCTGCTGGCGGTACTTGCGGATCTTTCCGCCGATTATCTGGTGGCGCAGATCGATGCCGGCGCCGATGCGGTGCAGATCTTCGATTCCTGGGCGGGCGTGCTCGGCGAGAAGGAATTCGAGGACTATGCCATCAAGCCGGTGGCGCGGATCATCCGCAGCGTCAAAGAACGCCGGCCGCAAGCGAAAATCATCGCCTTTGCCAAGGGCGCCGGCATGAACCTTAAAACCTATCGCCAGAAGACGGGTGCCGACATGATCGGTCTCGACTGGTCGGTACCGCTCGGTTTTGCCGCCGAGCTGCAGAAGGATGGCCCGGTGCAGGGTAATCTCGATCCCATGCGGGTTGTTGCTGGCGGCCAGGCGCTGGATGACGGCATCGACGCCATCCTTCAGGTTCTCGGTCAGGGCCCGTTGGTGTTTAATCTCGGGCACGGCATTACGCCGGAGGCAAACCCCGATCATGTGACCAGGCTCGTCAACCGCGTGCGGGGGATCCCGCATGGCGCCTGAAAAACAGGTGGACGCTAATCCCGGACGACGGGCAGCGCTGCGGGCAACCATGGCGCTGATCGTTTTTGTCGGATTGATCGCTCTGCTGGTCGTTCTGCAGCCGGAGAGCCTGTATCTCTGGGTGAAGGCGTTTCACGTGATTGCCGTGATCGCCTGGATGGCCGGCCTGTTCTACATGCCGCGCCTGTTCATTTATCACACGGATGCCGATCCGGGTTCGGTGCAATCGGAAACCTTCAAGGTGATGGAAAAGCGCCTGCTGAAGGTGATCATGAACCCGGCGATGATGATCAGCTGGGCACTCGGCCTCTATCTCGCCTGGGATATCTACGGTTTCCAGGGCGGCTGGCTGCACGCCAAGATCGCGCTGGTCGTGGCGTTGACGCTTGCCCATATGCACCAGAGCCGGGCCGTCAGGCAGTTTGCGGTGGACGGCCCGCGTAAAACCGCGCGCTATTGGCGCCTGATGAACGAGATCCCGACCGTGCTGATGATGTTGATTGTCATTCTCGTGATCGTCAAACCCTTCTGATCGAGAAGAATTCCCGCCCGCCCCCCTTGCGGCTCACTGTTGAAGCCGCTATTTTCCCGCCACTCATCTTTCGTGGCTCGTGTGCATTCTTCTGTCGTCCGCGGTTTTCCTGCGGTAACGAATTTCACAGACACGCCAATTCCCTCAAAATTAGTCAAAGCGGTCCCTCTTCATGGCTGAAATGAAGCTTCAAGAACTCAAGAGCAAGTCACCGACCGACTTGTTGACCTTCGCCGAATCGCTGGAGGTCGAAAACGCGAGCACGATGCGCAAGCAGGAGCTGATGTTCGCGATTCTCAAGGTCTTGGCCAGTCAGGACGTGGAAATCATCGGCGAAGGCGTCGTTGAACTGCTGCAGGACGGGTTTGGCTTCCTGCGTTCGGCAAATGCCAATTACCTGCCGGGCCCGGATGACATCTACATCTCGCCCTCGCAGATCCGCCGCTTTTCGCTGAAGACAGGCGATACGGTGGAAGGCCCGATCCGCGGACCGAAGGAAGGCGAACGCTATTTCGCACTCCTGAAGGTCAACACGATCAATTTCGACGACCCGGAAAAGATCCGTCACAAGGTTCACTTCGATAACCTGACGCCGCTTTATCCGAATGAGCGCTTCAAGATGGAACTGGAGGTTCCGACCTCGAAGGACCTCTCAGCCCGCGTGATCGATCTGGTGGCGCCACTCGGCAAAGGCCAGCGCGGTCTCATCGTCGCCCCGCCGCGGACCGGTAAAACCGTTCTCCTGCAGAACATTGCCCATTCGATTACCGCCAATCATCCGGAATGCTATCTGATCGTTCTCTTGATCGACGAGCGGCCGGAAGAAGTGACCGACATGCAGCGCTCCGTGCGCGGCGAAGTCGTCTCCTCCACCTTCGATGAGCCGGCCGTGCGCCACGTTCAGGTCGCCGAAATGGTCATCGAGAAGGCCAAGCGCCTAGTTGAACACGGTCGTGATGTCGTGATCCTGCTCGATTCGATCACCCGCCTTGGCCGCGCCTATAACACCGTCGTTCCCTCCTCCGGCAAGGTCCTGACGGGCGGCGTGGACGCTAATGCATTGCAGCGGCCGAAGCGTTTCTTTGGTGCTGCCCGTAATATCGAAGAAGGCGGCTCGCTGACGATCATCGCGACGGCGCTGATCGACACCGGCAGCCGCATGGACGAAGTGATCTTCGAAGAGTTCAAGGGCACCGGCAATTCGGAAATCGTGCTGGACCGCAAGGTCGCCGACAAGCGCATCTTCCCGTCCATGGACATCCTCAAGTCCGGTACGCGTAAGGAAGATCTCCTTGTGCCGCGCCAGGATCTGCAGAAGATCTTTGTGCTGCGCCGTATCCTGGCACCGATGGGC
>NZ_JBZAYV010000002.1:0-75000 GCF_058242775.1 Neorhizobium sp. PAMB6630
AGATCAGCGCCAGGCTGAATATTTCCAGGAACATGGTGGACCGACACCTGCGCCGCGCCTTCGCCCATTGCCTGGACCGTATTCTCTAGACCGACAAAAGATCATCCATCTCAGGCGCAAATCACTATATGTCCGGGATTGATTTCAACGAAGAGTCCCAAAGCGACGACCTCAAACGTCTGAAGGTCAAAGGACACGTCTGGAGATATCTATGCCGGTCAAGGGAGAAAGTCGGCCCCAGAAAAAGCGGAACCGCGAAGCGGCCGACTGGCTCTTGCGCAATGGCAACCGGAACCAGTCACCGACCGAGCAGGCACGCTTCAAGGAATGGCTCGAGGACGATCCGGAGAACTGTCGCACCTATCGTGCGGCAGAACGCCTGATGGGTGACGCCCGGCAAGCGATCCAGTCCGATCCTGCTTTAGCCGATATCGACATCAGGCCGAGGAGCGTTGCAAAACCGATTTCTGCAGCGATAGTCATCGCAGGGCTTGCGACCGGCGCCTTCTTTGCGCTCGACGGCCCGCTGCGCCTGCAGGCGGACATGATCGCAGGCACCGACGAGATGCCGGTTCGCACACTGGAGGATGGTTCCGTGGTGCAGCTCAACGCCTCCTCGGCGATTGCCGTGGATTTCTCGCCGGAGCGCCGCGTCATCCGCCTTCTTCAAGGTCAGGCTTTTTTTCAGGTCGCGCACGCGCCCGAACGACCTTTTACGGTCGTGGCGGGGGAGACAAAGGTAACGGCGCTCGGCACAGCGTTTGATGTTCGCTACGGCAATGACGACACGGAAGTGACCGTCACGGAAAATGCCGTCCAGGTGGATGTCGAAGGGCAACGCAGCCACTCCGTTCGCGTCACGCAGGGCGAGCAGGCAATTCTGGACCGCGCGAATGAAAAGGCAGCCATCTCACCCGTCGATGCCCTCGTGGCTCTCGCCTGGAAGCGCGGGCAGATCGCGGTGGACAATGCGCCGCTTTCCTATGTGGTTGAGGAGATGAATCGGCATTTCTACGGCCGGATCGTCGTTGCCGGTCCAAGGCTGGCCAAGCGCCGCGTCAGCGGCACGATCAAGGTTGCAGATACCGATGATGCGCTTGCCTTCGTCACGAAGGCCCTCGGTGTGAAAGCGACACGCCTCGGGCCGCTGATTGTCATCCGTCAGTAAGACTGATGGCACAAAGAACATAACCGATGTTTCGGTTTAGTTTCAGCGCATTGGCTCGTCGGAATGGAGGATGGGCGGCAACTCAAAAACGGGGAACAAGCCGCAGGAAACGCCAATTTGGTTGCAGATGCCGTCAAGATCTTCCGCATGAACGCGGACTGAATCACCCTGCATTCGACGTAACTGGACCTTGGGCAGACGTCGGATCCCGGCCCATAGCGCGCATGACCGCTTTTGGCGGTCAGGCGGCGAAAGGGGATGCGTCGGGAGCCAGGTCTGGCGGGATTTCGCGGTCGATGCCGCCGCCATTGCGCTTTGCGCGATAGGAGGCTTTATCCGCAATCACCATCATATGTTCCAGCTTTGCGGAGCCGGACAGTGCGATCGTATAGCCCAGGCTGATGCCAATGGTGATCTCTTCGCCGCCGATCCGATACGGCAGGCTCAAAGCTTCGACGATCGTTCTGGCCAAAGCGTCGGCTTCCACGGGATGCCGGACTTCGGGCTGAAGCACGGCAAATTCATCGCCGCCCACGCGCACGGCGATATTGGGTGAGACGAGAGTTTCACAAAGTCTGGCGGCAATACGGGCCAACAGTTCATCCCCGACGGCGTGACCAAAGCGGTCATTGACATGTTTGAAGCCGTCCAGATCGAAACAATGAACGCCGGTCAGCGAATCCTCGGGGCGGCCCGTCGATTTGAATGCCTCATTGAGTGCCGTGCGGTTGCGCAGTCCTGTCAACGAATCGTGGCGCGCCTGATGCTCCATGTCGAGACGCAGGCCGATTTGCCTGACGGACGTCCGATAGATATGCCAGACGCTCTGCATCGCCGCCACCAGAAAGGCGACACAGAGCGCCGCCATTATCCGGTGGGCCGGATCGTCGGACAGCATGATGAAAATCGTGGTTGGCAGACCTGCAATCATGATCGCAGCAACGGCAATGAACGGCCTAACCGATACCCGCACGGCCACACCGGCAGAATATCCAAATACGAGCACTGTTGCCAGGATTTGCACCGAAAGGTCGCGGTGGTTAAACACCACACTGGCCAACGTTCCGACACAGGCGGCGATGGTGAAGATCAGCAGCCCATGCGCCATCTCCCAGCGGGCGGCATCCTTGGCAGTGGTATGCTTCGTTGCATCAGACCGCCGGTGGGCCACCGTCACGACGATCTTGGCAATGGATGCAAGGATGCCAGTGATGGTGGCGAGCAAGAGGATGGAGTTGCCAAGGCTCTGATAGGCATACAGACCGACAGTCAGGATCGTCAGCCCCATGATTGTCGTCGGGGTGAACGTAGAGGCAAGCTCCGACACCAACGTCTTGAACAGCTCGTCGGCCTCTCTGTAACGCACATCATACCCCTTGTTTGCGGCGGTCCTGACCTGCGGACGCTAAAACCTCACCGATCTTGAGGGCGTGGTTCTTAATAATTCCCCTTTCGCGCCTCAGAAAATTGTGATTGCGACTATCGTTTCTCAAGATTGGCTGCCCCCTCACCCGCCGGGCACGCGGCAGGCTTTGGCCTTGGCTCCACCTGCACCGCCGGCCCTGGCGCGCCTTCGTTGCGTCAACGGAGATGTCCGATATCGTGAAGAGTTTCGGGTGCAGGCAGGCTTACGCGTGCCCGAGAACGCAACCCGCGGACCACCGGCCGGTGCTCTGGAGATTTCAATTTTTGGCTGATGCGTGGGATGAGGAGCCGACAGCAACAAAGAGGATCGGGCTTAGTTCAATCCAAGCCGATTCGGAAAAGCGCGGAAACGCTCCAGGGCAGACTGAGCCGCCCGGCTCGCATGCGAGGAGCATGTCGCGTCCGAGTTGCCCCTCTTCTTCATCTTGATGAGATGATCCCTGACCCGGCGTATGGTCTGATGCCTGCGGACGGCCAAGTTTAAACACAGTCAGCTCAGCCGCAACATTCGATCTTCAGACGAGATCTTTGCAAAGTCATTCCCATGGCTCTACCGCCAGAGCGGGGCGCCGCCCGCAGTCTGCACGGCAAGGCTTCCAGCCTCGATCCCGGCCAACAGGCAGGACGGCATGGCGCCTTCATCAAGCCAGCAATTGAGAAACCCGGCATTAAAGGCATCGCCGGCGCCTGTCGTGTCGACAACGGGCACGCCCTTTGCGGGCAGATGGATCAGCACATCGCCGGACGCCACCCACGCGCCACGATCCCCTCCCTTGAGAGCGACGATGGGAAAGGTCTTCGCGAGCATCTTGATCGCGCGTTCCGGCTCGGAACTACCCGTGATGGCCTCCGCCTCCTCCAGGTTGGGAAAGAAAATGTCGACGCCGCGACAGGCGCCCAACAGCTCGGGATCATAGATGAGGCTCGCATCCCAGCTCGGATCCAGAGACACCGTAAGACCCATCGCCTTTGCCCGCGACACGAGATCCGGCATCTCGTACAGGGTGGCGTATTCGGCAATATGCAGATGCTGTGCTTGCGGCCACTCCAGGGCCGCCACAAGTGTCGACGGCTGAGCTGGCCCGGCGCGGCGCGTGAGAAAGGCACGTTCCTTGCCGACGACTGCCGCGACCGTGATCTGCGGGCCGGCGTCGACGGCATGCTCGATGAAGCGCATGTCGATGCCGCTGTCACGGATCTGCTCGCCGATGTCCTGCGACAGCGTATCGGTTCCGAGCCGCGACACGAGTGCCACCCTGCGCCCCATCTGCCCCACATGCGCGGCCGAGATGAAAGCGCCACCGCCGGCGGCAATGTCCAGGCTTCCCGCGAACAGTTCGCGTCCAAGCACCGGCATTTCGTCGAGGCCGGTGAAAATGAGGTCGCAGTAGATCCGCCCGATGCTGAGCACTGCGGATCGTTTCTCATCGCTTGCAATCATGACCGGCCCAGAAATCTCTCTGTGCCAGAATCGAAGAGGTAAAGGCTACCGGATGGCGCGGCGCAGGTGAGCTGGCTGCCGACAGCCGGCATGAACTTGTCGCGGGCCGTCGCAATCATCGGGGTGTCTCCGACATCCAGATGCACGAGCGTCTCCGGGCCTAGCGGTTCCACCGCCGTCACCGTGCCGGTGAGGCGGATACCGTCGCCTTGCGGCTGCGGATTGGCGGCCAGATCATGGGGGCGGATGCCGATCAGGATATCGCCATCGCTTGCCGCCTCGACGCCCGTTCCGTTGCGCCGGCCAGCGATCAGGTTCATCGACGGGCTGCCGATGAAGCGAGCGGTGAACACGTCGACCGGGCTTTCGTAGAGTTCGGATGGCGTGCCGACCTGTAGGATGTGCCCGTCCTTCATGACAACGATCCGGTCGGCCATGGTCATCGCTTCCACCTGATCGTGGGTGACGTAGACGGTCGTCGTCTTCAGGCGCTGGTGCAGGCGCTTGATCTCGATGCGCATCTGGGCCCTCAACTGGGCGTCGAGGTTTGAAAGCGGCTCGTCGAAGAGGAAGGCGGAAGGGTCGCGCACCATGGCACGGCCGATCGCGACGCGCTGGCGCTGGCCACCCGACAGCGCTGCCGGCCGACGGTCGAGGAAGGCTTCCAGGCCGAGGATGCGCCCGGCGTCCTCGATCCGCTTATCCTTCTCCTGCTTGTTCAGCTTGGAGGTATAGAGGCCAAAGCCGATGTTCTGCCGCACCGTCATGTGCGGATAGATCGCATAGTTCTGGAACACCATGGCGATGTTGCGCTGCTTGGGGTCGCGCTCGTTGACGACGTCCGGGCCGATCTTCAGCCGGCCGGCGGAGATCTCTTCCAGCCCGGCGATCATGCGCAGCGTTGTCGATTTGCCGCAGCCGGACGGACCGACGAAAACGACAAATTCGCCGTCGGCAATCGACAGGTCGATCCCCTTGACGGCTTCGACCTTGCCGTAGCGCTTGACCAGTTTTTCGAGTTCTATCGTCGCCATCAACCGGCTCCCGTCAGCGCGTTGAATTTCTGCTGGAGTTCTGCGTCCGCTGCCGCCTGCAGCGCGGCGGCCCTTGCAGCATCGGCTTCGAATGTCGAGAGCTGCTCCCGGTAGGCCGACAGGGCCGCCTGCATCGGTTCGAGAGCCGGCCCGCCGAACCGGCTGCGCACGGTAACGAAATGCTCGGGCGATACGATTTGCCTGAATTTCTCGATGTCAACGGAGGTCCTGCGGCCGGCCAAGTGCTCGAAGGCCTGCAGAAAGGGTTGGTAGCCATCATTGGGAAGATCGCCCTTCGCCGCGACCACGCTTCTGGCGGTCGCCGCGGCGATTTCATGCGCCTCGCGGAAGGACAGGTTCTCGATCCGCACCAGCGAGTCGGCAAGTTCGGTGATGGTGATGCATGAGCGCCGGATGTTCTGGTCGACCCGCTCCGGATCTATGCTGATCTGGGCAATCAGGGCTGCCAGGAGATCGAGCACGCGCGAGGCCGAGGCGAAGGCTTCATAGCCCATGCCTTGCGTCTCGCCCTCGCTATCGTTCATGTCGGTGAACGGCGTATTGTGCATCACGTCGATCACCGTGCGGGCGCGGCCAAACGTCTGGCTGGCCAGATGGCGCAGGTGCTCGATGGGGACAGGATTACGCTTCTGCGGCATGATCGAGGAGATCTGCACCAGTGCGTTCGGCACATAGATCTGGCCGACCTCGAAGCTCGTCCAGAACTGAAAGTCCTGGATCAGGCGGCCGAGATGCAGGAACATCAA
The DNA here is from genome assembly GCF_058242775.1 of Neorhizobium sp. PAMB6630. Lineage (NCBI taxonomy): Bacteria > Pseudomonadati > Pseudomonadota > Alphaproteobacteria > Hyphomicrobiales > Rhizobiaceae > Neorhizobium > Neorhizobium sp. PAMB6630. Next base: position 5,836 of record NZ_JBZAYV010000002.1, read on the forward strand.
CTCGATGGCCGAATAGGTCGAGGTCGTGTAGTCAACGGCTGCGATGCAGGAATAGGAATTGCGCTGGGCCGCCGAAAAACCAAGCAGTTTCGCCACGCGGGCGCGGTCGATCGGGAAGCCGGACGTGGTGATCGCCGCAGCCCCCATGGACGACAGGTCGACTATCCGCCGGGCCTCGGCGAACCGCTCGATGTCGCGGATCAGCACTTCGATCGCCGCCGACAGGTAATGGCCGAACGTGCTCGGCTGGGCCGGCTGGCCGTGGGTATAGGCGACGATCAGGGTGGCCTTGTTCCGGTCGGCGGCGTCGATCATGGCCGACAGGAGCGCCCGCGCCTTAACCATCAGCGCGTCGATCTTTTCCTTCAAGCCGAGCTTGAACAGCGTGTGGTCGATATCGTTGCGGGAGCGCGCCGTATGCAGACGACCCGCAATGTCGACGCCTATGCGGGCCTTCAGTTCCTTCTCGATCAGGAAGAAGAAGTCTTCGACTTCCCCTGTGTAGACCAGCGCAGACGGATCGATCTCCCGATCGATGGCGACGAGCGCGCCGGCAATCTTGGCCGCGGTGTCGCTGTCGAGAATGCCGGTTTCCACCAGCATCACCAGATGAGCACGGTCGATCCGGCGAAACGCCTCGACGTGATGACCTTTGGCACCATCGAAGAGCGGGCGCAGCACCGTATCCTTGTAGATAGGGTCGGGGAACTGGCTGGTGTCGGAAAGGCGCGGGTTGATGTCCGCCATGAGATTATCCTTTAAGGCCTGCAAGCATCACGCCGCGCACGATGTAGCGCTGCAGGACGAGGAACACGAGAAGTGTGGGCAGAGTGGCGATCGCGGCGCCCGTCATGATCATCTCCCACTGGATGGACTGCTCGACGGCAAAGCTGGAGAGTCCGACCGGCAAGGTATAAAGTTCCTTGCTGGTGGTGACGATCAGCGGCCAGAAGAAGGCGGTCCAGTTGCCGAGGAAGGTGAAGATCGCTAGCGCCGACAGGGCCGGCGTCACCAGCGGCATCGCGACTTTCCACCAGATCTGGAACTCGTTGAGGCCATCGACGCGCGCCGCCTCTATGAAATCGTTAGGCACGGTCTCGAAGAACTGCTTCATCAGGAACGTCCCGAAAGCCGTCATCATGCCGGGAAACATGATGCCCCAATAGCTGTCAAGCCAGCCAAGCTGGCTCGACATCAGGTACCAGGGAATGACCAGCATCTCGGTCGGGATCATCAAAGTCGAAAGAATGGCGATGAACACGAATTGGCGGCCGCGGAACTGGAACTTGGCCAGCGAATATCCGACGAGGCTGTCGAAGAAGCAGTTCGAGACTGTAACGGCGACCGCTACCAGCGTCGAGTTGAAGAACCAGCGCATGAAGCGGCCGTCGGCCAGTACCGCCACGTAATTGGCAAGCGTCGGCGCAGCCGGGATAAGGCGCAGATCATAGACCTGGTCGGCGGTTTTCAGCGAGGTCGAGAACATGAATGCGAGCGGCGAGATCATGATCAGCCCGCCGATGAACAGCAATGTCCAGGTGACGATGCGGCCGGGGCGGATGTTGGCGCGGTGAAGTGTCGGGGCTTCGCTCATTTCTTTTCCCTCAGGATGAAGAGCTGCAGCAGCGAGACGATCATCAGGATCACGAACAACACCACCGTCTGGGCGGCCGCATAGCCCATGGCATAGGAGTTGAAGGCCGTCTGATAGATCATCAGCACGAGGGGTTTGGTTGATCCGAGCGGTCCGCCGGGATCATTGGTCGTCATGTTGTAGACCTGATCGAAGATGCGTAGAAAACCGATCGACGAGAAGACGACGAGGAAGACCGTGGTCGGCTTCAGCAGCGGCAACGTAATCTTGCGCAGGATCGCCCATTCGCCGAGACCATCGATGCGGGCAGCTTCGTAGAAGGTCGAAGGAATGGCGCGCAGGCCGGCCATGAAGATGATGATCTGAAAACCGAGGCCGGCCCAGATCGCCGTGATCATGATCGAGAACAAGGCCTGATCGGTCGAGCGAATGAAGGGCTGCTGCGCAATGCCAAAAAGCCCGAGCATGTCGTTGATGATGCCGATCGGCGGCGGCTGGTAAAACCAGCGCCAGACCCAGGCCATGGCGGCGGCCGTCGTCAAAAACGGCAGGAAATACAGCGCCCGGATGAAGTTGTGCATAAAGCGGACGCGATCGAGGAAATAGGCGATGCTGAACGCAAGCACCAGGCTGATCGGCGTGCCGACGATCAGATAGGTGAAGGTGTTCTTGAACACCTTCCAGAACTGGGGATCCTTGAAAAGCTTTATGTAGTTGGCAAAGCCGATAAGCTTTGCAGGACGCATCAGGTCCCAGTTTGTGAACGACAGGTAGAACGCCTGGAGCGTCGGATAGAAGCGAATTACTGTGTAGAACAGGATCGGGAGCGCCAGAAAGCCCCAGACCCAAAGCAGTCGCTTTGTCTGCATGGAGAGGCGGTCGCCAAAGCCACCACCGGAGCGGCCCGGCGCCGCCCCCTGCCGTTCAATCATTGCCATGACCGGCTCCGTCGCTTAAGGCTTCGCCGCGTCGATGATGTCCTGTTCGGCCTCAGCTGCCTGCTTCAGCGATTCCTCAACCGGCTGCTTTTCGAGAAACACGCGGTTGACCATGTCGATCGCGTTCTGCCGCTGCGCCGCCTCGTCCGAGAACATCGTCGTATGGGCGTATTCGAGGCCTTTCAGAAAAGGTCCGAAGACCGGATCCTTGAGGTTTGCCTCCGTCATCGCGGCCGAACGCCGTGCCGGAAGTTCGCCGACTGTCTTCAGCCAGATGTCCATCGCTTCCGGGGAAGAGATATAGGCAAGGAATTTTTTAGACGCTTCCAGTTCCTCACCGCTGGTCTTGGCGCTGATGCCGTTGGCGAAATAGCTGGCATAGTTGGAACGCACGCCTTCGGAATTGGCTGGCAGTTCGGTGACGCCCCACTCGAAATCCTTGATGGACCTGAACGAGCCCAGGCGGAAGGTGCCGTCGATGGTCATGCCGGCCTTGCCGCCGCGGAACGCAGCCTGCCCTTCGTCCATGAAACCAACCTGACCGATTTTCTTCTCAAGCTGCAGGCTGGTGTAGAATTGAAGCGCCTTCAGGCCGGCCTCGCTGTCATAGGCAACCTTCTTGTCGCCATCGCTATAGGGCTCGCCGCCGAACTGGCGGATCAACACCTCACGCCACCACTGGTGGTCCTGACCGCCCATATCGAGGGTCGATCCCTCCACGGTGATGTTGCCCGCCGCGTCGTGCTTGGCAATTTTCTGGGCCGCAGCGACATATTCGTCGAGTGTTTTGGGCGGATTGTTGGGGTCCAGGCCCGCTTCGATGAAAAGCTTCTTGTTGTAGAACAGGGCAAGCGAGCGCACAGCCGTTGGCAGGCCATAATAGTCGTCGCCGCGCTTCATGGCAGAGACGATCGGGAAAAATTCGCTTTCGATCTTGTCATGCGGAAACATGTCGGTCGGGAGCGGCTGAAGGATGCCGCCGGCGGCGAACTTGTCCAGCCAGCCATAGAACAGTTGCATGACATCAGGCCCCTTGCCGGACATGTTCGCGGCGATGACGCGTGTCTGATAGTCGGCGTAAGGGAAAGTGATCTGCTTGACGGTGATATCAGGGTTGGCCTTCTGGAACTCGACGATGAGCTGATCCATGGCCTTGACGCGCGTGTCGAAGACATATTGCCAGTATTCGATTTCCACGGCTTGGGCGCTGTTGAATGCCAGTGTGCTGAAGCCGGCGACGATACCGGCGAACAGAGTTGCCTTGCGCATGTGAGCCTCCAGTTTCCCAGCCGGCTTTCCGGTCTTGGGTGATCGTTCCCTTGGTCCCGTCACGCGACGCGCGATCCGGTGTTTGCTGCTGCCGGAAATCATTCCGACGCCGGCAACCTTCAAATGCTGCCGCCAGTGCCTTACGGTCTGCCGAGACTGGCGCCATGTCAATAAGATAATTTACTTGAATTAATGTATTGCCGAGTGCGGCATCACGACGATATGTGTTAGCGACGAGGACATCGACATGACCATCCACTCCATCGGGAAGTATTCGATAGCAATTGGCAACAATCCCGAGCGCAGCCGGGATCATAATCGCCGGGTGGTCCTCGATATCGTGCGACAGCATGAAATGTTGGGTCGCGCCCATATCGCCAAACTGACCCAGCTGACGCCGCAGGCCGTTGCCAACATCGTTGACGAACTGGTCGGTGAAGGCTTGCTGATGGAACTCGGGCGCAGGCGATCCGGCCGAGGCCAGCCGCCGATCCAGTTCGCGGTCAATCCCGAGGGTGGTTTCACTCTCGGCGTCGAGATCGCCGCCGACCATATTGTCACCGTTGCGCTCGACCTGTCGGGACGACTGCGCGAAAGCCGGATCGTGGCGCTTCGGGATCCAACGCCCGAGCATGTCCTTTCGACGTTCACCAACGAGCTTGCCATGGTCAGAAACGCCATCGGCTCCAGGCTTTTGGGTACCGGAGTGGTCATGCCCGGACCCTTCGAGATCGACGGCATGACGTCGGTCGGACCGACGACGCTTCCCGGCTGGGGTGGGCGGGACGCGACCCAGGTGCTCAGTGAGGCCTGCGGTCATCCTGTCATCATCGAGAATGATGCGACCGCCGCCGCCGTGGCAGAGCGGCTGTTTGGTGCCGGTCTTGCGATTTCCAATTTCTGCATGGTCTATTTCGGCGTCGGTCTCGGTCTTGGCATCATCCAGGATGGATCGCCATATCGCGGCGCCTTCGGCAACGCTGGCGAGATCGGACATGTCACGGTCGTACCGAAGGGCAGGAAATGCCCCTCTTGCGGGCAGCTCGGCTGCCTTGAGGGCTATGTCTCGACCTACGCGCTGAAGGAAAAGCTTGAATGCGCCGGCATTGCCGATGCCGATTTTGCCGATCTTGAACGGCTACATGCGCAGAAGCACCCGGTGATCGTCGAATGGGTGCAGGATGCCGCGACATATCTTGGTCCCATGGTGGCGATGCTTGAGAACATTCTTGACCCGCAGACGCTGATCCTTGGCGGTGCCTTGCCTGACGCGATCATTGATGACGTGATCGCCGGCCTTTCTCCCCTGCCGACATCCGTTGCGAGCCGAAGGCAGCGCGAGCTGCCACGCGTCCTGCGTGGCAAGACCGGCCAGCTGACCGCTGCACTCGGCGCCGCCGCACTTCCGCTTTTCGACATGGTCACCCCGAAGCTGGAAATCTCGCTTCACGCTTCGGCCGCCAATCCCTGATAACAGTCCAAGGAGGCCCGCATGCTGACTGCCCGCGAACGCATCGAACGTCAGATGAATGATCCTTCGCTGGTGCGCCTGCACCGCAAACTGAGCCGGCTGCGCTCGACTGTTACGATGATGAATACCGGCGCTCACCCGGACGACGAACAGAACGGGCTGCTCGCCTGGCTGCGTTTCGGTCTTGGCATGCGGCTGATTATCGCCTGTTCGACGCGTGGTGAAGGCGGGCAGAATGCGCTCGGTCCCGAAAGGCTTGGAGCGCTCGGCGTCGTCCGGTCCCGAGAGATGGAGGAAGCCGCCCGGGTTCTGGATGCGGACGTGTTCTGGCTCGGCCATGGCCCGGCAGACCCGGTCCATGATTTCGGTTTCTCCAAGGATGGCGATGCAACGTTTGGCCGGTGGGGCGAAATGCGGATCGTCGAGAGACTGGTCCGCGCCTACCGCATGGAGCGGCCGGACATCGTCATTCCGACATTTCTCGACGTGCCGGGCCAGCATGGCCACCATCGTGCCATGACCCGGGCTGCGGAAACGGCGATCGCGCTGGCGGCGGACGGCACGGCCTTCCCCGAGCATTTTGACGAGGGGCTGACACCCTGGACGGTCGCCAAATACTATCTGCCGGCCTGGTCCGGAGGCGGCGACACCTATGATGACGAGGTGCCTCCGCCGGATGCCACCGTGACCGTTCTGGCTGCGGGAAGGGATCCGGCAACCGGTGCCGAATACGGTCGTATCGGCGAGTGGTCGCGCTATTACCACGCCTCGCAAGGCATGGGTCATTGGCCAATGCTGGCAAAGAACATCTGGCCCCTGTCCCTAAAGCTCCCTGCCCCTGTCTGCGAACAATCCGTCATCGAAAACCTCCCGGCTAACCTGGCGGCCCTCGCCACCTTTTTCCCTGAACGACCGGGCGATGTCGCGGATCTGCTGCGGACGGCAGATGCTGCAATCGGTGCTGCCATGGCAGCGTTTCCCGATCGCGACGGGATCCTGTCAAACCTCCAGGACGCCGCCAAACAGCTTGATCGCGTTGCAGAAAACGCCCCGGACACATTTCGTGCGCTGCACGGCCATCGGATCGACCGTAAGCGACGGGAAATCGATGCGGCGCTTCTCGAGGCTTCGGCAATCTTCGACCGCGCCTATACCGATACGACGACGATCTTTCCAGGCGGCACTGCGACCCTCGTTGTTGAACTTGGCGAGGGTGCGGCGAGCCGTGATATCGAGGTCCTGCCGCTCCTGCCGGCGGGCGTGACGTCCAGCCTTCAGTCGCGCGACCGGCATCGCCGTTTCCTGCTGAGCGCAGAAACATCTGCCCCGCATTCGCAGCTTTACCGGCCGGCATGGTCTGCAATCGGTGGCAACGGCCATGGATATGTCAGGGTTTCCGCCCGCATCGGCGACCACATAGCCTCGGGACTGTTTGATCTGGAAGAGGCGTTTTCGGTCGCGCCGGCACAATCGCTTCAGCTCTTGCCAGATGCCATTCTTATGCCGCTGGATAGCTGGCAAACCAGGTGGCCGATCAAGGCGAGCCTTGAAGGGCCGCAAGCCCCCGTGTCGTTCCAGCCGCCGTCCGGCTGGTCCATCGATACCGCGGAAGAAGGCTGGACCATCTGCGCAAACAGAACGCCAGAACCGGGCCTCGTCCAGATCGAGCCCCTGATCGGCGGACGTCCCGGGTACAGGACGACGCCGATCGAGTTTGGGCATATCGGCCGCACCTTTTTTCGCCAACCGGTCGAACTGAAGATCCTCAGCCTCGACCTGAAGCTGCCTGAAGGGGCAAAGATCGGGTATGTCGGTGGCGGTGCAGACCAGGTCGGAACATGGTTGTCACGCATGGGTCTCGATGTCACCGAAATGGATGCCGCAGCGCTTTCTACTGATCTGTCACGGTTCACGACCATTGTCGTTGGATTGTTCGCCTTCGGTATCCGCAAGGATCTCGCGGCCGCGACGGAACGGCTTCATCGCTTTGTCGAGGACGGCGGTCATCTCGTCACCCTCTATCATCGTCCGAGCGACGGCTGGCGGCCTGATGAGACGCCCGTCCGTCGCATCGAGATCGGCAGCCCGTCGCTGCGCTGGCGCGTCACGGATCCGAAAGCGGAGGTGACGGTGCTTGCGCCCCAACACCCGCTACTGAACGGTCCCAACCAGATCGGCCCGAACGACTGGAGCGGCTGGGACAAGGAGCGTGGCCTCTACTTTGCCGCTCGCTTCGATGAGGCGTATGAGCCGCTTCTCGCCATGCACGACGTGAACGAGCAGCCGCTCAACGGCGCACTGATCTCGGCGGCGATCGGCAAAGGGCGCCACACCCATACCAGTCTGGTCCTGCATCACCAGATGGACCGTCTCGTGCCCGGTGCCTTCCGGCTGATGGCCAACTTCGTGCAGCCGGCGTGACGACGACAGGGCCTCAGAACGAGAGGCCGCACCATTCCTTGAACACGCGCATGGCTATCGGTTGGCTGTTGCTCGATATGACACTCGTTTCGGGGGGCATGACTGCGCTCGTCAAGGCGCAAGGAGCAATCTACCCGGCGTTTCAGCTCGTCTTCATCCGGGCGGTGATCGGCCTCTTGTTCATCCTGCCGCTGATCTGGCACCATCGCGCCGAGATGCTTAGCGTCCGCCATCCCTGGCGCAATATTCTGCGGATTTCCTGCAATGCGGTCGCCTTGACCACCAATTTCCTGGCGATCACACTCCTGCCGCTCACGATGGTCAATGCTGTCGGTTTCTCCCGACCGCTTGTCACCATGGCACTCGCGGTCGTGATGCTCGGAGAGACTGTCAGCCGCATCCGCTGGATAGGCGCCGGCCTCGCCCTCATCGGGGTCATGGTCGTGATCGCGCCCGGCACGTCGAGTTTCGACATCAATATCCTCGTCGTCCTGGTCTCCGTCGTCTTCGGCGCATTGGCGGTTGTCCAGACGCGGGCGCTGAAGGACGAGAACACGACGGTCATGATGGTATTTTATACGGTGGGACTTGCCCTTGTCACGGCCATTCCTGCTGCTTTCACCTGGCAGCCTGTCATGCCGCTCGACTGGGTGCCGCTGCTCGGCATCGGGCTCCTCGCCCAGCTCGGCCAATACTGTTTCCTGCGCGCCTACCGGATCGCCGACGCGAGCGTACTTGCGCCAGTGGGTTATCTGTCGGTCGCATTCGTCACCGCCGTCGGATACCTCTTTTTCAGCGAAATCCCTGATGTGCGCACTGTCGTGGGGATCCTGGTCATCCTCGTCTCGTTGCAAGGGGCAGCCATGCTGGACCGGGCGAACCTGCGGAGCCGCTAGGCTCAGCTGAAGACCGGCGTTGGTACACCGCTCAGCGACAGGTCATCATTGGACTTTGATGGCCTCATCTATTGCGTTGCTCCCGTCAAGGCTTGCCAACGAACGGATTGCGGGCGTCCGCAGGAAAGCATTTGGGTCAAAATCGCGACGCCGATCGCAGCGTCTGTCTGCTGCGCACTGAATGAACGAGCATGCATACGCAACCCGATGATACCCTTGTATCGGCCCCTCACTGTTTCAACCAAAGCCCGTTTGCCATAGCTGGGGACAGTTTGGCATCCATATTGGGGTTCAGAAGATGCGCACAGCGGGGCTGTCATGCCCTGACAGCGGCGATAAGACCCGCAACGCCGACAAGGTGATGGCCCCTTTCGACATTTTAGGCCAGCGCCGTCAGGCTGAACTCCCCGCGAGCGTTTTCCAGGCGCCGCATCAGGAACACCTTGATACATCCATTGTTTGATCGTGCCGAACGGATCCTTGACGCTTTCGCGCCGCCGGTCCAGAATGTCTGGCCGGTCGGCACGACACTCAGCCATGCGGTCGAGCGCCCCCTCGTTCTCCAGATGCGACACGCGACGAAAGCTTCTGGTACAGCGTTCGCGCAGGCAGCACGCCTTGCAGGCGTCGCGATTGACGTAGTCGATCTTCACATTGTCGCCGGACTTGCCGTAATGGCGAGGTGAGAGCACCTGGTCTGCGGGGCAAAGGTGAATGTCCTTGTCCGGATCATAGCGCAATTGCTCCCTGGAAAAGAATCCCTCGGCCACGGCGCGACCGCGGATCGGTTTGGGCACATAGTCGGTAATGCCGGGTTTCTCGCAAGCGTCGATGTCATCGATCTTGAAGTAGCTCCGGTCTGCCACCGCCTCAATCGTGTTAACGCCGAGCGTGTCCATCACCGCCTCGACCGTCGGCGCGAGCCTCGCGAGGATCAGGGTTGTTGGTTTTCGCGTCAGTTTGGTCCATTTTTTCATTATGCGGCGATCCACTCACGCCAGATAAAACCATTGCCGGACAATCGACTACACCGGATCTGGTGCAGTTTCAGCTCGATGTCGAGCCGCGTCACGGATCTTACCTCACGCCGGCGGGAGGGAACCATCGGACAACAACATCGCCTGTCGGGCGAATGACGGGCCAAATCACCAAGGCCTTCTCCGGTAGAGTTGCCTGAAGAGAGCCGGTCTCGTTGTCAGCCATGTAGACTTGTACGTCATGGGCTTGCGATGGAAATGATTTGGGCGGGGCATTCACTCGGCGCGGCGGCGGAGGATGCTGCCGAAGGATTTTCCACCCTGTTCGACGGTACAGCGGCATTTCTATGAATGGCGGGCCATGGGGCTTTCGTCACGGATCAACCACCACTTCGTCATGGAGGCGCGGGAACTGGAAGGGAAAGAGGCCTCTCCAACGGCTGGTGCCATCGATAGCCAAAGTGTCAAAACAACCGAAAGCGGTGGCATCCGGGGCTTTGATGCGGGCAAGAAAATCAAGGGCCGCAAGCGCCACATCATAGTGGGCACGCTCGGTCTGATGGTTGGTCTCATGGTGCACAGTGCCGATATCCAGGACCGCGACGGTGCTCCCGATCTCCTGAAATCCATTGGCAACCGTTGGCCATGGCTTCTTCATGTCTTTGTCGATGGCGGCTATGCGGGCCACAAGCTGGAAACGCGGCTGCAGAAAATCGGCAAATGGACACTCGAAATTATCAAGCGCTCCTCCATGGCCAAGGGCTTTGAAATCCTGCCGCGCCGCTGGGTCGTTGAACGGACTTTCGCGTGGCTGGGACGATGCAGAAGATTGGCAAAGGACTTCGAGACATCCATCGCTTCAGCACAAGCCTGGATAACCATCGCTCACATCCGAATGCTCACCAGGCGGCCGGCAAGATACGGATATCGGAAATCTTTTCGAGTCCGACTCTCAGCGCACATCAAATGGACTTTGCTGCAGTGCAGCCATGCGCAAAACGCAAGCCCCTCCTCCAGACGAGGGAAATCTTCAATTTAGCACTTCGGGGCGGGCCAAACACAGAAACGCCCGCGTCTTCGGCGGGCGTAGTGTCATCAATACGGGCAGGAAAAGCCGTTAGCGAGCGACTGACTGGCGCGCAACGCTGTGGATGTCCGAGCGATCGATACCCAGGTCCTGCAGTTCGCGCGAGCTCATGCGGCCGAGTTCGGTAACGGTCTGACGGTACTTGCGCCAGTTGTTGAAAGAGCGTGCTACGTTCATGATGATCCCCTTTCGTGAGGTATCTTGACGCCAGCAACCCTGCCTTGGTTCCAACGTCGTTTCGATGATTGGAATATAGGCTCTTGGCCAACGGGCGATAAGGCACAAGGTCTCAGGTCGGCCATGCGTCCACAGCATGGGTCCACTCAAAGGATTAGCTGAAGGGAGCAATCAGGCCCGGAACCGGTCGAAGGCAGTGAGGCGCTTGATCGGTAGACTACGCTCTCGACTTGAAATCATGAATTTGCGAGGCTTTGATCGTTTGCTCTATTGGTTGAGGCCTGCCGAGCAGATATCCTTGACCGATATCGCAGCCTAAATCCTGCAGACGACGAAGCTGCCCCTCATCTTCTATTCCCTCAGCAGTGATCTTCACGCCAAGGCCGCTCCCGAGAGAAATTATTGCGCGGACCACCTTCCCTTGCTTATCGCTTTCTTCAAACGTTGCGACAAAACTTTTATCAATCTTAATCTTGTCGAAAGGGTAATTCGAGAGTTGCGACAAGCTTGAGAACCCTGTCCCAAAGTCATCAAGGGCGATTTTTATTCCTGCTTTAGACAGATCATTGAGAATATCACGTGCTGTCTCCGGGTCTGCAATGAGCGCGCCCTCTGTCACTTCAAGTTCCAAACGGTGCACAGGCAAGCCAACCTCTTCAAGGACCTTGACAATACGGAGCCTGAGCAGCCGATCATTCAGTTGGAGGGGCGAAAGATTGAAAGATAGAATGGTGTGGCCGGGCCAGCTCAAAGCGTCCCGGCAAGCGATGCGAAACAACTGGTCAGTCAGTTGGACGATGAGGCCAGCGTTTTCTGCCAAGGGTATGAACTCAGATGGTGGTACGAATTCACCAGTTGTTCTCTCCCATCGCGCCAGTGCCTCATAGCCAATAACTTCCCGCGTCTTGAGGTCGACGAGCGGCTGATAAAACGGCCGGATTTCATTTTGCTTCATGGCGACTCTAAGATCGGCTTCCATCCGGAGTTGCCTGACCAATTCCTCCTGCATTTCCGGGCGAAAACCGTTGACAACATTGCGTCCGGTTTTCTTGGCGGCATACATCGCGCAGTCTGAATACTGGATTGCTTCCCTTAGCGTTCCACAGTCTTCTGGAACCCGCGCAAAACCGACGCTTGCGCCCAATTCTATGCTCGCCCCCTCGATCAAGATTGGCCTGCTGATGGCATTGACCAGCCGCCTCCCCAAGGTAACCAGATCCGGACTGGTGTTCCGCTCGATGACGACGACAAATTCGTCACCGCCGAGACGGAACACCCTGTCTTCAACAAGTATCTCAAGCAGGCGTTCCGCAACGACTTTAAGCGCAAGATCGCCTTTCTCATGTCCGAGCAGATCGTTGACTTTCTTGAAGCCATCAAGATCGATACTGTAGACTGCATGCTTATTTTTGTTCGAAAAGCCATTTCCTCGCGACACGACGGAATCCAGAAACCGCCTGTTTGGCAACTCCGTCAGCGGGTCGTGACAGGCGATCCAGTCGACATGCTTTTCGGCAGCCAACCGCCGCTGAATTTCTTTCGACATATCCTTGATACGCAGGGCCGAATAAATCAGGCCGAGCGACCCAGCGATATTGAGTGCGGTGAAGACCTCGTCAAGATCATATTCCTCATGGGATCGAAACAATGAATCAAGTGCCTCATGGCCGTTGAACCACAGGGCAAGGCCGTAGATAACCAGAAAGGCGACCAGCCAGGCGAATAGTTCCCACTTTGCCCGGTTACCATATGTGAGCGGCATAGCAAATTCCTGCGAACGAAGACAACGGGACACTCGCCATAGCATATTAGATTATTTAAATTTGCTCATTCATAACAGCTAAATTTTGCGTCCCGAAGCTTGTCCCGCTGATCAACGCCACTCCCTGCCGCAGCTGCTGCACCCTGCCCGCAGCACCAACCCATTCAGGCACGTGTTGGTTTTCGCGTCAGTTTGATCCATTTTTCCACTATGGGGCGATCCACTCAAGCCAGATAAAATTGTTGCCGGACAATCGACTACACCGGATCTGGTGGGACAACGCGAAATGGAAAAGTGGGTTAAATCCTGCTGAAACTCAACAACTGCCCTCGGTGTGATGAGCGAAACAAATTGCTTTTATCGCTCACAATATTGCGGCATTGTGGGCTATAAACAGGGAGTTTATCGCCCATGACGTGGAATTGGGAATTAGCCGGGTGGCCGAAGTTCGAGTGGAACGCTGAACTTCTGCGGGCCAGGGAGCAGGCATTCATGGAGAATGCGGCTATCGCTGTCGGCACCATGCGCCATCTTGGGAAAGACGACCGCGAGGAGGTCGTGATCGAGCTGCTCAGCTCCGATGCTTTGAGCACATCGGCGATCGAAGGGGAAGTCCTCGACCGCGACAGCGTGCAATCGTCCCTTCGGCGCCAACTGGGAATGTCCGCGGCCGCATTCCGCAGCAGGCCAGCAGAAGCTGGCATTGCCGAAATGATGGCGGACCTCTACCGCCACCCGCTTGACCCCATAACCGAGGATCGGCTGTTCGAATGGCACCGAATGGTCATGAACGGCCGCCGTGACATTGTTGATATCGGCACCTATCGCCGCCATGACGAACCGATGCAGATCGTCTCAGGCGCATTCGGCCGCCAGCGCGTGCATTTCGAAGCACCTCCATCCGGTCGCCTGGCGGCCGAGATGGGGAGGCTTCTGGAATGGCTGGAACAGACATCTAAAGGACCAGACCCACTTGCCGCCCTCACCCGTGCCGGCATCGCTCATCTGTGGTTCGAGAGCATCCATCCTTTCGAGGACGGCAATGGCCGCATCGGTCGCGCGATCGCCGAAAGCGCCCTTGCACGGGCAATCTCGACGCCAACCTTCAGCGCATTGTCCAAGTCGCTACTCAGACACCGCAAAGACTATTACGCCATGCTGGAAGCGGCGAGCACCACGCTTTTGATCGATGCCTGGCTCTCATGGTTTGCGGATCGCGCGCTTGAGGCCCAGAAATCCGCGGACGAGTTGGTCCGCTTCCTAATCGAGAAAACACGTTTCATGGACCGGCTGCGTGGCGCGTTGAACGAGCGCCAGGAAAAAATGCTGCTGCGGATGCTTGCCGAGGGGCCAGAAGGATTCACCGGAGGCTTGAGCGCCGGAAACTACGCGACAATCACCGGCGCTCCGCCCTCAACCATTACGCGCGACCTCTCCGATCTGGTCGAGAAGGGGGCGTTGCTGCGCACCGGCGAACGCAAGGCAACGCGCTACCGGCTGAATATCGCAGCCAACGCATAGGCGGCCGGTCGAGGCGCTGCGTCAGCCGCCGGGCTAAGCGGCGACCTTCTCTGCCCCGGCATCCTCCCGGGCCAATGTCGCGAGCGCAGCCTCGACCTCACGCAACTGCCGGCGCTTGTTTGTCAGTTCGCCAGCGAATGCGAAGGCGCCACCCTGCCGCGACTTGTAGCAGGAAAGGCGGCGCTGGTAGTCCTCCCACCTCTGGTGATAATGTTCCGGCGCCTCCTCGTGTGCTCGATGCGGGAGTTGGCCCCGTGCGGCGTAACGGTTACCACCAGATCGATCTCGTAGTCCGCGCCGGTGCGCTGAAGCAGGGTCTGGTAGTGATAGTTGTCACCCCGGCCAAAGTGCTCGCCGTCATAGACGAGATCGAAGCCGCCGATCGATGCGATGTGGACTTCAACTTGGCTCTGAAGCTGAACGAGGGTGAGTATCTCCTTCATCAACGCCCTGCCTGCATCCTTCCGCTCCGTATGTGGTTTTCCCATTACGGTTATGGCGAAGGCATCGCCTGATGTCGGCATTCGTCGATCGATATCCTGGCCTATTTCGCCGGTGCGACGCGTCGCCGTCTCAATCTCGCGCTCGGCATCGCGGAGCTGCCGGCGAACGGCAAAGAGATCGTCGTCATGGGCGGGGCGCAGACGCTCCAGGCGCGTAGCTGCGGCGATGATCGACCTTCGTAACATGGCACGAATGCTGGCGCGCAAACCTCGCATGCTCGTTGCGATCGCTCTCGCCAACAAAATAGCCCGGTCCATATAGGCAATGATGATCGAGGATGAAGATTACAAGGAACATACGAGCCGTTTGACATGCCGCAGCCCCGTTTGGCGACACATTTTAAGACCCAGATTGGTTGCGCAGCGCCTTGGCTGACTGGGTATTATTGCCTCCTGCCGGCAACAGTCGGCGGCTCAGTGAGAGCCGCCGACTGTCGTTTCATCAACTAGATTCAGCTGGCGAACGAGTTTTCAAAGCTGAATGCGCCGGACGCATTGCTGAAGGAGAACGTGCCGGGCTTCTGTACGACGCCAGCAGGCAGCGTTGCCGAGAAGGTTCCCGAGCGGCTACCGAAGGTGTAGTTCCCCTCGACAGCACCATCAGCACCGATCGTGACCGTCGACGCGACGGTGGGCGCGCCGCCGCTTACGAGGTCCAGCATGTCGTTGTTGATTTCAATCATCTTGCTCATGTTAGTCTCCTGTAGGTTCGTGATGAGGGTCATACCGGAATGGCATTGCCCCCGTTCGAAGTTTCACCGGCTGCCCATGGCCTTCAATGGATCCATGATCCAGTCGGTGAAGTGTCGGCGATCTGTGATGATATCGCCGATGAGTGTCATACCGGGTGACAGCTGGCGCTCTTCGCCATACGCCGAGACGCTCGTGCGCTCCAGGCTGACGGTCACCCGGTAGACGGGGTCTTTGAATGCTATGGGTGCGAGAAGCTCGCCTTCGCGATAGGTCGCCTGCGACACCTGGGTCACGCGACCGGGGATCACACCGAAACGTTGATAGGGGAAGGCATCCACCCTCAGCCGGACGTCCTGGCCTTGCTGCACCAGGCCCGCAGCGCGCGACGGCAAAAGGAGGTTCGCTTCCAGGGAACTACCGGCCGGCACCAAGGCTGCCAAAGGCGAATGGGCGACAGCTGTCTGACCAGGCTGTGCCTGTAGAGCCGCGACCCTGCCGGCGACGGGTGCGACCAGCACGTAAGCCCGATCGACCTGAAGCTGTGCCAGGGATTGGTCGAGTTCGCTGCGAAGTCCCTGCAACTGAGCGAGCTTATCGACTTGTTCGGCCGGCAGGTTTGCCAATTGTGAGCGCACGTCATCCAGATCGCCCTGCCGCTGTGCGTGTTGTCGCTCCAGTTCGAAAATGACGCTTTTCTGAGTCAGGATCTGCTGCTGCAGGCGTGACAGTTCAAATCGTGTGCCCGTGCCACCGGCCTGCAGATGCGCGTAGCGCTCCGCATCGCGGACCTGCAGATCCTGAAGTTCGCGCTCGGACACAAGCCGGCGACCTTGAGACGCAATCTCTTCACCAAGCCTGTCAACCCTGGCAGCAAGGCGTCGCCGTTCTTCTTCAAAGCGGGATTTGGCAGCCGAAACTTGAGCGTCGATCGCCTGAATGCGGGACTGGGTCTCTGCGCGGAGCGTTTCTCCGACCTCCCCTTGCGCACCCGTCGTCTCCAGCGACAGTTCGACCATAGGCTGGCCTTGACTGACCATATCGCCTTCATGGACGAGCACACGAGATACGATGCCGCCTTTTGTGGCATACAATTGCGCCAGTCCCCCGGTCGGAGCGACGTATCCCTCAACCGTTTCCTTTCGCGCATAGGTCCCGGTCACGAGATAGGTCCCGCCGACAGCAACGAAGAGACCCAGCATTGCCGTCATGACGCCGTGTCTGACCGGTTGCGCGATTATGACCTCACCGTGCAACCTGCGACGGTGTTCGACCGCTTCGCGCCGAAAAAGCGTCTCGCTCATGGCACCACCTGCAGCGGCTGTGCCGGGACATCGCGTTGCAGTTCGCGCACGTGTCCGGCTTCGACGGCAAAAATGCGCGAGGCTCCCTCTATCGCACCGGGTCGATGAGCCACCATGATCTGGGTCATGCCAAGGGCCTTCAACGACTGCATCACACGACGTTCGGAAAGCACATCCAGATTGGCGGTGCCCTCATCGAGGAACAGGATCGCGGGCTTGCGGTACAGTGCTCTGGCCAGAAGAGCACGCTGTTGCTGCCCGCCTGACAACGTCATTCCGAGATCCCCGACCAGCGTCATGTAGCCCATCGGCATCTGCTGGATCTCATCGTGAAGTCCAACCATGCGGGCGACAGTTTCGACCCGCGACAGATCCATATCCGGATCGAAAAACGCGACATTGTCTGCAATTGTGCCTGCAAAGAGCTGGTCGTCCTGCATGACAACCCCGATTTGCGCGCGATATGCTCTCATACCCCGGGCATTGAAGGTCAGGCCATCCGCCAGTACCTCGCCCTCGCATGGCGGATAAAGCCCCATGAGCAGCTTCAGCAGCGTGGATTTTCCACCACCCGAGGGTCCGACGAAGACCACGGACTGTCCCGCCTTGATGTCGAGCGTGACATCTTTCAGCACCCAGGCTTCCCGCTCAGCATAACGAAAGGAGAGATTGCGGACGGTCAATTCGCCGAGCAAGGGACGAATCCTGTGCGAACCGGCGTCAATGCCGGGCTCGGCATCCTGGTGCACCGCGTCGGCCAGCCGCTCGAGGTGCAGTCCGGTCATGCGAAACTTGAAACACTGGTCGACAAACGACAGGGCAGCGGTGCTGAACTGGCCACGATAGGACAGAAAGGCCAGCAACATCCCGAGTGTCATCTCGCCGCGAATGATCGCGCTGGCGCCGAGGTAAAACACCAGAAGCATTTCCCCACCGGTCACAATGGACAGGCCTGCCGTGCCTTTTAGGCCTATTTTCTGGAGGCGCACAGTGTTGTTGAGACTGGCGGCATAGGCGTTCTGCCAGACTCCATGGCGCTCCAGTTCCCTGCCGAAGAGCTTGAAAGCCCGTGCGCCACGGATGGTTTCCAGGAAGACACTGTCCACTCTGGCCTGATATTGAATGCCCTCATTGGTGAGACTGCGCAACCATGGGAAGGTAACCAGCCGGGTGGACACGACGATTGCCAGCGACGCAAGCACGACAAGGGCGAGGTATGGCGCGTAGACGATCATGACCGCAAGCGTCAGGACCGCCATGAGACCGTCCAGGGTGCCCGAAACCAGACCGCCGGTCAGCAGATCCTGGATCGGTTGGAGGGAGTTGAAGCGGGACAGAATATCGCCGAGGCGACGCTTTTCGAACCAAGGTACCGGCAAACGCAAGGCATGGCGCAGCAGGTTGCCACGCATCTGAAACGTCAAAAGCGTGCTGAAATGCATCTGCACGTAACCGCGAAGAAGCGTGGTTGCTCCCTGGATCAACAGCAACAGACTGGCCCCGATGACGATGACGTTCAAAAGGCTGAAATCGCCCTTGGCGATCGCTTCGTCGACAATCAGCTGGTTCACCAGAGGTGATACGAGCGCAAAGAACTGAAGCAAAGCGGTCAGAGCGAGGATTTGAAGAAGGCTCGGGATGAACCCGGCACTCCTTGACCACAAGTCCGCAAGGCGCACCCGTTCGACTGTCTGGCGCTTTTGGAAGGATGCGGCCGGTGTCAGTTCCAGAGCGACTCCGGTAAAATGCGCGGACGCTTCCGCTAGGGTAAGTTTTCTATGTCCAATTGCAGGGTCGTGTATTTCGATCTGTTTTCGCGTGACACGGCTGAGAACGACATAATGCGACATGTCCCAGTGCAGAATGCACGGTCTCTTCAACTGGCCCAGATCGTCCATTTCCAGCTTCAACGCCCGGCTGGTGAAGGCAAGGTCATCGGCAATGGACATCAGGCTCTTCAGGGTCGTACCCTTGGCCGATACCGCGTGGCGCCGTCTCAGTTCCGACATCGTCACGCGATGACCGTGATACGATGCGACCATTGCTAGGCATGCGAGACCGCATTCTGCAGCCTCCGATTGGAGAACCGGCGAGATTCGAGACCGATTGTTGAGGGCATCGAGAAGCAATTGACGATCCTATCGCGCGTCTGTTTGAAAGACATATCCATCCGCCGCTGAGTATGTTGGACGCTTGGGATGTGCAGTGGGTCGGTCCGGTAAAACTACGTCGGACGGCTGTTGCTGTGTGTTTCGAATTGTTGAGAAATGTTGGCGAGGCGGAAGGGAAAAGGCCCCGAGGAGGTTCGGGATCAGGCCTTCGACCGGTTCCACTCAGACCCGTGCAAGCCTTCGGGCCATGCCCGCTGTCGTTTGAAACAGTCAACGTGCACCGACGCGTCACCCAAAAAAGTTCTACCCCACCCGGATGGTCCGGGTGGGGTAGAACGAATGCTCAATGGAGTGCCGGTCATCGCAATGGCACACAGTTGTGGCGCGAGTTAACGCGCCAGGGATTCCGGGGCCGCCTTCGTGTTGTAACCGAGTGGGCGACACGTCGGAGAAAGACGGAAAAGATGAGGTCGGCCAGATCGTCACACTATTCGAACCGCAAGGTTGCTCCAACTAGTTCAAGTCGTATCGATATAACCCCGAGTAAAGTGGACGCTAGATTGACAAAAATAGCGATGTAAAGCCCAGAAGTCGGCATCGCCTTGATGGAGTTCGGACCGCAGACGCAGCGTTCAGCGAAGCGTACGCATTGATTTCTAATCACAATACCGATCGCCTGACGAGATGTTGTGATCGCGCCGGAGCGCGAGCATAAATCTTAACAAAACAAAACGCAGGTCTGCAAAGCTCTGGGCTAGTCTCCCGCATCAAACATGAGGCTGGCATCACCATGCAACACCCACCGAAACATTTCAAAATACTTGTCTTTCTGCCGCAGGCTGCCGGAACAATGATCGCCGCGCGATTGGCAGACCACGGATATGACGCCGTTTGGGTATCGACCGTGCCGGAAGCGTTCGATGCGCTTCGTTCCGAGGCGTTCGGCTTTGCCATCACAACTCGGCCCGACATTGATCTTCTCCGCAAGATCCGCGCTTTGCCTGTGATTAATCTAGAAGTCTTCCTGCATGCTCCCGTTTCATCCTGTGGCGAGGTGCCCGGTGCGAAGCGATTTGCCGCACAGGCATTTCTCGAAAGAGTGGATTTCCTAGCCCGATCGATGATCCCTGCCAGATCGGATACTGGGTGCGCCACACCGTTACCGGTCCACGGATCGGTCATCTCCCATTTGAGGGTTACCCTTGCCTATCCAGTCCGCATCTGGCGTTCTGTCCGAAACGTCGGCGATTTCCGAGCTTGACCCGCTTCAGGTTACTGTCCTCGCTTGCGAGGCGCAGTTTGCCGCTGCTTGGTGTCATCTATGAGGTGCCCCCAAGCCAACCCGTCGAAACCTCGACTACAACGCCCAGACGAGTGCAAAGGTATTCGCGCATTGCCGAACTCTGGCGAATTGCCGCTCCCCAACAGGAACAAGTATTTTTGGCAGGCTGTTTTCTGATGTTATGGCTGATCAGTGCCGCCTCCGTCAGCGGCTATGTTTTGTTGGGATTGTTCGTCCTCGTCGCGCTGGGGCGATATGCCAAGCACATTTGCCTTGTCATTGCGCAAGATCTGCCGCGGCGGTCGAGGGCACGGTATTACCTTGTTGCATGCGTATCTGCCGCGTTTTTTTCGCTGCTGGCATTCAGGGCGTGCTATCTTGCTGTCATTGTTATCGACACTAGGTTTCGCTGAGAGACAACCGGGGCAGACCATGGACAGCTTCGGGCACGGCGAGGCCAACCCGCCCGAGCGCTGCAACATGTTGCAACATTTCAGAACATAGTTTTGCATGATATCCGATAAGAAACGGCGTGCGGTGGGTCCCGCCTCTAGCTTACCGCGACAAAGCGATCCTGCGGGCAAGGTGAACAGATATGGCGGTCTCTCCGCAACAGCCGATTAACCAGATGGGAATTGCGCAAGCGCGAATTCTTGTTGTGGAAGACGACGGTGAAATCGCCGGCATGCTGGTTGATCTGGTCAAAGCCAACGGGTTTGAAGCCGCGTCTGCGGCCAACGGGATCGAGATGGACCGGATTATGGCCCGTCATTCGTTCGATCTTATCCTGCTTGACGGAATGCTGCCCGGCGAGGACGGGTTCAGTATTTGCAGGCGGTTACGCACTTCCGGAAAAACACCTATCCTGATGTTGACGGCTCTTCGCGAGGATATCGACCGGATCCTCGGTCTGGAACTGGGGGCGGATGATTACGTCACGAAGCCGTTCAATTCGCGGGAACTGCTGGCCCGGATCAAGAACATCTTGCGCAGGGCCGCCGCCCACGACGAGCCGGATGAACAACCCGAAGCCATGTCATTTTCAGGATGGCGGATTGATCCGGCCAGCCGCGAACTTTTTGACGCTGAAGGTGCGCAGGTTTCGATGACGACAGCGGAATTCGATCTGCTTTGGGCATTTTGCTGTCATCCGAACAAGGTTCTCACCCGTGAGCAGCTATTGGCAATGACACATGCTGGTTCTGCGGGCCCCATCGAACGCAGCATCGATGCCCATATCAGCCGTGTTCGCCAAAAGATCGAACCGAATCTGAAGGATCCAACGTTTATCAAGACGGTTCGACTGGGTGGCTACTTGTTTGCCTCCAAAGTAGAGCGTCTTCCGTGAAAAGCCTTCGCAGTGCCTCCATTCGCAAACAGCTCCTTTTCCTCGCAATTCTTCTTGTCATTCTGGTCTCGATGGTGGCGGCAACGACGGAACCCTTCATCTATGGACGGCATGACAAGGGTATCGAGATCGGCCTGTTTGCGGGACGAGTCGAAATGGTGCTCGACCAGTTTGCCCATACTCGGTCCGCGGCGGAGGAAGCCGATGTATTGTCGTTGGCAGGCCGGATGGGCATTGTCGTCAGGCGAACCCTGCCCTCACACGCATCCGTATCATACGACGCCGACACCCCGACAAATGACGTCGTTACCCATGTGAAGGCGATTATCAACGATGGTTTCCTGAAGGCCGTCCGGAATGCGATTGTGGGCGATGGCGACCAACCCGAGCTTGTCGTGAAGGTCCCCCCTGACAGGGCCCTAGCTTTCGTCATGCCCCATTTTCCCACAAGTGTCTGGCTGCTGCCCGCCGTGGCAAGCGGCATCCTCAAAATCCTGCTTCCGCTCATACTTCTCGCCTATGTCGGAAGTTGGCTTGTCACCGAACCGCTCGTGCGGTTCGCCCTGGCGGCCCAGAGGGCGAGCATGGACGACCATTCCGAGGAGGCTTTCAAGGCCGAGGGATCGTCAGAACTTCGAAGCCTTGCGGCTTCCCTCAACGTCATGCAGAGCCGCATACAACTAATGTTGCGCGAGCGAACCCGGATCCTTCGCGCCATCAGTCATGATTTGCGAACCCCGCTGACGCGCTTGAGAATGCGCATTGAACGCTCGAACGAACCGGAACTGAAGGACCTCATGCTCTCCGATGTGGCGGCATTATCGTCTCTCATAGATGCAAGCTTGAGCTTTCTCGACAACAAGTTCGAAGCTCCACGCAAGGTTGATCTGTCGAGCCTGCTGCAGACAATCGCCAATGATTTTGCTGATACGGGTGTCGATATTAAATTCCTAGGCCCGCGCCGGTTGGCGTTTATCTGTATGCCGCAGGGGTTGACGCGGGCGGTCTCAAACCTTGTCGACAATGCATCACGGTATGCGCAAAAAATCGAGCTAGAACTTGTCGACAGGCGGGATCGGGGCGTGCTCATCAAGGTCTCGGACGACGGGCCCGGACTATCCGACGACTTGAAGTCGAAGGTCCTCCAACCTTTTTTCAAAGCCGATGAGGCAAGGCAGACGAGCGGGGAAGTCGATGGATTTGGCCTGGGCCTGTCAATTGCTCAAGGGATTGTAACGATTGGCCACAAGGGCAGCATGGCACTGCTCGACCGTAAGCCGCATGGACTGAGGGTCGACATCGTGCTGCCGGAAATCAGATCCTGAGCGAAGCCAACCGGTTCTCCTTTCACGATGCAGCTGGACCAACCCTCGGTTCAGCCAGGTTACGGACGGGCAACATCTCTCAACATAAAATCACACGGCGCAACAGCCAATTGATGCATCATGCACTGCAGCAGTTCCGGCTCCCATCGGCTTACGAAGCGGCAGGCCTGCAGACGCAGCACAATCTAACGCTGAAAGGCTACATATCATGAGACGCATCGCCCTAGCTTTGAGTGTAACGACCGCTCTCATTTCGTCTACAGCCGTCCCCGCATTGTCCCAGGTTGTTATTTACGGCGACGAAAGCACCGGCTCCTACTCGGTAGATGGCAATACCGAGTCTCGCTTTCTTCGTGCCTGGAACCGTGACCACGACAAACAGACCCGTTTCTATAGTCGTTTGCGCTTCGGCCCGGAAGACGTCATCAGTCTGCTCGAAGATCGTGGATATAGGGTCCGTGACGTCGAGGATGTCGGCGAGAGATATCTTGTCAGGGCTAGCCGCGGCGGCGAAAACCTGCTGGTCAGTGTATCGCGGTCAGGCGACATCATGGGTGTCGTGCATGATCGGTAGCAAGATCCAGCACGCCAGATCCGGCTCGTCAGCCTCACACGTTTTACCGCAGTGGAATGATGTCCATTTGCCCGAAGCAACCTTGTTCGCACGTCATCGCCAGGGGAAAATCAGGACGGAAGACCCCTATGATGAATAACCCAAGGGATACTAGCCCATCCTTTCTCATGGGTCACAACGACGACCTGATTGTCGTCGAGCGGGTTTGGCATTATAGGTTCGACATCGACCACGCCAGTTCAGAGAAGCGCTGGCCGTTAGAATGGTGCCGTGTCGGTGCCGTGGTCTTCATGATGGGCGCTGTTTCGATTGGCTACCTGAAGCTCACCGATTACGGCGAAAAAAGCTCGGTCGCCGTCGCCGCAAATGCGGCGGCGCCAATGCCGCCATCGGGCATTATCCAGGCAGTTCCGGTCGTGGACACCTCCCGCGCGAGGGACACCACCACGTTGACCGAGATCCCAGTTCCGATCAGCCGCCCGATGGTGATGGCACCAAGAGGTCCGGATAGCGCAAAACCGACGACGGTGCCTTCAGCAACAATCGTTCCCGCTGCTCGTCCGCGCCGGGATGGTTCCTGCATACGATATTGTGGATCCGCTCGACCTGTCATCTCCGGCTCAGTGTCTGAAGGAGAAACCGTAGATCGCGGTGGTCTCCAACCCCAAACCGAGGTGGAGCAACAAAACGTGTCTGCGGTTGATGGTGCCGGTTACATTCTCACGCAAACAGTGATCCTGCCGCTTACCACCTTAAGGATCGGCCGGGAGGCGATTGTTGGCATTTTCAGGCAGGATTGAACGCAGCCAAACCACAGGCGACGCCCTGGCCAAGAGGAGGGAATTGCGACGCGGGCGCGTTATGCAGCGTCTTGGCAACGGGTCTGGTCATCCGGATTGCAATGTTTGAAACGGCCGATGGGCAGCCGCGTGCGATCCTACAGCAATGCTTTTCCGTCTGTTGCGCAATGCCGGCAATCTTCAAGACAAACAAATGTTTACATTCCGAAACTGCATGTCGGCCACCGTTTGAAGGATCCACTCATCCGGCAGATGATGAAACAATAGCGTACCCAACCAAAACTATGGTTCACACGCCGGAGGCCGCCTCGCCTAACATTAAATCCCGTCGCAACATAACCTAATACGAAAAGACACTCCGCAACACGATGCGCCAGTAGAGTTTGGTTCATGAGCTAAACGGGCTCAACCAGCGCTTAGTGTGTTCGCGCTCCGCGAAAAGGAATTTCCGATGAATTTGAAACTATTGGCTACAGCAGCGATTTTGCTCTCCTTTGCCGCGCCTGTCATTGCGGCCGACGTCATTGACGCACCGATTGCTGCTGTCGCACAGCTCCCATCGGCTTACAACTGGTCCGGCTTTTACCTTGGCGCCCAAGGCGGCTACAACTGGAACCAAGCAACGGTCTCCGGCACCGATAATGATATCGACAGTGGTATATTTGGCGTTCATGCCGGTTACAATTTCCAGAGCGGAAACATCGTCTACGGCATCGAGAACGACTTCAACTACAATTTCGAAAAGGGCGACAATGCGCGGGTTGAATGGGATGCATCTGCCCGTGGCCGCGTCGGCTATGCCTTGGACCGGACATTAATTTTCGCCACTGCAGGTGTTGCAGCCGCAGGAGCAAAGGCCAGCACACAAGGGATTGCCGAAAACGACAGTATCCTCATCGGCTGGACGGCTGGCGGCGGTGTCGAGCACGCAGTGACTGACAACATTCTGGTTCGCGGCGAATATCGCTACTCCGACTTCGGCAGCAAAGATTTTGGATCCTCGATCGGCGACGTCGGAGCAACCCAGCACAAGGTTCTTTTGGGCACGAGTTACAAGTTCTGACCTAGGTGTTCAGTCCGGCACCCGATTCCTCCAGTCTCGGGTTCCAAGGGTATCGCGCCCATTGGCCACACCCGCAATTGCGGGTGTGGCCAAGCCATATTCGGATAACGACAGCCGTGTCGATGGATTTGGCCAATAGCACACGAACGTCGATTGTGTTTCCGCCCTTTAACTGCGGGACATAGTCAAGTCTGTTTTGTCCGTGCCGGGGTCATGGTCCTTTGCAAGGTCATTGCCTCATGATGATGTTCGGGTCGGATGCCTCAACGTGTGCAGCGACGTCCCAAGGCGTCAGCCGAAACAACGAGGTCACCGCAACCACCGTCCCGGCGGGATGCCACAGGCCTGATTCAGCCCTGCGATTTCAGGAGAGTGCCATCTGTCAGGCCGGCTCCTTTCCCCACCGGAACGAGGTTCCATCGACCCAGATGCAGTGCAAAATGACCGCAAGCTTGCGTGCGACGGGGACCAGCGCTTTCTTCATGCCATTGCGTTTGGCAAGTCGAAGCCGCCGTGTTTGTAGTAGTGCAGGTCCAAACCGCAGATCCCGGCCCCGATGGCAACCTCCACCTGACTGGGACCAGGTGCCTCGACTGTCCGCTCTTCGATGCGAAGATCCTTTGCGGCATGGATGACGATGGCTTTCATGACTTTCTCCTCAGATCACGAGGGGTCGGCAGGGCCGCGCCGGCAAAAAGGGCCGCAAGGCTGTAGCGCATCAGCCTGCCATTCGCCTCGCGGGTCTCGATCGTGCCGGATGCGTGGCGCGGCTGGAGAAACACGTTGTCAAGCGCGAGGAAACGCGGATTAAGCTTGGGTTTCTCGATAGATAGTGGAGCATGAGCTCGGCGTTCTCCCCAACATAGGAAGAGATCATCCTCTTGATTTGACGGTTACTGAGCAGTATTCTCAGACCAAAATCGTCAGCTCCGCAATTGTTGGACGCAATGGTCAAATCCGTCGTTTCGGCATCGGAGATCGCCGCAATCAGCAGCTCAGGAATCCCGCAAAGACCAAAGCCGCCCACTGCCGTCGTCATACCGTCGTGGAGAAACCCCTCCAGGGCGTCGGCGGCCGAACTACAAATCAAATCTCCCTGCGCCAGGACGGCGTCTCCTTGGCAAAGAAAGCGGCAATTCCCTCCTGAGCCTCATGGGTCTCCCAGCGGTCAGCGAGTGCTATCGCAGACATCTCCGCGGCATCCGAGGGATCGGGGCCGGCGAGCTTGCCACAAAGGGCTTTGGCCTCGCTGACCGCACCCGGCGCGCATTGCAGAAAGGTGAGAACCTCCTCCTCAATCGCGGCGTCCAGGTCATCGAGCCGGCAAGCCCGGGCGACCAGCCCTGCTCGGATGAGAAATGCAGCATCGAAGGGCTTCGCGTTGAGGAACACCTGGCGCGCGAAAGCTTCTCCGAGACGCCGGATAACGAAGGGGCCGATTGTGGCGGGGATCAACCCAAGCCGGGTTTCCGTGAGGGCAAACCGGGTCGCTTCCTCCGCAACAACGATGTCGCAAATCGCGATCAACCCCAATCCGCCGCCATAGGCGGCGCCATGAACCCGCCCGATGACGGGTTTCGGCAGCGCATTCCAGTGCCCCAGCATGTTGGCCAGGCTGGTTGCCTCGGCCAGCTTCTCGGCCCGATCCTTGTCCGCCTGGGCGCGCATCCAGCCAAGGTCGCCGCCAGCGCAAAAGGTCCTGCCCTCGCCGGAAAGGACAACGACGCGTATGGCCGGATCCCTTGCCAGTATTTCGGCCGCCTGGGTGAGCTCGGCGATCATCATTGCGTTCATCGCATTGTGCTTGTCGGGGCGTGCCAGCGTCACCGTCGCCACGTTGCGCGCGTCCACCCGCAAGTGAATGGTCTCATACGTCATGGGCTCTCTCCTCTCAATCTGCCTTGGATGCGATGGCCGCGACACAGGTTTCCGCAGCCTGCAGCGCCGTCCGGTCGATACCCGTATCGAAGCCGCGCCGTTCGAGCAGATCCAGGAGCGCGGACGTCGACAGATTGCCCTTCGCACCGGGAGCATAGGGACATCCGCCAAGCCCGCCGACCGCGCTGTCGAAGGTACGCAGCCCCATACCTAGCGAAACCGCCACGTTATCGAGCGCCGTATTTGCCGTGTCGTGAAAATGCCCGGCGAGTTCGCCTGGCGGAATGCCGGCAAGAACGGCCTCTAACATTCGCGAGACGGTGGCAGGCCTTCCCGCCCCGATCGTATCGCCAAGGGATATTGCGTAGCAGCCCATCCCGCGAAGCGCCAAAGCAGTATCGCGCACCGCCTCCGGTGCCACTTCGCCGTCATAGGGGCATGCGATGACGCAGGAGACATAGCCGCGCACCCGGATGCCCGCCTTCCCGGCCGCCGCGAGCAGGGGCTCGAAGCGAACCAGGCTTTCTGCAATCGAGCAATTGATGTTCTTCTGGCTGAACCCTTCCGAGGCGGATGCGAAAACGGCGACCTCGTCCGCCCCTGCGGCCTGCGCCAGTTCGAACCCTTTCATGTTGGGGGTCAGTACCGCATAGCCTGTCCCCGGCTGGCGGGTAATTCCTCTCATGACATCAAGCGCATCCGCCAGTTGAGGAACCCATTTGGGAGAAACGAAGCTCGTCGCCTCTATCTTCTCGAACCCGGCCCGGGACAGAAGGTCGATCAGCTCGATCTTCCTGGCAGTCGGAATGATCCGTTTTTCGTTCTGCAACCCGTCCCTGGGGCCAACCTCGTAGATGCGGACATGGTCGCTCATGCGGCGTCTTCCTCCAGCACGATGAGCACGGAACCGCCTTCGACCGCCTGGCCGGCAGCGCATTTGACGGAGACCACACGACCCGTGCGCGGGGCGACAAGGGCCGTCTCCATCTTCATGGCTTCGATGATGCCGAGCTTGGCGCCGCCTTGCACGACGTCCCCTTGCGAGACGGTGAGAGTGACGATCACACCTGTCATGGGAGCCGCCACGACATTGCCCGCATCCACCGCTACGCCGTTGCCCGCACGCGCGTCCGGCATGGATATGTCGCGCACCATGTCTGCCGTGCCGACGGAAATCAGAAGCCCGGCCTGGGGGCACGCCAGAAATACCTTCGCTTCGATCCGCGACATGGTTGGTCCGAGACGGGCGGTAATCCTATCGCCATCGATTTCGACTGCCCCAAGGACGATATCGTCATGCCCGCCGGACAGTGTCATCGAGCCGTTGCGGCGAAGCGTCAGGCGGCGGTCGAAGACCTCTCCGTCACAGACGAGGCGCAGATCATGGAAGGCCTCATCCCAGAGGCGCCAGCCGAAACGTGGCGCCCGTGGGTCGATGCCCAATCCAGCAATGGCGGCGATGGCCAGGTGGATCTCCGAAACCGGCGTGATGGCGATCAGGTGGTGCAGATCCCGTTCAATCAGGCCCGTGTCAAACTCTCCCTCGCCAAATCCCTTGTGCGATGCCAACCTGGCCAGAAATTCGGCATTGGTGGCGGTTCCGGCCACATGGGTGCCTCGCAGCGCAAGAATGAGCCGATTGAGGGCGTCGCGGCGATCCGTTCCGTGGCTGATGATCTTGGCGATCATCGGATCATAGAAGGGGCTGATATGGTTGCCCGAACATACGCCTGCGTCATTGCGGGCGTGGCTGGAAAAGGCCAGATGCTCGACTTTGCCGGTGGCAGGAAGAAATCCTCTGGCCGGGTCTTCCGCGTAGAGGCGAGCCTCGAACGAATGGCCGGAAATCGACAGTGCGTCCTGCGCCAGTGGCAGGGGCTGGCCCGCCGCGACGCGCAATTGCCACTCCACCAGGTCGACACCTGTAATGGCCTCCGTTACGGGATGTTCGACCTGAAGGCGCGTGTTCATTTCCATGAACCAGAAACCATCGGCACGCAGCGGTCCGGAACCATCCACGATGAATTCGATCGTTCCGGCGCCGGAGTAGTTGACCGCCCTGGCCGCTTTCACGGCCGCATCCGTCATCGCGGCACGAACCTCCCGGGTCATGCCTGGGGCCGGCGCCTCCTCCACCACCTTCTGGTGGCGCCGCTGCAGCGAACAATCACGCTCGAAGAGATGCACGACATTGCCATGGTTGTCGCCGAACACCTGCACTTCGATATGTCTTGGGGAGAGGATATATTTTTCGATCAGCACCTGCGGATCGCCAAAAGACGCCTGCCCCTCCCTTCGGGCGGAGGCAAGTGCGTCACGGAAATCCGCGGGATCGTCAACCCGGCGCATGCCCTTGCCGCCGCCGCCGGCGCGCGCCTTGATCAGCACGGGATAGCCAATTCCCTCAGCCTTCGCGGCCAGAAAATCGGGGTCCTGCTCGGCCCCCTGGTAACCGGGCACGATCGGCACGCCTGCCTCTGCCATCAGGTCCTTTGCCGCATCCTTCAGCCCCATGGCCCGAATTGAAGCCGCCGACGGTCCGATGAACACCAGGCCCGCCGCTTCGACCGCCTCCACGAAACCAGGGTTCTCGGACAGAAACCCGTAGCCCGGATGGACCGCCTCCGCACCCGTCGCCAGCGCGGCGGCAATCAGCTTGTCTCCGGCGAGGTAGCTTTCCGACGCTGGCGATGGCCCGATATGCACGGCTTCGTCCGCCAGCGAAACATGCAGCGACTGCCTATCGGCATTCGAATAGACAGCCACGGTTCGCACACCCATCCGCTGCGCCGTGCGGATGACGCGGCAGGCAATCTCACCCCGGTTTGCAATCAGAATCTTGGAAAAGGGAGGGGTCATCATCACATCCTAAACAAGCCGAATTTCGTTTCCTGGACGGGCGCGTTGAGCGTTGCCCGCAGCGACAGGGCAACCACGTCACGCGTCTTGCGCGGGTCGATAATACCGTCGTCCCAGAGTCGGGAGGACGCGTAGAGCGGGCGGGACTGACGTTCGAACATTTCGAGTGTCGGACGCTTGAAATCCTCCTCGTCCGCGACAGACCAGGAGCCACCCTTCGCCTCGATGCCAGCACGTTTCACATTGGCCAGAACCCCTGCTGCCTGAGCTCCACCCATCACCGAGATGCGGGCGTTGGGCCACATCCAGACAAAGCGCGGGCCGAAAGCCCGGCCACACATGCCATAGTTGCCAGCGCCATACGATCCGCCGATGATGACCGTGACCTTGGGCACCGACGCCGTGGAAACGGCGGTCACCAGTTTTGCGCCGTCCTTGGCGATGCCACCGGCTTCATATTTCGATCCGACCATGAAGCCGGTGATGTTCTGCAGGAACAGAAGCGGGATCTTGCGCTGGCAACACAACTCGATGAAATGCGCGCCCTTGACGGAGCTTTCCGAGAACAGGACACCGTTGTTGGCAAGAATACCCACGGGTATGCCATCGATATGGGCAAAGCCTGTCACCAAGGTCGTTCCGTATCGCGGCTTGAACTCGGCAAAATCCGAACCGTCAACGATGCGCGCGATGATTTCGCGCACATCGTAGGGCGTTTTATCGTTCGCCGGCACGATCCCCATGATGTCCTCCGCCGGATAAAGCGGGAATTTCGGCATCCTCAAGTCGATATTTGGACGGGGCTTGGGGCCTAGATTGGCGACGATCTCGCGCGCCAGCGCCAGGGCATGGCGATCGTCATCGGCCAGATAGTCCGCGACGCCCGAAAGCCGCGTATGCGTATCGCCTCCGCCAAGGGTCTCGGCATCGATCTCCTCCCCCGTCGCAACCTTTACCAGAGGGGGGCCGGCGAGAAAGATCGTGCCTTGTTCACGAACGATGATTGTTTGATCGCTCATGGCAGGCACATAGGCACCGCCGGCCGTGCACGACCCCATGACCACAGCGATCTGTGCGATGCCTTTCGCACTCATCCGCGCCTGGTTGAAGAATATTCGACCGAAATGGTCGCGATCGGGAAAAACCTCGTCCTGATTGTTCAGGTTCGCTCCGCCGCTATCGACCAGATAGACACACGGAAGCTCGTTCTCCTCCGCAATCTCCTGGGCGCGCAAATGCTTCCTTACGGTGAGCGGGAAATAGGTGCCGCCTTTGACAGTGGCATCGTTGCAGAGGATCATGCAATCGCGCCCTTCGACGCGGCCGATGCCCGCAATGGCGCCTGCCGAAGGCACTTCGTCATCGTAGTGCCCGCTTGCAGCAAAGAGCCCAATCTCGAGAAATGGGGAGCCGGGATCAAGGAGGGCGGCGACCCGCTCGCGTGGCAGCAATTTGCCGCGGGCCTTGTGGCGCACACGAGCCGCTTCCGAGCCGCCCTGCCTGATCCGTGTGGCTTCCAGTTCAACCGGCGCCAGCTGCGCTTCCATGGCAGACCGGTTTTCCTCAAACTCCGGCGCACCGGTCAGCACGTTGCTCGGCAATATCGTCATGCAATCTCTCCTGTCATTCGGGCGCCGGCCTCACGACCACCGAGCGGTTCGTTACCGGCGCAGACATGGTGGTCGAGGGGGCGTTGTCGGTTCACTGCTGCATTAGGCTCGGAAGCCACAACGTGATCTGCGGGAAGAGGAGCAGCAAAAGCAGGATGAAAAGCTCCACGATAATAAACGGAACCAGTCCACGGAATATCCTGCCTAGGGGCACTCCCGTCTGTGCCGCGGCGACATAGGCATTGAGACCCAGCGGTGGCGTCAGCAAGCCGATCTCGACCGTCTTCGTCACGACGATCCCGAACCACACCGGATTGAAGTCCAGCGCCATGGCGATCGGAAACATCAGCGGCATGGCCAGAGAGAGGATCGCAAGCTGATCCATGAACATGCCCATGACCAGCAGCGTGAGCATGATGATCGCCATGATGGTGCCACGCGAAAGTTCAGTCGTCGCGACAAACTCGAGAAGCGTGTGGGTGATGCGCGTGAACGCCAAGTAATTCGAGAAGATCGCCGAGCAGGCAACGATGGCGACGATCATCACGGTTGCGCGGATCGTGTTGGAGATTGACCTGTTCAATCTTGCAAACGAAATGGAGCGCTGGGCGATCACGATGATGAGCGATCCCATCACCCCGAGCGCCGCAGCTTCGGAAGGGGATGTATGACCGCCATAGATCGCGCCGATCACAAGCAGCAGCAGAGCCGTCATCGGTAAGACGTGACGACTGGCATTCACCGCCTTCTTCAACTCGAAGGGAGGGCCTTTCGGAGCCTGGTCCGTCATGTGGGCAATGATTTTTATGACGACGGCGAGACCTACCGCGGTCAGAAGCCCGGGAATGATCCCGGCGATGAACAGCTGCCCGATCGAAGTCTCCGTCAGCACGCCGTAGACAACGAGCACGATCGAAGGCGGTATGACAACGGCAAGGGTGCCACCGACGGAGACGACGGCCGCAGCCAGCCTGCGGGAATAATTGTGGTTGCGCATCTCGGGATAGGCAGAGGCTGCCATTGCCGCCGTTGACGCGGTCGAACTACCAACAAGCGCCGCAAGAATGACCGCGGCACCCACGGTCGCCATGGCAAGACCGCCCTTGACGTGCCCAACCCAACCCTGGCACGCGACGATGGCCCGCCGGGTCACGTCCCCCGCGGTCAGCAGTTCGGCCATGAGGATGAACAGCGGGATCGCGACAAGGATGAAGGAGGACGAACTGTCGAAAAATGTCCGCTCCAGCACGGCGAGCGCCGGACGCGATCCAAGTTGAACGGCAAGCCCCATGAAGCCGGCAAGCCCCATGGCGAATGCGATTGGCATCCTGAACACCATGAAAATGGCCAGTAGGACGAGTATGGCTAAAAAGGTCAGCATGTGGCGAACGCAAGCTCCTTTGAGGAGCAGCCGGTTCGAAGACCGACTGCTCTGACGGGGTCGGGAAAGGCGGCTGCGTTTACTGGGCCGTCAGTTGTTTATAGGTATCCAGCACCGCTTTGGCCTTGTCGCCACCCATGCGGCTCGACCAGTCAGCGGCCACGAGCGCCATGCCTTCATCAAGGGCCGTGAGCTCTTCATCGCTAAAGCTGTAGGTATCGATGCCGGCTGCCTTCCATTTTGCGATGAGAACGCTGGCGCTGTCGTCCTGAGCCTGTGCGACATGAACAGCGGTCTCATTCCCGGTTGTCACCATGGCGTCCCGGATTTCGGGAGCGAGGCTGTCGAACAGATCGCTGCGAACCACCATGACGAAGCTGTAGCCGCCGAATGAGCCATTGGTGGAAATGTGGCTCACCACCTCGTTCAGCTTGTATCCCGGCACCGAGGCCAGCGGGAACAGGATCGCATCAAGCCGCCCGGTTTCGACGGCCGTGTAGACTTCCGGGCCTGGGATGGAGATGCCGACCGCCCCCAGGCTGCGCGCAGTCATGGCCTGGGTTCCGCCCGAGGTGCGCACGTCGATCGCCTTCCATTCAGCGGGCATGCCCAGTCGCTTCTTGGACAGCACCTGGTAGGGAGGGAGAACGAAGCCGAAGACTGGTGTTACGCCGTTCGCCAGAAGCTCATCGCGCAACGGTCCTTCCTTCAACATAGTCTGCAGCGCCTTGGTGCCCTGGACGGCCGAGTCGTAGAAGCCCGGCAGGTCCACCACCGAGTTCAGCGGCAAGGATTCCGAGTGGTAGCTCGGACCCAGAAGTGCGGCATCGAGAATACCGCTTTTGACGGCGTCGAGCTGCGCCTTGGCCTTCGCCGCCTGCTCGGCGGGGAAATGGTTGAAGGTAATCTTGCCGCCGGTGGCCTTTTCGACGGCCGCCATCCATTTGGTCGTGCCCTCCACCGACACGATATGGCTGGTGGACTGGAAGTCGCTCAGGCTCAGCGTTTCCGCCTGCGCCTCGACAGCGACCAGAGCGAGCGCAACGGCCAAGCCCGCCACGGGCTGTTTCATATTCACGGTCTTCATTTTCAGTCTCCTCCCTGAATTGATTTCCTAATGGATCGGTTTAGGTGTCTCACTTTGCAAAGCGTCATAGAGCAGCCGAACGGCCAGGACTCCACAGCCCAGAGGCACCGCGGCATAGGCCCACCCCAGCGGCCAATCGACCACGCCGAACTGGGTCTGCCCTCGCACAAAGGCATTCAGCGCATTTTTTCCGGACATGTAGGTGACGGCGAAGAAGAAGGCGGACGGAAGCAGCAGACACAGCTTGACGACCGCCTTTCCCCACAGCCCCGGAAGTTGTTCCGGCAAGAAATCCAGGGCGAGATGGCCGCCATCACGAAAAACCCATGACAGGGACAAGGTCGCCAGGGCCGGCATCAGATAGAGTTCGGTCAACTCGAACTGAAACTGCACAGGCTCGCCGAATATCAGTCGCAGCAAAATGTCCGCATTGATGATGACAACGATGATCACGAGGCTGAGGCACCCCAGCAAATGCAGGGTGTCCTCGATTTTTCTTAGAATGATACCGATGACGTTCAACCTATCCTCCCAGCGGTTGGCCGTCGGCTGCCTCAGCGTTTGGGCAACTCGACGACAACGGAACCAAGAGCAGACAATTCGCCGTCCTGCTGCACGGCACGCTGCTGGATTTCCAGCAGATAGCGGCCGCCTTCCCCGAACTTGCGGATGACGGTACCGTTGATCAGGATGATATCGCCTTCCGGGTTGTGCCGGCGGACCTGGCATTTCGCCTGCCGCAGGAAACCGTCGTCACCCATCCAGTTTGTGACCTGATGGGTCAGCCAGGACGTGCGCTCCGGACCGTAGTCATAGGCACCGGGCGCACCAACCTCGAGCGCGAATTCTTCTTCCCAGTGAACCCGTTCGGGGCAATCGGGAATGCCGAAGCGGTTCTTGATACCAGCCGACGGATGCTTCTGCTGCAATTGCCAGGCAAGCTTGTTGGCGCGGATATAGAGGCCACCCCAACCCTGCGCATAGGCAATGAAGCCGGTCGCAGTCATCGGGCCCTTGACCATGGTCGGCAGTTCGTCGCCCTCGGCCACGTCGTCCCAGTAACGGGTTTTGGCGCCGCGGACCTCTTCCTGCTCGTAATACTTGTAGTATTGGTCGAGCTCTTGCTGGGTGTAGACACGGCGGCCATTTTCCTTGGCCTTCGTGTATTTCGTACCGTTCTCGCGGGCTTGATCGCGATCGGTGCGGAAGCACCAGCTGTCGGCGTCAGCCAGCAGATCACCAGTTTTGGCATCGTAGAAGTCCACGTGATAGATCTGCTGGACGGCCCGTCCGGCAAAGCGGGTATCGTGCTCCACCAGGTCCTTGAGAAAGGCCTCAGTCCGGAACTCGGTATTGCGCGGAATGACCTTGTGCCAGTTCCAGTTCGCGCCCGACCACATCGCATGTACCCCGGGAAGGCCGCCGACATAGCCCGAAATGATCCGGCTGGTCGCAAACAGGAAGCTCGGGAGCGCGATCACATCGCCGTATCTGGTGTTCTTCGCGTAATCGGGGTCGCACCACAGAGGATTGTCATCGCCAATGCCGTGCGCATAGTGACGGATATTGTCGCGCGTCGCCTCATAGCACCACGGCTCGACCGTCTTTTCGATCTTCACGCCAATGCGCGTGCGAAGATCGTCGAGACCCTCCTGCGTGATTTTCGGAAACTTCCGGATCATTTCATTCATCATGTTCCTCCTTGAAATATGGGGTCGCGCAACCGTCAGCCGGCGGCGGAAAACTTCTGGGCTTCCTGATCTCGCAGGATTTTTCGGTTCACCTTGCCTGCCGGGGTCTTCGGCAGCTCGGTAACAAATTCGATCTGGCGGGGGTATTCGTGACGGGCGAGCTTGGCGCGCACATGCTCCTGAATGCTCTCCGTGAGACCAGGCGTTTCACCCGTCTTTGGAATGATGAATGCCTTGACCACCTGTCCGCGCAGGCTGTCGGGCGTTCCGATCACACCGCATTCTGCCACGGCCGGATGGCTCAAGATCGCATCCTCGACCTCGACGGCGCCGATGGTCCAACCTGCCGAGATGATCACGTCGTCGGCCCGGCCGCCGTGATAGAAATAGCCATCCTCGTCGACGCGTCCGAGATCCTTTGTCGGGAACCACTGGCCGCCCTTTCTGACCATCAGTTCGCCGGTCTCCCCGGCAGAACAGCGAGAACCGTCCGGCCTCTGGACTTCCACTTCGACACCTGGGACGGCCTTGCCCATTGCACCGTCCCGCACCTCGAGGTCGTCCGCGCCGGGATAGTTGGCGATGATGACGCCGATCTCGGTCGTGCCGTACATCGAGCGAACCTTTTTCCCGAACACCTGTTCGACATAGGCCGCAGTCTCGCTGTCGATCGGCTCGCCGGTGAAGGACAGCTTTTCGAAACTGTAGGTAAAATTCTCGGCTTCCCCGGAGTTTCGCATCATGCGGTAGTGGGTTGCCGCGGCGGTGAGATTGGTGATCTTGAAATCCTGCAGGGCCTTCAGGAGACGCACCGGATCAAACCTGCCGGAGAAGGTCCCGGTGGAGACCCCCATGGCGAGCGGCGCGAACGTACCGTGCCAGAGACCGTGTCCCCAGGCTGGCGAAGACGGGCAGAAGAAGCGATCACCGGGCCGAATGCCGGTCGCATAGAGGGCAGCGACCATAAGAGTGACGATGGACCGATGGTTGTGGTGCACGGCAGCCGGCAGTAGACGGGTCGTCCCGGAGGTATATTGCAAGACCGCGAGATCATCGCTGCTCGTGTCCCAATCGAAGACCGACGGCAGGTCGTCCAGGCTCTCGAGGAATGCGTGATCCGCGACCATCACGTTCTTCGCTCCGCCCTCCCTGGCTTCCGAGGCCTTTTCGGCATTGGTGAAGAAGATTTCCGGATCACAGTCGCCAATGCGCAGCCTGATGCCGTCGGGCCCGAAGAGTGTGAACATCGGAACCGCGACTGCGCCTGCCTTAATCGCACCGAAGATCGCGCAGTAAAACGGCAGCGATGGCTCGATCATCACGGCAACGCGGTCGCCTTTCTTGATGCCCCGTCCTTTGAGGAAGTGCGCGATCTGTGACGAGCGACGCGAGATTTCCGCGAATGTGATGATCTCGTTGCGGCCATCAGCATTGGCGATGCGCAGCGCGACGGCCTCTCCGTTGACGTGACGATCGATACACTCATGGGCAATATTGAACCGTTCGCGCGTGCCGTCGAACAGGTCCCAAAGCGCCTCTTTCGTGTAGTGCTTCTGCGCATCCGCATAGGACGTGTAATCCGTCAGCGTCATATGGCCTCCTCCCAATTCCCTCACTCCG
The DNA here is from genome assembly GCF_058242775.1 of Neorhizobium sp. PAMB6630. Lineage (NCBI taxonomy): Bacteria > Pseudomonadati > Pseudomonadota > Alphaproteobacteria > Hyphomicrobiales > Rhizobiaceae > Neorhizobium > Neorhizobium sp. PAMB6630. The sequence goes on from NZ_JBZAYV010000002.1 coordinate 43,075, forward strand.
CAAGGGGTTCCGCCACCCGTTGTGCTCGTTGACAACGGTAGAGGGATCGATAGAGTATTGTCAATACGCTTTTATTATTGTATATATACAATGTTTTTGGCGTTTTGGGAGCAGGTGAAATGAGAGACGACGACACGAGCCAAGCCAGCAAGAGACAGGTGCCAGCCGTCACGCGGGCCATTGCAATCCTCAGGCTTCTGGCACGCTCGAACGACCCCGTCGGGGTCAATCCGATCGCCCGCGAGCTGGATCTGGTGCCCAGCACCTGCCTGCATATCCTGCGGGTCCTTCAAGACGAGGGACTGGTCGAATTCGATTTGAGAACAAAGCGATATTCCATCGGCGTCGGCATCCTGCCGCTGGCGAGGTCAGCCCTGCAGAAGAACACATTCTCGGTGATGATCCAGCCGCGGCTGTCAGAATTGTCGGCGCGCTTCAGCGTCACGGCCATTGCGACGCAGCTATCCGAACCAGGCCAAATGGTCGTGGTGGCACTGTCTCAATCGCCTCTGCCATTTCGCCTCCAGGTAGATCTCGGATCGCGCTTTCCTCTTTTGATATCCGCGACAGGCCGACTGTTTGCCGCGTTTGGCGGGATGAGCAGGGAGGCCCTCCAGGGCGAGTTCCCGAAACTCGTATGGGACCATCCCCCGTCGTTCGCCGACTGGCTCAATGAAGTCGACGAAGCGCGCGCGCGTGGATTTGCCGTAGATCACGGCACCTACATTTCCGGAGTGACCGTTGTAGCCGTTCCCGTCTTCAACACGCGAAAGCAAATGATCCGTTCGCTCGTCGCCATCGGTATTACCGAAAGGCTGGAGGACGGGGATATCCTTAAGCTTGCAGGAGCCCTGACGGATGCCCGCAACGACATCGAAAACATGCAAATCACAGCAGGGAATTGAAATGACAGGCACGAGGGAGGAGAGAAATTGGAAGGCTTTGAACGCAGGCGCGTTTATGGCGATGGTGGGGCCTTTGACCAAAGCGCAGGATGAAGATGGGAGCTTCGTTTATGCGCTGCAAACAAGGAGCGAGCACGAAAATGCGCTGGGCCTGATCCATGGCGGCGTCATCACCGCGCTTCTCGATCAGGCGATATCGATGGTGGCCTGGACGGCCGCAGACCGCGCGCCGACCGTCACCGTGCAGATAGACACACGATTTGTCAGCGCCGCACGGCCCGGCGCATTTCTGGAGGCGCGCGCAAAGATCCGGCACCAGTCGGGGTCCCTGATGTTCCTTGACGCTGACGTGTCCGACAGCGGAAATGCCGTAGCCTTGGCCACCGCAGTCATGAAAATTCTAAGAAAGGCGGCATGACATGCAAGGCATGGAGCACAGCAGAGGCCCCCTCACCGGCATCAAGGTCCTCGATTTCTCACGCATTCTCTCCGGACCCTATGCCTCGATGGTGCTCGCCGATTTCGGGGCTGAGATCATCAAGATAGAGCCGATCGAAAAGGGCGACGAGACCCGCAATTTCCCGCCGTTCGTCGGCGGGATGAGCCATTACTACATGGCGTTGAACCGTAGCAAGAAGAGCGTTGCGCTTGACCTGAAATCTCCTGAAGGTGTCCAGATTGCCCGGGACCTGGCTGCGCAAAGTGACATCGTCCTGGAGAATTTTCGGCCAGGGGTGATGGAAAGGCTGGGACTTGGCTACGAGACGCTCAAGACGGAGAACCCATCACTGATCTATTGTTCGATCACGGGCTTCGGAAAAGACAGCCCGCACGCCGATAAACCCGCCTTCGATATCGTGGCCCAAGCCCTTTCAGGCGTCATGAGCATCAACTGCGAACCCGGTCAGGCCCCGAACAAGCTCGGCCTGCCCCTGGGCGATATGGCAGGAAGCATCTATTCGATCTTCGGTATCCTAGCAGCTCTGCTTGATCGCAACCGGAGTGGTCAGGGACGGCTGGTGGAAATCGCCATGCTCGACAGCCTGATCGCCATGCAGGGCTATCTTTCCCAGATCTATTTCCTCACCGGAGAGAGTCCGAAGCCCGTCGGTACGCAGCATCCGAGCATCGTTCCCTACGGGTCATTTCCGACCGCGGATGGACACGTCATCGTGGCCTGCCTGACCGAACGGTTCTGGCACAATTTTGCGCGCTGCATCGACAGGCCGGATCTTATCGAAGACCCTAGGTTTGCTCTCTACGAGGACAGGCTCCGGAACCGCGATCAACTTGAACGCATCATTCTGAGCCGCCTGGCGAGTGACAGCACCGAATATTGGCTGGAGCGTCTGAGCGCCTTCGACGTGCCAAACGCTCCTATCCTGTCCATCGGGGAAGCCCTTGAGCAGGAGCACGTGACTGCGCACGGTCTCATCGAGACCGTGGAGCATCCCAAGATCGGCAGTCTGCGCATGGTCCGCGGCCCAATCCTTTTCGATGGACAGGGGCCGGCCCCCGCTTCTCCGCCGTCCCTGTTGGGCGAGGACACCTATGAGATCCTGTCTGAAAAGCTCGGCTTCAATAGACAACAGCTAGATGATCTGCAGGCGCGTGCGGTCATCTCTTGATGGAGATAGCCGCATTGTTTTGCCTGCGAAAATCGTCTTAACGCTCTTGAAGGGAGCCGAACTGACGGCCCAGTGGTTACGCTGTTGAGCGGGCGGCAGTCATCAGCGGGATGATCATCGATCGGCCAACCTGAACCAAGGCAACACGAGGGACTTGGGAAGTAATCAGTTGAACCTTGACGAACCAAAGTGGTTCAAGGATATTCAAGGTGAACAACAGAGGACCTTTTCATGACCGCATTCACGATCCGCGTCCCGGACGAGGTGGCCGACCGCCTGAACCAGATTGCTCAAAAACTCGACCGTTCCCGCTCTTACATGGCAGCACAGGCCATTGAAGATTTTGTGGCGCGCGAAGAATGGCAACTCGCGGAAATTGAAGCCGGCATTGCCGAGGCGGACCGCGGCGAATTCGCCAGCGACGACGACGTGGCGCGCGTGGTCGGCAAATATGTCAAGGCGACTTCTCGATCATGAAGCAGAGGCGCATCCGCTGGACCGTGCGGGCGTTGCGGCGACTTGACGAAATCGGCGCGTACATCGAACAAGACGACCCAGATGCCGCTGCACGAGTCGTTGCCCGACTCGTAGCTTCCGTTGATATGCTCGCAGAGATGCCGGCCGCTGGACGCATCGGTCGTATTGCCAACACGCGCGAAGTAGTATTGTCCGACATTCCCTACATCATCCCTTATCGGGTTCGCCAAGACATCGAGATCATTACCGTAATGCATGCCTCTCAGAAATGGCCGAAGAGGCTGTAAAGGCAGCGCGTCGCCTGGACACAACACCGGCAAGCGGCTGCTCCGATCGCCTTGAACAGATACGAACCTGCGACCTGCCTTTCTGCCCCCCTAAATAGCTGAAACTTCTGCTACTTAGGTTCGTGGTACGGGCGCAAGGCTGAATTATGGAGCTCACCGTCTGGGGTGTTAGGCGGGACCTTTAAGTTCATATGCCAAGCGTCAAAGGTCATCTTGGAATGCCGCTTGACGCTTAACCCGCCATGAGTCGCGAGCGAGTGAACCAGGAAAGCCGTCGCTAGCGCGACCCTGTATGGCGCCTTTAAGACGGTAGCATCGCCAGAGTCGAACCCCTGACATTCAATTTCACCGAGACTCTCGTCTCCACGCTGACGTCATTGCCATCGATTTGTTCTACCAACAGGGCGACAGCAGCCGCGACCTGCAGCTCGGGATGCATATCAATCGCTGTGATGGGCGGTCTGCTCAGTTGCGCACGCAGCCCATCGGAATCCTGGGCGACCAAGAGATCTTCAGGTACTCTGATACCCAAGGACTCTGCCGCGGCAACGACTGCCGGTCCAAAATCTTCTATGAGTCCGATGATGGCTCGAGGTGGATTGGGGGCCGAAAGTACGGCACGGGCTACGGTAAAGGCAGCTTCAAAGATCTCCCGGCGCGTGCGTACCTCGCTGATCGGGACTGTATGGGAGACCGCCGGCATGTCGTGAGCTTGCATCCAATCAACATAGGACTGCAACTCTTCACTGAGCATGTCCCAGGGCAAGTCATGCGTCAGTAATGCAATGGAGGTTGCTCTGGCCTCAAGCAGGTGCTCGAGGAGCGTTACCATGGCACTGTGGGTGTCTGAGCACACGGTGCAACTATTGCTGCTTTGGGCGTCGCGCCCAAGGAGAACATGCGGGATACCACTTTTCATAAGAACCTGTTTACGGGGGTCGCCTGGAACAGGATCCAAAAGAATCAACCCGTCCAACCCCAGACGCGCCGCCTCTTCGGCCGAGTAGGTCGTGTGAAGCAAAGTTAGAACACGGCCCGACTCGAAAACCGCCTGACTCGCAGCTGCAACAATACGTCCGTACCAATCCGATGACAGCAATTCGTGCAAGGAGAGATTGGCTACCTGCGGCAGGAACAAGCCAATTGCATCTGATTTACCAAGAACCAAGCTACGCGCTGCACGACTGGGAGCGTAGCCAATGCGTTGTGCGGCATCCGATATACGTGTTCTGGTTTCTTCATCAACGCGTCCTTTTCCATTGAGTGCATGGGAGACAGTGGTCGCTGACACGCCTACGGCGCGTGCCACGTCCGCAATGGTCGGGCGTTTTTTTTTGTTCATCTGAAGTACGTATCAAACAGTGTTGACAACTCGCAAGATCTTCGCCAATTTTGTCTATGCCAAAACGTTTTGGCACGGTTGTCTGCAGGAGAGGTCGAACGCATGCCAAAATCTGAATTACGCCGTGTCAACAATACCTCGACAGAAACCGTCGCGCACAAAATTGGCGCATGGCAACTGGTGTTCTTCGTCATTGCGGCCGCCGCGCCACTAGGTTTCTCACTTGGCGCCATTCCACTGATAATTGGGCGGGGCGGTGTGGCAGGCGGTGCAGCAATCTTCCTGTTTGCTGCACTCACTCTTGCGATCTTCGCAGTCGGATACATCGCCATGGCTGCGCGCCTCAGTCGAGTGGGAGGCTTATACGGCTTCGTTTCAGAGGGACTTGGGCCTGCAGCTGGCGCGGGGGCCTCTTACGTTGCACTTCTGGTATATGCCTGTGCAGCGATTGGCGGTGGTGGTGCCTTCGCAGTGTTTATCGACGCCGCCGCTCAGGACCTATTAGGGTTCACCATGCCTTGGTATGCTTGGGCATTGGGGATGACACTGCTCGTCGGCGTACTGGGCACCCGTAGTGTCGCAGTCAATGCGCGCCTGCTGGGAGTGGTGATTGTGCTTGAAGTCGCCATATTGGTGGCACTGTCGATGGCAATCCTGCTAAATGGAGGGCCTGAAGGCCTCTCACTGATACCGATCTCGCCCTTTGCCGGTATCGATTCTCACATTGGCGTACAACTGGCAATCGCTATTGCGGCATTCGCCGGTTTTGAGGCCACTATCCTGTACTCCAAAGAGGCAAAGGATCGCCATCGCACTATTCGCAATGCGACCTTCGGTTCGCTCGCCATGATGGGTGGACTGTACATGTTGGTAATCTGGGCCGTCATCAGCGCCTATGGCGTCAGCAATGCGATGAACGTCGCCAATACAGACGCGACCACACTGTTCTTTACGGCTGCCAACAAATACCTCGGCAGCTGGGCAGTTAAAGTCCTGGAGGTCCTCGTGGTCGCCAGTTGGTTTGCCTCAGTACTTGCATTCCACAACGCGACGGCCCGCTACCTTGCGGCGATGGCAACCGATGGCTTAGTTCCAAAAAAACTGGCGCTATTGCATCCGCGCTTCGGCTCTCCTTGGATCGCAAGCATCGCTATGACGGGCACGGCTATCCTCGTCACCTGCGCCTTCATTATTGGCAATGGCGATCCGTATCTTGATTTGTTTGTGCTCGGCTCAGCGCCTGCTGTCATCGGAATTCCTGCCCTTGAAGTCCTCACAAGCCTGGCGATTCTGGCATTCTTTCGACGGTCAAGAATGGGAGCTCATGTGGTCGAGAGAGTTATCGCTCCGTTCACGGCATGCTTGCTGATCGGCATCGTTCTGGTCACGATCGTATTGCAGATAGATTTTTTCACAGGACGGTCTGGTTGGGTGAACTGGATTATCCCAGGCTCGATTGCAGCCGCTATGATAGTCGGCATGCTGCGTTTCAGGACGCTGAAGCTGATCGACGCCCCGAAACCAGTAGTCTGATTAGAATGCGAATACGGTGCAGCAAATGACTTATGATCCATTTTCCCGAGGTATGTTTCCTGTCGGAGTTAAATCGGACGAGTGGCTACACGCCTCGCTTGACCGCAGCGTTCCCGTTGAGATCTGGTACCCCGCAACCGATGCAATCGCGGGAGACGATCTGAATCCCAGCACCCAGGATAAATTTGTTCCTGGGTGGGTTGCTGGTGAAGGTGGAGATGATATGAGTCGTCAGGCTGCGGTGCGCAATACAACCGCTCGCGCTGAGCCAAACCCACTTATTCTTCTAATCCACGGTTGGGCGGGCTTCAGACGAGAAGCGAGCTTCATTGGCACACATCTCGCGAGTCATGGTTATGTCGTGGTTTCGCCCGACCTCCTGGGCAGCACATTCCAGGACGTTGATGCGTTCTTGAATTCGCAAGAGCCTGTGGGCAGCCCCGAAAGCCTCGATGCCCACATGACGAATATTGCGCAAAACCGAAAGGATACCGTTCCCTTCCTCATTTCCACAGCAACGCAAAAGCTCAATGTGCTAGCCGAAGATGTTGGAATCGTCGGGGCCAGCTTCGGCGGCTGGACGGCACTGTGTGCACCGGCATGGGATGCGCGAATTGCCGCCATCGTCCCAATGTGCCCGGCCAACAGTATGGCACCGGCTGCTGATCTCAGTTCCTCTGCCCTCGACATCGATTGGCAATGGCGGCGTGCGGTACCGACGTTGCAACTCGTGGCGGACAGGGACGCCCTGCTACCTCTGTACGGTCAACTCAATGTGTTCAGGTCGATTCCGGCAGATGCGTGGAAGCGTATGGTCATTCTCGCGAACGCAGATCACAATCACTTCGTGGACGATATCGATGTAGGGCAAGAGTGGCTTCGCGACTACGCAAAGCGCTTGGCACGTCTGTTCCCACAAGGACCGGCGCAATGGGATGTCGTAGCGAAGACCGTGGTATCTCCTCAAGAAATCTGCCGGGGAGCCGACGCGCATGTGGCTTGGCGTGGCCTGACATTGGCACACATGGACGCACACCTTCGGGGCGATCAGCAAGCGTTCGATTTGCTCTGCGGGGACATAGAAAGTCTTTTGGCCAACCATGACATTGTCGTAAGCACGGTGGGCAATCATGTCTGACGAACAGGCTGACATCGGCAATCTTATTGAAACGGCCTACGAGGCATTGGCATTTGAGCCAGGCAGCGCACCGCGATGGGACTTGTTTTACAAGGTTTTCCACGAGTCCGCGATTTTGGGTGTGAGAGTCTTTCCAGCCGACGCAGAAATTTCCATTCTGGATCTTCCCCGTTACACGCAGGCACAGCTCGCGAATGGCATTAAAGAAAACGGCTATTCCGAAACTGTCGGCAAAAGAAATATTCGAATATTGGGCGACGTGGCAGTTGCCGAACAATACTTCACGATGAATTTTCCAAGTGGCGTACAAAACGCCGCGATAGACTTTTTTTCTTTGGTTCGAACCCAAGGTCGCTGGAGGATTGTCTCAGTTGTAAGTGACAACGTCGGGCAGGGAGAAAATTGATATCACGAGAGTTGACGATATTGACCCGCAACTCTGGCGCCTGGACGCTCTCGACAGTATCGCCATTCGGACGTCACCATAGCGACTTTCGTGGGGCGGATAGTGCATCATTGCATGACAATTTCAAAAGGCGGCATTGTTGCCAGTTCCGCAAATGCAGAACTGGCAACAGCTTTATTAGGGAAGGGTGACCACGAGTTTGCCGGCAACTCTTCCGCTCGCGCTGCGCCGCTGCGCATCCGCGACCTGATCGAGCGAAAAGACCTGCTCGATTGGGAGGTCGAACGCCCCCATTGAATAGAGTTCCGCTACATGCCTGAGGGCGATTTCAGGGTGGTCGTGTTGCGACGTCGTGACTTGCGCACCGTGCTTGGGTGCATCGATATCCGCGATCGACAGAACACGGGCCGCATTGCCCACGATCTCGATGAGATCGGGGATCACACCCGCTCCGGCCAGGTCAAGTGCCGCATCGACCCCCTGCGGTGCAAGGGCGCAGACGCGGGCTGGCAATCCGGATCCGTACGTCGTCGGAACGGCGCCCAGCTTGCGAAGATAGTCGTGCTTTGCTTCGCTCGCCGCGCCGATAACGTTGACGCCGCGATGGCGCGCCACCTGGACGACCGCGCTGCCCACCCCGCCCGAGGCGCCGACCACCACCAGCGTCTCTCCGGCTTTGCTACCAACCAGATCAAGGATGCGCGTCGCAGTCTCGCTGACAATCGCAAGGCCGCCTGCCACCTCGAACGACATGTCGTCGGGAATATGTGCCCAACTGGTCAACACCGCATGTTCTGCCATGGCTGTCCGGCGAACGGTGATACCGAATACACGATCGCCGACCGCGACATTGGACACGCCGTCGCCCACTTCGTCGACGATACCCGCTGCCTCGGCGCCGACGCCGCTGGGGAGATCTATCGGCATGAAATCACGGTACAGTCCCGACCGCAGCTTCCAGTCCAGAGGGTTGACGCCTGCCGCCCGAACCGCGATGCGGATCTGGCCGGCGCCGGCGTGCGGCGCATAGATGTCGACGATTTGCAGAACGTCGGGTTCGCCATAGCTTTCGTATTGAACAGCTCTCATGGATTTTTCCCTTGCAAATTTAGTAAGGTGCATAGCTATTGAGGTCTCGCCGTCTGCGTTTCATAAGCGTGGCGCTGGGCAGCCGGCCTATCACCGGCCAGCCGCCCAGCGCCGACGCATCAACGCAAGCCACCGCTGGCCAGAATGTTCTCGCCGGTCACGAAGCGCGCATCGTCGGACGCGAGGAACGCAACCACGCGGGCGATATCGTCCGGCCTTCCGGCGCGGCCGAGCGGCGTTTGCGAGACGATGCCCGCTTCCATCTCAGATCCTGCGATGCCGGCCGCCTTAGTTCCCTCTGTGGCAACGAAGCCGGGGCTGACGACGTTGACGCGGATCTTCCGAGGCGCGAGTTCCTTGACCAACACTTCCGAAATTGCGTTCACCGCTGCCTTGCTCGCGGTATAGAGCGATGTGCCCGGCGAACGCAGCGTCGTGATCGAAGACGAGATGTTGATGACGCTCCCGCCCTCCTGAAGGTGCTTGATTGCGGCCTGCGTTGTCAGCAGCACGCCAAGCACGTTGACGTCGAACACATGCCGATACTGATCCTCGGTGAACAGTTCGACCGGCCCGGCCTCCCAGACGCCCGAGTTGTTGACGAGGATATCGAGCCGACCGAACTCGGACACCGCCGCTTCGATCAGCGCCTGTGCCTCGGCGGCGACTGATACATTGCCCTGGACGGCAATGGCCTTGCCTCCGGAAGCGTTGATGGCATCGACGACGGCGTCTGCCCCTACCCTGCTTGAAGCATAGTTGACGACGACGGCCGCGCCGTCCTTCGCCAAAGCTTTCGCGATGCCCGCGCCGATGCCTTTCGACGCTCCGGTTACGACTGCGACCTTGCCTTCGAGCTTGCTCATTCTCTGTACCTCTTTTGCGTTGCGAACGTGGGGCAGCGCAGAAAGAGCCGCTCTTGTTCAATAGTTCGGAAACTATGAACTATTGAACAACGTGTCAAGCCGGTGTATGTGAGAAGGCATGAGACCATTTTTTCATCCCTCCACCAACGACGTTCAGCCGGAAGCGATCCTTCACGCGCTCTCGGATCCCAATCGCGCAGCGATCTTTGTCAACATCATGCGGGCGGGGGGCATTCAGACATGCTCGGCTGTCTCAGCCTTGGGTGATCGGGTCATTCCGAAATCGTCTCTGTCGAACCATTTCAAGGTGCTGCGCGAAGCAGGATTGATCCGCAGCGAGCGTCACGGCGTGGAAATGCGAAATCATCCGCGCTTCGCCGATATGGAGGCACGTTTCCCGGGTCTGCTTCCGGCAATCATCACCGCCTACGCTTCGAAGGTCGTCGAGCAGTCGCAAGAGACTGCCGAATAGCGTACAAGTTGATGCGGCTGATGTTTGCCTGCAGCGGATCTTCCTCTGTGGCGGCTGACCGGCACATCCCGAGGTGGGTCGAGTGCGGATTGGGTTGACCCAACCGTTTACTTGGCCGCGCAGGCGCAGGAAGACGGGGCTGCCCGGTTTAGACGATTTGACGCCTACCGGGCACTCTTGCGGGTGGTGGTGACGCTGCCCGCCTTGCGGCCCCGCTTTGCCGGCTTGGCTGGAACTTCGGTCCCATATTCCCGCCACCAGGCAGCCAAGGCCTCCATCGTCGGCTGGAGACCCTGGGCCTTGGCCGTTATCTCATAATCCACCCGCGGCGGAACCTCGGCAAATATCGTACGAGAGATCAGGCCGTCGGCTTCGAGCTCCCGAAGTTGTGCCGTCAGCATGTGCTGCGTGATACCCGGAATCGCCTTTCGCAATTCACCGAAGCGATAGACCCGCTGGTTGAGCAGCCACATGATCTCGAGCTTCCACTTGCCCGAGAGCAGCATGAACGCTCGACGCATCTCGTCCTGCATGGTCGCGACACGGTCGCCATTGGTCTGGTTTTCCATACTTACCACCAAGAATTCATCCTACTTGCGATTACCGCTCATAGTCTACATTTTTAATACACGCTCCGCCGCATCATGGAAATGCGCCAGCGCCCAAAGAAGCCATTTTATCGAGGACCTCACCGGGCCACTGGTGGGCAGGAATCCCTATGACCGAAACCAATCTATACTGGATAGCGATAGCGCTGCTGTCGTTGCTCTACCTCTCATCCGCTATGCTTTATCTGACGAGAAGCGAGCAAGTCCGGCAGATCATCGTCAAGTTGGGCTATCCCGGCTACCTCGTACCGGTCCTGATCATCGTCAAGCTGCTCGCCGTGGCGGCGATCCTTTCGCGCATCAGCGTGGGGCTCAGCGATCTCGCCTATGCCGGGATGTTCTATCACCTGACCCTCGCCGTTCTCGCCCATCTGGGCATGCGCGATATCAAGGCCGCACTACCGGCGACCGTCGGTCTTGTGCTGGTCGCCGGATCATTTTTCACCCAGAATGCCGCGCGCGAGATGCCTTCGCCCTACGCTCCCTTTGCATCTGAAACGATTGGTGATGCGCGATGAGGGTCAGGCTCCCTGGAGCAACCAGCTTAAATCACTGACCGGCGCTGGATCCGCCACGTGCCAGTCATCAGCAACGGCTGACACTGGATGGTGCAGCCAGGTTCCTCAAACTCAATAATTACAGGAGACAAACATGGGTCGACTCAACGGAAAAATCGCGATTGTCACAGGCGCGGGTCGAGGTATCGGACGGGCGACCGCCAAGCTGTTCGCAGCGGAAGGCGCGAAGGTCGCGGTGCTCTCAATCACACCCGCCAATGTGGAAGCGGTCGTCGCGGACATCGAGGCCGCCGGCGGGACAGCGCTCGGGGTACCCTGCGACGTGAGCAGCGCCGATCAGATCACGGCGGCCGTGGACAAGGTGATTGCTGCCTATGGCGGGGTCGATATTCTGGTGAACAACGCGTTCGATCCCTCGGCTGTCATGTCGTCAATCATGGAGTTGTCGATCGAGCAGTTGCAGCGCAACTTTGATACGGGTCCGATCGCTACCCTGCGCACGATGCAAGCCTGCTATCCTTATCTCAAGGCGAGCGCAGAAGGCCGCGTCATCAATTTCGGTTCGCCGGCGGCGCTTCTCGGAATGCTGCCCTACGCACCCTACAACATGGCCAAGGAGGCAACCCGTGCCTTGACGCGAACCGCGGCACGCGAATGGGGACCTGACAAGATAACCGTGAACAACATTCAGCCGGTGGCCGAGACCTGGGGCGATATCGAGGTGCCGCCTGCAAACAACGCGCTGCAACGCTATGGCTCGCCGGAGAACGACATTGCGCCTGTTCTTCTGTTCCTGGCGAGCAAGGATGCGCAGTTCCTGACGGGCTACACCCTCTCCCCTGATGGCGGCATGGTCATCGACGGCGCGCGCTGACGCGCGGTCCGCCACATCACTGCGGGGACCCGGGCCCCGCAGCGATCCTCTCTACGCATGGAAGAACTCACCATGATCTATTTGCCCATCACGTCAGTCTTTGCCGCCGCGTTCGCCCTCGCCCTCGTCATGCTCTCCGCCCCTCCTCGGCCTGACAAACAGCATTTTGCCGTCATCGCAGGCGGGCGTAAAAAGACTTGCAACCGCGTAGATCGGCGTGGCGCACCTCGCGGCAGGTAGCCGCTATGCTCATGGCGATCAAAGAAAATCAGCAGGGCCTAAAATTCATCGCACATCGCGAACCGCGACACTTCCCCGTTTTCCGGCTGGAAAACAATGTGCAGACAATCACTTACGAGCGCAGCTCGGGCGAACCCCGGTTCGCTTTATCTTGCGGTCCTTCCCCTACCCCCGTTTACGCTCTCATATCGCTGCTTTCCGGTGTTCAAAGCCGAGGGAGCGGGAGTTTCTATCCGCGACGTTCAAGGGAAGTTCGCAGCAATTCGACCAAGGCTGAACGTTGGTCCGTCTTGAGTTTGTCGAGATTGCGCTGCCGCCATCGGATGGCGGGAAGCTCTGCCACATGGCCAATCTTCAGCAAGGACCAGTCCGGTTCCCCGCGCTCGAAGCCGATCAGAAATTCCCGGTGGTGATCCGGCATTGCGCCGATCAGTGCCTCGATCATTTCATGCTGGGTTTTGACCAGATCATCGATTGCGACAGTCGTCTCGGTCATGCCCTCGAAGCCATTGCTGTATTCGTTTTCGAGGTCTTTGACGCGGCCGGAAAGGACCTAACCCATGGGGCGGTTGTGACTGAGTAGATAAACGAGGAACGCTTCGCGTAGGTCACCGCTCAGCCCTTCATGGGCAAGCAGGCCTTGCACATCGAAGAGGTCACGCGGATGCTGCCGATCAAGTGCTGCAACCAGCTTGCCAGCAAAGAGGTCTTCAAAAGATACGACGCTGGTTTCCGCAAAGCCGAACGCTTCTTCGACCGCTTCGGTGACCGGAATGGTGGAAGGTTCATGGACCACGCCGCGCAATACGGGAGAGACTTCGATCTTGACCTGCGTGCCCTCCGCAATCACGAGAAGGCGAAGGATCGCACCATCGTGAATGTTTTCGGTGACGCGCGCGCCGGGCAGCTCCGCCAGAGCTGCCGCCTTGATGCGCTTCATGGCCGCATCGATCCCGGCCAAAGCCTCCGGCCTGTCATGGACCGGCAGATACATCAGATCGATATCGACCGAGAGGCGCGGCAGGTTGCGCACAAAGAGGTTAATCGCCGTTCCGCCCTTGAGCGCAAAACAGGTCTCTCGCGCGACGATGGGAAGAAGGCGCATGAGCAGCCGAACCTGGGCCTGGTACTGGTCACGAAACGGCATCAAGGTCCTCCGGCACGGTGATCAGATAGACAGGATCGAGCCTGCCGCCGGGGACAAGCATGCGCTTGCCCTTGCCAAGATCGATAGCGGTTCTATCGAGACGCTTGAGCCAGGCATGGCCATGGCGATCCGCAAAATAGAAGAACAGGCGCTTCACTTTCACGCTGTCGCAATCGACCAGCAGCTTTTGCAGCCGCCTCGGGCTGAAATTTGCGGCACTTTGCATGATCATGTCGGCCTGATGGAAACTCTCATGGCGCGGCAATTCATCGAGCATTTCGAGATAGGCGCGCTCGGGCTGGGAAAGCGTCAATGGCCAATCCCATTGACCCCAGGCAAGCGAGGTCAGGCTACCGCCCTGAAAGCGGGTGAGATCGCGGCCTGTTCCGTCCGCGATATTCCAGGCAAGATTGCCAAGCCCCTGCGTGATCGGATCATTCCGGAAGAGGGTCGCGCTGTTGTGATAGACAAAGCGCTGGGGAAGGTTGAGCTTGTCGAGCCATGCGGGCGGCTTTTCCGGCCCGTAGAGATGAACGGTCTTGGTCTCGTGCGCGAGATAATGGGCAAAACCCTGTAGCTCCAATGCCGTGCGCCCACCGACATAGAACGGCGTTCGCAAAAGCAGGGTCTGGAGCGATATGACGACTTGCTGCCAGCTCAGCGTGCCGCGCGGCTTTTTATAGACGCTGCGTACCGGCTGCTCTAACCAGCCATTCTTGACGTAGTAGGCGCGCAGATTGCTGGCGATACCGCGCTCTTCCAGCCAAGCGGCATCCACGACCAGCCCTTCGGGGAGGTCTTTCTCAAGTCGGTTTAACAGTGACGCATTTTGCTCAGCCATACTGAGTATATTACACGAATTTCAAACCATTTTCAAGTTTGACAAAATCGCAATACACCCAATGAGGCTGAGTATATTCAATAACTTTCAAACCATCTATATTCAACGCCCGCCTCTGGCGAGCGCGATTTTTCCGCCAGAACAAGGGGAACCGCCGCTTACGCGGCGGCTCCTTCCTTGGTGTCCCCAACGCTCTGCAGACCATGCAGGAAATCGGCGGCGCGCTGCGCATGGGCGGCGGCGCCGAAGATTGCGCGCTTGTCTCCTTCAAAACTTTGAGCCAGCCCTGAATAGTCGAAGGATTAGTGTAGCCCTTGGCTTGCGACTGACGAGCCCCGACCGCCCCGCAGCATCCGCCCGTTCCCGAAGACGCTAGCGATCTTCAACAGATACGACCCGTTGACCACCCTGCGCGAGCACCAAAAGATCCTTTACCCCTATCGGTTGTCTTGCTCTTTCTCAATCACTGCTTGCGCCATTGCACGTTCAGGTGTTTTGCTACCGGGCACCATTGATTCTTATGGGAAGTGAACAGTGCAACTGAATGCAGATGCAGGTTTTGGGCAGATTTATATACAACAACAGCATCGGTTTCGTGGAATCATCGCCGATTTCAAGTCCAGGCGGTTTGTCGAAAAACGCAGCGTACCGCCAAGCAGCCGCTTCCGCACGGCACTAAACGAGCTTTACTTAGAGGTCCGATCAAGGCTGCCGCCGAGCCAATATTCCGACTTCTTGAACTGGTCCCAGGAAATGCTGAGCACGCAGCTACCGGAGCTCGCTCACTTACCAACACGATATGAAAACCTAACAGGGATTTTCCCAAGAACGCCCGTTGTTGAGTTTCAAAACGAACTACGTTGGATCGCTGCGCGTATTGGCAGCGAACGCGACAAAGTGAGCAAATTTCTGGCCGTGAAAGACTTTGTAAGTCGAGCGGTTATGGAAGAAAAATATATCGACGCGCTCACTGCATTGGAGGCGCTATTCGAAGCATACGGAGCAACCTTGTGGTCGGTTCAATTGCGTTTGGCGCTTGAACAGCAGGTTGGCGGGCTGGAGCAACAAAAAAGATATTCTGCACAGGTACGATCAGTTTACAAGCACGGTCTACTTGGCTTCACCACCTATCATACAAGCGTTCGCAACGAGGAACGCACGACAATTAATAAGTTTATGGAGGATATAGAGCGCCGAATTTCGAATCATTCCTACTACGACGACGCTACTCGCAGCTACATGCGTTATCGCTTAAAGAATGAACTTCCTAACTCTACTTCGCAGCTCAGCGATATTCTGCGCATAGAACAGAGCCACGGTATTCTTGATATTTACGAGACGTACGTCGCCGTCCTGCAAAATGTCGTTCGATGGGAACCCTCACCACTGCACGATGTAGTGTTGGAGTGCCTAGAGATCTGTGACTTGCCTGACTATCGACTGGAGAAAATGCGGCTGGTTCTAGATCCGGCAAAACCCCCGGCACTTTCATATAGACAGACACAACTTTCGGATGCGCTTTTTTCTGGCCATAATAAAGAAGCGCTAAAGCTCTATTGCAGTAATTCGTCGTCCGATCCATGGCACATAATATACGCAGGGTTTGTTAGAGCGTCGTCAAATCGATCACCGAGAGGCCCCCTGAGCCCTCGATTGCTAGATAGATGGATTGCTGCAGCGATGGCTTCCCCAGGCGAGGACGGAGACTTTGCGGCTCAGGCCGCCAAGCTTTGCCTCAATTTTCAAGGGTTATCCTTTGCGGCTGGGGTCGGCGAATTCCTATCCCAAGCGCGACGGGAAAAACCCGACAATGCGTGGCGCCCCTGGCAGATTGGCCTCCACAGCAACGCATATGGGATAGAGGACACCGTAGGTTCTACACTGAACGCTCACGTCGCCTTTCCAGCGACGCCGACCGTAAATGCATGGACCCTCGCGCTATCGGGCGATGGCCCAAAGAACGAAAAGACACCAATATCCACTTTCGCCAAGGCGACTTATCACCTGTCGCACGCGAACTCTGAAGAAGCATGTCGATTATTGAATTCCGAGGAGCCTCCAAGAGCGCTGCGCGCGCTTTGGAAAATGAATCTACTTCATTCTCTGCATACATTTGGGGATCGGCCCCAAAAGATAGCATTGATTGCGTCGGAAGGTGCGAGCAACGCATCATATTTCAACATGCTTCCTATAGTTGCGGGCTTCTCTGATTGCGTCTGGGAAGACTATAAAGCTGTTGTCTCGCCTTTAGCTGCTCCGATTGCGTTGCATCTTTTATGGATACGAACAGATAGTAGCCAAACCGCATCACAGCTGCGATTCGCCACCGGCCTGGCGCTGAGAAAACTCGGAGTAACGCGACCTAGCGCGCTCTATGACAAAAACATAGAAATAGCCCCGAAGGAGCTGTTTTACTTTTTACGTCATGTCTGCGTACCAGAAATTCTTGATGTCACCCGTCTTTTCGCAAGTTCCCGTGAAGTTCTCGAAGAACGTAGAGACATCTACCTTGTTTTGAGCGAACTGCGAGCCGATCTTGCTGACGAATTTACAAGTGAAGCATTCCTCATCTCGCATAACCTCGCGTTGGATGAAGGACGCTGGATCGTGGACAGGACTAGAATCCACGTTGAAGATGTTGCATTCGTGCGATGGGCATCGAGAGAACTGCAAGAAGATTTCGAGCGATATCGCGACCTTGAACCAGTCAATGTTGAATCTCCACAAACATTTGACGATGTCCTTCGCGAGCTAGACGACACTGTGGCTGCTCGCCGGTCATTTTCTCCGGATAACGAGGCCGATGCCGTACTAATGAGTGTAGTCCGTCGGGCTGGCGACGAGTTCTTGACCAATGCAACCTTTGGGCTCGACTTTTACCTCGCAAAAAATGTGAGGCATCATTCGTTCATTGGGTTGATAAGAGGTCCTCTCGAAGCCAGCGAACTGATTACCACGCGAGAAACAGAGACAAGTGCATATCATCCAAACCGAGTATGGGTCGATAAATTCCAAACTCTTAATGCACCGGAGCGCTTGACCGTTGAAGCAGCGCTGCGCAACTTCTCCGCCAGTTTCGATGATATTCTGCTGGAAGCGAAAGATAAATACTTTCACGTCAGAACAGCTGAGCATCCACTGGGAATGCTATTTATCCCTTACAGCGATGCACTTTACTCAGTTGTCCGCGTTTGGCTAACGCTAGAGCTCGACATAAATACCTTTTTTCGTTTCCTGATAAATGTATTTTGGATTTCCCGTATCCCTCCGGCGTGGACCGCCTTGCGAGTTTTTGGTGATATCGTGATTTTGCGCTCTTGAGAGTGAACTTAAGAGCGCAATGAGGAACGATGGCACAGGCCATTTTGCTGACGGGTCAAGAACGACGTCGTCGTTGGTCACCGGATGAACGGCGGGAGATTGTGGAGGCAGCATTTGCTCCGGGGGCAAATGTCTCGGCAGTAGCGCGTCGTTTTGATGTTTCGACGGGGCTGCTCTACACGTGGCGGCGCCAAGCGCTGTCTTTGAAAGATGAGCCCGCTTTCGTGCCGGCAACTGTCCTGGACGTTCCTGGCAACGGCGATGGTTGTGCGACAACCATCGTTGTGGACTTTGCGAACGGTATCAAGGTGAGGATTGCGTCCGGGGCGCCTTGTGATCTTGCTGCAGCCGTGATGCGTGCGCTCAAATGATCCCGATCAGTTCGAGCGTGCGGGTTTGGATTGCGAGCGGCCATTGCGATATGCGCAAGGGAATGCACGGCCTTGCTCTGATCGTGCAGGAAGGTTTGGGTCGTGATCCGTTCAAGGGTGACGTTTTTGTCTTCCGCGGGAAAAGCGGCCGGCTGATCAAGGCTCTTTGGCATGACGGATTTGGGCTTTCGCTATACGCAAAGCGGCTCGAGCGCGGCCGTTTCATTTGGCCGGCGACGCAGGGTGGAGCTATTGCGCTGACGGCTGGCCAGATGTCCTATTTGCTTGAGGGAATTGACTGGCGGAACCCGCAGCAGACATGGCGGCCGACGAGCGCTGGATAGTGTCTTTTGGGGCGGGATTTGCGAGCGGGGCGCCAGGAAAAGCTATACAAATCAGTGGTTTTATGATTCACTTCGAGCATGGAAACCGGCTCGGAAAATCCCCGTGATCATGCTGCTGCCCTGGAGGCAGAGCTGGCGATTGCGCGGTTGGAACGAGCTACCGCTTTGGCCGAATTGGCTGTTGCCAAGGCCAAGGAAGCCGATGATCAGGCCATCATTCTTCGCCAGAAAGTCTATATCGAAAAGCTGCAACGGGAACTGCGCGGTCAGAAGTCGGAACGGACGGCGCGGCTGATTGCTCAGATGGAGCTGATGCTTGAGGACGCCGAAGCGACGGCGACCGAAGATGAGCTTGCTGCCGAGATGGCCGTTGCGGCGGCGGCGATTGCGGTCACCGGCTTTACGCGCAAGCGGCCGGTCAAGAAGCCATTCCCGGAACATCTGCCGCGTGAGCGTTTTGTCGTGCCAGGCCCGGTTGCCTGCAACTGCTGTGGCGGTGAACGGCTTCGCAAGCTCGGCGAAGACATTACCGAAACGATGGAGAGCGTACCGCGGAGTTGGAAGATCATTCAGACCGTTCGGGAAAAGTTCACCTGCCGTGACTGCGAGAAGATCAGCCAGGCACCTGCACCCTTCCATGTCATACCGAGAGGGTGGGCTGGTCCGAGCCTTTTGGCGATGATGTTGTGCGACAAGTTTGGCCAGCACATTCCGCTCAATCGCCAGGTCGAACGTTTTGCCCTGGAAGGTGTGCCAATCAGTCTGTCGACTGCGGCAGACGCGATTGGCACGTGCTGCCAGGTCCTGGATCCGCTGGTGCGGCGGATTGAAAGCCATACGTTCGCGTCTGAACGGATCCACGGTGATGACACGACCGTGCCGGTTCTGGCTCTCGGCAAAACCGTTACCGGTCGGATATGGAGCTACGTCAAGGATGATGCTCCGTTTGGCGGTACGGCGCCTCCGTCGGCGATGTTCTATTATTCCCGGGACCGGGCCGGCGAACATCCACAGGCGCATCTGGCCAACTATAGCGGTATCCTTCAGGCGGATGCCTATACGGGCTATGGCCAGCTTTATCTTCCTGATCGAAGTCCGGGCCCGATTCATGAGGCAGCGTGTTGGGCGCATGCCAGGCGACCATTCTTTGCGCAAGCCGATCTGGAGGCCAACGCGCGCCGAAAAGCGCAGGGTAAAAGTGCCGCCGTCATCTCGCCGGTCGCCTTGAACATGGTGCAGCGGATCGACGCTTTGTTCGAAATCGAACGCCATATCAATGGCCGCACTCCCGATGAGAGAAAAGCAATCCGCCAGCAGTTGTCAAAACCGCTGATTGACGACATGGAGATATGGATACGCGAACACCGCGCCAGGTTGCCGCGCGACAATGACTTGGCAAAGGCATTTGACTATATGCTGAACCGCTGGGAATCCTTCACCCGCTTCCTGGACGACGGCCGTATCTGCCTGTCGAACAATTGCGCGGAGCGCTCTCTGCGCGGTGTGGCGCTCGGACGAAAAGCCTGGCTATTTGCCGGGTCCGATCGAGGGGGGCAGCGGGCGGCGTCCATGTACAGCCTGATCGTCACCGCGAAGATGAACCGCATTGACCCACAGGCCTGGCTTGCCGATGTTCTCGCCCGCATCGCCGATCATCCAGCCAGCCGTCTTGATGAGCTTCTCCCCTGGAATTGGCGGAAAACCGCAACATCGCCACTGAGGCAGGCGGCCTGATGGCTGGTCCTCTCGTTCGCTTGAAGGTCACGCTCGATGACGTTGACCCCTTGGTGATGCGCCGCGTTGTCGTGCCATTCCGCATTCGGCTGGACCGGCTTCATGAGATCCTTCAGGAGGCCTTCGGCTGGACCAACAGCCATCTGTATGAGTTCAGGATCCGTGACATCGGCTTCGGCCTGCCTGATGACGGCTTTGGTGGTCCCATCGATGCACGCAAGGAAACGCTTCTTGCTGCCATCGAAGATATTGGCGCGAAGTCATTCAAGTATCTCTATGACTTCGGCGACGGCTGGACGCACTCTGTGAAAATCGAAAAGATCTTTCCGGCGACCGCCGGCTTCGAAGATCCATTCCTTCTCGAGGTTGTCGGACGGTGTCCACCGGAGGATGTCGGCGGTCCCTGGGGCTATCAAGAGTTCCGCGAAGCCATTGCGGACACCAACCATGAGCGTCACCACGAACTTGTCGAATGGTGGGGCCACGCACACTACGATCCGGGCGATGTCGACGCCGCCAATCTCCGCAAAAACGTCGAGGCTCTAGCCGCAAAGTGGAAGCGCCGATCGCGCAAGAAAAGCTGACCTGCGGTCCTCGGCGAATGCTTACGATTTCCCTCGAGCAGTCGCTTCGTGGTGTAAGGGATCTCATCTCGCTCACCGTTAAGGGCGCACTCGTTGAAGAGTTCGACAAACTCCGCTCGGCGGTCCGTGAAGTTGCGGAAACTGACCCGGCTTTCCTCGAATTTGATTCAGAAGTCGGCAAGCGTTCAGCAGAGGTGCAGGGAAAATTAGACGAAGCTTCCCAGTGGTTTGTCCATACCGGAGCTTTGGCCAGCCAGCATCTTTTCACACTGGAACAAATCTTGGAGGTCGGCCTTGGAGCAACTCTTCCAACGCAGAGAAGCTATACGCCTCGTATCTCCAAATCGATCGAAGGGGAAATATCCCTTGACGCAGCAAATCTCGTTTTTGTTCACGATGTACTTTTCGTTGGATTGGGAAATGCGAAAAAGCACTCCGGACTTGCATCGCCGCGAATTGATATAGCTGCGAGATGGAATGCCACATCGAATACTCTGTCTATTGAGGTGGTTAGCGATTGCAAGGCTAGCGCTAGGGCCGAAAAGGCAAAACGAGCTAATGAAGTAAAGCAACTGGTCGCAACTGGAGCATTTTCACGTCACACCCGAAAAGACGATGGTAGTGGCTTTGCAAAGCTAGCGGCAATCGTCGCCCAGTCAGATCGGGCGAAGATCGAATTCGGATTTCAACCGGACGGCCGGTTCCGACTTGAGGTGGCCTATGCAGTCGTATTGCAGTCCAGAGAGCTCCCTAATGAGTGAAAGATCGAAAATCCTTTTGGTGGAAGACGAAGCCCCCAAACGGGAACACATCGAACGTTTGCTAAGAGACCTGCGATGCAGCGTTGAGATTATCACAGCAAGATCAGTTAATTCGGCCCTAGACGCACTAGAGCGTTTCCCTGTCATGTTGGATCATATCCGCAGGAATTGAAGTAGTTCTGAGCCTCTTGCGGTTCGACCATATCAATCAGCTTTCCGATGCGATCCCACAGTCCGGTGACGGTTCTCTCCGCAGCTTTTCGCAGGAGAGCCTTGAGCTTGGAGAAGGCCTTCTCGATGGGGTTGAAGTCTGGGCTGTAGGGCGGAAGGAACATCATTGTCGCGCCGACCGCCTCGATCAGCTCCCTTGCTGCCGGTCGTTTGTGGCTGGACAGATTGTCGAGGATGACAACATCCCCTGGTTTCAATGTCGGAACCAGAACCTGGGCGACATACGCCTCGAACCACTCACCGTTGATCGGTCCGTCTATGACAAGTGGCGCGACCATTCCCGTGTTACGGAGGCCCGCAACCAATGTGGTCGTCTTGCGATGACCGTGAGGGAAACCCATCCTCAATCGCTCGCCCTTGCGGCATCGCCCGTGAGTACGGGCCATATTGGTCGCGGTCCAGGTTTCGTCGATGAACACGAGCCGCTCTGGATCGAGATCGAGTTGCTCCTCGAACCAGCATTGCCGCTTTTCCAGAACGTCCGGGCGGCTTTGCTCTACCGCATGGCCAGTCTTTTTTTGCGCGTTTGTTCGTGCCGGACAAGAAAGCGATGCAGCGCCGACTTGCTGATGGAAATGCCTTGGTCAGCCAAGGCTTTGCGAAGCTCGAAAAGGGTGCCGTCCCGGTGCTCGCCGAGCCAGGTCATGATCAGATCGGCATGCGCTTCTGTCTTGTGGGAATTGCGGTCGCCGCCGAGTGGACCGGGTCGAACATTTCCCTGCTGGATTTGCAAGTGACGCCAGCGGCTCACGCTGGCTGCGCTCACGCCAAAACGCTCGGCAGCCTCTCTATGAGATGCGCCGCCGTTCACGGCAGCCAGCACACGTATGCGAAGATCAACGGAAAGGGCTTTCGACATATCTGCCGACCTCCATCGGCAGATAGTTTGAATCAGAAGGAGACTGATTTGCAAAGCCATCCGATTCAATCAGTTAGGGAAACGCTCTAGAAAGCGCAAGGCCTGACCTTATGCTACTAGATATGTCGCTGCCGACTTTTGATGCCGGTGATCGCGAGAATGGGGGACGACCTCAAGGGTTTGGCGGCGCTGAGATTTTGAGGTTTATGCAGATGGCGGGAATCTCCTGTCCGGTTGTCATTATAACCGGATATGAAGGCTTCGCTCGAGAAGGTGGCGCGACCGTTGATCTTGATCAGCTGAGACAAGAGTGGGTGAGTGAATTCGAAGGGACTTTGAGCTCAGTTCTTCACTACAACTCCACCTATGACGAATGGAAAACTACTCTATCTGCCACTCTTAACCAACTTGGCCTTTTGGATTGCTAGACATGCGTATTTTAATCGTTGACGACCAGCCTAGACGTTATGACCGGTTCATCAATGAATTGAAACTTATTGATATAGGCCGCGAGTCAGTGGATATTGCTACGTCTTGCGCAGATGCACGCGATCGTTTTGCAAGAAATGAATACGATCTACTCATCCTCGATATTTTGGTTCCTCTAAATCCAGAAGATGAAGAGAGCCCTCAGAATGCGATCGACCTTCTTTTTGAAATTAGAGAAGGTGAGCTCACGTCTAGGGTACCGCAAATCCTTGGTGTTACTGCTGACAGAAGCGCCGCCGGCACTGCGTTGACGCAATTTGAGGATTGGTGTTGGACCGTTTTAGACTATTCTCGATCAACTGATGACTGGATGCGGCGGGCACTGAATTGCGTAGTTTTTGTCAAAAGCAAGTCTGCAGGTTCAGCGAGCTGTTCCTCTAATGCGGACGTTGCCATCGTATGCGCTCTTCAGAATCCTGAGCTTTCGGAAGTGCTCAAACTGCCTTGGAACTGGAAACCACCTCGTCCCTTGAATGACACGATCTTCGTTCACGATGGATGGTTTGAGCTCGGGGGTCGGATCTATTCTGTAGTCGCGACATGCTTACAAAGAATGGGCATGGTGGCGACAGCACTTACCACCAACACGCTCATCGAGCGCCTGCAGCCAAAAATCGTCGCTATGACAGGAATCTGTGCCGGAGTTCGCGGAAAAGTCAATTTGGGCGACGTCCTCTTTGCTGATCCGGCGTGGGATTTTCAAAGCGGTAAGTGGGACGGAGGAACTGGACGCTTTCTACATAGGCCTCATCATATTCCAGCACCTACAAAGGTGCGGTCGCATATACAACAACTGCGCGCAGACAACGCGGCGCTCGAAGGCATATGGATGGGCTTTCCAGGAACAAAACCTGCCGTAAGCAGGATTTTGCCTGGCCCGCTTGCGTCTGGCTCAGCGGTCCTCTCAGACGGAGTGATAATAGGCGACGTCCGAAATCAGCATCAGGAACTTATTGGAATCGAGATGGAGATTTATGGACTCTACGCTGCAGCATACAGCGCTTCTGACCCCCAACCCGCATACATAGCGCTGAAGGGAGTATGTGATTTTGCGGACCCGGACAAAGAGGATGGCTATCAGGAATACGCCGCCTATGCGAGCGCGCAAGTTCTCCGTATCTTGTTGGAGCGATACGCTGACCGTTTGACGGTCTGATCCAGAAAGCGTGTCGTAAATTGCGGTGCGGCCTTGGAAAGCAGCCCATCAACTGTAAGCGCGCAATTCCCCGCACCTGTTCACTGAAAGTCGAATGAGGGATTCTGTGTCCACAATGGAGACTGTGGACACAATGACATTGGATATCCTGACTGGATCGGAACCCCTTCGGGCTGTGAAGATTCTTTCCAACGGGAAGCGCCGGTTCGATCCCATCGAGAAAGACCGGCTGATCGACGCTGCAATGAAGCCTGGGATATCGGTAGCCCGCCTGGCACTGGCGCACGGTGTCAACGCCAATCTGTTGCGCAACTGGGTGAAGCTTCGCCGAGATCAGCAGGCCCAGGGTGCTTTGCCGGTTGTTGCGGAGCGGGAAATGTCGGCCTTTGTTCCGGTGGTTGCTGCGCCACCGATTGCGCGGCAGCCCGACATGCCGGCTCGGCCATCATCGGCAGGAATGCGACTGACGGCGTCTCTGCCGAATGGTGTGCGGCTTGAGCTTGAAGATGCGGATGAGAAGGCCTTGTCCGTGATGATCGAAGTTCTGAGGCGTTGCAATGTTCCGGCTGGCTGACGATCTTCGCGTCTATCTTCACCGGGACCCGATCGACTTTCGTGCGGGGATCAACAGCTTGGCGATTCTGGTCGAGCAGTCGATGGGCCTGAGCCCGTTCGAGCGTGCTGTCTTTGTCTTTTGCAACCGCCGGCGCACCCGGATGAAGCTTTTGTTCTTCGAGCGGTCAGGGTTCGTGCTTGTCTTGAAAGCCTTGTCCGAAGACCGGTTTCGCTGGCCCCGCCGCGAGGCGCCGGTCGTGACGCTCGACACCGAGCAATTGCGCTGGCTGCTTGACGGTATCGATCTCGACGCGATGGAGCGCCATCCTGTTCGGCAATATGAGTTGGTCGGCTGAAAGCTGTTGACGCAGCGGGGCGGCTCAGATTCAAAGCTACAATGACACGAGCTGGCACCCCTGATGTTGCGGAACTGATGGCGCTTCTGGCGGCGAATGCTGCCGAGAACGCCGCGCTGCGGGCTGAGAGAGACGCCCTTGCACAGCGTGTCTTCAAGCTCGAGGAAGAACTGGCGCTTGCACAACTGCATCGTTTTGCGCCGCGCAGCGAAAAGCATATGGATCGCGTCTTCAATGAAGCCGAGAAGGCTGCTCTTGAGGCCGATGCTGATGAGGGCTTGGCCGACTGTGACGAGACCGACGCCAGTGAGCTTCCCGACACGGGATTGCCAGAGGTGGAAAAGCCCGAAGGCCGCAAGCGCGGGCGTAAACCTCTTCCGGCAAATTTGCCCCGCCAACGCGTTGAATATGACCTTGCCGACGATCAGAAGACCTGTCCGTGCTGCCGCCATCCGCTGCATCGCATGGGCGAACTCGTCACCGAGCAGCTGCATATCGAGGTGAAGGCCACGGTGCTGCAGAATGCCCGGGCCAAATATGCTTGCCGCAACTGCGAGCGCACCGATATCAGCACTCCCGTTATCATCGCGCCGATGCCCGCACAGCCCTTGCCGGGCAGTATCGCCACGGCCTCGACGCTGGCCTTTGCTCTTGTTCATAAATATGTCGATGGCACGCCGCTCTATCGCCTGGCACAGGCCTTCGAGCGCGCCGGCGTCCCTGTCAGCCGTGGCGCCCTTGGCCATTGGGTGATCGGCTCCAGCGAAAAGCACCTCGTTCGCATCTACGATGCATTGAAGCAGCGGCTCTTGTTGCAGAGCGTCATCCATGGTGACGAGACCACGGTGCAGGTGCTGAAGGAAAAGGACAGGAAAGCAACCGACGAGTCCTATATCTGGGCCTATCGTAGCGCCCAGGACAGCGTCGAGCCGGTTGTCCTGCTCGAATATCAGCCCGGTCGTGGACAGGTGCATCCGCAGACTTTCCTGGGTGACTATCGCGGCATCCTGATGAGCGACGGCTATCAGGCCTGGCGCACCCTGAAGGGCGCGACCCATGTCGGGTGTATGGCTCACGCCAGGCGACGCTTCGTCAACGCCTTCAAGGCCGGGAAGAAACAAAGCGGCCCACCCGCGCAGGCATTGAAATTCTTCGACCAGCTCTACCGGATTGAGAGGCAGATGCGGGACGAAAAGCCGGATGACGGCGAAACGCAGGCCGACTGCATCCGGCGCTTGCGCCAGAAGCATAGCGTTCCAGTCCTTGAAGCCCTGAAGGAGTGGCTCGACAGGATGGCCCCCAAGGTCGTGCCCGACACCAAGCTCGGCGATGCGATATCCTATACGCGAAACCAGTGGCAATATCTGACCCGCTACACCGAAGACGGCAGGATGCCGGTCGACAACAATTTATTGGAACGCGATATCAGAGTTTTTGCCACTGGAAGGAAGAGCTGGTTATTTTGCGACACTGTCGACGGGGCCAAGGCAAGCGCCGTGATTTACAGCCTTATGCTGACCTGTCGCGCCTGTGGCGTCGAGCCATTCGCCTGGTTGCGACACGTCTTCACCGAATTGCCACAGCGTCCCGACGGCGCCGACATCAACGACCTTCTGCCATTCAACTTCGCAAAAATCGAACCTGCCTGATCAAGGCCCATCGGCAAAAGCCGATCACCGCTCATAGCGGCCGCGTCAACGCGCAGGGAAATGCGCGCTTACGGTGTATGGCTCACGCCAGGCGACGCTTCGTCAACGCCTTCAAGGCCGGGAAGAAACAAAGCGGCCCACCCGCGCAGGCATTGAAATTCTTCGACCAGCTCTACCGGATTGAGAGGCAGATGCGGGACGAAAAGCCGGATGACGGCGAAACGCAGGCCGACTGCATCCGGCGCTTGCGCCAGAAGCATAGCGTTCCAGTCCTTGAAGCCCTGAAGGAGTGGCTCGACAGGATGGCCCCCAAGGTCGTGCCCGACACCAAGCTCGGCGATGCGATATCCTATACGCGAAACCAGTGGCAATATCTGACCCGCTACACCGAAGACGGCAGGATGCCGGTCGACAACAATTTATTGGAACGCGATATCAGAGTTTTTGCCACTGGAAGGAAGAGCTGGTTATTTTGCGACACTGTCGACGGGGCCAAGGCAAGCGCCGTGATTTACAGCCTTATGCTGACCTGTCGCGCCTGTGGCGTCGAGCCATTCGCCTGGTTGCGACACGTCTTCACCGAATTGCCACAGCGTCCCGACGGCGCCGACATCAACGACCTTCTGCCATTCAACTTCGCAAAAATCGAACCTGCCTGATCAAGGCCCATCGGCAAAAGCCGATCACCGCTCATAGCGGCCGCGTCAACGCGCAGGGAAATGCGCGCTTACGGTGTATGGCTCACGCCAGGCGACGCTTCGTCAACGCCTTCAAGGCCGGGAAGAAACAAAGCGGCCCACCCGCGCAGGCATTGAAATTCTTCGACCAGCTCTACCGGATTGAGAGGCAGATGCGGGACGAAAAGCCGGATGACGGCGAAACGCAGGCCGACTGCATCCGGCGCTTGCGCCAGAAGCATAGCGTTCCAGTCCTTGAAGCCCTGAAGGAGTGGCTCGACAGGATGGCCCCCAAGGTCGTGCCCGACACCAAGCTCGGCGATGCGATATCCTATACGCGAAACCAGTGGCAATATCTGACCCGCTACACCGAAGACGGCAGGATGCCGGTCGACAACAATTTATTGGAACGCGATATCAGAGTTTTTGCCACTGGAAGGAAGAGCTGGTTATTTTGCGACACTGTCGACGGGGCCAAGGCAAGCGCCGTGATTTACAGCCTTATGCTGACCTGTCGCGCCTGTGGCGTCGAGCCATTCGCCTGGTTGCGACACGTCTTCACCGAATTGCCACAGCGTCCCGACGGCGCCGACATCAACGACCTTCTGCCATTCAACTTCGCAAAAATCGAACCTGCCTGATCAAGGCCCATCGGCAAAAGCCGATCACCGCTCATAGCGGCCGCGTCAACGCGCAGGGAAATGCGCGCTTACCATCAACTACCACAGACACCACAAAATCAGCGTTTTGTGCCACGCGATGCCAAACGCAAAAACCGCCTCTGAATGACACAGGCGGTGAAGACGATGGCGGTTAACCGCCTGCTATATCGTGGTAATGAGCGATTTATGTAGAAACTGGTTGCGGGGGCAGGATTTGAACCTGCGGCCTTCAGGTTATGAGCCTGACGAGCTACCGGGCTGCTCCACCCCGCGCCAAGAGCGTGCACTGATAGTTGCGACGCTTTAGAGAATTACGGCAAAAAGGCCGCGTTGAGCGACCCTTTTGTTATCGGCTGGGCCGTTAGTGTTTGTGACGAGAAGATTGGCGGATTTGCAAGGGCAAAACCTGACGGATTTGCAAGTGCAAACCGTGAGCACATTGCCTTTAGCAGACCTGGCAGCGACCTACTCTCCCGCGTCTTGAGACGAAGTACCATTGGCGCAGGGGCGTTTCACGGCCGTGTTCGGAATGGGAACGGGTGCAGCCGCCCCGCCATGACCACCAGGTCAGCTAAGGGCAATGTGTTGAGAAGCTGGTAACTAGGGCTTAGCCAATAGGCAGTAGCCAATAGTTTTTTGTGAACACGTCTTTTTTCTTTCATGCGGCTGTATGAGCAGGTCACCCATACAGGCCTTTGGCCGTCGCCAATCGTTTGGCGCGCCGTCTGCAGCGTAGCATCAAAGGATGCGACAGCGTGAAGACTGAAAGAGATGGCTCATCTTCGATGAGCACAAACAATGAGAACGATCAAGCCAATCGAGCTATTAGTAACGGTAAGCTTCATGCATTACTGCACGTCCACACCCGTCCTATCAACGTGGTCGTCTTCCACGGCTCTGATAGGGAATACTCGTTTTCAGGTGGGTTTCCCGCTTAGATGCCTTCAGCGGTTATCCCTTCCATATATAGCTACCCTGCTATGCCCTTGGCAGGACAACAGGTCCACCAGAGATATGTCCATCCCGGTCCTCTCGTACTAGGGACAGATCCTGTCAATATTCCTACACCCACGGCAGATAGGGACCGAACTGTCTCACGACGTTCTGAACCCAGCTCACGTACCGCTTTAATTGGCGAACAGCCAAACCCTTGGGACCTGCTCCAGCCCCAGGATGCGATGAGCCGACATCGAGGTGCCAAACAACCCCGTCGATATGGACTCTTGGGGGTCATCAGCCTGTTATCCCCGGCGTACCTTTTATCCGTTGAGCGATGGCCCTTCCACACGGGACCACCGGATCACTATGACCGACTTTCGTCTCTGCTCGACTTGTCAGTCTCGCAGTCAGGCGGGCTTATGCCATTGCACTCGACGACCGATTTCCGACCGGTCTGAGCCCACCATCGCGCGCCTCCGTTACTCTTTCGGAGGCGACCGCCCCAGTCAAACTACCCACCATACACTGTCCCGGATCCGGATGACGGACCGCGGTTAGACATCCATGACGATAAGGGTGGTATTTCAAGGATGGCTCCACGAGAACTGGCGTCCCCGCTTCAAAGCCTACCACCTATCCTACACATGCCGACACGAATGCCAGTGTAAAGCTATAGTAAAGGTGCACGGGGTCTTTCCGTCTGACCGCAGGAACCCCGCATCTTCACGGGGAATTCAATTTCACTGAGTCTATGTTGGAGACAGCGGGGAAGTCGTTACGCCATTCGTGCAGGTCGGAACTTACCCGACAAGGAATTTCGCTACCTTAGGACCGTTATAGTTACGGCCGCCGTTTACTGGGGCTTCGATTCAAAGCTTGCACCTCTCCTCTTAACCTTCCAGCACCGGGCAGGCGTCAGACCCTATACGTCGTCTTGCGACTTCGCAGAGCCCTGTGTTTTTGATAAACAGTCGCTACCCCCTGGTCTGTGCCACCCTGACATACTTGCGTACATCAGGGTCACGCTTCTTCCGAAGTTACGCGTGCAATTTGCCGAGTTCCTTCAACATAGTTCTCTCAAGCGCCTTGGTATACTCTACCTGACCACCTGTGTCGGTTTCGGGTACGGTCTATAATGATGGAGCTATTTCCTGGAACCGCTTCCTCGCCCATCCAATCCAATAAGAATGAACAAGTTACGCAATCCGTCACTACCACCAGGCCCACGAATATTAACGTGGTTCCCATCGACTACGCATTTCTGCCTCGCCTTAGGGGCCGGCTAACCCTGCTCAGATTAACTTTAAGCAGGAACCCTTGGTCTTTCGGCGAGGGGGTCTCTCACCCCCTTTATCGTTACTCATGTCAACATTCGCACTTCCGATACCTCCAGAGGCCCTCACGGGTCCTCCTTCGCAGGCTTACGGAACGCTCCGCTACCACGTGCAGTAAACTGCACATCCTCAGCTTCGGTGCATGGCTTTAGCCCCGTTACATTTTCGGCGCAAAGACCCTTATTTAGACCAGTGAGCTGTTACGCTTTCTTTAAATGATGGCTGCTTCTAAGCCAACATCCTGGTTGTTTTGGGATCCTCACATCCTTTCCCACTTAGCCATGACTTGGGGACCTTAGCTGGAGGTCAGGGTTGTTGCCCTCTTCACGACGGACGTTAGCACCCGCCGTGTGTCTGCCGATTAGTACTCCCGGGTATTCGGAGTTTGGTTAGGATCAGTAAGACGGTGAGTCCCCATAGCCCATCCAGTGCTCTACCCCCCGGGGTATTCGATCGACGCACTACCTAAATAGTTTTCGCGGAGAACCAGCTATTTCCGAGTTTGATTGGCCTTTCACCCCTAGCCACAAGTCATCCCAATCTATTGCAACAGATGCGGGTTCGGCCCTCCAGTTGGTGTTACCCAACCTTCAGCCTGCTCATGGCTAGATCACTCGGTTTCGGGTCTAATGCATCTAACTAAACGCGCTATTAACACTCGCTTTCGCTGCGCCTACACCTACCGGCTTAAGCTTGCTAGATACACTAAGTCGTTGACCCATTATACAAAAGGTACGCAGTCAGGCTTTCGCCCTCCTACTGTTTGTAGGCATCCGGTTTCAGGTTCTATTTCACTCCCCTTGTCGGGGTGCTTTTCACCTTTCCCTCACGGTACTTGTTCGCTATCGGTCATGCACGAGTACTTAGGCTTGGAGAGTGGTCTCCCCATGTTCAGACAGGATTTCTCGTGTCCCGCCCTACTCTAGGACAATGCGTATTTTACGTGTACGGGGCTATCACCCGCTACGGCCGAACTTTCCAGATCGTTCCACTTTAGCTCACATTGCCACTGGCCTGGTCCGCGTTCGCTCGCCACTACTTACGGAGTCTCGGTTGATGTCCTTTCCTGCAGGTACTTAGATGTTTCAGTTCCCTGCGTTCGCTTCTAACCCCTATGTATTCAGAGTTAGATACCTTATTTGCGATATCTAGAAACCTCGAACGCCCTCAAAAAGAGGCAATAGCCAATAGGCAGTAGCCAATAGAACCTAAATCCTACTGCCTATTGCCTAATTCCTACCGCCTCAAAGGCGTACCAGATTTTCTAGATATCTAAGGTGGGTTGCCCCATTCGGAGATCCATGGATCAAAGCTCATTCGCAGCTCCCCACGGCTTTTCGCAGCGTATCACGTCCTTCTTCGCCTGTGCATGCCAAGGCATCCACCAAATGCCCTTACGACACTTAATCGTTCTCATTGCCAATGCTCATCCATATGGAAAGCCAATAGCCAATAGGCATTAGCCAATAGGATCTAAACCCTACTGCCTACTGCCCAATTCCTACTGCCTCACCAAACCCAGTTACCTTTTAC
>NZ_JBZAYV010000002.1:80000-1498024 GCF_058242775.1 Neorhizobium sp. PAMB6630
AGCGCCTTCACCGGCCAGCCGCGCTGGTCGGTGCTTGCGGCACCGCCGCTTGCCTTTTCCGTGTAATGGGTGCGGAAGGCACCGGGCGGCATGCCGAACCGTTCCTTGAAGAGGCGGCTGAAATTGGCCGCATCGCCAAAACCGCAGGTAAACGCAACATCCGCCACGGGAAGGCGAATGTCTCCCGGCGCCACAAGAGCGGCCCGCGCCCGCTGCAAACGGCGCTCGCGGACATAATGGCTAAAACTCTCGCCATTCTGTTCGAACAGCTTCTGAAGATAACGTTCGGAAATCCCTTCCATCCGGGCGATGCGGCCGGCGGTCAGCTCCGTTTCGTGCAGATGCCGCTCAAGGCGAAGCGTTACCCGATGAAACAGGGCCGCAAGGCTCGGCCGTGCCAAAACCTCGTTTCTCTCCCCCTGCAGAAGAAGGGCAAAAAACAAATCGGCCACGGCGTCTTCCAAGCAACTCCATTCGACAGCCGACAGGCTCTCCATTTCAAGGGCGGCTGCCTCGACGGCTTTGATGAAGATGCCGGCAAATCCTTCGGGCGGATGATGCTGCGGCATGGTCAGTGCCTGCAGCCCGGTCTTTGGACCATGAAACAGCGTATCGGCAACCGACAGCGCGATGAGCCGCACGTTTTTCTGGAGGGCGATCTGCCACTGGCTGGCCACCGGCAGGATCACCAGGCTGCCCGGCTCGACAGTCAGGACATCTAAGGGCAGCGTGACGTTGATCGCCTCATCGAGCGAAAGGAGCACGATGGGCAGCCGGGGTCGGCCAGCAAGAGGAGACAGCGTCTGCGCGCCGACCGTCAGGCGCGCCAGCACCAGTCCGTCTGCCTCGCCGCGCATGGACGCTGCGGCAAAGTTCTGGAGGCCCGCGGGATGCACATCGGAGCGAATACCGATGCTGGCAAGGCTATCTTGCCATGCCTGCCCCCGCGTGCCCCTGGAATGCGCTTCGCTGACGAACTGCCTGATCTGCATCCCTTCATCCGCTGTGCCGGACAGGCGTTCAACCGCCGTGGTCCGATCCCCTTCGAGATCATATTGCACTTGCGAAGAAGAGAATGCCAGCCTGTCTGTCGTCATCGATCAAACACGCATTTTCGGATCGAGCCGGTGACGCCCCAGTTGGCATCGACAACCTGGGTGATCGAGAAATCAGCGGCCACCGACATCAGCGAGATCGCCTCGTCCTCCGAGAGCGCATGAACGGTCATCAGAAAGCGCCGCAGCTTGCGGAACGCATCGCGCATGGCAAGGTCGAGGCTGGAGCGCTTCAGGATTTCGTTCTGATGGTCGGGACCGAGTTCGGACAGGTAATTGGCATAGCTGAAACCATAGACCGACCAGACCTCATTGTTTTCAAGCAGTGGGTGGTTGAGACCTTCCAGCGCTGTTCCGGGCAGATCGGCTTTTTTGTGCAGGATGAACTCGAATTCGCCCGTCAGCGAGATTTCGACCGCCGTGCCGCTCAGTTCGCTATCGCCTTGCGACGCATGGGCGTCGCCGACCGAAAAAAGCCCGCCCGCAACGGCCACCGGGTAATACATACGGGCGCCCTTGGTGATGCGCCAATCGTCCATGTTGCCCCCGGTATAGTTCGGCGGAATGGTGCTGACAAAATCCGCTTCCGCCGGCGCCAGACCCATCGTGCCGAAGTGCAGGCGCGCCGGAACCTTGATGCCGGAGAGAATGCCCTCCTTCCTGGTCACGGTTGTATGGTCGACCGGCACGCCGGGATAATCGATCGTCGGATGGACGATCCCGTCCGGATCCGTTTGCGGCGTCCACAGATAGGAATAGAGCGCAGAGACCGTCGCCGGTTCCGTCATGTCCAGTTCGTAGATCGTCACCACCTCGCGGCGCTTGGGCTCCTCGATGAGATCATTGTACTGAAAACCCCAGTTGGCGGAGGGGTTGGAGCCAAAGAAGCGTCCAGCATAGGCCGGATTTGCGCTGGGTCGTGGATGCGCATCGACAATGCGCACCTCGATCACGTCGCCCGGTTCCGCACCTTCGATCGCAATCGGACCCGTGAGCAGATGGACGCCGACGCCTTCGCCGGAACCGCGCGTGAACGGGCCTTCGTCAGCACCGGCCCCCCGCCGCCGCATGGTCTTTTCCTCTGGCGTCCAGCGAAAAATCTCCTCGGCTGCCGGATCGCCCGTGATCATTCGCTCGGCATCGTCGTTGGCATGGTGGGTAATCGTCTCGATCACGACGCGATCCTGCGAGGCGACGGTCAGAACGGGTGCCAGCGTCTTGCTGAAATAACCCCAGTGCACGGTCGAGGGCGTGGCTGGCAGATGATGTCTTGTCATGGAAAACCTCACGGATGAAGAATTTGGGGGATGCGGGAGGCAGGCGAGGTCACTCGCCTTCCATCTTGCTGAGAAACCGGGCGGTCAGCGGATGGCGGGGCCGGTTCAGGATCTCGTCTGCCGGTCCTTCCTCGACAATCGATCCGCCCGAGAGAAAGATGATCCGATCTGCGACGTCTGCGGCAAACCGCAGCTGGTGGGTGGAGATGATCATCGCCAGACCGTCTTCGACGGCGAGCCGACGAATGACCTCGAGCACTTCGTTCACCAATTCCGGGTCGAGCGCCGAAGTGGGCTCGTCGAGCAGCAGAACGCTGGGGTTCTGTGCCACGGCGCGGGCAATGGCGACACGCTGCTGCTGGCCGCCGGAGAGATGGCGCGGCAGGGCGTTTGCCCGGTGGGCCAGACCGACGCTCTCCAGCAGGGCATCGGCCCGCCGATCCGCATCGAAGCGGGAGAGACCCTGCACCCAGCGCAGGGGATCGGCGACGTTTTCGCGCGCCGTCAGGTGACCGAAAAGGTTGAACTGCTGAAACACCATGCCGACGCCGACGCTTGCCCGCATCTGCGCGATTGCGCGCGGTGACAGGGGCTTTCCCTCTTCGTTGACACCAAGGGAGCGTCCACCGACCCGGATGCTGCCCTCCTCCCAGCCTTCCAGCCGGTTGATGCAGCGCAGCAAGGTGCTCTTGCCAGAGCCGCTTGGGCCGAGCAGGACGACGACCTCGCCAGCCTTGATCGTCAGGTCTATGCCGTAGAGGACGACATTCGGACCATAGGCCTTGTGAAGGCCGCGGACCTCGACCGCATCCGTATTGCCAGACAGCCGGCTGGCGCGCGCGGCACGATCGACACCGGCGTCCGCCATCGTCACCTTGGGCGAGGCTGGCGGCAGGGGATCGCGTCCGGTCGCTAGATCGTCCGGCGTTGGGGTTGGCGCCGCAAGCGCCGCCACGCTGCGCGTGCGGAAAGGTGAGAGCGCGCGAAAAAACCGCGCGATCTGTTCTGCAGGCTTCGGGCGGTCGAGATCGAGCAGCATCTCGACGACGATCTGGATCAACGCCACGACGCTGGTCAACAGAAGGTACATCAGGCCCGAGGCAAAAAAGATGGAGAAAAAGTCAAAGGTGGCCGAGGCAAGTTGCGTGCTGCGCAAGGTCAGTTCCTGGACGGACACGACCGATGCGAGCGAGGAGTTCTTCAGCGCACTCACCGCTTCATTGCCCAGCGCCGGCACCATGGAGCGGATGGCTTGCGGCGCCACGACACGTCCCATGATGACGTTCGGCGTCATGCCCAGCGCCTGCGCCGCACTCACCTGCCCGCGATCGACGCCGATCACATTGGCGCGGATGATTTCGGCGATAAACGGCGCCTCGTTTAGCGCAAGCGCCAGGCTGGCCGCTTCGATGGCCGAAAGCTTGATGCCGATCAGCGGCAGCGCGTTGTAACAGAAGATCATCTGCAGGATGAGCGGCGTGCCCCGGAAGATGATGGCATAGGTTCGCGAGAGAAACGCCAGAGCGCCAAACCTGCTGAGCTGCATGCCGGCGAGGACAACCCCCATGACGAGACCGCCGCCAAGACCGAGCACCGTGATCAGAAGCGTATAGACGATGCCCGTCACGAGATACGGCTGGCTAAGATACTGGAGAAAAAGATCCATCGTGGCGTATATTCCTCTCGAGGAAAATTCGGCCGGAGATCAGACGCTTCTGAAATCCGGCCTTAGACACGGTCAGTCCGCCAGCACGAGCGAAGGCTCTTCAATCTGGTTGTCGGGCAGGTTCCACTTCTTCATGAGTTCGCCCTGCAAGCCGGATTTCTGGATTTCGGTCAATGCGGCCATCACGGCATCGCGGAACTCCACCTTGCCGCGCGGAACGGCGATGCCGACCGAATAGGGCAGCATGACTGCTGTGGCCTTGGCGAGCTTGTCGGGATAGGCCTTGACCGCGCCATCGACGGTATTGACGTCGTTGATGTAGGTGTCGGCGCGACCGGACAGGATGGCCTGGATGCAATTGGCGTTGTTGTCGTAGAGCTGGATCTCCGGCGCCGGCTTGCCGGCCGCCTTGCACTCGGCTTCCAGCTCCTGGATCAGCGGCACTTCGACATAACCGGTGTTTTCCGCAGCCACGGCACCGCAGAGCGAGGTATCGATGCCGGTGATCTTCTTCGGATTGCCCTTGGCGACAAGAACCCCGTCGAACACCTTGAGATAGGTGATGAAGTCGGCGGCCTTGGCGCGGTCCTTGGTGGCGTAGATATCGGAAATCACGATATCGGCCTGACCGGCCTGAAGCGTGGTGAGAAGCGCAGCAAAGGTCACGGATTTATAGGTGAGCTTGAACCCGAGGCAGTCGCCGATCGCTTCGCCCAGATCAATATCGAAACCGATATATTTACTGGGATCCTTGGGATCGAGCGCCTCGTAGCCCGGCGTATGCGGGTTGATGGCGTTGACCAGCGTCTTGCCCTTGAGGGCCGGATATTTCGTCTGCAGGCCGGCGCAGGCCGCAGGCGCGGCCGCAGCAGCGGGCTCGGCCGAGAGTAGCATCGCCCCGGTCACGGTGGCCGCAACCGCCTGCGCCATCATGCAGAGGCCCATCCAGGATCTGAGCAACGCGCGGCTGCCCCCGATATTCAGCTTTTTCATTTCCCGCTCCGTTGGTTGGTCGATGCAGTAGCCGCACCCGACGCAACGGAGCTTAGGAAGTTTAAGGCCAGATCCGGTTGTCTCTGGCCGCACGATTTCTTGTCATTTTTGGGCGCCTAAGAGACAGAATTTTGTTTCGCCTATTATTTAGGCGTCAATAGCCCAGGCATTAATCTTCCGATGACCTGCATGTATGTCTGCGCCAGCATGCCTTGATCGTTTTCGCGACCTGATTCCCGCAGCCGGATGCTCGGCTTTCGCAGTGCAGCGAATGCGAAATGACGATGTTGCATCCGGTTAATGCAGCACCTCGTCGGGCTGATCCAGCGTACACATCCGCGATAACTTTCAATTACGCACGCAAAAGTTCGGCGCCGATGCTCGAGCCGATCCTGTGCTATTGGTGAGGCGCGACAAGCCCCGCCATATGACGATGTCGCCGGGTGGCGATCATGGGCACGAGCCGGCCACGATCAAGATCTGAGCCGAGAAGCATGGGGAAATTGCTGTCGGCACGCTGCAAGGCTGGGCTCATTTCGCCTATAGCCAAAACTCCGTCCGCTTCACGTGAGCCGGGTTTGACGAAATTGACGAAGCCACTCTCAGGGCCGACGAGACACTTCTTCAACAGCCGGCTGAGCAGGGCGAATCCGTTCAAGATGATCGCGACAAATTTTCTCTACGGCTGTAATTAGCGCCTCTGTTCGCTCGCTTAGCCATTGAAGCGCCTCTCCCGAAATCTCAAAATACGGTGAGTACCGGGCCTTGACGTAGGCTTCGTTGAGAATGTTGAACCAAGATGTATGCCGTTGCTGGCTTTCTGGCCAAATTTCCACGAGTTCTCCGGCCTGCTGTTCG
Organism: Neorhizobium sp. PAMB6630; assembly: GCF_058242775.1. Taxonomy (NCBI): domain Bacteria; kingdom Pseudomonadati; phylum Pseudomonadota; class Alphaproteobacteria; order Hyphomicrobiales; family Rhizobiaceae; genus Neorhizobium; species Neorhizobium sp. PAMB6630. The sequence goes on from NZ_JBZAYV010000002.1 coordinate 85,850, forward strand.
GCAAGTCCGCGAAGAAATCGCAAACTGTGCGAGGAAGGACTGTAGTTGGTCAAAACCAAAAGAAGAGTAGCGTAAGCTTGCTCAATTGACTGGTGAAGCAGAAATGCCGCTTCTTTGCCATCATTTTCGGCCTGATAAAATCTAGCGCCCTTTAGAAAATTATGCGCATGCGGCAACCTATCGTTCAGATACACTGAGGCCATCTGCCACGCCTCTTCGGCGGTTACCTGCCCCGGCACAGCCAGCGGTTCATCGTTAAGCTCGTAAAGCGCCAGGCCATCCCGGCGGATATCTACAAAAAAGTACCGGCCACGACGAAGCTCCGTGTTCATCTCCCTGAGAGAATGCACGATCAGGCTGACCGGCGTGCTTATATCGTTGCTCCGCATCAAGCGTTCGGCTGCATTGTGCCAGTAGGCCGAAAAGTCGGTGAGCTTGCGATTGTTTACGACAACAAGAATGTCGAAATCGGAACGGTAGCCCTTCTTCGTATGGGGCTCGTCAACGAACGTACCACGGGCGTAGGAGCCAAAGAGAATGATCTTCAGGATCCTTCCACGCTTCTTAAACGCTGCCGAAGCACCTTTTAGCGCGTCCTCAAACTCCTCAAGGAGAATCTGGACCACCCGGGCGAGCTCGTGCTGTTTGACCGGCGGCAGATGATCAAGGCTCGTCTTCATAAGCAATAAAAATCCCTGCGGTTTAAATCCGGACCATCGTGACAGCTGTATGCACAACAGACATTGCAGGAAAGTCACATGCGTTTCAACGAAGGGTTTACAAAGCGGTTTACATGCGAGCTTTACACAAGACCGAATGACAGCTTGTCCAACTTGGTAGCCGATCCCACGGGTACCGGCGAAAGAGAGCGAGCAAACTATGTTCTCAGTCTGACGGCTTGGCAGAGCTTTCCAGTGTGGTCACTTTCTGTGGTAGTGACGAATATGCGCGCTTGCCGGAACAACAAGACGCCTATAGTCTAACACCAGACATGACACATTCGCCAGGGACGGCACCCTATCCATGCGGAACGCGTGCAACAACGTCCGGCGATCATTCAAAATGACTTCCTGCGCCGGACGCGGGGAGACTGTTGTGTCGCGAAATCAATCCCGGTCCAAGAGACCGAAACAAAAAAACCCTCGGCCCGCGAATGACGGCAATCCAGCCGATGTCGCCATCATTGAGCAGGCGCACGCGCTTTATGGCAGTGAAGCGGCGACCGCGGTTGCGTTCTGTGGGCTGGACGCTTGGTTTGAGGGTGAGGAGGAACAATTCCGCCGCTTGGCCGGACTATTTCGGCGGCTCAGGAATTAGAAGGTTTCAGTATCCTGAAGCTGGATGGCATTTGAAGAGCATAACCGCGGCCCCGGACCGTACGGATCATGTCCGGGCCGAAGCCCTCAAGCGCGCGGCGGATATGCCCGATATGGATGTCGACAGTTCGAGGTTCCACCTCCACATGCGCGGGCCAGCAGCTTTCGATGAGATCGTCGCGCTGGCAAACGACCGAGGGCGCCTGCAGAAGGCGACGCAAGAGACGAAACTGCAGAGCAGTCAATGCCACTTGTTTACCGGCCCTATGCACTGTCACCGTCGCAAGGTTCATTTCAAGGTCGGCAAATCGAAGCACCGGTCCGGGCAGACCACTACGATTGGCGGCAAGATGCAGGTTTCGGAGCCGACGCAGGAACTGCAGCAGAATGTCGGGATTGAATGGACGCTCAAGAAGCAGATCACATTCGGGTAGAACAACATCCCGCTTCCTAGTACCTCTGGATATCAGGATCACGGCACAAGAGGGAACAACAGACCTTACGACCGCCAGAAAGCGGACACTGTCGGTGGTGGCTTGCGACCAGTCGATCAAGGCGGCGACGATGGGCGCCTGCGCGCGAAGGTGGAACACCTCGTCAGGCTGTGTCACCAGAACAACACTGAAGCCCTGATGCGCTAGGACATGTCGAAGCAATAAGAAAAGCTGCGTGTCGGAAACGCAGACCAGGATCTTTGGCATTCCCCAGCTCCATTTTACAGGGGAGCAAACTCCCCACCGTTCACATCGATGATTGCACCGTTGATGAAGCCAGCATCGTAGGATGCAAGAAACCCGATCGTGTTAGCTATGTCCGCCGGCTCCCCGAGCCGCCCGACCGGAATCCGCATCAGGGCTGCCCGGTTAACCGAACTATCACGGCCGCCCGCCATGTCCGTCACGATACGTCCCGGTGCCACGATATTCACGGTAACACCCGTTCCGGCAAAAGCCGCAATGAGGGAGCGGGAGAGACCCGAAAGTGCCGCCTTCGAAACGACATACGCACTTCCGGCTACCTTCGGGACAGCCCGCCCGGCGATCGACCCGATAAAGATGATCCGGCCGAAACGCTGCCGGGCCATCGCAGAAACCACCGCCTGGCAGCAAAGCATTGCACCGGTCAGGTTGACAGAAAGAACTTCGTTCCACTCATCGAGACTGACATGCGCAAAGGGTGTCGCCCCGTCCTCGCCTTTCGGCGAGACGCCGGCGTTACAGATCAACGTGTCGGGGACACGCCACCTATCCTCGACATCTGAAAAAAAGCCTGCAACCTGTTGCGGCGATCTCAGATCAACGCAACGCGCAAGAATGCGCCTGTCATCGAACTGGCGGCGGAGCTTGATTGCCGCCGCCTCCACATGAGCGGCGCTCTGCCCGAAGAAGGCGACCTTGTAGCCGGTGTCCAGAAGATGGTTTACGGCGGCAAACCCGATACCGGAGCTGCCGCCTGTGACCACCGCAACGCGTTGCGACGGATCGATCATCACGCCGCCTTGTCCATGGCGGCAAAGAGTGACAGTGGTGGATGGGCCCCCGGATCCGTCATCACCTCGATCAGGAACGGCCCGTCCGTCTCTATACCCGTTCGAATCAGGTCGGCCAGATCAGCAGGATCGGCGACACGGGCAGACCTGCAGCCACAGGCAGCGGCAATCTGGGCGTGATCGACGGGTGAGAAATAGCAGGCTGAGGTGTAGCGACCGAACTTGACCGTCTCGGCGTCTCGCTGAAAGCCCAGGATGCCATTATTCAGCACGATCGTAGTGACGGGAATGTTGAGGCGCACCGCGGTTTCCAGCTCTGCCCAGCTATGAGCAAAGCCGCCGTCTCCGACCACAGCGACAACAGGAATATGCGGCTGGGCGAGCTTTGCGCCGATTGCCAGCGGCAGTCCCCATCCCAGTCCGGCAAGCCCGCGCGGGGTGATAAATCGCGTCCCCTCGGATGCTGCTCGCAATTGTCCGGTCACCCACATAGAGGAGTAGCTCGCATCGGCGACAACAGTCAGATCGCGCTCAAGCCATGGCTGCAACTCGCGCATGATTCTTTCTGGCCGGATGGGCGACTGGTCCGATAGTGCAACCGGACGACGCGCCTCGTCGAAATCCGACCAGCACCGTCCGATCCGACTCTCAAGCCCTTCGCGGGCGGCTTGCCGTAAGCGGAGGTCCTGGTTTCCGAGGGCGGTAGCCAGCGCTTTCAGGCATTCGCGCGCATCGCCGACCAGGCGAAGCGCCTCGAAATTGCGCCCAATCTCTGTCGGATCGACATCGATATGGATTACGCGCGCCGTCTTTGGAATTTGACGCCAGTTGTCGGTCCCGTTCTGGTTGGTACGGGTACCGACAAGGATGATGAGGTCCGCCTCTTCCAGGAATTGCTGCGTATAGACTCCGAGAGACCTGGGCCCGGTCAGGGATCCAAGGACGCCGAGTGAAAGTGGATGATGCTCATCGACACTACCCTTGCCCATATTCGTAGTGCAAACCGGCAAGCTCGCCAGTTCCTGCAGATGCGCGAGTTGTGATGAGGCATTTGCACCATGGACGCCGCCGCCGGCGAGAACGACCGGTTTGGCCGCAGCAGCGATCCACACGGCCGCCTGCTTGATCACGTCATCGGCTGGACGAGGCCGGTCAAGCGGGTAGCGTCCGAGATTGGCGAGGCGCTTGGCACCAGTAGCCTCGAACCGGGCGCGAAGCAGATCTGCCGGCAGGAGAAGCGCCACAGGACCGGGACGCCCGGACGTCGCCGCGGTGAAGGCTGCGTCGATATAGTCCTCGATACGGTCCTCCATGTGGACACGGCGGACCCACTTCGTGCAGGACTGGAAAAGTGCGATGTGATCGAAATCCTGGAAGGCATTTTTGTCGGTCTGGTCGCGTTCGACTTCCTGCACCAGTGCCACCACTGGGATACTTGCCTTCATAGCTTCAGCAAGCGGTGGCACCAGAAGGGTGGCAGCCGGTCCATTTTGAGCGCAAACGATACCGACTTTTCCGGATATGCGGGCATAGCCATCGGCCATCGCTCCCCCCATATTTTCCTGCCGATAGGAAATCTGGCGGATGCCGCGGGCTTCCGCGGCAAGAACAACCGCAGAGGGCAGGCTCTGAGCAAAAATGAATTCGACCTCGTGGCGAACCAGCGAACTGGCCACGCGATCTGCTACAGTTTCCTCTATGGAGATGGAATTCATGGCCTGGCCTCCCAGCTGTGATCACTGTAGGTTGTCAAGAACATCTCAAATACGTCCGAGATGTTGTCGATTTCTGTTTCCGTCATGGGTGTAGAAAGGCAGGCAGCCGCATCACCCGGAAGAAGAATCCCCTTTTGGCGGAAAAAACGGCTGAGACTGCGCATGCGCGCAGCATCCTCCACGTCTAATATTGCGTCAGCATAGGTATCTGGGAGCACGCGCTTGGGATGAATGCGGAAAAGCGACGCCGCCCCTGCAACTGAATACGGGGCACTGTGCTTTGCCGCAGCGGTCGAAAGCTGATTGCGAAGCCTGTCGCCCAGTCGCTCCAGTCGGTCAAAAGCATCCAACGTCATGGCTTCCATCGCCACCCGCCCGGCAACCATCGAGACAGGATTAGCCGCAAATGTTCCGCCTTGCGGAACAAGAGGGACCTTTCCGTCCGAACCGAACACCGACATCACTTCCGAGCGGCCACCAACTGCGCCAATCGGAAAGCCGCCACCGATGATCTTTCCGGCGGTCACGAGGTCGGGTGAAAGCCCGTATCGTGATGAAGCGCCGTTATATCCTTGCCGGAGATTCAAAACCTCGTCGGCGATGATCAGGATGCCATGTCTTTGTGCAAAAAGTGTCAGTTGCTCAATGAATCGCGGCAGCGGCTTTAGCAACCCCGCCCGGCTCGGCATGGGATCAATGAGTATCGCCGCCAAGCTCTCGACATGGGGCGCTAGGCGTTCCTCCATCCCGTCAACGTCGTTGAAGTCCAGCGCAACGACGTTGTCTGACGTCGTTCTGGGCGCTCCCGTGTAAGCGGGTCGAGCCATACGACGGCCTGTCCCGGGTTCTTCGTTCGACCTTGACTGTCCGGTTTCAGCCCAGTCGTAAGCGCCGTGATAGGCGCCTTCGAAACGGGCAATGGTCGGCCGGCCCGTGTAGGCGCGGGCCGCCTTGATCGCGAACATCACAGCTTCCGTGCCCGAATTGACGAAGCGGACCTGCTCGATTGCCGGAATGCGAGACACCAGCAGTTCTGCGAGAGCGATCTCGTGATGCGTCGGGTTTGAGAAACACGTTCCCCTCCGCACGAGATCGGTGACGGCATCGACCACCGGCGCAAAGCCGTGCCCGTGCAAGAGTGTCGTGAAGTTATTGTTGAGATCGAGGAGGCGGTTGCCATCCATATCGACGACATAGGCGCCCTCTCCGCCTGAGATGTAGATCGGATGCGGATCGCAGTCGATTGTGGACCGGGTTGTTCCGCCCGGAAAGACGTTACGACCGCGACGATAAAGAGCGGCGGAGCGCGGGCAAGCATGCCCGACTGCGCCGGCTGCCATTCCTGTGAACATCTGCGTACCTTCTTGTTGCTGAATTAGTGCCGGGGGAAGTCTCGAGCTTTATGTAGGCTTCACTTTTGTTGCAACAAAAAATCAAAACGTCAAGGCCGCATGCCAAAAAAGCTCAGCCCGCGGCCGCACGCTCTCGAAGGGCGTGACGTAACCTGCGATACCCATCGCGGATATCGTTCTCGAACGCAGCTCGCAGCCCACCCCCATCGCGATCAACGAGCGCTTCAATAGCCATTTCGTGATTGCGCACACCATACTTCGCCTCCGCAAACTCCGGATAAAGGCCATAGAAGGAAGGGCCAACTCTGAGCCACTGGGCCTCGATCATGGATAAGATGTGCGGCAAGCGTGATAACCGGTAGACAAGAAAATGGAACTCCTTGTTGAACCAAAGGGCCTGCTCGTATTGCCCGCGATCAAGCGCTGCATTGATATTTTCCTGTATATTCCGGAGCTTATCAATATCTTCAGTCCGGCAGCTCTCGATCGAGAGCTGAGCTGCCAACCCCTCAAGAGCAATGCGAATGAGGGTGATTTCCCGTAGGTCGGCCTCATTCAAAACAGGAACGAGCACAGTCTTTGGGCCTGCGTAGATTACCGCGTTATCAGCGGCAAGGCGATTGATCGCATCGCGCGCCGGCGTTGAACTCACACCTAAGGCTTCGGCAACCGAACGAACTGTCAGCTTGTCGCCAGGCCTATACACCCCCCTACTCAATCGCTCTTTTAACGCCCCGTAGGCAGCGTCTCCAAGGCTGGGAGCCTGACGGCTCCTCCCGTCAGTGGCTAACATATCGACCATTTCTCACCCTAACTGTGTTGACATGATGATTTTTTGATGCAACAAAAAAATGAATGTGAAGGTATTGCAAAGTTTTGGCGCATCAAACTCTAGCGATTTTCGTCGCTGAAGTCACGCCTGCCTTAATCAGCAGGACGGGCAGAAGCTACGCCGATCCGAAAAAGGTGAGCCTGCCGAGACCTTGCGTAATTCCAAAATAATTAAGGGGACAGCATTTGATCGGACAGCGACTGACACTTCGCCAACTGGAAAAGAGCTACGGCGCCGTAGAGGCGGTGCGTAAGACGGATCTCGATATCGGCGCCGGCGAGTTTGTTTCTATTGTCGGCCCATCCGGCTCCGGCAAAACCACACTTCTCACCATGATCGCCGGGTTTGAGACGCCGTCAGCGGGCTCCATATTGGTCGGCGACCGCGAAGTAACGGTCCTTGCGCCGAACCGGCGCAACATAGGAATGGTATTCCAGAAATATGCCCTCTTCCCGCATATGACCGTGCGCCAGAACATTGAATTTCCCCTAAAAATGAGGCGCCTCGGAAAGGGTTCCAAAATAAGCAAACGCATCGATGCGATGCTGGATCTCGTGCAGCTTGAGGGGTTGCAGCACCGCTATCCGAGCCAGCTTTCTGGGGGCCAGCAGCAAAGAGTGGCCGTCGCGCGCGCGCTGGTCTTCGATCCTCCTGTCATACTTATGGACGAACCACTCGGCGCGCTCGACAAGAAGCTGCGGGAATCAATGCAGTTCGAAATCAAGCGTATCCAGGAGCGGATCGGAGCAACCGTCATTTACGTGACGCACGATCAGGAGGAGGCGCTGACCATGTCGGATCGCGTAGCCGTCATGCATAAGGGCCGACTGGAACAGATCGGAACTCCAAGCGACCTCTACGCCAACCCCGATAACGCTTTCGTCGCCGACTTTGTCGGATCGATCAATTTCATTCCGGGTATCGTCTGTGGCAAGGATCACTTAGGCATCGCCATTGAAGTCGGCAGCGCGATCGTCCAGGTTCCCACTCCGGTCGACCCGTCGGCCTCTCAGCATGCTCAGGGATCCGCCGTCAGACTTGCCGTAAGACCTGAACACATATCAATCGCGCCATTCCAAATTCGCAACGACCGGAGTTTGTCCGGAACGATCGAAGCAGTGGTGTTTGCCGGCGCGTCAAGAACGGCACTTGTACGCCTTCACGCGCTTCCAAACCTGGTTCTTCGCACCGAGGTCCCTTCCAGCCTTCTGTCTCCCCCCGAACGAGGTTCCGATGTGACAGTGGCTTTTGTTCCCGGCGCGCTTCGGGTCTTTGGTCCTGAAGAAGGAGCTGAGCGATGAACATCCAGACATCCACGCAGCCCACACGTATCCGCCCCAACATGCTTCGAGCCCGCGACGCCAGCCGTTATGCGCCTTTCACCTCGTGGTTGCTGATCCTGCCGCTCATCACCACGTTCGCAGTCGGCTTCCTTTACCCGGTGTCCAAACTCGTCGCCCTCAGCTTTGCCAATGGTGCAGAGAGCTACCTTCGGTTCGGGCAGGAACCCCTATACCTCAACGTCCTGACAACGACCGTGATCACAGCAGCAGCCGTCACAGCCTTTTGTCTGGTGCTTGGGTATCCGGTCGCGTTCGCCATGACGCGGCTAAGCGGAAAAGCGGCACTTATAACGGCTATCTGCGTTTTCGTGCCCCTCTGGACCTCAGTCCTCATCAGATCCTATGCCTGGATCGTCCTGTTGCAGCGAAACGGCGTCTTCAACGAAGTCTTGCAAAACGCGGGGCTGTCGGACCAACCCCTGAAGCTTCTTTACACGCAGGGCGCCGTCATTCTGGGAATGACACATATCCTTCTGCCATTCGCCATCCTGCCGATCCACTCGACGCTGAGGACGCTGCCACCGGATCTTGCGCGTGCCGCAGCCAATCTGGGTGCGAGTCCGGTACAGACTTTCTTGCTAATCACGCTGCCGCTTAGCCTTCCAGGCGTTTTTGCCGGCTGCATCCTATGCTTCGTTCTCGCGCTCGGCTTCTACATTACCCCTGCCTTGCTCGGTGGTCCGGGCTCCATGTTGATGGCCACGCTCATCGGCCAGCAGACGACTGTTCTTCTGGATTGGCCCTTCGCAGCGGCACTATCAACCATTCTCCTATCCATCACACTCTTCATCGTCTTCCTGTTCCGCAGGGCACTTTCGCTCAGCAAAGGATTTCACAGTGCTCATTAACCGCAATATAGTTCCGCAGTCAGCGGCCGCTTATCTCCTGGCCGCATATCGATCGCTAAACCGCCCCATCGGTCAGGTGGTAGTAACCTTGCTGGCCGGACTCGTCGTCGCTCTCATCCTATTTTTCCTCGTCCTGCCGACATTGATCATCATCCCAATGTCGCTCAGCGCGACGTCACATCTTCAGTTTCCACCGCAAGGTATCACCTTAAAGTGGTACAGCACGTATTTCCGCGACCCCGACTGGATGGCCGCAACCTGGTTCAGCCTGCGCATCGCCATTGCCACGTCAGTGACGGCAACTGTGGTCGGTACGATGACGGCATTGGCCATCATCCGCGGCGACATGCCGTTCAAGGGCACCCTGCATGCGCTGTCACTGGGGCCGATGATCGTTCCTCACATAGTCCTCGGTGTGGCCCTCTACCTCACTTTTTCGCCGCTGCAACTGACTGGAACGTTCATCGGTTTTCTGATCGGCCACACGGTGCTTGCAGTGCCCTTCGTGGTGATCACCGTAACGGCGGCGCTGCAGCGACTGGACCCCGCGCTGGACCTCGCGGCACTCAATTGTGGAGCCAACCGGACGCAGGCCTTTTTCCACATCACCCTGCCAAACATCGCTCCGGGTGTTGCTTCGGGAGCCGTGTTCTCCTTCCTTGCTTCCTTCGACGAGGCAACCGTCGCCTTCTTTATCTCGGACGTCGGCGGCAAATCCATCGGGCGCAAGATGTTCGAGGATATTGACTTCAACCTGACGCCCGTCATCGCAGCCGCATCCACCGTGATCGTCGTTGCCTCCCTTTTTCTGATCGGCTTCATCCAGCTTCTTTCGAAACCTCGCAGTCCTAAAACCCCAACAGGAGTGGAAGACCAATGATATCGATACGGAGAAACTACGCATGCAGCCTGGCTTGCCTCATCGTCGCCGGAGCAGCATTTTTCACCGACAAGCCGGCGAATGCCCAGGGCCAGGTGATCATCGCTTCAACCGGCGGCGCCTATGACCGCGCCCTTAAGGAAGCCTGGTTCGATCCCTTTACCAAGGAAACGGGCATAACAGTCACTATCGTTTCAGCGACGAATGCCGAGATGCGCGCCAAGGTCGCCGCGATGGTCAAATCGAACAATGTCAGCTGGGACCTCTACCTCGAGGGAGAAATCCAAGCCGCGTCGGAGGCACACCGCCGGGTCACCGAAGACCTTACCTCCTTCTGCGCACGCTTCTCCGCGCACGCGGACCTTGCAATCAACGCGTGCGATGTCGGCGGAGCACTCCTACAATCGACTGCAACGTTACTTGCATATCGGCAGGACGCTGTTCGCACGGGGACACCCGAAACCTGGGCAGACATGTGGGACGTGAAAAAATTTCCCGGTGGCCGGGCATTTCCGAATTTTGACGATCCTTGGCGCGTCCTTGCTGCGGCCCTCTTGGCGGACGGAGTCAAGAAAGACGAACTGTTTCCACTGGATCTAGACCGTGCATTCCGCAAACTTGATGAAATTCGGGACGAAGTGACCCTTTGGTGGAAGACCGGTGATCAGAGCGTGCAGGGATTTCGTAACGGTGAATACGACCTTGGCCAGATTTGGCTAACGCGGGCGAAAGCCATGAAAACCGAAGGCTTGCCGATCAGCTGGTCGTACAAAGCCTCATTCCTGGTCGGAGACAGGATTGCATTGGTCAAAGGCGCGCCCAACCGGGACAATGCGCTGAAGCTGATTGCGTTTTGGCTCGACAATCCCAGCGTCCAGGCCAAGGCTTGCGACGTTCTCTCGTGCACGCCGCCGAGCACTGCAGCGGTCTCCTTGATGTCGGAAGAGACACGCAAATCCATGCCGACAACGGCAGAGATCAAGGATAGCGTCATCGTTCCCGATGCGGCCTGGATCAATGCCAATGCTGCCATGCTGCTGCAGCGATGGAACAACTGGGTGCGGTGATCCCGCCATTGCAAACGCGACGCCGGCCGGCCCTTTGATAGCCATCGGCACCGGCCGAGCCGGCCATTCCCACAACCACACTCCGGAGGGCTTGATCAGTACCATGACCGATCTCGTGATGATCCATTCCAGGGATCCAGACTTTTACATGCTGATGAGCCATATTCTGGCTACAGCAGGATTTCGCGCTTCGCTTGCCGAGGATTTTGAAAGTGTTGCGGGGGGCCGAGATAGCCGCAATTGCTGCAGTCCTTGTGGACACCGCCGACGACATCGATGCGGTCACCGCGTTCTGCAAGACGTTAAAGACAAGTGATTTGACTTCGCATCTGCCACTGCTAGCGCTCATTCGCGCCCGGCACGAACAAAGTTACCTTAATCTTTTAAAGACCGGGATCGATGACGTATTCGTAAGGCCGGTTTCGCCCGAACGAGTTCTGTCCTATCTGCGCTCAATTTCACTACCAAGCTCAGGCCGCGCGGGTTCCTCGACTTCACCTCGGCCGCTGTTTCGCTTTGGCGATCTCGAGGTTGATGAGCAGGCGCGTCTTGTCAGATGCAAGACTGGCAGTGTGCAGCTTAGTCCGATCGAATTCCGATTGCTGAAGCGACTTCTTGAAACGCCTGGCCGCGTGCTTTCGCGTGACGATCTGATAGCCACTGCTTGGCCTGTGAACCATCACGTCAATGCGCGCACCGTGGATGTTCACATCGCAAAACTTCGTCGCGCGATCCAGGAGACGACTGAACAGGTGATCATTCGCACGATCCGTTCGAACGGTTATGTCGCCGATATCACCCACGACGACCAATAGCCCACTGCTACCTTCTACAAATCTTGAATTTTCTTTCACAATAGCTTTGTTGTCATTCTATCGGAGCCGTGACCTTCTTCGCGCATAGGTAGCGAAGGAAGGAGAGCACCATGAACAACACATCAGGATACTCAAGAGGCTCGCGCGTCCAAGGCCAGTCTCGCAATACTGCTGCGATGATCAACGCGGCCACCTCTAGTTTCGACGCCGCGCACTATCAGGGCATTATGGCGATCTATGCGATGCCGCTTGAGGGCCGAACCGTAAAATTGCCCCATAATGGGCAGGACGTCGTGGACTTTGTACGATGCTCGTACCTGGGTTTTGATAACCATCCCGATATCGTCGCTGGCGCGGTGAAAGCGGTCCGTGATTCCGGCACTCTGCATTGGTCCTGTGCCCGTACGCGCCTGAATTTCAGCATACTTGGGGAACTGGAGGATAATCTTTCCGATCTGTTCCGCGCTCGGGTAGTGACGTTCACAACTGTCCTTGCAGCCAACATGAGCGCTCTGCCCTTGCTGGCCTCAGGTCATCTGACAGCCGGACAAAAGCCTGTCGTCGTTTTCGACCGCCTTGCCCATGCGACGCTCGCGTATCACAAGGCCTCCGTCGCGGCGGAAACTGGTGTGGAAACCATCCAGCATAATGACCTTGCGGCGCTCGACGCTCTGTGTCGCACCCACAAAACTGTGGCTTACGTTTGCGATGGCGCCTATTCGATGGGAGGAAGCGCTCCCTTGGCGGAACTTCGTGCGCTACAGGAGAAGTACGGCCTTTTCCTTTATATCGACGACGCGCACGGGATCTCCATTCTGGGCGAAAATGGCGCAGGGTTTGCGCGATCCGTTTTCGACGAGCTTGGTGAAAGGACGATTGTCGCCGCATCGCTCGGCAAGGGCTTTGGTGCATCCGGCGGCATCTTGATGCTTGGAACGGCCGCGCAAGAACTGTTGTTCAGGCGTTTTGCCGTCGCCCATGCATTCTCTGCATCTTTGAACACTGCTGCGATTGGCGCGGCAGCTGCGTCAGCTCAAATTCATCGTACAAATGAACTCGCCAGTCGGCAGGAGGCACTGCGAAGGAACCTGGCGCTCCTGGACGAACTGCTTCCCTCACAAGACGCGACCAGCGAACTTCCCATTAGAACGATCCGGCTGGGTGACGAACTGCTCTCGGTCGGGGCAGCAGTGCAGCTCCTGAGACTTGGGTTCTACACATCGGCAATTTTCTTTCCTACCGTCGCTCGCGGAGAAGCAGGATTGAGGATTTGCCTGACTGCTTCACACACTGAAGCTCAGATCAGAAGCCTGTGTGCGGCGATCGACGGCATCAGGGAAGAAATCCGCCAGAACTGATGAGCTCTTCGTATTCATTGAGGAATCGCAACGGACCATGCCTTTGACGTTACCAAGTCCGGCGGTAGGAAAGCCTCTGAGCACGCTGGTTTTGCGAGACGCGTTTTAGTTGCTTTCGGCGGGGAACGTGCCCTTCAGAACAAACTGTGGACATATCGAAGTTCGCCAGAGACAGCCGGGAACAATAGAAAGACAGCACCCCTATTTCCCGGCTTCGCAATTGTGTAGCATATCAAGTCCGTTCACTCACCCCGGACAGGGTTCTGTCAGAGTGCCACGGCACGCAAATCGACGAATAGGCCCAGCCTACGGGCCTGACGCGAGCGACATTGTGTGGGGTCCTTAGCGTGCTTTTAAAGACCATTGAATGCAGCTAATGGATGAGACCGCGTGCGTGATCAATGGCACGCAGCTGGCGCTCCGAAATGATCTCCTGGCTGCCTTGAGCCCGGACTGCTTGCTGCAGAACCTGCAAGTCTTCCTGCAGCGCGTCGAACGCGCGGCGCTGTGCCGGTGACAGGCGGTTAACGACGTCTTTTTCGCCGCGCAGGATGGCGTTTCTACCGAAACGATCGTCGAGCGCCCGGCTGACGGCTGCGAACTCCTGTTGGATGGACGGGGCGATCGATCTCGCGGAGACGTCAACCGTTGTAGCCCTCTCTTTCCCTTGTCTCTTTTTGAAGTCGACCGTCAATTGCCGGAGTGCATCTTCGGCCGCATCAGACAGCGCGGGAATAGCAATTCCCATGCGCCGGCGCTCTTCGATGATTGCTTGGGTCGCCGTGTCGAGAGCGCCGACGTAGGACGCTGCGAGCGCACGTACGAGAGTTACCGCTTCCGGGACGGCCTGGAGCGCCACCTTCCGTTCTCGACCGGCGGCGAGCATTACATCCATCATTCGATCGGAACCGCGCAGCGGGCCATAGGCTGCGGGATCGTTGCTGACTGCCGAAGCGATGCGCTCGGCGGCAAAACCCTTCACCACAAGTTCCTCGATCTTGCAGACAGCACCGGCGGGGTCGCGCCAAATCCGCGCCGCCGCGTCGACGAGAGCGGCGCGATTCTGACCGTAGTGAGGAATAGCGCGCGCCCTCTCCCGGGCCTCATGGTCGATCGGTGTTTTGAATTGGGTTACAGCGGCAAGCATCGGCAACACGGGCACCGTCTCTTTCCCCGGCTCGACGCTGGCGCCGGCAACGATCTTGGAGCGATCTTTCCTCTCGGCAAGATGCTGTTCTTCGGCAAAGCGGCGCACGGCGGCGAAGAGACGCGTGAGCTTTTCACGACGATCCGGGGCAAGGTCGTCCGGCATGCGCTCGATCATGCTGCGCTCGGCAATTGCGTCAGCCTTGTCGGTGAAGGCGGCCCAGCCGAAGCGAGCGGTGAGAACGTCGTTGACCGCCTTAACCTCCTGAACCAGAAGGCGGTCCTCCGACGCGTAGGCGAAGGCCGTTCTATATGCGTCCTTGCCGCCACGCTCGCGTATAGCTTCGATTTCGACAAGCCGGGCCATTGCCTGCTTGGACAAGGCAGGAACCGAAAGGGACATGTGGGCGCGGCGTTGTTCCTCCCGAATGCGGAAGCGTTCGACCTGGCGGCGGAACTCTGTGGCATGGGCACGCGCCAGCGGCAGCAATTCGGGCAATGCCGATACTGCGGCGTCTCGCTCGGAGCGGGCCGCACGGCCATCGACCAAAAGATCCGATCCAAGCAGGCGACCGAGACGCTGCGGCGTGGCGACAAGATCGTCGGCAAGCTTGCGGGGCTCGATCCGCTCGTCGGAGGCAAGCACGTTCAATCTGGCAAGCGCGCGTTCGGGATCGCGATAGATCTTCTGCAAGACCGGCCGAAGGATGGCGTCGCGTTCCTTCCACCGATCTGAGCGAAGCTGCGCGCGCCGGGCATCCTCGTCGACACCACGGGAAAACAATGTCGTTGGCGGAATTAGATATTGTCGATCTGTCGGAATTTGCGCCACGAGGGTTTCAGCGCGTTCTTCGTTATAAGAGACGCGCTTTTCGCGATCGATCGCGAAACCGAGCGCTACGCTGGCCCGCTCCCACAACTTCGCCACTTGCTCGCGCTTCTGCGCCAGCCACGCCAGCTGCCGCGCCGCGCCTTCCTCCATCCCGGCTGCGACCCCGGCGAGCGTATCGATACCGCGACGCTGGGCAAAATCGCGGGCGTGCGCCTGGTAGTCGGCCTCGCTCTCGAAATCGAGTGTCGTCGTTTTGGCGCCGGAACGGCCAAGTCGCTCGACGAGCTGTTTGAACAATTCGGGCCGATGGCTCGCCTGCTCGATGCGCTGCTGGCGAGCTTCTGCGGTTTCGATTTGTTTAGCGGTCCAGACGTTCCGGTCGACCGTCCGCTCCTGGAAACTTTTTGCTCCCGTGTCCTCGTCGATGACGGGGACCGTCACCGTCACCCGTTCGACGCCGTCCTTGAGCAGCGTCACCGTGTCGCCTTCCGAGACGCCACCCTCCTTCAGCGCCTTCGGCAGGCTCACGCCCCAAAGCCGATGCACGGTTCCGTCGTCGGTCTTCAAATCGGCATAGGGGCTTTCGTCGACATCCTCGTCCTGCGGCCGGAACTTCGCATTGCCGGTTTCGACCAGCTCGCCCGTGACGCCGGCGGCGTGATCAACCCGGGACCTGGTCCCCCATTCGGGCTTCGGTTCAAAGTCCTCGCGAGCGGCATAGAGATCGGCCCGATCGCGATGGCGGGTCATCGATACATAGGTCAGGTGCTGGTCCATCATCCCGGTCGCGAGCACGAAGGTCCTGTCGACGGTCGCGCCTTGGGACTTGTGGATGGTCGCGGCATAGCCGTGATCGATATTGCGATAGCTGTCTTCGCTGATGACGACATCCCGGCCATTATCGAGACGGACGGACAAAAGCGGGCCGCCACGCATGTCGCCGGTGGAGACGACCGTGCCGAGCATGCCGTTCTTCACATATTGCGGTCCAATCTTCCGCGCACGCGGCTCGAGGAACCGGGCGTTTTCGAGGAAGATAATCCGATCCCCAGCGGCGAACTCCCGCACGCCTCGTTCCGTCTGGAATTCACGAGAGACGGTCAAAGCGCCTTCATCTTTCATGACGTTGCGCAGCGCCTCATTGAGCCGCTTCACGTCGTCATTGGTATGGGCGAGAACGAGCAGTTCGTCGCCGCGCAAGCGGACCGGCTGTTCGGTATCTGCTTGTCTCTGGATCAAGTCACGGCGGGCGCTCGTCCAGTCCGCAACGATGCGGTCCACAACCTCAGCCCGGTTTTCGGTCTCGACGATATGTCCATGCTGCGCGTACGCATCCAACCCCTCCTCGACCTTGCCGCGAGCAAAGAGACGGGAGGCCTCTCGCGCCCATTCTTCCCGCTGGCGGCGCACGCCCGCAAGTTCGGCGGAACCGATTCGTTCGGAAATCGCCCGGAAGGCGGCGCCTGCCTGGATCGGCTGAAGCTGCATTGCATCGCCGACCAAAACCACCTTGGCGCCTGCCTCCTCGACGCGCTTGAGCACGCGCGCCATCTGCGGCGACGAGACCATGCCGGCTTCATCGACGACGAAGATGTCCCGCCGGTCGAGCAGATCGCGCCCGTTCTCCCAGGCTAGGTCCCACGACGCGAGCGTGCGCGATTTGATGCCGGAACTATCCTCAAGCCCCTCGGCCGCCTTGCCGGCAAGCGCCGCACCGAAGACGCGGTGACTGTCGCTTTCCCAGGCGACACGTGCCGCGGCGAGCAGTGTCGACTTGCCCGCACCAGCAAGCCCGACCACAGCCGCGATAGCATTGTCGCGGGCGATGTGATGAACGGCCTCTATTTGTTCCGGATCAAGCCTGAGGGGATTTTCCGGATTGGCGCTTTCTATGGTTCGGATAGCCGCAGCAATCTTCGCCTCGGGGATGCCGAAGCCCTTGCGCCGGGACAGGACTTCCGCCGACTGCGCCATGTCGTATTCGATGCGCAGCATATCGCGGATGGTGAAGACTGCCGGTTCGGTCACCTTGCCCGTCTGACGGTCTGTCTGCTGCGGCTTCAATAGCACGAGATCGTCAGACGCCATCAGCAGCGCACGAATGTTTGCGAAATCTGTGGGATCGTCGACATAGCGGTGCAGCGCCTTGGCGATGTCACGTTCGTCGAAAGTGGAGCGCTCATTGCCGAGCTGCTTCAGAAGTAGATCCGGATCGGCCAGCAACCGGTCGGCCATCTCGTGGCGACGCGCGAGATCGGCCGGCGCGAAATACATCTCGACGCCCTTGCGCGCGAGCGCCGCCTTTTCCGGCCCGAGATGTTTCTGGGCGATCCCATCGAGCCCTTGTTCGGCATAGGAGCGCCCGTCGAGACGGATATCATGACCGGCAAGCGCCAGATGCTGATTGGCGGTTTCAGCCCAGGCGATCTTCCAGCTCTTCATCGTCTCCTTGTCGCCGGCCCAAAGCGTGTAAACGATCTTGCCCTTCGGCCGGTCCGGCGTGACGACCCGCAGGGGCTCGCCGTCGGTGCCAAGCACGGGCACTTTCTTCGGGCCGAAACCATCTTCAGTCAGCGGGCGAAGCGCGGTCATCAGGTGGATGTGCGGATTGCCAGCCTTGTCGTGATAAACCCAGTCGGCGATCATGCCTTTCGAAGTCAGATTGTCCCGGACGAACTCGCGCATCAGCGCGATGTTCTCTGACCGCGTAAGCTCTTCCGGAAGCGCGATGATAAGCTCGCGGGCAAGCTGCGCATCCGCACGCGTCTCAAAAGCGTCTACTGCATTCCAAACCGCCTCGCTCGCCGCCGCGACATTCTTCCCCTCAATGGCCGTGCGCAGCCAGGCCGGGATCTGGTCCGGCAGCGCCAGCTCCTCATGCTTCAGTTCAGCCTCGCCGCCACGATAGCTGAAGGAGGTACCAGCCTGTTCGTCCATCATCCGCGCCCGATGACGATAGGCAGCGGCGGAGACGATGCTGCGTCCCGCTCCCCTGCTGATCACCTGCGCTCTGACGAACATGATCGCCACTGTCGTCTCCAGACCATCCGAGCACGTCGCACCAGCGACGTATATTGCGCCCTCAAACCGATCGCACCGAAGGTGCCGATACCGCTTTTCCTGAACAGGTCCAGCGGTGGAATTTCAGATGCAATCTTTTTACGCAGATGCAAAATGGCCTATTTAACTATTTTTTTCTAGATAGTATAATCCATAGACAGAAATTGTTTTTCTGAAGGAAGATACGCAAATGGTCCTCAAATCATCGCTTTCCGACCTCGATGCCCAAATCGAGAAGCTTCGCGAACGAAGACGATCGCTGGTAGTCAGATCCGCCGAGCGTTTTGCTAGAGCCGCGACAAAATCGGGGCTGGCAGAAATGCAGATCACAGACGAGGAGGTGGAGCGCATTTTTGAAGAGCTCGCTGCACGATTTCGCAAAGGGGCAGAGAAAAGCTCTGGTGGCACTGCTGCTCAAACGCATCGACCATCAATCAGTGGCACTGGACCGCCGGAGGCGGTTTCAAATGACAGCTGATCGTAAACAGGAGACCCGCGAGAAGTTTCTGCTCGGCGCCATCGTCGTCAAAGCGGGCCTATCTAAGGCCGACCGGGCGTTTCTTCTAGGCGGTCTGCTTGAATTGGCGGAAGTGGCGACAGACTCGCCGGAGCACCGGCGGCTGCGCGATATTGGTGAGAAAGCCTTCATGGCACCTTCCCCGAATTGTGAGGTCGCACCCGTCGAGGAGATGGTGGAATGGCATTGAAGGGGAAAATGCATCCGAGCCTGGCGCTCGTCATCGTGCCGATCGCCGTCACCGCGATCACCGTCCATATAGTAGGCTGGCGCTGGACGGAACTGGCCACGGGTATGTCGGGCAAGACCGAGTACTGGTTCCTGCGCGTAACGCCGTTACCCGCACTTTTGCTCGGGCCGCTCGCGGGGCTCTTGACGGTTTGGGCCTTGCCCATGCATCGGCGACGGCCGGTCGCGATAGTGAACCTGTTTTGTTTTTTAAGCGTCTTCGGCTTTTATGCCTTGCGGGAATATGGCCGTCTTGCTCAATTCGTCGAACGCGGCGACATCACATGGGGCTATGCGCTTTCCTATCTCGACATGGTTGTCGTGATCGGCGCGTTATGCGGCTTCATGGCTGTGGCGGGCTCGGCACGGATCTCTACTGTCGTTCCCGAACGGGTCAAACGCGCGCGGCGCGGAATGTTCGGCGATGCGGACTGGCTTTCGATGTCAGCAGCGGGAAAGCTCTTCCCGCCGGATGGCGAGATCGTCGTGGGCGAGCGCTACCGCGTCGATAAGGAAGTCGTCCACGCGCAGCCCTTCGATCCCAACGATCCCTCGACGTGGGGGCAAGGTGGCAAGGCGCCTTTGTTGACCTACAAGCAGGACTTCGATTCTACCCATATACTGTTTTTTGCGGGGTCGGGTGGATACAAGACGACCAGCAACGTCATCCCGACAGCGCTTCGATATTCCGGACCGCTGATCTGCCTTGATCCGTCTACGGAGGTCGCGCCGATGGTCATCGGGCATCGGAACCGCGTTCTCAAGCGAGAGATCATGTTGCTTGATCCATCAAACCCTATCGTGGGTTTCAACGTGCTCGACGGCATAGAGACATCTGAGCGCAAAGAAGAGGATATCGTCGGCGTTGCCCATATGCTGCTGTCGGAAAGCGCGCGCTTTGCAAGCTCGACTGGCTCCTACTTCCAGAGCCAGGCGCACAACCTGCTGACGGGGTTGCTTGCCCATGTCATGCTGTCGCCGGAATATGCGGGACGGCGCAACCTTCGCAGCCTGCGTCAGATCGTATCAGAGCCGGAACCATCGGTGCTCGCGATGCTGCGCGACATTCAGGAGAATTCACAATCGGACTTTATCCGCGAAACCTTAGGCGTCTTCACCAACATGACCGAACAGACCTTCAGCGGTGTCTATTCCACGGCATCGAAGGACACGCAGTGGCTGTCGCTCAACAGCTATGCTGCAATGGTTTGCGGCAATACCTTCAAATCAAGCGACATCGTCACCGGCAATAAGGACGTCTTCCTGAACATCCCCGCATCGATCCTGCGGTCTTATCCTGGCATCGGCCGGGTCATCATCGGCGCGCTCATCAATGCCATGTTTCAGTCTGACGGTGGTTTCAAGCGCCGGGCACTGTTCATGCTCGATGAGGTCGACCTGCTCGGCTACATGCAGATCTTGGAGGAAGCTCGCGATCGCGGTCGAAAATACGGCATCAGCATGATGCTGCTATATCAGTCGGTCGGGCAGTTGGAGCGGCATTTCGGGAAGGACGGTGCGACCTCATGGATCGACGGATGCGCATTCGCGAGCTACGCCGCCATCAAAGCGTTGGAGACGGCCCGGAACGTTTCGGCGCAATGCGGGGAGATGACCGTCGAAGTAAAGGGCAGCTCACGTAATCTCGGCTGGGACAGCAAGAACAACGCATCGCGAAAATCCGAAAGCCTCAATTTCCAGCGCCGCCCGTTGATCATGCCGCATGAGATAACGCAATCGATGCGCAAGGATGAGCAGATCATCATCGTCCAGGGGCACAGTCCCATCCGCTGCGGACGGGCGATCTATTTCAGGAGAAAGGAAATGGACACACAGTCGAAGCCCAACAGGTTTGCCAGGTCGAGGTCATAACGATCCAAGCGTTTTCCTGTACGCCGTATTCGGCTTCGATTGGCTATTTCATCGCCCTTGATCGGTCAGTCGAGCTGCTTCGCCTTCGAGAGTGAGCACCGAAGGCCGAGACGGCAACGCCGGCTTGGGGAGCGACTGAAGGCGCAGGCTGAGCATGGTGGCCATAGGCCGGCTCCATTCGAAACTGTCGCCGGACCGCGATTGGAGAACGGACGGCTCTTCTACCAATGCTGGCTCAACCCTATCGAATATGTTTCGAACGCACGGATGCGACGAAAAACATGGCAGCTTGTATGCCCCATCGATTGAGCCGACGCGCTTGGGCACACCTTCCCTGCCTGACGCGGTCCTTGGAATGTATCCGCTCCCACGGACACAGACGAAGGAGCCTCATCACGACTGCAAGCAAGAGCGATGCTCATCGGTCTGCTCGGGCAAGGCGCGCACCGATACCGAACGCCAGTAAAGAACCCCAACACCATGGGTTGATAGCACGCAAGGATGTGGCTGGGAAAGCGCAGCTGGGGTCCACCGCGCCGGTCGATCCGGCGCTGTGACCAGGACGGCAAGGTAAAAGCCCCCCTTAGCGGGGAGCCTCGCCGGCGCACTCGGCGTCTTGAGCTGCGATCGCTGCCGCTAGCTGGGCGCGCGCCTGTTGCAGCTCCGCGTCGATTTGAGCCCGCTCAGCCGGGTCGCAGTGGCGGGCTTCGAGGCGCAGTTCTTCAACGTGGATTTCGAGGTCGTAGGTCATCGTCGCCATCTCCTTGATAATGTGAAAGATGACGCCGAGGGCCGTGAGGATCGGGCCGGGTCAAGGATCGCCGCAGGCGACCGCCGGAGGCGGCGAGCGGAGGAACCGATTTTCTGACGGCGCCCTTCAGGGCGTTGGCTGAAAATTGGAGGGGCCGCGATGTCCTTGAGGCGGCGCGATCCTCACGGCAGACTTGGCGGTCTGAGCAGACAGGGTTTGGTCTCGTATGGCACCCAAAGAGACGTGGTCTCGGGCTCGATGCCCGTGATCACGTCTGTAATCCTCGCAGTCGGCTGACCTAATATGCGTGAGCCGGCCCCGATTGCTCGGGGCCGTTATTCACCGTTCAGTTCGGATTGTTCCAGAGGATGACCTTCTTGCTGGGATCGCCGCCGGGTGCCTGGGCGAGGTTGCCGAAGATGACGCCGATCTCGGGGGCTTCCAGCTTGACGGAGAGGTACTCCTCGCCGGTCTGGCGGGCGACGCGGTTCCAGCCTGCGCCGATCTCGAAGCCGGTCTTACGGTGGATGACGCGGTAGTCGGGGGCTTCCTCACTCGCTTTGTTGGCGTTCGGGATGATGGCGATCGGGGCGTTGACCCGGATGGTGGCGAAGATGCCTTCGAGGATGCCGTCAGTCTTCTGCGTCAGAGTTGCGATCGTGGTGGCCATGGTTCTGTCTCCTTCAGTTGTTCGGGACCATTCCCGATGGCGCACGAAGAGACGGCCGACCTGCTGCGGTCAGCTCGGGCGAAAATTTTGCGAAATTCGATTTTCCGCCGGGAGAAACAACTGAAAACGAATTTCGCAAAATTTTCACCCGAGTCTTACCCCTTTAGGGGTTGGCCGCAAAAGCAGTCGGTCGTCTATACGAGCGACATAAAACGGGAATGGTTCAGGGCAACTGAAGGGCGTGGTAAACCCATGGCTGCCCGGTCCAGCGCTGCGGGAAATTGGCCACGCGCCTCGTAGGCGCTTCGCGGCCATCCGCATTGCCGCCATGCTCTCGCCTGGTCGAACCTGCTGCACGCGGATGGGCACGCCCCTGCCAACATCACACTTGCGCCAGTCTGCAAAGTCTAGCAGCGTCCAATTACCGTCTGCCGACCGGTCGGCAATATCGGACGAAGCTGTTCGCGCGGGGGCATCGGATACGAGTTCGCCAACTGGCCTACCAGCGGCTGGCAGTCTGAGTCGTTGGTGTCCGCCAAGCACAACCGCTATGGGCAAGCGCGCCATCCGAGCGATCGGCGCCGGCCACCTCGCGGAACCAAGCCCATCCAATATCACAAGGTGGGAGGGTCCGAGCAAGTCACAAGCGGAATGCCATAGTGCGCGACATTCCGATCCTGCGAAACGAAATGCGCTCCCTCCGCTACGGCCTGCGCCATGAGGAGATGATCGAAGGGATCACGGTGATGAAGCGGAAGAGCAGCAAGAGCGACAAGATGTGCATCCGTGATATCCAGCCGATCGAATCCCTGATCCGGCAAGATCGCAAGAATCTCTTCTATATCGGCATCGAGCTTGCCAATCCGCAGCTTCACGGTGATTTCCCACAGGGAGACAGTGCTGACGAGTACGTCGTTCTCGGGATCGCCGATAAGACCACGCGCATGGTTCCCCAGCGTCACGTCGTCGTTCAACCACCACAACACGGCATGCGTATCGAGGAGTAGCCTCACGCCTCGTCTTCCATCGAGGTCAGGACGTCTGCCGGCAAGCTGTCGAAGTCTTCGGCAACTTTGATCTTCCCGCGCAGCGCGCCGGGCTTGCGAACGACAGTGTCCTGTGATGGCGGCCCGATTTCCGCGACGACCTTATGGTGGGAGGTGAGAACAAACCGCTGGCCATCCTCAACCTGTTTGAGGAAGGACGTCAGGTTACCGCGAAACTCCCGCACGCCGACACGGCGGGGAGATGGTGTCTGTGGCCGGGACTGAGGCATGGCGAGGCTCCTTTTGAGTGGGAAATGTGTACACAATTCCTCCAAAATGCAAGCGTTGCCTGAATGGAAAGAGAGATGGCGCTTGACCAGCGAGGCCTCACTCAGTCCGATTGACGCGACGACCCGATTTGCGCGACGCCTCGCCAAAGGCTGTAGCTATCCTCATCATGAAGGCTTTGCTGAAGCGGCCGAGTGCTTTTCCGCCCGGCTCCATGTACCAAGACTTTTCCGCGACATCGTAATTATATTCGTCGACGACGATCCAGCAGCGCTTGTGGTCACTGAGGCCTGCACGCCGACTTTCAATATCGGAAACTTCCAAGGCGATCCGATCGGCTTGGGGTGGCTGGGTCGTGATCGCCAGCAGGGCAAGATGGGTGAGGCCGTCGTTTGCGCCACGGACCGCCACGACGACACAGGTCGGACGGCTCTTCCGGCCTTCGCTTTCACCGCGCTCGTGTTGCCACGACCAGAGATAGGGGTAGACTATCACCTGCCCTGGCAGGAACTCACGGCTCATCGTTATACCCCTCGCCGCGCGCCAGCCGGTCGATCTCCGCCTCGAAGAGTTCTTTATGTTCCACCGGCATATCCGAAACGCGATGGGCGGTACGGGGGTCGCCGCCGGTGCGCATCCGCTCATAATACTCATAGCTCATCAGCACGAAGCGTGGCTTCCTGTGCTTGGTAAGAACAACTGGTTCGCGCGCAGCCGCGTCGGTAACGTCGCCAACCTGCTTGTTGAGATCGCCTGTCGTAAATTGCCGCATGGCCGTGCTCCTTTGTTGATCTCCATACTATCCAGATTTTCCAGATTTGCAAGAAAACGGCGCTCACGCGCCATCTCCTTTGATTTCCCAGACCTTGATGCCGAATCGGCGGGCCTTGTCGCGAAGGTTTTCGGTGATGCCGGAACCGGGGAAGACGATGACGCCGGCCGGCATGACCGAAAGCATGTCGTCGTTACGCCGGAATGGGGCCGCTTTGGCGTGCTTGTTCCAGTCGGGTTTGAAGGCGATCTGGGTGACTTTGCGGGCCTCGGCCCAGCAGGCGGCGATGCGTTCGGCTCCTTTCGGCGAGCCGCCGTGCAGCAGGATCATGTCCGCGTGCTTGGCGTGGGCCTTGTCGAGCGCGGCCCAGATCCGGTCGTGATCGTTATAATCCATGCCGCCACCGAAGGCGATCTTGGTGCCGGCGGGGATCAGCACCGTGTTTTCGGCATGCCGGCGGGCAGAGAGAAAATCTCTGCTATCGATCATCGCCGCGGTCATGTTCGCGTGATTGACCTTGGAGCCGGTGCGCGGCCGCCATAGCGAGCCGGTTTGCGCCTCGAAGAGATCGGCTGCATAATCGCGCATGGACTCGAAGGCGTTGCGGCGCTCGAGGAGCGTGATGCCCTCGACGACATGGCGCTCAAGCTCGACGCTTTTCACCTCCGAGCCATCCTGTTCACGCTGGCCACTGCGCTGCGCATCCTCGTTGCGCTGAAGCTCGCGCTGGATACGCTCACCGGCGCGGTGGAAGAGGTTGACCGTCGACCAGAGAAGATCTTCGAGATCGGGCTCCAGCCGCGTGTCGCCGAGCATTTCGAACATCGCGGAGAACATCGCGGTTAGCGCCGACTGGACGACCGGCTCCTCGGGCAGCGGGCGCGGGTCCGGCTCGTCCTGGAAGGGGCGGTAGCCAAAGACTTGCATCTCGTAGATGACGCGGTCGGTCGGGGAAGACGCGTGGTCGGGTTCGTAGGAGTCGTCGATGGGAAGGGTAAGATTCATGATGGTCTCCGTCGGTTTGGGCCGCGCCTCTCGCGGCCTGACGGCGATCCCTGTCCAGGCGGCGGGCGGGCCGGAACCGCGAGCGCAGCGAAGCGGCCCAGCGCAGCTCCGGGCGGTTGAGGGAGGGTTTCTTGGCCCGCGAGGAGCGCCGGCTGCCGCATCGGCCCGAAAAGTGGGAACCGGTTTTCGGAGCGGCCGATGCGCAGTAAAAAGCCGGCGCGGGGAAGAAACCTGACCGATCCGCTGAAGGCCAGACAGCCGCCTGGTAAGGGTCGCATCTCGACAGGCACGCAGGCGCGCCTCACCAGGAAGGAGACCGGCAGGATCAGGACCGTTGCCAGCCACGCCACGTCCTCGCCCACGTTCTCTTCCCCGGCCGCATCACCGGATGAGAAAGGCCCGAGCGTCTTCTGGTACGAGTTGGCCCCGAAGATTTGCGATGAGCCTGTCAGGTCCCAGCCGCCGCAGATCCTCGTTGAAGTCACCGAGCTCCGGGGAGAGCACAAGCGGCAGGATGCCGAGCGCCTGCACCCTGCGGCTGAGTCCTTCTGTGCCATGCCGGCCGGCGGCATCCGCGTCAGCGGCAACATAGAGGCGCAAGCATCTGGTTGGCGGCCGGAAGGCGGCAAGATGGTTGACCGTCAGCGCCGAGACCATCGGCATGCCGGGCATCACATGCGAGAGTGACAACATGGTTTCGAGCCCTTCGCCTGCAGCCATGACAGCGACGGGGCCAAGGCCGCGGTGGGGAAAGCTGAGCCGCACGCCGTTGCCGAGGAGCCGGCCGAGTGCGCGACGGGGATCATCGATCTTTGCCTTACCGTCGCCATTCGGGTCAAGCCAGGTGCGATGCACGCCGGTGATCGCACCGGCTTGATCGGTCACCGCTGCAATCAGCGCCGGATAACTGGTCGCCCTACCGCTGACGAGATCGCGGTAGTAGCAGGACGAATGAAAGCGGAGCGCGGGATGCAAAGACGCATGCAGGATGCCACGCTGGCGCAGATAGCTGTCGGCCAGTGTTCCCGTGAGCGGCTGCGTCATACGAAAGAGGCGCCGTGCACGCTCCGCGGCCGGTCGTTCGGCTGGCTGGCTTTCGAGGGTATCAGCTCTGTGGGACGATACCGGTCTCGCCGGGGCTTCGTTAAGGAAACGCCGCGCCTCTTCGGCAACGTCGTGGAAATCGACCAGGCCACAGGTTTCCCGAACAAGATCGAGCAAATCGCCATGCTGAGCCGTCGCCGCGTCCGTCCATCTGCCCTTGCGGGGGCCTGAGAGATGGACGTAGAGGGACTTGCCCCTGCTATTGGCGACATCGCCAACGATCCAGTAATTGCCTGCCCTGCGCCCAGCGGAGAGATAGTGACGGCAGACCGCCTCGGCATCGTGCGCCAGCCGATCTGCCAATTGTGAAGCAGACATCATAGCAGTCAACTCCGGCCAGCGACATCAATGACGCGATGCCGTTCGATGAGATGCGACAACACCGCCTGCCCTTCAACCGAAGCTGGAATGAAGTGCGGGGCTTTCCAAAGCGTCATGTTGCCGGTGAGTACCAAGAACGAGGACCCGCCGAACAGCGATTGCCACACCTCAGCGGGGCTGACGACCTCAGTTTGGTAGAGCCCAAAACTGCAGCAGAGCCAAGAGATCCGTCCCGTCGTAACCGCTAGCAGACAGCACGCAGCGGGGTTTGCTGGTGTCGGCGTATCAGGGTATTCTACTAGCGCGAGGTTGCAGCGATCGGTAGCGTGCGGCATTTTATTGAAACTGGCCTTGGCATGGTCGGGTATTGTCATTCTATGCTCCTGATCGGGAACGCTCCGGTTGCCTCGCGAAGGCTTCTGAATGCTGGTAGCCTTCGATCTCACAACCGGAAGACATGGGAAACTGCGCCGAAGCGCACCGCGTCTCGGCCAATATCGAGCGGCGCCGAATGGCGTTGCTCCAGGCCACAGCTGTCGTCCTTCTTTTTTCCGAACTCTCCCCTCAGCAGCGTGGACATCATTGGCATCGCTAATTTTACTGTCTTTTTTTATATAGTAAAACATATTATCCCCGTGTAGCTTCGCCGACGGAACGAGGAGAACAGAGGTGCGAAAATTCATAATCGATGGTGAGCTAGTCGAGGAAGCCATGCCTCATTTGCAGGCCTTCCTATCGAAGGCCTACGAGCAGGGACTACGCCCGATGTGCATGTGCAAAGAACCGTCAGTACCGATGTATATCGCCAAGGTCGAAGACCAGTACCTCGTCAAGCGGATGCCACTCTCTGGGCGCGACCACGATCCTGTCTGCCCCTCCTATGACCCGCCTTACGAGCTTTCCGGCCTTGGCCCTTTGATCGGCAGTGCGATCCAGGTCGATGCCAATGGCAGGGCGGAGCTGAAACTAGATTTTTCGCTCACAAAACGTGGGCCTTGGGCCGCATCCAGCGCGACGGCTGAAGCGTCTGAACAGGGCATCCACAGCCGACCCCGGAAATTGTCGCTGCGGGCGATGCTGCACTATCTCTGGGAGGCGGGAGAATTGACGGAATGGCGGTCGACCTGGTCAGGCAGACGCGGCTGGGGCCGGGTGCGAGCAAGCCTTCTGAATGCCGCCGCCCAGATGACAGTGAGGGGCGCTACCTTGGGAGATATGCTCTTCGTGCCGGAAGTGTTCCATGCCGAAGACAAGGATGGGATCGCCGCACGGCGCGCTGCAGCACTCAAGAGCGTCCAGGCGAGCGGTTCGGGTGCACGTAAGCTGATGATGATCGTGGCTGAAGTGAAGGAGTTTTCCGCCGCGCGTGAGGGGCAGAAGATCGTCGTTCGGCATATGCCCTTTCCCCTGATGATTGACGAAGACGCGTGGCGGCGGCTCGCCACACGCTACGACACGGAACTCGAACTGTGGCGATCGTGCGAGGCGTTTCATCTGATTATCGTCGCCACCTTTGGTGTTTCTACCGCCGGCATTGCAGCGGTTGAGGAGGTCGCGCTCATGGTGGTCAACGAGCATTGGCTGCCATTCGAGGATATTCACGACCTACGCCTCCTGGAAAAGCTGAGCGTCCTCAAGCGAAAGAGCGTCAAGGGGCTGCGTTTCAATCTGCCGCGTGGTGCACCGATCGTGTCAGTGACATTGCCGGAGCAGAAGCCGGCTCCCGTCGCCATGTTCATCGTCCCGGCGAGCGCCGGAGCGGAATATGAGCAGGCGCTTTCGACCATGATCGAGGCGAGACCGGAGATCACGCCCTGGGTGTGGCGGGTCGCGAATGGTGAAATGCCACGACTTCCTTGATCGCAAAACGCACCGACCGGATCGGGCGCTGACAGGTCGCCGCGACTAAATGCACCGCCCAGAGGTGAGGCATGCGGGCGATTGTCGGGTTTGGCCGCCCATCCTGATGCAACACGCAGAAATAGCGCGTCGCCTCCCAGATGCGAAGAGCGGTCTCAAGCTCTGTCACGATAGACGGGCCAAGTGCAACGCCAGCTGTCAACATGCCGCCCTCCTTCCGAGGAAGACAACGATGCCGCAGGCGGGAGACCTTAGCTTGAAGCCTGAACCGGGCCAGAATAGCTTCGCTTGTGGCAGGTACGGCGGTGACTAGTGAAGCGCTGGCGCATCAGCTCTCCTGACGTTGCGATGGATGATCCATTCATTGGATCACCGTTAACGCGCAGATCCATTGATCTGGAAAGGATGCCCTGCATCACGAACTGACACGCAAATTCGCTGAGGCCAATCATCGCCTTGTCCGCGTCCGTCTTGTAGCCTGCCGGCAGAAGCCCGATGCTGCGGTCGGCGCTGAAGATGTTGAGCGGGCTGTCGATGTGTTGCGTGGAGGCTCGTAACGCAGCGACGAGGCGCTGCGCGCGACGCGGAACAATTTGGTTGGCACAACCTCCGTGATAAAACGGGACTGTCTTCAGTTTGCTGAATTCCAGCACATGCAGGAGGAGCAGCATTTCGAGGGCTGATCCGTATCAGCGAAACAGGCGAATAGCTGTGGCTTCTCCTTTTGAGCTTGACCATCGGGTGGGCGTTGCAAGAGAGGTCGGTTGTCATTTCGGGTTGCCAGAACAAAGGAAGCCCAACACGATGGCCGGCAATGCAAGAGATGGATGAGGATCTTTGGATTGGCCAGGTCAGGCAGCGCTTTCGAGCAGTCTCTTTGCCTTGCCTTCAAGTTCCAGCCGGGTGTCCTGATGCGACTTTCCCCGCGCCAGCGCGGTAATGCCCTGCACAAAGTCAAAAATAGACTCCGGCGGTCTCTCCTCCTCTCTGAGAACGATCTCGATGATCTTGCCTGTTTCAGCCCTGGAGAAACCGCGGTTGCGCAGGAACGTCAATCGATCGTCCTCGGTGCGGGCGACGATGCGCTCGCGAGCAGCGCGAATGCCGGCAACGAATGGCGCGGGCGAGGATTTGACGAAGTTAGACAATGCCGGGGCAGCTTCACGGGCGAAGCGCTGGGCCGCAAATTTTGAGTGACGGATGGTGATTTCTTCAAAATTCTCGGTGCCCCAAAGATTCCTGTTGGCGCACACTGCCCGTAGGTAAAAACTGGCAATACCAAGCGTTTTTGAGCCGACCTCGCTGTTCCAGGCATAGAAGCCACGGAAATACAGATCAGGTTCGCCGTTTGGCAGTCGCCCGGCTTCGATCGGGTGAGTGTCATCGCATAGGAAGATGAAGACGTCGCGATCGCTGGCGTACAGCGTCGTGGTATCCTTCGTAATGTCGACAAAGGGATTGTGGGTCATGGTCGACCAGTCGAGGAGGCCCGGAACTTTCCAGATCGTCTCGCCCGTGCCATTGCCAGCGATGTTCATGATCGCCGCGATCAAATCCTTATCCCAAATCCGGCCATACTCGGGACCGGTCACCGCCCGCAGTTCAAGGCGGCCGTCGTCCATCTCGAGCGTTTTGACCATTTCGGCATTATGGTTGAGGAGTCCGTGCTGGAGATTGATCGCCGCCAACGGCGCCGGCAGCTGACGCATGTAGCTCGCAGGCGCGCCGACTAGGCTGCAGAGCTGGCCGTAGCTCCAGTGTGTCGGCGCCAACGGCTCGCGCCCGCCGGGAACGACCAGAGACAGGCGTTCTGCGTTGTCACGGGTGGCCTCGACGCGGATCTCGGCGGCCTCGATCGTGCGGACGCGAGCACGCTCCGTTCTGTCGCCGACGGCGCGGTGCAGATCGGAAAGCGATAGATAGCGCTCGTCGTCGGGCCGCGAAAACCATTCTGATGAAACGCGACCATTACGTTCGCCGCGGGATATATCGACCTTGAATCCGGACGATATGTGTTGCGGGTTGGAAATCATGGTGTTCATGGTGAAGTCTCCTGAAAGGAAAAGGCCCGGCTGACGGCTTTCGCGGTTACCGGGCTGGTGAGGGGAAGAGTGGATAATGTCGCTGGCAGAGTGGCACAGCGATGCAGGCGGTTCCGGAAGCCCTCTCTCTGGACTTCCAGCAGCCACCGCCCCGCGAAACCGCCCTCCTCTCCCTTTTGCAGCTACGCTATGTTTGCTTCCAGTCAGACCATTAACGGTCTATATTCTGGTCAAAAGGAGCTCGGACCGATGAAATTCTCGGAACAGGTCAAGCCCATCAGTTACCTCAAGCCTCATGCACCGGAGGTCATTCGCCGGCTTGGCGATGATCGGAGGCCTATCGTGATCACATTGCATGGCGAAGCAAAAGCCGTGCTTCAGGACGTCACGCAATATGAGGAGACGCAGGAAACGCAGGCGCTTTTGAAGGTGCTGGCGCTGACCAACAAGCAGGTCGAGGGCGGAAAAGTCCGCCCTGCGAAAGAAACCTTCGCACGCCTTCGCGCACGTCTGTCGAACTTTGAAACGTGATGCCATATCAGGTCCTCTTTGCAGAGGACGCGGAACGGGATCTTGAAGATCTCTACCGTTTCCTCGCCGGTCGCGATGGCGTCCCAACCGCCGAGCGGATTCTAGGCGAAATCGAACATGCCTGTCTGGGACCTGAGGGATTTCCCGGCCGAGGAAATGTGCCAAAGGAACTGGTCGGACTGGGCATCACCGGATATCGCGAACTGCACCACAAGCCGTGGCGAATGATCTATCTCGTCATGGGAGAGGTTGTGATCAACTATTGCGTTGCGGACGGACGGCGAGACATGCAATCTCTCCTCGAGGGGCGACTGTTGCGCTGAGCAACACGCTCGCCGGTGTGTCAGCGTCGTCACCGTCGTCACCAGTCATACCAGGCCAGATCATCGACCTGCTCCGCGTCGCGGTCGAGCAGGATATGGCTGAAC
The DNA here is from genome assembly GCF_058242775.1 of Neorhizobium sp. PAMB6630. Lineage (NCBI taxonomy): Bacteria > Pseudomonadati > Pseudomonadota > Alphaproteobacteria > Hyphomicrobiales > Rhizobiaceae > Neorhizobium > Neorhizobium sp. PAMB6630. Next base: position 117,278 of record NZ_JBZAYV010000002.1, read on the forward strand.
CCTTTCCGGCGAGCCCATGTCATGACGGCAAAGAGAACGTCGGGAATGCGCTGGGCCGCTTCGCCAGCATTTTCGTCATGGGCGTAGAAGAACCAGCCGTAGTCGGCATACCTCCCTCCGACGCAAGGCCAATCCGTGCAGGGTCTACTGTCAAGCATCCGGGCGGTTTCGGCGCTCACGTGACCTGTCGAGATGGTCACGAATTTGTGGCTTTCTAACGTCGTCATTGCTTCTACCCTTTGGGATTGCGAGACGGCTCGTCCAGACGATACGCCGACCAGACGAGCCAATCGAGATGGGGGCGCGTTGGCGCCTCAATCAATCGCCTGAAAAATCTCCGCGGCTTCGGCATGGTCGGCCGAGTAGGCGTAGAGGCGGCCATAGCCAACCGAGAGATGCTCGGATTGATACTGGAAGGAGAGATGCGAGAAGGCAAAAAGCGTGGCGATAATCCCCGCAGTCTCGGCGGAAACCTCGCCTTGGAACCCGGTGATCTCGCCGGTGATCCGGAAACGCGATCTAGATCTCGGCGCCAGAAACAGCGGCTTTCCGTCATACTCGTAGAAATCCCAGAACCCGCCGCCATAATCCAGCGGGCTGAGCCGCTCCATGAAGCCGTAGACCGCGTTCTCGCCGATGATCCGGAGCGCGGGGCCGAACAAGGTGGGCAGGAAATCCAGGCGGCGCTCGTCAGGAACGACAGAGGCTGTTTGGGGGGTGACTTTGGATATTGACATCGATCTTCTCCAGAGAGGCAACACGATTCTGGCCGGGCGCCCCTCTCTCCACAGCCCGGCCTCGCCCCTCGCCCCGGCCCCACTCTTTCCTTCATTCTGACCGCAGCCGCGGCCTTTGCCGGCGCGCGCAGGAGGAAAATGCAGACGTCGGGCTGGATTGAATGGAAGTCCTGGATTGTCGGTGGAGCCCGTTGAAAGTCCGAGCCTTCCAACAGAAACCAATTTAGATGGCGGCGCAGGTGCGGTGCTCGGATTGCAACCATTGCCCCAGTTGCCGTCGTCGACGGCCACCGTGCAGGCCGCTTCAAGCCTGTCGGCGACATAGGTTGCTTGCCTGAATATCGGCGAGGTGTAGGTCGTTTTGATTGTATAAGCAGGTATGACGGTGTTCCTGAAAACAAAGAAGCCCGGCGCAGTGGCCGGGCTTTTGTGAGCGAGGTTTTTGGGCGGTATTCGGCGGCTCCGAGATGTTCCCGGATATCATCGACCGGCTAAATGGCCGCTTATGCGCCTTCCTCACGTTGCGTCAGGAGGGCTGGCGCTCGGCGTCGGTGTTTCGGCCGTATCGTCTTCGGCCGCCTCGTCCCTGGCCGCACCAACGGCATTGTGTTGCGCCCCGAACTCATAGATTGGAAGCCGCAAGACGTCCGGGAGCCATCCGCTGCCTTCCAGAAACCGGGCGGCTACACGCGCCATGTCGGGTTTCTTGAGATGACTGATCAGTTGGGCCGAGTGTTCGCCCTTCGCCTCACGGACTGCTTGCAGCATATGCGCCTTGGTGACGCAGCCAAGATAGTTGTCAACCGTCGGCGTCCAGCCCGCCGCGACCATGCCGAACTCGAGCGAACGGGCAAGCTGGTTGGCGTGAGCGGTTTCCTTCCTCCGCTGGTTCCACGCGTGGACGGTTGTGTTCACCGACAACGAGACGCAATGGGCAAACAACGCCATACGGCTATCCTGGTCGAGCGCGATCAGATAGTCCCAGACTTCGTTCGCATTTGCTGGAAGATCACAGCCCCAAGATTTCTGCCGCTGTTCGATCTCCTTTGCCCAGACCGTATCGCCAAGCCCCTGCGTCTGGCTGAAGACAGTGTGTTGGAGGGTGATCTCCAGGCACGAGTCCGCCGCGTATCGGTAGAAGATTTTCAGGACCGCGACATGCAGGGCGGCGATGAAGGCCATCACCGGATTGTTCGCCAGTGCATTGCGTAGCGCAACGGTGCGGTTGGCCGTGAGATCCTCGATAACGCGATCGGAAAGAGGTCCAATATTGTCGTCGTCTTTCGGCTCTTCGACGCCGACAGGCTTGCCATTGAGCGAGATGCCGCCGTTCGCGGGAGGCACGGCAACGCCAGTCTCATTTTGACCATAATGGTCGCTCTCATCGGTTTCACTGCTTCCCAACTCAGCGTCAGGTTCGTCTTCGGGGCGAACGAAGCCACGTTCGATCTTCGGCTCGCCATTGGCAGCAAGCGAGATGAAGGCACCGCCGCGGGCGACATCTTGAGGATCGAAGACGTAGGGCCGGTCATTGAGCATATCCAGTTCATTGCCGAGTTCCTTAAGCCGGGCCTCTGTTTCCTCGGGGTCGTCGGCTGGCTTAGCGTATTCGGCGTCGAGCCTGTCATATTCCGCCTTCAACGTGTCATGACGTGCAAGCTCTTCCTCGGTGTGCTCGGCCAGCCCACCGTAGAATCGGCGAAGACCTGCGGTGTGACCGTAAGAGAAGTCGAATGCAGCATCGACCCATTTCCAGCCCTCTTCAGCCTTCAGCGCTTCGGCCTCAGTGGTCAGCTTTTCGACAGCGAGCTGCTCGAGTAGCGCCGGATCCTGCAGCCATCCACCATTGTCCTGTTCGAACAGATCGCGCATCACCACACCACCGGCAGCTTCATAGACGTCGATGCCGACATAAACGGCGCGGCGATCGAAGGCGCGCACTGCGTTTTCGGTCAGCATCCGACGGATATAATAGGTATCCTGATTATGCGAGCGCGAGAATGTGTCCCAGACCTGCTCCTGGCGGACGTGATCGTCGCTGATTGAGAATGCCATGACCTGGCCGAGCTTCATTTCGTCATTCGCGTAGAGTTCGAGAAGACGCGGCGAAACTGACGCCAGCCGCATGCGCTGCTTCACCGTTGCGACCGACATGTGGAAGCGAGCGGCGATTTCTTCCTCGTCGATCCCCTGTTCGCGCAGCGTCATGATGGCACGAAACTCGTCCAGCGGGTGCAGGTCGATGCGCTTGACATTCTCGGCAAGCGAATCCTCGACTTCCAGAGTGTCGCTCTTGCTGACGATACAAGGAATGGCCGCCGTCTTGGACAGTTTCTTCTGTTTTACCAGCAGTTCCAGCGCGCGGTATCGGCGGCCGCCCGCCGGAATCCGGTAGATGCCAGTCTCGTTGCCGTCGGCATCGACTTCAACGCGAACGTTGAGACTGGTCAGCAGTCCGCGATGAGCGATATCCTCGGCGAGCTCCTCGATCGAGACGCCTGCCTTGGTCTTGCGCACGTTCTGCTGGCTGAGAACGAGCTTGTCGAAGGGGACGTCGCGCCCAGTGTTGAGCGTTATTTTCTGAATGGCCTGTGCCATGTCGTTTCTCCATGACGGGCTGGCCGGAGCCTTTCTCCGACAGCCTCAACCCGCCACGAACGCCCCTTCCCCCCTCTTCCTCCCCTCTCAACCGCCGCCCTCACTGGGATGCACAATAGGGAAATGAACCGGTCAATATCAGCAATAACAAGGGATCGTCATGCGCATCGGCATCGGGACCTCTCCCCGATTTACATTTACGGCGAAGGCCGCAGGTCAGTCCGCTCCCTTCGAAGGGCCAAGCGTATCAATCACGACCGTCCCATCAACCGGTGTTTGTTCGGGGTCGCGCGAGTTGACCATGGCGCCGGCCAGTTGCCGGAAGCTCACAGAGCCAACCGGTTTGCCAGCCTGATCAACAACGGTCACGTCGCCATCGGGTGCGGATGCCAGTGCGCGGATCGCCTCCTCGATCGTGATATTGGTTGGGATCGTGAGGCCTTCATCCGCTGATGCCCGCCAGGGCGACATGATCGCCTCGACTTGCACGACCCGTCCCCTGTTGACCTCGCGAACGAAGCTTGCGACATAGTCATCGGCCGGTCTCAATACGATGTCCTGGCTTGTTCCCTGCTGGATCACCTCGCCGTCGCGCAGGATCGCGATCTTATCGCCCAGCCGCAATGCCTCGTCGAGGTCGTGCGTGATAAACACGATGGTCTTCTTGATCTCGTGCTGGATGTCGAGAAGCACCGACTGCATGTCGGTGCGAATCAGCGGATCGAGCGCGGAATAGGCCTCGTCCATCAGCAGCACCGGAGCATCGTTCGACAAGGCACGCGCCAGGCCAACACGTTGCTGCATCCCGCCCGACAGCTGGTTCGGATACTTGGCCTCGAACCCCTTTAGCCCGACGCGCTCCAGCCAACGCATGGCGACGTCTCTGGCCTTCATGCGATCGACGCCCTGGACCTCGAGGCCGAACATGGTGTTGTCCAGCACGCTACGATGCGGCAACAGGGCGAACTTTTGAAACACCATTGCCGTCTGGTGGCGCCGGAAGTCTCGCAGCTCGCTGCGGTCCATTTTGACAACATCGACGCCGCCGACCAGCACTTCACCTGCTGTAGGGTCGATCAGGCGGTTGATATGGCGGATCAGCGTCGACTTGCCAGAACCGGACAGGCCCATGATAACCTGGATGCTGCCCGACCTGATTTCGATATTGATGTCGCGTAATCCGAGGACATGACCGTGCGCCACGTTCAGCTCGGTCTTCGTCATGCCGTTGCGCACCGCATCGACATAGTTGGCGGGATTGGCGCCGAAGATCTTGTAGAGATTGCGCACGACGATGCCCCCGGTTGCCTGCTCAACCATGGACGATCTCCCGATGCTTTTGCAGCCGTTTGCCATAGGCCTGACTGATCCGGTCGAAGATGATGGCGATGCCGACGATCGCTAGGCCATTGAACACGCCAAGCGTGAAATACTGGTTGGCGATAGCCTTCAGGACTGGCTGGCCCAACCCCTGGACGCCGATCATCGAGGCGACGACCACCATTGCCAGTGCCATCATGATCGTCTGGTTGATCCCTGCCATGATGGTCGGTAGCGCCAGCGGAAGTTGCACCTTGAACAGTTTTTGCGTATCGGATGCGCCGAATGCGTCGGCTGCTTCCAGGACATCCTTGTCGACGAGGCGGATGCCGAGGTCAGTCAGCCGAATCATTGGCGGTATCGCATAGATGACCACGGCGATGAGACCCGGGACGCGGCCGATGCCCAGCAGCATCACCACAGGAATGAGATAGACGAAGCTCGGCATCGTCTGCATCACGTCGAGAACGGGGTTGATGACCCGCTGAACTCTGTTCGAGCGGGCCATGAGAATACCAATCGGAAGACCGATCGCAATCGACAGGACGGTACATACGAAGATCATCGCAACGGTGCGCATCGTGTCCAGCCACATGTCGAAATAACCGATGAGCAAGAGCGTGATCAGACAGCTCAGCACGATCTTGACGTTGCGGCTGGCGAACCAGGCAATGACGAGAATGATCGCCGTAATGATCGGCCAGGGGGTCTGCGTCATGAACCGGTCGGCCGTTAGGAGAAAAGTCTGCAGCGGCGAAAACAGCAATTCGATCGTGTCGCCATAGGCGCGGGTAAAGCCGCGAAATCCCTCGTCGATCGCTTTCTTCAAATTGCGAAGCGCTTCGTCATCCATATGTGGAAATTGATAAAACCATTCCATTCGGTTCCCCTTCTGTGAAAGAGCCGTGCAAGGTCTTTTTATTTTTCTGAACGGCAGGCGGAGAGGCGGTGCGACGCGCGCACCGCCACCGGCGTCACCCTAGAGCGCTGCCTCGATCTTCTTGGCGGCGTCCGGGGATACCCACTTGGCCCAGATGGCCTTGTTCTCCTTGAGGAAATGCTTGGCGCCGTCCTCACCGCTGGCCTGGTTGTCGGTCATCCAGGCCATCAGCTTGCCGATGGTTTCGTTGCTCCAGGAGCGCTTGTCGAGATAGGACATCACGTCCGGTCCCGCCTTTTCGGAGAACGGCTTGGCAACCAGCGTCACGATCGTGTCCACCGGCCAGGCGTTCGGCTTCGGGTCGGCACAGTCGGCCACGGTGTTGCACCGCTTCCACTCGGCGGCATTGTTGGCGACGCCTGCTTCCAGCTTTACCATCGGATATTTGCCAAGCAGCGCGGTGGGCGCCCAGTAATAGGTGGCAAAGCTCTTCTTGCGCTCGTAGGCCTTGGCGATCGCGCCGTCCAGGCCGGCGGCCGAGCCGGTATCGATCAGGGTGAAGCCGGCTTTCTCGCCACCATAAGCTTTGAACAGCTGGGTCGTGACGACGGTCCCGCCCCATCCCTGCGGACCGTTCAGGATGGCGCCCTTGGAGGCATCTTCCTCACTGGGGAAAAGCTCGGGATGCTTCAGAAGGTCTGGAATGGTCTTGATGTCCGGATGCGCATCGGCCACGTATTTGGGGATCCACCAGCCCTGGTTGCCGCCGTCCGGCAGCGGCGATCCGACCTTGACGATCCGGCCTTCCTGCGCGCCCTTGGCAACGACATCCGGAAGCAGGTCGATCCAGGCCTCCGGTGCAATATCCGGCTGGCCCTTCTCCGCCATCGAGGTGATCGTCGGGACGGTATCACCAACGGTGATCTCAGCCTGGCAACCATACCCCGCGTTCAGGATGAACTTGTCGAGGTTGGAGATCACTTCTGCACTCTGCCAGTTCATGCTCGCGATCGTCACGCTGCCGCAGCCGGCAGCGCCTGCCGACGATGCGCCGGCGAACAATCCGACCAGCATGCAACCCGAAGCCAACAGTCTGTTCATTGTATCGTTCCCTTGTTTTTAGCGGCTGGAGGTGGAACCGGGGCGCCGCGGATGACCGGATCACAGTTGCCTGGAAGCCTCTCCCAAACTGACTGATTTCTTCAATGCGGCCTCAAGACCGAAGGCAATCGCCGCGTCGAAGCCTGCTGCCCGCATCGCCTCGATCGCCGCTGCGGTGGTGCCGCGGTAATCGACGAAAGCCCGAACCGTCTCGGCCGCAGGTTCGCCGCGCTTTTCAAGCAGGCGCCCGGCACCGATCAGCAGTGCGGCGACCGAACGCTCGGCAATCGCAGCCGGGATGCCGCGCGATACGGCATCCTTTGCCATTGCGTCGGCCAGAAGCGCTGGAAACGCCGGACCGGCACCTGAAAAGCCCGTGAAATAGTCGATGTCGCTTTCGCTGTTCACCTCGTCCTCGACGCCGCAGGACGAGAGCAGCGACCGGACGAACGCACGGTCGTCATCATCGACCGCGTCCGCCGCGATCCAGGGCGTGTAGGACCGAAAAACTTCGACCGCCGCGTTCGGCAGGCAGCGGACGATGCGCTGCGTCCCGTGGCGATCACGCAAGGCCGGCATCGCAACCCCCGCCATGACCGAGATCAGCAGCTTGCCGTTTGCATCGACGGCGAGCCCTTGCCAGTCGGCGGGGCGGACGCAGAGAAGAATGACCTCCGAGCGGTCGGCAAGCGCCTGATTGTCCCGGGTCCAGAGCGCGCCGTCGAACCGGTCTGGGCGAGCAGTGCGGTAGGAAAGCGTGAGATCCTGGGGGCCGACGATGCCGGCGTCGAGGATCGCGCCGGCAAGAGCGCCGCCCAACCAGCCCGCCCCGCCGATCACGCCGATTCTCAATCCCTTGCCAGCCTCCACCCGTCCTACTCCTCTTGGTAGCCGTGGCGTGAATAGAAGCGGTCAAGTTCCCGCTGTTGCGGAACCTGACCCGTATAGATTGCGATGTATTCAGGAATTCGCTTCATGCGCTGGGCGAGATCCTCGGTTGATTGCATGGAGATGTAGCCGATCTGCACCAGGTACGTCGTTCTGGCGCGGACATCGGCAGGTGCGTCTGCGAAGCCGAAGCGCACGAACATGCGGGTCAGCGCCTCTATCCTTGCCGTATCCGCACGCTTCACCTCGCGCTGGATGTCCGGAGACTGCAGCGCCCAGCTGCGGACGGCGAATTCGAGCTGTGAATCGAACAGATCCTTGTTCAGCCAGCAGTCGAACACGTTGAGCATCGCCTCTGCCAGCGATTCCGCGTAACTCTCGGACTGCTTTTCCAGATTGCCGGTGTTCTTGTCCCTCCATCGGGAGATAAGCGCATCGAGAAGTTCTTCCCTGTCCTTGAAGAACCAGTAGAAACTGGTCCTGGACAGGCCAAGTTTCTTGGCGAGCGGCAGGATCTTCACCGAGTCGACACCGGATTCCAGCAGAAATTCATAGGCAGCCTGAAGCCAGCCCTCCTGAGATCCCCGCCAGCCGCTGTCATTCGCCGCCTGTTCCATAAAAAAATCCTAACAAATCCATAACTGCATTTCAATCGGAATGTACATGTATGTATATTGCACGTACTCAGGTGTTTTCATATTTGACACTGCTGTCCATTTCAATCTAGCCTCCGTTGCAAACCCGTGAACCGGAGCCCGTCGCATGTCGAACGATCCCCTCCTGCAGCCATACAGGCTGAAGCACCTGACGCTTCGTAACCGCATCATGGTGACGTCGCACGAGCCCGCCTATCCGGAAGATGGCATGCCGAAGGAGCGTTACCGAGCCTATACGGTCGAGCGGGCGAAAGGCGGGGTAGCGCTGACCATGACGGCCGGGTCTGCAGCTGTATCCAAGGACAGCCCGCCGGTCTTCAACAACCTGCTCGCCTACAAGGACGAGATCGTACCGTACATCCGCGAGATGACCGATGCCGTGCATGAGGAAGGCGCGGCGATCATGATCCAGCTGACCCATCTCGGCCGGCGTACACGCTGGGACAAGGGAGACTGGCTGCCGGTCGTCGCCCCGTCTCATCATCGCGAAGCATCCCACCGCTCGTTTCCGAAGAAGATCGAGGACTGGGACATTGCGCGCATCATCAAGGATTTTGCCGATGCCGCCGAACGCATGAAGGCGGGCGGCATGGATGGCGTCGAACTGGAGGCCTATGGCCATCTGATCGACCAGTTCGTCTCGCCGGTGACAAACGAGCTTGATGGCCCATACGGCGGCTCGCTTGATAACCGCATGCGTTTTTGTCTCGAGGTCTTCAAGGCGATGCGCGAGCGGGTGGGAGAGGATTTTATCCTGGGCGTTCGCTATACCGCCGACGAATGTCTTCCCGGGGGCACCGGTGCTGCCGAGGGCATCGAGATTTCGCGCCGCCTGCGCGACAGCGGCCTGATCGATTATCTGAACGTTATCCGAGGCCATATCGATACGGATGCGGGCCTCACCGACGTCATTCCGATCCAGGGCATGGCGAACTCCCCGCATCTGGATTTTGCCGGCGAAATCCGTGCCGCGACCAATTTTCCGACGTTCCATGCGGCCAAGGTTCCGGATGTAGCGACCGCGCGTCATGCGATCGCTAGCGGCAAGGTCGACATGATCGGCATGACGCGCGCCCACATGACAGATCCGCATATCGTTGCAAAGATCATCGCAAAACGCGAGAATGACATCCGGCCGTGCGTCGGCGCCAATTACTGCCTAGACCGCATCTATCAGGGCGGCATGGCCTTCTGCATCCACAATGCCGCGACCGGCCGCGAACAGACGATGCCGCATACGATCCCGAAAGCGGAAATTATAAGGAAGGTGGCGATCGTCGGAGCTGGACCGGCCGGTCTTGAAGCCGCACGCGTGGCGGCCGAGCGGGGGCACGCCGTGACGGTCTTCGAGGCCGCCAACCATCCCGGTGGACAGATCCGCCTCACCGCGCAGAGCGAGCGGCGGCGAGAGATGATCAGCATCATCGACTGGCGCATGAGCCAATGCGAAAAGCTCGGCGTCACCTTTCATTTCAATACCTGGGCGGATGCCGACACGATCCGGGCCGAAGCGCCGGATGTTGTCATCATCGCCTCGGGCGGCCTGCCGCATACGGAGGTTTTATCGAAAGGCAACGACCTTGTGGTGTCGTCCTGGGATATTATATCCGGCGACGTGAAGCCCGGCACCAACGTGCTTGTCTTCGATGATGCCGGGGACCATGCCGGTTTGCAGGCGGCGGAACTCATCGCAAAAGCAGGCGCCAAGGTCGAGATCATGACGCCAGATCGCGCCTTCGCACCCGAAGTTATGGCGATGAACCTCGTTCCTTACATGCGCTCGCTGCAGAAGCTCGACGTCACCTTCACGGTCACCTACCGACTGGAGCGGGCCGAGAGGAGCGGCAACCAGATTATCGCCCATGTCGGCAGCGATTATGGAGGCGTCGCGCGGCAGCGCACGGTCGACCAGATCGTCGTCAACCATGGCACGATCCCACTCGACGAACTGTATTTCGAGCTCAAACCCGGTTCGATGAACCTCGGCGAAGTTTCCTACGATCAATTGCTATCCGGCGCGCCGCAAGTGCTCGAGCGAAACCCTTCGGGCTCCTATCAGCTGTTCAGGATTGGTGACGCTGTTGCTGCTCGAAACACACATGCGGCGATCTACGACGCGCTGCGCCTCGCCAAGGATCTCTGACATAGTTCGACGATAGGTGCCTGATGCACTCCCGCGTCAGCGATAGATAGCGAGGTCGCTAAGCGGGGATTTGTCGAAAGTTTCAGGCTTAAGTGTTCTGACTCCGTCACTTTGGTAAATCACGCGACAGTGTGAAGATCGACTACGTCAATCGCGGTTTTTGCAAGGTGTGCAGCCTACGCGGGCACTGCACCAGGAGCTTCCGTCGCGTGTCGCGTCCCGAGAACGAGGCGATGCTTGAGCGCATGGCGGCGCAACTTGTTGCCCGGCCCGGCATAGTCGACCAGCGAAGCGAAAGCTTCCAGTATGCGTTCGGCATGCGCCGATCCTTCGCGGAGGGCTTGAGCCCAACAGGACATCAGCGACGAGCGGGTTAAGCGCCCGTCACCGGATCCTCGGGATCCCGGCGCCGGGCGCGAATTGCCGCGGCAGGAAATAATGCTTGGTTCAACGTTCGTGACTTTCTTGTCAGCGCCTCAACTTAATCGAAAATCTTCGCTGTCAGACTCGATTGCGTCACGAAAATAGATTTCGGTCACCCGAAACCGTCCGTCTACGCGCTTGCATTGCACGATCACGTCGATGGCAACCGTTAGCATCTCACGAACGTCATGGCGCTCGAGATCGCCCCCTCCCTCCGATTCCTTCACCAGCAATGTCAGTTGCTCGAATGCCAGGCGCGGGGAATCGGCGTGAACTGTCGTAATTGAACCAGGATGTCCGGAGTTCACATTGCGAATGTAGTAGAAGGCTGTCCCGTCGCGAAGCTCCTGAAGCAGGATCCGGTCGGGCCGCATGCGCAGGCAGGATTCGAGGAGGTCCTTGGCGCCTATCCTGGCCACTCCCTGACCACCTTTGGAGTAGAAAAGCCGGACATGATTGGGCTGCGGGAGCACCAGCTCAGGCGTATCCTCGATAGATATGACCCTCTCGCTGTGCGGAATGTGGCGGATCAGCGCCTTGGATAAAGTTGTTTTTCCCGATCCGGTCGCACCCGAGATGATGATGTTTTTCCGCGCCAGCACCGCCTCCTTGAGGAATTGCTTGTAAGCGCCGGTTCGGTAGAATTCCAACAGCGTCAGATCGGACCTGCCGCCGGCCGATTTGGCGTGCACGACATCTCCAAACAATCCGCCATGATCGAGATCATCAAGGCTTAGCGAGACCGAGGAAGGCTTGCGGATGGTGATGCTGACGGTGCCCTTTGTTGTCGCCGGCGGGATGACAATCTGGATGCGTTCGTCATCGGGCAAGGTTGCCGATAGGATCGGTCGGGTTTCATCGATCGACTGGCTCGAAAAACTCGCGACCGCGCGAGCAAGGCGCATAAGCCTATGGTAGGATAGGTCCGGCATATCGTGGGTCTGCCACCCATCCGCTCCCTCTGTTACGACTTGTCCCGGCCGGTTGACGATAACCTCATAGAGCGACTTGTCCCGAAGGAACCGCGACAGCGGCAGAAGCAATTCTCGTACGACGCCGGCATCTGGGGCTTCGGTCATCGCGACGCCTATTTTGCCACACGCTTCGAATCCCGGGTAAAATCGCCCAGCACGGCACGATCGTAGATCCGGTTGCGAGGCTCGGTTACACGAAGACGGTAGACGCTCGAAAAGTCTAGATCCCGCGCGACGAAGATGGATGCAAGCTCGCCCTGGTGCTTGACCAAAGTTGGCTGGATATTGATCGATTGTTCGACGGCAATTGCCGCCGCCTGCTGGCCGGCACTGGTCGTTTTTTTCGCCTCCACATCGCTGTCCTGAAGGCTGCTGCTGACGTAGGAGGTCGCATCGCCGACGATTGATAGGAGAATTGCGCTACCAAAGCGCTCCCACCAGTGCGTATCGACCTGACCGTCAACGCCCGCCCGGCCCAATGCATCGGTCACCGGCGACGCAAGGGTGATAATCACGCCCTTCGGCGTCTTTGCACGGTTCCAAAGGACGAACAGCCGTTTTTGCCCACGGCGAATCCCGCCTCGGTATTCGCCGACGACCTGTGTTCCTTTTTCCATCAAAACTACACGGCCATTATCCGACAGCACATCACGGTTGATCACGCAGCTGGTAAACCCCGGCTGGTCGGAGGAGAGTGCCGTTTCGAGGGTGCAGGGGATCGATGTCCCCATGGCGATGATGAAATTTCGGTTGCCAAGCATGCCGGCGCGCGAACCCTGCAATTGCGTCGGTGTCAGCAATCGGGTGAAACGCTGCTCGTCATTTTCGTCCTGAGACTGGAAGGCGCTGGCATTTGCGCCAAGGGGGACAAAATTGGTTACCTCATCCGACATTTCATTGTGGTTTTCCCGGCGCGACGAGGGCGATTTTCCCCCAGTGTAGGCGATCACCGGAGCCCGTCTTGCGGCGTCGAGCAACTTGTCATCCTCGCTCGGCGCTTGCTCTGTCAGAACGGGGCTCGGAAGCTGCGCCTCTGCCGGCTTCGTGACCGGCTGGACCGGCTCCTTGGCCGGCTCGAAATCCGTCGTCTGGCGGATGATGACCCGTTCCGGCGCGGTCTCTGAGGGCTTATCCTGTCCTTGCATCGACCACAGGGCAAATGCCACGAAGACAACAATCGCCAGGGCAACTGCGCCGCGCTTGAGGACTGGATTGGTGTCGAGCCGGCGGGCGGGTGACGTTTCGGCGCGCTCGCCTGGAATGTGTGTAACCTGTTCCTCGGACATGACGCCCCCTATCGCGCTGTTTCAAACGGCACTTTGACGACGCGCTCGACCGACGGTGACGTCGTGCTGGTCTCAGGATTTATGCCGATCCGATCGAAGGCTTCGTTGAAGACGCAAAGCACGTCACCACCCCTGCGCAAAATGAACTTGGCGCTGAGCGCATGAACGAGCACGAGGTTACCATCGACCGATTTTGGAACCAGACTTTCGCTACCATCTGAGTTTTCTATGTAGATGGCAGGCATTGCCTGGTTTCCGACGAAGGCAAATGTCGTGACTTTGCCGTTGTCGTAAACCGACTGTGGCTGGAGCGCTTGCGCGCCTTGCGCGGAATACCGCCAATTGCGCGGTCCATAAGCCTCGTGGAGTGTGAGGATCTGGTCGGCTTGCCCGGCCTGCGCCGCTTGCTCCCGGGCAGCGGCATCCAATTTGCGCCGCTGTGCTTCATCGGCGGGATAGCGGTATTTCACATAGAAATAGGTGTTCTGGCCGACTGCGACGCTGCCATCGCGGACAGTGAGTTCCATCTGATAGCTGCGGGTCGAGCCGTCCCGCCGGGCCGTCACGACGGAGATGTTGGTCACTGGCTGGTTTTCGCGAGGCTTCAGGAACAGGATGTTGCCAGCTGGCGCCACTTCCCAGGCCACGCTATTGCCGAGAGCGACGTGTGCGATCTCCTCGTCGGCGGCAAACTCGATCTGCACAGACGATCTGAGCGTGCCCACGATTTTGGTGACATTGTACGGCTGATAGTCGATAAAGCGGATGCGGCCGTCCTGGGATGCGCTGCGCGGCGTTTCGAGAGCAAGGGCCGTTGAGGCGATAGCGCAGGCGACCACGACAGGAATGAAAAAGGTTAGTCTCAATTGATTGCCTCCGGATCGGCCCGATAATCACTGACGACGAAGCCCAAAGGATTGACCAGGCGGTCAGTCGAGGACATTGGCGCGTTGGCGTAGGAAAAGGTAAGGGTCGCGACCCAATGCGAAGTGCGCACGTCGTCGCCGCGCGTAACGGTCCGTATATATCTGACCGATGCCACACTCGGGTTGATCAGCGCGATAGAGATGATGTTGATCCGCGATGTCGCGCTACGGCCGTAAGTATTTTGCGGCGAACCGGGATTGCTGCCGCGATAGGCTGCCGCGAAACGCGTTTGCTCCGGCTGCGTCGACAGAAGCGCCACTGTACGGAAATTCTCTTCGGCTTCGCTCCAGACGTACCCTTCGCGCGCACGCACATATTTGGAGGCGAAGTATTTCGTGACGGCTTCGTCATAGGTGCCGGCGGTCGAGGTCAAGGCGGAAACGACATCAACAATCCCCGTCGAATTATCGACCCGCACGACGAACGGTTCCACAGTTTTCAGGGGGGTGAGCGCTGCGATTGCAAATACCGAAACGACAGCGATAATGCTGGCTGAGATAGCGACAAACCAGGCGATCCGAGCAGAACGCTCCACCTGGATCAATCGGTCCTGATCGAACCGGCGGGCCTTTTCGAAATGGCTCTTCAGACTATCGGCGGTTATCATGTCATTTGCCCTTGCAAGAGCGATAGGAATTCTCGACGTCGAACTGCGCAAAGGCGGCAGGCGCAACCGCGGCTGGCTCCTCCCCAAAAGCCGCGGCATAACTCGTAGGCTCGGCAGGAACCACCTCGGACATTTCCAGGCTCGATTTGTCGTTGGTCTCCCACTGCCACATGGACCGGTTGAGCGGTCGACGCGAATAGCCGTCGCATTTCGGCAAGGGATGGGACATCGAGCTGCAGCCTGCGAGGATCAAGTTCAGCACGAGCATCAAAACGAACCGCATCATCTTAAATAACCTGTCCAGTGCGATGGGGTTTGGGGCTGTCATTCCGCCCGGTTCGGGGTCAGCCGGCGGCCAGCGGTACGTGTTGCTCGCCCGACCGCTCTGGCAGTGTGCGATGCAGCCCAGGCAAGCGTGCTTTCATGCGCATCCCGAGCCGCACCATAGCCATAGGTCAGGGATGCTCCGCCTGCAGCAAGAGCCGAGGCGATAGCGGGCAACTGGTAAAAGACATAGAGAGCGGCAATGCAGATGGAGCAGAGTGCAACCGGACGCATGAGAACGTCGCTATAGACCGCGATCGCCGTGAATGTCGTATCGATGCAGGTGATCAGTAGCGAGCCGATTGCAACGACCAGAACCTGCAGGATCACAAAATTGACCAACTGCCCGATCCAGGCTTCGGTGAAGCGCCGTGTCGTCTGAAACATGGCCAGCGCAATGAAGATTGGACCGATCGCCAGAATGATGGCGAGTGCCAGACGCGCATAAAGGGAGACAATGTAACCGATCGCAGCAACAAGAAAGCTCGCGCCAATAACCAACATGCCACCAAGGCCAGTGACGATATCGACCGGCCATGATGCTCGGGACCATATCTCGTGGGCGCATTTCTGGGCCTTATCCAAGAGGCTATCGAAGGTGGAGGCGCTGGGCGCCGTGCCTGAATTCAGCGCCTGCGAGATTTCGTGCGGCAATGTCTCGAAAAAGATGTTGGTAACGTAGGTCTGGTAGTCGCTGGCGTTGCGCACCAGCGTGACTATAATGGCAAGCTTTATCGCTCTGAAGGCGAATTCGATAATCGGTTCTTGTACCGACCCGCGAAGCACAAGGTAACCGTAGAGCACGATATAGAGCGTCAGGGCCGCCGTCAGCGGACCGCTGATCCAGTTTGCAATGTTCGACGTCCCGGAAGAGATAAAATTCTCCAGCGGGGCCTGGAACTGCCCGTCGAGAAAGCTGAAGACCTGGTACATCTCTCAGCCTCCAAGCGCCTTGCGCATTCGCTCAAGGCGGCTCTTGCCGTCGGCGGCCTCCGCGTTGAGGCAATTTGGGGTGTTCCGGAGTTCACCAGGATTATCGCGGCATTCGCTGATGATCTTCGTGAGCCGCGCATCGTCATTGATCAACTCGTCGACCGTGTAGACTTTTTCATCTTGCTGGGAGCAGGCTGATACGAAAAGAAGCACCGCCACAGGAATGAACCGTTTCATTTGAGCGCCGCTCCCATTGTGTCCATCCGCTTTCGCCAATCCTCAGCCTTGCGCTGGGCATCGACCTGGAGCTGCGCCTGCTGAACCATCTGCAGACCCTGCATACGAAGAACGTCGGTTTGCAGAAATGCGGATTCGGCCTGCAGCCTTGCCTGCAGATCGGCAATGTCCTTGGCGTCGGCCGCGTTCGATATCTGCTGGCGAAGCTGATCGATACCGTCGATACGCCTGGTGGCGGCATCATAAAGCTGCTGACCGAGGCTCATTTGCCCTGCGTTCTGGTTTTGAGCGCGCGTGAGCTCTTGCGCGTAGAAATCATTGGCATCCGTGCGATAGGTCGAATTACCCTCGAGGTATTTCGAGGCAGCATTGCCAAAGACGCCGGTCCCGGATCCCTTGAACAGGCCTTCAATGGCATCAAAGTCATGTGGCAGCGCCTTGCGGATGGAAGGATCATTCAGCACACCGGCAATGTCGGCCATGTTGGTGATCTTGTTCAACGATCCATACAGCTGCTGGGCCTGCCGAAGCTGCTGGTTCAATGCATCGAGCTGCGACTTCAGCTGCGCGATGCTCTCGATCTGTTTGGCTATGGCCGTCTGGTCAACGACGGGAATGCCCTGTGCGGACGCAAAATCGGCCGACATCAGCATGGTGGCAATCGCCGCAGAGATGCCTATCCTGCGTGAGCGGATCATGATGTCCTCCTTCTTTCCTGGAACACGGTAAGCCAGTCCTCTTTCGTCGGGCCTAGCTCGGCCTGGATGACGTCTGCGAGTCCCACGCTCGCTGTACGGCCAGACAGGATAGCGAGTTCGTCGTCGAAACCGTTGAGGTTGAGCTCGGCAACGACGCTGTTGTGCCCTTGCTTGACGATGAAGCGACGGCTTTCGACGGACAACTCACGCGAGATCAATTCGAATTCTCGCTCGGTCAGCTTGAAGCCGTCGACATAATCGGCTCGATCTCCCCGAGGGTTGGGTAGAAAGATCTGTGTTGGGCACTGTTCGATGATCGTGTGAGCGATCGGCGAGGCGATGGCATCGCGTGGACTCTGGGTCGCAAACAGCATCAGACCATTCTGCTTGCGGATCGTCTTGAGCTTGTTCTGGGCGAGGTCCCGGAAGCCTTCGTCCTGCAGGGCCTTCCAGAATTCGTCGATAACGATGATGATGCGGCGTCCATCGATCAACTGCTCGATACGGAAGAACAGGTATGCCATTAAAGGTGTCCGGATCTCCTCATTGTCCAGGAAGTCGGTCATGTCGTAGCCGATAAACTTGGCACCTATCCCGATGTCATCCCCTTCGTTGTCGAAGACCCAACCGAGCGGCCCTCCCCTCTCCCACCGTCTGAGCCTGGAGGCGATGCCCTCGATACTGGAATTGTCGAGGAAGGTGCGTAAAGCGCCGATCGACCGGCGTTCGACCGGCAAGTCGCCCAAGCCATCGACGGCCGAGGCAATATCGCGCAGTTCTGTGACGGTCAGTTCTCGGGTTGTCGATCCGACCAGCTTGCCGATCCAACGCGTGAGAAAGACCTTGTTGCTGTCCCTGGTGAGGTCGACTGCCTTTAATGGCGCGCAGCCGGTGGCGGCACCATTTCTGAGCGGAAGATAAGCCCCGCCAGCAGCACGCACGAAGAGATCGGCGCCCCTGTCCTTGTCGAAAAGCACCATATGCGGGTCATGCTTCTCGAGCTGCGAGAGCATGAAGTTCAAGAGCACCGTCTTGCCCGCCCCTGACGGCCCACAGACGAAGGTATTTCCAAGATCGCCATGATGAAAATTGAAGTAGAAGGGTGAGCCGGAAGCCGTTTTGAGGATGGCGACCGCCGGCCCCCATTCGTTGCCATCCTTCTGGCCGGTCGGATAGGAATGAAAGGGCGAGAGCGCTGCAAAATTACGGGAGGTGATCGCACCGGATCGTGTCCGGTGGCGAAAATTGCCCGGCAGTTGGGCCCACCACGCCGGTTCGAGGCCGAGGTCTTCGCGTGCGACAACCGCCCCGCCGCTGGTCAGATGCGCGCGCGCCTTTGCCATGTGATCGGTCAAGGCCTCGACCGAAGGCGCAAAGACGGCAAGAGACAGATGGTGTTCCCCCAGGACGAAGCGGTTCGATTCCAGATCGTCCATCGCATCGCCGAGCTCATCAATTTGCGATGCAGCCTTGTCGCCCACGCTGACCATCTGGTTTTGTTTGCGGCCCATGATCGTGCGGGCATCAGCTTTAGAAGTGAAAGCAAATGACTGCGACAGGATCAGCTCGAAGGGCGCCGTCAAGATACCGTCCAGCATGCCGCTGCGCGTCGTTGCCGGATATTCCTTGAAACCGAACATGCCGGCAAAACGACTGTCGGCCTCATGGCGGATCTCGACGGTCTCGCGGCCGAATATCACCCGGTCCGAATAAATGGCGGAAGAAATTCTCCCCTCGGTGAGAGGGATGGGCTCACGTCTTCCGCCAACGATCTGGTGCAGAACTTCGCTTTGCTCGCAGAACAGAATGCCCTCGTGCTCATAAAGAGACAATTGCCGCGGTTCGAAGCGCTTCAGGCCGGCCGTAATGTCGGCAACCTTTCCGCGCAGCAGCTTGACGCCATTTTCATCAAGCTCCGTCGCCGACTTGCGAGCCTTGCGCAGGCGAGAAAGAATGTTGGCCGCTTTCTCAACAGGGTCCCGACTGGGATGCCAGACCAGGGTCACATAGAGATCGTTTCGGAAGAGATCCTCGCGCACCATCCGCTCCCGGTATTTGGCATCGAGACTTCCGGAAAAGCGATTGGAGAAATGTCCTTCCGGGTAGGCGTTGTCGCGACGGCGAACGACATGTGTCCACAGGGACAACCGCTCGTCGGCTATATTGCGATAAAGCGTGTTGAGGCTACGGTGGAGTGCGTTGAGCTCCAGGACATCGGCCGTTTCGAAGGAAACACCCTCAAGCGCGATCATTGTCATCAGAGCCCTGGACTCAAGCGCGACAATCATCTCGTCGAGGTGGCGGATGTAAGGAATGAACGTTTCCGGCCCCAGCTCACGGGACCGCAATGAGTCAAGGCTCGGCAATGCTCAAATCCCTTTCATCGTAGTAGCGGCTGAGTTTTAACGGCGACAGCGTCGAGCCGCCCCAATAGGAGGTGTTGCGTGAGCGACCTCGGGTCTCGATCCAGGAAAACAGGATGCGGAACATATTGTGATCGTGCTTGACGAGCGCCCGAAACACGAGATGGAACACAAGGCCGATCAGCGCGTAAACGATCGAACCCGCGGTAATGTAGAGGATGGTCGTCAGCATGATATTGACGCCCATTGCCTCCATGGTCACGCCGGCGATCATCGCCGGACGCGTGCAGGCCAGGAACAGCGTGTCTTCTTCAAGTGCTGGAGCGTTCGTCATGGCGTCAGCTTCCAACGATGGTGTTGACAAGTTCGGTGGCGCCGAAAATTCCCCCGATGCCGATGATCCAGAAACCGGCTCTTCGAAGATCCATGTAGCCGAACATCCAGGCGATGCAGATGATGATCACGGCAATGACCGCCAGCAACTTGGCGATGTTGCCGGTGAGCATGGTCACGATATTCTGCAGAACGCTCTCGATGCCGGCTGCTTGCGCGAAAGCCGGCTCAATGGCGCCTACGAGTATAACTGCGGCCATCAGTGCCGGGGCTGCATATGGACGAATATGAACTTTGAACGTCATTCACTTTGCTCCGATGGATTGTTCTGGAACACGAGGGCCGAGGAACGCCGTCTGGAATTGAAGACATCCCAGGATGCTGCCTGTTCACTTTCGGGAAATTGATGTGGAAGCTCCCGCACGGCTTCATCTTTGGGCTTCGTGGCGGACATTGCTTCATCATCAGGGCCAGCGACGGTCACCGAAGCCAGCTTCCCGGACCGTCGCGTCGTCTCACGACGGATTTGCTCATCGTATTTGTCCATCACACCGGCGGACGGATCGTCACGCCCATAATAGAATTCAAGCATGACGGTTTCGGCCCTACGCTGGTTGGCCCCTGCACGCAAAGCGAGACGATAGTAGCCATCAAGAAGGATGCCTGTGGCCTTCAGGTTGAGGCATGGGTCGAAGGCATCGGACAGCGAAAGCCCCATTTTATGGAGTTCTTCGACTCCAAGCCCCCCAAGGCCGATCTGGATATCCTTGCGCTTTGCGATTAACGACGTAGCCACCTCGATCGCCTCGGCCTTGCTGGCCGGCTGAGCGGAAAGCGGCGAGCCCTTGCTGATACGGATTGCGAATGGGTGGAAGCGGCTCTGCAAGCTGACCACGCTGGCGAGCGTTTCCACCTGAACCATAGGGGCGCAACTTTGCGCGAGTTCGACGAAGCCGGCCGCCATCGCTTAGTACCACACACGCTGCTTGCCGACGCCATCGATTGTCACGTCGACATAATGGGGCTGGGGCCGCACATTCGGGCGCATGATTGCATAACCCATGCATTGCAGGCGATCGCCTATCCGCTGCCAGCGTGGTGAGACGACCGGGTCAGACCCGCCATAATTGTCGCGGTCGGAAGAGCAAAGGGAATTGCTGACCTGCCGGAGGGTTTCCGAAACACAGGTCGCCTGGTCACCACGGGGACTGTAGCGCCCCGACAGCCCGTAACCCGCATCGCAATAGTAGGGCTCATATCCCGGCCGGGAGCTTTGAAAGCTGACGCCACTGCACGTCGGGAACGAATGCCCTTTGGCAAGCTCCCGCCAAAGCTTCTGGATCGGAGGACGGCATTGCGCATACTGGGTCGGGCCGCCGGGATTGGAGAGGCACAGGATTACTTCACATCCCCAATCATTGGCTCGCGCACTCACGCTGGAAATCAGGTAAAGTGGCAATATGCACACGATCAGAAGCACAGTGCTCTGTAGAAGGTTTTTCATGGACCGGACCCTCCGAGACGGCGGCAACCCAATTCGGGAGCAGTGTTCTGCTCCAACGACTCATCCTTTACTAACTTATATAACACAGTAAAAAGTTATGACAAGAGCACTCAAGACACAATGGCACAGCCTTGCCTTTTCAGGTCTCATACTCCACGAGATCCTCGACAACCCGCTTGAAGACGAGACCCCGCAAGCGCGGCTGAAGCAGATCGGCATGATGACGATCCTCTACACCATGACCCAAGCCCATCAGCAGCTAACCCTCTCGAATATCGTTGAAGTTACAGAGCTCACGCGTGGTGGCGTGAAGGAGACAATCGATCTCCTCGTTAAACGGGGCATGCTGACGGAAACCATGGTCAAGAATTCGATGGGCCGCGGGACGGCGCGTCAATTCGAGATTTCAGAGGTTCTTCTGAAAAAGATCAGCACGTTCAAAGGCGATTAAATCGAGCCTTTATATGATACATTTCAACCAGTTAAAGAAACGCCGACACCATATCTTCATTGGTCTGCATCCATAGGCCCAATCCCTGCGTCGACAGACATGATGCGCCACGGTTTCTCGCTGCCGCTGCAGCAAGCAAAGCCTCACAAGCCGAGAAATCCTTTTCACATTGACCACAGGATTGAGAGGGGCGTTGCCTGCATGCGTTAGGGGAACGGTGTAATGCGGTCATGATCCTGCAAGGAGTAAGCATTCGCCGAGGACCGCAGGTCAGCTTTTCTTGCGCGATCGGCGCTTCCACTTTGCGGCTAGAGCCTCGACGTTTTTGCGGAGATTGGCGGCGTCGACATCGCCCGGATCGTAGTGTGCGTGGCCCCACCATTCGACAAGTTCGTGGTGACGCTCATGGTTGGTGTCCGCAATGGCTTCGCGGAACTCTTGATAGCCCCAGGGACCGCCGACATCCTCCGGTGGACACCGTCCGACAACCTCGAGAAGGAATGGATCTTCGAAGCCGGCGGTCGCCGGAAAGATCTTTTCGATTTTCACAGAGTGCGTCCAGCCGTCGCCGAAGTCATAGAGATACTTGAATGACTTCGCGCCAATATCTTCGATGGCAGCAAGAAGCGTTTCCTTGCGTGCATCGATGGGACCACCAAAGCCGTCATCAGGCAGGCCGAAGCCGATGTCACGGATCCTGAACTCATACAGATGGCTGTTGGTCCAGCCGAAGGCCTCCTGAAGGATCTCATGAAGCCGGTCCAGCCGAATGCGGAATGGCACGACAACGCGGCGCATCACCAAGGGGTCAACGTCATCGAGCGTGACCTTCAAGCGAACGAGAGGACCAGCCATCAGGCCGCCTGCCTCAGTGGCGATGTTGCGGTTTTCCGCCAATTCCAGGGGAGAAGCTCATCAAGACGGCTGGCTGGATGATCGGCGATGCGGGCGAGAACATCGGCAAGCCAGGCCTGTGGGTCAATGCGGTTCATCTTCGCGGTGACGATCAGGCTGTACATGGACGCCGCCCGCTGCCCCCCTCGATCGGACCCGGCAAATAGCCAGGCTTTTCGTCCGAGCGCCACACCGCGCAGAGAGCGCTCCGCGCAATTGTTCGACAGGCAGATACGGCCGTCGTCCAGGAAGCGGGTGAAGGATTCCCAGCGGTTCAGCATATAGTCAAATGCCTTTGCCAAGTCATTGTCGCGCGGCAACCTGGCGCGGTGTTCGCGTATCCATATCTCCATGTCGTCAATCAGCGGTTTTGACAACTGCTGGCGGATTGCTTTTCTCTCATCGGGAGTGCGGCCATTGATATGGCGTTCGATTTCGAACAAAGCGTCGATCCGCTGCACCATGTTCAAGGCGACCGGCGAGATGACGGCGGCACTTTTACCCTGCGCTTTTCGGCGCGCGTTGGCCTCCAGATCGGCTTGCGCAAAGAATGGTCGCCTGGCATGCGCCCAACACGCTGCCTCATGAATCGGGCCCGGACTTCGATCAGGAAGATAAAGCTGGCCATAGCCCGTATAGGCATCCGCCTGAAGGATACCGCTATAGTTGGCCAGATGCGCCTGTGGATGTTCGCCGGCCCGGTCCCGGGAATAATAGAACATCGCCGACGGAGGCGCCGTACCGCCAAACGGAGCATCATCCTTGACGTAGCTCCATATCCGACCGGTAACGGTTTTGCCGAGAGCCAGAACCGGCACGGTCGTGTCATCACCGTGGATCCGTTCAGACGCGAACGTATGGCTTTCAATCCGCCGCACCAGCGGATCCAGGACCTGGCAGCACGTGCCAATCGCGTCTGCCGCAGTCGACAGACTGATTGGCACACCTTCCAGGGCAAAACGTTCGACCTGGCGATTGAGCGGAATGTGCTGGCCAAACTTGTCGCACAACATCATCGCCAAAAGGCTCGGACCAGCCCACCCTCTCGGTATGACATGGAAGGGTGCAGGTGCCTGGCTGATCTTCTCGCAGTCACGGCAGGTGAACTTTTCCCGAACGGTCTGAATGATCTTCCAACTCCGCGGTACGCTCTCCATCGTTTCGGTAATGTCTTCGCCGAGCTTGCGAAGCCGTTCACCGCCACAGCAGTTGCAGGCAACCGGGCCTGGCACGACAAAACGCTCACGCGGCAGATGTTCCGGGAATGGCTTCTTGACCGGCCGCTTGCGCGTAAAGCCGGTGACCGCAATCGCCGCCGCCGCAACGGCCATCTCGGCAGCAAGCTCATCTTCGGTCGCCGTCGCTTCGGCGTCCTCAAGCATCAGCTCCATCTGAGCAATCAGCCGCGCCGTCCGTTCCGACTTCTGACCGCGCAGTTCCCGTTGCAGCTTTTCGATATAGACTTTCTGGCGAAGAATGATGGCCTGATCATCGGCTTCCTTGGCCTTGGCAACAGCCAATTCGGCCAAAGCGGTAGCTCGTTCCAACCGCGCAATCGCCAGCTCTGCCTCCAGGGCAGCAGCATGATCACGGGGATTTTCCGAGCCGGTTTCCATGCTCGAAGTGAATCATAAAACCACTGATTTGTATAGCTTTTCCTGGCGCCCCGCTCGCAAATCCCGCCCCAAAAGACACTATCCAGCGCTCGTCGGCCGCCATGTCTGCTGCGGGTTCCGCCAGTCAATTCCCTCAAGCAAATAGGACATCTGGCCAGCCGTCAGCGCAATAGCTCCACCCTGCGTCGCCGGCCAAATGAAACGGCCGCGCTCGAGCCGCTTTGCGTATAGCGAAAGCCCAAATCCGTCATGCCAAAGAGCCTTGATCAGCCGGCCGCTTTTCCCGCGGAAGACAAAAACGTCACCCTTGAACGGATCACGACCCAAACCTTCCTGCACGATCAGAGCAAGGCCGTGCATTCCCTTGCGCATATCGCAATGGCCGCTCGCAATCCAAACCCGCACGCTCGAACTGATCGGGATCATTTGAGCGCACGCATCACGGCTGCAGCAAGATCACAAGGCGCCCCGGACGCAATCCTCACCTTGATACCGTTCGCAAAGTCCACAACGATGGTTGTCGCACAACCATCGCCGTTGCCAGGAACGTCCAGGACAGTTGCCGGCACGAAAGCGGGCTCATCTTTCAAAGACAGCGCTTGGCGCCGCCACGTGTAGAGCAGCCCCGTCGAAACATCAAAACGACGCGCTACTGCCGAGACATTTGCCCCCGGAGCAAATGCTGCCTCCACAATCTCCCGCCGTTCATCCGGTGACCAACGACGACGTCGTTCTTGACCCGTCAGCAAAATGGCCTGTGCCATCGTTCCTCATTGCGCTCTTAAGTTCACTCTCAAGAGCGCAAAATCACGATATCACCAAAAACTCGCAAGGCGGTCCACGCCGGAGGGATACTGCAAGGACGAGGCCTCGCAAGAAGCGGTCACCGACCGCTGCCTGCAACTGACGTAGCCCGCGAAAATCATCGGTCTTGACAGTCGCAGACGCATTCACTTCAATACCGATGACCCGCCCACGCCGATCCTCAATCACGACCTCAACCTCATCCAGATCCTTCGTTCTATAAAGCGAAAACGATACACGTCTCTCGGACCGGGATACCAGCTTCATCAATTCGGAGACGACGAAACCACGGGCCTCCGGTCTTGAAGCGGCGGTTTGCTTGAAACTGGTTCAACCGACACGTCTTCCAGCGCCCGTCAAGCGGAGGGGCCTCAATTCCAGCAAAGTGTGCGCCTTGCTGAGGTCGTCTGTAAGCGCCGTTTCTGTCCCATTCGTTCCGCTGCTGTTTGAGCATGGTTGCGCATGCGAGAAGGCTTCCATGTTTATCTGGAAGCTGAATGATGGATAATGTTTTGTTGGTCGCTATGAGAGGTCGTTGAGCCGCGCCGCGGTAACCGGCGGTGGGCCGGATGACGTGAAGGCTCGCATTATCGCGGAAAGCCTTGAGCCTGGTGCGGGCGTTGTGGATGTCGTGCGTCGTCACGGTGTTGCGGCAAACCAGCTTTCCGATTGGCGACGTCAGGTGCGCGACTGCCGTTTGCGGCAACAACGACTCCGTCGCAGCACGACGGTATCGGACCGGCATTCGTGCCTCTGGTAATCGCTGCGGAGCCGCCTGAACCTGTCAATCCTTTGTCGCTGCCAAAGCTGGCCTGCGGCAGGCTTTCGGTCGACGATATCGGCATGTTCAATTTATCCGGGCGGGCCAAGCCAAGAACAGTCTCGAGAACAGCGATCGGTGATGTGAATGGCCGCTTGGCTGAAGCTATGGCATCGGATACGCGCAACGCTTCCGGCTCGTCCTACAGCAGGGCTATAATCGCGCATGCGTCAACGAACATCAGCGATCGTCCCACATCGCGTCAAACGCTTCACGGGGAAAGAGTATTGTGCGCGTGGCCGCCGAGCACCACCTGGTGCTTTGCTCTGATGCGGGCGGCCGTTTCGAACGGCGTCTCGGCGCGACTGCGCCGTTCGATCGCTTCCCGCATGGCGATGACGATCGCATCGGTGATGCCGACGCCTGTCATCTGCGCGAACTTTCGTGTCAGCGCATCGGCTTCCGGATTGTTGACGTGAATGGCCATAACGGCGCCATGTAGATAATTTAAAAAAAATCTAGACGATCAACGTGCCTTTTTCAAGGACATGCTCGGCGTCTGTCCCGGCAGACGCGCGATACCGATCTGGTACGGCGGCTTCTTTCGCCCGCATCGATCGATGTAACATCGGCGATGATCTTAAACGTGCAGCGGAGGGATTCGACATCGTCGCGAAGCGTCGGCAGTTTCATTTCGTCGCGCTTCCCCGGTCTTGAAACGACGGTCTACCTGAAGCTGGTTCAGTCGACACGTTCTCCAGCGTCCGCCAAGCGAGCGTCCACAATTCCAGCAGATGGTGTTTCTTGCTCAGGTTGTCCGCACGCTCCGCAACTACGCGCTGCTCATCCTCAGGCGGCGTCTGTGTCAGCTTATCGAGATCATCCATATTTCGTCCTCTCCAACTCGCTCAGATGTTCGACGGAGAGCTTGTCCGCCAGATCGATCAGCCGTTTGTGGAGGATCCCTTGGCTCATGCCGTCCCTCGGTATCAATCTTCGCAAATTTAGCCTCGTAGTCATCGAAATTCATTGGTGATAATCGAATTTCATGAGAAATTCACACCGGAACTCACTTTCAGAGGCGGGTAACAATTCATGGCGCAGGAACGAAGAAAGCCGTTTTCAGGCGCGGTCAGCATTATTCACGGCCGCAGGATACCAGAAGCCGCCACCCCTGTCGGCTACGCTGCGCTGATCGATGCCTTTGAATTACCCGTGCCTGTGCCAATCAACCTGTCAGCGATCGGCCCACGCCACAAAGTTTATAAGGCCGAGAGTTGGAACATTTACACCCCACGCCATCAGCCGGACAATG
Organism: Neorhizobium sp. PAMB6630; assembly: GCF_058242775.1. NCBI lineage: Bacteria > Pseudomonadati > Pseudomonadota > Alphaproteobacteria > Hyphomicrobiales > Rhizobiaceae > Neorhizobium > Neorhizobium sp. PAMB6630. The sequence goes on from NZ_JBZAYV010000002.1 coordinate 144,050, forward strand.
ACCTTGCCGGGCACTTGACCTTCGCGCTGCGCTATGAAGGGTTGGACCTTGCCGTTCTGAAAGCCCTGTTCCGGGAAATTGGGCCTGAACCGATCGCTGATATGGTGCGCGCGGCGCCTACTGGCGCCTATGCGCGACGGCTGTGGTTTCTCTACGAATGGCTGCTCGGTATACGGCTCGATCTGCCCGACGCAGCACAGGGCACCTATGCCCTTGTTGTCGATCCCGACCGGCAATTCGCGGTGGGTGGAGCGAGTTCGACAAGACATCGGGTGAAGAACAATTTGCCCGGCACACCAGCATTCTGCCCGATGATCTTCCGTACGCCCGCCCTCGACGCGTTCGTTGCGCGCGGTCTTGGAGACGAAGCGCGGCAGTTGATCGCCGAAGTGCCGGCGGACCTGCTTGCACGCACCGCCGCATTCCTGCTGCTCAAGGATTCGCGCTCGAGCTTCCAGATCGAGGGAGAAGATCCACCGCAAGATCGCATCCAACGCTGGGGCCAGGTGATCGGTGAAGCCGGTCGCCGGCCAATAGACCGCGCTGAACTGGAACGGCTTCAACGGATTGTCATCGGCGACGCGCGCTTCGTCCATCTCGGCCTGCGCGTCGAGGGTGGCTTCATCGGCGAACATGATCGCCTGTCGGGCGCGCCTATCCCCGATCATATCAGCGCCCGACATGAAGACCTGCCCTCGCTGATCGACGGGCTGGCCTCTTTCGACCGCAGCGCGGCACAGCACCTCGATCCTGTTCTCGCCGCAGCAGCCCTCGCCTTCGGCTTCGTCTACATCCACCCTTTCGAGGACGGAAACGGCCGACTGCACCGCTATGTGGTCCATCATGTTCTCGCCGAGCGCGGGTTCAACCCTCCGGGACTCGTCTTTCCGGTCTCGTCCGTCATCCTGGACCGCATCAATGACTATCGAACCGTCTTGGAAAGCTACTCACGCCGCCTTTTGCCGCTTGTTTACTGGCAACCAACGGATCGTGGCAATGTCGCGGTGCTGAATGACACCGCTGACTTCTACCGCTACTTCGACGCAACGCCGCACGCTGAATTCCTGTTCGAATGCGTCGCCCGAACGATTGATGTGGATCTGCCGGCCGAGACGGCATTCCTACGCGTCTATGACGCGTTTAAGATCGAAGTGCAGCAGATGATCGATATGCCCGATCGCTTGCTGGACCTCTTGTTCCGCTTCCTACGCCAGAGCGAAGGACGACTGTCAAAGCGAGCTCGCGACAAGGAGTTTTCAGCGCTCAGCGACGCAGAGGCCGCTCGAATTGAGGCAATTTACGCCGAAATCCAGCGAGCAGCAGGGTGACGCCATGTCATCCACCACGTTTGCAGGCGGCGGCCGTTGAAGCTGAAATACCGGTCATTCAGGAGACATCAACGTCAGACAAGCTGCATTGGAGACGTTTACAAGGATCGGCCATCCTCACCCCAGCAGCTCTTCATCACGTGTCACAACGGGCACAAATCGCATCTCCTGTTCGTCCGAGACCCACGCGCTGGCGCAGCGGCGCCAGTCATGGAGAAAGCCCTGGCTGACACCATGCTCGCGCGCCACAGCTGCGATATTGGCACCAGGCCCGAAACGCGCCGCCGTGATCTTGGCCTTGTCTACCCCGGATAGGCGCCGCTGGTTACCGCCAATGATCACTGACACGGTGCGCTGACCTTCCCGATCTGTCCGAACTGCCTTGCGCATCATGCTGATGACCATCATCAGCATGATGCGAAACCAACCTGTCATCGTTTGCCACTCGTCCAACCTCACGACTGCAGCATTCAACAGACGGCCATTGCGCGCGATTCGAAATCTGTGTTGAATGTGGGCGCTCGCAACGGTTACGGCATGAGGACTAACCTTCGAACGGAAGCGCAATGTCTTCCCGGTTTTTCTTTTCTCCCTCGATAAGGACTGTTTTGAAACGCTCAGCACCTTTTGCTGGCAAGATCCCGCCCTGTTTGAACCGCTTCCTGCCATGCAGTTCCGCGCTCCCACGCCTCATTGTAGACGGGCGCAAGGTCGGCTGATCGCCTCGTCTGCTGCAGGGCTTCGAAGAGCAGCGCGGCTTGGCGAACGTCCTTCTCCCGCTTCGCTGGCCACTGCCCATCAGTGTGCCGGTGTCTGGCGACGATGAGCTTGTCGATCGCGTGCCGGTAGGGATCGGGAACAACGGCTAGGACGCCGCTTCGGTGGACCGCACAAATCAACGCCGACTAGCGGAAGCCGGGAACGACACATCCGGCGGGTGGGTGCGCTTCAAGCCTCTGCCTCATCGTCGGAAACCCCCTCCATCAGACCGTCGAAGACTTCCATCATCGCGTTGGTGATGGCCTGACCGAGCGCATTTCCGGCGACACGGACATCGTCTTCAGTGCCATCGCGCGCCGCGCGGGCAAGCTCGAAACCCTGATCGGCGACGATCTGCTTGGCCACCTCGATGGCCCAAAGCCCAAAATCGCCTCGATTATCAATCTGGATTGCGTCTTCCATTCTCCGCTCCTCTGTCTTGATCGAATCCTGTTCCACAGGCACAGATCGATGGCAAGCCCGAACCTTGCGGCAGGATCGTCACCTGGATGGGGCGCGCCATTGTGGCGTGGAAAAGGAGAAGCATCGTTCGAAAGAATGGAGCCCACGGGTCTGACCCCGCGCGATAAGCAAAAGAAATCGCCTTTATCGCCGACTTTATTGCCGCGTAATGGGCGATAAAGTGGGCGTTTATGGCTCATGCGTGAAATGGGAATTTGAGAGGTGGCCGGATCTCGAATGGAACCCCGAACTGCTACGGGTCAGGGACAAGCATCCGTCGAGAATGCGGCTATCACCGTCGCACCATGCACGATCCGGGCAAGTATGACCGCGATAACGTCGTGATCGGACTGGTCAGCTCGGATGCTTTGGCACATCAACAATTGCGGGTGAAGTCCTTGAACGCGACAGGGTGCAACCATCCCTTCGCCAGCAGCTCGAAATTTCCGCACCTGCCTTCCACAGCAACCCGGCAGAGGCAGGCATTGCCGCGATGATGGCGAGCCTCTACCGCCACCCTCTTGCCCGGCGCGACGGAAAAGCAAAAGGAAAAAATGCCATTGTATCTGTCTGGTTCGCTATGATGCTGACAGACAGACGGCGTTCCGATGTGATCCCGCTGCGGCGCTGCCAAAGTTCGACCAGGCGCCACATCCACAGAAACGGCGGGCACCCAGCCCGCCGTTTCGCCTGAGGTTTAAACCGCGATCGCGCGTGTCTGCGGCACTTGCGTCCACTCGGGCAGCCATTCGCGATGGGCGATGAGCAAATCATCGACCAGCGACCAGATCTGGTCGAGATCGAGTTCGGCGGCCGTGTGCGGGTCCATCATTGCGGCATGGTAGATATGCTCGCGGTTTTCGGTGGTGAGAGCGCGCACCGTCAGTTCCTGCACATTGATATTGGTGCGCATCAGCGCCGTCAGCTGTGGGGGAAGCTCGCCGATATAGGTGGGCTGGATGCCGTTGTGATCGACAAGGCACGGCACTTCTGCAGCGCAATTGGTTGGCAGCGAGGTGATGCAGCCATTGTTGCGCAGGTTGCCGTAGATGACCGAGGGTTCGCCCGTCCACACGGAATTGATGATGGAGGAGGCATATTCCTTCGACTGGCTGACCTCGATCTTGTCGGCCGAGCGATAGGTTTCCGCCTGTCCCTTCCAGCGCTCGATCTGCTCGATGCAGCGCTTTGGATATTCATCGAGCGGAATGCCGAACTTTTCGATCAGGTCCTCGCGGCCCTCCTTGATGAAATAGGGCGTGTATTCGGCAAAATGCTCGGAGCTTTCGGTGACGAAATAACCAAGCCGCGTCAGCATCTCATAGCGCACCTTGTTGGGGCAGCGCGGGTTCCAGCCGGGCTTTGGCGCCCTCCCCTCGCGGTAACCGCGCACGAGATCCGGGTAGAGATTGCGATAGCTGCCGTCCTTCTGGCGATGCTCGAATTCGAGGAAAAACGCCATGTGGTTGATGCCGGCGGAGCGGTAGCGGATTTCCTCGTAGGGTATATCGAGGTCATGGGCGAGTTCCATCGCCGTGCCCTGGACCGAATGGCAAAGGCCGACCTGGCGGATCGAGGGATATTTTTCCGCAATCGCCCAGGTGTTGATCGCCATCGGGTTTACGTATTGCAGCATGATCGCGTCCGGGCAGACCGCCATCATGTCCTCGCAGATCTTCCACAGATGCGGCACGGTGCGCAGGCCACGCATGATGCCACCAACGCCGAGCGTGTCGGCAATCGTCTGGCGCAGGCCGTATTTCTTTGGCACCTCGAAATCGGTGACCGTGCAGGGCTCGAAACCGCCAATCTGGAAGGCGACGACCACGAAATCAGCCCCTTCCAGCGCTTTACGCTGGTTGGAAAAGGTTTCCGCCGTTGCTTTCACGCCAAGCGTCGCAATCAGCTTGTTGACGACGATGGCGCTTTCTTCAAGCCGTTGCGGGTTGATGTCCATCAGGGCGATGCGCGCCTGCGACAGCGCGGGGCGCTGCAGCACGTCGCCAACGATGTTTTTCATGAACACGGTCGATCCCGCGCCAATGAAGGTGATTTTCGGTTGTCTTGCCATGTTTACCTCCGGCATATTCCGCACTCAGGCGATTTCAAAAGCGGCCTTGACGAGCCGCTGCGTGTATTCGGTTTTCGGGTTTGAAAGGACGTCTTCCACAGGTCCCTGTTCGACGATCTGTCCGTGCTGCATGACGATGACGCGGTGGCAGAGGGCGCGCACCACTTTCAGGTCATGCGAGATAAAGAGGTAACTGAGGCCCCTCTCCGCCTGCAGCTTGCGCAAAAGCTCGATGATCTGCGCCTGGACGGACAGGTCGAGCGCCGATGTCGGCTCATCGAGCAGAATGAATTCGGGCTCCAGCGCCACGGCACGGGCAATTGCAATGCGCTGGCGCTGGCCGCCGGAAAACTCGTGCGGAAAGCGCGACAGGATATTTCCCGGCATGCCCGCTGCCTCCAGGGCATCGCGCACCCGCTCCAGCCGTTCGGCCTTGCTGTGGCCGATGCCGTTGACGATCAGCCCCTCCTCGATGATCTGGCCGATGGTCATGCGCGGATTGAGCGAGGAAAACGGGTCCTGGAACACGATCTGCATGCGGGCGCGCAGTGGCCGCATCTCGGCGCGCGTGCGCCCGTCGATGCGCTCGCCATCAAAGCGGATTTCGGCTGATGTCGGTTCGTTGAGCCGCAGCAGCGACTGGCCAAATGTCGTCTTGCCTGACCCGGATTCGCCGACGAGCCCCAGGGTCTCGTGGCGGCGAAGGGTGAGGCCCAAGCTGTCGACGGCCACCAGTTCGCGAAGGTCCGGCTTGAAGAAACCGCCGTGGCGCATCATGAACGAGACCCGGACACCCGTGGCCGACAGGAGGATATCGGAACCATCAGGCAGCGGCGGTGCCACCCCGTGCGGCTCCGACGACAGGAGCTTCTTGGTATAGGGGTGGCGCGGGCGGGCAAAAATCTCTTCCGTTGCATTGTGCTCGCACATGGCGCCGTGCTGCATGACATATACGTAATCGGCGAACTTGCGCACGATGGTGAGATCATGGGTGATCAGCACCACCGCCATGCCGCGTTCCTTCTGCAGCTCGCGGATGAGGTTGAGGATCTGCGCCTGCACGGTCACATCGAGTGCTGTGGTCGGCTCGTCGGCAATCAGCACGTCCGGATCATTGGCGAGCGCCATCGCAATCATCACGCGCTGGCGCTGGCCGCCGGAAAGCTGGTGCGGATATTGTTTCAGCCGCGCTTCGGCTTGCGGAATATGAACCTGGCGCAACAGGTCAAGCGCCCTGCCCTCTGCCTCTTTCTGGCTCATGCGGGAATGGATGCGGATCGCCTCGACGATCTGGCTGCCGACTGTATAGAGCGGATTGAGCGAACTCATCGGCTCCTGAAAGATCATCGAAATGCGGTTGCCGCGCAGCGCCCGCCGGGCATCCTTTGAATACTTCAGGATGTTTTTGCCATCAAAGGCAACGGAGGCCGCGGGCGAGATCTTGGCCCGCTTCGACAGAAGCCCCATGATGGTGCGGGCCGTCACCGACTTGCCCGACCCGGATTCGCCGACAATGGCGATGGTTTCACCGCGGTAGAGCTGGAAGGAAATGTCCTTCACCGCATCCACCGTGCCGTGTTCCACCTTGAAGGTAACGCCGATATTGCGGGCATCGATAACGGGTGCAGTGTCGCGGCCGGCGTGATCGAAGCGCACCGGCGGTGCAAAGGCGTTTTGTGCTGAAAGAGCCATGGTCAAAACCTTCCTCAATAGGGATCGACAGCATCGCGCAGGCCGTCACCCAGCGCGTTGAAGGCGAAAACGGTGATCAGCACGAAGCCAACAGGCGCAAGGATCCACGGATAGGAGCCGATGACCGAATAGGTTGCGGTATCCTGCAGCATCAGCCCCCAGGAGATGAGCGGCGGCTTCACGGCAAAGCCCAAAAAGCCGAGGAAGGATTCCAGAAGCACCACTGTCGGGATATTGAGCGTCACGGCCACGATGACATGGCTCATCACGTTCGGCAGGATGTGCTGGAAGATGATGCGCCAGTCGGTGGCGCCAATCGCCATGGCGGCGCGCACATATTCGATGCGCGACAGGGCCATGGTTTTTCCGCGCACCTCGCGTGACATCTGTGCCCAGCCGAGCGCCGACATGACCGCCACCACGAAGGCGAGGAACACGTTTGTCGGGGCCGTAACCGGGATCAGCGAAGTCAGCGCCAGGTACAGCGGCAGTTGCGGAAAGGCGAGCACGATATCGACAAAACGCTGCACCCAGGCGTCGATAGCGCCGCCGAAATAACCCGACATCAGGCCCACACTCGTGCCGATCACGGTGACGATGAAGACGACGCTCAGCGCAATGGCAAGCGAGATGCGTGAACCGTGAATGGCGCGCGACAGCACATCCCGGCCGAACTTGTCAGTGCCCAGAAAATTGACCGGCTGGCCATCGGTTGCGCCAAAGAAGTGGCGGCTCGCCGGGACCAGGCCGAAGAGGCGGTATTCGGCACCTTTGACGAAAAAGCCGAGGTAACGCGGGTTGTCATAGTCAGGCCCAACGATGGGCTGGAAGGTGACGGGGTCGAGTTCTTCGGTTTCCGCGAGCACATAAACGCGCGGGCGAAAACTGAAACTGCCGTCCTTGTCGGTAAAGCTGATCGCCTGCGGCGGCGTGAAGCTGGCGTTCGTCTCCAGCGGGTCCATCGGCGCAAAGAAATCGGCAAAGATCGCCGTGACGATGAGGAGAACCACCAGCACCAGGCCGACCATGCCGGTGAACGAGCGCCGGAAGCGGCGCCAGACCAGCGCGACATAGGTTTCATTGGCGGCATGGCTTGCGGGGGCAGCCGTTTCTTCCGCGACAATCTGGTTTGGATTGTTGTCGAGCGCCATCATCTCATGCTCCCCCGAATTCGCGCACGCGCGGGTCAAGAAGGGCAAGCAGCATGTCGGCGATGATATTGCCGATGATCAGCGTTGCCGCGAGCACCATCATGAAGGTTGCGGTGACATAAACGTCGCCGACCGCCATCGACCCGACGATAGCCGGCCCGACCGTTGGCAGCGAAAAGATGATCGCCGTCTCGATCTCGCCGCTCAGCATGTAGGGCAGCACGACACCCTGATACATGATGAGCGGATGGACGGCATTGGGCACCGCATGGCGCAGGATGACGGCGCTTTCCGACAGCCCCTTGGCGCGGGCGGTTTCGATATACTGGGCGTTCAGCGTGTCGAGCAGGTTTCCGCGCATCACCCGCATATTGTAGGCAAGCCCGCCGAACACGGCGATTGCCACCACCGGCCAGACATGGCTGACGAGATCGGCAAACTTGGCAAAGGACCAGGGCGCACCGCCATATTGCGGTGAAAAGAAACTGCCGATTTCCGACACGTTGAAATGGAAAACCATCAGGTAGACCATGACCAGCGCCATCAGGAAGCGCGGAATGGTCATGCCGAGGAAAGAGATGGCCGACAGCAGGTTGTCGACCCAGGAATATTGGCGGGTCGCTGCCCAGATGCCGAAGGTAATGCCGAGAATGGACGCCAGGATGTGGCAGACAAGTGCCAGCGCCAGCGTGCGCGGCAGCCGTTCGCCAACCACTTCGGCCACCGGCTTGTTATAATAGAAGCTGTAGCCGAAATCGCCGCGCGTCACGATGCCCGTAATCCAGTCGAAATATTGCACGATCATCGGCTGATCGAGCCCGTGTTCGATGCGATACGCCTCTGCCTGCGCTTGCGCCTGCGCGAAACTTGCCCCGCCCTGGTTCATCAGCTGCGAGCGGATATAATCGGCATAATCGCCGGGCGGCGCCTGGATGATGGCGAAGGTCACGATGCTGAGGATCAGCAGCACCGGGATGGCAGCGCCGAGGCGCATCAGCAGAAATCTCAGCATGGTATTCTTCCTCCTTCTATGCGGGTGCCGTCCCCTTCCGGCCGCGCCTCACGCGCGGCCGGTCGTCTTGTGGGAGGAGGACTACTTGACCGTGCCTTTATCGCCGGGCTTGCCCGGAAGCTGCTCGGGATAAAGCTCGTATTTTCCCTGTTTGTCGGCAGAAACCCACAGGCGTTCGCGCATGATGGCATCTTCAGCCCAGTTGAACATGAAGATGGGCGTGCCCGGGGGGACGTTGGAGAAGCGCTTGTTGATGATCAGCGCACCCGGATATTCGGTGAGACCAATCGTGTAGAGGTTTTCCGTGTAGATCTTCTGGTACTGCTTCATCAGGTTGGCACGTTCTGCATTGTCCTGCGTGCCGATGAAGCGGTTGACGAGATCCACCATCTCCTTTTCAAACGGCATCAGATCGATCGGCTTTCCCTCTGGCGCGCGGTGGTTCCAGCTGGTGCGCGGGCCGACCGGGGCAAGCTGGTCGGTGTTTTGCACGACAGAGGAAAGCTCCGTGCTGTTGCGGCGCACCATCCAGTCGAAGCGGCCGGCATAATGGGCGGCATCCCGCTGGTTGGAATCCAGCGCATTGATCACCACCCGGATGCCAAGCTTTGCCATCTGGCCGACCACGCCTTCGGCAAGGCTCTTGTCGGTCGTGTAGCTGTTGTTGACCAGCATGACGACTTCGACATTCTTGCCGCCGGCCGTGCCTGCCGGGAAGTTGACGATGCCATCGCCATCGGTGTCTTTCAGCCCCGCCTTGGCAAGCCCATCCTTCGCCGCCTTCAGATCAAACGGATAATAGACGGTGGAGGCGCGGTCATAAAAACTGGTGCCGGAGGACAGCCCGCCCGGATAGATCGCCGTGAACGGCCCCTTGACCAGCGAATCCCCGATCGCCTTGCGATCGAGCGCCGAGGTAACCGCCTTGCGGAAATCGGCGTTGCGGTTCAGTTCACGCACCGCCTGTTCCCGCTCGTCCGGATTGCCCCAGCCATTGCCGGAAAAGTTCATCTGCAGGCTGTAACCGATGAGGCGCGGACCAAAAGCAAGGCGTGCCGGCGCATTGGCATCGGCTGCCCGCCGCAGCGAGGCGACGAAGTTTTCCGGCTGTTCGAGGTTGGAAATATCGCCGGAGCCGGCCACCGCCTGCACGTCGCGGTCTGCCCAAGTGGAAAGCTTGTAGTGAAGCTCGTTCAAATAGGGCAGCTGCTGGCCCTTCTCGTCCACCTTCCAGTAATAGGGATTGCGCCGGAGAACGACGATATCATCAGCACGATATTCCACCGGCACCCAGCCGCCCATCACGGGCATGTTCATGTATTCCGGCGGAAAGGCGTTCTTGAACTGGTTGTAGGTATTGCCGGAATATTTCGGATGCTGCGGCTTCAGGATATGCGCCGGCCCCGGGCAGAAGCTCGGATAGGACATGGTGTAGAGATACTGCTTGGGAAACGCGCTCTTGAAGGTCCATTCGACGGTGTAGTCGTCAACCTTTGCAAGCGTCGTGCCCTCGCCAAAGGCTTCCGGCGAGGCACCGCCGCCGAGCGGCGAGACATTGGGATCGAGCACCGCGTCTTCCCAGTAGAACATCACGTCATCTGCCGTGAACGGCACGCCATCCGACCATTTGGCGCCCTTCACCAGATGCATGGTGAGCTTGTGGCCATCGGCCGACCATTCCCAGCTTTTGGCAAGGTTCGGCAGCGGTTCTGTGTCCTTGGCATTCACCTGGAACAGCGGTGCGGTGCGTGTGAGGCATTCCGACAGCGCAATATCGATGCCGCCCCAACCCTGGCTCTGGCCGGCGGTATAGTTCCAACCTTCCGGGCGCCCGCCAATGACATGGCGCATGGTATCGCCGTAGACGCCGGGGCCATCCGGCATGTTGGCAGTTTTTTCCACCAGCGGCTCTTCCGGCAGCCGGTCCTTCAGGGGCGGCAGCTTGCCGGTCTTTTCAAACTTGTCGACCACCCATTGCGGCTGGCTGTAGCTCGGCAGCGCCTTGAATTCCAAAATGGTATCGCGCGCCACATAAGTAATCTTGCCTTCCGCCGGAAACTGCGGCGGCTCCGGCGGCGTCGAGGTTTCAAAGGCGTGGGCGCAGAGCGCAATCAGCGAAACGCCGAAGCTCAAGGCGGCGGTACGGAGCCTGCGTGTCTGTGTCATCATCATTCCTCCCAAACGGCAGTACGCCCCGCGCCTGCCTCTCCCTAGTTTTGACGGGTGCAGCGACGGGTCTCCCGTCCTTCGCCGCATCCGCCTTGTTTTTTCGGGTCAGACGGCCGCTTTCTGCGCCGCCTTTTCCACCCGCAATTCATCGATGGAACGCACGGTGCGCCGGGCAGCGCCCGCCCAGTCGCGTGTCTTCACCTTGCCTTCGGCAAGCCGCGCGCGGGCGGCTGGAACCGCATGGGCGTATTGCGGCAGCCACTCAGCCTGCGCGACAACCATCTCATCCACCATTTGCCAGACCTCCTCCGGTGTGGCGACCGCACCCACCAGCGGATCGTGCAGCACGGCAAGCTTCAGGAGGTCAATATCGCCGGTGATGGCGGCATGAACCGACATGCGCTGGACGTTGATCGAGGCCATGCAGGTGGCAGCACAAGCTTCCGGCAGGGTGATGCCCGAGACCATGTTGATGCCGAAGCGATCGACAAAACCGGGCGATTCAATGATGGCGTCCGTCGGCAAGTTGGTGATGATGCCATTGTTCTTGACGTTGAAATGGCCGCGATAGACCCTGCCCGTCTCGAGCGCTTCCAGAATGTGGCTGGCATGCTCATTCGACCGCTTGGACTTGTCGAACGGCTTTGCCGCGGAGCTAAGAAACTGCGGGAACTCCGTCTCGAACCAGTTGCGGGTTTCCGTGGAGTGGCGCAGATAACCGCCGGTTTCGCCGTGGATCCAGTCCGACATGTCGATCCAGCGGGTGATTTCTTCCGGCCGCTTGCGATACCACGGCAGGTATTCCGACAGGTGGCCGTTACTTTCCGTCGAATAGACGCCAAACCGCTTCAGCACGTCGATACGCAGCTTTTCCTGCTGCGAAAACACCGGATGCGCCTCGAAGGCGGCCACCAACTCATCCTTGCCGATCGGCCGGCCATTCAGCTTCAGATCGACGAACCAGGTCTGGTGGTTGATGCCCGAGCAGATGTAATCGAGATCGCTCAAGGATTTTGCGCCGAGCACTTCGGCGATCTGTTCGGCGCCGTGCTGAACACCATGGCAAAGGCCGACCGTATCGACCTTGCCATATTCGATGGCAGCCCAGGTGTTCATCGCCATCGGGTTGGCATAATTGAGGAACTTGGCGCCGGGCGCTGCCACCTCGCGGATATCCTTGCAGAAATCGAGGATCACCGGAATGTTGCGCTGGCCGTAGAGAATGCCGCCGGCGCAGATCGTATCGCCGACGCACTGGTCGATACCGTATTTCAGGGGAATGCGGATATCATCCGCATAGGCTTCGAGACCGCCGACCCTCACGCAGCTGATGATATAACGCGCACCTTCGATGGCCTTGCGCCGGTCGGTCGTCGCCGTCACTTTCGCCGGCAGCTTGTTGACCTTGACCACCGTCTCGAGGATCTCGCGGATCATCGACAGATTGTGCTCGCTGACATCAGTCAGCGCGAATTCCACATCCTGAAACTCCGGCACGCACAGGATGTCGGTGAACAGCTTTTTGGTGAAGCCGACGCTGCCGGCCCCAATGATAGCGATTTTGAAACCCATTTTCACATCCTCATTGCGAACCGAGCGCGGAAAGCCGCCGGGATAGGGGACAGGATGTCAGAAATACTCCTCACCCATGGAAAACCCTGAAATACAGGGACAAGCCACTTGCGCGCCTCCCGAAGGCTTCCCATTAATGTCTCCTCGGTGCAGGATTATGCGCATATTCCGCCCCCGGGCCAGAGAAGGATTATGCTATCATGGGTAATTTTGTGCTGCAGGATCTGGTCGACAAAGGGCCTTCGGTCCGCACCGTTTCCCTGCCGCGCGGGCGCCATACGCTACACACGATGCCCACAAGCAGCGGTTATGAAATCCGCAAAGGCGGCGGATACGACTGGGACGGGCGCAAGCGTGGCCAGGCACCATTTACCGTGCTGCAGCATTGTATCCGCGGGCGAGGAAACTTGCGTTACGAGAACCGCCTGACGCAGGTGAAGCCGGGTGAAACGCTGCTTCTGCTCATCCCGCACAATCACCGCTACTGGCTGGAACGGGACGAAAGCTGGGAATTCTTCTGGATCTCGATGAATGGCGAGGAGGCGCTGCGCATCCATCGGTCGATCCTTGCCATTACCGGCCCGATCCTGCGCCTGAAACCTGAAACCATCGACCAACTGGCCGATTGCTGCCACCGCCTGGTGACGGGCGGCGAGACGCCGGGTTCAGCATCCGCCATCGCTTACGAGGGAGCCATGGCACTTTATGACGACGTCTTCGGCTCTCACCCGACATTCGCGCAGGAATACCGCACGCTGCAGCATGTGCTCGCACATATCCAAACCCATCTGGGCGACCGGTTAACGGTGAGCGATCTTGCCGAAGTCGCCGGCCTCAGCCGCGCCCATTTCTCCCGCATCTTCACCGCCAGCGAAGGCCTGCCCCCCGCTGAATTCGTGCTGCAAAAACGCCTGCGCCGCGCCGCCAAACTGCTCACCACCGCCGCCGACATGCCGATCAAGGAAGTCTCGGCGCTGTGCGGCTTCGAAGACCCCAACTACTTCTCCAAAGTCTTCAGGCGCCTTTATGGCACCAACCCGAGCGATTTTCGCACGACGGGGATGTATGCGAGCGTGGGGAATTCGCAGAGGTAACGTCAGAATGGAGCCCAGGAGGGTTGGGAACGGCGGGGCGATTAGGATAAACCTTGATCAAGGACGTCGTAGGAAAGGCTGGAGGGGTGCTTCCCAGAAGGTTCACCGCGCTGCCGCTGCCACCCCGGAGGAGGCTCGCACATTGCCCGCCGACACTGAACCGCTATTCCTCGCTGGACAACGACCGATCATTGCCGGAAAGCTCACCTATCAATATGATATCGCCTTCGCAGGTCTCTTCAATGCACGTTAAGACAGAACGACGACGGACCGGATGCCGATGAAATCAAGCCTGGACCATTTACCGGAGCGCAAGCAACGCGAACTCACCCGCATCGTCGAGTTGATCCACGAAGAATTCGCAGATGCAATCAGCGGCGGTACGGCCGATTTCAAGAAGAAGGGACGTATCCTAAAGATTATACTCTTTGGCTCCTACGCCCGTGGCAACTGGGTCGATGAACCCCATACCATGAAAGGCTACCGCTCGGATTACGATATTCTCGTCATCGTCAACACACGAAAGCTGGCAAGTCCCGAGTACTGGCAAAAGGCAACGGACCGGATCATGCATGACAAGGCCGTCAATACGCCAGTCGGCCTCATTGCCCACTCCCTGCGCGAAATGAACCGCTTTCTCCAGGACGGCCATTACTTCTTTTCCGACATTCGTCGGGACGGCATCGCGCTGTACGAGTTGGACGAGACGGCGCTTGCGGAACCCAAAACACTCAATCCCGCGGACGCGTTTCGTGTTGCAAAGGAACATTTTCAGTCCCGGTTCCGATTTGCGAAAGATTTTGCAAAAGGATCAAAGTTCTATGTCAATGAGGGCAATCTAGAGCTGGCAGCTTTCGAACTTCATCAGTCAATTGAAAGCGCCTACGCGTCGGTGCTGCTTACGGCCACAAATTACAGCCCGCCATCCCACAATATCAAGTTTCTACGGAGCCTCGCGGAAGGGTGTGACCCGCGGCTTGTTGAAGCATGGCCGAGGGATGGTATCCGCGCGGTCGCCTGGTTTAATATCCTTAACGAGGCCTATGTGAAGGCACGGTACTCCCGGCACTATGAAATCAGCGAGGAAGCCCTACAGTGGCTGATCGAGCAAACCGCGGTCCTCCTCGACCTCGTTGAAGCCGTTTGTGTGGAGCGCCTGGGCATCTTGGCAGACGAGGTTGTTCAATCGTTATCGGAGCCGGATGCTGCCCAATAAACGTGAGCTATCTCCATTCGGCCCTCGCCGAGGCAGCTACGGAAAATGCTAGCACTACTTTGGCAGAATAGAATTTCCGTGGTGGAAATGACATCGACAGTGCGGACATCGGACTTGGGCTGTCGATTAGAATAAGTGCGTTTGTCAGTCTAACCGCTTACCGCCGATCGCGCAAGAAAAGCTGAACCTGCGGTCCTCGGCGAATGCTTACGAAAAGACGTTACCCGCCGCAGAAGTGGAAAGCTCGATCGCGCATGACTTCACCACGCCGATTAGAGAAGCGCTTTCGATGTTGATGTGATGGCGGCTTCGGTGACGACACCGAACGAGGCGCCCGACACTGCTGATACGCCGTCCTTGACCGAGTTTGCAATCGCCAACGGATTGCCGACCGACGATCTGGGGCATCATTGCACTGTCAAGGTTAATCTTTGACAGAGACGGCGCTAGTGTTGGCAACTACTAGAATATTGCCTTTTCCTAGCTCCTTTGGTGAAATGATGTTTTCGTGTACAACACCATTCGTTGCCGATCCTACGATGATGCCATCACGATTGCCCCGAACAATGTTTGAGGCGATTTCAAAATTGCGGATCCGCGCTTTATCATTGTTCCTTGGATCACCCACCAATATGCCGACACCAGGATGATCAAGCACAACGTTTTTTACAATAGACAAGCCATTGATCGTCGTGACAACAATACCGTCGCGCACCGATCCAATAAGGGTGTTGCCGCGCACGGCTACATCGCTAGAACCGCCTGCTATATAGATCGAATTTCCAACTGATGAGGCTTCCTTCCGGAATTGTCCCTCCCCAAAGAATTTACCGGCGTTCTTTACAACGTTGCCAATGACCTTGACATTCGCTGACCGACCCAGCCCGTAATAAGCATCCGAGAAAACAACAATTCCGCCGGCAAAGGTATCGCTGACGTTATTACCCTCAATAATCATGCCATCAACACCGCTTGAAGCTATTCCTTTGGCATAACCCTGCGCTACAGTATTATGGCGAAATACGACATTTCGGGTTCCGCCAGGGACCTTAGCGTCGGTGACGATAATCAGAAGATCGTCGCCGGTCAGAGAAATGTCATTTTTTTCCGCCAAGACGTCATGGACGCAATTGTCAAAACCCAAACCGTTACCTAAGACCTGGCGCACGCGGCAGCCGATGACGGATACATTATTGGCATAGGAAATCTGTATACCCCCACCACGCGCGTTGCTAACCTCAACGCGCTCGACACGGACCAAATCGGCGTTCCACAGGAGGGGATCTCGTGCGCCACCAAGGCGTAGACCATAGGCATTAGGCTTACGGCTCTCCACGACACCTGTCCGACGCACATCGATTTTATCGACGTAATCAATTGCAAGATCGTGAACCCAGATCTTCTTTGCATGAAGCCAAATCGCAGGCTCAGCCGCTCCGAGAGGCAATGCGGACATGAGCACAGCGCCATCCCCGCTCACTTCCACATCATCAAATACCACCTCCAGATGGCTGAATTTGTAAACCCCTTTAGGAAAAAAAACATGTGAAGGTTTGCGAGATGCCGCCGCACGCATCATAGCACGGCGGATGGAAGCTGTGTCATCCGTTTGCCCGTCGCCTTTCGCGCCAAAGTTGGTCACATCAAATACGACGCGATCTGATGCTGCAACAGCCACGCTGAGAGGCAGCACTCCAGTGATAGATAAAGCTGCAAAAAAAATCGAAGATCTCAGAAATTTTCTACGATGCATAAACATCACTGTCCTTTCTGCTGCCCACCTTGCGAAGGACCTTGTTTTTCAGTAGCAATGGTTTCAGCAACGATGCGGCGGATCGTTTCGTGAAAACGCTGAGGACTGAACTTTTCAGCATGGCGTTTGATGGCATCGCGATCCCACGTGGTCGGAAATGCGCATACAGCCTTGCGGATTGCCTGCGGGGTTGCCTCCTCGATAAAAAGCCCGCTTGTTCCCTCATGCGTCGAATCGAGGAAGCCACCCGCGCGCAGCAGCAAGACTGGTGTCCCGAAGGCGTTTGCTTCAATGGGCGTTAGCCCGAAATCTTCGCGTGAAACCGAGATCAATGCTCTTGCATTTGCATAAAGCCAACGTAGTTGCGCCTCGCTGACGTAACCCGTGGGCACAACATTGTCGGGAGCATCCAAAATTTTACCGCCGCCGGCTACGGCAAGAGTATGCTCCGGCATACTCTTGAAGGCTTCGACGAGTGGTTGAGCTCCCTTGTAGCCGCGTGCCCGGCCGACCATCAAGAAGAATGTTTTGCCCACTAGCGCCGGTACCGCTTCGCCCGGCAAGCTGGCATCAACCGAAATAGGTGGAAAAACAACACGCGCATCACGCCCATAGACGCGACGTATGCGCTCCGCAACCGAGGTCGAATTGGCTATGTAGACATGAGCCGAACGGGCGGCTTGGCGATCCCACTTGATCATCCAAGATCGCAAGGTCCTGAGCACAGCCCTCACGAAAAAAGATTGTCCCAGCAAATAATCATCTGCCTGATAAAGCCAGCGGGCCGGATTGTGGCAGTACACGATCTTGCGCGTCGTCCCAGCAGTAGGCAGTGCATGAGCCCAGCCGGAGGAACTGCATACCACGACATCGGCACGGACCGGTTTGACTGACGACCAGGCCGCTGCCAAGAAAGGGAAAGCCAGACGCGAATCTCTTTGGAACAAAGTCACCTTGTTGAGACAGGTTGCCTTAATTCGCATGTTTTTAAATTCTGGGAATGTTCCCTCAGAGGCATAAATTGAGGTGACGATACTCCGTGGTTGCAGTGCCCGCACAAGCTCAATTGTAACCCTTTCCGCACCCCCTCGTTGAGTCAAATAGTCATGCGCAACGACAACATCGAGTTCATTATTAATGCTTGCTTTCTTGTCAAAAGATTCTGAGTCGCCCAGTTTGTCCAATGGGGTATCGGAGGGACGCTCAGCACCGTATCGCACTGACTGAGTGTGACTTGCACCTACGCCTAAAATGCGAGCATCGCTGTTTTCAGCATGCAGAGGCAGCTTCACGATTGCAGTGTCAATATCGCCAGCAATGAGCTGATGAAGACCAAAATGCAATATGCCTCGCGCTAGCTGATTGTCATTTCCACCTTCACCAACATTATGGATCCTCAGGCTGAACGCCTGGCTCGACTTGATTGTCGGCAAGTCGAAATCGCCATCCATGACCCGATTTACGCGAGTGCCGGCCACAAGCGAGGCAAGTTTGAACCAAATGTCGTCTGCATAGGGGCATATTTCCATGGCAAGACGCTCGTTAAGCGCGATATCAGGAAGCGAGTGTGGTGGATAAAGAATTCCACCATCGCCTTTTAGGAAAGTGCGAACAGAAGGGGTTGACCGTGTAGCGCCAGGCCATCGTGCGTATGGCGCGATGTGACCATTGTCCACCAAAATTTCCGCACCTCTCAAGCCAATTATTGAATCGGGCTGTGCCGCATGTTCAGAAAGCAGTCGTGCCAGCCACCACCGTGGATACAGAATATCATCATCAGCTGTCACAATGACCGCATCTGGATAGGCCTGGAGAACAGGTAAAAGCTTTTTGTAGCTGCGCGAATTGGACTCAGTCCACAAAATCTCCACGTCACGATCAGTAACCGATGGCGGTAACTTTCCGTCTGGGAATTCAGACCGCGCCAGAACGAGAACTAGCCGCTCTGGCCTAACTGTTTGACGTAAAAGAGTTTCAATAGTGAGCCAGACGGTATCGATACGCGCCGGGAAGCTGGTCAGGCTGACAATTACGCCGGCGCGGCGCGGGCCGAAGTGGCGGCCGGGCAGATGCATTAAACTAATCTGCATTAAGCCACGCAATCTCAAGGCAATCTTCGCAAAAAACCTTTTTGCTAGTCCACTCATCGAGGTATCTTTCATTAAGCCTTGAATGGCGCAGAGGGACGCGACTTGCGGTAGGAGAATTGCTTATATCTAAAATCGTCGGTCATCTTGGCTAACTTAACTAATTCATCAATAGACCTGACGGCGGGTGAAGCCGCCAGATCGCCTTTGTCCCACCACCGGCTTTCGATCAATTTTTGTATGACATCTGGAGAAAACCGCATACGGATTACTCGCGCGGGAACTCCTCCAACAATTGCGTATGCCGGTACCGGCTTGGTAACTACGCTACCTGCCCCAATAACGGCTCCGTCGCCGATGTGAACGCCAGCGACAACTATCACGTTGTCCCCAATCCAAACGTCATTGGAAATGCTTGTATGTTCCTGAGTGGACGGTGCTATAAATGGGTGAGTGGAAATAGCTTCTACTGCATGACGCGGAGCGCCTATTGTACAACGGCGGCCAATTGAACAAAATCTACCAATGGTCACATTTCGCAGCATGCTGTCGTTACAGTAAGTTCGATAGCCAACCATTACAGGTGCATGCAAACTGCAATCACCCAAAGCCACTCGGTCCTCTACCAGCACGCCTTTCACCGGTCGTGCGAAGGCGCGCAGTAAAATCTCTAAAAATTTAAAAATCATATTTTGTCTCTCGAATTTTGACTATGCATCGCTGATTTGACACCCGAAGCACCGTCACTGAGTGCATTCTCGTAATCGTCGCTAGCTTTTGTTAGAGAGTAAGCGTGGGGCAAGAGCGACTGCCTTTCGGCAGGTCTGTCGGCCAGACTGGCCTCAATGGCGGACGCAACCTGCGCCGGGCTATTGGGCTTAACGGTCTCTGCAGCTAACCCTTCGATGGCCAGGTGATCTGAGAGAACTGATGGCAAGCCAGTGGCTGCAGCCTCAAGTGGTCCAAGCGCAAGGCCTTCGCGGCGCTTCGAGGTGAACATGAATACGTCGCCAGCACTCAAATATTGAGGCAGTAGCTCCCGGTTTACTGCACCGACAAATGTCACCGCATCTGATAGCCCCAAATGGGACACCTGCGCTCGCAAATCTGGTTCATATGGCCCAGATCCGGCTATTATATAATGTAGTTCGCGCCGCTGCCCAAAAGCCAGGGCGAATCCGTTCAACGATTCACGAAGCCCCTTTTGGACGTGAAGCCGGCAAGCAGATATCACTACCGGTGCATCCAGTGGGATACCTAGCGCATTGCGAATACGGGCGCGTGCGCTAGTATGGAATACGAAATGATCTTGATCTATACCGTTTGCAATGACCTGCACCGGTGTATTGCCCAGCATCCAAGACGTTGGGGCACTGTTGAGTACATCGGCAACGGCCGGGCCGACGGCGATAACGCGATCATAATGACGTAAAGTCCTTTCGCGCGTGAATTCGAGCACATTTTTGGCCGACTTTAACCAAGACATGGGCTTGGGTACAGAGAGCTTAGAGACAAATTCGCCCCATGGCTGTCCATGGGACTGCATTATGACCAAGGGCTTTTCGTTGGGCTGACGTGTGCGCGCAATCGCATGGGCGCCCATGCCAATTCCAAGCACTGCATCGACACGGCGTTTGTAATCGTTTCTATACAACTCCACAGTGCTGCGCCAAAATGTTGGCGAATAGCGACCGGACTTAGCATTAATAGTTCGTATCCGCACCCCTTCAATTGTCGTGACAGGTTCAAGGTTCGTGCATTGAGTCGTCAGAATTTCAACCTCGTGGCCGCGGCGCGCGAGCGAACGGGCCAAATCCCAAGCCACTACTTCCATGCCGCCAAGATGGTGAAATGGAAGAGATCGCGAGACGAATAAAAGGCGCATTGGTTCAATCATGTTCGCGGGCCGATATTGCGGGTAGCATCGAATAGAGTATTTCGCAACGTGCAGCCACAGCATCCCACGTAAACTCGGAGGTGTTTAGTGCGGGCGGCTCTGAGGCAATGGCAAGGCTTAAACCTGACTGCCAGATCGCAACGTCACCGGGAGGTAGTGCGATCTGTCCAGCGGTGTGTAACACCTCCCCGAGGCCGCCCACGTCAGAACCTATAACAGGAGTACCTGCGGCCAAAGCTTCCAATGCTACGAGTCCAAGCAGTTCCGGTCGTGCATAAACCTGAGTGCCGTATGAGTTGACCGAGGGAACCACCAGGTAGCGAATTGATTTCATCAGCGAAGCAACGAGCAGATCGGATGCATCGGCAATGAAGGTTACATCCTTGCCTTTCGCGAGCTTCAGCAACTCATCGTAATATTGAGTGTCGCGCGCCTGACCCGCGACAATCATGCTCGCTTCTTGAGGCAGGGCCGCCAAGGCCACATGAAGACCTTTGTGAGGCAGCAGTCGGCCAACAAAACCAAAATCATAAGACCGCTCGAGTGGCCCAGCGTCTGGAAGGTGATCCCCGCCGCCCAGAATGACCATGTTCTTTTTTATCTGCCCCGTCGGGTCAACGTCTTTTCGGCTCCAATCGCTCACAAAGCCTGCAGCATCAATGAAGCGCAACCGGTGTTTCCCAAGCGCACGCCCGGGAGTAAGGGTTCCGCCGCCATGGTCGGTCAGGACAAGCGGTTTGTGCAGCATCTTGGCCAGAACTGCCGCGTAGTCAAAACCTGGTGTATTAAGCTGATGGACATGCACGATGTCGCACCGACGCACCAAATCGAAGAAGCGGCGCGGTGAAATAGGGCGAGTCGGAGCGTCGAGATCACTCAGTTCTGCAAATTCACGCATGGATCGGACAACCGCAACGCTGACAGTCAGTCCGCGTGCCCGCGCAGCCCGTGCCAACTCTGTCACGTAGCGTTCTCCGCCGCCTTTTTTTGTGCCACCGAATACGTCCAACGTAACAAAGAGAATATTCATGATTAAGTATCCAGGCGTTTGATGAGAACTGCTGGCGCGCCAGCATATGTACCAGGCTCTGTCAGCGAGCGCGTAACGACAGAGTTCGCGCCGATCTTCACATCGTTGCAGATAGACAAACTGCCTCGTAATGGGGTGATGACCACAGCGCCCGTACCGATCTCTACGCGGTCACCTACCGTCAAACGCGAATCTGTTCCCGGTGAATCACTTACAGATAGAGTAACACCGTGCCACAGAACCACATTTTTCCCGAGTGAAACATTGGGATGAACAACAATATTCATCGCAAAATGTCCCAAGGCCGGTTCACTTGATAGTATTGCCTCCGGTGGAAGAACCGCGCGGAATATTGCAAATAAATAAGCTTTTATGAAACGCGCTCTGCGATACTTTCCGTCGCGATAATACATTGTTGATAGGAGCCAAAGGCGACTGGGGTTGTAGAGGAGCATTTTAATTAGCATCTTCTTTGATTGATTTCCCGGACTTCCCGTTATGGGGCTTTGAACGAACTCTCAACATAAGAAATATCATTACTGCCAGAGCCACCGTTTGCGACCAGACGCTGACCCAAGCCGCAGTTACGGAGTTCATTTCGCCCCAAGCGAACCAAAACATAGTGGTAGTTGTTATGGCTGCCGCCGCTTGCCCTAGAGAGTTATAGCCGGGCTTACCCAAACCGCCAAGGTATGCGGCAATTACACTCGCCCCATAGCTAATTAACGTGCCCAGCAGCAATATTCTCATTAACTCCATCGCCGGCAAAAAATCGTCACCGAACACTATCGGCACAAGATACGGCATCGAAATCAGGATGGCTGCTATCAATGTAAACTGGCCCAATCCGCCGAGGATGACGGAGCGAATTATGACTTTTGTGGAGACATCACCGGCAACTTCAGCCAATACATTGCGCGTAATAACCGCCGTTACAATACCTGGCACTTCGGCAACGGTTACAGCAACCGAATAATAGCCGAGCTCATTTGCGGAAACGATAGCAGGCATAATTGCCTGATCAAGCCGCGCGGACATAGCTGCAGCAATCGCGCCGAAAGCCGATAGCAGCGAATATGAAAGAAAAGCTCTCCCGTTGAAATCAGGTGCCGGCATGGGTTGTGCGGATGAGGTCCGCGTGGTTGTATTGGGCGGAAGTCGAAGCACTGCCGATGCACTGAGGCCGGCTATCATATAAGCTGCCGCGAACAGGATCACGGATTGCACTCCGATAATCCAAAGCATCAAAATGACCCCGACCCGAAACCCTGAGGCCAGCAACCGTTCAAGATCGAGTGCGCTGTATTGCCGTAGTCCCTGTATATGGCCGCGTCTAATTGAAATCAGCGCGCTAGGCAGAAACGCTGCCCATATCATCAGCATGAGAAATCGGTCTGTATCGAGTTGTGCGGCAACAGCTGATGAATAGAAGAACAACACAATCCCGACCAAAAAGGTCGTTATCAGAGAAATTAAACCCGAAAGACGAACGATCGGGCTCGCCTGGTAACCACGACCTATGAAATAAGTAACGGCAGAAGGCACGCCAAGTGCTGCCACCGCAGCTGCTAGTGTCAAGGGTTGCAGTATACCTGCCAATTGCCCCCTTCCTGTGGCTCCTAGTGCATGTGCTAAGATTGGTGCCGTTATGATCCCGGCCGCAGGCATTGCAGCATATGCCAATATACTGCGCATCAGCGGTAAGGCAGCGCGCATATAATGCGTCAGCATTTGAAAAAAACCTCCCACCGCCCGTCACGGTTTAGCATCGAGCAGCGTTCTTATTTGTTCGATGCGTGCTTCCCAACTGTTAATGGTGAAGTCACCGACCGGCGGCTCGTAGGCTCCTAGGCAAGCCTTAGCGACAGCCTTAGCGAAATTATCCGGACCAACAAGGGAAACTCCTGGAATCGTCCGATCTGCAATACTCGGCAAATGTGTTGCCACAACCGGTAAACCAGCGGCTAGGTACTCGTAGACTTTCATGGGGAAAACACCAGCCGTATATTCATTGAGGTGATAAGGAATGATCCCAACCCAACTCTTGCCGATCTCGCCAGCCATCTCCAGCTGGTCCAGAGTACCAAGATAAGTGACCATGGGTGAAGCCAACAGACGGTTGAGCGCAGGATCACGCTTAGTGCCGTCAATGCTAACCGGTCCGGCCAATGCAAGTTTTACACCTTCGGCGACAATGCCCTCCAGCAGAGCGAAGTTAATTTTGCTCGGAGTCAGATTCCCGACAAATATCGCACGGCGCTCGCGCGCGGCTCTCGGCGCCTGCATTTGTTGAAACAAATTAATGTCTGCAACATTTTCCCACACCAATGGCTTTGCTCCCTGTGTCCGAAGATGCTCTGCAACGCCATTGCTGGACGCGATTACGGCATCCGCGCGCTTGATCAGTTGACGTTCAGCCTCAAGCAGTGCCTTGCGCGGAATGCCTTCAATCGTGTGCAAGAGGTCGACTGAATGGTATACGACAGTCTCCGCGCCGTCCTCCAGCCCATAGGTTAGGGGAGAGAAACTCCAGAGCGCATAACGCTTAGGTAAGCGTGACAGGATGCGGCGCGAGATGATCCATTGATTCAATGCCCGAACCATTGAGAATGAATGAAAAGGGACGACCATTGGCAAATGCCGCTGCAACGCATCGACTCCCTCTCTCCCCTTCTTGTTTCTGTTGACGGAAGTAGCGGCGCGCTTGACTCGAAACACAGCTGCCGCGCGCGAAGAAACGCGAAGCAAATCTTTCACACTCAACGTCGGCGCACGCAGTCCGAGGGACTCAATGTAATGTACTTCACGCTCAGCTGTCAGTCGTGTAGCGATATGTTGCTTATTAGTCCAGATTGGGGCATCCAGATCAGCAGTTGATAGTATTACCACAGGTATCAAAGGCACTTTTGATTCTATATCCTTCATCTCAAGCAGGTCTCCGTAAAATTATTCCAGTCTTCGTTAACGTGGACCGATAGTTAAAGTGTGAATGCAGCTGAGAGCGTGCTGAAGATGTGCGCAATGTAACGGGTTCGGCCGGGCGATTTTTAATAATACAATATACTAAAAAATTAATTCAACTCTCGAGTCGCAATTAAAATTCGAATTTTCTCAATATTCGCGCCCGTACAGACACTGGGAGGGTCAACGTAATGCAAGGAACGCTCATTAAAACTCAACGTTAAATTTGCTGGATAATTACAAGAAAAATTCAAAGGACAGAATAATATATAAAAGGTGAAAATTCATGTGATTACCCCCATTATAACGGCGTTTTATTCAGCCAACAAACGGCAATACGAGGCTAATGACAGGACAAAGTGACATTTTAGGCAGGACTACCATGCGCGTAGCCGTTTTCGGTGTGACGCCTTAGAGAATTTTATCCAGTAATTAAATGGAATCCCAGATAGTCGATAAATTACGATGTATACTAGACAATAATATATATCAAACGGTGATCCGCCTATAAATAAGCGAAATACCATCAGCAGTACCGAAAAACCATAGAAACTTTGGAACGTTCTTTGATAGGTGGCGCCCAGGCCGACCATTAACACGAGAAGTGCAGCGAGCGCCTCGATATATCCTCCAAAGGCAATCATCAGGTATCCAACCAAAGACAGGAACATGCCGCCTTGATCCCAACGTAGATAACGATAGGTTATATCGATACTAAGATCCTGTGGCTTGTCTGGCCAGAGAGCACGTGGAATAAAAGTCGTAACCGCCACGAAAACATTTTCTGGACGAGCTTTCTCTCCAGGTTGAACATACTGGGCAAGCCTATAGCCATCCAAAGTGTCGATGCCTCCACCATAGATAGCCACCAATGGATTATCGATCGTTTCCATGAAGGCGCTATATACGTCGGCTTCTCTTCCTGAAACTAGGTTGCCGCGGAAAGTTGACATAGTACTAGCTAGAACAGCGAATACAAATCCATATATTGAGTAACGCAGCAACAAAGTTGGTGTTATTTCCTGGCGCGCAATTTTCCCTGCGAAGAAGGCTATCGCCACAGATAGAATTGGACTTCGAATTGCACCAATGATTAGGACCAGCAGACCGGCCAAACATACAACACGATAAAATTTTTGATTGAAAAAATTATTGAATGCTAAAATGCAAAGCCCAACCACCAAACAAGTTTTAAGGATAGTTACCAATCCCTGCCCACCATCTGCTCGTGTGGCCAGGTCCGCTCTGAACAAAATAGTGGATATGGTTCCGATAATGATGAGCATCGTAGCCGCGTTTCGATTGACGAAACTGTGCTCAGATCTTTCTCGAAGCATCTGGGGGGCTAAGAGTGTAGTTTTACGACGCGACCATAAAGCAACAGCAACAATTTCACCTAGCAGGACAACGATTAACTCTACGGTCCAATTAAATACAAGACCCCCTATCTCAGACGCTTGCGTTGAGGGCAGGATGTGAGGTTCCCAGAGTTTTGTGCCGCTTAGTTCAGCAACCTGCATATGAGCCGAGCCATACAGGCAGATAATGTACAATGTGCAAGCGGTTGCTGACAATAACCCATGCCAAGGCGTGCCTTTTGCAGTCAGCAAACCAAAACGCCAAAGGATTAAAAAGCAAACCCCGACAAATAGGATTTGGCTAAGAGCGCTCAAATGTCACCTTCGTTTTAGCTATGGCTTCAGTCATTCAATAACCAACAATGACCTTTCTAGGATTTAGATATCTATCGATATCTAGGCTTTACGTAAATGCTAAATTTCCGAGTCAGATCCAAGCGGATTTGCTTCGGGGAAATTTGGAGAGGATTTCTAGCATTACAGTTGCAGTTTTAGTTTCAAATGAGCTCGTCGTGCGGCCGCTTGATGCGCTCGTCTCCAACATGACCATGCGATGATGTAGGCGGGCTTTATACGCCTCTGGGCAAGCTTATTCGTGAATGCGACGAACATCCCACCTTTGCTTTTCTGACCAAAGCCGCGAGATATGCTGCTTCATCTACAGGAGCTGAACGGGATGGTTGGAGACCGCGCTGATGCCATGCTTGAAGTCATGGATGAAGGCATGGATGAAGCCAGGCATGAGGGAAAATATCGGCGGATCGAGGTGATTACCGGTCGGCGCCAGCGGCGGAATTGGACTGACGAGGAGAAGGCGCGCATCCTTGCGGAAAGCGCAGAACCTGATGTGAACATCTCGGCCGTCGCTCGGCGCTGGGGCGTCAATCGCGGATTGCTGAATGTTTGGCGTCGGGATGCCGGGCTGACCTCTCGTCGCTCGGCCAAAGTCTGCGCGCAGCAGGCGATGTTCGTGCCTGTGGCCGTGGTTGGCGATCGAACGGCGACCGAACACTTGCCGTCGGATGCCACCGACTACGCCGCATGTCGGATTGAGATCGAGATTGCCGGCGCACGCCTGACCATGATCGGCTCGGTGGCGCCCGAGTTGGCGCAAGCGGTCGTGACGGCGTTGCGGGGTCGCCGGTGATCTGTCTTTCCCCTGGTGGAGTGAAGATCATGGTTGCGACGCAACCTGTCGACTTCCGGCGGGGAATGAATGGCCTGGTGGCATTGGTGGCATCAGCACTTGCCACTGATCGGGAGTGTCAGGAATTTCGTGTACGGGCGTGCATAATGGGTATGAAGGAGACCACCCATGGCACGACGAAAAGAGCCGATTATTCCGGACGCGATATTGGACCAATTGCTTGGCGGGGCCGATGCCAAGACGGCCTTTGACGGCGGCGGTCTGATCGACCAGTTGAAGAAGGCGCTGGCGGAACGGGCGCTGAACGCGGAGATGGATCATCATCTCTCAAGCGAAAATTCCAGCGGCAACAGCCGCAATGGCTATGGAAAGAAGACAGTTTTGACAGACGATGGTTCTCTGGAACTGTCGATACCGCGTGACCGGCAATCGAGTTTCGATCCGCAGCTTCTGGCCAAGTATCAGCGGCGGTTTCCCGGCTTCAACGACAAGATCATCTCGATGTATGCACGGGGCATGAGCACCCGCGAGATTGTCGGCCACGTGCAGGAGCTCTATGGCGTGGATGTTTCGCCGGACCTGATCTCGGCGGTTACGGATGCCGTGCTCGATGAGATCGCGGCCTGGCAATCGCGCCCTCTGGAACCGGTCTATCCCCTGGTGTTCTTCGATGCGCTTCGGGTCAAAATCCGCGACGAAGGCACGGTGCGCAACAAGGCCGTGCATGTCGCGCTCGGCGTTTGCGGTGACGGGACGAAGGAAATCCTCGGCCTTTGGATCGAAACCAACGAGGGCGCGAAGTTCTGGCTACGCGTCATGAACGAGCTGAAGAACCGGGGCGTGGAAGATATTCTCATTGCCGTCGTGGACGGACTGAAGGGCTTCCCCGATGCCATCAACGCGGTCTTTCCGGAAACTACCGTGCAGACCTGCATCGTCCATCTTTTAAGAAACTCGCTGGATTTTGCCTCTTGGAAAGACCGCAAGGATTTGGCGCGTGAAATGAAAATGATCTATTCGGCCATTGACGATAAGGCCGCCGAGGCAGCGCTGGCCTCATTCGAAGCAGGCTTATGGGGCCAGAAATTCCCGGCCATCGGCCAGATGTGGCGGCGTGCCTGGCAGGAGGTCATTCCCTTCTTCGCCTTTCCCAAGGACGTGCGGCGGATCATCTACACCACGAATGCCATCGAGGCCTTGAATTCCAAGCTACGCCGCGCGGTGCGCGCAAGGGGCCATTTCCCATCCGATGAGGCGGCGACGAAACTCCTGTATCTGGTCTTGAACAGATCGGAGAAAGAGTGGAAAATGCCACCGAGGGAATGGGCGATGGCGAAATCGCAATTTGCCGTTCTCTTCGCGGATCGTTTCCAGGCCGCGAGGGCGTAAACAGAAATGTTCAACCCCACGCCCGTACACGAAATTCCTGACACTCACTCAAGGTTCTCCGCAGCGATTGCCAGAGGCACGAATGCCGGCTCGCCACCATCTTGCGACGACGGCGTCGGTGCCGCCGCAAGCGGCAGGGCCAGAATGCCCTCACGCGCCTGGCGCCGCCAATCGGAAAGCTGGTTTGCTACAACACCGTGACGACGAGCGACATCCACGACGCGCGCACCAGGCTCAAGGCATTTCCGCGACAATACGAGCCTTCACATCATCCGGCCACCGCCGGTTACCGCGGCGCGGCTCAACGACCTCATAGCGACCAACAAATCCATCATCCATCATCCATCATTCAGCTTCCAGATACACCTGGAAGTCTTCTCGCATGCCCAGCTATGGTCAAAAAGCAGCGGATCCAATGGGACAGAGACGGCGCTTACGAAGAATGCGAGGTCGCCATCGCTGATATTGCGCCGGATCAACAAGCCACGCGTCCAAAGCCCGGTTTGCGTATCACTGTATTCGTCGGCATCGAGATCGGCCAGTTCGCAGTAGGCCCAGTCATGAAGCCGCGCGCCTTTTGTGCCATCGTCAGCGGAAAGGCGCTGCCATGCAGCCGGATCGAGATCACGGGCAATCTCAAGAGCCGTTCCTGCGACGAAAGGCTTACCAGACCAAGCGCCAAAATGATGGTCGTATTTAACCCCAAGAACTTAACCTTTGCAGGCTCGGCGCAGCGCTCCTTCGACGTCTCCGACGCCATACACAGCATCTGCTGCCACCCATGAAAACGGCACTTTGGCTGTCAGCGCTCGCCGATTCATATCGACAGCGAGGGCAGGCTTGGTAGCGAAGGCTACAGCTTCAGGAACATGAGCGGCGGCAAGCCTTGCCGGATCGCTGGTCCAACTCTTTGGCAAGTACAAGGCTCGATCGATAAACGCATGACCACGATCGGAAACATAGGCGGTGAACACACCGATTTGGCAGTTCGTTAGCTTGCCCGCTGACCCTGTATATTGACGTGAAACACCGCAAGATATCTTGCCCTGCTTGAGGAAGCCGGTCTCATCAATGACCAGGACCGCATCATCTGTGGCAAGGTGCTCCACAACATACTCGCGCACAATGTCGCGAAGTCCGCCTGCGTCCCAGCGTCCACGACCCAAGATGGCTTGCTCTCGCCACGGGCCAGGATCGCCAGCCGCCTCAGCGCGCATCCAATGAGCCCGCAGACGTAAAGAGGGCACATCTGTCGCCGCTTTTTGTGTCCGAGTTTGTCCAGAAATGGCAGCAAAAATGCTGAAAGCTCCGTATCCCAATCTGCCAAAGTAGTGCTAGGCTTGATGATGATGCTCATACACCCCATCAAGAATAAATGAGATCATGCGGCGGTTTCCTGCCGACGCTCGGCAAATTGTCCGCTGATGAACGCGGCATAGGCACTGCGGATCCCTTCCTCAAGACCGATGCTGGGCGTCCAGCCGAGGCCACGGAGCTTGTCGGCGCTCATCAACTTGCGCGGTGTACCATCTGGCTTCGAAAGGTCGTTGATGATTGCTCCCTCGAAACCGACGACGCGGCACACCAGCTGCGTCAGCTCCAGGATCGTCACTTCGTCGCCGTAGCCGACATTGACGTGGGTGTCCGCCGAGTAGGTCTTCATCAGATGTACGCAGGCATCGGCGCAATCATCGACGTGGAGAAACTCGCGGCGCGGCGTGCCTGTGCCCCAGACCACCACCTCCGACTTGCCCTCGGTCTTGGCATCATGAGCCTTGCGGATCAGCGCCGGTATGACGTGGCTGGAGTTCAGGTCGAAATTGTCGCCGGGACCATAAAGATTGGTCGGCATGGCCGAGATGAAGTCGTGGCCATGCTGCTTGCGATAGGCCTGGCACAGTTTGATCCCGGCGATCTTGGCAATCGCGTACCATTCATTGGTCGGCTCGAGTGCCCCGGTCAGCAGTGCATCCTCAGTGATCGGCTGGGCGGCAAACTTCGGATAGATGCAGGAAGAACCGAGGAACAGCAGCTTTTCCACGCCGACCTTGTGAGCTGCGTGGACGATGTTGGCCTCGAGAATCATGTTCTCGTAGAGGAAGTCTGCCGGAAAAGTGTCATTGGCGAGAATGCCGCCCACCTTGGCAGCGGCCAGAAACACCGCGTCCGGACGGTTCTTGTCCATCCAGGCTTCGACCTCAACCTGACGCGTCAGGTCCGCATCGGCGCGCAAAGCGGTGAGGATTTCGCAGCCTTCGGAGGCAAGCCGGCGGACGATGGCCGAACCGACCATCCCCCTGTGCCCTGCCACATAGACCTTCTTGCCTTTCAGGTCGTAAACCATGCTCAGCTCTCCAGGCTCACAGGCAAGCTCAGGCCGTGCAGCTTCAGCAGGGCATGGCGCCGCGCCGCCTTATGGTCTTCGGCCACCATCTCGGCGCACATTTCCTGGGCGGTGATCTCGGGAACCCAGCCCAGCTTTTCCTTGGCCTTGTCCGAGCTGCCAAGCAGCGTCTCCACTTCGGCCGGGCGAAAATAACGCGGATCGATCCGCATGACGACGTCTCCGACCTTGATCGATGGCGCCAGATCACCGGTGACCGCAGCCACGGTCGCGATCTCGTCAACACCCGTGCCGGAAAACTCCAGCGTCACGCCGAGTTCGTTCGCCGTCCACTGGATGAATTCGCGCACGGAATATTGCAGACCCGTGGAAATGACAAAATCCTCGGGCGTGTCCTGCTGCAGCATCATCCACTGCATGCGCACATAGTCCTTGGCGTGGCCCCAGTCGCGCAGAGAATCGATGTTGCCCATGAACAGGCAGGACTCCAGACCCAAGGCGATATTAGACAGGCCGCGCGTAATCTTGCGCGTCACAAAGGTCTCGCCGCGGCGGGGAGACTCGTGGTTGAACAGGATGCCGTTGCAGGCATACATGCCATAGGCTTCGCGATAGTTGACCGTGATCCAGTAGGCGTAGAGCTTGGCGACGGCATAAGGCGAACGCGGATAGAACGGTGTCGTCTCCCGCTGCGGGATTTCCTGGACGAGACCATAAAGCTCGGACGTCGATGCTTGGTAGAACCGTGTCTTTTTTTCAAGCCCGAGGAAGCGGATGGCCTCCAGCATGCGGAGCGTGCCGATCGCATCGACATCGGCGGTATATTCTGGAGCCTCAAAGCTGACGGCCACATGCGACTGGGCGCCGAGATTGTAAACCTCGTCCGGCTCGATATCGCGG
Source organism: Neorhizobium sp. PAMB6630 (assembly GCF_058242775.1). NCBI lineage: Bacteria > Pseudomonadati > Pseudomonadota > Alphaproteobacteria > Hyphomicrobiales > Rhizobiaceae > Neorhizobium > Neorhizobium sp. PAMB6630. The sequence goes on from NZ_JBZAYV010000002.1 coordinate 175,442, forward strand.
ATGATACGCGTCAGGTTCGAGGTGTCGGAGAGATCGCCATAATGCAGCTTGAAGCGTCCATTGGTGACGTGCGGATCCTGATAAATGTGATCGACGCGCGCGGTGTTGAATAAGGAGGCACGGCGTTTGATACCATGGACCATGTAGCCCTTTTCGAGCAACAGTTCTGCAAGATAGGAACCGTCCTGGCCGGTCACACCCGTGATAAGTGCAACTTTACTGTTGCCGACAGCATTCAAGGTCATAGCTTCCCGGAGCAAAATCAAACTCAATTATCACTGGTGGGTCGCCGCCGCCCGCCATCAAAGGGTATCTTATTTCCACGTTCACCCAGGTGGCATTATTGGTCACGCTTGGCAATAACTTTCCCCTCTCGCCTTGAAGCAAATAGCTGCTTTCACAGACTCATCGAGAGTGCTGCCCGGCTGCATGAGGAGTTAATAGCTGCTCATGCTGCTGGGATTCCGAGCTGTCATAGCGCACCCTATAGGTTCTCTACAGCTCAAACCGCGGCCCTTGGCATTGCGAAAGGCTGATTCCAGCTGCACTACCCTCAATGGCCGTTTACCCCGTCCGGGCGTGCTGCCGAAATTTCGGTCCCAAGCGTCTCATCACACGTGCTTTCCAGCGGAAAGCAGATGTCGCAGGAAAGCCCTGTCTCGGGGTAGGTGATCGTCACGTCGCCCAGCAGTTCGTATTCGATGGTGCGCTGGATCAGCGTCATGCCGAAGCCTAGATCCTGCGGCGGGTGGACGGGCGGGCCGCCGGTCTCTTTCCAGTGCAGGCAAAGAAGTGGCTGGCCCTCTTTGTTCATCTCCCTGGACCAGGAGACGGAGACGCGACCGGATGCGGTGCTTAGCGCACCGTATTTCGCCGCATTGGTCACGAGTTCGTTCAGCACCATCGACATGGCAAGGGCGGCGCGGGGATCAAGCGGGATCGACGGTCCCGGCGTAACCGCAATGCGCTCGGCATCGCGCAGGGTGGCGACAGCCGTCCGCGTAATCATGTCGTGAAGGTCGGCTTCGTTCCAGTTTGTCTCAAACAGCAGCGCATGGGCATCTGCCATGGCGCGCAGGCGTCCCATCAGGTTTTCGACATAGTCCTCGACGTTTTGCGCGCCGCGCGCGGTCCGCCGCACGATCGACATCACCATAGCCATGGTATTTTTAACCCGATGGCTGAGTTCGCGCACCAGAAGCTCACGGTGTTGCTCGATACGGCGGCGCTCGGCCCGTTCACGGGCTTCCGAAAGGGCACGCTCCACGGCGGCGGCCAGCCGGATCAGTCGCTGCTTCAGCACATAGTCGGTCGCTCCCCGGCGAAAGCTTTCAATGGCCACCTCCTCGCCCAGCACGCCCGAGACGAAGATGAACGGCGTTTCGGGCACGCGCTCATGGGCAAGCTCGAGTGCTGCCATGCCGTCGAAATCGGGAAGCGAGAAATCAGCAAGGATCACGTCGAATTCCGTCGCATCGAGCGCTGAAAGATAGTCGGCCCGGCTTGCCGCACGGTGAACGTCCGGCTGCGGCTGCAGCCGCTCGAGATGTTCGCAAATCAGTTCGGCATCCAGCACGCTGTCTTCGAGAAGAAGGATGCGGATGGTGGGATCAGGACTTTGCATTGCGTAGATTTCCCGGTGGCGGTTCGTTCAGCAGCGCCCAGAACACGCCGAGATCCTGTATGGCCTTGAAGAATTCGCTAAACTCCACAGGCTTCACCACGAAGGCGTTCACGCCCAACTCGTAACTTTGCACCAGATCCTGCTCCTCGCGCGAGGAGGTCAGCATGACGATCGGGATATGCCGGAGCCGGTCATTCGTCTTCACTTTTTCCAGAACCTCCAGCCCATCCATCTTTGGCAGCTTGAGGTCGAGCAGCACGACGGTCGGGTCGCCGTGCGTGCGGTTATCGTGCAGGCCGGTGCGCAGGAGATAATCCATGGCTTCCGCACCATCGCGGGCGATGACGATTTCGTTGGCCAGCTGGCACTTTTCCAGCGCCGCCAGCGTCAGTTCAAGATCGCGAGGGCTGTCCTCGACGAGCAATATCGGACGCAAATCAGGCAATTGCGCGACCTTTCCTCTTCTCTGTCGGCAGGCAGAAGGTGAAGCAAGCGCCCTTGTCCACCTCCCCTTCCGCCTCGATACTTCCATTGTGGCGTTCAATGATGCGCCGCACCAGCGCAAGACCGATCCCCGTTCCTTCAAAATCCTCTGCCCGCTGCAGGCGCTGAAACACACCGAACAGTTTTCCGACGTAAGCCATGTCAAATCCCACGCCGTTGTCGGACACGGAGTAAATCGTCATGTCGTCGCGGGTCACGCCGGCAATGGTGATTTCGGCTTGGGGACGCGGCTGGGTATATTTCACCGCATTGTCGATGAGGTTGAACCACACCTGACGCAGCAGCGTCACATCGCCAAACGCCGGCGGCAGGTCCGAAACGGACCATTTTATCTTCCGGTCACGGCTGGAGAGGCTAACGGACTTGATGACATCGGCCACCAGCTTGTTCATGTCGACCGGTTTTGAGGCGATGGAGGAGCGCCCGAGCTGGGAAAAGCTCAAGAGATCGTCCACCAGCCGGCCGGCGGAAACGGCGGCGTCCGAAATCGTCTGCAGGTAATGCCGGGATTTGTCATCCAGCGAATTTTCGCGCTCGCGCAAAAGCTCGGCAAAACCGACGATGTGGCGAAACGGTGCGCGCAGATCATGCGAGACCGAATAGGAAAAGGCCTCAAGTTCCTTGTTGGAGCGCTGCAGGTCGCTGGAAAGCTGTGCCAGTTCCTCGGCCTTGCGCAGGACGACGCCGACAATGGCCGAGCGCAGCTCGCGCGCAGCCGAAAGCTCCGCATCGCTCCACGGCGCTGATTGAAGCCGCACCAGTTCGCGCCAGGCATCGAAGGATTTGCGCGGGTGGATGCGGCCGCGCTCGGCCACCAGCTTGTGCGGATTGCCGCCCCAGTTCACCGAGCGCACCAGTTCGGGCCGAAACCAGATCAGCCAGCTGGCATGTAACCTGGAGATGCGGATGGCCAGAACGCCGCTTGCGCTGTCGGCAAAACTTTCCGCCGCCGGGTAAAAGCTTGCCAGTGACTGCGTGGCAAAGAACTCGCGGTCTTCGCCGCGTTGCTCCAGAAACGACACGAGCCGGCGCAGATTTTCGTCACCAGGCGTTACACCAAACGTGCGCAGATGCGTCGGCGTGATGACGCAGGCGCCAAGTGCCGACACCTGTTCTAGCAGCAGGTCGCCCTCCTGGAAAAGCCCGTCCAGCCAATCGGCTTCTGCCGACATCGCGCCGAGCAATCGGCTCGTTACCTGCGACAGCTCCACCCGGCGGGCGGCATCGTCTGCCCGCGACAGCGCGCCAATGCGCATGGCAAGCGCTTCGGCGGCAAAATCGCAGATTTCCCGCAGCGGATGCGGGACGGTATGCGCTTCGACGCTGTGGCAGGACACCAGCCCCCAGAGCGTGCCGTCGACCATGATGGAAACCGACATGGAGGCTCCGGTGCCCATGTTGCGCATATATTCCAGATGCACCGGCGACACGCTGCGCAGCTGGGCAAAACTCATGTCGAGCTGATCGCCGGTTTGCGGATTGAGCGGCGGGTTGAGCGGCACGGGCCGGTAGCCCACATCGGGGATGATGCGCAGCCGGTTGGACGCATAGAGCGCCCGCGCCTGGGCCGGGATATCCCCGCTTGGAAACCTCAGATCAAGATAGGATGGAAGCCTGCCATTGCCGCTTTCGGCCACCACCTGCCCGTTCCACTCCGCGTCGAACCGGTACAGCAGCACCCGGTCGAAACCGGTCAGGCCTGCAATGAACTGCGTGACGATGGACAGCGACCGGGTGATATCGTTTTCAGCAGAGAGCCTTTGGGTAAAACTGCGCAGGCGACCAAATATGGCGTCCAGCGGCTCGCTCCCGGCGGGTTCCACTTCCACGACGATCAAGGAACCGGCGCGGTGGGCGACAAGCGTCAGGTTGCGCTCCAAAATGCGTGTCTGAAAGAAGGCTTCGCTGCCGGCATGCCACTGCATCAGCGCCGCCATCACCGCGTCAAGTGCTGCAGAGGGCGGCCTGCCCAGTGCCACGGCATCCCCAAGGTAATCGGAAAGGTTGGCGCTCGCCTGAACGACCACCTGGTCGTGCGGGCGCAGCACAAACAGCGCACCATGGGGCTGAATGGCGCCCGGCACGCGGATCGGCTCGCGCGCACAGGCTTCCAGATCCAGGTCCGTTCCAGTCAAAAGACGTCTCCGACGGTAATGCGGGTCAATTCCGCACAGCACATCGTTCATCCAAAGTCATGGACAAAGCGGAGGGCGGCGCGGGACCTCAGGGGCCGCGTTTCATCGGGGGAGATAGTCGCTAGCCGGCGAATGTAAACGCCGGATAACGATTTAGTTTGGGATATATCCCGGCCGCGGCCTTGCGCTGCGCGACCAGAAGACGAAGCGGACATGCTTTGTGACCCAGGCGGGTGCCAAACTCTTGAAATACGGGCGGACGGATCAAAAATCCTGCCACTCGGCTTTGACAGAACGTGCCGCAGCGCCAGGCGTTATGGAAGCCGCGCGTCGGGATATGGACACAGGCCGCGCGGCCGGGCGGTCATCGGTGTAATCCGGTGCAGTGATCGTTTCACGGTGGCGCGTGGCGTCGTTTCTTTTGCTCTCGCCAAGCCGGAAGCTCGAGGTGAGTTGAAAAAGCGCGCTCGCTTCCGTTGCCAAGGCATGGCTGGCGGCGTTGGATTCTTCCACCATGGCGGCATTCTGCTGCGTGCCCATGTCGATCGTATTGACCGCCTGGTTGATCTCCTGCAGCCCGATCGACTGTTCGCGCGAGGCTTCGACGATGGCCGCAACATTGGTGGAGATATCGCGCACGCGTGCAACGATCTCCTCCAGCGCCACGCCCGTTTCCGCCACCAGTTCGACGCCCTTTTTCACCTGATCGGCAGATGCGTTGATCAAGCCTTTGATTTCCTTGGCAGCCTTTGCCGAACGCTGGGCAAGTTCGCGCACTTCCTGAGCAACAACGGCAAAACCCTTGCCCGCTTCACCGGCGCGCGCGGCTTCAACGCCGGCATTCAGCGCCAGCAGGTTCGTCTGGAAGGCGATCTCGTCGATGACGCCGATAATCGAGGAAATCTCGCGCGAGGACGCCTCGATCTCGCCCATGGCTGCAATGGCTTGGCGCACCACGAAGCCGGACTTTTCAGCGCCGCTTCGGGTTGTCTCCACAAGACTTCCCGCTTCCTGGGCGCGCTGGCTGGCATCGCGCACGGTTGTGGTGATTTCCTCAAGTGCTGCCGCCGTCTCCTCGACGGATGCCGCCTGTTGTTCCGTGCGGCGCGACAGCGCGTCGGCTGCTCCGCGCACCTCGTCGGAACCGGAAGCAATGGCAGCCGCATTGCGCGACACTGCCGACAACGCATCACGAAGTTTTGCGGATGCCTCGTTATAATCGGTTCGCAGCGGCTCCAGCGACGGGATGAACGGCTGATAGATATTGCCGGAGAGATCACCGGCGGCCATGCCCTTCAGGCCAGAGCCAAGCGTCGTGACATTGTTGACCCGTTCCGTGACGTCGGTCGCGAACTTGACGACCTTGAAGACCTTGCCGTCCATGTCGATTATCGGGTTATAGGATGCCTGGATGAACACTTGGCGTCCGCCGCGCCCGAGCCGCATGAACTCGCCGCCCACGAATTGGCCGCGCTTCAGATCCTGCCACAGCCGGGCATAGTCCGGCGCCGATACAAATTGCGGTTCACAGAAAATCGAATGATGGCGCCCAACGATTTCGTCCAGGCGGTATCCCATCGTGGACAGGAAATTTTCATTGGCGGTGAGGATGTCGCCTTCAGGCGTGAATTCGATGATGGCCTGGGCCCGCGACAGCGCAGAGATCTTGCCGGCGTTTTCGGTCGCTTCCAGCTTGATGGCGGTAATGTCGGTTGCAAACTTTACCACCTTGTAGACACGCCCGTTTCTCAGGATCGGGTTGTAAGAGGCCTCGATCCAGATCTCGCGTCCGCCTTTTGCGATGCGCTTGTATTGACGGCGGTCGAATTCACCACCCGCAAGCTTCGACCAGAACTCCGTATATTCAGCGCTCATCGCCTCTTCAGGCGCGACGAACATGCGGTGATGCTGCCCCCTGATTTCCTCCGGCCTGTAGCCGATAGCGGCACAGAAGTTCTCGTTCGCATTGAGAATTCTGCCGGACGGATCAAATTCGATCACCGCAAACGAGCGGTTCATCGCAGCAACAATGCGTTCAGCATCGGAAGAAAAAACGGCGGAAAACGGCATTATGAGCTCCAACCGGCCTATCGATCGATCAAGGCCGCGCCTTACCTGGCGCGCCACAAGCGGCACGAAATCCGGAACTGACAAAACGGACGGGACATGGACATTTTGCCCATATGTTCGGCAAAACCGCCGCGACACTGCCAAAAATTAGGCTCACCTCATTGAGGATTAGTAAATCCGTATGTTCGACTTGTATATTTCCAGGTTTTTGCCCATGAACATGACGAATGTTCGAATTTTTATTCGATCAATCGACGCCTGATCCCCTCGGCAATCGCCTGCGTGCGGTTGGTGGCGCCGATCTTGCGGGTGGCGTGCTTGATGTAGGTGTTGACGGTGTCCACCTGATAGCCGCTTTCGGATGCGATCTGATCGCTGGTCATGCCTTTGGACGCAAGCCGAAGACAGATCAGTTCACCTGCGGAAAGTTTCAACTCGATAGCGGCAAAACGTTCCACCAGCGGACGGGTGATTTCCCGATGGGCTGCTTCTGCAATGGCGGCAAAAAAGCTGATTTCATCCGCCAGAAACGGCGTCGATCGGGTAAAGCCGACACATCCATAGATCAGCGTGCCGCGCCGGATGGGAAACAACGTGCGGTTTTTCACATTAAACGTGTCGAGCAGATAGGAAAGCCGCTCCGGCAGGACGACATCCTTCAGCACGTCGCCCTCGATCACGACGCCCTCGGAAATGCTTGACAGTTTCACAAAGGGATCGGTCAGGTGATATCGCCCCTCGTAATAGGCTTCGAGAAAGGCGGGCGGAAAATCCGTATCGATGGATTGCGCAGTGCCAAAGCGAAACTTGTCGAGGTCGAGGCCACTCACCATCACGAAATCGAACGGCACGGCCCGCCGCAACCGCTCGATGAACGGATGGTTGTGGATGAAACGATGGCGCGGCACGGAAGCAAGATCGACATACTGGTCGAGATGGTCGGGACGTCGGAACATGGGGCTGGTCAGCATGGGTCTATCGGGGTTTCTTCGACTGTAGGGGGGAGGACATGAACAAAAAGGAAGCGAAGCAGGGCGAAACTTCGATTCGCCATTCTGACACATGCACAGATTTTAAGGGAGACGAGAACCGTACAAATCTCGGTTGTGCCGCGGTTGCGTTCACAAGAAAGCAGGAGACAACGCTAAGTCTGCATTAAGCATTGAACGCTAAAATACATCAATGCTGGTGATCCAGCTCGCCCCTGGAGAAATCGATGTCGACGAACGCAAAAACTCAGGATCTGAAGGACCGGCTCGATTTCATGGGCCTCGACGAAGGCCAGCGCCGCACCCTGTCCTCCATGCGCCCACTGGTTGCCCGCTCCATCGGGCCGGCGCTTGATGCGTTCTATGACAAGGCGCGGAAACATCCGCATACCGCCGCCTTCTTCGACAACCCGGCCCACATCGCCCATGCAAAGGCACGCCAGGAAAAACACTGGGATGCCATCGCATCCGCCGAATTCAACGAACACTACGTTGATGCGGTATCGACCGTCGGGCGCACCCATGCCCGTCTCGGGCTGGAGCCGCGCTGGTATATCGGCGGTTATGCGCTGATCGTGGAAGGTATCATCAAGGCGGTTATCGCATCCGAGCTGAAAGGCTTCTTCGTGGAGAAGAAGGCAAAGGCCGTGGAGGAGCAGCTTTGTGTTGTGGTGAAGGCTGCCCTTCTCGATATGGATTATGCCATCTCCGTTTATCTTGACGTGCTCGCCTCCGAGCGCGCACAGGTGGAATCGGAAAAGGCAAAGGCGACGCAGGAGCAGCAGACGGCGCTCGGCGCGCTTGATACCGCCCTTCGAGAACTTGCCGCGCGCGACCTCACGGCTGAAGTGCGCCAGACGCTGTCTCCGGAATTCGAAAAGATCAAGACCAACTACAATCGTTCGGTATCGGAACTTGATGGCGCCATGCGCGAGATCCGCGATGCCGTCGAACAGGTGCGCGCCGAAGTGAGCGGCATTTCGTCCTCCACCGACGACATGGCCAAACGCACCGAGCAGCAGGCCTCTGCGCTGGAACAGACGGCCGCAGCGCTTGAGGAAATAACCACCATTTCCGCCAGTTCGGCGCAGCGCACCAACGAGGTACAGGCCATCGTCAAGGTATCGGCTGCCGAAACCGTGCGCTCCGGCGAAGTGGTGCAGCAGGCGATCAGCGCCATGGGCGAAATCGAAACCTCGTCGCGCAAGATGACGCAGATCATCGGCGTCATCGACGATATCGCCTTCCAGACCAATCTTCTGGCGCTGAATGCCGGTGTCGAAGCAGCCCGCGCCGGCGAACAAGGCAAGGGCTTTGCCGTCGTAGCGCAGGAGGTGCGCGAGCTGGCCCAGCGATCGGCAGCCGCTGCCCGCGAGATCAAGGCGCTGATCGACCAGTCTTCCAACGACGTCACCCGCGGCGTCAGCCTTGTCAACAAGACCGGCGAGGCGTTGGTCAGTATCGGCGATGGCGTTAATGCCATCAGCGGGCATATCGACCTGATTGCCCGATCGGCCAAGGAGCAAGCGTCGGGCATCGATGAAATCAACGCGGCGATGCGCAGCATGGACCAGATCACCCAGCGCAACGCCGCGCTGATGGAAGAAACCAACGCCTCGACGCAAAATCTCGTCGGCATTTCCTCCGGCCTCTTCGAACTGCTGTCGCGTTTTCGCACCAGCGGTTCCACGCAGCAGCACCGGGATCAGGATCAGCGTCCGCGCAAGCGGGCCTGACGGGTGGCAGGCCGTTCTCTCGCCTGGGAACGGCCTGCCCATCCCCTTCTGTCTCTCAGAGCTTTCTGGACCTGTGGCTCTCCCTGACCCCGCCCCTATCAGCGTCGGCGCAGATCTTTACCGCACCCTGCCTCATTCCAGCGCCTTCAGCATCGGCCGCACCGAAAACCGGCCAAGCTCGGCCTTGCGCGTCAGATCGCGCAGGTAACCGCCGGGCGAGCGAATGGCCTCTGCCCGCTCGAAAATCGCAGATAGCGTGATCGCCGCCTCGATTTCACCCATGGCGGCGCGCGCCTCAGCCCAGGCGCTTGGGCTGACGCCCAGCATGGAGCGGACAATTTCGGCGGCTGCCACCACATCCTTCCAGCTTCGAATACCGTCTCGGGCGTAATCTATAATCTGCGGGCATGAGGAGAGGAATTGTTTGAGGCTGATACCAACCGACTTCCGCTCGAGCTTGGGCGGCACACCCTGGTCGCCGTCGATCATGCCGTTATCGCCTGCCTCGGAGACTGTCATGTTGGTGTTTGCTGCCGGTTCTGCCTCTTTTATTAGTCTTTGGCCGTCTTTTTCAAATGATCGTTCTGTATTTGAATTCTGAATATGGCGCTCAGAAACAAGTTCATTGCCGCTCATTTCTTGTTCCGACAGGCTGTCGAGATAGGCTTTCTCCACCTCTGCCCGCAACCGCAGAAGCTCCGACGCCCTTGCCATATGGTCTGCAAGTTCGCCGTTTCGGGCAACGCGTCCAGACAGGCTTTGCAGTCGCAGGACGAAATCCGCCCAGTCGCCACGCCGCGCCTCCGACAGCGCTGCCTCGATTGTCTTTGCTATGTCGCGCAGATGCAGGCTGATCTCGGCCCGCACGCGCGAGATACGCCGTGCAAGATCGCGCGCGGCCTCCGCATGGGCTGCGATCTCATCGCTTGCGAGCACGAGCGGCGCCAGATCAAAGCCGAAGGCGTTTTCCACGACGCCGCGCTCGTCGCGCTGGCAAAAGCGCTTGCCGTTCGGGCTATCACGACGGAAGATCAGGCCGGCATCGACAAGCGCGGCCAGATGGCGGCGAAGTGTTGCCGCAGACATGCCCCGGCAGCGCAGCGAAAGCTCCGCATTGGAGGGAAAAACGATGATCGGCGCGCGTCCATCCAGCTGACGCTCGGGGTGGAAGCTCAAAAGCGCCTCCAGCACCGCAATCGAGCGGTCGGAAAGGCCATAGACATCGCGGGCTTCGGTCAGTGCGCGGATCAGCTGCCACTTTTCAGCCGTGCCCGTCTCGTTGCCGCCGTCGCCATCGCGCAGCCTCTTCTGTTGCCGTTCGACCTTCGTCATCCGGGCGAAATTTTTCGCGCGCAAAGGCGCGCCGCCAAACGGCGTCGTTGCCAATCTTTCGGCCATGTCCCTCTCCGTCAGGAGGCAAGCGGCCTAAAACGACACCAAAGACAACAGAATCCACAGCCGGAAACAGCAATGCAGCCGCCGACTCTTGACTTTGAAGCGTGGAAGTGATTCTCTTAAATTGCTACATTGAAGAGGGCTTCCGAAACGGTAACGTTTTGGGGGCCTTTTTTTTCTTGCTCTCGCGTCGTCCTTTCAAGCTTCGTTGATCTGCCGGCGACAAGGCCGGACTTTTAACAGCACCACGTTCTTCTGACGCTTAATTGCTGCCTTCACGCTCTCACCACCGCACAACACGTCCACGCTGACTGAAAGCCAGACGGACAGTCTCATCGGTTAGTTGCCACCAGATCAGCATCTGGGGATGTCTTCTGTCGTCTGCGCCGGTTAACCGGCCTTTCGGGACGCCAGAAATTCTTGATATCGTTTACTCAACAGCATGGCGGCTTCCTCAAGGAAAGCCTCGTCCACACCGCTTTGAAACTCGATCCTCGGCACTTTTCCATCACGGCGAAGCCTTGCAAAAACAAAGCCTTGGCCATCCGTAAGGTCAATTGCTGCAACGCCTGGTGACGCGGCCTTGCGCGGGCTTGCCACAAGCGCTGCAAAGAGGGTCTGAAATCGCTGGTCGCTGTCACCGGACAAGAATTCGCGGTCTGCAACTTCCCCGTCCGCGGCCTTCTGGCGCTCGGGTTCGCGCAGCAGTTCGCCAAGCTTCATCCAGCGATCGCGACCGGCCTTGGGCGCTGCGCCAATCAGGCGGATGTATTTTTCCGGCACGCTTTCGACCACCTGCATCAGGCGCGAAAGCTCGCTTTTCTGCACCGACAGTGCCTCTCCGATCACCTTGCGATCAAAACCGCGGGCGGACAGATTGCGGGCAAAGACGGCGCGTTCGATGAAGGAGAGATTACGGCGCTCGGCATTTTCCTTGCCCTGCGCCAGCACCAGCTCATCGTCGCTGAGCGCCCGCACCACCGCCTTTACCTCGATGCCGAGGCGAGCGGCCGCGCGAATGCGGCGGTGACCATAGGCTGTCTGGTAGCGGCCTTCGCGGGTCGGATGCGGGCGAAGCAGCACCGGCACCTGCTGGCCGCTGTCGCGCATGCTCTCCACAAGGTTTGCAAAATCCTCGTCGTCACGGTCTTCCAGCCGCAGCCGGTCCTCAACGAAAGAGGCTTCAATGCGGTCGGTTGCGACCGAAATCACCCGCTCACCGTCCGACAGCGCCTGGCGAAGGGCACGCACCTCGTCTGCATCGCGCGACATCGAGCCGAGCGAAAGCCCCATGGCCTTGACCGCGCCCGATGCGCTGCGCGGCACGGACGGCTGAGCCACCGGCTTTTGGGTATCCGTCCTCGCCGTTGCGGCAACCGCCGGCGATGCGTCACCCTTGCCCGGTGATTTGCCTTGTGCCTCCCCGGATGCCGGGGCGTCGGGCTGAGGTGCTGCCTGCGCTGTGGGCGCAAGTGTGCCCCCAAACAGGGCCTTCAACTCGTTCTTTCGGCTCCCAGCCATCACATCATGCCTTTCCGTCTGCTTTGCCCAAGGTCACCAGCCCCAGGACGAATGGATCAGTGCCTCGACTTCGCCATTGACGGCGTTCATGGCTTCCAGCGCCCGGTCGTAGGTGGCGCGGGTAAAATTTTCGCGGCCGACTTCGTAGAGCGTCTGCTTGGTCAGACCCGCGTCGGAGACGGCGGTGGATTTCAGCATCGGCGAGGTCAGCACCCGGTCTCCAAACAGCGAGCGCATGAAGCCGACGATCTGCGCCTGCGGCCCGTCATTGGGCTCAAAGCGCGTCACGAGATAGCGCAGGAAATCGAAATTCAGCGCGCCGCCCGCCTCGCGCACCACGGACAACAGATCCGAGGTCATGAACAGGAACTGGTTCATCGAGGCCACATCCAGCATCTGCGGATGAACGGTGACGAGAACCGAAGAGGAGGCGCAGAGCGCCGACAGCGTCAAGTATCCAAGCTGCGGCGGGCAATCGATAACGACAACGTCGTAATTCTCTTCCACCGTTTTCAGCGCCGCCTGGATGCGGGCGAAAAATAGCGGACCGTGTTCCTCACCGCTTTGGCGGCGTAACAGCGCCTGTGGCGTCTCGTGCTCGAATTCCTGCAGTTCGATATTGCCGGGCACCAGATCCAGCCCCGGAAAATAGGTGTTGCGGATGACATCCGTCAGCGGCCGGACATCGCTATCGTAGCGGATGGCCCCGTAAAGCGTGTCATTACCGGTGAGGTCCAGTTCCGGCTGGTAACCAAACAGTGCCGAAAGCGAGGCCTGCGGATCGAGATCGATCGCGAGAACCCGGTGGCCGGAAAGCGCCAGATACTGAGCCAGATGCACCGCAGACGTCGTCTTGCCCGAACCGCCCTTGAAATTGGTGACTGAAATCACCTGCATATGCTCGCCGCGCTCAGCATCGCGCTTGGGCAGATAGCTACGTGCCTTGGCGTGATTGCCCTTGGAAATCGCCTGATCCGACAGATAGACGCGCAGCGCATTGATATCGGATAGGGAGTAGAAACGACGCCCGCCAGCCCCGGTTTCCGGCTGTGGCCCCTCGCCGGCCAGCGATAGCTGGCGAAGATACCCGTCAGAGACCCCGATCAGCTTTGCAGCTTCGCCGGAGGAAAAGGCGCGCAGCGTCTTGGAGGCTGCCGGCGGAAACAACCGCTCGCGCATGGCCTTCAATTGCTCGGACAGTGCCTGCGCATCGGCGGCAATGGTGACGTCAGCCGGCTGGCGCGTGTCTTGCGAACCGCCTGCCGTCTTGTTTTGTGCCGCTCCGCGCGCCGTGGACGCCATGTTTCTTCTCCGTCAATCCGACCGGCTTTCCCGGCGGCCTTTGCCATCATTCCACAACACACTGCCCAAGCTCTGCTACAGGGTGATGGCGCGTCACCGCATCAGGCGGAGACGATTCTCTCGACTGATCTTATACGCCGGATGCGATTGCTAACAGAGGGGAAGCCGACTAACGCCTAACAACCCCATATCTACACCCCAGCCGTTACAGGATTGATGCACGCACAGAGTCGCGTCAAGTTTTTTTGTTTGCGAAAATTGACCACCAGTCGTCGAAGGAGAAATATTGGCCAGCACTGCGCGCCGTTCATCAGGAAGGTGGTCACATGTGCCGACCCGTAAAGATTGGCCGGGTGAACGTATAAGCCTTCGTCAATGGACGTTCGCAAATGAGCGGAAGGGGTGAACTCGGCCAGGTTCAGCCTTGCGGTTCACAGTAGGCCAAGTCTATCTTTGCTGGCGGTTGAGGATGTCTTGTGCAAGCTCGGCACAATATCCGCAAACCCGGTTTGAAGGTATCCGGAAACCCGCACACGGAATGTTTTACCGTCATGATGAAGTCCTCCATCGACCATATGCCTCCTCGCAAGCAACGGGAACTGGCGCGCGTTGTTGAGATCCTGCATGAGGAGTTCGCCGACGCTCTCGGGCAAGGGACGGCAGACTTCAAGAAGCGCGGGCGCGTTCTCAAGGTCATTCTCTTCGGATCCTATGCCAAAGGCGGCTGGGTGGACGAGCCGTTTACGATGAAAGGCTATCGCTCAGACTTCGACCTCCTCATCATCGTCAACAACCGCAAGCTCTGCGACTACGCCACTTTCTGGCACAAAGCGGCCGACCGGCTAATCCGCGACAAGGCCATCGAAACGCCGGTTAGCTTCATTGTTCATTCGCTGCGCGAGGTGAACACCTATCTAAAAGAAGGGCAGTACTTCTTCTCCGACATCCGCAAGGAAGGCATCGTCCTCTACGAGCTCGATGACGAGCCGCTGGCGGAACCGGAGGCGCTTGCGCCAGAGGAGCGCCTGCGGGTGGCTGTCGAGCACTACCAGGCCCGCATGAAATTGCTGAAGCAGTTTGCTGAGGGGATGGCATTTCATATTCAAAGAAAGAACTTCGACGTTGCAGCTTTTGACCTGCATCAGACAATCGAGCAAGCGTATGCGTGCGTCCTCTTGACGCTCACCAACTATGGTCCGCCATCGCACAATCTGAAATTCCTCCGTTCTCTTGCCGAAGAGCAAGATCGGCGCCTGGCTGACGCATTTCCGCGCGACCAGCATCGCGAACGCGCCTGGTTCAACACACTGAACGAGGCCTATGTAAAAGCCCGGTACTCCAAGCACTTCGAGATCAGCGAAGAGGCATTGCTTTGGTTGGCCGATCGCACCGCGACCCTGCTTGAAGCCGTAAAAGTTGTTTGCACCGAGCACATGCGAAGGCTGGCGATTGAACTGGAAGGCGCCGGCGGTTAATAATCGGGTGTGTGATCGACCCCGCTCCAGGTTACATTCATCGCCATTACCACTGTCAGGGTTGGCAGGTCATGCTCCGACAACTGCTCGACGGGCTCCAGCAAGCGAGGGTCGAAGGTTTGTAGCGCGCGGGCATAGACCTTAGATCAGCGCCCAGTCTGAACATGGCAAAGCACTCCAATGATCGCCGTCGACGAAATGAACGCCGCGGTATTCCAGCGTCAGCCTCACGCCATTCGGCAAGCATGCGCTGATTGTAGAAGAACCCGACAGATCGGCCTTCCCAAGTGATGCCGGGCGTTCTTCACCATACGCGACCGCTAAATCCAGCGGGCGTATCCCGGCATGCAGATTATAGTCTGCAGCGACGACCGGGATAAACAGCGAGCTTGAAGATCCCGCCGACAAGCCAGCCTCCCTGATAGCAAAACCCGTCATTTCTTATGGGGAATATATCAACCGCGTAGTGTGCTTCCAGTTTGACAAACTCATCTGCACTCTCGTTCAATATGGCGATCTCGCCGAGGAAAACACACGGCTGCCCGGTCAAAAAAGATTGGGAATCAGGCAGATGAGGTCCAAGAGAGCGCTCGGTTTAACTCAACGATCGGATACCGAAGCAATAAACGGCATATTGCCACCGAGCTGTATTCGGTAGGGCTACTACATATTGCCCCCACCCACGCCATTGATGAGCCAATGCCAAGTCTTGTCAAAATGTGCGTCAATATTCCGGCGCGAGTCAAACTCATTGCTCCCCATCATTGCCGCGGTCGTCGGCAACGCGACCATACAGTGAATGAGATGATGAGCGATCTCGGTAGCATCGCCAGCGCCGATGGCACCGAAGTCTTGCGCCTCGCCAACCGCCTCAATCAGCTTCACCATGATTGGATCCGGCTGCGGCGGTATCGGCCCGTTCTTCTCGAAAACAACGGCTTCACTGAAGGTGATACGCTTCAATGCGATGAGTTCCGGCTCCATGTTCACATGCAAGAGCTCAAGCACCAGTGATCGGAGCCGCTCAAGTGCGTTCCCGCTTGCCGGGGGCATCTTCTCGAGCTTGGCAGTCGCGCACTGATGTGCGTGTTCGACGACCGCTTCGAACAGGGCAACTTTCGACGGGTAGCGGCGATAAACGGTGTCCTTGCCGGCTCCGCAATGCGAGGCGACCTGTTCCATCGACGTGCCTGCAAATCCCCTGCTGGCAAAAAGCGCGGTAGCCGCCTCTATAATTCGCATTGCCGCTGCATCCTGTTTCGCTTTCGGCGGCCGGCCCACTCGGGCCATCGTACGTATGTTTTCAGATGCCATCTTTCTCTCCGATTGTCCTAGGCTCGTCCCGTCTCAAAGCCGAGTGTTAATTTGCCAACGCGAAAGCTGACTAACAAGCTCATATTTACTGGACAGGACGGTCCCGTTTGATTTAATAGCCTACCAGATACTGCAAGTTGCGACCATGGGGGCGTTTCGTGAAGCACAGCATTTCTTTAAAACAGATACTGACGGCATCGACCTTTCTCCTCGTCGCCAACCAAGCCTGGGCTCAAGACCAGAGCACACAGTTGGCGCCTATCCTCGTGTATGGCGACGGCACCATTGACGACACGTCCGGTAGCATTGTCGTCAAGTCGGCTCGGTCCGCGACCAAGACCGTGACGCCCGTCGCAGAGACGCCGCAATCCATAACGACCATCACGCGCAAGCAGATCGAGGACCTGAACCCCCAAACAGTCAGTGAGGCGCTGCGTTATACGGCCGGCGTCCTTTCCGATCGGGATTCGAATTCCCGCTACGATTCCGTGTTTCTCCGTGGCTTCGGCGCATTCGGTACTGCCACGAACTATGTCAGCTATCTCGATGGCCTCAAGCTGCAGCGAGGACAGGCCTTCGCCACGCCGTCCATCGATCCGTTCTTCCTGGATCATGTGGACGTCCTGAAGGGGCCGTCTGCCCTTCTCTATGGCCAGATCAGCCCCGGCGGCCTCGTCAATCAGGTTAGCCGGGAGCCGTCCGAAGTTCAATCAAACGAGGTGCGGCTTGAGGTCGGATCGGACGGGCGGATTCAGAGCGGACTTTATTCCACCGGGCCTCTCACCTCGGATGGCACTGTGCAGTACGGGCTTGGGGTCATCGGCCGGTCCTCGGGCACGCGCTACGACGACGTCGATGAGCAGCGCCTTGGCGTGATGCCATCGCTGAAGTGGGAGCCGGACGCAGACACTTCGCTAGTGATCTCCGGCTATTATCAACGGGATCCGGAAGGCGGATATTTTAATTCCCTGTATCCGAAGTTTCTGGCACCTTCAGGCTATGCCGGTTTTTTGGCGCGCGACCTGAATGTTGGAGATCCAAACTACGACGCTTTCGAGCGCACCCAATACGGCGTTGGCTATAGGTTCGAGCACCGTTTTGATGAACAGGTGACTGTACGTTCGAACTTCCGGTATTCCGGCGTTGAAACAGACATGCAATCGCTCCAGATGAACGGCCCGATGTCGGCAGCCGGTCTGATCCCTCGCTGGGCTGTGCATTCCATTGAAGACGCGCGTGGTTTTTCGTTTGATAATCAAGCCGAAGTCAACTTCGACACTGGCGCCGTCAGCCATACGCTTCTTGCAGGCCTCGACATCCAGCGCTCCAGCAGCAGTTGGGAGTATCTGCTCGGCGGCGCGACATCGCTTGATGTCACCAACCCCGTTTATGGTCAGCCGGTCGGCCCGTTCATGACCGCGATCGATAGCGACCAAACGCTTCGCCAGACGGGTGTCTACGTTCAGGACCAGATCGAAATCGGCAGCCTGCGCGGTGTCTTCGGCGTCCGGCACGACTGGGCAAACCAGGATACGGATAATCGCCTCACCGGCACGTCAACCGAGCGATCCGACAGCGCGACGAGCTATCGGGCAGGCTTGCTTTATCTATTCGATAACGGCATAGCGCCCTATGTCAGCTACTCCACCTCATTCGAGCCGTCGACCAGCGTGGGAGCCGTCGGCAGTCCGCTGAAACCGACGGAAGCGGAACAATACGAGGTGGGCATCAAGTACCAGCCAGCAGGGTTGGACGCCGTCTTCACCCTATCTGTCTTCGACATCCGCCAACAAAACGTCGTTTATTACAATGCTTCAACCGGATTCAACGAACAGCAGGGCGAGATCCATTCACGCGGCGTGGAATTTGAAGCCAGAGGCAACCTGACCAGCAACCTTGAACTGATTGCGGCATTGTCTCTGCTCGACACGGAAGTTTCCGAATCCAGCATCGCGTCGATCATTGGCAACCGTCCACAGGCCGTGCCGCGCTACTACGGTTCGCTCTGGGCAAACTACACCATCGACACCGGCGCGCTGGAAGGTTTGAGCATTGGCGGGGGCGCACGCTTCGTTGGCTCCAGCTACAGCAATGACGCAAATACGGTGAAGGCGGATGGCTACACGCTGCTCGACGCAGCGCTGCGCTACGATTTTGGCGCGAAGAACTCAAGCCTGAAAGGGCTTCAGGCAACACTTAATGTCACGAACCTGCTCGACAAGGAATATTATTCCTCCTGCAGCTCCGAATATTATTGCCAGTACGGGAACGGTCGCACGGTCCTCGCCGGCCTGAGATACAAGTGGTGAGGCGGCAGTGACATTCACACGACGCCGATTTTGCACCTTCATCGCCGCCACCGGCATCCTTTCTGGGACCCGGCCGGCGGCGGCGGAGCAACCAATGACAGTGACGGATATGGCTGGGCGCAAGGTGCAACTGCCCAAGCTGCCAAAGCGGATCATACTTCTCGAGGCACACGATCTCCTGACCATGTCCCTCCTGCATACCGATCCCGCCTCGCTCGTCGACGGCTGGGCGGCTGTCGATCGGATCGATAGCGAGCACCTGCAGAAGCGCCTGCTGAACGGCCATCCGGTCAGCACCGTCGGCAAACAGTCTCCCGATACCGTTTCACTGGAAGGATTGATCGGCCTCGCGCCCGATCTCATTGTCACGACCGCCTTCATGACGCCGCAGGGTGACACCGACCCAATGGTGGAAAGGCTGACGCAATTTGGCATTCCGGTGGTCTTCAGCGATGCATCGAGCAATACCATTGCCGGCACGCAGACCGCCGATCCTGTTGCCGAACTCAAGAAGTCGATGAGAATGTGGGGCGTACTCATCAGCGCATCGGCGAAGGCGGAGGCGTTCATCGCCTTTTATGAGCGGGAATTGGCGGGGATAACCGCGCGGCTTGCTGGCACGAAACCCGTCACGACCTATCTGGAGGTCCAGTCCACCCTTGACGACTGCTGCTGGGCGGCAGGGCGGAAGGTCTGGGGCGATCTTCTGGCCCTTGCCGGCGGACAACCCTTGCCAGGCGTGACTGCGCCCTGGTTTGAAAAACTCTCGCTCGAATATCTGCTGTCCACGCCCCACGACGTCTACATAGCCTCTGGCGGTGGATGGGCCTCGGGGAGCCGCCCCGCGATCGGGCCTGGTATCGATCCCGCCTGGGGCCGGCAAGGACTGCAGCGTTTGATCGACGGAAGGCCCACCTTCGAACATCTAGCCAGTGTTCGCGCAAAGCGCGTTCACGGGATTTGGACCGGGCTGATCACCAATCTTCCACTCAATATTCTCTTTGTAGCCCAAACCGCAAAATGGCTGCACCCCGAGCAATGCGCCGATCTCGACCCTGCGGCCATGCTCGATCGCATCAATCGCGATTTCGCGGCATTCCCCATCGAAGGACCGTTGTGGGCCTCGATCTGAGTTCATGGAGCAATCCGGATGTCACTGATCAGTAACAAACGATATCGCGCAAGCGCCATGGTGCAGTTTGCAAACATCAGGGACTACGTGGGGCCGATCGTTGAATCGATCGCGACCCACGACATGACTGTTGAAGAAGCCGATGGCATTCATCATATCCGCTCACCGTTCGGCACTGCCACGCTCGAAGCGACCGGAAACGGCTTCCGGCTGACGGCGGAAGCCCCGGACGCCGGTGGTCTCAATCGGCTGAAGCACGCGCTCGTCGGGCCAATCGGCTTCATCGCCGCCCGTGAAAAGCTGGAAATCCAGTGGCTAGGCGATCATGCCGAACCGGCCCTGCCCGCCGATTTGCGCATCCTGCATGTCAAATCCGTCGAGGACATTGCGCCGCGCCTCCGCCGCATCGTGTTCCAAGGGGAAAATCTCGAACGATACGATCGCAACGACCAGTTCCACTGTCGGCTCATCTTCCAGCCGCGTGGCACAGCCGAACCACGATGGCCGATGCTCGACCACCGCGGCCATGTCGTGTGGCCGGATGACAAGGCTGTTCCGACACGGGTCTACACAATCCGGCATATCGACGCGTCAGCCCAAGACATCACGATCGACTTTGCACTTCACGCGAACCCCGGCCCTGCAACCCGGTGGGCCATGGATGCGCGAGCCGGTGATCTTGCTGGCATCCTCGGCCCCGCCGCCAATGGTCCCAAACACGCAGAATTCCATGTTTTGGTCGGAGATGAAACCGCTTTGCCGGGTATCGCACGAGTCCTCGAAAACCTGCCCGCCACCGCGACCGGCCATGTGTTTATCGAGGTGGACACCAAAGCAGACGAGTTGCCACTTCGCTGTCCCGCAGGCATGGTGGTCGCTTGGCTTCATCGAAACGGCGCCGACGCCGGCGCGACGACGTTGCTGGTGGATGCCGTACGCTCAGTGAAATGGCCTGAGAAGCTCGATACGGTTTTTGTCTGGGGCGGATGCGAGCACCGAACTTTCAGTGCTATTTATCGGCACCTGAAGAAGAATATCGGGCTTTCCCGCGATCGCCTCGTGCTCTACTCTCACTGGCACAGGCATCTCAGCGAAGAAGAAATCATAACCGCAGGAGCAGAGGCATATCTGCCGCAGTGAAAGCCCAAAAGCTCTTTCTGATCTTGATGGTATACGGTCCGACGACCCTGTGCTTAAATGCTTAGGGAACTCCGCCGAACTCGGGGCCAGGCGATTGAATATTGAAACTAATTAAGCAGTCCAATCTTCCACTCGTAAGCCGGGTAAGCGATCAAACTCCCGGCGATTGTTGCTAACCATAATCAGTCCACGCGAGCGCGCGTGTCCCGCGATCAATTGATCATATGGACCTATCGGAGTTCCGCTACGCGCCAGTTCGGCCCGCAATTGACCGGTATGGCTTGCTGCCACTTCGTCGTACTGTAATACATCGAGGCGTGCCACGAAGCCCTCCACGACGGAAAGGTTTTTTTCAGGACTGGCTGACTTTTCCGCTCCGTAGATCAATTCCATTAGGCTAACCGAGCTGATGCAAAGCCGATCATGGGAGCGATTGAACGCGTCTCTCACCTGCTGCGGGCGCTTCTTGATCGTAAAAATGCAGATATTGGTGTCCAGCATGTACTTCAGCATTAAAATGCCTCGCGCTCCTGCGAAGCAGCTTGATCACGCTCACTCATGAAGTCGGATGTCGCGTCCGCTTCATCAAACCAGCTGTCCCAGATCTCTCCAGCTGGTGCAATGATGCGAGTGCGTCCCACCGCAACGATGTCGACACGCTTTACATCATCAGGCAAAGCAACCGCCTTTGGCAAACGGATTGCTTGGCTACGATTGCTCTGGAATACTGCTCCATCTGCATCACTCCGAATTGCGTAGACAACAACTTAGATCGCCGACTGGGATATGTCGATGGGATATACATGATGGTCCGGCGTACGATTATGCGATCAGTGCTGCAACCAGCGCCTTCGGCTTGATGGGATCCGAACCGCGGACCACCTAGGCCGGCAAGCCGACGCGGAAGGGAATCAAGTAGTTGCCGAGACCGACATATCGGCATCTTGCCTTCGGTATGCTGATCGCATACCATAGATGTGACGAGAAGAAGGCTTCCTGCGATGACGACGGTTGAGAAGATTACAATTGCACTGACACCTGAGATGGCCGGATTTGTACGAAGCGCGGTTGATGCTGGCGAGTATGCGTCGACTAGCGAAGCCATCCGCGACGCCGTGCGTGAGTGGAAGGAAAGACGGGATTTGCTTGGTTACACAGTCGAGGATCTGCGAGCGCTTGTTCAGGAGGGCATCGACAGCGGTCCGAGTTCGCGTTCGACGATGGCAGAGGTGAAAGCTGCCGCGCGCCATCGCATTGAATCTTCACGACGCGAAAGCTAACTATGCTTTCCGTTGTCCGCACGGATCGTGCCGATGAGGATCTGATCGAGATATGGTCCTACATTGCCATTGAAAACATAGTCGCAGCTGATCGAGTTCTCGATGCGATTGAGGCGCGCTGGCAGCATCTCGCACGACACCCGTACTCGGGAGTGGCGCGCGACGACATTGCACCGGGTATTCGGCATCTGGTCTCAGGCGAGTATCTAACTCTTTATCGGCTCACTGGCGGCGCAATCGAAATCATCCGCGTGCTGCACGGGCGCCGGAAGATTTCCTCCCAAGTCGTTGTTTAAGGGTGGCCTGTCAGCGTTGCTAGCGGCACGAAACACGCCGACGCCGACGAGAGGTCGCGATAGAAGCTATGGGTCGCGAAAGAGGATGCAATCGTGGTGCATCAGGTCGTGGGGCGTGGCTGGAACTCCGTGACGGTCAAGATAGCTTGGGGCGGCACCGGTCAGCACCGGTGCGTCTAGGAGTTTGCGCACAATCAGTAAACAACACGTCCTGCGGACGGTCATGAGCGAAGGTCGCTCCTGCAGCTGAAAAGTGACGAGATGTAAACCGGCCCGCTTGGAAACAGGTCGGTTCGATATCCCGTAACCCCAGTTCGACTTAGAGGCCGCTTGAAGCGATTGCCGGCACGGGCCTGTTGAGGGGGGCGTCGCCTTAACCAGGCATAAGACGCGATAGTCGTCTCGGCCTGAATTTCACGCCTCAATCCACAAAGCGATTTCCCTCCAGATGCTGATGGCGTTGGAGCGAAGCTGGCGATGATCTGCAGATGACAGATGTTTCCGGTGAAGGAGGAAGAGATTGGCGATCTGGCCATGGGTTGAGACGAACCGCTGGCATTGCCGAGCCGACTTAAAGCGCATCATACGTCGTTCCCGTCGTCGTACGGGAAGGTGCGAATTTTCAGCGCGGTTGTTGAGCCCTTTATGCAAGCGATGCTCGACGCCCGGCATCAATTCGGCCTTGGCAGCCGAATAGGACCGCAGCTTGTCGGCGACCAACACCCGAGGAGCGGTACCCTGCCCCTTAAGCAGCTTGCGCATCAGGCGAAGAGCTGCGCGCTTATTTCTTCTGCTTTGCAGCAGTGCATCGAGCATGTAGCCGTTGGCATCGACGGCGCGCCAGAGCCAGTATTTCTTTCCATTGATGGAGACCACCATCTCATCAAGCTGCCATTTATCCGCAAATTGGCCTCGGGAGCGCCGTCTGAGCTGTCGGGCGAATTTGGGCCCGAATTTCCCCGCCCATTCCGAGACAGTCTGAAACGAGACGTCAATGCCGCGCTCGGCAAGCAGGTCTACAACATCACGAAAACTGAGCGGAAACCGCGCCGCTTCGCCACCCGCTACGACCGCACAACTATGCACTTCAAAGGATTCATCTGCCTCGCCGCAGCAATGATCTGGATGTGGTCAATGTCGATCCGCCCTAGGTCTCAGGAGCTGGGTCCGGGGCGCTATGGTGTTTCGCCTTGATGAGAACGAACCAGCGACCTGTAATTCTAAAGGCTTAGGTGGCCCAGGGATTAATAACTCTCAATCCGGCTGCTTCAAATGGGCTTGTATCTCGCGTTGCGACCGCGAGATGGTTTTCTGCAGCCGTAGCAGCAATGTATCCATCAGCCTTCCCGATCGCCTTTGCGGATGTTCGGCCGCTGGCCATCAGGTCCGCGTAGAATCGGGAGGTACCGACGTTAAAGGTCAAAATGCGCCCGTCAAAAATCGGTAGAACTTCACCTTCAAGGCGATCGTGGAGAATTGTCTGACGCTTCCCCGACGGCATTGAGGCAATGCCGAAACGAAGTTCGGCGATTGAAATAGCGGAAATGAATAGCGTTTCGATGGCCTGTGCATCCAGCCAAGTCAGCACAGCAGTATCAGGATCCGGCTTCCAAGGCTCAGATATTACATTAGTGTCTAGCAAGATCATTCGAAAGTCATCGGTACCGCCGGGGTCCTGTCGCGCTGTTGTTGCAGCGCTTCGACGTCACTTTTTGACATTTCGGCGTCACGGCCAATGGCCGCGAGAAGCGAGCCGAGTTTCACGCGTCCAGATGGATGAACAGCGGCTTCGAGAATATCACGAATTTCAGCCTCGGTACTACGACCGTGGTGAGCTGCTCTTGCGCGTAAAGCCCGATGAGTTTCATCCGAGAGGTTTCGTATGGTCACCGCCGCCATTTATACGATCCTATCTATATTTTCGTTGTGATATCACTACCACAGAAGTGATAGCATTTTCAAGTCGCACTATGAGAAAGAAGCCGGTGCTTGCGCGCGTTCCTTCGCCTTGAAAGGACCCGAACCTGCGACGAATATGGATAATTGACGCAAGGTACTGGATATATGTGATAACTTTGCATTCTGATCGGAATTGGTGCAGGGATCAAATTTCAACATTTTGCGGCTATGCGGCCGGGATCGAAAATAGGTTGATTGATCCAGCATGCCGCACAAACATAACGCCGCCCGCCGACATCACATCGGTAAGATGAAGTTCAAAGTGACGAACTGGGCGGAGTATGAGGCGGGCCTTCGCCGCCGTGGCAGTTTAACTCTTCGGGTAACGCCAGAAGCGCTGGTGGGCTGGGCCGCTCCGCGGCGTAAGACGCGTGGTGGCCAGCCTCTCTATTCGGATCTGGCGATCGAAACTACGCTGATGCTGGGCATGGTATTCGGATTGCGGTTGCGCCAGAGCGAAGGGCTTCTGAGTTCGGTGCTTGACATGATGGAATTGGACTTGCCTGTGCCCGATCACACCACGCTGAGCCGACGGGCCAGAACCTGGAAACCATCGGCCGGAGGCAACGGCCGACAGCATGTGGCGGACGGCGCCATTCACGTTCTGGTCGACAGCACCGGGCTGAAGATCTATGGCGCTGGCCAATGGCTGGAAGAAAAACATGGGGCAAAGTCCCGGCGTGGCTGGCGCAAGCTGCACCTGGCGGTTGATGCCGACAGTGGCGAGATCATTGCACATAGTCTGACAGATCAGGAAACCGGCGATGCCTCGGAGCTGGAGCCGTTGCTGGATCAGATCGACGATGAGATCGACCAGTTCACCGCCGATGGAGCTTATGATGGCACTCCAACCTACGAAGCTGTCCTGCCTCACAGTCCAGGCGCAAGGGTCGTTATTCCACCGCGCTCGAAGGCGGTTGAACGGCCCAACGCCCAAGCATGCTGCCAGAGAGACGACCACATAGCAACCATGCAGGCAGATGGTCGGCTGAAATGGCAGACGTCCACCGGTTATGGCAAACGAGCTTTGGTTGAAACCGCGATGGGTCGATACAAAGGCGTCATCTGCCCGCGGCTACGGGCTCGTTCATTCCTTGCTCAACAGACAGAGGCTGCGATCGGTGTGGCCATTCTTAACCGAATGTTCGCCTGTGGACGCCCGAATTCCGTTCGTTGCCGAGCCTCAGTGGGAGCAACCAAATAAGCCGGCGCATCAAAGACCGAATGATGAACTGTCGCTGAACGTTGCACCAACGCCATACATATCCAGACATCGCTGTTTTTCTGGCTGATACAAGGTTCATGAGTGTTATAGGACGCTGTCAGCTGGTTTCCTTTGACCCACAATCCTGACGGGGGCTCGTCCATGCCATTTCGCGATCCAAACCACCCGCTCGCACGCCCTGACAATTTGCGAAGAGCAATCCACGCGGCCGGCGTTGCCCTTTGGTCCTGGAGCGTGGATGACGACCGTTTCGCGATGGATGATCAGGCATTCCGTCTGTGGGGCTTGCCCTACAGTCATGAAGTGAAGTTCGAAGACTTGTCGGCTCATATCCATCCCGCAGACCGGGATCGTGTGCGCGAAGCGTTTACGGCGACCCGCGGCATCGTCGGATCGTATGAAATCGACTTTCGGATCATGATCGAAGACGAGATACGCTGGATCTCGGCGCGGGGCTTGGGGGATGACGCAGCTCTGCATTTCGGTCAAATGTTCGGCATATTCCTGGATGTGACAGGGCGCAAGCAGGCCGAAGAAGGCCATGAATTGCTCGCCGGAGAAATGAGCCACCGCGTCAAAAACCTGCTTGCCATCGCTACGGGCCTCACCAATATGTCGTCCCGATCGACGACGACTGCCAAGGAGATGGCGGAGTTGCTGACTGGCAGGCTCGCCGCGCTGGGACGAGCGCATGACCTCGTCCGCCCGCTTCCGGGACATCAGGGTCAGGCAGCCTTGCTGGGAGATCTTCTGTCCATTCTGCTCTCACCTTATGAAGACCTCGGTGCGTTCAGCGGTCGCATCAGAGTTGCGGTTCCTCGTATGGGAATAGGGGAACACGCGGCAACAGCGCTCGCCCTCGTCATTCACGAACTGGCAACCAACTCCCTGAAATACGGTGCGCTGTCCGCCGATACTGGAACGCTTGATTTATCCGGATCCACGATTGGGCCTGATCTTGAGCTTGTGTGGACGGAACGGGGCGGGCCGCAAGTTGAGCCGCCGAACGGCGTCGAAGGTTATGGCAGCCAGTTGGTCAATCGAAGCGTGTCCGGTCAACTTGGCGGGTCGATTGGTTTTGAGTGGGCAGGAGACGGAGTGATCGTGACGCTAAGGTTGAACGGCGACAAGCTCGCGAAATAGAACGGATCCTGGTGCTTGCCTAGCGGCTTCGGTGAGCTGCACATGAGTGGTGCTGCGCAGGTTCGTCAGGTGCTGCACAAGATCGCTGGTGAATGGACGGTCCCGATACTGATAGTCACTCTTCCGAAGCCTCGCGGTTCAACGAAGGGCACTCCCTTTCCGACCCCGAACCACCGGCAATTGAATGCAGTCGTGAATAACCAATGATTGACAGCCTTCTCAAAGACTAATACGAGAAGTCATCGATATTTTGCTGCTGAGCTTTGGTTATCGCGCGTTTGGCACCGCGCCCTGAACGAACCCTCCCTTTAAAGCATCGCTATCACAGTCCGCTGCGCAATGCGCAGTGGTATCACCTATTGCTACGAGAGGGTTCATCATGACCACTGGCACAGTTAAATGGTTCAATTCCACCAAGGGCTTCGGCTTCATTCAGCCTGACAACGGCGGCCCGGACGCATTCGTCCACATCTCGGCCGTTGAACGCGCCGGCATGCGCGAAATCGTTGAAGGCCAGAAGATCGGCTACGACATGGAGCGCGACAACAAGTCGGGCAAGATGTCGGCCTGCAATCTTCAAGCAGCCTGATCCAAGATCTGCTTTCCTCTGGCCACGGATGTCTGGCTGTGTGAGAGCGTGAGACCAATGAAGGTCAGGCAATTTGCCTGGCCTTTTTTATGCCTCACCCGCAGCCGCTACCGGACTGCAGACGGGAGACTTCATGACGCAAGAAGCAACAGCAGAACTTCAGGCGATCAACACGGCTTGGCAGATCGCCATCCAGGAGATCCTGAGAGTGGTCGTGCGCGATGTGTACATGACCGGCGACGAGCCGGCCTTCAGGTCGCAGGTCAAGCGTATTGAGGAGACGGCCGTCGACAACATCTACTCAGGCTTGGTTCTGCGTGGCACCGACGAGTGGACGCAAGTCCTCGTCAAGGAGAAGGCCAGCAACTTCGTGACCACGCTTTTGACGTCGTTCACCTACGACAAGATGTGAGGATACACTGAGCCCCGATTTCACAACGCTTTCGGGCCTGCAGAGTATGAGCATTTTCAAAAGTGAAGGCTCGGCTCTGCTGAAAGGCCACCGCTTCAGGCGACGCCTATACTGCAACAAGCATTTTTTTCATAGCGGATATGATTTGCGCATGATCATACGGCTTGCTGAAAAACTTGCCTTCTATAGGAAGAAGATCGCCGCGCAAATGGCGATGGCCTGACGCAATGATGATCTTGATGGGAGGCCACCTGTCACGCACGGCCTCAGCCAGCTTCAAGCCGTCCATGCTGCCGGGCATATCGATGTCCGTAAACATCAGGCTTATCTCAGCATGCTGATCCAGAAGTTCCATCGCGTCGTGGGCATTTGCCGCTTCGAGCACGATGAAGCCCTCGTCCTCAAGCGACATCGCGATATGCATGCGAACAAGCGTTTCGTCCTCCACGACGATGACTGTAGCCCCTTGATGCGTCATTCCTGATACTTTCCGTCAGCGACGCTACAGATATGTCTACTGACTGCGTTAGCCTTTAGAACGCGCACCCAACCGAATAGATCCGCCTTTAATGGCGCGTTTCACTTATATTTAAAATGGCGGTATCATTCGCTTTTTCAAAACTGGTCAACGTGCGCCAATTCTTTCGGCAGGCCCCCGGACGTTGCAGCGAAACCCCTCCGGAGCAAACACGATCTCGGGGACGTTGCCGAACAAGGAACCCAGCGCAGAGCGCACATAGCGCGTGCCATATCCCTGCCGCGTCGGCTCACGGACAATTGGCCCACCGACCTCGACCCAAGTCAGCGAGAACTCGCTTCGATCGTTTGCCGCTATAGTCCATGCGATTTCGACATGTCCTTCCGGTTGCGAAAGCGCGCCATATTTAATGGCGTTCGTAACCAGTTCATGCAGGCACAGCGCTATTGTGGTGCCCGCGTCCCGGCTGACGACGATTTCAGCTCCGGTGACATCGATACGGGTGGCGCCGTCACCATTGTAAGGAGAAACTGTCAGTTCAACGACGGCCGTTAGCGGGACCTCCTCACCACCAGCTTCAAAAACGGCGGCATGCACCTTGGACAGAGCCTGTAGGCGACCGGAAAAATCAATGGCCAGATCTTCCACGGTTGCAGCCCCCCGTTTTGTCATCTGAAAAATTGACTGAACACTCGCAAGAATATTTTTAACTCGGTGGTTTAGCTCGAGGCGCAGCTCCTTTTCTCGCTCGATGGAATTGCGGACCTCCCGCTGGCGCAGACGCACCAAAAGATTGGACTGGATGCCGTTTACGAATTCCAGTGGCGTGATCGGACGAGAGTAAAACAGCACGCGTGCACCCGGCCAGAAATCTTGCAGATGGCTTCGAATGCGAGCAATTGGTGCCGCTCGCTCCAGAAGGACGATGATTGGGACTTCCGACCAGTCGGGCTGCTCGGAAAGGTGCGCAGCAACTGTTTCGACAACAGGCGGATTGAGCGCCTCGTGCGTGATCACGATCATGCCCGGCGACTTGGCCAGATGGTCGACCAGATCTGCATCGGGCTTGGCCGCCGTAACCTCGATCTGCTGTTCCTGGAGAAAGGTCGCGATGTAATCGGCATCCTTGCGAAAAGGAGCAAGCACCAGCACCCAGTCCAACTCACTTTCGGGGAGAACGGTCATCCCTTTGAATCGGGGAGAGGATTGTACGCTATCACGCTGACACCTCCGCTTTCGATGACAAGCTCCCGGATATTGAGATCGTGTGGTCCATGACGCTTCTTGACGACGGTAATGTTCCGACGAAGTCGTCCCTCGTGCTCCATGATGCGCAAAAGCAGGACGGTATCACCGAGGAAGCTGACATCGACATCAATGCCGACATTCTGGCCGATCAGACCATGCTGCGCAACGATCAGCATCGTGAGCACGCCTGAGCGTGCTAGGTATTTCAGCAGCGACTGTATATCCCGGACGGCTTTCTCGCGATGCGGTAAGGAATTCAAATACCCGGTCAGACTGTCGATCACGACGACGCGCGATTTGTTCTGCGTCACGGCGTCCTGAACGATCTGCCCGAACTCACCGGGTGAAATTTCATTGGGATTGAAATCGCGCAGAATAAGTCTGCCGTCCTTGTGAAACTGCCTCAGGTTCATACCCAGGCCTTCCGACCGCCGGAAGAACGTCTCAAGCCGCTCCTCGAACAGGAAAAGCGCGACGTTTTCCCCGCGTTCGAGTGCTGCTGTTGCGTATAGTGACGACATTGTCGACTTGCCGGTGCCCGACTGGCCGATAACGAGGGTTGTTGTCCCGGATTCCTGGCCACCGCCAAACATCTCATCCAGCTCGGCAACACCAGATTTTATCAGTTGCGGCTTTGTGCCCTCTGCCGCCGCGCTCGGCATGATGCGAGGAAATACCACAACACCCTCCCCTTCGCGGATGGCCATATCGTGATAACCATCGGCGATGGGTACGCCGCGCATCTTCGAAACCTCGATACGACGACGCACCCCACCGTATTCTTCCAGAGATTTGTCAAAACGAATGACACCATGGGCGAGACCCTCGACTTCCTCTCCGCTGCGCTCGGATCCCGCTGTCTGGGTGTCCAACAACAACGCAACGACATTTCTTTTGGCGAGGAACGATTTGAAGCCGATCAACTCTCGCCGAAAACGGGGGCTGTCGCCGGTAATCAGACGGATCTCTAACAGTGAATCGTAGACGAGGCGGCGGGGTTTGTGTTCCTCGATCGCGGCTTCAATTGCTTTGCGTGTTTCATCCAGGCGAAGATCGGAGGTCAGGAATATGCTCTGGTCATCGGCCTCGTTGACCGTACCAGACGTTGCCAGCTCTTCCACCCGGATGCCGTCAAGCGTCCAGCCGTGCGAAATGGCGATAGCTTTCAATTCGGCCGCCGTCTGCGAGAGAGTCACATATATGCAGTTCTCACCAGCCTCGACACCGGCGCGCAAGAACTGGAGGGCGGCCGTGGTCTTGCCTGAGCCAGGAGCGCCCTGCAGCATGTAAAGGTTTGACGCCGGGAGCCCACCGCGCAGGATTTCGTCAAGGCCCACGATACCGGTGCTGACGACCGCAGGCTTTCTTTGTTTGGGCATGATGATCTTCCACTTTGATGATCGGCGCATTTTAAATCGACAGCGCGCTTCGCCATAGAAGAGCCGCTCCGCAGTTATAGGTGGCCGTGCCGAAACTGCAACGAAATTGGAACCGGGCGCCCAGGCACCGTTCAAGCACAATCGCGGGCTGCCATGTCGAGTGACGAGTTCGAAGGTACACCGACCAAAACTATTGCCAAGATCGGCGCCTTGAAGGATTTCTAACCGTCGGCCCGCGCGGTGGTCCGCTAAGCAATTGAACTCCAATAGCTTTATGCAAGCGCGCGTGGGCTGCAGCGCAATCGTTAATTATGGAACTTAAGCCGCCTGAGCTTTACCGGAGACCACTTGTTTGCGTCAATCAACACGTTCCCACAGAGTATGGCTCCATGCATGACTCAGTCGTCGGACTGAATTGTTACGGTGATGGAGCCAGGGCGGTCGAAGATCGAAACATCGCCTGTCACTTGCCCCAGGATGATGATGCCGGGAGATGGAACGCGGCCGCTGCGATAGTAGATCACAAAATCACCACCGCCCCACAGGCCGAGGGTGCCGACCGAGAAGTCTCTCTGCCTTGCCTGCTCAGGGAGCGCTGCGGGCAGATATCCCGTCTTTTCCTGACGGAGATGGTCTGACATCTCGATCTTCAGTGGCAGTATCCGTGCTAGAGATCTCGCGGCTTCATTGTCAGCGAGGGTAGCAGTGACTTCGCCCCATTCAGAAGAAATTCGAATCGCTTCTTGGGACATGGCAGGTCCGGTCGCTCCTGTTGCGAAAACGACCGCGGCTATAATTGTCTTGAGCATGTGGTCGTCTCCTTGTTGGCTCCGTGAAAGGGGGGCGCAGACACGCGTCCCCGCTGTCATCATTCTCCTAGACCGAGGCTGTAATCCTCGTCGGCCACCTTCTCCATCCAGGTGACCGCGCTGCCGTCAAGCGATTCAGCCACCGCGAAATGGGTCATCGCTTCGGTGCGCGAGGCACCGTGCCAATGCCGGATCAGCGGGGGGATCCACACCACGTCCCCCGGACCGACCTCCTGGACTGGCTCACCTTCCTTCTGGACCCAGCCGCGTCCGCTCACGATGAACAGTGTCTGCCCAAGGGGATGGGCATGCCAAGCGGTTCGAGCACCCGCCGAGAAGGAGACTGTTGCACCACCAATGCGGGCGGGTGCATCGGCTTGATACCGGCCCGAAATTTGAACACTGCCCGTGAAGTATTCCTCCGGAGCTGATGCAGCCCCGGTTCCTGCGGGCGTGATTGTAAGGTCTGCCTGAGGCGAGGTCACTGAAGTTCCTTTCCTGTTTTCGAGAACCTGCTTGAGCACGGGCACGGCGGACATGGCCCTCGGCCAGCCTGCATAGAAGGCGACTTGTGCTAGCACCTCTGAAGCTTCTGACGGCTTCAGCCCATTGTCCATG
The DNA here is from genome assembly GCF_058242775.1 of Neorhizobium sp. PAMB6630. Classification (NCBI taxonomy): domain Bacteria; kingdom Pseudomonadati; phylum Pseudomonadota; class Alphaproteobacteria; order Hyphomicrobiales; family Rhizobiaceae; genus Neorhizobium; species Neorhizobium sp. PAMB6630. The sequence goes on from NZ_JBZAYV010000002.1 coordinate 207,524, forward strand.
GCGCGGTTGGCGTGAAACGGAAATTGTTCCGGCTGCCCTATCGCGATCAGGGAGGCCATCGTCACCAAACTCCGATCGCGAGCGACAAGATCAGGCCGCTGCCACAGATCTTCATAGAGCACTCTGTTGGTGAAATCGGCCAGCGCGGCAGCTGTCGGTGCAACCGTGGCCTCAATCGTCGCTCTCCGAGCAGCCTCGGCGGTCGGATCGAATTCGACCCGCGGGGCATTGCTGTTCGTGACGGACGCGAGCCCGCGCTGATCGAAGACCGCCTTAGTCTCCGCCACGGCGGAAACAGCATTTGGCCAGCCCGAGTAAAACGCAAGATGTGTGATGAGTTCACCGATCTCAGACGGGCTTACGTCATTGTCCAGTGCTCGGCTAACGTGCTCTGCAATCTGCGCTGTTTTGCCGGTGGAAATGATTGCAGAAAGGGTAACCAGGCTGCGATCCCGAGGTGTGAGTTCGCTTCTTTGCCATACTTCTCCGAACAAAATGCTATCGGTGAACTGCCCGAGCCCCGGGGCGACGTCGTAAGCGGCTGGTGGAGCAAGCCTACGCCGGTCATCCTGAGCTTCAACACTTGTCGCGGCAATGGCAGAGATTGCAATGCTTGCGGCAATCGACTTCATCTATAACTCCTCTGGAATACATTCGGGACGAGCGGGGCCATATCGACGATGGCCCCGCCGATGTCTTTCCGCATTGCGGATTCAAAACCGGTACATCTGCTTGCGTCAGAGCTCCTGAACCGTCGGCCGGAAGAGGATTTCGTTGATCGCAACGTCGTCTGGTTCGTTGATCGCAAAAGCGACCATTCGGGCGAAGGTCTCAGCGGGAACGCCGACCTGTCCGACATAGTCCTGGTTTGCCTCCCGCACGTCCTTCTCACTGATGTGTTCGAGGAGTTCTGTCTTGACGGCTCCCGGAGAAATGATCGTGGTGCGAATGTTGTAGGCCGCCATTTCCTGGCGCAGCCCTTCGGACAGGGCCCTCACCGCGAACTTGGTCGCGGAATACACAGCTGAGCCGCCGAAGAGCTTATGACCTGCTACGGAGGAGAGATTGATGATATGGCCGGATTTCTGAGATCTCATGTAAGGGAGCGCCGCGGCAATTCCATAGAGTACGCCCTTGAGGTTCACGTCGATCATCTGGTCCCATTCGGTGACCTTTAGTCTCTCCATCGGCGAAAGCGGCATAACGCCGGCATTGTTGATCAGAACGTCGATCCGGCCATAGGCCTCGACAGCGGTGTCTACCAGCTTTTGCAGGTCTTCCTGCTTCGTCACGTCGGTCACAGCAGCCGTAGCTTGACCGTCGGCATTGTTGATTTCGCTGGCAAGAGCGTCGATGCGATCGGCACGGCGGGCGCCGAGTACGATACTTGCACCCTTGGCGGCAAGATGGCGTGCAGCGGCAGCACCCATTCCGCTCGAGGCGCCGGTGATGACGATGGTTTTTCCGGCAATGTTGTCGGTCATTTTAAATGTCCTTTAGGATATTCAAATACGCGCGCGGCGTTACGGGCAGCTAGCGCTACCAGCACCCGCCGCGTCGCAAATGGCGTAGCCTAGGCCAGATGCTGGCTGAAGAAGTCGGCGATCCGGTCGAACGGGATCTTGTCCAGGCGATCGTAGAGATCGGTGTGGCTCGCGTCCGGGATGATCATCAGTTCCTTCGGCTCCGCTGCTGCAGAAAAGGCCGTCTCGCTGAAGTACCGTGAATGTGCCTTCTCGCCATGGATGAGCAGTAGCGGGCGCGGAGAGATTTCGGCGATGTAGGACAAGATCGGCATATTCATGAAGGACAGAGGCGTGGTCAAAGACCAGCCATTGCCCGAGTTCACGGCGCGTTTGTGATAACCGCGAGGCGTCATGTAATAGTCGTGGTAGTCGACTAGGAACTGAGGTTCGCCGCCTCTGAGGACGTTGAAGTCCTTCATGTATCCGGGGGTTCCCGCCTCCGCATCAGCCCAGCGCTGACGGCTTAACTGCTCCAGGCTCTGGGTCCTCTGTTCCAGAGTGACAGTATCATTGTAGCCCTTCGAAAGTACGCGGGTCATATCATACATTGTGCTGGCAACCACGGCTTTGACGCGTTTGTCGACTGCTGCTGCGTTGAGTGCCATTCCGCCCCAGCCGCACACACCGATCATACCGATACGTTCCTGATCGACCTCGGGCAGGAGGCCAATGAAGTCGACTGCGGCGCTGAAATCTTCCGTGTTGATATCCGGGGACGCGATGTTGCGCGGTTGGCCGCCACTCTCGCCCGTGAACGATCCGTCAAATGCAACCGTTACGAAGCCGCGCTCTGCCATAATCTGCGCATACAATCCAGACGATTGTTCTTTGACCGCGCCAAAAGGTCCACTCACGACAATCGCCGGAAGGCTCGCTGCGCGATTCTTCGGCATGTAGAGGTCACCCGCCAGCTCGATGCCGTAACGGTTGGTGAAACGCACTTTCTGATGGTCGACCTTGTCGCTCTTGGCAAAGACTTTGTCCCACGCCTCATCGGTCATCGCAGAGGCGGTCTGCGTATAGGAAAGAAGGCCGGTTGCGATTGCACCTGCGCCTGCGCCTGCGACCTTCAAAAGGTCGCGGCGGGCGAGGTCCAGTTGATCCTTCTTGTGCGTCGGTGCGGATAGAGTGTTGTCCATGATGCCGGGCTCCGGATTGAGTTCACTTCAGGTCAATTAAGTGAGCATTTTTATCCGCAGAATTAGTCCCGTAGTGTCACTGGGGTTTATGCGCCACATCGATCAATTTCGCAGTGGCGAATCGACAAACCGCATGAATTGGGTGGCACCGTTGCAGCCAACACCGTGTGCGAGTCCAACCTGCGCCCCCTCTTAAGCAGCTTAGAGGTGCTGCTATTAAAGGAGTGGCGTACGGGCATATGCCCGTAAGGCCTGTTTGTGAGCGTAGATCATCTGCTGTCATTGCCATAGCAACCCAAGTCTGCACGCAGCTGTGCACTACTGAACTAGTCGGCATGTGTGGGATCGCCAATCGACCACGCTATGCCGTCGCCCCGATCCATCTCCCTCATCGAGGCCATATCGGCCGCATCGATGGCAAAGCCGCCAAGGTTGATGTTCTGGCGCATCCGCTCAGGATTTAGGCTCTTCGGCAGAATGGCGTAACCGTTCTGGACTCCCCAACGCAAAAGTAGCTGCGCTTCGGTCACGCCATACTTTGCAGCCATTCCAGCAAGTACGCCATCGCTGGTCTTCATCGCTTCGGTCTTGGCGCTGTCCTGACCTGGCTCGGCTCGCCAGGTCGAGAGAGGCGCAAGGCTACTGTAGGCAATCGGTGCGATCCCCTTTGCCTTCATGTAGGCAAGGAGTTCAGGCTTTTGCGACCAAGGATGGAGCTCGATCTGGTTGGCATCGGGCAGAGGAAGTCCTGCGACCCTGATCTCCTCGATATGCTTTTCGCTGTAGTTGCTGACACCAATGCTTCGCGCCTTTCCAAGGCGCTTGATTTCGAGCAGCCCACGCCACTGGTTCAAACGCTCGGAGCCACCGTGAGGTGCATGGATGAGGTAGAGATCGACATAGTCCAGGCCAAGTCGTTCCAAGCTGCCATTGATGGCGGCCACGGTCTCTTCCTCGTTTTTCAACTTCTGACCCCAAGCTGCGTGGCCTTGCCAGAGTTTGGTGGTAACGAATATGTCTTCGCGGGTAAGACCGGCCTCGGCGATGCCGGCACGGATTCCAGCGCCAACGGCTTCTTCGTTGTCATAGACTTCTGCTGTATCGATGTGACGATACCCGTTCAAGATGGCGACGCGCACGGCCTCCCGGGCATCCTCCTGGGTGATCAGGTAGGTGCCAAATCCAACAGCCGGAATTGTCATGTCACCGTTGAGAGGAAAGGTCTGTTGAAGGGCTGTCATTGTGCGTTCCAATGCTTCGTAACGAGATGAAAATATAGGGAGCACGTCATGTGCTGAGCGGACCCGAGATTATGAGCGATAGTCATAGGGGGCCCCGATGAAGCGATATGCGCCACCGGCGCGCTCGACGAAGCCGAAGCCGGGGAAGTCAAGATGCATTCCGGCAACCATGATCTCATCCGTTGCAGCCATGTCGAGGATTGCCTTGCGGGTTTGCGCCGCCTTTTCCTGATCGGCATCAAGGACAAAAGACCAATCCGGCTGGGTGAACTGGAAGGCTGTGCTGTGAATGAGATCGCCCCAGATCAGTAGGCTTTCATTGCCACTGTCGATGCGAAGGCCAAGCTGACCCGGCGTATGGCCAGGTAAGGCAACCGTTGTCAGCCCTGGTGCGATCTCCGACCCCGGTTGTATCAGCGCTTTGACGCTGTCATAGGGCTTCACCATCGCACGCGAGACATCCCAGTAGGCTTGGAAGTCCTTCGGCTGTTTCGCATAGATCGCTTCGTCATGGACAAACGTCCATTCGGCTTCCGATGCGACGAAGGATGCATTTGGCAATACTCGCATGCCGGTTTGCGGGTTCGTCAGTCCTCCGACATGATCGACGTGGATATGGGTTGCAAACATCGTATCGATTTGTTCTGGCGCAACGCCGATCGCGGCAAGGGCTCGCCCCCAGTTGCCAACGTTTGGACCTACCGCAGCCGGAGCGCCGGCGTCCACGGCGACAATGCGGTCCCTTGTCCGGATGAGATAGGCATTTATGCCGATATTAAACGTGGCAGGGTCGAAAGGTTTGTGCGCCTGCTTGGCTGCAGTTTCACCCGTAGTCACTTCGAAAGATGGGAACATCCCGTTTGGGAAGGTTCCGTACCCATCCATCAGCGCAAAAACCTCGACTTCACCGATTTTACGCCGCATCGCCAAAGGGCCCCGGGTGATGCCTGGAGCTATCTCCTGGGCATGTGCGGGGCTGCTCACTCGTAGCACGGCGGGCGCCGCCAGCGCTGCCGGAAGCATTGCTGTCACACTGAGAAATCTTCTGCGGTTGACTGTCATTGGTCTAAGCCCCTTGTCTGGCCATGCATCCAGCCATAAGTAGGATTATGAAATGCGGATGAACATTCCAGATGTATTTATGGATAGCATAAGAGTAGCTTATGGATAACGTCGCTGGGTTGCGTTCACTTATGGCGGCTGCACGAGACGGCTCACTTTCTGCTGCTGCGCGCCGCCTGAAAATCACGCAGCCCGCTGTCAGCCAACAGATCGCCGCATTGGAACAGCTCTATGGGGTTGAACTTGTTGTGCGAGGACGCAATGGTGTCAGACTGACCGAAGCAGGACAGGTCGCGGTGACCCACGCAGAGCAGGTACTTGCGCAATTGGCTCGCATGGACGATGCCATGTTTGCCCTGCAGTCGTCGGAAGAGGGTCGCCTCAGCGTGGCATGCCCTTCATTGATCGCAAAAACGGTACTGGTACCGGTTCTCGCGGACCTGCGACGCAGTTATCCCAAAATCAAGATTGATCTGAAGGCAACTGACCAATCGCAAGATCCCATCCAGAATCCCTATGACTTGGAGCTACGAGCCTGCCGTATTGGCCCTGCCGAGGGATCAATTCGAAAGCTTGCAGACATTGAGCAAGTGCTTATTGCCTCGCCAGGCTACCTGGATCGAGTGGGTCGTCCAGAGAGTTTGGATGGCCTGTCAAAGCTCGACTACATTCAGTTCAAGGATGATCCTGATGAAAAGTTCCTGCCACTCGCCGATGGAGCCCAAGCGCCCATCACGATAGCATTTGCAGCGCAAATGCCAGATCTGATGCTTCATGCCGTACAAAACCACCTCGGGATCGCAGCACTTCCCCGGTTCTTTGTCAGCTCGCAACTTGAGGCAGGAATTGTCGAAGAGGTGCTGCCGGCCCATCCACTCGCCACCAAGCAGCTATTCCTCGTGCGTGCGCCCGGCACACTGGGCAAGAGCCGCCGTGTGGCCATCTTTATGGATCGTTTCGTAGACGAACTGGCCAACGCACAAGGCTTTTCGCTTGTACCGGGACTAAAACAGGCGGTAGCCGCCGTGTCGATAAACCGTACTGGCGACGCTCAATCGAGAGGGTAAGAAACCACAATTCGAACCAAGGAGAGGGACTTTTTTGTTCGGATGCGAGGGCACTTGATTTCAACTTCATAAGGAAAGTCATCGTCGCAGATGTCGTTTTTGGGCGGTGAGCGCCGATTGACATAGAGCAGAATCCCGAGGTCAAGTGGAACGACCTGCTGACCCATATCGAAGTGAGCGAGGATCGTCAGCGCGCAGACGAGGCGGAAATCCCTGCAGACGCGGACGACGGGGACGACGAGCTTGCAACCCTCCGCCTTTGAGCGCCTCGGCCAACCGATCCGGCGCTGGATCTGGGCGCGGAAATGGCAGCGGCTGAGGGACGTTCAGGAAAAGGCGATCCCCGCCATCCTCGCGGGCGGCGACGTCGTCGTATCCGCTAGGACAGCTGCGGGAAAGACGGAAGCGGCGATCCTTCCGCTGTTGACCCGCGTCCTCGACGCCAATGCGCGTGACGGCTTCCGCATCCTATATGTCAGTCCGCTCAAGGCTCTCATCAACGACCAGTACCGTCGGCTCGAGTCGCTTTGCGAGTCCTGCGACATCCCGCTCCATAAATGGCACGGTGACGTATCTTCCGATGCCAAGTCGCGGGCGCGCAAGAACCCGAGCGGAGTGGTGCTCATCACACCGGAATCGCTGGAGGCCCTCCTCGTCCGCCGCGGCAAGGAGATACGCTTTCTGTTCTCGTCGCTGGAAGCCGTGGTCATCGACGAACTTCACGCGTTCATCGGGACCGAGCGGGGCATGCAGCTACAGTCCATCCTCAACCGTATCGAGATCGAGTGCGGGCGGGAGCGGATCGATCGGATATCCTTCACGTCAGTATGTCTCGCTTGCTTCCGCCCGGGCATCATGTCCTCGCTCAAACCACGAGGGCAAAGTGCCAGATCGGCGCTCACGAAAATCGATCTAAATCCGCCGCGACAACTGTCCGCGACTTACTGAAATCACTGTCCCGTATTTACTGAAATCGGTGTCCCCGACTTACTGAAATCCCTGTCCGCGACTTTGTGAAACCCGCATTCGGGGAGAGGATCACAGAAGCGCACGACTTCTACCCGGTCTTTTCGACGGAGCGGGAGTATCGGATCATGCACGACGCAAAAACGCAGGGCACCTACCCGCTGGATTCGGCGATCAGGTCGGGCGAGACACTGATATTCGCCGGGCGGCGCTGGCAGGTCCTCGAGGTGGACGACGCCACTCGGGTCATCACCGTGAAGCCGACCCGTGGTGGAAAGCCGCAACGCTTCAGCGGAAATGGCGATGGGCTGCACGATCGCATCGCGCTGGAAATGAACCGCGTGCTCAAAGGCAGCGAACAGTATGCCTACGTTGAGCGCGTGGCTGCAGAGATGCTCTCCGATGCACGACACTGCTTCGGAGAGCTCGGGCTGGCAACGCGATCGATGCTGCCCTACGCCGATGGTGCTCTGGTTCTCCCCTGGATCTGGACCAGGAAGCTGACCACCCTCGACCTTGCTTTCCTCGCCCGCGATTTCCGGACAGCCCAGTATCAACACTCCCTCGAACTACAAGACTGTGATCCCGATGGCGTCAACCAATGCCTCGCGCGGTGGGCGGCGGGCAATCTGCCAGCGATCAAAGCCCTGATGACGGGGGTGGCCCGGCCAAACATCGCACGCTTCGACAACCATCTTTCATCGGACCTGATGACGATGGTTACCCTTCGGGAACGGCTTGATTATGGCGCGCTCCAAGGCATCGCCATTAACCTTTGCGACGGTCATGACCTCGAACACGAACCCGGAGATGCAGTCTCAAAGCGCCTTTAACATTACGAAGATGTTAAGTTCTTAAAGGGATGGACCTCTCGCGCAATCAAGGCGCGCTAGATCGATCAAGAGTTTCCACGGTGCAAGTCGAAACATCGGCATTGGTGCAAAGGCAGGGCGGTGGTAATAATTGCTACCACCACATACGGAGGTCACCATGCCCAATGTTGAGAAAGTACGCGTCTCGATGACGCCACAATATGCCGAGCTGTTGCGCGATGCTGTAAGCAGCGGCGCCTATGCCAGCGGAAGCGAAGTTGTCCGCGAAGCAATGCGTGATTGGTCGGCCAAGTGGATCCAGAAGCGCGACGATATCGCAAAGTTGCGCGCGATGTGGGAAGAAGGCAAGGCCAGTGGCCCCGCGGTCGAGGTCGATTTTGACGCGGTGTTGGATGAAGCGCGTCAGGAAATGGCGGCCGCCAACCCTCATGCCCGTTAAGCTTCTCTGGACACCAAAGGCTCGAGCCGACGTTAAGAAGATCTACACCGACATCGCTAAAGAGCAGCCTCGGAGCGCGGAACGTTACTTTTCCAAATTCCGAAAAAAAAGCGGAAATGCTGCTCGAGCATCCTCGTCTGGGCGAGCGTCATCCGGAAGTGTTCCGCACTGCCCGGATGTTAGTGGAGGCGCCCTACGTTATTCTTTATGAAATAAAGCCTGACACTCAGGACGGACCTGTTCATACAGTTGAGATCATCCAAGTGGTGGATTGACGGCGGGATCTTTCTGCCTTGTTCTGAAAAAATAATTGAGGTCCTGAACAAGTCCCAAATGCTCTTGAACAGAACCGAACCGCCGACCTGCCATTACTTCAAATGCGAACTGGCAGATAAACGCGCCAGATTGCTATCCCCTCCCCTACCGTTCAAGCGCTTGCAGAAAAACTGCTGACGCATTATAGTCACTATAGTCATTTTGGTTATAGGTGAAGCGATGAAAACATCAACGCACGACGATAGGAGCTGGACGGTCGCCGGCGCGAAGGCAAAGCTCTCGGAAGTCATGGAGCGCGCGCAATTGGCCCCTCAGACGATTACACGCAACGGAAAGCCGAGCGTGGTCGTCGTTTCTGCAGATGAGTGGCAGAAGAAAACTGGGCGCCGGGGATCGCTTGCGGAATTTCTGTTGGCATCGCCTCTGCGCGGTGCGGATCTGGATCTTCAACGTCAACATGACGAGCCGCGTGACTTGTCGTTATGAGACTGCTGCTCGATACGAGTGTGCTGTCGGAAGTTACAAAACCTAGCCCAGACGAAGGTGTTCTGCGATGGCTTCACGGGTTGGACGAAGACCGCACGTTCATCAGCATCGTATCGATTGCTGAAATTCGTCTCGGCATTGCGTTGATGGATACCGGGCGAAAACGCGATGCCCTGGACGAATGGCTCGCGCATGATCTGCCTCAACGCTTCGAAAGCAGGATTTTGCCGGTGGAAGGGCCTGTCGCCCTGGCCTGGGGCGATCTCATGGCACTTGCCAAGCGAAGTGGTCGGGGACTCGCATCAATGGACGGTCTGATTGCCGCCACTGCCGTCGCTCATCAGCTAACGCTTGCGACGCGCAACACCAAGGATTTCGAAGGCTTCGGAATAGATATTTTTGACCCGTGGGCGGGCTGATAAGGCCCTTGGATGTGATGGAAAGGATTTCCCTGGATGCTCTCCTACAGCTTGCTCAGAAACCACGCCGGCATCCTGCTCATCGGAGACCACACGTCCCTGACTTGGCTGCATGAGGTCGTCCATGACGTGAATGACCGCTCGCCGCTTGTCATCGACAAGGAAGGCTCGTTTCTTGGCTTGGCCTACGATGTGCGCAAGGCGTTTGAAAGGCAGCGCGAGGTTATTCAGCCGCCAAAACATATTGAAGAAATCGGCGTCCGATATGGTGTCCAGATCGTCTGGCCCGTCCTTCTTCTTCAGCAGAGGCTACTGAGGCAATCCCTCGCCTTCCTCAGCCATACGGCCAAAACGCAATCCATCACCTACGCATTGGAGGCCGTCATCGAAGATGCGTTGCGCGAGGATTTTGGTGTGCAGGCGGGGCATATTATCGATCTCTGGCAGCGCCTTGATCCGGCACAACCTGAAGTGTTCGACATGATCGACAGTCGAGGGGCAATCTTTTGCTCATGGACGAAAGCGAAAAGGAAGGCCAGCTTTGCACAGCTCCTTTCGAGTTTCGATCCGATGTATGAACGCTTCTACCCTATGCGTTTGAAGAACGGCGAAAAGAACCTGATCTCTCCAACAGAGTTCGCGGCATGGGAAAATGCCGAGTGGCCGGATCCGCGTTGGTAAATTGCATTCGTGCCGACAGCAATCTCAACCGGACTGGTTTCCCTCCCTGCTTGAGGTTGAAACCGTAAACTCAAAATCAAAAGCAGAATTCTCCGCTTAGAGTCTGTCCGAGAATTCATTTTGATCGTGCGATCCGCCTGATGAGGGTCATGATGGATGCGACATATAGAAAGGCCTCAGCGGCCTTTATGGTCGCCTCCGGGTCTTTCCACAGCCGCCGATTTCGACTGATCCAGGCGAAGAAACGCTCGACGACCCAGCGCTTTGGATGAACGGTAAAGCCGACCTGATCCTTTGGCTTGCGGACGATCTCGACATCGACAAGCGTCGCATTCTGCGGCCGGTCGCCTGAATATCCCATGTCGGCGAACGCCTTCTCCACGAAGGGGAAGGATTTGCGGGATGCCTGCAGAACAGGGATACCGCCCCAATCCGAAAACCGGATGGCGCGCCGGCCACCATGTCGCCATCGCCGGCACACGCGCCGGGAAAGGCGTGTCCGTCGTCATTCCCGCCATCATCGACCATGACGGGCCGGTCGCCGTCCTCGACATCAAGGGTGAAAACTTCGCCGTAACGCGCCGCTATCGCCGATCGCTCGGGCGTCAGGTCGTGGTTCTCAATCCTTTCGGCGTCATTGAGCCATCGAAGGATAGTTTCTACCCACTCAACTACATCCGGCAAGCGCACCTGGTCCGCGACATCGAGGTCATAGCCGAAGGGCTTGTGCGACCGTAAGGCGGAAACGGCGCACACTTCGCCGAAATGGCAAAATCCATGATTGCCGCCGTGATCGAGGTCGTCATGGTCAGGCGCGCGGAAGCCGATCGCAACCTGATCACCGTCATGGACCTGCTGTTTTCCGCCGGCCTTGAAAAGACGCTGACGGAATGGGCCGGAGCGCCGGAGACCTTCGGTACCCGCCCAGCCGCCGCCGCAGCCACCTTCCTAGCAGCCGGCGAGAATGAGCGCGGCGCAATCAAGACGACCATCAAGAAGGCCTTCGATTGGGCGCGTTCCGACGAACTCCGCAGTTTCCTCAGCGCCTCCACATGCTCGCTCGAAAACCTTTTCGAGGGCCGCGCTGACCTCTTCATGGTCGTGCCGCTCGATCAGGTGGACGCCCAGGCCGCATTTCTCCGGCTGCTGACGAACATCATTCTCGGCATGGCCGTTCGTCTTGAAGGAACCAGGAAGCCGAAAAGGAATGTGCTGCTGGTCTTGGACGAGTTTGTTCGTCTCGGCCGCATGGAAAAGCTGATCAACATCGCCAACGTCGCCGCCGGCTGCGGCATTGAGGCGCTGTTCATCACCCAGGACAAGGGCCAGATCGAAAGCGTCTATGGCAAGGGCGACACCGCCAGCATTCTCGGCTCCTGCGTCACCACCCGCATTTTCGGTCTCGGCCGCGCCGAGTTCGAAACCGCAAATTGGGCCGCGAACGCGCTCGGCGAGCAGACGGTGTTGACCCGTACCAAACAATCAGCCGCGAAGTTTGGCGAGAGCCGTAAGACGTCCACGGCCGAGCAACGACAAAAACTCATGACCGTTGATCAGATTTTGGAGATGAAGACGGGCAAAATGCTGCTGCTCGCAGGATCGAAACCGCCATCGCTCATCGACGCGATCGTGTCGCACCTGCATCCGGCATATCAGGGCAAGCTGGACCGGAATCCGATGGTTTAGCCGCGCGATCCCGACCAAGATTTAGACTTTAAGAATTGCACAGCCACACTCTCCTATCGAAAAGACTAATACTGATTGAGATGAGGCATCATAGACCGCTCCCCGGCTCGTGACTCAAACCAACCACTCCCAATTAGCGGATAGTTGACTTCCAATTAGCCGAAGCCAATAGTACCAATCAGCGAAGATTCGAGGAATGGCATGTTTGGACGATTTGTTGAACGCCGGGCAGAGGAGGCTCTCTCCGACACGCCCGTTGTTTTAATTATTGGACCCCGCCGGGCAGGCAAAACAACCCTCGTCAGAAAGATGAGAAATCCCGAGCGCATATATGTAACGCTGGATGATCAAACGGTTCTGGAGGCCGCTAGAACGGACCCGATCGGCTTTATTAGAGGCCTTGATCAAGCGATTATCGATGAGGTGCAACGCGCACCGGACCTACTGCTCGCGATCAAGAAGTCCATTGATGAAGATTATAGGCCGGGCCGCTTCCTGCTCACCGGATCGGCGAATGTACTAACCCTTCCAAAAGTTGCTGACAGCCTGGCAGGCCGAATGGAAACCATTCAAATGCTTCCTTTGGCAAGAGCGGAGATTGTTGGGCAGCATCCCAGCTTCCTTGAACGATTGTTTGATGGCAAATTGAAAAGCCAGCAAAACACGATTCTTGGAGATGATCTGATTAGGACCGTCTTGCTTGGCGGTTTTCCGGAAGCCCTTAGCCGAGAGAGTGAGCGCCGCCGTCAGGATTGGGCTCGATCTTATCTCACGTCCATCCTCACCAGGGATTTGCGGGATATTGCAGACGTAGAAAAACTGACTGAACTGCCGAAATTCGTTCGGTTACTGACCGAGCATTCCGGCCAGTTGGTCAATTATTCCCAGTTTGGCGCTGGCATCAATGTCAGTCATAAAACAGGTCAACGCTACGTGGGGCTGCTCGAACAGGTTTTCTTGATAACAACGGTACAACCTTGGTTTACCAACGCGCTGAAGCGAATGGTAAAGACACCAAAGCTGCATTTTGTCGACTCAGGCTTGCTAGCAACCGTACGCGGGCTCACATTTGACCGGGTGAAGGCCGACCGCGGGATCTTCGGCGCGCTCTTAGAAAGTTTCGTATTTTCCGAAGTCCAGAAGCTCATGACAGCATCTGACATTAGGGCAACGGCGCATCACTTCCGGGATAGAGATGGCCACGAGGTGGATATTGTTGTGGAACGCGACGACGGAATGCTTGTCGGTATAGAAGTCAAAGCAAGCGCCACGGTCAAGGCAGGAGATTTTTCCGGCCTAAAGGCCATGGCTGAGGCGGCCGGCAAACGTTTCGCTTTTGGCGTGGTGCTTTATGACAATACTGATACAGTCCCCTTTGGTGATAGGCTAGCAGCAGCGCCTTTATCGTGCCTGTGGGATTGAAATCACCAGAACCATATAGGCGCCGCCTAAGATTTGACCCTGCATATGTGGAAAACACTCAACGCGCACGCATTGCGTGAACAGGTCACCCGGTTCATCCCCGCGCATGCGGGGAACACGCAGACCGGTTTGCGTGTGATTAGGCATGGAATAAGGGCTCTGACCCAGTTTTGGTGGTCAGATGCCTATCCGGCGCCAATGACGCGGGCCTGAAGGAGGTCGATTTTCCCTCGACCGTACATCTGGCGTTTTACAAACTTGAGCTTGGTAATCTGCCCCTCTGTCTGTCCATTTGACCAAGGCGAACTGATCGCGGCACTCACGGCTGCCCAGTCTTTGGCGACACCCTTGGCGAAGGCCGCGACCAAGCTTGATCGGGCGCGTTCCAGCCATGGTTCGAGATCGGCGAGAGATTTCTTGCCTATCATGGCTTGGAAAGCGGCGACGACTTCCCGCGCTTCTACGAGTTGCGGCACGCCGCCTTCAATCGCGGCAACCGTAACGGTCTGAGACTTGGAGAGATCGTCGCGACCGATGGTCATGAGGCGTGCGACAGCCCGTGCCGACGGTGTACGGCTCAACGCCTCGCAATCCATCTTTTCTGCCTTTCGTCGACGCGTCGCCCATTCGGTTACGACGCGAAGGCAGCCATGGAATCCCTGGCGCGTCAGCTCTCGCCAAAACTGTGTGCCATTGCGGTGACCGGCGCTCCATTGAGCATCGAGCCATGGGAGATAAACTTCAAGCGAGTTCTCCCGCACGCGGAACACGTCGGATCGCTGACCGCGTAGCACTCGCCAGACGAGGCCACGACTGTGACCGGTGCGACGAACGATTTCTTTGATTGAAACACCGGACTTGGCCAAGTCCAGAATGACGGCGTTCGTATCTTCTCGATGAAGATATCCCTGATATTGGATCCGCTCAGCGGCCGTCAGCAGATCCGGATTGATCGTTGCGGACCCGATCGCTGTTCTGACCTGGCGCATGGATTTGCGGACGGCGTCGAGGAATGCCCGACTGGCGTTCTCCATCAAATGCCATCGATCGGCCACTTGGGTTGCCTCAGGCAGTGCCTTTGCTGCAGCAAGGGCGTAGGCGCCACCGCGGTCGCGGGCGACAATACTGATCTGTTGCTGATCCGAAAGCCAGGCCTGAGCGGTTGCCGGCTCTCGGTCCGGCAGAAGTGCAATGGTTTTATGCCGTTCGAGATCGCAGATGATCGTCCCGTAACGCTGGTTGCGCCGCCACGCCCAATCGTCGATGCCGATCACCGTCGGCGGGACGAAACGCGGCGTGCCGCGCCGTCGGACGACGCGCAACAAGGTGTCGTTGCTGACCGGCACCATTAGTCTGCGGGCGAAAGCCGCCGCCGGTCGCCCACCCAAAGCAAGCCCGAGATGATGGACGATATGATCAAGCCGCGCCGTACGCCGCGCCCACGGCGCCAGGGCATCTGTCTCGAAGCGCTCGGTAAAAATCCTTCGGCCGCAAAGCACCGCGTCGCAGTAGAACCGGCGCGCGGCAATAACCAATCGCACAGACTTTCCCGCGATGGGCAGATCCGTCAGGCGTCGATGATAACGACTGTGTATCCGCTCCGATCTTGTTCCGCAGCCTGGACAACCGCTGGATATATCTGTCGAACGGACAGTGAGTATGATCGCGTCGCCAGCAGAAGCTGTCTCATCGATGACAAAGCCTCGGGGCACGAGTGCGGAGGGGCGAAGCGAATGAACCATGGCGCTGATTCCTTTTGCAAAACCAACGCCAGCCGACGCACAGAATTCATCAAAAGTGAGTCAGAGCCAATTTTGGGAGCCGATAAGGGGTCCCGTTACGACGCCGATTGACACCCCATACGGGCGACCTACATATACTACCGTATTCGGATGCCGCCGACTTACGTGTCCGGCAGCTTCATCAGCATTCCGCCTGTTAAGCCGTGTAGGCGGAGGCGACATTTCAGCCCTCAGATGCGGGTTAACCGGTTCGTGTTCCTCAACCTTCCAATACTTCAGCCTCGGGAACCATCTTGGCGTAACGGCTTCGCCTCAATCCCCTTTACCTGCGGGCTCCGTCACCCTGCCAGTTGACGGCAGGTCACCGCCGCTTGGGCTCATGCCCCCTCGCAGCAGGGGACAGGCAAATACTCACATCCTCCTTTCTCTTTGCATTCCAGTCATATGCCTCCCCGATTGGGGCGAGGCGCATCGTAGGAAATATCAACACCCCATTTCTGATTGGGGCCGATCGCGGCGAAGTCCTGATCGATGATGTTGGGTGCAATCGGGAAAGCATGCTGGCTGTCGGTCGTGCGCTTGAACCGACGCTTCTGCCGGGCATGCAGGCCATTGTCTCGCATCAGCCGTGCTGTGCGCCTCCGACCAATGGCAAAGCCACTGTCCTGCAATTCCCGCGTCATGCGTGGGCTGCCATAGGTCTCGTGAGACAGCGCATAGGCCGAGCGCAGATGCGCGAGCATCACCATGTCCTCGCGCTGCCGACGACTTGCTGGCCGGTCTTTCCAAGCGAAATAGCCACTCTGGCTGACGCCCAAAACTTTGCAGAGGCGGTGTGCGGGGAATTCATCTTTCGCCTCGTCGATGAAACGGAACTTCATCGACTTCCCTCCTTGGCGAAAAAAGTCGCGGCACGCTTCAGTATCTCACGTTCCTGCCGAAGGATTTCGTTCTCCCTGCGCAACTGTTTCAACTCGGCCGCCATGTCCTCGGTGGCAGCGGATACCGCCGGCGCATCCATCGCCCGATCACGGCTACGGCCGATCCAGCGCACCAGCGTCGATAGGCCGACGCCCAGGTCCTGTGCGATCTCACGCTGAGTCCGCCCGCTCGTCTGCGCCAGCCGCACCGCTTCGGTCTCAAATTCCTTCGTAAAATTCTTCTGCTTCGGCATTCCGGTTTCCTTTCAACTCAAGAAAACCTCTCCACTTTTCCGAGGCAAGTCCAGTCAAAACCGATCCCAGGAATGCGAGTGCTGGTTCGTCCAGATAACCGCGAACACCACATTGGTCGACTGAGCCTATCCAACGCCATGATGAGGCGGTCACAGTGCCGACCTCGAAGAGAACCATGAGCCTGACCTGCGATGCCCACTGCGACCAGCTTGACAACCGCGATTAGAGAACTCGGCGGGACACGATCGGCCCTGATCGTGTCCCGCCGCGTGGTGTAGCTTCGGCGGTCGCCGTGCCTTCCGGACAGAGCCGGGAATGGATCAGCTTGCGGCTGGCAGGCTGATGAGCGGATCATCGCTCATCGTGGCGATAGTCTCAAGTGTCATGTAGCGGGAGCGCTGGACTGCCCACTCGTCATTCTGTTCGAGCAGCAAGGCACCGACCAGCCTGACGATGGCATCGTCGTTGGGAAAGATGCCGACGACCTCTGTCCGTCGCTTGATCTCGCCGTTGAGCCGTTCGATTGGGTTTGTGCTGTGAAGCTTTGTCCAGTGTGCCTTGGGAAAGGTCATGTAGGCGAGCACATCCTGTTCGGCACTATCCATCAGGGTAGCGAGTTTCGGCACCTTCGGCCTGATCTGGTCGGCGACATTGCGCCATTGGGTGCTTGCCGCCTCGGGGGTGTCCTGGGCGAAGGCTGTGGCGATGAAGGCGGAGACGACACGCCTTCCACTCTTTCCGGCATGGGCCAGTGCGTTGCGCATGAAGTGAACCCTGCATCTCTGCCAGGTGGCGGAGAGCACTTTCGACACGGCTGCCTTGATGCCCTCATGCGCATCGGAGACGACGAGTTTGACGCCGCGCAGGCCTCGCCTGGTCAGCTTGCGCAGGAACTCCGTCCAGATCGCTTCCGCCTCGGATGTGCCGATCTCCATGCCGAGCACCTCGCGTCGGCCGTCGGTGTTGACGCCGACTGCGATGATGACCGCGACAGAGACAATGCGCCCACCGCGCCGGACCTTCAGATACGTGGGATGAGTAGGCGATACGCGCCTTACCGCATTACGGCGGCAGGTCTCGCATCGCCTCTCGCCGAACCGGACGTGCGCCTTTCGTTACGCATCCGGCTCTCCAGAAGACATGGCAAAGTCAGGCATATCCATCCAAGCAAGACGGTATCGCTCGACAGGCGTCCAGCAGAGCACATGTTGCTCAATGGACCCTTCTCTCCAGACCCGTCTCGTTGCCCGGCGCCTGCTGGGCTGTTTCGAGCCCCACAGTTCACTCGCCGTTGCCTTTGGGCGCTTATTACGTAGCCAGCAGTACAGACGCAGACCGATGTACCAGTCGAGTGCGACAAACACCCGGCCGGCGCCTACACAGTGGCGGTAATAATTCGCCCATCCGCTGGTGATGGAATTCACCCTCCGGAGCTTTTCGCCAAGACTGACGGAGATGCTATCGCGTTGCGTCAGTTGCTTGACTTTGTGACGCAGGTTGGCGGCCTTCGCCTTGGGTATTTCAACGCGTGGGCCGTAGCCGTAGCGTTTATCCCAATAGGCACCGAAGCGGAATCCGAGAAACTCGAAGCCCTCTGTCATGGCCGTAACCTTCGTCTTTTCCGGCGACAGCGTTAGCCCTGTGGTCTTGATCAGGTAGTCGGCTAGTGCAGATTTCTCCGCCATCGCGTCCTCCAGCGATCCAGACACAAGAACCACAAAGTCGTCAGCGTAACGCACAGGCAGAAACACACAGCGTCCTGCTATGCGATCGCTGTCCCGGGCGCTTGCCGCTGCTGCCACCCCATTGCTTTTGCGACGGGCTTGGGTCTTTCGACGGTGATACGTCCACCTTTCATACCGCTCCTCGATCGCGCTAAGGGCGATGTTTGCGAGCAAAGGTGAGATGATCCCGCCCTGAGGGGTACCGGCGTCCGTCCGGAGGAACTGATCCTCCGTCAAAACGCCGGCCTTTAGGAATAGTCCGACCAATCGCACCACTCGTCGATCACCGATGCGCTTGCGCATCCGCTCGAGCAGGTGATGATGATTGATATTGTCGAAGCATCCTTTGATGTCTCCCTCAATGACCCAGGGGTATGGCAGCCGGTTTCGTCGGGTGTCCTTGTCCCGTTTCTGGGGCAAGGCTGCCCGACGAATATACTCCAAGGCGCCATGCGTGTTTCTACCGGGTCGGAACCCATAAGAGACATGCCAGAATTGCGCCTCGAAGATCGGCTCCAGAAGAATCTTGACCGCGCCTTGTACAACGCGGTCCCTGATGGTGGGGATTCCCAAGGGCCGGAACTGCCCCGGTTTCCCGGCCTTTGGAATGAGCTTGCGTCTGGCCGGGCTTGGCCGATATGCGCCGCTGCGCAGATCCGCTTGGAGATCGACCAAAAAGCGCTGTTCACTCCTATTCCGGATGCGTTCCACCGTCATCCCGTCAACCCCAGCCGTGCGTCCTCCTTTGTTGGAAGCAACACGATGCCAGGCATGGCGGAGCACTCTGAGGTCGGTCAACCAACCCCACATGTCCCGCCATTGATCGTCGGGATTCGCCTTACTCCACTGATAGAGTTTGCTTTGAATGCCGAGTACCCAGACTTTGTCTGCCTGAAGATCCATGTCCACGGATCACTCCCCCGTCTCTACAATCCTATCGTCTTCCTGCTTCCCTTCGCCCTGTATGCGGCTTTCCCGCACTCCGACTACTACGAAAGCTCCGCCCTTGGTGTCGTCCCTATCTGGCCGTCGCAGCGAGCCCGGCTTCCGACCGGGCAGACGATCCAAGTTCCCGTGTTCCGATTCCCAACCTTGTGCCATTAGGCGGTGAGCTCTACCCCGTGCAATGCGGGAGATGGGGCATAGGAGCCAGCCCCATCTCGGGTCTCTTCGAGAGCCCGGCAGCAAGGATCGACGAACCTTGCCGCCTCTGATCGCTGTTGGGTGCTTCCACGCCATCCCGCTAATGGAAGCGATTTCTGTGTTTCGAGGTTTCGGACGCCCACTTCGTTGTCTCGCCATAGGCACTGCGGTAGCCCGGCCTGCGGTTGATGGCCCGCATCCGGTACAGTTAAGGCCAATCTGCTTATGCAACCCAACCGACGACGCCCGGTCGAGCTTCTTGGCCCCCTTCGATCCACTGCTCCTGTAAATCGGGCGGCATCTCAGCCGCCGGTTAGAAGTCGGCAAGCTTGAGAGGTCACGCTAACTCATACGCACCTCCCGCGCCGCACGGCGCACCATCGATCCACAGATAGGGCCATTCCCCTTCGATGGGCCTGTCGAGAAAGGCCTTCACCTTGTCGTCGATCTCTTCGCACAAGCGGGATACCTGGCTTTTGGAAATGCCCGACATTCCCATGGCCTTGACGAGGTCGTCGACGGATCGGGTCGAGACGCCTTGGATGTACGCCTCCTGAATGACCGCCGTCAGAGCCTTCTCGGCCATGCGGCGCGGCTCAAGGAAACTCGGGAAATAGCTGCCGGTGCGAAGCTTGGGAATGCGCAGTTCGACGGTGCCAGCCCGTGTTTCCCAGTCCCGGTCGCGATAGCCGTTGCGCTGGGCCAATCGGAAGCCATTCTTCTCGCCATAGCCCGCGCCGGTCTTCGTCCCGACCTCCAGCGCCATCAGTTTCTCGGCTGCAAAGCCGATCATATCCCGGAGCAAATCGGCGTCGGCGCTCTTCTCAACGAGTGAGCGCAGGTTCATCATGTCGTCGGTCATCGGTGGTCTTTCCATCAGGTTGAGCTTGAACAACCCGACCCTACCGGAAAACACTGGTGACCACCGCTAAGCCGCCCGCTCCCTACAGCACATTGGAGAGTGCGTTCGCGAGCGGCTTCGCTACCAACCAGCTACACCACATAGCGTAATCGCTCAGGGCCTAGCCTTCCAGGCAGCGGCTCTCCACACTGCCCCTTGTCAACTGTGGCCAGTGTGCCGAAGCTATGAGGAGAACCGCCATGAAGTATTATGCAGGACTGGATGTCAGCCAGCAAACGACCTCAATCTGCATCGTTGATGACGAAGGCAAAATTGTTGCCGAGCGGAAGGTAGCGTCGTGCCCAGACGCGATTGGGGAAGCGCTTGAACCGTTCTCGGTCACCCGTGCAGGACTGGAAACCGGTCCCCTGTCGGTCTGGCTATGGAATGGATTGAAGGAACGCGGCGTTCCCATCATCTGCATGGATGCTCGCCATGCCAATGCGGCCTTGAAGATGATGCCTGCTAAGACGGACCGCAACGACGCCATCGGCTTGGCGCAGATCGTTCGTACGGGTTGGTGCAAGAGCGTTCATGTCAAGTCGACGGCAAGCCACGAAGCTCGGGCTCTCCTTGCCACTCGTAGCCAATTTGTGCGAACGCGCTGCGACCTGGAGAACCAGATCAGAGGTGTCCTTCGCACCTTTGGTATCCTGTTTGGCAAACGGGTTGGTGGGTTCGCCAGGCGTGCTGAGGAAATCATCGATGGCGAGCTCGATGCGTCGCCGACAATCCGGGCTGTCGTGGGAGCATTGATGCGGGCACGTGCCAACATCCTTGAGCAGATCCGTCATCTCGAGGCGAAGGTTCGCTCGCTAGCGCGGCAGAACAATGTCGTCAGACGGCTGATGTCGGTCCCTGGTGCCGGCGTTATCACTGCGCTCGGCTTCGCCGCAACCATTGATGACCCGACACGCTTCAAACGATCATCCAGCGCCGGAGCCTATCTTGGGCTGACGCCTCGCATCTACGCCTCCGGTGAGACGATGAGATCCGGGCGGGTGTCTAAGCGGGGCGATGACTTTCTTCGACGCAGCCTTTATGAGGCAGCCAATGCGCTGTTGACGCGTATCCCACAGTTCTCCGCTTTGAAGAGCTGGGGGTTGCGCATCGCCCGGCGTGGCGGCTATCGGAAAGCAAAGGTGGCGGTCGCCCGAAAGCTCGCCGTGATCCTTCACGCGATGTGGATCTCCGGGGAACCCTTCCGCTGGTCATCGCAAGAGCCGAGTCAGATCGCGTGATTTACGACGTTATCCCTAGTTAGCTGAGATTAGCGAGATCGTCCGGTCAGGACGATGGCGCAGTCAAAACCGATCCCAGGAATGCGAGTGCTGGTTCGTCCAGATAACCGCGAACACCACATTGGTCGACTGAGCCTATCCAACGCCATGATGAGGCGGTCACAGTGCCGACCTCGAAGAGAACCATGAGCCTGACCTGCGATGCCCACTGCGACCAGCTTGACAACCGCGATTAGAGAACGCGGCGGGACACGATCCAACGCAGGAACTTATTCAGTTCGATCGCATGCGCGCCAGTTCTATTTCCGACCGGATGGCGCCACTGAAATAACGGCCAAGCCATGCGCGTGGCATGTGGCGCATAACGAAATTGCGCAGACGGAATGCAAATCGGCTTTGCGGAATGAAAATTGCCGCCATCTTGCGGCTTCTCGCCTGAAGTCGGCCGATGATCGGCCGCAGGCCCGCCTCGTGATGCGCCAGCGCTCCGGTCACGGAACCGCCATCCTTCAGCGCTTGCGCCAGCATTTCCGCAGAGGCGAGCGCCATACCCGCCCCCTGCCCCGAAACAAGTGTCAGACAATGCGCGGCATCACCGAGGAGCAGCACCCGACCCTTCGACCATTGCGGCAGGTCGACCATGGTCAAGCTGTCAACGACAATGGGATCCTCTCCGCTTCCAGCCTGTTCCAGCAGCGCGCGAACCTGTGGATGGCTCGTCGAACTGACGCTTTTGAGCAAAACCGCCTTCTCCGGCATCAGTTCCAATCCGCTGCGCTTGTCGCGCCAGACATGCATGGCGGCCAGACGCCCGCCATGCAGCGCATAATATTCGGCAAGATATCCCGGTTCCGCATAGGATACGAAATCGGTCTCGAAATCCTTCGGAGCGTCGACATCATAGACAGAAAAGTAATAGCCCAGCGGCTGAAGACAGTCGCCGTCCGGCCCGAAGAGCGCTTGCCGCGTGTGCGAACGAAAACCATCGGCACCAATAAGCAGCTCCGCCGTCACCGTCTCACCGCCGGCCAGGGTCACGTCGATATGCGAACCCTTATCCTCGAAACCGGCCACGGTCTCACCGAAACGAATTTCAGCCTTATCCGGCAGACTGTCTGCCAGTGCCTGCACCAGATCGCTCCGGCGTATTGCGAGATAAGGAAGATCACGAATGAAATCGCGATACCGCAATCGCAGCAGTTCACGCCCCTTGCTATCCTTGTAGACGTTCTCGTCGATCCGATATGACGCCGCCTCCAGCGTCTTGATGAGGCCCATGCGGCTGAGGGTCTCGAACCCAAGGCCGGAGAGGCCGAGCATGTAGCCGTTCCGACGCAGTTCCGTAGCTCGTTCGACCACGAGCGAGCGCCAACCGGCCTTGTCCAGCCACCACGCGGCAGCAAGACCGGCGACACCGGCACCGACTATGACGGCAAGCGGTCTGGTCATGGTGAAACTTCCTTTCTCAAGAGACGCTCGAAGAGGAAAAGTAGCGGCGGTACGATTGCCGTCAGCAATGCCGCCAGAGCAAAGACCGGGGCGTAGCCGGATCTTTCCGCCAGCATCGCACCACTCATGCCGCAGATCGCGGCGGCAATGGCACTGGCGCACTGGAAAAGCGTGAAATCGACACCCGGCTGTTCCGCAGAGGCAAGCGACATCAAGCGCGCGTAACTGGTGACAAACCCGGCAGCCATAACCGCACTTTCAAGGACGAACAGGCTCACGAGAAGATAGAGATGCTCCGAGGCTAGCAAAACGGCGCTGGCCAGCGCCACCAGCGAAAAGACGTGAAGGCCGGCAACGAAAAGCATAACCCGGACCGCCCCGAAGCGCTGGACGAGTGCGCCACCGGCTGCAGTGCCGGCAAGCCCCGCCGCGACGCCGCCGCCGCCGTTCAGCAGACCGAGCGTTGCGAGCGGCAAACCGGCATCGACCAGAAATGGCCCGGTCAGCGCCTGCGCCAACCGTCCACCCAGTTCGAACGTGATCGCCATGAGGATGCCGATGTGGATCTCGCGCCGCCGCAAGGCATTCAGCAATCCGGCAGTGGTGAGCGGGGCGGTCGGCACGGTGGCCTCTCGAACCATCGCCATCGGCACTGTAAACAGAAGAACGAGCGCGGCCAGAACGAAGGATGCCGCCAACCAGCCCAGCGCCGCATACGCGGCAACGAAGAGACCGCTACCAAAGATCATGCCGAGATAGCCGCCGCCAACCTGCGCCACATTGGCCAGCCCTCGTCGATTATCGGGAAACTGTTCGATCAGGAAAGCATCACAGGCAATGTCCACCGTGGCTGATGCCAGTGCCATGATAACCAGCAGGCCGATAATAACCGAAAAATCCGTCCCCCCGGCAAGGCCAAAGGCCATGAGAGCCAGCACGACGACGGCCTCACCTGCAAGGATCAGAACCCGCGAACGGCGCCGTCCGCCTGTACCGATGCGCCATCGTTCAACCGGTCCGGCCCAGAGAAACTTCAAGGCCCAGATCAGCATTGCAAGCGAAACGAGACCGATCCGGTCAAGTGCCACATTTTCAGCGCGCAGCACGGCGGGAACGCCCAGAAACGTCAATCCGCCAACGAGGCTCTGGGCGGTGTAGATGCCGCCTGCCGCGAGCAGCAGGTGCGGCAGGGGCATAGTCGAAGATGCGCGCATGGCCGCTCAGAATTCCTTGCGCAATGTCAGGCCGAAGGTCCGTCCCTTGCCCAGCGTGCCAAGCTCAGAGACTCCATTCACATAACCCGAAGTCTTGTAGGATGTGTCTGCGATGTTCTGGACGTAGAGCTTTGCCGAAAACCCGTCCGCCTTTGCAAAATCAAGGCTGGCGTCGAAGGTCGCGTAACCTGATTGTCCGGTGGCATTGGCCTCGTCGAACCAGGTCTTCGAATAAACGTTGGCCGCACCGTTGGCCGTCAACGTGCCGTCGAACAGAGTGTCGGTCAGGACATAGGCAATGTTCAGGTGGGTGGTGATATCAGGCGCATAGGGAATGCGGTTTCCGTCATAAGACGTGCCGGTATAGGGATCGGTGAAATCGGTAAACTTGGAGCGCCCGAAGGCGGCATTGCCGGTCAGCGTCAGCTTTTCGGTGGCACGCCATGCCGCCTCCAGTTCGATGCCGGTGCTGGTGGCCTCACCCGCATTGCGGATAAACTGCTGCCCGACCATGCCGACATAGATCTGCTTGTCGGAGGAGCGGATGTGATAGACGCTCGCCGATAGATCCAGATCGCCGTTGAGAAGCGTGGATTTAAAGCCCGCCTCGAAGTTCCAGTTCGATTCCGGATCGTAGGGCGCCGCGTCGATGGACGAGGAAATGCTGTGGTTGAAGCCGCCGGGCTTGTAGCCACGCGAGACCACGCCGAACAGACGCAGATCAGGCGTCAACTGATAACCGACAGCGAATTTGGGCTGAAGGCTGGTGAAGTCAGCATCGCGTTCAAAATCGAACCCCATGCCCATGCCGTAGCTATCGGCACGGAAGGCATCGATGCTCGAGCGATCGTAGGTCGCACGCAGGCCCCCTGTCAGGTCGAGCCGCTCAGTCGCATGCCAGGTAACCTCGCCAAAAGCGGCAACGCTATCTGTCACGATAGTGTTGGTCGACGCTCCATAATAGGGTGCAATTGCGCTTTTCCAGCCTGTGAAATCGTTGTGGCTGTACCACAACCCGGCAACGCCGCTGAACAGATCGCCTTCATAGCTCAGGCGCAACTATTGCGAGATCGTCTCGTCATCCTGCGGCCATTGATAACGGCTGCCCGCACCGGCGGAGAAGTCACGCTTCACATCGCTTTTCTGATAGCCGGTGATGCCGGACAATGTAAAATTGCCGAAGTAGTAATTCCACTGGCCGGAAAGCGTGGTCACGTCCCGACGAAGATCGGGAATGTCGCCGTAGAGACCGCTCCGGTAAATCCGGTCGTCCACATCGGCCTCAAACGAATAGAGTTCCTCGTGGGAAAGCAGCTTTTCCTTCGAATAACTGACGGCGGCATCAAAATCGCCGCCGGTCGGCGCATAACGCAGCGTCGCTCTACCGTACCCGTTATTGGAGCTGTTAATGTCATCCTTGCCGGTCGTTGCATCGTCGATATCGCCGGAGAAGAGACGGAAACTGGCAGCATAATCGAAGTAAAGCGCGTCCGGCACCACCACCGCCGTTCCGCCGATCTCAACGGAGGGTTCGTCTAACGAGACATTCGTTTCGACATAGAAGCGGTTTGCGTCGCTACGCTTTGTGATGATGTTGATCACGCCGCCATAGGCATTGGCCCCATAAAGCGTACCCTGCGGGCCACGCAGAAGCTCGACCCGCTCCACATCGGTCAGCATCTGCGCAAAGGTCGAGGGCAGTTGCGGCACACCGTCAACATAGACCTGAACGGTCGGATTGAAATAATCCGGCGAGGAAATGCCACGCACCGTCACGTTGGAATAGACCCGATTGCCGCGATTGCCCATGCTGACGCCGGGAAACACCTTCTGGAGATCGTCCACCGTGCGCACGCCGCGCTGCGCAAGTTCCTTGCCGGTGACGACCGTGACAGAGGCATCAACCTTGCCGATCTCCTGCGCGCGCTTGGTGGCGGTAATGGTAATTTTCTCCAGAACTGTCTCGCCTTCGGCGTCCTGCGCACGAGAATCCGCCCCGGAAAGCGCCAGAAGGCACACCGATGCCGTCAAGGCCATTTTTCTACCGCGCAACATATTGAATCCCCAATGCCTGCGAAATAAACTTGAGTTCCGTATTCCAGTTAACAAATGCAAAGGCTAACGTTTTCCGGACGCGAATTGACGGAATCCGGACTAAAAACGGTCACGAAAAGGACAAAGGCATGAGCTGCATCGAGACTTCGGTGAAGGAAAGGGCAGATGCCGTTGCGATGCAGGACTCGACCAGCTGGAAGACATGCGTCGATGCTGAGATCGACCAGCTTGGCTGGCGGGAGGCGACGCGGATAGAGCAGCCCGGCGACGACGTCACCATCTATACGATCGACGTGACGCTGCCTGAGGATCTGGTTTTCCGGCCCGAGGGACCCGCGACCTTTGTAAGCATTCGCCGAGGACCGCAGGTCAGCTTTTCTTGCGCGATCGGCGCTTCCACTTTGCGGCTAGAGCCTCGACGTTTTTGCGGAGATTGGCGGCGTCGACATCGCCCGGATCGTAGTGTGCGTGGCCCCACCATTCGACAAGTTCGTGGTGACGCTCATGGTTGGTGTCCGCAATGGCTTCGCGGAACTCTTGATAGCCCCAGGGACCGCCGACATCCTCCGGTGGACACCGTCCGACAACCTCGAGAAGGAATGGATCTTCGAAGCCGGCGGTCGCCGGAAAGATCTTTTCGATTTTCACAGAGTGCGTCCAGCCGTCGCCGAAGTCATAGAGATACTTGAATGACTTCGCGCCAATATCTTCGATGGCAGCAAGAAGCGTTTCCTTGCGTGCATCGATGGGACCACCAAAGCCGTCATCAGGCAGGCCGAAGCCGATGTCACGGATCCTGAACTCATACAGATGGCTGTTGGTCCAGCCGAAGGCCTCCTGAAGGATCTCATGAAGCCGGTCCAGCCGAATGCGGAATGGCACGACAACGCGGCGCATCACCAAGGGGTCAACGTCATCGAGCGTGACCTTCAAGCGAACGAGAGGACCAGCCATCAGGCCGCCTGCCTCAGTGGCGATGTTGCGGTTTTCCGCCAATTCCAGGGGAGAAGCTCATCAAGACGGCTGGCTGGATGATCGGCGATGCGGGCGAGAACATCGGCAAGCCAGGCCTGTGGGTCAATGCGGTTCATCTTCGCGGTGACGATCAGGCTGTACATGGACGCCGCCCGCTGCCCCCCTCGATCGGACCCGGCAAATAGCCAGGCTTTTCGTCCGAGCGCCACACCGCGCAGAGAGCGCTCCGCGCAATTGTTCGACAGGCAGATACGGCCGTCGTCCAGGAAGCGGGTGAAGGATTCCCAGCGGTTCAGCATATAGTCAAATGCCTTTGCCAAGTCATTGTCGCGCGGCAACCTGGCGCGGTGTTCGCGTATCCATATCTCCATGTCGTCAATCAGCGGTTTTGACAACTGCTGGCGGATTGCTTTTCTCTCATCGGGAGTGCGGCCATTGATATGGCGTTCGATTTCGAACAAAGCGTCGATCCGCTGCACCATGTTCAAGGCGACCGGCGAGATGACGGCGGCACTTTTACCCTGCGCTTTTCGGCGCGCGTTGGCCTCCAGATCGGCTTGCGCAAAGAATGGTCGCCTGGCATGCGCCCAACACGCTGCCTCATGAATCGGGCCCGGACTTCGATCAGGAAGATAAAGCTGGCCATAGCCCGTATAGGCATCCGCCTGAAGGATACCGCTATAGTTGGCCAGATGCGCCTGTGGATGTTCGCCGGCCCGGTCCCGGGAATAATAGAACATCGCCGACGGAGGCGCCGTACCGCCAAACGGAGCATCATCCTTGACGTAGCTCCATATCCGACCGGTAACGGTTTTGCCGAGAGCCAGAACCGGCACGGTCGTGTCATCACCGTGGATCCGTTCAGACGCGAACGTATGGCTTTCAATCCGCCGCACCAGCGGATCCAGGACCTGGCAGCACGTGCCAATCGCGTCTGCCGCAGTCGACAGACTGATTGGCACACCTTCCAGGGCAAAACGTTCGACCTGGCGATTGAGCGGAATGTGCTGGCCAAACTTGTCGCACAACATCATCGCCAAAAGGCTCGGACCAGCCCACCCTCTCGGTATGACATGGAAGGGTGCAGGTGCCTGGCTGATCTTCTCGCAGTCACGGCAGGTGAACTTTTCCCGAACGGTCTGAATGATCTTCCAACTCCGCGGTACGCTCTCCATCGTTTCGGTAATGTCTTCGCCGAGCTTGCGAAGCCGTTCACCGCCACAGCAGTTGCAGGCAACCGGGCCTGGCACGACAAAACGCTCACGCGGCAGATGTTCCGGGAATGGCTTCTTGACCGGCCGCTTGCGCGTAAAGCCGGTGACCGCAATCGCCGCCGCCGCAACGGCCATCTCGGCAGCAAGCTCATCTTCGGTCGCCGTCGCTTCGGCGTCCTCAAGCATCAGCTCCATCTGAGCAATCAGCCGCGCCGTCCGTTCCGACTTCTGACCGCGCAGTTCCCGTTGCAGCTTTTCGATATAGACTTTCTGGCGAAGAATGATGGCCTGATCATCGGCTTCCTTGGCCTTGGCAACAGCCAATTCGGCCAAAGCGGTAGCTCGTTCCAACCGCGCAATCGCCAGCTCTGCCTCCAGGGCAGCAGCATGATCACGGGGATTTTCCGAGCCGGTTTCCATGCTCGAAGTGAATCATAAAACCACTGATTTGTATAGCTTTTCCTGGCGCCCCGCTCGCAAATCCCGCCCCAAAAGACACTATCCAGCGCTCGTCGGCCGCCATGTCTGCTGCGGGTTCCGCCAGTCAATTCCCTCAAGCAAATAGGACATCTGGCCAGCCGTCAGCGCAATAGCTCCACCCTGCGTCGCCGGCCAAATGAAACGGCCGCGCTCGAGCCGCTTTGCGTATAGCGAAAGCCCAAATCCGTCATGCCAAAGAGCCTTGATCAGCCGGCCGCTTTTCCCGCGGAAGACAAAAACGTCACCCTTGAACGGATCACGACCCAAACCTTCCTGCACGATCAGAGCAAGGCCGTGCATTCCCTTGCGCATATCGCAATGGCCGCTCGCAATCCAAACCCGCACGCTCGAACTGATCGGGATCATTTGAGCGCACGCATCACGGCTGCAGCAAGATCACAAGGCGCCCCGGACGCAATCCTCACCTTGATACCGTTCGCAAAGTCCACAACGATGGTTGTCGCACAACCATCGCCGTTGCCAGGAACGTCCAGGACAGTTGCCGGCACGAAAGCGGGCTCATCTTTCAAAGACAGCGCTTGGCGCCGCCACGTGTAGAGCAGCCCCGTCGAAACATCAAAACGACGCGCTACTGCCGAGACATTTGCCCCCGGAGCAAATGCTGCCTCCACAATCTCCCGCCGTTCATCCGGTGACCAACGACGACGTCGTTCTTGACCCGTCAGCAAAATGGCCTGTGCCATCGTTCCTCATTGCGCTCTTAAGTTCACTCTCAAGAGCGCAAAATCACGATATCACCAAAAACTCGCAAGGCGGTCCACGCCGGAGGGATACCGACCTTTTCCCTTTCCGTCTTTCTCGACGGCACCGGAACGCTGTCAGTCGATGGGGCCAAACCGCTCAGCGTACAGCCGGGAACTGCCGTTTTCTTCGCCTGCGACCGGGTTACGCGTGGCGAAAATCATGTCGATGCCGGCCGCCGCCTGAGCATCGTGGATATTCGTGTGGAAAGGCCGCTGCTCGAAAAGTTAGGCGGTATTTCGCTCGCGCGCCTTGGCGGTGCCGTGATAACAGAGCACAGCCTGCCGGATCAGGATATTTACCTGATCGGCTTCAAGGCGCCTGCCGAACTGCTGACCGTCGCCGCCGATGTTCTGCAATCCCGCTTCGGCGCAGGGCTGGCGCGCCGCGCCTATCTCTATGGCAAGGCCATCCAGGCCGTCAGTATCGGCCTCGATGCCGTGACCCGCCAGTCCGATGGTTCGCCGCTCAAACCCCTGACGGGAGAGGAACGGAAGCGGCTTCGCGCGGCCATGACGCTGATCGAACAGCATTACAGCGCCGACTGGACCATCGCTCGGCTGGCTCGCGAGGTCGGCCTCAATGAGCGCCGTCTCAAGGAAGGATTTCGTCTGGCGATCGGCACGTCGGTCCATGCCCATCTACGGGCGACACGGCTGGATGTCGCCGCAACGCTTCTTTCCGCAGGCTCAAGCGTCACCGAAGCGGCCTATGCCGTTGGCTTCGATAATCTGAGCCATTTCAGCAAGGCGTTCCGCGAAGCAAAGGGTGTGCTGCCCAGCCGCTACCGGAACAGTGCTGCTAATTCTTGGTCTTGAAAGGACTCGAACAGCCGTTCGCTAGATAATGACTTTGGTGGTGTTCATTGGAGTGGTAGCGAATTATTTCTGCAATGACAGTGAGTACCGAGTATGCCGACGTTCACCCGTACGCGTCAGTGCACCGATCTCCACGAGTTGCTGAAGGTCGCGTGTTGCTGTAGCGCGGGATGTATCTGTGATCGAGATATAGTTTTCGGCACTTAGACCTCCCTTGAAGCCAGCCGTGCCTTCCTTGAAGATGCGCGCGACTACCTTTTCTTGCCGCTCGTTCAGCTTGTCCCGAAAACGATCATAGAACTTTGCTTTCTGGATGAAGAAATCTACGCGCTCAAGCGTCGCCTGTTGAGCATCCAGGATAGTTTCTGAAAAGAAAATGACCCAGTCGGTGATATCAAGCGTGCGCTGGTGCCGCTCAAGCTCTGAGTAATAGGCCTTCCGGCGCTTCTCGATTGTGAAGGCGAGTGAAATGAGGCTTGGCTGCCCTATGTTTTGCGCTAGGGATTTTTCGGCGAGCGCGCGCCCAATTCGGCCGTTGCCATCCTCAAATGGATGTATGCTTTCAAAGTAAAGGTGTCCTACTGCGGCGCGCGTCAAAGCTTGAAGCGACGTTTGACCATCTGGCCCGGATTGATTGAACCATGTGCTGAAGGTCTCCATCTCAGCGGCAACCTGACGAGATGGGGGAGCCTCGAAGTGGATAGTGGGTTTGTCCAATCGACCCGATACAATCTGCATGGCGTCTTCATGCGTGCGGTAAGCACCAACCGTTTCAATATATCGGTTTCCGGCCATCAGCATTGAATGCCAGCGGAACAGTCCCTCATGACACAGCGGCCTATGCCAACTTCGATAGACATCCGCCATCATCTCGGCGATCCCCCGCTCTTGGGGGCGGATCTGTCTATCATCAGTGTTTAGCCCGAACTGCCGGCGGAGTGATGACTGGACACTCACGCGGTCCAGAAATTCCCCCTCGATCTCTGAGGTCTTGACCGCTTCGTCGCTCAGCAACTCAATGCGAAGTTGGTTGCTGTCGTCATCGTTGAAATGTCGAACAGCACCGATAACCTCGCCGGCGGACTGCAAGAATTTCTGCTCCAACGATATCAGGCTTGCGGTATCGTATCTGAAGTTTGGCCAGTTAGTGTTTTGCCAGTTCCATTTCATGAGTTATAGAATCCCTCTCTATAGCTCATAATTATTGCCCGAAATGAGCTATTGCAAGCCCGTCTATCGCTCAGCACCACAATCTGCATCTCTCCATTCAAGAAGCAGCGATCGACAGCTAACCTCTTGCCCTAAACATATTTTGTTAATGGGCGCCCCCTATTTCCGCTCGCCCTCGGCACTGGTGCCGAGCGAAAAGGAATAAGCATGACCAAACACGACCTTTCATCACGACATTTTCAGCAAAAAAATTTCGGAATTCTGCGAGCTTCGTATCGCTCCAGTCGCATCCAGGCGGGTGTTCGAAAATATACGGCCCTATCTGGCCAGTTTGATCATCTACCGCAAATCGCCCCCGCTTCTGAATGGCCATATCGACTGGAAGATGATCGGTCAGGCCTGTGGGATCGAAGCCGAGTTAACGGCAGAACTCAAAAAGCAGGTCCGGCCAGGCTTGGATGCAATCATCCGCTGGCTCGGCGCACCACCAGCTACCGAAGAACGACGACCACCAAAGCCGACAGGTAGCACGGGTAAAATGACGCCCGCCAAGAAGGCAGCTTCCGCACGCTCCGCCCGACAGCCACAACGCGCGGCGATCGCTGGCACCTTTGTCCGGTCTGCGTCAACATCGCCCGGCCCAGCACCAAAACCGATAAGCCCTTTCCCAGAAGCACTATTTGAAGCGACAGAAGATCCGACGAGCTTTCAGGACGCATTGGTCTACCATATGCGTCGGTTCGGCGACACCTATTGGCAGCTTTACCGCGCCGTTGTTCATCTGAATGAGACCTTCGACAACAAGACGCTGCTATCCTGGATCCACGGAGAGCGCGTGCCCCGATCTGTTGCCAGTTTCAACATCCTCCGCCGCATCAAGCGACGCTATCGACTTTCAGAGGGATATTTCAAAGAGAAACTGCCGCATCAGGCACGCTCGCTGTATGGTCACGATCTCGGTGACATCAGCCCAGCTGAGCGTCGACGGATTTCACTGCACCTGCCCGAAGACTTCAACAGCCTGCCCTTTACCAAGCGCGAGGAGATCCTCGATTGGGTGCGCCGGGTGATCATTTCCGGCTCTACGGAATATCGCCGCTATCAGGCGGCGGCCAGCAAGCAGCGATATGCCATCCGATTTCCCGGCCTCACCTATGGCAGCAGTTTTCTTTCCTCTCGGTCATTGGCATCGGCGGCCGGCACCAATCAAAACGTTGCCGCAGAACTTGATGACCCTGATCTGCTCTCCGGCATTGTCGACGCACCGCCGAGACTTGCCATGGAAATGGCTGATCTCATCCGCTTCAAGACTTCGACGCTGACGGCGATTGGGTTCCAACGGAACGGCGTCTGGGGTGAAGAAACGGCCTCCCAGAAGATTGAGCACCTCGGCTTGATGTTTGGTGCGCTTGCTGCCTCGCCAAACGGTGTCGTGAAGGGTTTCGGTGTGCCAGTCAGCCAGTTAAGCTTCGGCCTTCTCGTCTTCCCTGGCGTTTGGGACTGGTATCTGCAGTGGCGGGAACAGCGACGTGGCTTCTACACCAAGTGGGAAGAAGACATGCTGATGGTCGCCCAAGCCCTATCTCGCGCGGAAGTCGGTTGGATCCGGCAGCATCCGGAGCTGCTTCGGAATGTCAGGCCCATTGCGGGCTTGATTGAGCAGGAAGAAATCGATTTTGCGGCTCGCGATTGGCATGGCGCCTGTGATGCGTTTCACCGACATGCCGCTAACCGTTCCAAGGAGATCCAGCGAGTGATGCGCGTGCATCGCGATCCATTTGAACCGATCATGTGTGTACTTGAAGCGGACAGCCCGCTGGCGGAATACCGTAAGATCACGGACGAGATCGTGAGACACATGCCGGATGAGAAGAGATATCCACGACCGGCCGCCGAAGCCGTTAGATCATTCCTATTGCTTCGGCTGGGCCTGCACCTTGGGCTCAGACAGAAGAACCTTCGCCAACTTCGTGTCTGCCCCCGTGGACACTATCCGACGTCAGAACGCCGGCTGGAGGATATGAAGTGCGGTGAGCTGCGCTGGAACGACCGCGATCATGGGCGGGAGGTCCTTATCCCATCGGTCGCGTTCAAAAACTCTGGCTCTTCTTTCTTCGGACAGAAGCCGTTCCGGTTGATTTTGCCCGACCTTCTCGATCTCTACAAATACCTCGACGCTTACATCCACAGGCATCGTGGAGTTCTGCTTGGCGGTGCGAAAGATCCCCAAACGCTATTCGTCAAGACGGTGAAGACGACCAGTATTGATGCTGCTTACAATTCGACCACATTCTACGAGGCTTGGCGGACTGTCATCCAACGTTACGGCATCTATAATCCCTATACCGGACGGGGTGCGATCAAGGGCCTCCTGCCGCATGGACCGCATAACCTGCGGGACATTCTTGCGACGCATATTCTGAAGCAGACCGGATCCTACGAGCAGGCGAGCTATGCCATTCAAGATACGCCCGATGTCGTGCAGCAGCACTACGGCCGCTTCCTTCCGCAAGACAAGGCCGCACTGGCCGCCAAGATCCTCAATCAGGTTTGGGAAGCTGCGTAAGATCGAATGAGATGCTCGGCTCGGACACTCAGAACATGTTGCATCTGGGCCGAGCGTCCTCGTCTCCGCCTTGAGAGGGATCGAACCATCGTTCAGCGTACTAGATTTGTAACTTTTGATAACCTTAGCCTATTTGGTTTATTGCTTTCCACGCAGAACTGAGCTGGTTAGGCGCATAATTTCCTTTGAGAGTTGAGCCATGTGAACCTTCCTCCAAACGCGGTGAGCGACGGGGCAACGGAGTGATTCACATGGGACCACTGTTAAACATCATCCGTCGGGGCACTGCGCGAGAAGCAGTCGATCCGCGAGATCAGCCGGCGCACCCGGCTGTCGCGCAACACGATAGCGAAGTACATGATCAACGAAGCCATTCGGTGGCATCGTTCTGCTGTACCGTGCTGATCCAGCCGCTCGCTCGCATAATCCCATAAGATTTGGGAATTCAATTTCAGGCTATTGAAAATAGGAAGGGCAAGCATCGCCTTGCCCTTCCTGTGCTCAGATCGCGGAGCGGCGCCGATCTTTCCACATGGCCCAGACGGGGGCTGCCAGGATAAACAGCGTAAGGGCGACCATGACCATCGACATCGGCGACGAGACCAGGGCGAATGCATTGCCGCCCGCGATCGTCACCGCAAGTGCAAGCTGACTTTCCGCGATCGGGCCGAGGATGACGCCAAGGATGATCGGAGCGCTGGGAAAGTGCAGTTTGTCGAGGAGATACGCGATCAGTCCAATGGCGAGGAGCATATAGAGGTCGAACATGGAGTTGTTCACCGCATAGACGCCAATTGTCACGAACAGCATTATGATCGGTGCTAGAACCACGCGTGGAAGACGCAGGGCCTGGCCGAACACGCGGGTGGCCGTCAGGCCGCCAACGATTGCAAGCAGAAAGGCTGACAACAGCATCTGCAGCATGAAACCATAGACGATATCCGGAGACTCGCTGAACAGTTGCGGGCCGGGCCGCAGGCCATGCACCAGAAGCCCGCCAAGAATGACAGCGGCCACGCCGGAGCCAGGAATCCCCAAGGTCAGGGCCGGGATCAGCGATGCCGCATTGTCGGCACCGTTGCCGCATTCCGAAGCGGCGACACCTTCCGGATTGCCCTTGCCAAACGTCTCGGGATGTTTGGAAGTCCGTTTGGCGTCGTTGTAAGCGAGATAGCAGGACATTGAGCCGCCGGCACCCGGCAGGATCCCGATGATGACCCCGATGACTGAGCTTCGCATCCAGACCGGAAGAAACCGTCTCCACTCCCGGAACACCGAACCCTGGCGCTGAAGCTTCAGAAGATCACCCGCCATGCCCGTCTTCAGTGCTTCCTCGATCATCAGGATGACCGGAGGAACAGCAAACAGAGCCGTCAAAAGCACGACGATATCGAGCCCGTCGGCAAATTCCAGCAGGCCGAACGTGTAGCGTTCCGCGCCCGTCGAGATGTCCGTCCCCATGGTGCCGATCAGGAGGCCGATCACGGTGGCAATGATACCCTTGAGGAAATCGTCCCCGAGCAGGGAAGCAACCGTTGCAAGGCCCAGAATCGCGACCCAGAAATATTCTGCCGGGCCGAACAGCAGGCTGAGTTTCACCAGAGCCGGCGCAAATAGGATGAGCGAGATGGCCGAAATCACCGACCCGATGACGCCGGAGACGACGGCGACCTGCAAAGCGTATGCTGCCTTGCCCTGCTTCGTCATCTCGTATCCATCGAGAATGGTGGCAACCGATGCCGGTGTGCCCGGCACCCGCAGCAGAATTGCTGGTATCGCGCCGCCGTAGCTGCCGCCATTGTACATGCCGGCCATCATCCCCAGCGCAAAAAGCGGATCGAGACCGAAGGTAAGTGGAATAAGAACGGCAATGCCCGTGGTCACGGTCAAGCCGGGCAGCGCCCCGACCACCAGCCCCGCAACGGTGCCCAAAAACACCGCAAACAGGTTCATGGGATCTAAGACATTGGGTAGCGCACTCCAGATCGCATCTATCACAGGACGGCCTCCAGGAAGAAATCGAGAAGATCGGGCGGAAGGGGACGCTCCAGAAGCCCTGCAAAGACCAGCAGAATGACGGAGATCGTGCAGACAACGACCGGAATGACGAGGCGGAGGTTTGTGTATCCCAGCAGCACCGGCAAGCCGACCCCCACAACGAGGCTCGGCACCACATATCCCAGAAGATCGACCGCGACTATGTAGGTCAGCAGCGTGGCAAATCCGAGCAGGAAACGGCCTGGATGATCGAGGAGGCGCTGGCTTTTGTCGTCCGGCTGCACGAGTAAAGCGCGCAGGATAACCAGGAACGATGCTCCCGCCAGCATGATGCAGAGCACGCGGGGGTATCCCGCGCTCTGCGTCGGATAGGTGCCAGCTTCGACAAAGGCCCAGGCTGCAACGGCAATCAATGCCGCCGCAAACCCGATCTCCGCCTGCTTGTGCGTCGGATTGAAGCTCAACGCCACGGGGTCACCTTCCAAGTTTCGGAGAGATCGGCAGTGATCTTGGCGATCAGCGCCTTGTAGTCGGTGGCGTTCAGGTAGTGCAGCGGGATTTCCGCCTTCTTGGCCGACGCCAAATAGTCGGGATCCTTCAGCGCCGCGTCGAGTGCGGCCTCAAGCCGGGCAACCATTTCAGGCGGGACACCCGCGGGCGCCGCGATACCGCGTGAGGTGGTTACGATCAGATCGACACCTTGTTCCTGGAAGGTCGGCGCGTCCGGCATGGAGGCCTGGCGCTGATCGGCCATGACGCCAAGGATGCGGATGTCGCCGGAGCGGGCCAGTTGCAGCGCCTCAGAGAGGTTCATGGTCGCGGCAGGAACGTGGCCGCCTAGAATGGCTTGGCGAACCGGGGCCGTTGAACCGAAGAATGCGGGCGTGAAGGTGGTGCCGGCAAGTCGATTGAGGTTGAGGATGCCGATGTGCTCCGAGGAACCCGCGGCACCCGAGGTGCCGACGACGATGGCGCCCGGCGCTGCCTTTGAGGCCTCCATAATGTCTGCCAGCGTCTTGTAGGGGCTGTTCTTGCCGACGACGAGAATGCCCGGATCGTAGACCAGATTTCCAATCGGCTGGAAATTGTCCATGGTGTATTTTGCCTTGCCTTCCACGACGAGCGCGTTGAAGGCCGGCGGATTGATCATCCCGATCGTGTAACCGTCCGGATTGGCGCGGGCGAGCGTCGTCCAACCGATTTCTCCACCGGCGCCCGGTTTGTTGATGACGGCGATGCTGGCTCCATTGCCCAGGTGTTTTTCCATGAACAGCGCGATCGAGCGTGCAGCGACATCTGTACCGCCGCCGGGCGCGAAAGCGACGATCATTTCGATCGGCTTTTCCGGATATTCAGCGGCGGCCGGAAAGACGGCAATACTGGCGATGAGGCTGCCAAGCAGCCAGGATTTTATACTCATTTCAGAACCCCTTTTTTTTGTTGAGCCGCGTTGGTGCGACTGTTGTCGAGGACACCCGTTGTCAGGTGCCCGGTTGGTGATTGGGAAGAGATGTCGCGGGTTGGGCGTGTCCCAGGACGTGCATCAGCCGATTGGCCCAGCCGAAGATCGCGATAGCGTGGATCAGATCGATGATTTCGATATCGTCTATTCCGACCGCACGCAGCCTGGCGATATCCTCTTGCGTCGCTTGTGACGGCGTGACCGAAAGCCGGTTTGCGAAATGATAGATTGCCGCATCCCGCTCACCGAGCATCTCCGGCTTTCCGAGATAAAGGGCCGTAACGAGTGCATGGCTTTTCGTCAGATGGGCGTGCTGGCGCGCATGAACCACGGCACAGTAACGGCAGCCGTTGACCATCGATGCGCCAAGTGCGCCAAGTTCCCTGTCCGGGCGGGGTAGTCCGCCCTCGACATACATGATCGCATTGAACAGCACCGTTCGGGCCACATAGCTTTCAGGGTCATGAGCCAATGTCCGGACATATTCCGAAACCTTCTTTGCGGAGGGCGTGACCTTCATTGCATCGAGTTGCTCCGGTGTGGCCTCGGAAAGCTCGACCGGAGCTATGTGGGGATGCCACGTCAGCGGCTTCAGGCGGACAGTGGAAATCATGGTGCCCTCATCAGGCGCAGGCCGGTCGCAACACGCGTTTGAAAGTTGACGAACGCAATGAGCTCGGAAAGCGCGACAATCTGCGGATTATCCAGACCCGCCTCCATCAATCTGGCAATATCACTCGCCGCAGCTTTGCTGGGTGTCGATGTGATGAGATCGACATGGCGGGCGATCGTCGCCAGCGGCTCATCCAGATCTTCTGCCCCTCGCGAAAGGGCTAGAAGCTGCCCGGACGGGTCGTGTTCCGCCAGT
This sequence comes from Neorhizobium sp. PAMB6630, assembly GCF_058242775.1. Taxonomy (NCBI): domain Bacteria; kingdom Pseudomonadati; phylum Pseudomonadota; class Alphaproteobacteria; order Hyphomicrobiales; family Rhizobiaceae; genus Neorhizobium; species Neorhizobium sp. PAMB6630. The sequence continues at coordinate 245,724 of NZ_JBZAYV010000002.1, forward strand.
TGGGCGTCATAGTCAGCAATTAGCATCTCATCGGCATTCAACGCGGCAATGCGGCGGGCAAGCGCAATACGCAGGCCGGTTTCAAGCCCCAGACCGTGTTGCGGGGTCAAAACCGACAAACGGCAGAGTTCGGCACCCTGCACGAATTCCGACCGCAACCGCCGCGCCTCGAAAACTGGATTACCCGGAGTGAGACCGGCAGCCTTGTCCATGGCGTCAATCACAACGCAGTCTCCTTCTGCAGCAAGGGTGTTGAATCGACCCATTCGTCGCCCTGAAGTTCGGGGGTGTCATAGGCTGTGAGGTTGGCAAAGTGCTCTTCGACATCCGCAGCGAAAAGCGATGCCGCAATCCCACGGACCAGCCGGTCGGCACCAGCGCTGACGGCAGGGATGTCCCCGGAGACCTTTCCATGCGTCAGCATTGCCGCATCATTGAAACAATGAATATGCGCGAGTATCGGGCAGGAACCTGCTACCCGCTCGCGAAACTCGAAGGCGGGGCCAAGATCCGGCGCTTCGGACATGCCGCCGCGGGGTGGCCCCATGTCCGGCGTATAGCGGCCATCCGCCCAACTACGGATATGGGGTGCTATGGATGCGAATTCCGGCCGGCCGGTGAAGTCGTTCGAAAAGCCGGTCGCCGCAATCAGAAAATCGTAGCGCATGGACCCTTGCGTGGTTTCGATCAGCAAGGCACCAGCATCTTCCCTGACGGCGACAATGCCGCAGTCGAGAAAGAAGCGTGCGTTTCTGTGGCGGGATACGCGCAACGTCGATGAGCGGGGCGGCGGCGTCTGTGTGGACGCCGTATATTCGACGAATTTCCACTTCCAGGCATCGGGCAACTGGTGCATGCCATGCACAACCCCTTGGCTACCGATGCCGGTCATCTTGTTGATGCGCGGCATTTCCTTTCGCCGGATCAGCATGTCAACAGAGCCTGCGCCCGCTTCCAGCGCAGTTGCGGCGTTGTCCATGGATGAGGCCCCTGCCCCGATGACCGCGACACGCTTCCCCTTGAGGGTCTCAAAATCGATGTCGTCCGCGGAATGCGCCCAGTATTTTCGGGCGATACCGGTCAGGAAATCCGGGACGGCAAAGCCACCAAGCCCCGACCGACCCGTTGCGAGCACGAGATGGCGCGTGAGAACGCGGCCCTTTTCAGCTCCATCAATATCGACGGCAATCAGACCGTCAACGGTCGATACACCGGTCATCCGCACGCCGTTGCGCACCGGAAGATCGAGAACCTTGCGATACCAGATAAGATAATCCATCCACTGGCTCTTGGGGATCTTGTCGAGCGCCTGCCAAGCTTCCACGCCCCACTGCGACGTGAACCAGGCGCGAAAGGTCAACTGCGGCAGGCCCAGCGCCGGACCGTGCAGACTTTTCGGCGACCGGAGTGTCTGCATCCTTGCAAATGTGACCCAGGGCCCCTCAAGCCCAGCCGGAGCCGCGTCATAGGCGACGACATTCGGGATACCGGTCAGGACCAGCTTTGCAGTGGCCGCCAGTCCACACATACCCGCGCCGACAACCACAACGTCACGAACCTCGACGCCGCCATTCGAGTGAGCCGGAACCCATGGCTTTGCGGGCAATTCAAGGAATTCCAGATCCTGTGCGAGCTGGGCCTCAAGTGCGGCGAGACCTGCCGGCAATTGCAGCGCGGCGTTGGGAATTTTGCTCATGATACATTTCCATGGTTTGTGTCCGAGACAGGACCCGTCACCAATTGTCCCGCCAATGCAGGATCGAGCTTCCTGAACCCTGCAATCGACCTCTCCGCCACCACCTCGACAGCATCCATCAAAGCCTGTGCGACGGGGCGCAGAGGCCGCTTCTCTGCGGCCAGAACGCCCCAGTAAAATGGAACGGTAACGTCAATAGGTCTGACGACCACGCCAGGCAGGCTCAGGCCGTAGGCTGTGACGGGATCGATGATGGCGGCGACCCCCGTCTGGCGTACGATCTGCAACGCGCCGTAAGAGATGTTCGTCCGAATGACCGGACCGGTCTCGATGCCGCGCGCGACCAACGCCTTTGCGATATGCAACTGGAAGCGTAATGGATTGAGCATCGTTGCGAGGCGGCGACCGGCGAAGGCGGACAAGGGCACGACATCGAGCGCGGCGAGTGGATCATCTTCGCGCAGGGCAACGACGTCAGGCGCAGAATAAAGCCGCAAAACATCCAGACCGGGCGTGTCAAGCGGAAGGCTGGAAAAGCCGATCTCGGCGCGCCCCGAGCGAACTTCCTGGGCTACGATCGAGGGAAGAAACTGCCCCAGATGGGTTTCATGCGGCAATTCCACGCCGACAAGCTCCGCCATTGCGGAAGGGATCAAACCGGTTCCGATAGCGGATGTTGTAACGATCTGGAGAATTCTTCCCTTGCCGGCGGCGATCGTCTTTGCGCGCGCTGCCAGTTCCGTGAATGACATCAGCAGGCGCCGGGCCTCCTCCTCGAACGCGACACCCTCTTCCGAAAGCTGAATTCTCCGGCCGATCCGATGCAGCAGCTGAAAGCCAAGCTCCGTTTCAAGGTCCTGAACCGTGCGGGTTACCGAAGGCTGCGATCGTCCAAGCAGCTCGGCCGCCTTGGTGATGCTGCCGCTTGCAGCAACGGCGAGGAATGTCTGAAGATCGCGGGTTTCCATTTTTTCCTTAATGCGTATTAAGAATGATTATCGATGATCAATCCACATTTGATATATGTCAACATGAATGGTCAATCTCTGTGAGATTTTTTCGGCGGGCTAATTTATGGGCAAGGTCAAGTGGCTCGTGAATTCACGAGAGCTGGCGACCGCTGGGTGGCCAGCGAAAGATTTAAAGGGGAAGATCGAGAATCTAACAGCGCAGTTCAGTGCGGCGAACATACAGATTGCGACACGGAAGCTTCTCCTCCTTGCCCGCAACAATGGCGACAAAACCAAGCAGCGGCTGATGTCGATTGTCCGCGATCTGATACAGATGGTTGGGATCGGCAAGACACCCGGCCACCGGCCGGCGCGCTTGCAGGTCCATTGCGCCATCTTTAACATCATGGCCTCCAGGGAGGTCCTGGATCTGATGGAGCACCAGTTCCTCACTGCGGGCAACGATCTGATGGTGAGTACAGCTTTCGCGAGCTCGACAGTGAGCTCAAACGCAAAAAGCTCCTCGCCCGTTATGGCCAGGAGCTTCATGTTTTGTCGGTTGCGGGGCCTGATTGGACTGAGGCTTGTAGAATAGTTGCTCTTGAACCAATACGAACCTTCGTGCGAATCCTGATCGGCATGGCGCAGGCAGGAACGGGATGGGCTGTGCTGCTGGACTATCTGTGCGCCGAAGCTCTGGCCACCGGGCAACTCATGGAACTGCCGACGGCGCGCCTGGGGCCGGACAACGCGCTCTAGCTCGTCTGGAATAAGACGGCACTCCGCCATCCTCGTGTTTTGCATGTAAGAGATTTTCTGCTGCGTGCGGTTTGAGCGCGTAAGCGTGGATGAACGGCTGCCGCTTCCATAATAGCCCTCGATAGCAGCGAAGGGCCGTGGGCCAGCACGCCGCGGCGGATGCTCTGTGGTTTCGAACGTAGCTCGCGCCAACAGCGGCACTCGCTCATTCCTCATATGCGACACCGTAGGCCAGCTTTTTTCGCTCGATCCGCGCGAAGCCGGGTTCGCCCAGGTGCATGCCGGCGATCAGCAGTTGCTCGGCGGCCACGCAGTTCAAAAGCCTTGATCGTGTCGCGGCTGAGAGCGACGCATCCTGATCGAACGCGATCGACACCTCCGGGCGCGGAACCTGGATCTGGGGGAAATGAACGATGTCGCCCCAGACCAGCAGGCTCTTATCCCCTGAATCGAGACGATAGCCGGTGTGTCCGGCTGTATGTCCCGGCAGCGGCATCGCTGTGATACCGGACAGCACCTCGCCGCCCTCAATAGTATGCAGTCTGTCGCGATAGCCATCGAACGCCTGACGCGCCACGAGGAAGTTGCCACGGGCGCGCTCGGGCGCACGGCTCAGATTGCCGTCATCCTGCCAGAACGCGACTTCGAGGTGGTGGGCGACAAGCTCGGCGCTCGGGAAGACGGCTTCGCCTGAAGCGTCCATCAGCCCCCCCACATGATCGGGATGGGCGTGCGTCAACAGAATCGTATCGATCGCGGAAGGCTGGATGCCAGCCAGTAGCAGATTATTTTTCAGTCGACCGCCCCACTGCTTGAAACCACCTGCTCCTGCATCGATCAGGACCGTGCGACCGCCTCCTCGGACAAGGTAGCAGTTGATATGGATCGATGTATGATCCGTTATCCCCGCATTTTCCTGCATACGGGCGGCATCGGCCGGGTCGATGTTTGCAAGAAAGTCGAAACTGGCGTGGAGATAGCCATCGCTGACTGCGGTGATTGTTAAATCACCGATCTGTTGGTTGGGTAATGCGAAACTAGACATTGGTTTTCTCCTGGCATCCGCTCAATGTCGCGCGTGAATGCTCGACGCTTCATAGCCAAAGCAACGGATGCGCGCGCTGAGGCCGATATTGCCCGTGATGGCCTCGTCCAGTTCTTCCATGAACCGATCCATGACTGGCGGCGTCCGAAATGGCTCAAGGCGATATTGGACCTCTGCGAAAGCGGGGTGCCCCCGGCCATGCCGGACAGCGACATAGACAATATGCACGTTCGCCAATACGGCCCGGAGAATGTCGGTGCAAAGGTCTGTGCATTGCTCCGTGAGGTCAGCCAGAGCTTCGTCCGGCGGCATCCTGTCTGCGGGAATATAGATCGTAACATTCGGCATCGGCGCTACCGCGCCTTCCCGACAGCGGCGTCAACGTCATTCGTCAACTGCGCCGTCATCGGCACATAGACATGGACGCCTTCAGATAGATGCTCAATGTCAGACACGCTGCCGCGTTCCACCTTGGCGAGCCAGCGGTGTTCCGGGAACTTCTCCAGTGCGACCGCCTGCATCGCATAGGGGGTGAGGCCCAGCCGGATCAGAGGTTCGGGGCCTGTTGCGCTCAACGCCAGATATTCGCCATCCCCAATACAAGGCGCGCGGTCGATGCCGCCATAGAGGTTCCGGTGCCAGTCGGTGATGTGCTGTTGCCAGCGTGCGAAATTGCCGCCACCCTTATGGCGGTATTCCTCACCCGTCAGGATGTCGAGGCCGTCAATCGAGTGTAGAGCGAGATAGACGGGGCAGCCACGGCTCAGCGCCTTGAAACGCTGCGAGGTGTGGAAGCCAGTCACCGAAATGAGGGCTGGCAGCTTGTCCAGGCTGTAAAAGTCGTTCCATTCCGCTTCGCTGCCCGGATCGGCAAAGCTGCATTCCACCGTATAGATCATTGTACCACCTTCGACCGAAAGCGCGTAGCTTCGGGCCTCGTCTATCGTTGATATTTTCTCATGATAGACTGGTGATATCCTCCCATATATCGACAATGGATCAAGCTTCAGTGATCTAATATCAAGGTGATGGCAGATCGAAGGCCGAACCATCCCGTGAGGAACCATCATGCGCCGCAAGATTCCCAGCAATTCCGCACTCATGGCGTTCGAGGCGTCGGCTCGTCATGGGAGCTTCGCTCGCGCAGCCGACGAACTGGCCCTGACCGAAGGGGCGATCAGCCGCCAGATCGGCCGGCTGGAAGCCTTTCTCGGCGTCACGCTGTTCGAGAGAGTCGGCAATCGCGTCCGGCTTTTGCCGAATGGAGAACGTTATGCGGCGCAGGTTCGCGAGACACTCGACCGGTTGGAGCGTGACAGTCAATATCTGATGGGGCAGCCCGGCGACGGCGCGAGCCTCGACATCGCAATCTTGCCTACGTTCGCCACGCGCTGGCTCATCCCGCGTCTGAAGCCGTTCCAGGAGCGGCATCCGCATATCACCCTGCATCTTGCCGAACGGATGGAGCCATTCGTTCTCACCGGCAGTGGGTTCGACGCTGCTATCCATTTTGAGCATCCTGCCTGGACGGGAATGCGCACGCACCGCTTGCTGCATGAGGTGCTGGTTCCGGTCTGCCATCCGGCGCTGATCAGGGGCCGAGACCCTGTCACAGCCCTCGATGCGCTGCCGCGGCTCCATCGCCGCCAGAACCCGGACGCCTGGCATCGCTATGCGCAAGAGGCAGGGGTCGTGCTGACCAATCCTGCGATTGGTCCCCGCTATGATCTTCACTCCATGCAAATCGAAGCCGCGTTGGCCGGTCTCGGCGTCGCGCTAGTGCCGCGCCTCTACATAGAGACCGAGTTAGCGGAAGGTCGCCTGGTCGCGCCCTGGCCCGACGGTCAGTCGATCTCCAAGACCTTCTGCCTCATCCTGCCGGAGCCGATCCGACTGAGCGACGGTCCAATACAGGTTTTCTCAAATTGGCTTCTCAAGGAGGTGCAACCGTCAAATCCAACGCTTTGAAGGCGACCTCTGGATCCGTCACAATCCAGGCCCCTTCTGCCCCCCAATTGCCACGAGACCGATCCGCCCTGAACGATGCCTGTCACCTCCCGCCCAAGCTGGCGGTCAATCACCGGTCGCCACGGGACCAGCGTAAAATCGATGCATGGCGCTTTGCGCGTCACATCGATGCGCTTGAGCAAGCTGTCGGAAAGGCGCTGTTCGTCCGGACGCAGCGCGGTCTGTCGCCGACCGACGCCGCGCGGGAGCTGAGACCGCTCGCAGAATCACTGGCCTCCGTGTCGGCGGCTTTCCTTCGCATGGCCGATGGGCAAACCGCTGAAGTCCGCGGCAGGGTGCGGGTCAGTGCAAGCGAAGTCGTGGGCATAGAACATCTTCCCTCGATCCTGACGCGGCTGCGCGAAAGCCATCCTAACCTTGGGATCGAACTCTCGCTTTCGAATTCGGTGGATGACCTCCTACAACGTAAGGCAGACATCGCGATCCGCATGGTCCAACCCGAGCAGCAGGCCTTGGTGGCGAAAAGGATCGGCATTATACCCATCGGTTTGCATGCGCCGATACCTAGAGCGCCGGGGCGTTCCCAACAGCATGGAGGCACTCGCGGATCACGATCTGACTGGCTTCGATACCGAGACGCCGGCGATCCGGGCAATTACGCAACGCTACCCGGCCATAAGCCGAAGTGCCTTTGCGCTGCGCGTCGACAGCGATGTCGCTCAGCTTGCGGCGATCCGGGCGGCCTTTGGCATCGGTATCTGCCAAGTGCCGATTGCCTCTCGTCACTCTGATGGTGTTCAGTTTTTGGCTTTCTTTTGCATCGGGATACTGTTCGGCAATCTCAACGCTATGGCGATGCGCTCTCTTGGCCAGGTCGCTGGCCTGGGGGCATCGCTGATCGCTTCGGGGTCAAGCTTGGTCGCCATCCTATACGCCATTGGCGCCGGGAGTTTCCATGACGGGTCAGTTGTGAATTTCACGATCGGTTTCTTTGTCGCTGGCGCCAGCTCTCTCATATTAGCGGCACTGGCAAAACGGAGTGACGCTTCGCCAGTCGAAGCAGCTCAGTAAGTGGAGCAACAGTCGGATTGATCTGCAGCACATATTGGCGGCAGACCGACCCGCTGGATCAGCGCTTCATCCGAAGTGCCGATCCGGCAGCGCCCGCCAACAGCGCGATACCTGCCCACGACAACCCGCCTGGTCCTGCGGTTTCGAGAACGATACCGCCCATGACGGCTCCGCAAAAAATGGCGATGTTCCATGCCGTGACGATCATCGCCTGGGCCACGTCGGCCGAAGGACCGGCCACGCGAGCCGAGGCCGTCTGAAACACTGTCGCCGACCCGCCAAAAGCCAGTCCCCAGATCAGTGCGGCCCCGTAGATCGTCAACGGTGATCCGCTCGTCCCCGCAACTATCAAGACCGCCATAAGAAACAGACCGATGCCGGTGAAGGTCAATGGTCGCAACCATTTGTCGATCAACACGCCCGTCACACCGATACTGACAAGTGCAGAACACCCAAACACCAACAAGACACTGTCTATCTGGTCGACCATGTGGTGGCCGGTGAGCAGGGGCGCGATGTAGGTGTAGAGGAGGTTGTGAGCCAACACAAAGGAAAGTGTCACCGCCAATACCGGGCGCACGCCCGGAACCACAAAGACCTGGGCCAAGGAAGGGCGTTGCCTTTCAGGTTCGCCGGCGAAATCCGGCACCTTGGCGATGATCCAGCCCACCAGCAGCAGCGCGACGACGCTGAGCAGACCGAAGGTCAGCCGCCAACCAGCGTAGATTCCCAGATACGTGCCAGCCGGAATGCCGATGGAGAGCGCAAGGGGCGTCCCTGCCATGGCGATGGCCATTGCCCGGCCCGCCAAATGAGATGGCGCCATGCGAACCGCATAGCCGGCCAGCAACGCCCAGAGCAGGCCGGCCGATACACCACCTACAAAACGTGCCACCATGGCGACGCTAAAGCTCGCGGTCATTGCCGTCACCAGGTTGGCGATGGCGAAACCGATGATGGCGCCAACCAGAAGCGGTCGTCTGCGCCAGCTTCGTGTCGCCGCCGTCAGCGGGATCGCTGCGAGCAGCGATCCCAAGGCATAGATGCTAATCCATTGTCCGGCCAGGGCCTCGCTCACACCCAGAGATCCCCCGATCTGCGGAAGCAGACCGGCCGGTAGGGCCTCCGTCAGGATGGTGACGAAACCGGCAATCGCTAGTGCACATAGCCCCTCTACTGGCAGCCGTTCGATCTGGGCCGTCATGCTGGGGCCTTCGGCAGCACCAGGTCGCCGACGGTGTAGGTGTGAAACTCGCTCGACGAGACGGTGTCGAGCTTGCGGAACTTTTCGAGGAAGACTGGATCGGAAAAGAAGATCTCGACGTCGCCCGGATCGGAAATCGCCTCGATGTTCACGACGGTTAGCCCATCGGTGCTCTTGGCAAGGTTGCTCCACAGAAAACCAGGCTTCCGCTCGGCGACATAATGGACGACATCCTGGATCAGTTGGAACGCTTCCTCCTGCTTGCCGGGGTGAACGTGAATGACGTTGACGATAAATGTCGTTGGGGCGGGCTGGATCGTGAAGGTGGGGATCATGGTCGTCTCCTTGGTTTCGGAAGACCAAGGGATAGCTGTCGGTTCGTTGCGGATAAACAGGCCGATATTCCGATGACTACGGAATTAAATTCCTGTAGCAGTCAGTGCATGGACAAACTCACAGCGTTCGACGCCTTCGTGCAATCGGCTGAAACCGGCAGCTTCGTCGCGGCCGGCCGCAAGCTCGGCCTTTCTGCCTCCGCCGTCGGCAAGGCGGTGATCCGGCTGGAACAACGGCTGGACGTGCGCCTGTTCCGTCGCAACACGCGCAACATGACGCTGACCGAAGAAGGGCGGTTGTTCCTTGAACGCTGCCGCCGCATCTTCGAGGAGGTCGAGGCAGCGGAAGCCGAGCTTGCCCGATCCAATCGAGCGCCGAAAGGCCGGCTACGTGTCAGTCTGCCGCTGGTTGGCATGCTGTTGACGCCGGTGATGGCCAAGTTCATGCGCGCCTGGCCAGAAGTGCAACTCGACCTGGACTTCAGCGATCGGCTGGTGGACGTGGTTGAGGAAGGGTTCGATGTCGTCATTCGCACCGGGCAACCATCGGATAGCCGGTTGATGAGCCGCAATGTAGGCCGCTTCAAACTGAAGATCGTCGCCTCGCCCGACTATCTGGCGCGGTGCGGCGTCCCGGCAACCCCCGGCGATCTCGCAGATCACCAGTGTCTCCACCAACGGTCGCCCAGCACCGGCAAGATCCGACCCTGGCCGTTTGCTCGCGGGGAACGGCAGGGCAAGATTGTCCTGCCCGAACGGATGAGCGCGACAGCGGTCGACCCTCTTATCGAGTTGGCGATCGAGGGGCTGGGCATTGCGTGTCTGCCACCCTTTGCGATCCGGAGCGAGATCGCTGATGGCCGTCTCGTCTCGATGTTGGACGAGTGGATGGAAGAAACCGATCAGTTCAGCATTCTCTGGCCGGCCAGCCGTCAGATCACGCCCAAACTGAGGGCGTTCGTCGATTTCATGGCAGAACATCTGCAACCGCAGTAGGTGCCGCGCTACGCGTCAGCACCTGGCTCAAACCGAAGATCAAGCTCTGGAACCAGTCCTCCCGGATCCCAGTCACGCCCCCCGATCCTGGAATACGGTGGCGCGGCGCACGTTTCGGTCTCTCGCCTGTTGTAACGAACAGTTGCTCACGCCACAAACGGAAGCGTAAGCAACTTGGGCTGCCGGGAACAACGATCTGGGGCTGTCTGTGTGCTCTCCCCCTCTGAGCCAACCGCCAGCGCGGACGCACCAGTCCGGCAATCCGGGATCGCCGATTGGCGGTCATTTATGCCGTCCGGCTAAAAACGCTATAACCGCCAGAAACTGGGTCGCCACCGCCAGTATGAAAACGGCGGAGTCAGAGATCGTCCGGGCGATGCCGAACAGCGCGGGCGCGAGGGCATAGGTGGCCTGGCTCAGAGCCACGATCAGCGGCACCACACGGGAGACGTCACTCCTCGCAAATTCCACCTGTGCGATGAGAGGCGGGAGCGACGTGGCGTTTCCGATGCCGAGGCCGAACAGCAGGACCCCGAGAACCACCGCGGCGGCGTTTTCTCCACCCGTCGCCAAAAGCATCAGGGTGCCGATGACCTGAACGCCGTAGCTTGCAGACGCGATCAGACGGCGGTCCGCCGAAACCGGCATCAGCCAACCGATGCCCGTGCGCCCGAGGATTGCCGCAACGGTAGCCCCTCCCAGCAACAGGCCCGCCGTCTGTGATTCGAAGACAGGAACCATGATCGAGAACAGATGGGCCAGCAGTCCGATCTGCGCAAACAGCCCCGCAGCCATACCCACCGCCAGCGTTATGAAGCGGTGGTCGCGCCACAGGTAAGCGCCTACCATGGGCTCAGCGAGCGACGGAGCCGTCGGAGGCACCCCGTGGCCTTGCCATGCTCCGTCTGGAAATTGCCCGAGGCCATCGGGAGATTTGGAAAAAGCCACAACAGACAGGGCGGCCACGGTGATGATCATGGAAGCGCCGACGATGACGGCTGCCTGTGCAAACCCGCTTGAGGCGATGAGCATGACCCACAGAGGCGAGAAAATCACGCCGCCCACACTTGCTCCGTTGTACGCCATGGACAGTGCCGCCGGGCGGGCCTTCACAAACCAGGGCGCGATAATGGCATTCACTGCCGCAGCGCCCATCGCAACCCAGCCTGTTCCGCTCATGAGAGCGGCGGCGAACAGGTACCACGGCTGATCGGCCACAGACCAACCGACGACGCCGACTGCGAGAAGTACCGCGCCCGTGACTGTGATCACGGGAACACCCGCCAGCCGGTACAGTCGCGGAAGATTTGCCACGACGACCGCACCGACCAGAAAGTGCAGCGTAACGGCACTCGAGACGAGCGCGACGGACCATCCCGTTCGCTGGACCACCATCTGCAGGTAGATCGGTGGTCCGTAAAAACCGACACCCCAGCCAAAGACTGCCAGCACGAAGGTCGCGGCGACCACATGCCAGCCGAAAAAGGGTGTTGTCCTGGATGGTGGGCAAGATGTCATGACCTGGGCTCCGTTGGTGACGGGCTCTTATGGCAGCATCCGGGAAGCAAAGCTTCGGTCGCGATCGAAGTGTGTTGGGGCTTGGCGACTATCGGTGCAAGTTGTGCCCGAAGGGCGCGGTGGCCAGCCGGTCAGTAGCTGCCGGTGTCCCCAGGGATTACAGGCGAGCTGTTCACGCCTTGAACGGTATCGAACCGTTGGTCGGACTTGGTTCACAAGCGGTCTAAGGGTTTGGGCAAGTTTTTCACTACAGACACTCCGAGCGTTGTCTCAATAAAATCTAAAACAATCTTCGACTTCTCCTCGGCATGCCAGGCGACCAGCAGTTCGACCTCCGGTGGAATGTCATCGAGTGGGCGGTATACGAGATAGGGGCTTGAGTTGTGCGCAAGCCAGGCCGGCGCGATCGCGACGCCGACGCCGGCTGCGACCAGCGTTCCGATCGCCAGCGTGTGTGATACCTCCTGCACGATGACCGGATAGACACCGGCGCGACGCAACGCATCCATGATCGCGTGATAATAGCTCGCACCGACCAGCGGTGCATAAGTGATCAGCGGCTCGCCGGCAAAATCCTTGACCGTCAGGCTGCTCATCTGCGCCAGCCGATGCCCACCCGGCAAGACGGCGACGAATCCCTCGTGCAGGATATGTTCGGTCTTTAGGAAACCGGCCGGGTTGGTGGGGCGGATGAAGGCGACCTGTATCTTGCCGCTTTGCAGCAGTTCCAGCTGTTTTGCCGTGCCGAGCACCTGCACATCCACCGTCATGGCCGGATAGTGCTTGCGGAATTCCCCGATGATCGGCGGCAGGACATGGGAGAGCGCCACATGCACGCCGCCGACCGACATCGTCCCGCTGTGTTCGCCGGAAATCGATCGGGTATGGGTTACCGCCCGGTCGATGCCACCCAGGATCTCCTGGGCGTGGCGCAGGAAAATCTCGCCGGCAGGCGTGAGCTCCACCCGCCGGGTGGTGCGGCGAAACAGCGGCGTGCCGAGGCGCTCCTCGAGCTGACGGATCTGCTGGCTGAGCGGCGCCTGCGCCATGCCAAGCCTGTCGGCGGCGCGGCTGAAATGCAACTCCTCCGCGACGCAGGTGAAATACTGAAGGTGCCGGAACTCGATGCCGTATTTCATATCTCACACATATCAATGAGGCAGTTATTTTGTAATAGATAATAATCTATTCCTGTGGTTAGTTTCAGAAAAAGTCAAGAAAATGGGAACAGATGGAGCTTCGGCTCCCAAAAAAACGGGGCGTTTATGACGCGTTTCTGGTTGCTTAAGACATTGCGGACCGTTCTCACTCTTTGGTTCGTCGTGACGTTCACATTCGTCGTTTTGCGGACATCGGGTGACCCCGTGGTTGCGCTTGTCGGCGCCGACGCGACAACGGAGGAAATCGAACAGTTCCGCGAATTGTGGAGCCTCAACGATCCGCTCTGGATGCAATATATCCGCTACATCTTCCAGATGGCGACGGGCCAGTTCGGCATATCCTATCGGGACGGCCGGGAGGTCATCGACATCATCGCCGAGCGTGTGCCATGGACGCTGATGCTCGGGCTGTTTGCCTATGTCGGCGCCATCCTGATCGGCGTCCCGGCAGGAATATTCGCCGCCATCAAGCGCGGCTCGGCCTTCGATAACCTGATCATGGCGACCGCCGTCTTCGGTTTCGCGCTTCCGAACTTCTTCCTCGGAATCCTGCTGATCCTACTGTTTTCGCTGACCCTGCAATGGTTGCCGAGTTCCGGTACGGGCACCATCTGGCACTTGATCATGCCGGCGCTGACGCTTGCCACCTTTACCGCAGGTACGCTCGCCCGCTTCACACGCTCTGCCATGCTGGAAGTGCTCGACAAGCTCTATATCCGCGCCGCCGCCGCCAAGGGCGTCGGCTACTGGAAGCGCATCGTCTTCCATGCGCTGCCGAATGCCAGCATTCCGCTGGTGACCATCATCGGCCTCAATCTCGGCGAACTGATCGGCGGCGCCATCGTGGTCGAAACTGTCTTTGCCTGGCCGGGCGTCGGCCGCCTGATGGTGACAGCGGTATCATCACGCGATCTGGCCGTGGTTCAGGGACTGGCCCTGATCATGGCGGTCACCATGGTACTGGCCAATCTCGTAGTCGACCTGCTGTACGGCCTGCTCGACCCGCGCATTCGCGTGCAGAACTAAGGGACAAGACAATGAAACGCATGTCCCCCGTCCTCGCCTTTGCGGTGGTCGTCCTTGCCGTCGCCGTGCTGGTTGCCATCGTCGGCAACGTCTTCACCGCCCATGGCATGTCCCAGCAGAATCTTCTCGCCCGATTGAAGCCACCGGCCTTCCTCGGCGGCAATCCCGATTTCCCGCTGGGGACCGACCGCATCGGTCGCGACATGGTCGCCCGCGTGATCGCCGGTCTGCAGATGTCGCTCTCCGTGGCGATGGCCGGCACGATTATCGGCGCGGTGTTTGGCTCGCTGATCGGCTTTCTCGCCGCCCATTTCCGCGGCTGGGTCGAGGAAGTGCTGATGATGCTGGTCGACTTCCAGGCCTCCCTGCCCTTCATCCTCATCGCGTTGACGCTGCTCGCCTTCTTCGGCAACAGCATGCCCCTTTTCGTCATCCTGATGGGGCTTTACGGCTGGGAGAAATATGCGCGCCTATCCCGCGGCGTCGTGCTGTCGGCCGTCAGCCAGCCCTATGCCCAGGCGATCGTAGCCCTCGGGGCCGGTAACACCCGGCTGTACCTGAAACATGTGCTGCCGAATGTGGCGAGTGCGCTCATCGTTCAGGTCACCCTGACATTCCCGCAGATCATTCTTCTCGAAACCTCGCTGAGCTTTCTCGGCCTCGGCATCCAGGCGCCGCAGACCAGCCTTGGCCAGATCCTCGGCGACGGCCGCGACTATCTGTCGACCGCCTGGTGGATCTCGGTCTGGCCCGGCCTGGTCATCTTCCTCGTCACGTTGTCGATGAGCATCGTCGGCGATTGGCTGCGTGACAGGCTCGACCCCATGCTGCGCGCCCGCGCCGCATGAACAACAGGGAAAAACATCGCTGCTCGAATACGGAATTCAAAAGTTCAAAAAAAGGAAGGTGGAACAATGTTTACCAGGCGTGAAATTGGAAATCTGATGCTAGGAGCCGGAGCCCTGTCCATGGTGGGCAGCCTGCCGAAAGCAGCGCATGCGCAAGAACGGCCGTCGCTGAACATCGCCGTCGACAATCTCTGGGCCAATATGGCGACCGTCAACGGCATCTCGACCACGTCACGCCGCATCTTCCCGAACTTTTACGACACTCTTGTCGATCGCGACTATATCAATGACGAAAACGGCCTGATCTTCGCGCCGAAACTCGCCACCAAATGGGAGCAGGCGGGCAATCTCTGGACCTTCACGCTGCGCGAAGGCGTGAAATTCCACGACGGCACGGAAATGACGGCGGAGGACGCGGTGTTCACCCTGTCACCGGAGCGCCTGTGGGGGGAGAAGCCCTTCGAGCCCCGCGGCAAGACCTTCACCGCCGGTTTCAAGCGGGTCGAAGCGACCGGAAAATACACGTTCGAGATCGAGACCGAGCGGCCCGATCCCAACATTCCCAGCAAGCTGACCGGCTATATCGGTTTCGTCGTGCCGAAGAAATATTACCTGGAGGTCGGCGTCGACGCCTTTGGCCAGAAGCCGATCGGCACCGGTCCCTACAAGGTGACGACCTTCCGGTCCGGCGAAATCATGGTTCTCGATGCCTTCGACGACTACTGGGCCGGCCCGCCGCCGGTCCAGCAGATCTCGTGGAAGATCGTGCCCGAGTTTGCCGCCCGCATGGCCGGCCTCGTCTCCAAGGAATTCGACTTCATCGTCAACATTCCCACCGACCAGGAAGCATCCCTTCAGACCTACGAAGGCGTGATGCTGAAGCGTGTCCTGGCCGACAACTACCCGGCGCTTGCCTTCAACACGCGGCCCGATCCGGAAGACAACCCGCTCGTCGATCCGAACCTGCGCTATGCCATGGTCCAGGCCATCGACATGAATGCCATCGTCCAGGCGCTGTTCAACGGCACGACCGAACACCCGCCCGTGCCCTTCAATTTCAAAGAATACGGCAAGTTCTACGATCCCGACCTGCCCGTGAAGCTTCCCTATGACGTGGCCGCAGCAAAGGCGCTGGTCGCCAAGACCAAGTACAAGGGCGAGAAGCTGATCTGGCACATCACCCGGGGTTTCTACCCGAACTACGAAGCCGCAGCCGAAATCATGGTCGAGCAGTGGCGCGAGATCGGCGTCAATGTCGAGGCGCAGATCCTCGACAATTTCGAGCTGGTCTACCGCCGCCCCTATCACATGATGAACATGTCGATGAGTTCCGATTTCATTCCGGGCGACCCCTACCAGCCGCTGTGGCTCGATTGGGGTCCGACGGCATCACGCTCGACCGCTACCTGGAAAACCTGGGACCCGACGCCGGAATTCATCGAACTCGGCAAAAAATTCGAAGCAGAGACCGATTTCGAAGCGCGCAAGAAAGCCTATCTGGCCCTGTCCGAAGAATGGCAGCGGGTCACGCCCGGCTACTATCTCTGGAAGAGCGTCTACAATTGCGCCCATCGCGCCGGCATTCAGTTCAAATACAAGCCGAACGGTGAAATGCGCATCTACGGCGATTACTTCAAGTTCGTATGATGAGCCCGACACGCAAGCATGCGCTGAAGGACATGACGTTCGCGGAATTCCGCGAACGTCTGCCCGAACAGCCCGTCATCCTCCTGCCCTTCGGCAGTCACGAAGAACAGGGACCGCACGCCCCGATGGGCGACTTCATGCTGACTGAGGCGGTTGCGGCCAGGGTTGCGCAAGCGTCCGACGCCATCGTCGCGCCGACCATGGCGTTCGGCTACGCGGACTTCTTCAAGACCATTCCGGGCGGCATCCAGTTCCGGCCGGCGACATTCTCCGCGGTTGTCGAGGACATGGTGACCTCGTTCCTCGATCACGGTATAGAGCGCATCCTGATCCTCAACGGCCATACCAGCAATGCGCCGCTACTCGACCAGACGCTGCGCCGCATCCGGGCGGAGCGCGGCGTCTCGATTGCCTTCATCAATCTATGGCAATCGATCCCCGATACGCTGTGGAAGGACCTGCACGGCGCCTCCGCAGCCGCAGCCCGCGGTCATGGCGGTGATCCGCTGACCTCCATCTACCTGTATCTGTTTCCCGACCTGATGCGCATGGATCTCGCAAAACCCTCGGTGCGCGCCCGGGCATTCGGTCTTGCCACCGGCGGCGTCAACAACGTGCAGTTCGAAGGCATGCCGGTGCATGTGCCGCTGAACTGCCACGAGGTGAATGCCGACGGCATGCTGGGCGGCGATACCGCACTTGCCAGTGCCGAGAAGGGCCAGAAGATGGTCGAGCATCTTGTCGGCTTCTGCGCCCGTTTCGTCGAGCACCTGCGCCACTGCGACATGCGATCGGTGGACGCCTTTTCCCCTCAGCAAGCAAAGGCTGCATCATGAGCACCGAGCGCCTTTCAATCGATCATCTGAACGTACCGCTGCCGAGCAGCGCCGATCGCCGGTTCGCCGTGGAAGACCTGTCCTTGACGGTGAGCAACGGCGAAATCCTCTGCATTGTCGGCGAATCCGGTTCCGGCAAGTCGCTGACCGCGCTGGCTGCCATGGGGCTGCTTCCCGGCAATCTCGGGCGGCCGAGCGGCAGCGTCATGTTCGAGGGCATGGACCTGCTGACGCTCGACGAAAAAACCCGCCGCGGCATCACCGGCCGACGCATCGCGATGATCTTCCAGGAGCCCACCGCAGCGCTCAATCCCGTCTACCGGATCGGCGAACAGGTGTCCGAGACGTTTCGCATCCACACCTCGCTGTCGCAGGAGGAGATCAAGGCGAAGGTCATCGATCTGTTCACCGAGGTGCACCTGCCCCATCCCGAACAGATCTACCATTCCTACCCGCATCAGCTGTCCGGCGGACAATGCCAGCGTGTGATGATCGCCACGGCACTGGCGCTGGATCCTTCCGTGTTGATTGCCGACGAGCCGACCACGGCGCTCGACGTCACCACCCAGGCGCAGATCCTGAAATTGATGCTGGAACTGCGCGCCCGGCACGGCACCGGCATCATCTTCATCACCCACGATTTCGGCGTGGTAGCCGAGATCGCCGATCGGGTGGCCGTCATGCAGATGGGCAGGCTGATCGAGGTCGGCACCCGCGACGAGATCCTCAACAACCCGCAAGAGGCCTATACGCGCCGGCTTCTCGCAGCCGTGCCGACGCTTTCGCCCCGCAAGGCGCGTGAAGGGCTCGGCAATCCGGTCCTCGTCGCCAGCAACATCGTCAAGACCTTTACACGCTCGGGCGTGCTTGGCGGCGGGCGGACGGTCAAGGCGGTCGACAATGTCGACATCACCATTCGAACCGGCGAGACGCTGGGGCTGGTCGGCGAATCCGGATCCGGCAAGTCGACCCTGGCGCAATGCGTCATCCGGCTCGTGCAGCCTGAAAGCGGCGACATCGTCATTGCCGGTGGCGATTTCACGCGGTTGAGCGGCAAGGCGCTGCGCGAAGCGCGCCGCAAGGTCCAGATCGTCTTCCAGGACCCCTATACGGCGCTCGATCCGCGTCAGAAGGTCGGCGACGCCATCGCCGAGGGGCCGAGCGCCCACGGCCTTGACCGCAAGGCGGCCATGGCACGGGCGCTCGACCTGCTCGAAGCCTGCGGGCTCGACCGTGCGTCCGCGACGCGCTTCCCCCACGAGTTTTCCGGCGGCCAGCGTCAGCGGATCTGCATTGCCAGAGCACTCGCGGTGGAACCGGACCTGCTGATCGCCGACGAATCCGTCTCGGCGCTCGATGTCTCGGTCCAGGCGCAGGTCCTCGACCTCTTGGCCAGCATGCAGAAGCGTCTCGGCTTCGGCATCCTGTTCATCACCCATGACCTGCGCGTCGCGAGCCAGATCTGCGACACCATCGCCGTGATGAAGAACGGCAGGATCATCGAGAGAGGCGACCCAGCCTCGCTCTTTGGTGACCCGAAGGAAACCTATACGCGCGAACTGCTCGCCGCCGTCCCCGGCAAGGGATGGCAGCATGCGGCAATGACAACGGAGGCCGGGCCCGTCACACCCCGGGAGGTAATGGAATGAAGAAATATCAGATCGGCGCAACGCCCAGCCAGGTCGATCCGGACCTGATCCGCCGGTTCGAGGGTGTCGAAGTCGCGACCATCGGCCATTTCCGCCATCGCGGCTTCATCCATCACGCCATTACGCCGGTGGTCGAACCCGGTAGGACGCTGGTCGGCACGGCCGTGACGGTCGCGATCCCGGCAACCGATTCCACCCTGCTCCACCATGCCGTCAGCGTTATTCGTCCC
The DNA here is from genome assembly GCF_058242775.1 of Neorhizobium sp. PAMB6630. Taxonomy (NCBI): domain Bacteria; kingdom Pseudomonadati; phylum Pseudomonadota; class Alphaproteobacteria; order Hyphomicrobiales; family Rhizobiaceae; genus Neorhizobium; species Neorhizobium sp. PAMB6630. The sequence goes on from NZ_JBZAYV010000002.1 coordinate 264,662, forward strand.
GGTGACTTCCTGATCGTCGATCGGTTGGGCGATAAGCGCCATGCCTGCATCGGCGGCGGCGTTGCCTCTGCCATCAAGACGGCCGGCGCCATCGGCGTGGCGGTCGACGGACCCTGCACTGACGTGGAGGAAATCATCGAACTTGGCATGCCGTTCTGGGCCTCCGGCGTCTCGGGCATCACGACGCGGCTCAACGATCTCGGCGGTTCGCTGAACCTGCCGGTCGCCTGCGGCAACGTGCCGGTGCTTCCGGGCGATCTGATCGTCGCCGACGCCAGCGGCATCGTCGTCATCCCCGTCGATGAGGCCGAGGAGGTCGTGGTCGAAGCGATGGCACGCCAGGCGCGTGCCGGCCGCAACAAGCACAAGATCGAAGCCGGGGAAAAGCTGGGCGATCTGTCGGGGGCAAGCCGCATGGTCGCTGCCGCCCTGGAGACGAAATGATGCAGAGCTCCAACTTCGATCACCTGCGCGTCGAGCGCAGCATCTCCCGCAAGGTGGCCGGCGTCAGCCGCAACGGCGTCGTCACCTCGCAGCACTACGCGGCGGCCGAGGCCGGCGCAGCTGTCCTGGCCGGCGGCGGCAATGCCGTCGATGCTGCGGTGACCGCCGCCTTCACCCTGCAGACCGTCGAGCCGTGGATGACCAGCCTTGCCGCCTGCGGCTACATGCTGATCGCCCAGCCCAATGGGACAGTGGAAGTGGTGGAATTCACCGGCCGCGTCCCCTCGTCCTTCGACCCGGACTTCTACCGGCCGGATCCGCAGATCAAGACCTTCATCGGCCACCCCGCCTCGATCGGCAACCGCAATGTCCAGGGGTTCACGGCGGCCTGTGTGCCCGGCTGCGTACGCGGATTTGCCGAGGCGCTGACGCGTCACGGCACCATCGGCTTCGATCGGGCGCTCGAACCTGCCATAACCCGCGCCCGCGCCGGCCTGAAGGTTGACTGGCACACCACGCTGGCGATTGCGCTCGCCGAACGCGACCTGGCCATGGATCCCGCCACAAACGCGATCTTCCTGCCCGGTGGCCACGTCCCGGAACCGGGCGTCACTTTGGCCTTGCCGCAACTGGCAAGGACACTCGAGCAACTGGCCGAGGAAGGGCCGGATGCGCTCTATGGCGGCGCCATCGGTGAAAAACTGGTCGCCGACCTGAAAGCGGGCGGCAGCCCGATCACGCTCGACGACCTGGCGGATTACGCGCCCCTTGTCTATCCGGCGCGGCAGATGGCGCTGCAGGGCAAGACGGTGCATGTCGCCGGTGAGACCAGCGCCGGACAACGCCTGCTCGATGCGCTTGGCCATTTCGATGCGGCGCGCGGCAAGGGTCCGGTCGATGCCGGCTTCTTCACCGCCATGGCGCAGGCGCTGTGGGACAGTTTCGGCGCGCATCGACGCCGGTTGAACCCTGCCGAGACCACCAACAAGACCAGCACGACCCAGGTCAACGCCGTCGATGGCGAAGGCCGCATGGTGGCGATCACCTTCACGCTGCTCAACCGGTTCGGCGCCCGTGCCCTGTCACCCTCGACCGGCATCCTGCTCAACAATGGCATGTCCTGGTTCGACCCGACGCCCGGCCGCGCCAATTCGCTGAGGCCCAAGGCCTATGCGCCGAGCAATATGTGCCCCGTGGCGATCACCGACGACCAGGGCGTTTTTGCCGTCTATGGCGCGGCCGGCGGCAACCAGATCGTGCCATCGCTGGCGCAGTTGACGGGCATGATCCTGCATGCCGGCCTCGACGTGGAAGAGGCGATGAACACGCCGCGCATGACCACGGGGCCGCATGACGACATCATCGTCAATGTCGACATGCCGGCAGACCAGATCGCCGCACTTGAAGCCATCGCCAAGGTCCGGCCGGCCGCCGCCGTCGTCTTTCCCCGCCCCTTTGCCGCCCCCGGCATGATCGGCCGGCGCGGCGACGCCTTCGTCGGCATGCCCGACATCACCTATCCGGCCGCTTTTGCCGCCACAGCCTGAACAGGGTTCCTATGACCGACCTGACATTTGCCCCCGTCGACATCGACGGCGTTCTGAAACTCATCCCGCCGACGGCCGCCGCCATTCCCATGGTGTTCGATTCACCCCATAGTGGCCTGACGATCCCGGATTTCGACCGCAGCATCTCGGACGATCTGATCCGTCTCGCCTCCGACACCTATGTCGATGATCTCTTCGACTTTGCCCCGTCGATCGGCGCACCGTTGCTGGTCGCCGAATTTCCGCGCAGCTTCCTTGACCTCAACCGCTCGCTGATGGATGTCGACCTGGAGATGGTCGAGGGCGACTGGCCCCATCCGGTCCGCGACAATGCATCGGCCCGCCGCGGCATGGGGCTGACCTGGCGCTATGCCTGGGGCGACACGCCGATGCATGACCGCAAGCTGACGGTCAAGGAGTTGGAAGACCGCATCGACACCTATTGGCGCCCCTATCATAGCACGCTCATTCGGCTGCTCGACGAAACTCATCACGCCTTTGGCAAGGTCTATCACGTCAACTGCCATTCGATGCCGGCAGTTGGTCATGCGCTGTCGCCCGATCCGGCCGGCACGTTGCGCAAGGATGTGGTCGTCGGCGATTATGACGGACAGGCGAGCGAACCCGACTTCGTCAACCTCGTCGCCGAAACGCTCAACGGCTTCGGTTATTCGGTCTCGCTCAACGTGCCGTTCCGCGGCGCCGAACTCGTCTCCGCCTATTGCGACCCCGCAAAAGGCCGGCACAGCATCCAGATCGAGCTGAACCGTAAGCTCTACATGGATGAGGAAACGCGCGCCAAGACGTCCGGATACGATGACCTCAAGGCAAACCTCTCCAAGCTTGGCGATGTCATGCGGGACTATGTGTCGGGAAAACGCTAAATGGCACGGCCCCCAACCCTTACAATGATGATTAGCATTGGCGCATGGATCTTTCACCAGTGTGAGGTAAGCGGCTTTGATCGAAACAGCCCAGGTTTGCTATCATGCCTTTCAAGCACAATACCTCCCGCTGCCATCGTGAACTGCCCCCCATTTCGACCGGACAGTCGGCATAAGCAGAAAGGCTCAAGCACAGGCTTGAGGACAGGCTTATGTCTAACGAGTATCGACACGTTGAATTGCTGACGGGTGATGTCCGGCGCAGGCGCTGGACAACCGAGCAGAAGCTGACAATCATCGAGCAGAGTTTCGAACCAGGCGAGACGGTGTCTTCGGCCGCTCGCCGCCATGGCGTTGCGCCCAATCTGCTTTACCGGTGGCGCAGGCTCTTGAGCGAGGGAGGTGCTGAAGCTGATGGGCCTGGCTCTGGCCGTTCCCGATCATACGACTTTGAGCCGTCGGGCAAGCAAGCGGTGATCGCCAGACAAACGGCAAGGTGAGCGTGATCGTCTCCCGCAGAACGAGCCCGTCCACGTCCTCATCGACAGCACAGGGTTACAGATCTACGGCGCGGGCCAGTGGTTGGAAGAAAAACACGGCACCAAATCCCGTCGCAACTGGCGCAAACTACACCTTGCACTGGATGCCGACAGCGGTGACATCATCGCTCACATCGTGACGGAACAGGATGTCGGCGACACTTCACAGGTGAAGCCGCTGCTTGACCAGATCAAGACGCCAATCGGGCAGTTCACGGCCGATGGCGCCTATGACGGCAATCCGACCTATGACCTCGTCGCAAGGCATAGTGCCGGCGCTGTTCTCTCTGGAGCAAAACCACGGATGAGCCTGGCGAACTGCGACGAGATGTTGTGTTTTCGCCTTGATGGGGTACGAACCGCTGTCCTCCATTTTTCTGCACTCGACTCGAATCCCTCGGAATGCTTCATTGCCGCTCGGAGGACTGAGCATGGCATATGAGTGGGACGAAAGCCGCGCACGAAAAATGCGCATGATCAAGTTGGTGTCTGCGTGGGCATTGACCGCGTCAGCGCTGAGTGTCCCTGTCGCCTTGCTTTTGACCGCATCTCCTCTGTAGCCGGCCACCGAACTCACTGAAAATTCCGGCTCTTCACCTTCAACGTGCCGATATGGAGATCGGGGACGAACAAATCCCTCGACTTCAACCCCATAGACGGCCGCTCCCGGCTATCCGGACTTCCCGGTGACCCATGGGCAAACTCGTCGCCACGGCCTGTCGGCACACGGAATGTGTCCCGCTCGCCCAGGCTCGCCAGATCGCCGGTCAGGTCGAACATCCGTTGCGCCACCAGATGTACGACGCCCCCTTCCCGCTGGATCTTGCCGTTGATCGCCATCATCGAGGATCCGAGCACGATCCGGCGCTGTTTTTCGAACAGGCTTGGCCAGACGACAATATTGGCAACGCCTGTCTCATCCTCGACGGTCATGAACATGACGCCCTTGGCACTGCCCGGCTTTTGGCGGACCAGAACCAGCCCCGCCGTCATCAACCAGCGACCATCGCGCGCAGAGGCTGCCTCGACGCAGGTGACGATGTTTCGGCGGGCGAGATTGTCGCGCAGGAAGCTGACCGGATGGGCACGCAGAGTGATCCCCGTATGGCCATAGTCTTCGACGAGATTGCACCCTCGGTCATCTGCCGAAGTGCGACATCCGGTTCCTGCTGTTCGGCAATCACCGCCCGCTCGCGGTCGGCAGCCGCGACAAACAATGGGAGTGGTTCGTCGCGCAAGGCTTTGATCGCCCAGAACGCATCGCGTCGTTCAAGTTTGAGAGCCGGCCGGAATGCATCGGCTTCGGCAAGCTTGGTAGCACACGGAGGCCTTGAAGGGATCTGAACCGTCGACCCCGTAGTCTCATAGAGGTCTTCTTGACCACCCGTTTGCCACTGTAACCGACCGCGCCGGGCAGGGCCGAAAAGAAATGCTTGATTACGCCCAGAGGGTTGAAGCGATTATGCGGTTAGAAGATACGGCCTGCAGATGCCCACCGCACCCATTCGACCTTAAAACGATTCCGGACAGTCAACCGAAATAAATTGCATTATTGCATTTTTTATGCGCATATTCCACTCATAACAGGATTTCCCCCAATGTTACTGGAATTTCGCGTCAAAAATTTCCGCTCCTTTCGCGAGGAAGCGGTGTTCAGCCTCGCCGCTAGAGCGTTTCCCTAACTGATTGAATCGGATGGCTTTGCAAATCAGTCTCCTTCTGATTCAAACTATCTGCCGATGGAGGTCGGCAGATATGTCGAAAGCCCTTTCCGTTGATCTTCGCATACGTGTGCTGGCTGCCGTGAACGGCGGCGCATCTCATAGAGAGGCTGCCGAGCGTTTTGGCGTGAGCGCAGCCAGCGTGAGCCGCTGGCGTCACTTGCAAATCCAGCAGGGAAATGTTCGACCCGGTCCACTCGGCGGCGACCGCAATTCCCACAAGACAGAAGCGCATGCCGATCTGATCATGACCTGGCTCGGCGAGCACCGGGACGGCACCCTTTTCGAGCTTCGCAAAGCCTTGGCTGACCAAGGCATTTCCATCAGCAAGTCGGCGCTGCATCGCTTTCTTGTCCGGCACGAACAAACGCGCAAAAAAAGACTGGCCATGCGGTAGAGCAAAGCCGCCCGGACGTTCTGGAAAAGCGGCAATGCTGGTTCGAGGAGCAACTCGATCTCGATCCAGAGCGGCTCGTGTTCATCGACGAAACCTGGACCGCGACCAATATGGCCCGTACTCACGGGCGATGCCGCAAGGGCGAGCGATTGAGGATGGGTTTCCCTCACGGTCATCGCAAGACGACCACATTGGTTGCGGGCCTCCGTAACACGGGAATGGTCGCGCCACTTGTCATAGACGGACCGATCAACGGTGAGTGGTTCGAGGCGTATGTCGCCCAGGTTCTGGTTCCGACATTGAAACCAGGGGATGTTGTCATCCTCGACAATCTGTCCAGCCACAAACGACCGGCAGCAAGGGAGCTGATCGAGGCGGTCGGCGCGACAATGATGTTCCTTCCGCCCTACAGCCCAGACTTCAACCCCATCGAGAAGGCCTTCTCCAAGCTCAAGGCTCTCCTGCGAAAAGCTGCGGAGAGAACCGTCACCGGACTGTGGGATCGCATCGGAAAGCTGATTGATATGGTCGAACCGCAAGAGGCTCAGAACTACTTCAATTCCTGCGGATATGATCCAACATGACAGGGAAACGCTCTAGTCCGGACACGCTGTTTGAAGATACCCATACCCGCGTTACAGGCCTCGACAAGGTCAAGCGCGTGGTCAATGCGGCTGCGATCTTCGGCGCCAACGCCAGCGGCAAGTCCAACCTCATTCGCGCCCTGCAGTACATGCAGCTGATGGTGACGACCTCGAACCAGATCCAGCCCGACCAGGAGAACAACCTGACCCCGTTCCGGATGCGTCCGGACTTCGCCGACCATCCGACGCTGTTCGAGGTGACGTTCATCATTGACCGGAAGCGGTTCCAGTACGGTTTTGAAATGACCAAGCGGCAGATCCTCAGCGAATGGCTGCTGGTCTACGAGAAAACCAAACCTCAGGTCTGGTTCTCCCGCACATTTGACGCCAAGAAGAAGGCGTATGAGTACACGTATAGTGATTATTTCACCGGCTCGAAGAAGGTTTGGGAAGCAGCGACCCGCAAGGAAGTGCTGTATCTAACTACGGCCATCCAGCTCAACAACAGCCAGCTCAAGCCGCTCTATCAACTGTTTTCCGAAGACATCGCAATCTTTCCGGAAGGTGGCCGCATCGGTTTTGACTTCTCGGCCAACTATGCCCAGAACCCGAAGAACGAGCGCCGCATGGTGTCACTGATCGCCGCCGCTGATACTGGGATTTCGAGCCTTTCGCTGACGAAAAAGCAGGGAAAGCAAGTGCATGTCAATTTCGCGTCCGGCATACCCGAAGTGCAGGACATGGAAGTTCAAATCCCTGAATTCGGGCACGTCGCGGATGGCGTCACCTATGATTTCGAGATCGGCGAGGAGTCGGCCGGTACGCAGACCTTTTTTAATCTGTCTGGGCCGATCCTCGACATTTTGGAAAAAGGCCGGTTGCTGATCGTCGATGAATTAGACGGAAGCCTGCATCCGTTGCTGGTGCATAAGATCGTCGCGATGTTCAACGATCCTAAGATAAACACGCGTGGCGCCCAGCTGATATTCTCGACCCACGACGTGTCGCTGCTAGATGGCCAAAAACTCCGCCGCGACCAGGTCTGGTTCACGGAGAAGGATAACGACCAGATATCGCACCTCTTCCCCTTGCTGGAGTTCTCGCCCCGCAAAGGCGAGGCGTTGGAAAAGGGATATCTGGGGGGGCGGTATGGTGGCATCCCGATTCTTGGATCAATGGAACATTAGCCCGTGACGAAAAAACACCCTCTCATGAGCGATTTAGATTTTCCGGACGCAGTTAATCTACCCCGCCTGCGCGGGGTGGGTCAATTGATGTAGCCTGTGCACGGTGCTGGAGATGCTGGCCGAACCGATGGTTTGTCATACTCTCATCCGCGGATTTTTAACCGCCTGACCATATTCGATGCGGGCTTGCCTCTCTCTAAGAACGGATATTTGTCCCAACGTGTGTCGAGGGTTCCCTATCCTTGGCCTACATCTCCAGCATGCTGCACAGGCAGCAGGGTCTATTTGCGCCTACGCTGGAATCGGCACTTTGCGAGCAATATCCCAGATGAAGCCTGCCAGTTCACGAGCAATGGCAGTGAGCACACGCGGTTGTGGCTTTCCAGTCCTCGAGAGATCTCGATAACGCTTGCAGAGCCTTGTCTGTGCTTTCCAGGCGATATCTTTGATTTCCTGCGGAAGATGAAGGCTGCGCTTTAGATGGGGATGCTGTTCGCGAGGTGGATGCCGATACGACCAACTCGCCTCGACCATCATCGTACGAGCCAGAGCATTGCCAGTCCTGGTGATGCGCCCGCGCCTTATTGTGCTGCCACTCGAATGCTCGCTCGGCACCAGTCCCAGCCAAGCCATGAGCTGTCGCGGATTTGAGAAGCGGCTGATATCGCCTATCTCGGCAGCCAGCGTCGCGGCGATTGTTGTGTTGACGCCACGCAATGCCCGGAGGGCATCGACAAGTCGTGCAAAACGCCAGTCCTTCACCGCATCTTCGATCGCCAGATCCAGCGTGCTGATACGCTCCTCAATCTGGCGAATGGCGCGTTTCAGTTCCTCAAAGGCCAATTGCTGATGTGGATAGCGGAATTTGCGTAATTCGTTGATCCATCGCCAGTGGATCTTTGTCCAATAGGTTGGCCGATCATAGCGAAGACCATGCCGAAGCAGGAAGCTCAGGAGTTGCTGCTTTGCAATCTTTAGCGCCTCCAGAGCCTGCTTGCGGGTGCGGATCAGATCCCGCATAGCTTCCTGTGCCTCATCGGGCGTCCAGATCGGTGTCAGTTCGCCGGCTCGCCATAGCCGCGCCAGCATTTCCGCATCGCGCCGATCGGTCTTGATCCGGTCCCCGGAGCGACGTGGGATCATGGCCGGCGAAACAACGGCGCAATCAAACCCCAGCTTTGTGAGCAAGCGATGCAGGCCGTAGCCACACGGGCCGGCTTCATAGCAGAAAACTGGCCTGGCACCGGGTGCTGCCAGCCGCTTCGTCAGGCGCAGTACAGAATCGGCGGTGTTTTCAATGACGCCTTGGAAGCGAACTTCCCCGTTTCTGCCTTCCTCAGCGGTGGCAACTGCAATGGTATCAGCATGAACGTCTAAGCCAACATACACAGTTCTTTCCATAACGATTTCCTTTTCCGATCGAAAACAGTTCGACATGGAAAACCTAGCGGCTTTGCCGCGGTAAATCGCTCATCTGGTCTTATGAACGGAATGAGAGCCGTCTGAGCAGGCGGCAGGGTCGCAAGCGTCCCTACGACCGCATGTTGATCGTGTGCGAGGGCGAAAAGACCGAGGTAAATTACTTCGAAGCGATCCGCCGTGAAAAGCGCCTCCCGAATGCCGACATCGAGATAGTGCCGGCGGACTATGGCACGGCGCCGCTGCAGATCGTCCAGTATGCCATTGACCGTTTTACGGAGTTGAAATCGTTCGACCGGGTCTACGCCGTGTTTGATCGGGATGACCACGACACCTATCATAATGCCCTGTCCAAGGCCGAGGCGACCGACAAAACCCTGAAGAACGACGAAGGCACCAAAGTCCCGTTCGAGGCGGTGCCGTCCGTACCCAATTTCGAGCTGTGGATACTGTTGCACTTCCGCAATGTGTTCGAGTTTATGCACCGCAATCAGGTGAATGCGGAACTACGTAAGGCCGAAAACTATCCGGGCTACGCCAAAAACAGCGAGGTTGTTTATCAAGACACCAAAGATCGGATTCCGGTGGCAACGGAAAGGGCAGTTACCCTCAGGGCGCGATATTCAAAGTTCGCCGGTGATCAGCCTTATACTGACGTGGACCTACTGACCGGAGAGCTGATGAAGATCGCTGGACGGTTGCAGTGAATGGGTCGGCACATCTTGCCAAGTCGCCAATGTTCGTATTTCGTTCTGTCGACGACTAGATTTTGAAATTAGCGTTATGGAAGTTGAATGTCAGAAGAAGCGGCCGATCCGAAACTGTTCATCTCATATAGCTGGAGCAACCAGGATCATGAGTCTTGGGTGGTGAAGCTCGCTGAAGAACTTGTCAGTCAAGGTATCCATGTCATCCTCGACAAGTGGGATCTCCAGCCCGGTCACGATGCGAACGATTTTATGGAAGGTATGGTCAAGGATAAAACGGTGACCAAGGTCATCATGGTTTGCGACGAAGTCTACGCCCGCAAATCCGACAGCCGTAAAGGTGGCGCCGGGACCGAGGCTCAGATTATCACGCCGGAGATTTATGCAGAAACCCGGCAAGATAAGTTCGTAGCGATAGTGCGCGAGCGTGACGCTGACGGCAAGCCTTTCCTTCCCACCTACTACAAAGGTAGGATCTATTTCGATCTTTCCGATCCATCCAGTTATGCCGAGGAATTTGATAAAATCGTCCGGTGGGCATGGAACAAGCCCCTTTATGTGCGGCCGACGCCTGGCCAGAGGCCGGGTTTCTTGAGCAAGGACGGCGCCACTGGAAAGATTGCGAGCTCAGTGGCCCATCGACGCGCTGTAGAGGCTGTTCGAAATGGGGCGACAAATGCGATTGCCCTGGTAGGGGAATATCTGGAGACGATTACCATCGGTCTCGAGAACTTCCGTTTAAAGGCGGAAGGGAGCGCGCGCGATACCTTTGATGAGCTTGTAGTTGAGAGTATTGCCGACTTCACCCCCTACAGGAATGAGCTGATCGATATCTTCATGGCGATCGCACAACACATTCCGTCAGAAGCAATGGCCGAAGTCATCCACCGCTTCTTCGAACGGTGCCTACCCTATTACAATGTGCCTGAGAGCATCACCAGCTACAGCAAATGGGACTTTGATAACTATCGCTTCATTGTCCATGAGCTGTTCATTTATTGCATCGCCGCCTTCATACGCTTTGAGCGGTTCGAGGCCGCCGCCTATTTCGTGAACACGGAGTACTATCGTTATAATCGGTTCCGCGAGGAGTCAGCGATGCACTCTTTCTCTATAATTGATGAGAATCTTTCCTCCCTCGAATTCCGCAATAAGCGCCTGGAGCTTCGCCGATATTCGCTGCGAGCTGACATGCTCAAGGACCGAAACCGAGGCACGGGAATTGCGTTTCACCACCTAATGGCGGCGGATTTTGTGTTGTTCCTTCGCAGCCGTAAGCAGGAAGGCTGGCAGACTTGGTGGCCGGAAACACTCCTCTACGCGGAGCGCTCCGGCGGGCCGCTCGAAATGTTTGCCCGGGCAAAATCCGCAAAATACTTTGAGCGGATCAAGGTTTTGCTGGGATTTGAAAATGCGGAGGAATTCAAGGCGTTCATGCTCGATCTACTCGCGAACCGTGACCGGCTTCCAAAATGGGGTTTCCATGGCCCGAATATGGGAGGTCTATCGGGGGTAGCAAATATTGCTGCTGTTCCATGAGCAAGACAATTTGTTCGCCAAGAGCCGACAGGGATTAGAATATGGTTACACGTATTGAGAAAATCGTCGGAGGCCTCGTCGTGCAACGTGCTGCAATGGCAAAACGGGGAATGCACAAGGGCAAATACGTTTGTCACCCGCAGGGTTCTAATATGACCAAGATTGCTTTCGTCACCTTAGACGACGTCGCCGATTTCTTGCGGACAAACCCAGGCTCAGGGGTAAGGATGGATCCAGGCTCGTCGAAAGTCGTTGAATTCATCCATATTGACGGACACCCACGATAATCAGGCCGGGTATATAAATGGCAAGATGATGCGATATCGTAAAAGCCTCGGCCTGATCATATAAAGCTGTCCAACTTTTTATCCGCAGCCCCTTATCCGCCTAACCGGCTCAGTTCTGCGTGGAAACCAACAGCGAGACGTATGCCGCCACGCAGGTGATCAAGCACAATACCCGACCTGATGGCGGCCGCGGGACGGCATCCAGCCTTGCTCCGTCAACCCGGGTAGAACCTAAGATGCCCGAGCCGCCCCATCTTTGCTGGAGCACTTCTCCATATGGTCGAGAAGCAAATGGTCAACTTCAGCAATCGCAGCTTCAATCGCTTTGTGCAAAGCATCGTCACCAATATCGATCGCGTTGTGCCTCAGCGCGAGTAGTTTCAGCCCCATGCCAAAAAGATTGATAGGGCGATCATTTAGTCGCTGGATCATTGGAATTCCCCCCTCTTCTAAAGCCGAAGTTCTACATGTGACATCAGGCTGCACTATCGCCTTGATGGATAAACGGCGCCCACCTCGCTTGGGCGTGCGCGCTGATTTGCACCAAGAGCGAAGACGATGGCCACAATCCCAAGCATTTGGACCGCCGTCGGTGACGTTCCGAAACAGTACCAGGCGGATACCAGCCCGACGACCGGCACCAATAGGGCGAACTGCGAGACCTGAGATGTTCGATACCTGCGCAACATGCTGCCCCAGACGCCATATGCGGAAATCGTCGAGATGGCCGATGTGTATAAAATTGCCGCCAATCCGCCCGCAGAAATTGATCGAAGGGCCGCGATGAGAGTGTCACCCCCCTCGAAAAACGCTGATGCGACAAATAGCGGCAATGGAGGCACGAGACTTAGCCATACCATCAGATGCAGTGAATTGACCGGCGGCAGGCGCTTGAGCAGAATGTTGGATATCCCCCAGGCGAATGCACCACCGAGCGTGAGCGCAAATCCCACGACCGTAAAGGAAGACCCGCCATCCAATGCGATCAGCAAGATCCCCACAAGACCTCCCGAAATGCAGACTATTCCCCGGCGGTCAATGTGTTCGCCAAGGAACAAGGATGCCAATAGGACCGTGAAAAACACTTGCGTCTGCATCAGTACGGAAGCGAGGCCAGCACCGAGGCCAAAATAGATACCAAGGTAAAGAAGACCGAAAACCATAATTCCGAGCGTGATCCCGAGCAAAATCAATGCAGACCAAGGGATCTTGGGCCTCGGTATTCCAAGGGCGATTGGAGCGGCGCAGGCCGTAAAGCGCAATGCCGAAAACAGCAAGGGCGGGAACTCGTCGAGGCCCCAGCGGATCACAATGAAGTTGAAGCCCCACAAGAACGAAACCAGGCAAAGCAAGGCAATATCTTTGAGACGCATAGGCGTGATCCGCTGAGGCATTGATGTTACTCAGCCGCTTCGCGCAGATGATCGTTTACCGGCGCGCCGCCGATGACGACCGTCCGCTGCGGAATTTTGTCGAAGGACGTTTCCGGGATCTCGTACATCTTGGCCAGCGTCGCGTTGGGCACCCCGGAGAACATCTCCGAGAACTCGATGGTCTGGGGTTCTTCGTGAGAAAGAACGACGAGGAACGAGAGCGGTTCGTCGGCAAGGTTTTCGATCCAGTGCAGATATCCCTGCGGCACGAAGGAAATGTCACCAGGATCGAGCTCGAGGTAATGCGTTTCACCTTCCGGACCAACGATACCGACCAGCCCCTTTCCCGAGATGCAGAAGTCCAACTGGTTGGCATTGGGATGGGTATGTGGTTCGCGCACGCCGCCCGGCTGGATCTCGAGGGCTTGAACGGCAAGCCCCTTCAGCACAGGGAAGTTCTTGGCGTTTGCCCGATAGAAATCACCAGCAGGAAAAGACTTGAAGACGTTGGCCTTGAAAGGAAAGCTATTCGACATGGATATTCCCCTTGGTTGTGTGCGACACGCGCCAGCGGATGCTGGTCGCGTTCAAGCGTGCAGCAGCTTCTTGTGTCCATTGTGATTTCAGGTTGATGTTTCACGGCTTCCCAAGCCGTGTATAGAATTGCTATCGCCTTGACTTAACAAGAACAATAGAATTTTATTTAACTGTTAGGTCAATTAGGATGAACTATTCCGATGGCGAACCTACGCAATATCGATCCGTTTCTGCTCCAAGTCTTTGTTGCAATTTCAGATAGCGGCAGTTTCTCTGCCGCTGCAGAAAAAGTCGGACGCACCAAGTCCGCAGTCAGCATGCAAATGAAGCGTCTGGAAGCTTTGTTCGAGCACACGCCGATCTTCGAATTCAATGGTCGGACGAAGCGCCTTACAGAAAAAGGAGAGCAACTTTTAGTCCACTCCAGGGCGATCCTTCAGCTAAATGACACGCTATGGCAGAAGATGGCTCAGGCACACGGACCAGGAACGGTCCGGCTTGGTGCACCTGATGACTATGCTTACGCCCTGCTTCCCAACATTCTCGAACGGTTCGGACAGCGCTTCCCGCAGGTTCAGGTCGAATTGACATGCGAGCCGAGTGAGGAGCTTGCAGAACGGATAGCGCGCCACGAGATTGATCTCGCCGTCGTGACCAGACGTCCCCATGATGATGTTTCACAGGTGGTCCGAATGGAGCCGGTCGTTTGGGCGAAAGCAAAGGGAAAGCCGATCGACCTCACCCAGCCACTACCGCTTGCTGTGTTTCAGCCAGGATGTGTCACGAGAACGCAGGCAATTGAAGCCTGCGCGACGGCCAACCGGGAATACCGCATCGCCTATACCAGCCACAGCTTGGCAGGCATCCTCTCCCCCGTGCGTGCGGGTCTTGCAATCGCGGCAATTGCCCAATGCTCGGTGCCCGACGATTTGGAGATTATTGAATTCGACAGAACGCTTCCAGAGCTTAAGGGGATCGATCTCGCCTTGATGAAGAGCAACCGGCATGGACAGACAGCCTTCGTCCAGCACCTGACCGAGGAAATTTGCACGAGTCTGCGACATCGGCCTATACAAAATCGGATCCAGCCTGCCTACTGATCAGGTCTGCAGATCGTTCCCCATGACATCGACAAACCAGGCACGCCGAAGGAAACACACCTAATCCCTCTGTCTATGTGCCGGTTTTCGCGCCAGTTTGATTCATTTTCCAATTTTGTTGCGTTCCGCTCGCGCAAGATAAAATTGTTGCCGGACAATCGACCGCACCGGATCTGGTGGGACAGCGCGAAATGGAAAATCGGGTTAAATCTTGCTCAAACTTAACATCCTGACATACCGCTAAACGGTCAAGGAAGGCCCTTGTCAAGCCACTGAGCGTTCCCGCAAGGGTTATAATAGCTTGAATACCCCCCGAGCGTCTTGCGGTTCCGTAACTGGGGCGCCATACAGGCGCGATCATGAAAGACACCAAAATATTCGTCGGTCTAAGATCCACGCGTAAAGCACCCGTCACCAGAAATGACATCAGTGGCCCTAAATGTCAGTGGGAAGGTTGCGGCAAGACCGGCAGCCATCGAGCTCCCGTTGGGCAAGAGGCCGAAGGCCTCTTTCTCCAGTTTTGCCTCGAGCATGTGAAACAATACAATAGCGGCTACAATTATTCGGCCAGCCTTTCGACGCCTGAAGTTGCCCGATATCAAAGAGAGGCAGCGACTGGGCTACGTGCGACTGGTGGCAGCGAGGCACCGCAAGCGCGTGAGATGCCGCTTCCCTCCACGGCGCGCTCCGGATCGGCCAAGGTTTGGAACGCCCGCAAGACGGCCGCACAACGTCAGACCGAAAAGGTCGCCGCTCAAACCCGAAAGCTGAAGGTTCTTGAAGCGAAGGCGTTTGAAACACTTGGTCTCCCATCGGATGCGGCTGCCGATGAAATCAAGCAGCGCTACAAGCAAAGGCTCATGATGTACCATCCTGACGTCAATCAAGGAGACCGCAACGCCGAAGCAGAGCTGCGAGCTTCCATAGAGGCGCATAGGATCCTGAAGCTCAACGGTTTCTGCTGACCGTATTTGAAATTCTACATGAGCTTAATCTGGACTGGCTATGAATTCCTCAATGACGTTACTACGCCTTGAACGGAATCGAACCGCCGACCCCGTTATTTGGCCGATAAGTTCGCGTTGAATTTCAGTATAGGGGCAACTACTTGCCCTCGGGAATGGCTTATATGGGGCCGCAAGCGGACTGTCTGATGTTGGGATGTCAAAGGCCAGAGTGGACATTGAAGGATATGGTGCCTTGTCCGAGTTCCGCCATTGCGGCATCGGACGTCGGAGGGCACCGAGACTGCCTTCCCTAAGTCGAGGGCGTCTGCAACTAACGCCGAGCGGACCAATCCATAGCACACGGGATGTCGTCGGCCGCATCGTCGGCGTCTACTCGTCCCAAGGAACGGTTGAACTACTTCGCAGCCGCCAGTTACGATCCAGACCGATCAGGAACTCCTCTCACGACCATCCCGTCACTCTGACCGTCATGGAGTGAGCGACGGGATGGCCGATGAAGCCTAACCTGACAGACCTCAGCCGAGGGGCGGGTAGTCCGTATAGCCCCGCTCGTCGCCCACGTAGTAGCTGGACGGATCAGACGGCGCCAAGGCGGCATTTTGACGGAAGCGCTCGGGCAGGTCCGGGTTGCTGATGAAGAGCGTTCCGAACGTCACCGCGTCCGCCAGATTGGTCGCTATCGCCCGCTCACCACTTTCCCGGTCATATCCAACGTTCACGACAAACAAGCCGGAGAACCGTTTTCTCGCCTCGGGCGCCAGCAGCTTGAGGCCCTCGGGAAGCTGCGCCGGCTCCATGAAGTGAAGAATGCCCACCTTCCTCGCTTCGAGAGCCTCCACGGTGAACATATAGGTGCCCTCCAGGTCGCTATCGCCCATGTCGTTGTAAGGTATACGGGGCGAGAGCCTGACCGAAACACGGGAAGCCCCAAAGACCCGGATTGCGGCATCGGTTGCTTCGAGCAGGAAGCGGGCGCGGTTTTCGACAGGACCGCCATAGGCGTCTGTTCTCTTGTTGGAACCGTCCTCAAGGAACTGGGCCGGCAGATAGCCGTTGGCGCCATGCACCTCAACTCCATCGAAACCAGCGGCCTTGGCCGCACGTGCGGCGGCCTCGTAGTCCAGAATCGTACTATGGATCTCGTCGAGGGTCAGAGCCCGGGGGGTGACGGTCGGCTTTGGCCCCTCGGGCGTGAAGGCCTGGCTATTGAAGGGCACAGCCGAAGGCGCGACAGGCAAGGCTCCTCCATGGAAGTCTGGATGAGAAGCACGGCCAGTATGCCAGAGCTGGGCGAAGATGAGGCCCCCGACGTCGTGCACGGCCTGGGTAACCTTTCGCCATCCCTCGATCTGCTCGGCCGTATGGATTCCTGGCGTATTCGTCCAGCCGATCGCCTGCTCGCTGATCTGCGTCCCCTCTGAGATGATCAGGCCAGCGCTGGCGCGTTGGGCGTAGTAGATTGCGGTCAGCTCGTTCGCCACGTGGTCTGGCGATCTCGCCCTTGTCATCGGGGCCATGAAGACGCGGTTCTTGAATTCGAACGTCTCGGTCTTCAGCGGGGTCAGTAATTTTAACTCAGTCATTTTGACGCTCCAGTTGATCTGGACGCCTAGGTATACGTTGTAGACCTACTGTCAATTAGGCACCTTAAATCGCCTTGGTAGGCTGAAGGATACCTGGTCGCCGTGTCACTTCGGCTCAGTCAGCGCGCTTTCCCAGCTGGATACCGCTGAAACCGTCATCCAATCGTCGGGCGTCAAAGGCTTCTCGCGCGGCATTGACTGCTGGCAGCTTGTCCAGCGTCCACTGGTGAAGCTCGCCGAACGGCTTTTGCAGAGTGTGGCCCAGCGCGGTGATCTCATACTCCACAGCTACCGGTGACACGGACACGACGCGCCGAGTGATGAGGCCGTTGCGCTCCAGTCTGCGGAGACACTGTGTCAGTGCCTTCTGGCTCACGCCCTCCAGCCGCCTACGGATCAAGTTGAACCGATGAGGTCCGTCCGACAGAACCGCCAGTACCATCATAGACCATTTATCGGCGATCTGATCGAAGAGTGTCCTGCTGGGGCAGTCCGATGAGAAGCAAATCGGGTCCAATTCCATGACGGTGCGCACCTCTACAATCCATTCAATGTCGATACCTTTTATGCGTTCAGGTACCCTGTGTATACTTGGATTTCGCGAGGCTCCCATCAACACAAACTCCAGCCGGATGCATCGAGCCTTTTAATTGAAACGCAACCGGTACGCCTGTCGCAAAGCTCTCGCTTATCGGGGCGCTTGCTTCCCTCATTCTTGCGAAGTCGCAGAATAGGTAGCTTTGCGGCAGCCGCGACGACCGCTTTCGGAACACCTCCAGCAAACCCCAAATGACCGGATGGAAGGCGCTTAGCGGAAATCATTTCTGCAAGGGGGCCGATTGCCGACTGTCCGGTATAGGCGCCATGTAGAAATAGCCGCCACAGTGGGGAGGCTCACCTTGATTACCACCACCCAAAATCGAGCAAAAAAAGCGCAGCCACAGACTGCGATTACTTCTTTCACTGCTATCCCATTTCAATGCAATCCAAAAAGCTCGAGCAGCTCCTCCCGCTGGCGCACGAAACCTGAATCGCTGCGGTCTCGGGCCTGATGGCGCGGAGACTTGTAAATCTCCTCTCTGCTCCCGAGCGAATTTTGAGCTTGCCACGCCTCAAGTGCATTCAAACCGTTGGTGTGTCGCTCGATTGGGATCAACAAATCACACCAGGGCAACGGTACAATAGCCCCACAGTCTTGGACAACAATATCTATCGAAGCGCTCTCAAGGCGTTCAGAATAACCGCGACGTCGATCACTTCCTGCGTCAACGCCCCCTGAACCGGCGGCAGATAGCCGAGGCTGGCGAACGCCATGGCGCAAAGCGATAGTCCGAGACCCGCTACGACACTTTGTAGGGCGATCGCACGGCTGCGGCGCGCGACCGCCATGGCCTTCACCAGCGGCGCGAGTTCATCCACCAGCAGAACCACACCGGCCGCTTCAGAGGACGAAGCGGTTCCGTGTGCGCCCATCGCAACGCCAACATCGGCGGCGGCAAGCGCCGGAGCATCGTTGACGCCGTCCCCCACCATCATGACCGGGCCGTTGACGATCTCGTTGCGCACTGCGGCAACCTTGGCGTCCGGCGACAGATCGCCCAGAACGAGGTCGAAGCCAAGTTGCTTGCCCACTTTCGAGGCGATGTCACTGCGGTCCCCGGATGCCAGCACCAGCCGCCGGACCCCGGCCCGTCGCAATTCATCCAACATCGGCTTCGCGTCGGCACGGACCTGATCCTGCAGCACGATGATGCCTGCCACCTTGCCATCGATGCCAACCGCCACGGTCATCGCAGCAGGATCCATATCCTGCTGCAGATCATCCGCCCGAATATTGCCGCTCTTACCCGCAACGAAACCATTCCCGCCAACAAGGATCTGGCGACCATCCACAAGTCCCTCGATACCAGTTCCGGGTGTTTCCACCACCGCAACCGGGACGGACAGAATCAGCCCACCTGCCTGTGCGGCCTTGATCAGGGCCGTTGCAACGACATGGCCCGATGCCTGATCGAGACTGGCTGCGGCTTTGAGGACATCCGCCTCTGCAAAGCCAGCGCGCGTCCTGATCTCGGTGATGACCGCCTGCCCGTGCGTGACTGTTCCGGTCTTATCGAGGATCACGGTCCGCACCCGCGACAGCGCCTCCAGCACACCACCACCCTTGACCAGAACCCCCATACGGGCCGTGCGCGACATTCCCGAGATGAGCGCAACCGGAACGGCGAGGATAAGCGGACAGGGTGTCGCGACAACAAGCACGGAGAGTACGCGGATCGTGTCCTGCGTGAGAAACCAGGTGATTGCAGCGATCGCGACCGTCAGCGCCAGAAAACCGATCGCGTAGCGGTCTGCCATGCGCACCATTGGCGCCTTGCCGGATTGAGCTGCCTCGACCAGTCGCACGATGCCCGCATACGTGCTCTCGGCAGCCGGGCGGATTGCAACAAGCTCGAACGCAGCGCCGGCAGAGGCTGAACCGCTCAGCGCTTCGCTGCCTTTCAGAATGGTCTGCGGAAGAGATTCGCCCGTGAGAGCCGACAGATCGAGTACGGCAACATCGCTTGCCACGCGACCATCGACCGGCAGGACATCACCCTGGCGAATGAGAAGCCGGTCTCCCGGTTTGATATCAGCGATCGGCACCTGTTCCAGCGCGTCACCAGTAAACCGCATGGCGGTTTGCGCGACGCGGCCCATCAGCGCCGTCATCTCCCTCTTTGCCCGACCCTGCGCAAAATCCTCGAGAAGCTGCCCGCCCGCATACATCATTGCCACGACATTCGCCGCCAGGGGTTCACCAAACGCCAAGGCTGCGGACATCGAAAGCGCAGCCACGATATCAAGCCCGATATCACCCTTTCGCAGAGAGATGACGATCTGGGCGAACAATCCCAGCAGGACAGGTGCGGTCGCTGCGGACCAGACCCAGCCAGCCTCCACTGGCTGGGCAAACCAGTACAGCAAGCCACCGACCAACAACCCCATTGCGGCAATTCCGATCAATATCCGGGACTGCTGGCGATGGAGGATTTCTCCGATAGGAAGCGTCATTGCTTTTCCTTGTGCCCCAAGGGCGGCGTGACTTCATCTAGGCCTGCAATTGCACCTTACCGCTCCTTTCCTCCGATCCATTTGATCTTGATCCTGACGTCGTCTTCGCGGCTGAAGTTTTCGTAGCGGCCGCCGCAACAGTCATATCAAGGCGACCAACCAGCTATTTGAACTCGCCTGCGAACCGGGGTAGGGCCGCAGAACATGGCTCTCATCAAACACATAGCCATGGCCCTTGTCCGAAACCCGAACGACAAGCACAGCCTCAAGGTCAGGCGCAAAAAGGCCAACCCGAATGACGAATACCTCCAAAAGCTCATAGCCCAGACGGAAAATTAACCTGAAGCGATTCCCTTCGCCCCAGACAACCAATTGGAAGCGACTTAGGCTGGATCAGAACGCTCTCAACCCGATAGCGTCATCGCCACGTCATACGCATGCGCTACACACGATTCATTCGAATGAATCGGACGACGTGCATGCAAAGAGACAGTTGGCAGATCATTCGAGACCGCTTGGCCGGCGACATCGCCTCGGGCAAGCTTGCTCCTGGCGCGCGCCTGCCGACAGAACCGGAGCTCTGCGTGGCATTTGGTGTTGGCCGGCATTCGGTGCGGCGGGCTGTTGCCTCTCTCGCGGTGGAGGGCAAGCTCCGTGTCGAGCAGGGACGTGGGACCTTCGTTGAAGCGGCGCCGCTCATCATCTATAACATCAGCCGGCGCACCCGCTTTCGCCAGAACCTTCTGGAACAGGGTATTGCGCCCGCAGGCGAACATCTTTCGGCCGAGATCATACCGGCACCGGCAAGGGTGGCTCAGGCGCTTGGTCTTGCCGAGGATACGCTCGTTCACCGCATCATGCGCCGCGGCTTTGCGGACGGAGTGCCGATCAGTCTGGGAATGGCCTTTCACGAAGCGGCACTTTTCGCCGACCTCGGCGCCCGACGCGCTGCGGGCACCTCAGTAACTGAAATCTATCGCGATCACGGGATTACCGACTATTTCCGCAAGCGCACGACCATCTTCACAAGGCGGCCGGAACCCGATGAGGCAAGACTGCTCAGCCAGCATGTCGATCATCCCGTTATTGTGCTGACTAAGACGGACGTAACCGCCGACGGCCGAGCGATCGGTTACTCGGAAGCAGTCTGGGCCGGAGACCGCGTGCAGTTCAGTTTTGATACCCTCGACGACCCAGACCCCTCCCCGTCCTCCCGCGACTAGGTTCGGTCCGCGAAAGGAATAATGATGATTGATGAAATGACCGGCGTCGCCAACACCGGAATGCCTTGCCATGCCCATCTTCTCGACACTCTGGCGCGTGCCGATGACGGCGCGCTGAAGACCTTCGCCGAGGACGTGCTTCCCCTGCTTGGCGAGATCGAAGTGGTTCAAAGCCGCACCGGGCTTGTCATGCTCCCCATGCGCGACACCGTTGCCGGCACCGATTTTCATCTCGGTGAGGTGCTTGTCGCGGAAGCCCATATCCGGGTCAAAGGCGGGGAGACCGAAGGCTATGGCATGGTCATCGGCCGCGATCTTGAGCGCGCCATGGCTATGGCCGTGATCGACGCCGCAGCGATGGCGGGAGCGGACAAAGAGCGTCTCGCGCACTTCGTCGAGGCGCAAGCTACGCGCATTTTGACGGCCGACGAACAGCGTCTGCGTGCAGTTGAAGCGACACGCGTCGAGATGGAGACGTTCTGATGACGATCCAAAGTCCCAAAACGCACCCTGATCTTTTCGTGCCAGTTCGAAATCTGTCCGAGGCACGCGCAAACGCCACCTATGAAGCCCTGATGTGGGCGCTCGCGCGGCCTGGCGAGATCCGGTCGTTGCCGGGTAGCGATCCTTACGCGCTTGCAGAAACCCTTGTCGATCGGGAATGCCGGGTCTTCGCCTGTGATGACAGTCTCTCCGAAAGGATTGCCGCAACCGGCGCCTATCTCACGCCCGCGGCTGAGGCAGATCACGCCTTCCTCGCGCTCGATACGCCAGACGGTCTCGCTGCACTGCGCGACGTGCCGACCGGTTCGCATCTCTATCCGGATAAAGGGGCAACCGTTTTCGCTCCAGCCGATATCGGAAGCGGTCGGGGTCTCCGGCTGTCAGGCCCCGGCATCGAAGGCGCCGTGGAGATCTGGATCGGCGGCATCCCGGACGAAGTCTGGACGATCCGGAGTGCCCGCTGCGAATATCCGATTGGCTTCGAACTCTTCTTGATCGACGGCGACAGAGTGCTCGGCCTGCCGCGATCCGCAACGATTGAGGTGCTGTGATGGCCTATGTGGCGACCCGTGGCGGTGAGCGCGCCATAGAACAGTCCGAGAGGCTTTATCGTGCCGGTCTCGGCGACATCGATGCACAGCGTGTGGCGGCCATCCGCCAGGCGCTGCCCTGGCTGATCGACCGGGTGATGGGCGAAGCCTCGCTCTATGAGCCGGATCTGGCAGCGCTTGCGCTGGCACAGTCCGGCGGCGATCTGTACGAGACGGTTCTTTTGCTGCGCGCCTGGCGCACCACCCAGCCGCGGCTTGCGATCGCAGAGCCGGTCACGCAGGAGAGCCTGTTTACCGTGCGGCGGATCTCTGCCGCCTTCAAGGACATTCCGGGTGGTCAGATCCTAGGTCCGACGCTTGATTATTCCCACCGCCTGCTGGCAACCAGCGTGTTGGAGGGGCAGCCGTTTGTTCCAACTCCGGTGGAACCCGCCGCCAGTCCCGCGCCGGCCCATCAGCCGTCTCTTGCGGCCTGGCAGAAGGCCGTCGGATTGGTTGCCGATGTTTCCGCCACGCCCGTAGCCCCGGAAGACATTCCGGACCTGACCCGGCAACCGCTGCTTTTCCCCGCAAAGCGGGCGCATACGCTGCAGAGCCTGGCAAGGGCCGATACCGGCGGGGTGTTGGCGCTCGGTTATTCGGCCATGCGCGGTTACGGCAATGCCCATCCGACCGTCAATGAACTGCGCCTCGCCGAGGCAGAGCTAAGGGTACGCCACCCGCGCGGCACGGTGTTCTCTGCCGGGCGCGTGAAAGTTTCCCAAGCTGAGGTCACCAACAAGGGGAAGTCGGGCAAGCTCGAACTCGGCTTCTGCGCGACGCTCGGTTGGAACGAGGTCAAGGTTATTGCCGGCGCAACGCTGGATCTTAACGCGCCGGCCGCGCCAAAAAACTCGCCGGTCAACGAGGAGTTCTTCCTCTACCACACAGAGCCGGTAGAGGCCTCGGGCTTCTGCATCCACTTCAAGCTGCCACATTACGTCACCTTCCAGTCCTCGCTGGATGCGCTGCGCGACGCCAAGGCCGGGACGGCTGCGCCTGCCACATCCTCAACCATCCAGCGCCAGGAGGAGCCGGCATGAGTCTTTCAAACCTCACCAGGCCATGGGAAGCCTTCAGCTACGGCTTCCTCGACGCGTCCGCCAAACGCGAAATGCGTCGCAAGATGCTGAAGGCGATTGCGGTTCCCGGCTGCCAAATGCCCTATGCCAGCCGCGAAGTACCCATCGCCCGAGGCTGGGGAACCGGCGGATTGCAGGTAACGCTGACACTGATCAAGCCGTCGTCGTCGATCAAGGTCATTGATCAGGGCGCCGATGACGGCGTCAATGCCGCCTCGATCCGCCGTTTCATCGCCCGCGTCTCTGGCGCCTCCGAGACGATGGATACGCTGGAAGCCTCCATTCTACAGAGCCGTCACCGTATTCCCGAGGAAAAACTGCGGGACGACCAGATCCTGGTGCTGCAGGTTCCAAACCCGGAACCGTTGCGCCCGGTGGAGCCCAACATGTCGACGGCACGCGAAATGCATGCAGATGCCGATTACAGCCGGCTGTGGCTGACCCTCTACGAGCAGATCGTGCGCTCCGGCCGCATCATGCAGGGCGCCGCCTATCCGGCGCTGGTCAATGGTCGGCATGTGATGACACCATCACCGATCCCCCGCTGGGACGTACCAAAGCTCCACATGGCGCGGCACCTCACCTTCCTCTCCGCCGGTCGTGAGAAGCGGCTGTTTGCCGTGCCACCGTTTACCCGCGTGGAACCGCTGGTCTTCTCCGACGTGCCTTACAAGGTGGAGGACCACGCAAGCCTCACCTGCGACCGCTCCGGTGTGAAAGGCTACTTCATGAACGAGATCCCGAAGGACGACGGGACGTCGGCGCACGAACTGTCGGACAGCCAGTTCGGCGTCAAGGCGATCCGCCGCGCCGAGGGCGAGACGGTTGCGACAGGCGACACCTGGTACACGAATGGAAAGCTCACCCCATGACGCTTCAGGACACGCACATGACCGCTGCTTCCCTGCAGCAATTGCCGCCGCAGCTGATGACCACGCCGCCGCTGCTCTCGATGACCGATATCGGCAAACGCTACGGCGACGTCGTCGCCCTTCAGGATGTGTCGGCCAAGGTCTATCCGGGCGAGGTGCTGGGTATCGTGGGCGAGAGCGGCTCGGGAAAATCCACGCTGCTGCGGATGATGAACCTGGAGGATACGCCCGACAGCGGAGACTACAGGCTCGACCTTCCGGGCCTGAGCGGCAATCTCTTTCACCTCGACCGCTTCGAGCGCCGCATGCTCTGCGCCCGCCGGATCGGTATCGTCTATCAGAACCCGCATCTCGGCCTGCTGATGAACTATACCAGTTCCGGCAATGTGGCGGAACGGCTGCTGATTGCCGGCGAGCGCAGTTTCGAGGCCCTGCGCGGACGGGCGCGCGAGGCCCTCGACGCTTCCGAATTCCCTCTTTCCCGCATGGATGCGCGGCCGATGGAGCTTTCGGGCGGCATGCAGCAGCGCGTGCAGCTTGCCAAGGCCATCGCGCTCGAGCCCGCGCTTCTGTTGCTGGATGAGCCGACGACCGGTCTCGACGTCAGCGTCCAGGCGCTGGTGCTCGATACCCTGAAACGGCTGCAGCGCGACCGGGCGATCACCATGGTGATCGTCAGCCACGACCTTGGCGTCATACGAACGATGGCGGACCGGGTTATGGTCATGCGACGCGGCCGTGTTGTGGAGGAAGGGCTGGTCGACCAAGTCTTCCAGGACCCGCAGCACGAATATACCCAGCAACTTGTCCACGCGAAACTGTGAGGTGGTGATGCAGCCCGTTCTCGAAGTCGAAGGTCTCGCCAAGACCTTTCACATGCATCATCTGGACCAGCGCCTGCACGCCTTTGCCGGCATCGGTTTCACGCTTCACGCCGGCGAGTTCCTGCTCCTCAAGGGGGCGAATGGTGTGGGCAAATCGACGCTGCTGCGCACGCTCTATCGCAGCTATCTGCCGCGCTCCGGCCATGTCTGGTACCACACGGCGGAAGGGCGGATCGATCTCGCCTGCGCAGCCGATGTCGATATCGCCCTGCTCAGACGCCGCGAGATCGGTTTCGTCACCCAGTTCCTCATCGCTCGCCCGCGCGTCGCAGCTGAAGACATCGTTGCCGAACCGCTCCGTCAGGCAGGCATTGCACCGGCAGAGGCGCTGAACGAAGCGCGCCGCTGGCTCGAAGAATTCGGCGTCAAACGTGATCTCTGGCGCGCCTACCCCACCACCTTTTCCGGTGGCGAACAACAGAAGGTGAACCTAGCCCGTGCGCTGATCCTGCCGCAACGCCTGCTGCTGCTCGACGAGCCGACAGCCTCGCTGGACGTCAATGCCCGCGCCGCGCTGGTGCGCCGGCTTGCCGATCTGAAGGCACACGGTGTTGCCATGATCGGCGTCTTCCATCATCCCGGCGACGTGGCAGGCCTCGTCGACCGCGACATTGAACTGAAAGCCGAGGAGATAGACGGCCATGTGGATATCTGATTTTCGCGTCGTACTGGCAAACCGCGTCATCGAGCGCGGCTCCATCCGGGTCGAGGCCGGCAAAATAGCGGAGATTGCCGATACGCCGGTGGTCGGCGCCGAACTCTTCGGCGATGGCCTTCTGCTTCTTCCCGGCTTCGTTGACATGCATGGTGACATGGTGGAGCGCGAGGTGGAGCCGCGGCCGAATGTGCCGATGCCCCTGGAACTGGGCCTGCGCGACCTCGATCGGCGGCTGGCGGTGGCCGGCATCACGACCGCCTATGCGGCCGTTTCCTTCAGCCCCTCCTCCACCTACGGCCATCTGCGCAGCTACGAGCACACCAGCGCCATCATCCGCGCGCTGAAATCGATGGGGCCGCAACTGCTTGTCGATCACCGGGTCCACGCCCGCTTCGAGATCACCTTTCCGAAGGCCTTGAGCGTTATCGAGGCACTCATTGCCGAAGGGGCTGTGGACCTGATCTCGCTGACCGACCACACACCCGGACAGGGCCAGTACCGCGACATAGAACGGCATGTCGAAAAGATGGTCCGCGAGCGGGGTCTGAGCCGGGAGGAAGCCTCCCAGTCGATCGCCAAGCGTATCGAGGAGCGCACCCAGCCCGCCGAAATCATGGCGCAAACTTTGAGCGCGATCTCCGAAACCTGCCGTGCCCATGGCGTGGCGCTTGCCAGCCACGACGATGACACGCCCGCAAAGGTCGCGCTGATGCAGGATCTGGGTGCCGCAATCAGCGAATTTCCGGTGACGCTGGAAGCCGCGTGCGAAGCCCGCGCCAGAGGGCTCGCGACGGCCATGGGTGCGCCGAATGCGTTGCGCGGGCAGTCCTATTCCGGCAACCTTTCTGCACGGCAGGCGCATGCCGAGGGCGTGCTGGATATCCTCGCTTCCGACTATCACCCGTCTGCGATCCTGCCGGCGATCCTGGAACTGGCAAAGGCCGATCAGGCCGGTCTTGCCGGTGCCACCCGCCTTGCAACGCTCAACCCTGCAAAAGCACTCGGTCTGTCGGATCGAGGAGAGATCGCGCTTGGCAAACAGGCCGATTTCGTCATCGCCGACGACAGCGGAATCGGCCATGTGCGCGCGACGATCCGCAGTGGCGGCAAGATCTATTCCGACGGATCGATCACCCGCACCCGTGCGGCCTGATCGCACGTCATCTGACCAGGCTCGGGCCGGCGGCGAAAGCTGCCGGCCCTTCTTGTGGCGCCTGTCTGGCGCACTGTAACCCTTGGCCCGACCACTGTCTCCTTGGCTTCATGGCGGCGTCACAAATCCGCAAGAATAAATTCATTCGAATGATATCGCGCTGTCACAGACGAGGGCCAGCATTGGCCCCATGGAAAAGCACAATCTCACCCTGAGCGGCCTTGGCCGCAGCTTTGGCTCCACCCGCGCGGTGGACGGCGTCAGCCTCGACATCGGTCCCGGCGAATTTGTCGGGATCATCGGCCGCTCCGGTGCGGGCAAATCCACCCTTTTGCGGCTGGTCAATCGACTGGTCGAACCGACCGATGGCCGCATCACTTTTGGCGGCCAGGAAGTTACGGCGCTCAAGGGCCGGTCCTTGCGCGAATGGCGGCGCCAGTGCGCGATGATCTTCCAGCAGTTCAACCTGATCGACCGCCTCGACGTCCTCACCAATGTGCTGGTCGGCCGGCTTGCCGCACATGGCTTCGCCAGCTCGATGGCCATGCATTTCACCGATGCGGAACGGGCACTGGCGATCCGGGCACTTGATCGCCTGGATCTCGCACCCCAGGCGCTCCAGAAGGCGGGCACGCTCTCTGGCGGACAGCAGCAGCGCGTGGCGATTGCCCGCGCCCTGGTGCAGAACCCCCGCATCCTCCTGGCAGATGAGCCCATCGCCAGCCTCGATCCCGGCAATGCGACCCGCGTGATGGACGCGCTGCGTTCGATCAACAACGAGGACGGCATCACCGTCCTCGTCAACCTGCACACGCTGGATACGGCGCGGGCCTATTGCGACCGCATCATCGGCATGCGCGCCGGTCGCGTCATCTTCGACGGCGGCGCCCACCAACTCACCGGCGAGGTCGTCCGCGATATCTATGGCAGCGACGATCTCGGCGAATTCAACGAATCCGTAACCTCGACGGCAATCCGCCCGGCGGTTGACGCCTGACCCTTACCCCAATGGAGAAACCCATGCGATTTCTTGCCGCCACCGCGCTTCTCGCCCTCGTATCCGTTCCCGCGATCGCCGCCGACTGGAAGACCGACTACAAGGTCGTCCGCTTCGGCGTCACCTCGGCCGAGAACGAAAAGGACCGCCTCGCCCGTTACCAGCCGTTCAAGGACTACCTGAAGCGCACGCTTGGCGTCGATGTCGAGATCTTCACCGCCGGCAGCTATGACGGCGTGATCCAGGCGCTTGCGGCAAACCAGATCGAATTCGCCTTCCTCGGTTCGTCCGCCTATGCCGCCGCGTATACCGAGACCAAGGGCGGCGTCGAACCGCTCTTGACCTCACAGCAGGAAGACGGTTCGACCGGCTATTATTCGATCGTCGCCGTGCGTTGCGATAGCCCCTACAAGAAGATTGAAGACCTGAAGGGCAAGGTTCTCGCCTTCGCCGATCCGGACTCGACCAGCGGTTATGCCGTACCGAACTACAATCTGGTCAAGCAGGGCTTCGAGCCTTCGACCTATTTCTCCGCCACCCCCTTTTCCGGCAGCCATGAAGCGGGTGTGCAGGGCGTGGTCAACGGCCAGTTCGATGCTGCCGCCACCTATATCAACAACGAAAAGAGCGGCATCCCCCAGCGCATGGTCTCCAAGGGCATGATCAAGCCCGGCGAAGTCTGCTGGATCTGGAAGTCACCGGAAATCACCTCCGGTCCGTTCACCGCCCGCAAGAACCTGCCGGCGGAACTGATCAGCGCCATGAAGGATGCGGTGAAGAACGTGCCGACAGCCGATCCGGCAGCCTTCAAGGAAATGAGCGGCGCAGATAGCTCCACCGCCAAGGCCTATGTCGATGTCAACCACGACCGATACCAGTGGATCGTCGACATGCGCGCCTGGCTGAAGGCCCAGCGCAAGAGCTGATCCAACCGGATCCAAGGGCAGGCCTGAAGCGCCTGCCCTTTTCCTTCTCTTGGGACAACGCAGCCATGACAGCAGCCCTATCCACCCTACCGCCATCCGCCGCCATCGCCGATTTCGAGCGCGCCTTCGCAGCGCACCGCAATCGCGCCCGGATGCAGAGCGCGCTGGTGGCGATCGTTCTTCTGGCACTTTTCCTTCTGACCGCGGATTTTTCCAACTTCTTCAAGGTAACCCAGGTCACCTTGTCGGATGGGTCGCGCGCCGAACGTTGGATCCTCCTCGCCGGCCTGCCGCGTCTCGGCGAATATCTGGCCAAGACCATCCCGTCACTTGCCTGGGACACGCTGCCTTCCGATATCGCCACCTGGTTCTGGCGCTGGAAGATCTGGGCATGGCTGCTGCTGGAAACGGTTCTGATCGCCTTCATGGCAACGGCGCTCGGTGTTGCTGGCGGTTTCCTCCTGTCCTTTCCGGCATCGCGCAACCTGACGCCCAGCCGGTGGGTTCTGACAATCACCAGGCGCTGCCTTGAAGTTGCGCGCACGGTTCCCGAACTCGTCTTCGCCTTGATCTTCGTCTTCTGTTTCGGCGTCGGACCCATGGCCGGGGTGCTGGCGATCGCGCTTCACACCTGCGGTTCGCTCGGCAAACTGTATTCCGAGGCCAATGAGAACCTCGACATGCGGCCGCTGGAGGGCGTCAAATCTTCGGGCGGCAGCTGGGCGGACCAGATCCGCTACGGCGCGGTGCCGCAGGTCCTGCCCAACATCATCAGCTACACGCTGCTGCGCTTCGAGATCAACGTCCGCTCCTCCTCGATCATCGGTTATGTCGGCGCCGGTGGCCTTGGCCAGGAATTGCGCACGGCTGTATCCCTCCAGGAATATACCGACCTGTCCGCCCTCTTCATCATCATTTTCCTCGCCGTCTTCGCCATCGACTGGGGCTCGGAAAAGCTGCGCCACAGGCTCATCGGCCTTGAAAGGACCTGACGATGCAGACCATGATTTCATCGACGGAAATTGCCGACTGGCGTGATCGGGTGCCGCAGGCGTTTCGGCAACCTCTCTCGGTCCGCCTGCGGCGCCTTGCGCTCATCACCGGATTTGCCGCCCTGTTTGCATGGTGCCTCTACGATTTCGGTTTCTCACCGGAGCGCATCGTCACGGGGCTGGGGCGGCTCGGACGCGTGCTCTCCTTCATGTTCCCGCCGCATGTCTGGACCGAATGGGATGAGATCGCCGCGATCCTCGAAGGGCTTGGCGAGACCCTCTCCATGGCCTTCCTCGGCACCATTTTGGGTGCGATCCTGGCCTTCCCGCTGTCCTTCCTTGGCGCCAAGACGATCAACCGGCTGCCGCTGCTGCGGTTTGGGGTGCGTCGTGGGTTCGACATCATCCGTGCCTTCGAAACGCTGATCCTGGCGCTGGTCTTCATACGCGCCTTCGGGCTTGGACCTCTGGCCGGCGTCATGGCCATTGCCGTCAGCGAGGTCGGCGTGCTGGCAAAGCTCTATGCGGAAGCCATCGAGAACATTTCCAGCAAGCCGGTGGAAGGGGTCGTCGCCTCAGGCGGTTCGCGCCTGCAGGCGATCCGCTTTGCCATGATGCCCCAGGTCTTGCCGGTACTTTTGTCGATCACACTCTACAACTTCGAATCCAACGTGCGCTCCGGCACCATCCTCGGCATCGTCGGCGCCGGCGGCATCGGCTTCCTCCTGTCAGACCGCATCGGTGCCTATCGATGGGACGAGGCCTGGTCGATCATCCTGCTGATCATCGTGATGGTCTATGTGATCGATGCCCTGTCGGCCGACATCCGCACCCGTTTCATCGGCACGATGGGGACAACACGATGAAGATGTTGAGCGAACAGCCGACCATCCACGAAACCGCCAGCGTGATCGGCTGCGACCTCGGCCGCTGGACCGAGATCCAGGCCCATGTGAGCATGCGCGACAGCCAGTTCGGCGACTATTCCTATATCGTCAAAGGCGGCAATGTCGTCTGGTCGACGATCGGCAAGTTCTGCTCGATCGCCGAAGGGGCCCGGATCAACCCCGGCAATCACGCCACCTGGCGCGCCAGCCAGCATCATTTCACCTATCGCGCCGCGCAGTATGGTTTAGGCGATGATGACGCTGCGTTCTTCCAGTGGCGCAGGGATCACTGGGTTACCATCGGCCACGATGTGTGGATCGGTCACGGCGTGACCGTGCTGCCCGGCGTGACGATCGGAACAGGCGCGGTCATCGGCGCCGGAGCCGTCGTCTCCAGGGACGTGGAGCCCTACACTATCGTCGGTGGTGTTCCGGCACGCGTGATCAAGCAGCGCTTCAGCAGGGCCCAGGCCGCAGCACTTCTGGAGATCGCCTGGTGGGATTGGTCGCACGATGCCCTCAGCCGCGCACTCGCCGACATCCGCGGGCTGTCGATCGACGCCTTCATCGAGAAATATCGGCCGGGTACATCCGCGCCGGTCGTCAAACTGGAGGTAGAGGCCGGTGAGTAACTATGTGACTTTGGACGACCTGACCGTCGCCTTCAATGGGGTAACGGTTCTACATGCGATCAACCTCGCCATCGGTCGCGGCGAGACGCTTGGCCTGGTCGGCGAATCTGGCTCCGGCAAGTCAGTGACCTGGCTTGCAGCACTTGGCCTGCTACCGGCAACGGCGAAAGTCACCGGTCGCGCCACGCTCGATGGACAAAACCTCGTCGGCATGTCCCCGCCCGCGCTGCGCCGGATCCGCGGCGGGCGCATTGCCATGATCTTCCAGGACCCCGCCAGCGCGTTGAACCCGATGCTGACGATCGGCAGTCAAATCGAGGAGGCACTCAAGTTGCATCGCGGCCTAACCGGTCGGTCGGCAAAGGCGGAAGCGCGCCGCCTGCTCGACCTCGTTGGTATTCCTGATGCAGGGCGACGGCTTTCCGCCTACCCGCACGAGCTTTCAGGCGGCCAGAACCAGCGCGTCATGATCGCCATGGCGCTGGCCGGCGAGCCCGATCTCCTCATCGCAGACGAACCGACGACGGCGCTCGACGTGACGATCCAGGCGCAGATCCTCGATCTGCTGGCACTTGTGCAAAGGGAGTCGGGCACCGGCCTCGTGCTCATCAGCCATGATCTCGGCGTTGTCGCTCAGACCTGCGACCGCGTCGCGGTCATGTATGCCGGACGCATCGTGGAAGAGGCAAGTGCTGAACAACTGTTCAACAATCCAGCCCATCCCTATAGCCGCGGCCTGATCGACAGTCTGCCGCGTATCGACGGTCCGCGCCGCCGTCTGGTGTCCATCGGTGGTCAGGTGCCTGATCCTCGCGCTCTTCCGACCGGCTGTTCCTTTGCGCCGCGGTGCAGCCGCGCGGTTACCGCCTGCGCAAGCTCGGTACCGACGCTGTCCGGAATAGGCGGCGGTCGAAACCTTGCCTGCTTTAATACGGTCCATCGAGACCGCGCCGCAACAGGGGATGGCGCCCTGCTGGAGCCCGTACTGTCATGAACGCCCCTCTTCTGGAAGCAAGATCGATCGCCAAAGTCTACGACATGCACCGCGGCCTGTTTGCCAAGGCGAAAGGCGTCAGGGCTGTCGATGATGTCTCGCTGAAGCTTAAGCGGGGCGATACGCTCGGCATCGTCGGTGAAAGCGGATCGGGCAAATCCACCACTGGCCGTGTCGTCCTGGGGCTGGAGCCCGCGAGCGGTGGAGACGTGCTATTCGAAGGTAAAGCGATGGCGCCTCATGGAAGCCAGGACTGGCGACAGCTTCGGATGCGTATGCAGATGATCTACCAGGATCCGCTCGGCGCACTTGACCGCCGTTTGTCGGTTGCATCTCAGGTTCGCGAGCCGCTCGACATCCACGGCCTCGGTACGAAGGCGGAACGCGATGCGCGCGTCAGCGAGTTACTGCAGGCGGTCGGGCTGTCTACCAGCGTCACACAACGCTTTCCGCATGAGCTGTCCGGCGGCCAGCGTCAACGGGTGGTGCTTGCCCGCGCTCTCGTATCCAAGCCGGACCTTCTGGTCTGTGACGAGCCTGTCTCTGCGCTTGACGTGTCGATCCAGGCGCAAGTGGTCAACCTGCTGAGCGACCTGCAGGCCGAACTTGGGCTCGCCATGCTGTTCATCAGCCATGACCTACGCGTGGTCCGCCAGGTCAGCCGCCGCATCGCCGTCATGTATCTCGGCCGTATCGTTGAGGAAGGAGATGCCGACGATCTTTTCGCTCGCCCGGAACATCCCTATACGCGCGCCCTTGTGTCCGCCGCCCCGGTACCCGGGCGTCGCATGGCCGACCGCGACATGTTGCAGGGGGAACCACCGAACCCGGCACAACGGCCATCCGGCTGTTCGTTTCATCCGCGCTGCCCGATGTCCGTCGCCCGCTGCCGCAATGAAGTCCCGGATCTTGTTTCGCTCGGCAGTAACCGGCTTGTGGCCTGCCACGTCGCTGGAGGATCATCGTCTGCACGCTCTGTTGCGTCCGCCGACGGCAACGCCCCCGCTTATGCCCTGGAGGGCGCGTTCCGATGACTGTCCAGAGCCTTGTTGCCATTCTCTACCGCATGCTGCGTTCGATCATCACGCTGCTCTTGTGCGTGACGCTGGTTTTCATCGTGTTGCGCACCGCTGGCGACCCCGTCGAACAATTGCTGCCCGCCGAGACGCCGCCTTCCGTGATGGAGGAGTATCGCGTGACGTGGGGGCTAGATCAGCCACTTTACGTGCAATATCTGGCCTTCCTCGGCAGGGCTGTCGGCGGAGATCTCGGCGTCTCCTTCACCAACGACCTGCCGGTGATCGACGTCATTGCCGAGACGCTGCCGCGGACCCTGCTGCTTGGCATCTCGGCCCTGCTCCTGGCCTCCATCCTCGGCCTCACCTTTGGCATCATCGGTGCGGTGCGACGCGGGGGACCAGTGGATCGCGGCGTGATGGCTTTTGCCGTTCTCGGCTATTCCATGCCCATCTTTTTCCTCGGCATCATGATGATCCTGCTATTTGCGCTGCAACTCCGAGTACTGCCATCCTCCGGCGCAAAGACCTGGATGCATCTCATCATGCCGACGGTCACGCTCGCGCTGCCGCTTGCCGGTCGCATCGCTCGTTTTGCCCGGACCGCCACGCTGGAAGTGATGGGCAAGCAGTTCATCCGCACGGCCCATGCCAAGGGTGCCGGAGAAATCCGGGTGATTTTGCGCCATGCGCTGCCCAATGCCATGGTGCCATTGCTGATGTTTTACGGCATCGAGATCGGTCTCGTGCTTTCGGGTGCCGTGGTAACGGAAACCATCTTTGCTTGGCCGGGTCTTGGCCGGCTGCTGGTCTCCTCCGTCTACAGCCGTGACCTGCCAGTGGTTCAGGGCGTCATCCTGACGGTCACGCTGATCATCGTGCTGTCGAACCTTCTGGTCGATATCCTCCATGCGGTGATCGACCCCAAGGTCAGTCTTGCCCGCACGCTTGGAGGTGCAAAATGACCGCAATCGACAGCGCTTCACCCTCCGGTCGTCGGTTGTTCGACGGCATGCCGATCTCCATCGTTATCAGCCTCGCGTGGCTCGCATTGATGATACTGCTGGCCATCTTTGCCGATCTCGTGGCACCGGCGCATTACACGACGCAGGATCTGCTGGCACGCTTCCATCCTCCGGTGTTGATGGGCGGCTCCTGGGACCATGCGCTCGGCACCGACCATCTGGGCAGGGATGTGCTCAGCCGTATCATCTACGCCCTGCGTACCTCGATCCTGATCGCCGTCCTGGGCACTCTGATCGGCGCCGTCGGCGGCACCCTCATGGGACTTGCGGCCGGTCGCCTGCGCGGCCTTGCCGATCTCTTCGTGATGATGCTCGCGGATATCCAGACAGCGATGCCGTCGCTGTTCATCGCCATCGCCTTCCTCGCCTTCTTCGGCAATAGCATTCCCCTGTTCATCGTGCTCGTGAGCCTGGAGGGCTGGGAGCGCTACGCCCGCCTGGCGCGTGGACAGGTGATCTCGGAGCAATCGGCCGACTACGTGAAGGCCGTTGAAGCGCTCGGCGCCGGACAGGGCCGGATCGTCTTCCGTCATCTCCTGCCCAATATCGCTGCCGCTCTCGTGGTACAAGCAACGCTTAACTTCCCCGGCACGATACTGCTCGAAACCTCGCTTTCCTTCCTGGGCCTGGGCATCCAACCGCCAGGGACCTCGCTCGGACTGATGCTGGGTGAGGGCCGCAACTACCTGCTCAATGCCTGGTGGATCGCCGTTCTGCCGGGGATAGTGATCTTCCTCACGACGCTTGCCATGAGTCTGTTCGGCGACTGGCTGCGGGATCGGCTCGATCCGACAGTCGAACGGGAGGGTTGACAGTGACCCACCAACCTATCTGGACGAGACCGCGGCATGCCGGCAATCGCACCTTTATCGGAGGCCATCGCGGCGCCAGCACACTGGCTGGTGAAAACAGTCGGGAGGCCTTTGAGAAAGCTATCGCTTCCGGTGCCGACTTCATCGAGTTCGACTGGCGACTGACCCGCGACGGGGTTCCGGTGGTCTTTCACGACGATACGCTGGAGCGACTGCACGGCGATGCAAGGGCAATCGACGAAATCGACCACAGTGATCTCTGCGCCATCCACCCAGCCGTGCTGACGGTTGCGGAGGGCTTGGCAATTGTTCGCGGACGCATCTCAGTCCTGCTTGATACCAAAGTCACAGAGCCCAAAGCCTTGGGCCACGGTCTCGATCTGATCGCGCCGGAGCTCGGCGAGGACGCGGCCGTTGCCTTCGGAACACGCTCGCTCGCCGCAAGCATGCTGGTGCGGCAGCAACTGCCGGACAGTCCGATCCTCGGCCTGTTTCGCGACTACGGCGACTACCCGCCGTTGCGCGAGATCGGCGGCGCTTGGGCCCGTCTCTGGGAAATGGATGTGTCGCGGGACGCCATTCGGCGGCTGCAGTCCATCGGTCTCAAGGTGATCGTCATGGCCGGTCAGCCGACCCATAACGGGGTCGGGGTCATCGCCCCGGAGGCGATGGCCACCCTGCTTTCGCATCAGCCCGATGCCGTGATGCTTAACGATGTCGAACTTGGTCTCGCTGCCCGCTCGACGCTCATTGTTTCAGAACCGAATTCCCTGCGAGGCTGAACAGAAGGTTTCCCACCTCACCGCCGCGGCCAATCGGCCGGTAATGCAAATCCCGACGTCTCAACCAACGGAGCCCATGATGCCCAACATCAACCGCCGCCTGCTGCTGCAGGGTGCCGCCCTCACCCCCTTCATCTTCGATTTCGTACCCTCGGCATTCGCCGCCGCCGGCGATACGAAGCGTCCCGATTTCACCGTCGCCGTCGCCGCATTGCCGGCCACGCTTGAGCCGGCCCGCGAACTCTCCAACGTCGGCACCCGCGTCACCTATTCCATCTTCGACACACTGATCCGTCGAGACTTTCTCGGCACGCCCGATGGCGGGGGCTCGGCACTGAAGCCGCATCTGGCGACCTCCTGGGAGCGTGTCAGCCCCTCAGAACTGATCGTCAAGCTGCGCCAGGGCGTCAAGTTCCACAATGGCGACGAACTGACGGCCGAAGACGTGGCCTACACGTTCCGCGATGGACGCCTGCGTGGCGAAAAGGCGCAGATCCCGGGCGCCAAGCCCTATTTCGGCGTGCTGAAAGATGTCGCCGCCATCGATCGCTATACCGTGCGCTTCACCACCAAGGTCGCCGATGTGCTGCTCGAACAGCGCCTCGCCTCCTGGTGCGCCTGGATCGTCAACAAGCGCGCCTATGAGGAAATGGGCTTCGACGCCTATTCGCGCACTCCTGTGGCCACTGGCCCCTACAAGGTTGTCTCCCACAGCCAGAACGAAGCGACGGCTCTCGAAGCCTTCGACGACTATTTCCTCGGCCAGCCGACCGCCAAGAAGGTGACCTTCCGCGCCGTGCCGGAACTTGCCGCGCGCGTTGCCGGTCTGGTCTCTGGCGAATTCGACCTGATCACCAACGTGCCCCCGGACCAGGTAGCGATCATCGGCGGCTATGACGACATCGAGATCCGCTCGGTCGTTCTTGCCAATGCCCATGTGCTGGTGTTCGATAATCACGACAAGCTTCTCTCCGACAAACGCATGCGCCAGGCGCTGACGAACGCCATCGATCGCCAGAAGCTCGTCGACACCCTGTGGCTTGGTAAGGCAGAAGTGCCCGGCAGCCATAACTATCCCGAATATGGCCAGATGTTCGTCGAAGGCCGCAAGCTGCCTTTCAATCCCGAGAAGGCCAAGGCCCTGCTCACTGAGGCCGGCTACAAAGGCGAAAAGATCGTCTACCGGACACAGGCTTCCTATTACACCAACGCTCTGGAAGCAGCCCAGGTGCTGGTCGAGATGTGGAAGGCCGTCGGCATCAACGCCGACCTGCAGGTGGTCGAAACCTCTGACCAGATGAAGGGCGAAGGTGCGCAGATCTTCAACTGGTCGAACTCGACCCGCTTGCCCGATCCGCTGGGCGCACTCTGGGTGGCCTGGGGTCCGGGCGGTGAAATCCAGTCGAAGGACGTGTGGTCGGTCGAATCCCGCAAGGCCTTTAACGAATACGGCAAGGCACTCGAAGCCGAGACCGACCCGCCCAAGCGCAAGGCCCTGTTCGTGAAGATGCTGGACACCTGGGAAGACGAAGCCCCAGGCACGATCCTCTACCAGCCCTTCGAGGCCTACGCGATCAAGAAGTCGATCCAGTGGCGTCCGACCACCTTCTACTTCATGGATCTGCGCCCCGACAACCTGCGCTTCCCGCAAGCCTAAGGAGACACTCATGGCCAAGAGGCTGACCATCGTCCAGGTATCTGATACGCATCTGTCGCGCAGCCATGCCTGGTTCACGGCCAATTGGCCTGTCTTCGTCGAGGAAATGCGAACCTTGTCGCCCGAATTCATCGTCAATTCGGGCGACATCTCCTTCAATGGCCCGGAAAGGCCCGACGATCTCGCCTATGCGGTTGACTGCCACCGGCAGCTTCCATCCCCGTGGCGGGCCATCGCCGGCAATCATGATGTCGGTGAAGCGCCGATGGCCTCACGGCTGAAGCAGCCAGTCAACGACACCCGTCTTAACGCCTGGAGGACCCACGTAGGGCCCTCTTGGTGGCTACAGGATCTGGACAAACACGGCCTACGACTCCGGATGATCGGTCTGGACAGCGCGCTGATGGGGAGCGGTCACGAACAGGAAGCTGTGCAGGCCGCCTTCTTCGAAACAGCACTTGGGGAGCGTGACCGCCGCACCACCGTGGTCTTCACGCATATGCCGCCGTTCGGCACGGATCCGGACGATGCGGCCATTACCACCCATTGTATCCTGCCTGAGCCGCGCCGCTGGCTGCTCGACACGTGCCTTGCCCATGGGGTGACAGCACTTGCCGCAGGACACATTCACAAACACACCGAGCGTGAACACAAAGGCCTTCGCATCGTCACGGCACCGGCCACGTCGTTCGTCAACATGCCGGCCAACCCGCCGAGCGATATCAGCCCTATGCGTACCGGCTATCTCGTCTGGCATCTCGATGCAGACGGTCTTCGCCATCACGTCGTGCGGCCACGCCTCTTTCTCAGCATTGACGCCAGCAATTGGACCGACGAGGCCAAGACCACGACCTCGATGCCTGAGCGACCGCTACCGGCCCATTTCGGCTGAACTGACAGTCACAAGCCAATTCGATTAAGGACAGATCATGGCCCACAAAATTGCAGTCACCGTCATGTGCGATGGCAACCGCCCGGATTTCATCACCGACGAGACGACACCTGTCATGGCGTCGCTCAAGCGCGCCGGCACCTGGTTTGCCAACCAGCGCGGCATTTTTCCGTCCGCGACCCGTGCGTCCTCCGCCTCGATCGCGACGGGGTGCCATCCGCTTGGCCACGGTTTGCGCGGCAACTGCATGGGCCTGCCGATCGAAGGCGGTTTCGAATTCCACGATGCCGGCAAACCGGAATTCTTCGAGACCTATCACCGCCACTATGGCCGTATGCTGGCCCGTCCAGCCGTATCGGAGCGCGTCGCTGGTCTCCACGGCTCGATTATCGCCAGCAACGCCTCGCCGGGGGCTGCCTTCTTCCATGACAGCTATAGCCATGCCCACATGTACCATCGCGAACTCTGCTATGCGCCTGGCCGCATCCCGACTGGCGAAATTTTGACGACCGCAGCCGGAAACGAGGGCGATGCGATCGTTACCCGGCGCTTCATTGAGGCTCTGTTGGAAAAGCGTCCCTCCGCAGCCACCCTTTGGTTGTCCGAACCCGACAAGTCGATGCATGCCGCTCCGCTTGGCTCGCAGGTTCATCTCGCAGCGCTTGCCGGTGCCGACAGGCTGGTCGGCCAGGTAGCAGAGGCCGTGGAACGGTTGCGGGATGAGGGCCATGACGTGCTGTTCATCGTCGGTTCGGACCATGGCCACGAATCCGTCACCGAGGCGATCCCGGTCGAACGCCGGCTGTTCGAAGCCGGCTTCAAGTCGTCGCTCGACGGACCCGAAATCGTAGTTGCACCGCAAGGCTGCGCCGCATTCATCCATTTCGGCGGCAATGCTGCCGGTCGGCGTGTTGAGGCAGCCGACTGGTTGCGCGAGCAGCCCTGGGTGGAAGATGTGTTCATGGGTGAGGATCTTGCCGAACTTGGTCAGATCCCCGGTGACGACATCATCGCCATCGACATGGCCAAGACCGAAGGTGCCAACATCAACGGCGTTCCCGGACTGTCCGCGATGGCAGTCCGTTTCGACGAGGAGATCGGCGAGGTGCGCCGCGATTGCGGCATGCATGGCGGACGCGGTCGATACGAGACCAATCCCGTGCTGGTCATAGTGGGTGAAGGTTTCGAGGCTGGCCGCAAAGTGACCGAAGATAGCTCGATCACGGATATTGCGCCGACGATCCTGAGCCATCTCAGTTTGCTGAAAAAGGATATGGACGGAAGGGCGTTGCAGAGCCGATAGAGGCGCGTGACAGACAAGTTCGACCTTGAAATTTGACGCCACGGCAGGAAAAGAGCCTCAGAGTATGGCGCCCAAACGAGCGGCCTGAAACGCGGACTTCGGAGCCCCCGGTCGCCGCCTTCGACCCACAAATCGTGGATCCGACCGACGAGTCGGATCCACGATTGCGGACGAGATAACCCTACCCTCGGGATTTTTCATGACATCACCTGACACGTCGAAGGATAGCTACACGACGACGCCCTCCATTGCTCGGCGTGGAACCTTTGCGGCGCTCAGTTATCGTAACTATCGACTGTTCTGGTATGGCAACTCGATCTCCTTCGTTGGAGACTGGCTTGATCAAATCGCCCTGAACTGGCTCGTGATCTCGACGACGAACGACCCGGTGATGCTCGGTTTGGTAAATTTGTGTCGCGGGCTGCCGATCATGCTGTTTGCAATGTTCGGCGGCGTCGTTGCCGACCGTGTCGATCGAAGAACGATGCTCATCTGGACACAGGCGCTGGCCATGTCCGTCGCCATCGGCCTGGCATGTGTTGTCACCTTCTTCAACGCATCGATCTGGTTGATCCTGATCCTTGCGGTCTGCCGCGGTATGATCGTGTCCTTCAACCTGCCGGCCCGCCACTCGCTTGTCTATTATCTTGTATCGCATGAGGCGATAGCGAGCGCAGTATCGTTAAATTCGATGGCACTCAATCTCGCAAAGATCATCGGCCCTTTGGCGTCGGCCGGGCTCATTGCCAGCTTTGGCGTCACGGCCTGCTTCATCGCAAACGCGCTGAGCTTTACCGTCGTGATGGCTATGCTCCTGATGCTCGACGTGCCACCTCAAAAGGTCACACGCAAGCAAGAGAGCTTCCTCTCCAGCCTTCTGGGTGGCTTTAGCTATATGGGCCGCGAACCCGTTTTGCTGATGCTGGTTGCCGTCGCGCTGGTTCCGACATTCTTCTGCCAGCCCTACATCCAGTTTCTTGCGGTCTTTGCTGCACAAGTGTTCCATACCGGCGCCAGCGGCCTCGGGTTGATGACTGCGCTTGCTGCGGCAGGGTCGATATGTGGCGGTCTGCTTGCCAGTCGTTTGCAGCGGGATGCTAGACGCGGCTCGACCATGTTGATCTTCATGGCAGGCTTCGGCCTCTCGCTGATTCTCTTCGCCATGGCGCCGACCATGTATTGGGCAATCCCGGTGCTGTTTGCAGCAGGCGCTATGCACATAGCTTATAATTCTTCCAATAATACCATTTTGCAACTGACGGTCGCCGACGAGTTTCGAGGAAGGGTCCTGTCTTCTCTCTTCATGACGCGCGGCTTGATGCCGATGGGGACCGCCGCTATGGCTCTTCTCTCGACAGTGACAGGACCAAGGCCTGCTATGGCACTGATGTCCTTTAGCGTCGTGGTCTTCGCCTTACTCTTGTGGATGCGTATGCCGAAGCTTCGCCAACTGAAAGTTTGATTGATCGCTGGCAAAGATCTGATCATTTGCGGCTGTGTGTCACGGCGACGGGATCACGCGATAGCGTTTTTTTCACCGAGCAACACTCGGCCTGAGAGCGACGATCCGCATCAGCTTGCCTACTGTGGCCCGCTGATATTCCCTCCGGCCGAGCCGGAATACGCCGTGGATGGCAAAGAGCTGCACTACGGGACACGATCCTACCTCAGCGCATACTCGGTGTTGGAGAGCGGAAATAATTGCCGCTCGCTCGGTCCTGTTGACTGATGCCCAAAGCCAGGGCACAAATGTGGCATCCACGGTCGCTCGCGATGGGAAAAAGATAGGGAATTCAAAGGCAATTTTCTTAAGCCTCTGAAATCATGTGAGAATCCAGGTTCCCCAGCCAATCGGCCTGTCCTGCCGTTGATGGTGGCCGCGTCGAATGGCAGCTTCCGAGCCTCGCGCCAAGATGCAGTAACGGCTGAAATGAAGGCGCAAAGCGGGCATAGCCTCAGCTCTTGATGAGAATCGAACCGTCACTCGACAAGTTATCGGAGCACACTGACTTCCTAAGCATTTGATTTGTCGACCGCTGCTATTCCTGCTTCACCCCCAGCGCGGCGGTGCGCCTATATGGGCCTTGAGTGCTTCCGTAAACGCCTTGACCTTGGCGGACGGCGCCTGGAGGGCACGCAGGAGATAAATGCCTGACGATCGCTCGTTCCATCGCTCGCCGCGGAGTTTCAGCCGGATGAGATCACCTGCCTGCGTGGAGGGGCCCGAAACCCAGCTTGGCAAAAAGGCCACTCCCATTCCGGAGATCGCAGCGCTATTGAGCGCTTCGAAATCATCGGACCGGAAAGCCACCTGCTTGCAAGCTTCGCCGGCGGGGCTTCCGAGAATGTCAGACCATCCGAGCAGATCGTTGCCATGGAGCTTGTCGAGAAGGCGATGATGGCGGAGCGCAGTCTCGTCTTCCGGCTCGCCATGCTGTTCGACATAGCCACGGCTTGCAACGAGGATGCGGTCAAGCGGAGCAAGCTTCGTGGCAATCAGGGAGCTGTCCGCAAGCTCCCCCATCCTCACCACGAGGTCGAGCCGTTCGGCGACGGGATCAGCCAGCCGCTCGGTAAGATCCAGCTCGACATGCAGGCCCGGATGGTCCTGCGCTAGTGATGCGAGAACAGGAATAACATAGCGTTTTCCGAAAGTCGGGAAACAGGCGATACGCAGAGTGCCGCTGACCGCACTATCGAATGCGGCAACCTCTGCATGGGTATCGGCCAGGTCATCGAGCAGGCGCTGG
This sequence comes from Neorhizobium sp. PAMB6630, assembly GCF_058242775.1. NCBI lineage: Bacteria > Pseudomonadati > Pseudomonadota > Alphaproteobacteria > Hyphomicrobiales > Rhizobiaceae > Neorhizobium > Neorhizobium sp. PAMB6630. The sequence continues at coordinate 307,163 of NZ_JBZAYV010000002.1, forward strand.
GCGCGCTCAAAAAGGTGGCGGCCCGCATCCGTCAGTGACAGTGCCCGTGTCGAGCGAACAAGGAGGGAAACGCCAAGGTCCTGTTCGAGCGCATCGATCTGTCGAACTACAGCCGAAGGCGTGACAGCCCTACGCCGAGAGGCAGCTGAGAAGCTCCCTGTGCGGACAACGTCGACGTAAACAGCGAGATGTTCAGCGAACCGTGGGTCTCTCATCTTTGCCTACAGCGCAAAACCGTTTCGACCATTCAGTTCGTTATCATCTGCGGGCATCCGGAGCATTTTCCTTCTCGTCAACGGGCGGTCGCCCAACAAACAGAAGGAACACTCCAATGGTCAAGGTCCTAGACACAATTCTCTCCCAGTCCGCCTATTCCGCAGAGATCGACGTTCCGTTCGAAAAGATCGACATTGCTGACTGGCTGTTCACCCTGCCGGAAGCCGAATACCTGTGCTGCTGCCCGCCTGATCACATTGCAGCCGGCGTCACATGGACCGACGACGGTCGTCGCATGTCGATCAATGTTGAGCAGATCGGCTCGGGCCTCGTCGTGCAGCATTATGTGGCCGAGGTCGCCGAGCCTGCCTACTGCCGCATGAACTCGATCTCCGATGTCTTCACAGGCAACGGACGGACCCAGGTGAATGTCGTCTGGGAACTGATCGCCGAGAAGATCGACGATGGCAGGACCCGCTATACCAACAAGGTTACCGCCCATCCGACGGATGTGTTCATGGCTTTCCTCAGCGAGCACAGCATCAAGTTCGAAGATGCTGCGGCAGCCCGTCAGGCCGCAGGCGGCGACCACAACAGTCGTGAAACACCTCTCTTTGCTGCAAGCATTGCCCGCCGGGCCCTTTCCAAGTAAGGAGATATCCAAATGAAGGCGATCATCTTCGATGACTTCGGAGGCGCGGATGTTCTGCGCCTCGCCGATGCAGCCATGCCCGAATTGCGCCCAGACGATCTTCTGATCAAGGTCATGGCGGCCGGTGTCAACCGCGCCGATCTTCTTCAACGCGAAGGCGTCTATGGCTCGCAAAGCTACGGAGACAGCCCTATCCTCGGGCTTGAGGTCGCTGGCGAAGTCATGGCCATTGGAGACACCGTTAGCGGTTTTGCTGTCGGAGACCGTGTCATGGGGATTGTCGGTGGGGGCGCATATGCCCAGTATGCGCGCCTCGATAGTGGAATGGCAGTTGCCATTCCGGCCGGCTTGTCCTTCATCGAGGCTGCCGCAGTCATGGAAAGCTTCGTCACGGGTTGGGAGGCGCTTGCCCATCTCGGACACGTCGCAAAAGGCGAGACCGTTCTCGTTCATGCTGCAGCAGGCGGCATCGGATCGGCGGCCGTCCAGCTTGCGAAAGCGGCAGGAGCAACCGTGCTGGCCACCGCTTCGGCAGGCAACATTGAAAACGTGCTTTCGCTGGGCGCCGATGCTGTTTTTGATTACAGGCGAATGGATTTCGAGGCGGAAATTGTTGATGCGACGGCGTCTCGTGGGGTCGATCTGATCATCGATTTTGTCGGCGGGTCCTACCTCGCCCGCAACATTCGCAGCCTTGCTCCCGGCGGGCGGCTCGTCCAAGTGGGCTTGCTAGGGCGCGATGATAACGCCATCATTCCACTCGGCGTCGTGCTTCACAACCATCTGCGGCTGATCGGAACGGTCATGAAGTCACGGTCGAGGGCGGAAAAGAGAGCAATGGTCCAGCGCTTCACGGAACAGGTTCTGCCGATGATGGGACAAGTGCTTAAGCCGGTCATCGGAGCGGTATATCCGCTCGCGGCTGCGTCGGAGGCCCACCGCCGAATGGAGGCTGGCGGGTTGTTCGGGAAGATTGTTATGACAGATTTTCCTGAATGACGCAGGCACACGGTGCGTCCGACCAATCGCCTTGAACGGATTTGAACGGAGAACCACCCAAGCTCTGATCCAGCAGCGTCAGCATATTGAAATCGATGGCGAACTACGAACGCGCACACCCGATAATCAACATAGCAATGCTGACGGCCGACCGCCACCAGTTGGGTGGTGGATTGTGAAATCCACCCCGTAGATGCGCTTGAGGTGATCGGGCGTCATCATGTCACTTGGCGATCCTCTGGCGATAAGGCTACCGTCCCGGAGCGCAATGATCTCATCGCAGTAGCGGCTCGCCATGTTAATGTCATGGAGAACCATGACGATGGAGAGCCCCCTTGCCTTGGCGAGTTTCTGGACGAGATCTAGCACCGCGATCTGGTGCGCGATATCGAGTGCCGAAATGGGTTCGTCGAGCAGGAGACATTTCGTATCCTGTGCGACGAGTGCAGCAATCCAAGTGCGCTGCTGTTCGCCCCCAGACAGCGTCTCGACGAAACGATCCGCAAGCGTCGTCGTGCGCGTGAGTTCGAGTGCTTCCCTCACCTTTTCCTCATCCAGTCTGACGAAAGCGCCAAGAGGCCCATGCCAGGGATAACGTCCGAACTTTACGAGCTCGCGGACGCTGGTTCCAGCGGGCACCGGCGTCTGCTGCGGGAGGTAAGCAAGGTGCCTGGCGAATTCGCGGTTCGACCAGGCTTCCAGCCGGCGTCCATCAAACAGAATTTGTCCGGTGCTGGGCCTGATCTGCCGGGCCAGCAGCCGGACCAGAGTGGATTTGCCTGACCCGTTGTGTCCGATGAGACCGATCGTTTTGCCAGCCAGAAGATCCAGATCCAGCGGCTGCAAGATCGTGCGGCCGGTAACGGTGAAGGAAATCCCCTGCAAGGAGAACTTCGGCACCATGTGTGCGTGGACCGGGGCTGGAAGCGGCATGGGATATATCTCCTGCTATCGCTGGAATAGAATGGTTTGTACCGACAAGAGCCAACTGCTCACTGTCTCTGCCGACGGCGCAGCTGCCAGAGGAACCACGGTCCGGCGACGAGCGCGGCCAGCAGGCTCGGCGAAAGCGCCCAGGGCCAGACGAGATTGCGGCTCAGCCACTCCGCAAGCGTCATCAGCAATGCTCCGATGAGGCCGCTGGCAACGCTTGCCCTTGCCGTCCTGCGAAAGCCCAGGATCGCGGCGGCATGAGGCACCATCAGGCCGATGAAACTGATTGGACCGACAACCATGGTGCCGGCGGCTGTCAGGATTGCGGCGAGAGCGATGCCGGCCCCGCGCACCAAGGCCACACGCAGGCCGAACCCCGTGGCTGCTGCATCGCCCAGCGATATCAGGTCCATCTGCCGGTGGAGCAAAAGGCAGCCGAGGAGACCGGCAAGACCCACCAGGCATGCAGCGACCGACGTTGCGAGATCCACGCCTGCGGTCATGCCTGAAAACCATCCGAGGAGCGCAGCACCTCTTTGTCCGCCGCCGGCAAGCGCAATGACGAGCATGGCGTTCGCCATACTTGCGAGGCCGACGCCGAGTAGCAGCATGCGCGTGGGTTCAAAGCGCGCTCGAAGCCCGAGCAATGTCACGACCAACAGGGCGGCAATGGCGCCTGCAGAGGTGACCGCCAGTTTCGTTGCGACCCCGAGCGTCGGCAGGATGACGAAGGCGACGGCAAGTGCGAGGCCCGCGCCGTGGCTGATGCCAAGAAGATCGGGGCTGGCAAGGGGATTGCGCAGCAAGCGCTGCAAGATGAAGCCCGCCACAGCGAGACAAAGGCCGGCGCCGCTTGCTGCCAGGAGCGGTGGGAGACGCCACCGCCAAACCAATGCCAGATCGTCCCGCCCCGCAAGTGACCATCCTTCCGGTCCGCGTCCAACGACTGCCGCGATCGCAAATGCAGCCAATAGAAGCAGAACCAGAATCATGAGCCGCCTTGCGTCCCCCTCGCCCCGCGCCGCAAAGGCGAACGTGAACGGCTTCGACGCGTTAAGCGGCGCCCTTCGCGCAAGAAAAACCAGCAACGGTCCCGCCAGCAGCCCTGCAGCCGCCCCGACCGGCAGGTCGCCTAGCCCACTGGAGAGCAAACGCATGAGCTGGTCCGTCAGCAGTAGAAGCAGGGCTCCCGCCACCGCGCAGCGGAGCAATCCCGCCTGGCTCTCGCGCCAGATCGCGCGAGCAAGCGCCGGGGCGGCCAGCCCTACGAGACCGATCTGGCCGAACTCTGCTGTGACAGACGCGGCCAGCAGCGAAGCGATGAGAAGCAGGATCAGCTTCATCGTGCGCACCGACAGACCGAGGCTCGCTGCCGCACCATCACCGAGGGACAGCAACCTTAGCGGTCGCTCCAGGAGAAGAAGCGGACCGAGCGAAAGAGTGGCAAGCACCGCCAGACGAAGCGACGGTCCCCAGCCACTCTGCTGCAGCGAACCGGCCTGCCAAGTCAGGAGATTGCTGAGAAAGTCATGATTGAAAAGGACAAGGCCGGCGTAGGCAGCGTTGCAGAAGAGATTGATCATCACACCGGCCAGCACCAGTGTCTGGGACGAAAGGTGCGGCCCCCAGGCAACGGCGAAAGCCGTCGCAACCGCAATCAGCGCCCCAGCGAGTGCCACGATCTGATATCCGTGCGACCATAAGGCCGGGGCGAAGACCAGCGATGCGGCAAGAAAGAGCGCCGCTCCCCCGGAAATGCCGAGAAGTGACGGTTCGGCAAGCGGATTGTCGAAGGTTCTCTGGAACACGCCGCCTGCCAACCCCAGGAGGCAGCCGGAAACCAGAGCCGCAGCAATGCGCGGCAACGTCGCGTAGAAGAGTATAGCCGGTTCTTTGACCTGGACGATGGCCAGCACGGCAAGGGCAAGAGCCGGCAAAGCCAGAAGGCAGATCAGGACGAAGCTACGCGTCGGACCCCGTCCGGCAAGGGTGATGCTCATGGTGTACCTGCTCCGAAGGAGACTTGAAGCGCGCGCGCCAGAGCCTCGGCAAGATGAAGTGTCGAAATACATCCCCCGAACGGATAGAATTGCCGCAGGCGCACCACGCGTCCTTCACGAACCGGGGGAAGCCGATGCCAGAGCTGGCTGTCGCCCAGCGCCCTGTTCGTCTGCGGAGCAAGCGACGGGATCTCGATCTGCATGAAGACGGCATCGTCCAGCGCCATCAGCTGATCGAACCCGACCTGAATGAAACCATTGGCATTCGTTGGTCCCTGCCACGCATTTTTTAGACCCAGACGGGTGACCACAGACCCGGGCATGCTGCCATTGCCGTAGACCATGGCGCGGCTGCCGCTTTGATCCGGCAGCAAGATGCAGACCGGTCGCTCTCTTGAAACGCTGGCGGCAAGGCTCTGCATTCGCTGCTCTATGTTTGACAGGACGGCCTCGACCTGACTGGACGGAAGGCCCGCAGCGCGTCCGCATTGACGCAGAATGGCTGCCGCCCGCCCGTAGGCCTTATCGCCTGTCATATCCTCGACGACCTCGACAGGCGCGATCTCTTTCAGTCGCGGCGTCATGAACAGGCTTGCAGCGCCAATGAAAATGAGGTCCGGGCGGAGCCTGTCCAGCAGTTCCAGATTGACTTCCCAGAAGGGCCCGATGTCGTGGGTCGCGGCGGGCAGGACTTGGGGCATGCGTTGGTTGTAGTAGCCAGTATCGGCAACGGCGAGCGGCGCGACCCCCAAGGCAAGAAGAGACTCCGCGGCAGCCCAATCCACGGCGGCAATGCGCGTTGCGTCCTCGGCCAGAACCGGCATCGAAGGCAGAAAAGCGGCAAGGCTACCGGCGATGAAAAAGCGTCTGTTCAACATGACATTCGTGGAGGCGCGACCTTGCGGCCGCGCCTTCCCCAGTCTCAAAAATCGATGGTCAGTTTGCCGATAACGCTACGCCGATCGCCCTGATAGCAGGAGTAACTCGCATCGCAGGTGGTAAAATACTTCTTATCGAACAGGTTGGTAGCATTCACGGAGACCTTCGCATGCTCGTTGATCCGGTAACTTGCTCCCAAATCGACCAGCGTGCGGCTGGGTACTGAGAACGTGTTGGCATTGTTGCCGTAGACCTTGCCGACATAACGAACGCCAGCCCCGATCGACGCGCCTTCCAGAAGGCCCGTCTCGAACGTGTAGTTCACCCAGACGGAGGCCTGCTGTTCCGGCACGAGCATCGGGCGTTTCCCGATATTGCCCGTTGCATCGCGTGTAATTTCCGCATCGGTATATGTGTAGGAACCGACAAAATCCCAGCCGCCGCCGAGGCTGACCTTGCCCTCCAGCTCAAGACCGCGCGAAGCGATCTCGCCCGTTGCCACGGCAAAGCCGTTGGAAAGGTAGTTCAAGACATTGGTCTTCTTGATATCAAAGTAGGCGATCGTGAACAGACCATCGAAGCCGTCGGGCTGATACTTCAGGCCTGCTTCCCACTGGCGGCCCTTCGAGGGATCGAAGGTATTGCCGTTTTCGTCCACGCCGCTGTTCGGGACGAAGGACTGCGAGAAGCTGACATAGGGAGCAAGACCGAAGGACGTGACGTAACTCAGACCGGCGCGACCCGAAAAGTTACCGATGGTGATATCGGTATCAGCGCCCGTCAGACGGTTGTGCGTATCCAGGTTGAGCCAGTCATAGCGACCGCCAAGCGTTGCGACGAAGCCATTGCCGAACTTGATCTGGTCCTGGGCATAGATGCCTGTCTGGCTGTAGCGCTCCGTATAACTGATCATAGGTGTCGTCGGCACCGGAACGGTGACACCATACACTGGCGCATAGGGATTGAGTGATGGAGCAGATCCCTGAAAGCGCCGAACGTCAGCATCAGACCAACTATAGTCGATGCCGAACAGCGCCTGATGTGAGAACGCGCCCGTCTCGAATTCCGCTAATGCCTGATTGTCGATCGTGAAGGCATCGAAGCTTTCGTGGAAATGTCGCGCTATACGGTTAAGGCCCGATGCTCCAAGGCCGGACAGGAAAAGGTTATCGAGTGTAAAGTCGACATGTCCGTAACGGGCGTTCTGGCGGAAAGTCCAGGTCTCGTCGAAACGATGCTCGAACTCATAGCCGATGCTTTGTTGCTCCTGGGTGCTCTGGTTGAAATTGGGATCGCCGAGAAGGATATTTGTCGGCGTGAAAAGCATGATCGTGCCGCCGCTCTTATCCTTGAGCGCCTGACCGGTCACCGTCAGCGTTGTGTCCTCGTCGGGCTTCCAGGTCACTGCGGGCTGAATCATCAGCCGGTCGTCGCCGATATCCGCGCCGTTCGAATACTCGAATTGGGTGTTGGCATTCCTGGCGACACCGATCACCCGGTAGAGAATGCTCTTGTCCTCATTGACCGCGCCCGCGATATCGAAAGCTGCCTGCTTGCGATCATGGCTTCCATACTGAAGCTCAATCTGGCGCACATCGTCTTCTATCGGCTTCTTGGAGGTCTTGTTGACAATGCCGCCGGCATCACTCTGGCCGTAAAGCGCCGAAGACGGGCCACGCAACACCTCCACACTGTCCAGGGCGTAAGGATCGGTCCGGAAAAAGCTGTAGCTGCTCGACACCTGCCGCAAGCCATCGAGATAGGAGCTCGTGGCCTGGGCATTGAAGCCACGCATCATGATCCAATCATAGCCCTTGGGGTCGGGCCCGTAGGTTTCGATGGCGACACCCGGAACGTATCGCAGCGCCTCCGAAACACTCTGCGCATTCTGCGCTTCCAACTGTTTGCGCCCGATGACCGATACCGATTGCGGTATTTCAATCAGCGGAGCGCTGGTCTTCAGCGCACCAACCGAGCGGGAGGGGACGAATGTATCGACGCCGTTACTCTCCCCGCTAACGAGAACCGGATCGAGCACGGTTGTTCCGCCAGCTGCAATACCACCCGCATCCGCCGGCGGTGAGTCGATGAGTGCCGCCGAGTCCGGCCCGCTAATCAGCACCGTGATGCCCGTGCCCTGCGCGAGTTGCTGCAACGCCGCCGACGGCGTAAGGCTGCCGGAGACGGCGGTCGAGGTCTTACCGGCGGCGAGCGCCGAGGAATAGCTGATCTGCCAGCCGCTTTGACGGATGAAGGTGTTGATGGCGGCAGAGAGCGGCTGGGCGGGAATCTGGAAGCTGACGGTCTGCGTGGCGCTTAAATCAGCCCGCGCCTGCGCATGGGCGGCAGCCGGAAGAAGTCCAGTGATGCAGGCGAGAATGCTGGACGCCAGAAGCACATTTGTCCTTTGACGGCGGCGCTCGTTAGCAGCCATGCCGACACGTGAATTTTTCCCCGAAACCATGCTCGTCCAAACCCTCTGCACAAGAACCCCAGGACAGATGCGCGTCATGCGCTATCCAGCCCTTCTGTCAGCAAGGACGCAGCATGGTTTGCAAACCGGCAAAAAAAGTTGAAAATTTAACGAAGGATTATAATGCCGCCGGGCATTCGGTAAAATCCGACACCTGCCGCATCGGCAAGCGTCCGCAGCGCCCCCTCTACATTGTCGAGACGATAATTGCCTGTGACCACCAGTCGGTTCACCCGCTCATCTGCCACCACGATGGGCCCGCGATGGTAGCGGCGCAGTTCTTCAAGAACAGCGCCGAGACTGGCGTTTTCAAAGATGATGCGTCCCTCGCGCCAGGCGAGCGTGACGGACGGGTCAGCCGCACGCACGGGCGAAACGGAGGATGCCGAGATGCTGACCGCTTCACCTGGCACAAGCTCGGCCTTGCCCTTGCCATCGCACAGACAGAGAACCTGAACGCGACCGCGCTCCAGCACCACCTGATCCTCGTCATCACCGGTTCTGACGGAGAAGGCCGTACCCAGCACCTGAACCTCACCATAATGGCCGCTGACGGTAAAGGGATGGGCAGGGTCATGGACGACATCAAAGAAGGCTTCGCCGCGCAGCAGACGGATGTGACGCTGACCGCCCTCAAAATCGAGTGCGACGGCCGTGTCGGTGTTCAGCATCATCGTCGAGCCATCCGGTAGAGGAACAGTTGTCTGGCTGCCGGTCGCGGTTCGGTAATCCGCCTGGACGGCAAGAGTGAGCGCCGGATATTGCCAGACGCCAACGGCAAGCAGAACCGAGGCCGCAAGCGCTGCGGCTTGCAGCGGCCAGCGTCTGGCTTTTGGCCTGATAGGCGCGCGCCGATCGACCGGCAGTGTCTTAACCGCGTCGATGAAGGGCTTTGAATTCCACAGGATCTCCAGGCTGCTGAATTCTGCCTCATGCCGTGGATCCTCTGCCAGCCATGCCTGGAAGGCTCCCCGTGTCGTGGCATCCGGCTCGCCGTTGCGCAACCGGACAAACCAGTCGAGCGCTTGATCCGCTACCGGATCTGCGCAGGTAGATCCGCCGCTCGTTCCATCCGTGTCGTTTTCGTTCTGGTGTCCCACTCAGGCGATCCGATCGAAACGTGTTTGCAGTCTTCTGTTACCTTGACGCGCGAGCACGGCAAACCAGGAAAAATGCTCTTGACGGCAGCAAAGCATAGCCTTGGTCGCGGCAACCCTGCGGACCTGGAGGGTCAAGAAGAGCGCCATTGTGTTCCTTACTTCCGTTCCAGACGCGCCATCGCGTCCCGGCAATGAGCCATGGCAAGCTTCAGGTCGTTGAAGACCGTGCGTTCCGAAATGCCGAGATGTTCGGCGATGCGGACATTTGACCACTCTTCGATGCGGCTCAGCACCAACACGGCCTGCGCGCGCTCCGGTAGGGCTGCAAGCGCCGTCTGAAACACACCGAACGTCTGCTTCTCGATCAACGCCTGTTCGAGAGAGGGGATATCAGCCGAAATACCAGCAAGCAGATGCTCGTCCAGCCCCTGCACTTCGGCGCCCGCCCGGGTCTTGCGGCGCCGCAGATGGTCCAGCGCAAGATTGCGGGCCGTCTGGTGCAGAAAGCCCTCGATATTCACGACTTTTCCGCTCTCTACCGCCTTGTGAGCACGCAGATAGGTCTCCTGCGCCAAATCTTCTGCCATCTGCGGGTCGCGCACGATACGCATAACAGTCCAGAGCAGGGAGCGCCGATGGGCGGCAAAAATCGTGTTCAAAATGGCAGGCACGCGATCTGCCTCCCCCATGCTTGTTGCACCACATCCGGGAGAGCGAAATCATCTCCTTGATGAAGTACCATTGGCCATTTGAAACGCAACAGGGGCACTTTGCACTCAAAACATCCGTTAGTCGCCGTCAGTGTTCTTTTCCTAAATCGGTGCCCGAGACCACGCAACACATAACTTGACTATTCAAAACAAGTTATTTCGTCTTAAGGACTACAAATGGAGACGATGCTTGGCGACCGTGAAACTCCACGGACATTGAGCCCTCTGCCGGATTGGTCTCTTTGCTCTTGAAAGGAACCGAACCGTCGACCCTATTGGCATTGTTGGGCTATGAAACTGCTAACGAGTTACGGAAAAACACCAATTGCTAATCCGCGCACGTGCCGAGGATCGGTGACATCAGCTTGATGTGGGCATCAATCCGTTCCAACACTCTATCGGGGAGAACCGCTCGTTCAGGCAGAGCCCACCAAGACTGGTTGACGCGCTCGACCGTCTCCGTAACAGCCTTCAGCACAGCAGCTTCCGGCAGTCGCGCACGATGAGCGAAGACTTTCCATCGCTGGGCGTTCATTGCCTTGAACGGCCTTTCACCGGCCAGCGACAGTGCCATGGCGTCCGACGGAATGTAAGGGACAGTCGAGAGCACATCATAGACCGGGGCAAGTGCCGGCTTGTCGCCCTTCCCATGATAAATCAGCGACCAATTCTTGAGGTGCATGTCGCCATTTCCTGTCAGCAAAGCCAAAGCCAGTCGTCGGACGAACTCGAGGGCTGCCGCTGAAGAAACGGCGACCCCAAGAGCCGCAGCGATATCATGATATGTGGCCCCCTCATATTTTCGAGACGGATAGACGCCGAATACCTGCGCGAAATCTTCGATATGGATGCGCTCACCACCGGCAACGCGATCGAAACGTTTGACGAGGAGGACTTTGCCGTCGGACAATGTCTCAAACTCCTCCGGGATACCCTCGAACTGCGATTGTTCCACGAGCTCGCGTTCCGGCACGTCCATACCAATCGCTTCGGCCAATGCGAGATTTGCAAATTCGTTTTCCGAGACACCGGGAAATGATGTCGATGGAAACTTGGCGATATATGAACCCTGCCCGTCGCCTAAGGGGATCGTCAGACCGCCGCCCTTGCCTGTGTTTTTGATGACGGAGAGTTTCATTTGCACGCCGGCGAGCGAAAACCGGGCTTTCGGTCTGGGGGTTGTCAAACCCTCATTACGAACAACGCTGCCTTCGCTCGGCACAATTCGGACAGCCCCCGGCAGATCCGATCCGAGTGCTGCAAGCAAATCGAAATCATTTCCTGCTCGCACGCTGCCTGAATGGTGCCTCTCCATCGCCTCGCGCAGTTTATCCTCTGGAAGAAGGTTCGCAAAGAACGATGGCAAAGCCCTTGCGACAGGCTTCGGGTCCTTCCGCAAACCCCCATGTGCCGCGCGAAATGACAAACTGAGCACTGGAAAACCACCCGTCTGTCGATAGCTCTCCTCAAAGCTGAACGCGTTGAAGTCTCCCGGCGTCCTCACGATCATGCCAACCTTCAGGTCATTCAGCAGCACGTCCAGTGAGGTTATGGATCTTGGATCAAGAGGCGCATCAGACATTGCCATCACCATCAGGACTGGCGACGAAAGCAGGAAGGTCATCTTCGGCGCCACCTGGCTGCAGTAAAGCTTCAACCGCCGGGACCATGGCCTGCGGGATGAGCATCAGTTCCAGACCAAGCGCACGACCAATGTTGATCAGAGTGGTCGTACGGGCAGCGCTGGCTCCAGCCTCAATCTCGCGGTACCGCGGACGCGACAGACCCGCCATATCCGCAACCTGCTCCTGGGTGAGGCCCAAAGTCTTGCGCGACGTCTTGAGCAGCCGCCCTATGTCCTGAAGAGCCTCAGAATCCGACTTCATACGATACCTTACCGCTTCATCTTTCCCATTATGATATGTTTACGTATCTCACCGTATCTGCTCGTGTCAAACTAAATGCCGCCAATAGGGATCATATGAGATTAAAAGATCTTCTTCCAGATCAATTTTGTTTCCTTTACTGATAGGACGTTAGGCAATCTGGGCACCGAAACTGGAAGCACACCCGCAATACACGCTTCTTTAAATATCCGCTCCTACCCGCCCGCGCTCGGCACTGGTGCCGAGGGAAATGGAATAAGAGCATGGCAAAACACGATCTTTCATCTCATCACTTTCAACGAAAAGTCTCGGATTTCTGCGAGGTGCGGATCGCGCCAATCGCCTCACAGCGAGTTTTGGAAAGCATCCGGCCCTATCTCGTTGGTCTTGTCATCCATCGCCGGCCACCACCGATCGTTAGTGGGCGTATGGATTGGACAGCCATTGGCGAGGCATGCGGGATCGAAAACCAATTGACAGCCGATTTGAAGAAGGCGCTCCGTCCGGGACTGGACGCGATTATCCGCTGGCTCGGAGAACCGCCTGCCGCCGATGACATACAGTCGACAAAAACACGCACGAAATCGCGCAATACCGTTCGGCGCACGGTGGAAACTGCGGCGCGTTCCAGGCCGCGACAGATCGTTTGCGACAAGATCCCGGCTACCTCTTCGTCAGAGCCGAGGGGACCACAACCGAAACCAATCAGTCCATTCCCTGAGCCATTGTTTGAGGCGACCGATGATCCGGCGAGCTTTAACGATGCACTCGTTTATCAGATGCGCCGGTTCGGCGAGAGTTACTGGCAGCTTTACCGAGCCGTCGTTCGCCTGGGCGAGACGTTCGATGACAAGACTCTGCTATCATGGGTTCAGGGCGAGCGCGTGCCGCGATCTCTGACGAGCTTCGAGATCCTGTCCCGTATCGAGCGGCGCTACCGACTGGGACAGGGCTATTTCAAAGGGAAGCTGCCGCACCAATCCCGCTCCCTATACGGCCATGATATGGGCGACATCAGTGCGGCGGAACGGCGACGATTTGCATGGCATCTTCCTGATAATTTCAGCAGCTTGCCGTTCTCTAAGCGCGAAGAAATCATAGAATGGGTGCGCCGGGTCATCATCTCGGGCTCAACCGACTATCGTCGCTACCAGGCGGCGGCAACCAAACAGCGTTATGCAATACGATTTCCGGGGATCACCTATGGCGGAGGCACCCTGTCTCCACGACCACAAATGAACCCGGAAAGGACGAGCCACAATCCCGAGGCCTTTGAAGATCCTGATCTCCTGTCCGGCGTCGTCGATGCGCCGCCGCGGTTGGCTATGGAGATGGCCGATCTGATCCGCTTCAAGACATCGACGCTGACCGCAATCGGCTTCCAACGAAATGGAGTTTGGGGAGAGGAAACCGCATCCCAGAAGGTCGAGCATCTCGGCCTCATGTTCGGTGCACTCGCTGCCTCACCCGCCAGCGTCGTCAAAGGGCGCGGTGTGCCGCTCAGCCAACTAACCTTTGGCCTGTTGATCTTCCCGGGCGTCTGGGACTGGTACCTCCAATGGCGGGAGCAGCGCCGCGGCTTCTACACCAAATGGGAAGAAGACATGCTGATGGTGGCGCAAGCTCTCACGCGGGCGGAGGTGGGCTGGATCCGCCAGCATCCGGAGCTCCTGAAGAAGGTTCAGCCAATCGAAGGGCTGATCGCGCCAGAGGAGATAGAATTCGCAGCGCGCGACTGGCACGGCGCCTGCGACGCATTCCACCGGCATGCTGCCAATCGCTCGAAGGAAATACAGCGTGTCATGCGCGTGCACCGCGATCCGTTCGAGCCGATCATGGTGGTCCTTGAAGCAGACAGCCCACTGTTGGAATACCGCAAGATCACAGATGAGATCCTGAAGCGTATGCCGGATGAAAACCGCTATCCTCGGGCAGCAGCCGAAGCGGTCCGCTCTTTCCTTTTGCTGCGCCTCGGCCTGCATCTGGGACTTCGGCAAAAGAACCTTCGCCAGCTTCGCTTGTGCCCACGCGGGCATTTCCCGACTTCGGAGCGACGGCTGGAAGACATGAAATGCGGTGAATTGCGCTGGAGCGATCGGGAAAACGGATGGGAGGTCCTCATCCCATCAATCGCCTTCAAGAACTCAGCCTCATCCTTCTTCGGACAAAAGCCGTTCCGGCTGATCCTGCCCGATCTGCTCGATCTCTACAAATATCTTGAGGCCTATATCGATCGCCACCGAGGTGTGCTGCTTGGTTCGGCAAAGGATCCCGGCACCCTGTTCGTCAAGACGGTGAAGACAACCAGCCTGGACGCGGCATACGATTCCACCAAATTCTATGAAGCCTGGCGCACCGTGATCCAACGCTATGGCATCTACACCCCCTATACCGGCCGCGGCGCTATTAAGGGATTGCTGCCGCACGGACCGCATAATCTTCGGGATATTCTGGCAACGCATATCCTCAAGCAGACCGGATCGTATGAGCAGGCGAGTTATGCTATCCAAGACACACCGGATGTCGTTCAGCAGCACTACGGCCGATTCTTGCCGCAGGACAAGGCGGCGCTTGCGGCAAAGATCCTCAATCAGGTTTGGGAAGCCGCATAGTCGCTCGGATAAATCGCCGATCCACATCGCCCATACAGATGTAAACCAAGCCCCGCATCTGTATGGGCCCTGCCGGTCGTCTCCGCCTTGAAGGGACTCGAACCCAGAACCCGCTACCTACTTGGTATTGGCAGCGGCCGAGAAACTCGACAAATCAAGAATTTAGCGCATTCAAGCGTCCGAATAGAGCCGGAGGCTTAAATTCCGTTGCCGGTTCGCAGCCGCTCAATGTCTAGCTCAGCCGGTAGTTCAGCCAGAAGAACCACCGCGCGATCCAATTACCGAGTCACGCGATAGCCTCGCACCATTGCACCATCCATTAGATAGAAAACGCGGCCCGGAACGCCTCGAGGGCCGCCTCCGTTTCTCCCTTGGCGAAAGCTTCCATACCGACGGGTCCACGATATCCCATATCGTAAAGTGCCAAGGCTATCACATTGTAGTTGATCTCTCCTGTTCCAGGCTCACAGCGTCCCGGCACGTCGGCAACTTGCACCTCGCCAATCCATGGCAAGCAGGCGCGGCAAGTCTCGATGAGATTACCTTCCCCGATCTGAACGTGGTAAAGGTCCAGATTGAGCCTCAGGCGTGGGTGATTGACTGAAGAAACCAAGGCCAGGGTGTCGGCGGCCCGACCGAATGGGGTGCCCGGATGGTCGACCGGAAGATTGAGATTTTCCAGTGTAAAGACGACGCCCTCTTCCTCAGCCAGGTCCGCAATGCGGCAGAGCGTGTCGCTCGCCTTCAGCCACATCGCTCCGGTTACAATCTCCGCGGGGCGCACAGGCAGGCCACCGGGTCCCAGTCCCGTCCCATGCAGGTTAAGCCTAGAAACGCCGAGGCGTTTGCCGACCTGGGCCGTCTCTCGTGCCGATCGCAGCAGTTCATCCGCACCCTCGTCATCGGCCAGTCTTCCTGTCAGATAGCCATTCATGATCGAAAAGGTGGCGCCTGATCGTTCTAAAGCGTGTAGATCGTGATCCGGCCAATTCCATAGACCCACCTCGAAGCCCATCTCGGCTAAACGCGCAGCACGCCACTCGATCGGGCGATCACGCCATATCATTTCAGCGCAGGCGGCGAGGACGAAGGGCTGTTCCATTACAGTTTTCCTGTTCAATTCGATGTAGACAGATGTGGGCAGGTCCCGGGTAATCGTCGGCGACTGGTCAGATCGCCGATCACAGCAGAACCCGGGTACCATTCGAGGTCGCCATCGCATGGATGACGCGTTCTATCTCAAGCCCTTGCCCGAAATCCGGCCCCCTGTTGGGTGCGCCGGCAATTGCCAGAAGCAGGTCCCGAGCTTCAATGACCTTCTGCTCATTGAAGCCGAAATTGTGCCCGGGTGCGGGACAGAAGGCTGCAAAATCTGGTTGTTCGGGCCCCGTGCGGTGACAGACGAAGCCGGCATCTCCGACCCGGTGGATCCAAAGCTCGTTCATGTTCTCCTGATCGAAGAAAATCGTGCCTTCGCTGCCATGGACCTCCCATTGCAGCCTGCACTTTCGGCCTCGAGCAACGCGAGACGTGGCGAAGGATCCATGCGCGCCAGAGGCAAACCGCAGGAGTGCCATCGCACTATCCTCGTTCTCAACCGCCTTCGGACCACTTGTGGAAGGTCGATAAGGGACTGCGATCTGGGTCTGGGCGACCAGCTCGGTCACAGGTCCCATAAGATCCGTCATCTGGCTAACCAGATGGCAACCAAGATCTCCCAAGGCGCCGAGCCCACCGTCTTCATGCGTCATGCGCCAGGACCACGGAATATCGGGGTCTGCAGAATAGTCCTCGTCATAGACGCCACGAAATGCGAGCGGCCTGCCGATCTCCCCATCGCCGATCAACTTGCGCGCGGCTTGGAAGGCCGGGCTGCGCAGGTAGTTGTAGCCCAGCATCGTCACCAGCCCCCCATTGTCGGCGGCGAGCGCCGCCATGGCCTCGGCATCGGCCAACGTGAGCGCCATCGGCTTTTCCAACCAGACATGCTTGCCCGCCAGTAGCGCTGCCTCTGCCATCGGGCGGTGCAGACCGTTGGGCGCGGTGATCGAGACCACATCGACGGCCGGATCTGTGATCGCCTCTTCCCAATGGGCCGTGGCGCGCGCAAAGCCGAACTGTTGTGCAGAGGTGTCCGCACGTTCCTGAGTGACATCCGACAGGACTTCCAGTCGATGATGCGGGCCGCCGAAGACTGCGGCAACGTTGCGCCATGCTAGGGCGTGGCACTTGCCCATAAAGCCCGTTCCGATGAGTGCGACACCGAGCGGACGATTCGGAAACCCAAACATTTGTTTCTCTCCTCCGACAGCTTAGATCGTTCCACCCAAGGAGCCTTCGAGCTCCGCCATTTCCTGACCCCCGGCCATGAGGTCCTGCAATTGGGCAGCATCGATCTCACCACGCGTGGCGGTTCCAAGCGTCTGGCCCCGGTTCAGAACCGTGAAGCGATCACCGACCGCCATGGCATGGCGGACATTATGAGAGATGAAAACCACACCAATCCCATGTGCACGTACCCTTTTTATCGTCGCCAGGACATTCGCGGTCTGGCGAACGCCGAGCGCCGAGGTAGGCTCGTCCAGGATCAGCACTTTCGCACCGAAGTAAACTGCACGGGCGATGGCCACGGTCTGACGCTCCCCGCCAGACAGGGTGCCTACCGCCTGGTCGGGGCCACGCAGGTTGATGCCCATCTTGCGCATCTCCGCCATCGTGATCTCGTTGGCTTTTTCGATGTCGAAACGCTTGAAAAGCCCGCGTCCTCGCGTTGGTTCGCGTCCCATGAAGAAGTTGCGCGTAACCGACATGAGCGGGATCATGGCGAGATCCTGAAACACGGTGGCGATCCCGGCTTCCATTGCGTCACGCGGGCTGTTGAAGGACAAAGGACGCCCGTCAAAGGTGATGGAGCCCTCGGTCGGCTGGTGGACGCCGGACATCGTCTTGATGAAGGTGGACTTGCCGGCTCCGTTGTCGCCGAGGAGGCAGTGGCACTCGCCAGGACGGACATCGAATGTCACGCCGTTCAGCGCAATCACGTTGCCATAGTGCTTCTTGATGTTTTCCATGCGGATGATCGGTGCGGTCATCTCAGCGCTCCCCGGTCACGCGTTTGCGGATTACGTTGTTGAAGATGACAGCCAGCAGGAGCATCCCGCCAAGGAAGATTTGAAACCAGTCCTGATCGAATTTCGTGTAGGTGAGCCCGATGGTGACCATGCCAAAGATGATGGCACCGAAGAAGGCGCCGATTGCTGATCCATATCCACCTGTCAGCAGGCATCCACCGATGACGGCCGTGATGATGGCCTCGAATTCTTTCATGAACCCGCGCCGTGCGTCAGTCGATCCCGCGTCCATGACGGTGATGATGGCAACGAGTGCTGCAGCAACAGCGGTAAGGATAAAGAGCGCGACCTTGACCTTCCGCACAGGAACGCCTGAGTTTTGAGCAGCATTGGCGTCGCCGCCGGTCGCAAAGATCCAGTTGCCGATCGGGGTCCGCAGCAGGACATAGGTTGCCACCAGGGCAAAAAGGATGAACCAGATGATCTCGACCGGGATACCTGGTACCTTGGGCAGCCCCGACTTGAAGCTGTCAACCCATCCCGTTTCCGCAAGCCAGTTCAAAAGGAACTCGAACGCATCACCGGAGAAGATCGGGGCCAGAAAGTCTTCGCCGACCGCCTCGCGGATGCCGCGGAGTTGCGTTGCGCCACCTGTCAGGAGTTTCAACCCCACTAGAGTTGCCCCTCGGAGGATGAACAGCCCGGCCAGTGTAACGATGAACGAAGGAAGCCCGGTTCTGATCACGATCAGCCCGTTTGCTGCACCGAGCATTGCTGCAAACAGCAAGGTGAGCGGAATTGCAAGGATCAGTGGCATGCCGATGTTTACGGTAAATGCGCCGAAAAGCATGCCCGTAAATGCCACCATCGACCCGATCGACAGATCGAACTCCCCGCCGATCATGAGCATGGCGGCAGCGATGCCAAGGATTCCGAGTTGTGCTGCCGGGGTCATGAAGTTCATGATGCCCGAGAGCGTGAACATGGTTCGGTCGGCCGTTGCCAAGAAGAAGAGTGTCACGAGGACAAGGCCCCCAATCGCCCCCAGTTCCGGTCGCTTCATCAACCTGGTCGTGAAAGATACGGTTTTGATCCGCTCGTCTTTTTGCGTCAGCACGTCGCTCGACATCGCTTTCCTCCTTCAATTGTTGACCGGGCCGCCTGCGCGGACTGCCCGGTCAGCCTCACTCAGCGAATGCCCTGAGACGAAAGCTCGATGACGTTTGCAGCACTCTCCTTGGTGACCAGGTTGGGACCGGAAGGAACATCACCGCCCGGAACCAGCCCGTACTGGGCCTTCAAGGCGAGGAACGCGACGGGAAGATATCCCTGCAGGAACTGCTGCTGGTCGATCGCAAAAGACGCCTTGCCGTCGGCAACATCCTTCAGGAAACCGGCGGACAGATCGAAGCTCGCTATCAGAACTTTGTCTCGACCGAGGGCTTGCGCTGCCTTGACAGCCGGCTCGCCGACCAGGGAGGCGCCAAGACCGAGAACGGTGTCCACGCTCGGATCAGATTCGAGTGCCGCCCGAACCTTGGCTTCGACTTCCGCCGGATCGTTCTGCGTCGGCACGACCGTCACAGCCTTTCCGAATCCTTCCGCAAAGCCCTGGCAGCGTAGGTCGAGAGCGACGTTGCCGACTTCCTGGTTCACGCAGATCCCTTTGGTGCCACCCATTTCGGCAAGCTTGGCACCCGCAGCCTTGCCGGCATCGAACTCGGACTGGCCGACATGCAGAAGTGCGCCCAATTTGTGAGCGACGTCCGAGCCGGAGTTCATCGAGATGACGGGAATGCCGGCAGCGACCGCGCGTTGGATTGCTGGCCCCAATGCATCACCGTCGGGAATGGAAACCACAAGGCCATCCGGCTCTTGGTTGACAGCAGCATCGATCATCTGGCTCATCTGAACCATGTCGAACGTTTCCGGAGAACGGAACTCGACGTTTGCGCCCGTATCTTTTGCTGCCTTCTCGACGCCGTTCTTCACCACCGACCAAAACGGGTCATTGGCCTGTCCATGCGCCACGACGATGATATCTGTAGCAAATGCAGGGGCCGCCATTGCCACAACTGCAGCGACCGCCACCGATGCGAGTAATTTTTTCATGATAACCTCCCAGTTACGTTGATTGCGGGCGCAACTCCATACGCCCATTCTCCGGCTCGCAGAGCCGGAACCGAATGCCGTCAGCGCACCATCCTCCAGACGCTGCGGCTAGCCATTTCGAAGGCCTGTGGACTTCGAACCCGTTAAATCAAAACCGATGATGGCTGCCCTGAGCCGAGCGAATCCGCTGCAGCCTCGGCCAGTGCCAATGCCGCCACGCCATCCTGAAGTGTGACCGGAATAGGGGCGCCAGCGAGAACCGCGCATACGAAGGCGGCCCATTCAGCCGCGTAAGCCCGCATGTAGCGTTCGAGGAAGAAGAACTCTGGCTTCGCGCTTGTCACACCCGATACGGTTGACTTCGTAATCGTGTGTTCGAGCACATTGCCTGCCGAAAGCAGGCCGGTCGAACCGAGCAGTTCAACCCTCTGGTCATAGCCATAGACAGCGCGACGGCTGTTCTTGATCACCGCGATGCGTCCGTCGGCATAAGTCAGCGTAACAACCGCAGTATCGACATCGCCAGCCGCGCCGATGTCCGGATCGACTATTGAGCTACCGACGGCATGGACGGTGGTCGGCAAATCTCCCATAATGAAATTCGCCATGTCGAAGTCGTGGATCATCATGTCGCGGAAGAGACCGCCAGAGACCTTTATGTAGCTCACAGGCGGCGGCGAGGGATCGAAGGACGTGATCGACAGAAGCTCAGCCTTGCCGATCTCCCCTTCTGCCAACGCTGTCTTGATGCCAGAAAAGTTGGGATCGAAGCGCCGATTGAACCCAATCATGATTGGCGTTCCCTCGAGCGAGGCAGTCGCAAGACATGCCTTGGCCCGCTCCAGCGAAAGGTCGACAGGCTTCTCGCAAAGGACTGCCTTGCCCGCCCTCGCCGCTCTCTCGATCAAGTTTGAATGGGTGTCTGTCGAGGTTGCGATCAATACGGCATCAATGGCTGGATTGCTGATGACCGCATCAACGTCGGCGGCCTCAGCGCTGTACGACGATGCCAAGCTCTTCGCGGCCTCGAGGTTGATGTCGGAAACTGCTACAAGGCGGCTCTGCGGATGAGCTGCGATGTTTGTTGCATGAACCCGCCCAATACGGCCCGCACCAAGCAATCCAATTCTGAGCACTGTATTTCTCCCCTACGACTGGCCCCGTTTCGACAGTGACCATGCTTTATTTTGCTCGCGCGAGCAACAGCTATTTGCTCGCGCGAGCAAAATTCTGATTGGACTGGAGATGGAACGCATGATCAATGATGACCGATGCATATTCAGGTGCCGGGGAGATGATGACAGACGGAAAAAATCTCGTGATTGCCAATGTGACGGCTGACGACGTGGCAGAGGCGGCAGGCGTTTCCAGGTGGACGGTCAACAGAGCCTTCCGCAAGGACGCGTCGATTTCCCGCAAGAGCCTTGAAAAGGTCATGGCAGCGGCCGAACGGCTCGGCTATGTGCCCGACCTTAGGGCTGTCAGTCTTGCCTCCGATCGTTCCAATCTGGTCGCACTACTGATCGACGACTTCGCCAACCCGCACAAACTGGTGATGATGGAATGTCTGACACGTGCCTTGAGACGCGGCGGCTGGGACACGTTGCTGGTCAACACACTTGATCGCAATGATGCCAGTCATGCGCTGCTAAACGCGAGCCAGAGACGTGTCGATGCCGTGATCCTGATCGGCCTTCAGTTCGATGATGAGGTGCTCGAGGCGGCCGCTCACGCTCGCAAGTTCCGCGAGCTCATCATTTTTGCCAGAACCTCAGAGCGTCCCAACACAATTTCCATTGCTGTGGACGACGTCAGGGCGATGACCGATTTGGCTGAATACATTCACGCGAAAGGATACAGGCGACCGCTCTTTGTAGCCGGCCCCCAGAATTACTCCGCCCACCTTCTGAGAAAGGAGACCTTCTTCTCCTACTGGCTCGCACATGTAGGCAGCGAGCCGGGGTTGGCCACGGTCAGCACATATGACCCGACTTTGGCAGGCAAGGTTGTGGCCGACGCGTTGGAGAATTGCCCGCGGGGTGACCTGCCGGACGTATTAGTTTGCGAGAATGATGCGCTTGCGATGGGGGCGGCCGATGCGGTCCGTTACGCGCTCGGTCTATCCGTACCTGGAGACATAGCCATCACAGGCTTCGATGACGTGCCGCAGGCAGATAACCCAAACTACCGCCTAACGACCTACAGGCAACCGTTGTCCGAAATGGCTGACTATCTGGTTGAGGTTCTTGCTCACCCTGACAGGCAAGACCGCGACCGTCTTTTCCTAGGCTCACTTGTCGTTAGGGCAAGCGCCTAGCCGGCGTTGTCCGAGATCATAGGGATGGCACGCAGAGAGCCTCCTACATGGTACCGCCCATCCTGGGGGAGATGGGCGGCCAAGGCGCAGCTGGGGTAAGAGATGCTACGCCTTGTTTGCTTGAGCGCCGGATATCAGATCAAATAGACCCGCCAGCGTTCAGATAGGTGCAGAGAAGCTACTGTTTGCCGAACCCGAACGTCTTACGAAGGCTGCTATCGACTGCCTTCGCCGGCATGAACCGGCGCAGCCGGCTGAGAAGCGTCGCATGCTTGCCGACCGGTTGACGCATTCTGTACGGGCTTTCGATGGCCGTGAGGATCTGATCGGCGACCCATTTCGGAGAGGGTGCAGACTTGACCTGGGCGAGAACGGCGCGGGTCGTCGCCTCAAGCTGTTCGGCATACGCGCCGGGAGCAGCCTCGGTGATTGCCGAATTCACGTCGAGATTGGTATTGGTGAAGGTGGGCTCTACCAGGATGACACGTACGTTGAAGTCCCGGATCTCGTGATCGAGAGATTCAGAAAGTCCCTCGATCGCGTGCTTGCTGCTGGCATAGATGCCCATGAAAGGAGCCGGCAGGAAGCCGAGGACGGAACTGACATTGATGATCAGTCCGCTTCGGGCATTGCGCATGGCAGGCAGGGTTGCGCGGATCATGCGCAGTGGGCCAAACACGTTCACGTCAAAGACCTTGGCAGCCTCCGCAACGGAGGTATTTTCGACAGGGCCCATCAGCGAGACACCCGCATTGTTGATCAGGACATCGATCGTGCCCGCCTCGGCCAGAACCCATTCGACAAAGGTTGATACCTGCTCGTCGCTCGTCACATCCAGCTTTCCGAACGTCACGCCGGGGATTGGGCTTGCACTGTCCGGATTACGCACACCGGCGAATACTCGATAGCCTTGCTGCGCCAGCAGACGCGCAGTTGCGGCACCAATCCCTGAGGAAGCGCCCGTTATTGCTATTACTTTTCCTTGGGCCACTGCGGCCTCCTCTGTTCACTTTCGCCCGAAACTGGGCCGTGGCTCCTCGCAAGGGATTCGATAGAACCCACCCTCGCTTAAGATGCCGCTTGACATCTAACGAGATATTAGATGTCATTCGCAATATAAAAAATCAAGAGGATTTATTCCGGATTTTGTTGGGGCACGTCCAGATGCCGCGCGAGGCTGCGATCTCCTGCAGCTATCGGCATTAGCGGCGCCTACGCAGACACAATGCCGGCTAGAGCGGAGTGAACAAAGGTAAAACGAACATGAGCGAGAAGGAGAAGACCATCCAAGGCTCCCCCGGACTGAACGTGGCGCAGTCATTGGCCAAAACCGGTCTCGACTATGTTGCAGGCCTGGCCGCCGGCCTTCATACGCGCCCACCTATGGCGGATCTGCTTCCATTCACGTTGATGCCGCCTGAAGCGGGCGCCGTGGAGCCCAGAGCCTTTCCAGAAAAGCGCTTCCTCAACACGCTTGGAACCGTTCATGGCGGCGGAAGCATGACCATGCTTGACACAGCAATGGCTGTCGCGGCCCACACCCTTTTGCAGCCGGAGGAATGGTGCCCGAAGCATGAAACCGCGGCCAAATTCATTCGTCCGATCGTCGCGGACTACTGCGAACTGCGGATCAGCGCTCGGGTTGTCGCGCGCAGCCGGATGATCATCACGCTGGAAGGCAAGATAGAGTCACCGACCGGCAAGGTCCACGCACACGGCACATCGAGCTGCGTCGTCAGCCTCAGGCGCGTGGCTAACGCTGGCCGTTCATCCCATTAGGAACCATTCCGAAGCCATGCCCAAAATTACCTATAAGCTGCTGCGTCTCGCCCGCGGGAAACGCTATGTCATCGCGGTTCAGGATCAGAACGGAGAAATCGAGCCGCACCCGTACTGGGAGGAGACGCAGGCCTTTTTCGCCCGACGGACGCCGGTCGAACACTGGGAGCAGGTGAGAACCGAGGTGTTCACACAGGTCTTCCCGCAGGCGCTGCCGGAAGGCTATTCGGTATTCGTGCGCATGGAGCGCAGGAACATCTGTCGGGGCGTCGTCTTATGGCGCGGCGCGGTCATCTATCCCCTGATGTTTTCGACGCTGGAGGAGGCCATATCGGCGGCCGTCCAGGATGAATGGGCCTTTGAGGTCCAGGCAAAAACGGAGTTTGGTCTCATGTGTTGACGTTCAGCGGGTGCGCGTCTCGGGCCGCCACAACGGGTTCAGCGCTTTCAAGACGAACCCGATATGCGCCTGCAGATCCGCATCGGCCTCTTTCTCGCTGTTCATTCTCTGCTCCACGAGAACGGGATGCAGATAGGCAACCATGGCCGTGACGACACCTTTGGCCATCGTGGTGATGGCAGGGTCCGGCAGGTGGCGCATGTCAGCGTCTCGCCCCATCATGGTGGCAAATCCCGTGGTCAGGGACTGGAAGTAGGCGTGATGCACCTGCCAATCTTCGAGTGCCGCAACCACCCACAGGGCATGCTCGTTCGGCTGGGAAACAACCCGTGCCCGCGCGCGGTGATTGAGCCTGGTGAGGACATTGGCTACCATGGCCGGCGCCGAGGTTGCGGCTCCCGCATCTTGGTCACGCCGGTCGAGTTCCCTCTGCGCCCAGCGAGCATAGACACGATAGTTGATCGAACTGCGCGTAGGAAAGAAGCGGTAGACGCTCGCACGACTCTTACCGAACTCGGCGGCAATATCCTCGATGGTGGTCTTCTGGTGGCCGATGTGGCGGAAGAGTTTTTCCGCCACATCCAAAAGTGCGTCGTGCATCTCATGATTCGTCTCATAGGCGGTGTCGAGGAGAGACATCCTTGCCCCCGTCGCAACAACATTTCGCAGATCTGAGACTTTCACAATCATATTCCCGCAACGGCGTCAGAGCGCACAGGCCTGTCGGATGTCGCTCATTCGGCCGCAAGCCGGAGAGGCTGATGCTCCACCTCTCCTTTGGACTGGGGTTGCGTGCCCGCCTTAGGCGGCTTGATCCGAAACCAGGTCGCGTAAAGCGCCGGCAGGAACAGCAGGATCAAGACCGTGCCGACAGCCGTGCCACCGATCAGCGTGTAGGCCATGGAGCCCCAGAAAACGGAGTGCGTCAGCGGGATGAAGGCGAGCACGGCTGCAAGCGCCGTCAGGATGACAGGCCGCGTTCGCTGCACCGTCGCCTCAATGACCGCATGATAATCGTCCAGACCAGCCGCCTTGTTCTCCTTGATCTGCTCGGTGAGGATCAGCGTGTTGCGCATCAGGATGCCCGCGAGACCAATCAGGCCAAGAATGGCGTTGAATCCGAATGGCTGGTTGAAGATGAGCAAGACAGGAACGACGCCAGCCAGTCCAAGCGGCCCAGTCAGCATCACCATCGTCATCGTTGACAGACTGCGCACCTGCAGAATGATGACGATCAGCATGGCAGCGATCATCACGGGAAAGACCTGAACGAGAGCGGCATTCGCCTTCAAGGACTCCTCGATATTGCCCCCCATTTCGATACGGTATCCGACCGGCAGCGATGCGATAAGAGGCTGAAGCGCCTGCATGACCTGCATTGAGACTTCCGGTGGTTGGCTTGCCTCGTTGATGTCGGAACGAACCGTGATCACGGATGTCCTGTCGCGGCGCTTCATGATCGGCTCCTCGAAGCGAACTTCGGCGTGGCCGATCTGGTCGAGTGGAACTGCCCTGCCCTCCCTGCCGATGAGGGAAAAATTCGACAGCTTCGACGGATCAAGACGTGTGTCGCCGCCGCTTCGCGCAACAACGTCAACATTGCGGATGTCTTCGCGAACCTGCGTGATCGGAACCCCCGTCAGCAGGAGTTGGAGCTGCTGACCAGCTTCGGCAGGTGACAGCCCGATCAAATTGAGACGCTCCTGATCCGGAACAAAACGAAGAACAGGTGTACGATTGCCCCAGTCACGATTGGCGTGCCGCACGTCCGGAACTGTCTGCATCAGAGATATTGCTTGCTCGGAGATTTCGTAGAGCTTTTCTGGATCCGGCCCCATGATCCGGAACTCGACGGGGAACGGCGTGAAGGGTCCGAAGACGAGTTGTGTAACCCGCACGAACGCTTCTGGCGCAAGTCCCGCCGAGATTGTTTCTCGCAGGCGTTCCTTCAGCGCTTCTCGCGCCTCGGCGTTGGACGTCAACACAACGATTTTCGCAAATGCTGGGTCCGGCAGCTCGGGCGACATCGCAAAGAAGAAACGGGGAGCGCCTTGGCCGACATAGCTGGTAACGATCTTCGTCTCCGGCTGCTGCTGTATCCAATCTTCCAGTTTTGCGACTGTCTCGGTGGTCGTCTTGATGCTCGTTCCCTCCGGCAGACGGACCTCAACGAGTACCTCCGGGCGGTCCGATGTCGGGAAGAACTGCTGTTTGACTGAACCCATGCCGACGACGGACACACCCATCATCACGACGACAATGCCGCATGTCATGAACTTGTGCCGCACGACAAATTCGATCACGCTGCGCAGGCGTCGATAGTTGGGCGTGTTGTAGATGGCGTGATGACCACCTTCGACCGGCTTGATGTTCGGCAGCATCTTGATGCCCAGATAGGGGGTGAAGATGACCGCCACGAGCCAGGAGACGATCAGGGCGAAACCGACAATCCAGAATATGTTGCCGGCATATTCCCCGGCCGCTGAGCGGGCGAAACCAACGGGCATCAGACCGATGATGGTGACCAGCGTGCCCGACAGCATCGGGGCTGCCGTATGGCTCCAAGCATAGGCTGCCGCCTTAAGGCGGTCCATGCCCTCTTCCATTTTGACGACCATCACTTCGATCGCGATAATGGCATCATCAACGAGCAATCCGAGCGCCAGGATGAGTGCGCCAAGGGTGATGCGGTCAAAGAACCTGCCCGTATCAAGCATGATGATGAACACGACACCGAGTGTGAGTGGCACGGCAAGTGCTACCACGATCCCGACGCGCCAGCCGAGGCTGACAAGACTGACGAAGAGCACGACGCCGAGCGCCATCGCGAACTTCATCATGAACTCGCCGACGGCTTCCTGAATGTTGACGGCCTGATCACTGACTTTCGCAAGGGTGTTTCCGAGCGGCAGCGCCTGCGCGATCTGCGAAGTTCTATCTTCCAGTGCCTTGCCCAGTTCCAGGCCGTTCCAGCCTTGCTGCATGACGACGCCAAGCATGATGGCCGGTTCGCCATCATGCCTGATCACGAAGGTCTCTGGATCCTGATAACCGCGGCGGACTTCAGCAAAGTCAGAAAGCTTGATAGTGCGTCCGCCGGCAACAATCGGGGTGTCCGCCACCGCCTGAACACTGTCATAAGCGCCGTCGAAGCGCATGAAGACCTGTGGCCCGCGAGTATCGATCGTGCCTGCGGGCGTGACCGTGTTTCGGCGCTGCAGGGCGGCAGCGACATCCTGCGGTGAAATACCGAGCGTCGCGAGCTTCTGATAGGAGAACTCTACGAATATCTGCTCAGGCTGTTCGCCGAGAATGTTGATCTTCTTGACGCCCGAAACATGCAAAAGATCCTGGCGGATCGTTTCGGCCTGCCGCACAAGATCTCGCTTGGGCATGCCCTGTGCTTTGAGAGCATACAGAGCAAAACTCACATCGGAGTATTCATCGTTGACGAAAGGACCGAAGACGCCTTGAGGGAGGTTTCGAGCCTCATCTCCAAGCTTTTTGCGCGCCTGATAGAATTCGTCTTCGACCACGGCAGGGGGCGTGTTGTCCTTCAATGTCACGGTCATGTATGCGAAGCCAGGACGCGTCGTGGTCTCGACGCGATCATACCAGGTCAGTTCCTGTATGCGCTTTTCGAGCGGTTCGGCGACGAGATCCTGCATCTCGCGGGCCGTGGCTCCGGGCCACACCGTAGTGACGGTGAGGGTCTTGATCGTGAACGAAGGATCTTCGGCTCGCCCCAGTTTGATAAATGCGTATGCGCCGGCTGCAGCCAGAAGAACGATGAAGAACAAGGTGACGGCGCGCTCGCGAACGGCGAGCGCTGAAAGATTGAAGCTCATCAGTTTGCGGCCTCCGCCTTTTCGACGTTGGTGCGCACACTGGCGCCGTCCTGCAGCAGATGGGCTCCGAGAGCCACGACCGTTTCACCGGATCTGACATCGGTGACAAAAGCCGTCTCCTCACCGATCCGTTCAACCGCGACCGGGCGGAAATGAACCGTTGACGTCTTGTCATTGAAGACCCAGACCCCCGTTCGGGTCCCATCGTCGAGTACGGCCCCAAGCGGAACTTCGGTATAGTGTGCATGGGTGCTGTTTTCGACACCGATCGTCACTGTAGCGCCCAAAGGTGCGGCCGCGGCGGCTCCTTGCAGGACCCAGCGCGTCTCATATGTGCGTGTCTGCTGGTCAGCGGCATCGGAAATTTGCCGCAGGACCGCCGTTTCCTGTCCGCTCTGACCATAGATCGTGGCGCGCGCGACCGTACCGATAGCAGGCCTCATGGTCTCAGGCATCCACACCAGTGCCTCGCGCGGACCGGCCTTCGCGAGCCGTATGACCGGCTGTCCTGCGGACACCACCTGACCGGGTTCTGCGAGGGTCTCGACGATCGTGCCATCGGCATCGGCCAGCAGCACGGCATAGGCCACTTCGTTTTCCGCGACTGTCGCATCGGCCTTGGCCGCAGACAATTGCGCCGCTGCGGTATCAAGAGCTGCCTTCGCCCGTTCGTACTGCTGGGTAGAGGCCGCATTGGATCTGACGAGAACGGCAAAACGCTTCTCATCCGCCTGCGCCTGCACAAAGGTTGCCTGCGCGGCAATGACGGCGTTGCGTCTGGCGGTCAGGGACAGGCTGAGGTCGTTGCTATCGATGCTCAGCAAAGGCTGACCGGCTCTCACCTGCTCGCCGACACCGACAAGCCGTTCAACGATTTTGCCGGGCACCCGGAACCCGAGATCGCTCTGCACCCTGGCTGCCACAGTCCCGGTGAACGTTCTGTTGCCCGCTTCGGGGCTTTTGACCATGGCCAGGCTCACAAGAGGCGGCAAGGTGCGAGGGTCCGCGGCAACGGCTTCCTGAGTTGCCGGCGGGAGGAGAACAATGGCAGCCGCAACGCCGGCAAGGGCCGCCAGCGCGACAGTCGCGAGCAGGAATTTTCGTTTCATGACACCAACCTTCTTGACGGGAGCATCCCAATTCATAGATTGCATCCTAACTCTAAAAGCATTATAGATGTCAATATAAATCTAAATGGAGACCGTCATGAGAGTGAGCCGTGCCCAGGCGGAAGCCAATCGGGAGACAGTCATCAATGTCGCAAGCCGGCTTTTTCGGGAGCATGGCTTTGATGGGATCGGCCTGAAGGACCTGATGAAAGGAGCAGGCCTCACCCAAGGCGGCTTCTACAAGCAGTTCGAATCCAAGGAGGATCTCGCAGCTTTGGCCTCACGCCGCGCCATGGAGAGCGCAACGCGCCGATGGTCCTCTGTCGCAGCCTCGAGCGCCGATCCGCTTCAGGGTGTCCTTGACCTCTACCTCTCAGCCGATCATCGAGGCGAAACCGGTGACGGTTGTCCGCTTGTCGCCCTTGGTGCCGATGCGGCGCGCCAGAGTGAGGATGTCCGACAACCATTTCAGGACGGAATCAAAGCGCATCTGCAGGTCCTGGAGGACCTCCTGCCTGCCACAGACAGCAAGGAGATCCGGGCACAGAAAGCTGAAGTCATGCTTGCACTGATGGTCGGCGCGGTCACGCTGTCGCGGATCGTGACGGATGAAACACTTGCCGAGCGTCTGCTGGAAACGGCGGCTGCGCAAGCCAGACGCCTGGCTTGCGCAGAGACGGTCGCGTAGCGGCCTCTTACTTTCCTTTTCACGTTTTGAATGCCCGGCATCCGTGCGACCGCGGATCCCGGCGATGGAGTTGTCATGCGTCGTATTGTTGTCACGGGAATGGGTGCCGTCAGTCCGCTCGGCGCCAGCGTCGAGAATTCCTGGAGCCGCCTTCTCGCCGGTCAATCCGGCCTTCGTCGCCTGCACGACGACATGGTCGGAGACCTGGCATCCAAGGTTGGCGGTGTCGTCCCGACGATCCAAGAGGACCCCGAAGCTGGTTTCGATGCAGATCGCATCCTACCCCCCAAGGATCAGCGCAAGGTGGATCGCTTCATTCTGTTCGCATTGGCGGCGGCAGACGAAGCCCTCGCACACGCCGGATGGAGACCCGTCTCAGAGGAGGACCGCCAGAGGACGGCAACGATCATCGCATCGGGGATTGGCGGCTTCCCGGCGATCACCGAGGCGGTCCGCATCGTCGATAAGAAGGGTCCTCGCCGTCTGTCGCCGTTCACCATTCCGTCCTTCCTGGTCAACCTCGCCGCAGGTCAGGTGTCGATCCGCCACGGGCTGAAGGGCCCGCTTGGCGCGCCGGTGACCGCCTGCGCGGCGGGCGTCCAGGCGATCGGTGACGCAGCCCGCATGATCCGGGCGAACGAAGTCGATATTGCCGTGTGCGGTGGAACGGAAGCCTGCATGAACACCGTGAGCCTTGGGGGCTTCGCGGCGGCGCGGGCTTTGTCGACCGGCTTTGCCGAGACCCCGGCTGCTGCGTCGCGGCCTTTCGACATGCTGCGCGACGGATTTGTTATGGGGGAAGGTGCGGGCATCCTGGTCATCGAAGCCCTCAGTCATGCCCTGGCGCGTGGGGCGACACCACTGGCGGAATTGGTCGGTTATGGCACCACGGCTGATGCCCATCATGTCACGTCTGGTCCGGAAGATGGATCCGGGGCTGCCAGAGCAATGCAGATCGCGATCAGACAAGCGGGTATCGCCCCTTCCCGGATTCAGCATCTCAACGCCCATGCCACATCCACCCAGCTCGGAGATCGTGGTGAAATCGAAGCGATCAAGTCCGTGTTCGGGACAAAGTCGGGAATAGCGGTCAGCGGCACCAAGTCCGCAACGGGCCACCTTCTCGGAGCAGCCGGCGGCCTCGAAGCGATCTTCACGATTCTCGCGCTGCGGGATCAGGTCGCGCCACCTACCTTGAATCTTAACTCTCCCGATCCGGCCGGCAGTAGCATTGATTTCGTCGCCAACAAAGCACGGTCACTCCCAATGGAATTCGCAATCAGCAATGGCTTCGGCTTCGGCGGGGTGAATGCCAGCGCGCTATTTCGGCGCTGGGACGCCTGACGCCATGAAAACGAAGCCAATGCCATCGCTCGGAATGAGTGCCTGGACGCCGAGGATTGCCGTTATCGGCGTCGGGGGCGGCGGCGGGAATGCGATCAACACAATGATTGCAAGCAGCAACGCGGATGTGAAGTTCATTGCCGCCAACACAGACGCCCAGGCCCTGGCTTCCTCCAAGGCCGAACATCACGTGCAACTCGGCAGAAACGTTACGCAAGGGCTGGGAGCAGGTTCTCGGCCGGAGCTAGGTCGCGCTGCGGCGACGGAATCGCTTGATGACATCATGGCGCATTTGGAAAATGTGCAGGTGTGCTTCCTTGCCGCCGGAATGGGTGGCGGCACAGGAACAGGCGCCACACCCGTGATCGCACACGCCGCCCGTCAGGCGGGCTTGCTCACAGTTGCGGTGGTGACGGAGCCCTTCACTTTTGAGGGAACGCACCGGGCGCGCCAGGCAAAGGACGGTATACGATCTCTGGTCGAGGCAGCCGATACCGTGATTATCGTTCCAAACCAGAACCTTTTCCACCTTTCGAATGCGACGACAACGCTTGATACAGCATTCCAGATGGCTGACACGGTCCTTGTTGAAGGGGTCATGTCCTTGGTGGATTTGATGCGGGCGTATGGCTTGATCAACGTGGACTTCGCCGATGTTCAAGCGGTGATGAAAAACATGGGCCGGGCGATCATCGCGAGCGGCACGGCCGCAGGGAGCGGTCGCGCAAGAGAGGCTGCCAGAGCGGCGATCGACAATCCCCTTTTCAGGGGGACAAGCCTCGAAACTGCAAGAACCCTGCTGGTTTCGATGTCCGCGACAAGGGAATTGACACTGTTCGAAGTCGATGAGGCGGCAAATTACATCCGTGACCACGTTAATTCGGACACGGATATGATCCTTGGTACCAATTTCGACGCCACACTCGCTGAAAATCTGAGAGTGTCCATTATCGCTGCAGGGCTGAATGGCCCGGCCGATGTGGTGGTGCTCGCCGAACACCTCCGGAAGCAGCGTGCCCTTGCAAGCGCCTCATGAAGCGGGGCCTCCAGTAAACAGGTCAGGCAGAACAATGTTCAGACGTCTTCGGCGTTGGCGCGGGGATCAGCAGATGTGCGAAATTTGGTCTTTGATGGGCCCTGCCGGTCGTCTCCGCCTTGAACGGAATCGAACCGTCGACCTGACATTACTTTAAATGCGAACTGGCAGATAAACGCGCCAGATCAAGCACCTGGCCCACTTGGAATGTCGGGAAGGGGGCCGGAAACGGACTGTCTGCTGTCAGGTTGCCACTCCCAGGAAGCAGCCGGTGTTTGGTCCGATCACCTTTTAGGCAACCCAATGCCCCAGCCGTCGGCGGATAGCCACCTTGCATTCTCAGCTCACGCCTATGGCTGTCAGGTAATGGTCCGAGGCTGTGCCAAATCGAGCACTCTGCCCATACCCTCTTTGCGTGCGACGCGAAGCTGGCTATTGTCAACTTTCGATGGACGTAGCGGATCAACTGGCGAATGGCGGCCTGGATGGATGGGAATGACATCGTGGAAGACGAGGTCCAGTTCGGCCCATTCGTCTTGAAGTCGGGAAGGCGAACCCTGACGCGGGACGGCAGCCCGGTGACCCTGGGAAGCCGGGCCATGGACATCCTTGCCTGCCTGACCTCGAATGCCGGAAGGATCCTCACGAACGCGGAGATCATTCGGCATGCTTGGCCGGATACGTTTGTCGATGAAACCAATCTGCGGGTCCACATCTCAGCTATCCGCCGTGCGCTCGGTGACACCAAACGCGAATCCTTTTACGTTACCAATGTACCGGGCCGTGGCTACACCTTCATCGCCAAGGTGACCCGGAAGAAGAACCCCGCAACCGAGATGCGGCAACCCGGCGCGGCTCAGGTCGTTCGCATGGAGCGTCGTGTGAACGCGAAGCTCTTCGGACGGTCTGACGTGGTCGAGAGACTGTCCGAGCAACTGCCGGATGCGCGACTTCTCACCATCGTCGGGCCGGGTGGCATAGGGAAATCCACCGTGGCGCGTGCCGTGCTCGGCCGATCTTCCGCCGAGGTGATCTGGGTCGATCTTGCCGAACTCAGCTCAGGTGAGCTCATATCGACGGAGGTGGCCTCGAAGCTCGACATCCCCTCGCGCAACGACGACATTGACGGTGAGATCGCAGAGGTGCTGGAGGGACGTGACATCGTCATCGTGCTCGACAGCTGCGAGCATGTCGTTGATGAGGCCGCGCTTTTCGTGGAATCGATACTGGGTCGGACCGCGTCCCCGCGGTTCCTTGCCACGAGTCGGGAGCCCCTGCGATCGGACGGCGAATGGGTTCACCGCCTGAGCCCCCTGGATACACCCGAGACGGGAATGACCGTCGCCGAGGCGATGGAATCGCCGGCCGTGCAACTGTTCGTGGAACGCGCCGCCGCCTGCCGGGGTGGGTACAAGCTCAGCGACGAGGATGTCTCCCATGTCGTTGAGGTCTGCCAACAGGTCGATGGCATCGCGCTCGCGATCGAGTTGGCCGCAGCTCGTATGGACACGATGTCAGCCAGGACGCTCTCAACATCCCTGAAAGACAGTTTCCGGGTGCTGAGCAGGGGTCGGCGCACTGCGCTGCTGCGCCACCAGACACTACGCGCCACGCTCGACTGGAGCTATTTCGTCCTTACGCCGGACGAGCAGAGAGCAATCCAGCAGCTCTCGATCTTCCGCGGTTGGTTCACGACGGGCGCCGCTTCCGCAGTTCTCGGCGACACCGACGAGGTCGTCTTGAACCTCGTATCGAAGTCGCTGGTGGTTGCCGAGCCCCTGTCGGATACAACCCGATACCGCCTGCTCGATACAACGCGCTTCTACGCTGTCGAAAAACTGCGTGAGAGCGGGCAGTACTCATCCGTCATGTCCCGCCTCGCGCAATACCTTTCTGAACTGTTTGAAATGAGCGAGCAGGACCTCTATTCGGCCTCCACTGAGGACTGGTCCGAGGATTTTGCACAGCATGTTGCTAGTCTGCGGCTGGCGCTGGACTGGGCGTTCGAGCCCGGCGGAGACGAATTGTCGGGGGTCCGGCTGACAGTGGCAGCGTTGCCGCTACTCTTTCGGCTTTCGCTTCTCGATGAATGCTTCGACTGGGTGACAAAGGCCATCGCCTATCTCGACGCGCACCCCGACCTCGACGAGCAGCGACGGATGAAGCTGTATACGGCGCTGGGATGGCCGCAGATGCGGTCGACCGAGGTGCCTGAAAAGGGCGTCGACGCCTGGACGGCAGCGCTGCGGATTGCCGAGCGCCTCGGTGATATCGACTACCAGCTGCGAGCCATCTGGGCGTTGTGGGTCGACGCGATCAACCGCGCTGAACCCCAGCTCGGCCTCCAGTTCGCCCACAGGTTCGCGACTGTGGCGGCAGGATCGACTGATCCTGTCGATAATGTCGTGGCCAAGCGCATCATGGGCGCGACGCTGCATTGGCTCGGCCGCCACGCCCAGTCCCGCGAGCTCCTTGAGGATATGATCATCGAGTATGATGCGTTACCCGCAGGGCATACTACGCGATTCCAGTTCGACCAGCGGATCACCGCGAGGATTATCCTCGCCCGCGATCTCTGGGTGCTTGGCGACGGCGATCGCGCGCTGGCCGAGGTGCAGTCCAGTGTCGAGCAGGCGATCTCGATCGGGCATGAGCTGTCGTTGACGAACGTCCTCGCAGAGGCTGCATGCCCCCTAGCTCTTCTGGAAGGCAGGCTCGACCTCGCGAGGGACTACATCGCGCTTCTCAAGGACCATACCAAGTCGCTGTCCCTGGATGTCTGGAACTCCTACGCAAGCTGCTTTGAGGCCGAGGTCAAGCTTACCGAGGGCAAAGCTGCCGATTGCCTCGTCGAACTCAGGGGGAGCATGTCGGTGCTCGACCATGCGGGGTTCAATTTGTTCAGAACCTATTTCCAAGTGGTTGAGGCGCGAGCACTCGCCGCGCTTCAGAAGTTTGCCGAAGCCAACGAAGTCATAGACCGGGCGCTCGCCCACTGCGAGTCTTCGGGCGAACGGTGGTGCAAACCGGAACTCCTTCGCGTGAAGGGTCAGTTGCTTTGTCACGGATCCGGGCAGAACGCCCCTGCAGCCGGAGCGGAATGGATCGACGCGGCCGAAGCCGAGGCTGAATCTCAATCAGCTGTCGCATGGCAAAGAAGACTTTCCGCTGACCGGTCTCGGATGCAGCCAAACGGCGATAAGAAAGCCGAATCTGGGATGGTCGTGCAACCTACGAACAAGCGCGACCGACCCGATCACCGCGCTTTCCACTGATTTGCCGTCTTTACACTGATTTACAACTCCTCACTGGTCCCTCGTGCCGTGCTCGAATAGCCTTTTGACAACTGAGGCAAAGGCATGGTCACCGTTCAACGCAGAGTACTGATCGTCCTGGACGGCGAGCATAGCACGGGCGCGCCCGACCGGGAGCTCGCGCGTGGCGTGGCGATGGCATATTGCGAGCTGCGGCGTTTGGGAGCCGAGGTTATATTTGCATGTGATCGAGGTGGGTTTCCGCTCGTCGCCGGACACATGCGGAGGTTCTCGGAAGACCCTGTAGTCGCAGGCTTTCTCTCCGACCATATCGCCCGCAGCGACATCGCCGATGCGCTCTCCATCGAGCAGATCGTCGTCGACGACTTCGAAGCGGCAGCTTTCTTCCTGACTGAGACAGCCGATGTCGAAGCCGCCTCGGCGCTCAAGCTGGCTTTTCTCGACCAGGGCAAAACGGTCGTGCTTTCAAATGGGTCGCCGTGGAGCAAGACGCGCGATGATGCCCGCATCATTCGAAGCTCGGCAACTGATCTTGAATGGATCAGCCAGCTACTGCAGTAACCCCATACGGTCGCTTCTTTCGCAGCCATTTACAACCATTCACTCGTCCGCGTGCGGGGACGATCCCACAATCGGCGTGCCTTTTCCAATCCAAGGGAGACACGTCGATGACCCGTTACCAGCCTCATTCTACCAATCGAAGGGAATTCCTCTCGCTCGCAGCGAGTGCAGCGCTGGCGGGCGCTGCAGGTACTCCTGCCTACGCCGCGGTTACCCACCGTTTCGCCCATGGCGATTTCGACATATCCGTCTTCAGTGACGGTTTTCTCACGCTTTCCGCAGACATCCTGCTCCCTGACGCACCCCCTGAAGTTCGTCTTCCGATCCTCGCGTCCCTGGGTGGTGACATGACGAGCGCACCCGTTCAAGCTAACGTTCCGCTCATTCGCTACGGCGACGACCTGATCCTGATCGACAACGGCGCGGGCGGAAACTTCCAGCCCAGCACCGGGCGGCTTGCGAACAATCTCAAGGCTGCGGGCGTTGATCCGGCCTCGATCACCAAGGTCGTGTTCAGCCATGCGCACCCAGACCATTCCGGTGCAACCATCACCGGCGACGGCAAGGTCCTCTACCCCAACGCTAAATACTATGTGGGCCAAACCGAGTGGGACTTCTGGACCGACAAGGACTTTGAGCTTCGGCGGCCAGCGGCGCTGCATGGCTTCGCCAAGGGTGCTCAACGCGATCTGTTCGCCGTAGAGGACCGGACTACCTTTGTGAGGAATGGTGACGAGATCGTGCCCGGAATGTCGATCATCGATACTCCGGGGCATACACCGGGACACATCTCCGTCGAACTCGGGGGGCGCGACAACCTCGTCATCACTGGCGACGCCTGCACCAACGACGTGATCTTCTTCCAGCATCCACATTGGCATTTTGGCTTCGACACCGACGCCGAGCTCGCTCTCAAGAACCGCCGCGCCCTCCTCGATCGCGCTGCGACCGAGAAGCTCAAGCTTCTTGGCTATCACTGGACCTATCCAGGCGTGGGTTACGCCGAACGAAAGGGCGACGCCTATCGGTTCGTGCCCGCCTGACCGGCATGGGACCAGAATTTCGAGGGGGCCGGGCCTGCGGCCTGGTCCCCTTCTGTTTGCCCGTGATGTGATCGGAATTTCGATTTTCACGGATTTACGACCGTTTACTCGCGTTACAGACCGCGGTCCGCCAAGCTTCATCTCGTCGAACAGAGGCATTCACGCCGCCAAGGAGACGAACATGAACGCCACCACAATCGCACAGAATTTGATGACCGCGACCCGGCGCGATCTGCTTGTCGGAGGCAGCGCAGTGCTCGCCGTCGCAGCTCTTCCGAAGAAGGCACTGGCCGCCAAAACATCAACCGCAAACGAGCAAGGGAACCTCATCATGTCCACCATCACCACCAACGACGGTACCGAAATCTTTTACAAGGACTGGGGTCCGAAGGACGCCCAGGCGGTCGTCTTCCACCATGGCTGGCCGCTGTCAGCCGACGACTGGGACAACCAGATGATGTTTTTCCTTGGTCAGGGTTTCCGCGTCATCGCCCATGACCGGCGTGGCCATGGGCGCTCGACCCAAACCGACACGGGCAACGAGATGGACACCTACGCGGCGGATGTCGCGGCGCTGGCCGAGAAGCTGGACCTGAAGAACGCCATCCATGTCGGCCATTCCACGGGCGGCGGCGAAGTCGTCCACTATGTCGCACGCTCCAAGCCCGGCCGTGTCTCGAAAGCCGTCATCATCGGTGCTGTGCCGCCGATCATGGTAAAATCCGAAAAGAACCCCGGTGGCCTGCCGATCGAAGTGTTCGATGGTTTCCGCGCCGCGCTGATTGCCAACCGCGCTCAGTTTTTCCGAGACGTTCCGGCCGGCCCCTTCTACGGCTTTAACCGTCCTGGCGCGCAAGTCTCCGAAGGCGTGATCCAGAATTGGTGGCGGCAGGGCATGATGGGCGGAGCCAAGGCCCACTACGATTGCATTAAGGCCTTCTCGGAAACAGACTTCACCGACGACCTCAAGGCGATAGACCTGCCGGTGCTCGTCATGCATGGCGACGACGACCAGATCGTGCCCTATGCGGACGCCGCGCCACTGTCTGCGAAGCTGCTGAAGAACGGCACGCTCAAGACTTATCAAGGCCTCCCGCACGGTATGTGCACCACCCATCCGGACGTGATCAACGCCGATCTCCTAGCCTTCTTCAAGACCTCGGCATGAACCTTCCTCGCTCGACCATTTGAATAAGGAGAATTCCGATGACGAATACCATCGTGCTCATCCACGGGGCCTGGCTCAACGCCAAGAGCTGGGAGGGCTTCAAGGCCCGCTACGAAGCCAAGGGTTACACCGTGGTTACACCGAACTGGCCGTACAACGACCGCGAGCCGGCAGAACTTCGGGCCAACCCCCATCCCATGCTCAAGGCAGTCGGCGTCCAGGGCATCGTCGACCATCTTGAGGCGGAAATCCGAAAGCTGCCCGAGGCACCCATCTTGATGGGCCATTCGGCCGGCGGTGTCTGGACCCAGTTATTGCTCGACCGCGGCCTCGGCGTCGCCGGCGTGGCCATTGATCCCGCACCAACGACGGGTGTCCGGCTCGGTATCCATTCGATCGTATCCGCACTCCCGGTGCTGGGGTCATGGGGCAGCTGGAAGCGCACGATTCATATGTCGCGCAAGTTTTTCGGCAATCGCTTTGCGAACGCGCTCCCGAAAGACAAGGTCGACGACTACTACGACCGTTACATCGTTCCGACGGCGGGCAAGGTCTATTGGGATGGCATCCTCACATCGATCGGCAAGATACGGTGGGACAACCCGGACCGCGCTCCGCTGCTCCTCATCGGCGGCGGCCTCGACCTCATCGCCGACGCGAGCATGACCAGGGCGATCTACGACAAGCAGAAGCGCGCGCCGTCCCACACGGCCCTCAAGATTTTCGAGGACCGCTCGCATTTCACCTGCCTCGAGGCAGGCTGGGAAGAGGTCGCCGATTTCGCGCTCGATTGGGCGGTGCGCCATGCACGCGCCGACGGGTCGAACGTCAAGCACATGAGCATCCACCACGCCGCATAAACGGAAACGGTCGGGATCGCAGCGGTCCCGACCGTCGGCTCGAAAGACGCCCGCAGCACCCCAATAAGGAGACCACCATGACCAGACCCATCGCAATCGTCACCGGGGCGTCCTCCGGTATCGGTGCGGTCTATGCCGACAGGCTCGCCGCCCGAGGCTATGATCTCATCGTGGTCGCCCGCGACGCGGCGAGGCCACGCGCCGCTGCCAATCGCCTGACCGAGAAATACGCAATTGCCACAATACCATTGCCCCTCGATCTGAGCGAGCGCAGTGACCTCGACCTTCTGCTGCATCGCATCCGCCAGGACAAAACTATCGGACTTCTCGTCAATAGTGCTGGAGTCGGGCCGAGCGGAAGCGTCTTGAACTCTGACGATGGCGTCCTTGACCGCATGGTCCATCTTAACGTCGATGTCCTGCATGCCCTGACCGTCGCAGCCGCGAAAGCCTTCAGCGAGAAAGGCTCGGGAGCGATCATCAATATTGCGTCTGTGGTCGCGCTGATGCCGGAAAGCTTCAACGGCAGCTATGCTGCGGGAAAGGCGTTCGTGCTCTCGCTGACCCAAGCCCTCGACATCGAACTGCGGCGTAAGGGCGTCCGTTTTCAGGCCGTCCTGCCCGGCTTTACCAGGACCGAAATATTCGAGCGCGCGGGTGTCGACACAGCAGTGATCCCCGCCAGGATGATGATGGACGCGGGCCAAATGATCGACGCCGCTCTTGCGGGCTTTGATGCAGGCGAGATCGTCACTATCCCATCGCTTGGCAATGAGGAGCTATGGAAGGCGTTCGACTCTGCCCGCCATGAATTGGGGCCGCATCTATCGCTCGACAGGCCCGCCGCCCCGGTACTTGGGCTCGGTCGCCCAGTAGAAACCAAGTCTTGTATTTTGCTGAGCGTCAGCCGCGCAT
Organism: Neorhizobium sp. PAMB6630; assembly: GCF_058242775.1. Classification (NCBI taxonomy): domain Bacteria; kingdom Pseudomonadati; phylum Pseudomonadota; class Alphaproteobacteria; order Hyphomicrobiales; family Rhizobiaceae; genus Neorhizobium; species Neorhizobium sp. PAMB6630. Next base: position 347,149 of record NZ_JBZAYV010000002.1, read on the forward strand.
GTGCTGCCATTCGCGACCGCTCGCTCCGAAGCGTCCCGTCCGTCCAGCGGGCGCAGGGTGCCTCTATGCCTCGCGAACGACGGCGGCCGTCGCACCCCCAATTCCAACCCCGAAGGATCACGTCAATGAAATACGTTATCACATTCTTCATGTTTTTCGTCTGGTTACCGTTCCAGGCCTGTGCAAGCGAGACTGCTGGCAGCGCCGAAACAAAGTTCGTCGACGTCGGTGGCGTGAAGCTCGCCTACCGCGAAGTCGGGTCAGGCGACCCGATCATCATGTTCACCCGGCTGCGTGGAACCCTCGACACCTGGGACCCGGCCTTCGTCGATGCATTGGCGGACGACTACCGTGTCATCGTGGTGGACTATCCTGGTGTCGGCTACTCCGAAGGAGAGCTTGCGCCCGACATGGTCGCTGTCGCTGACACCATGGCGAATTTCGCCCACGCAGTCGGAGTCCGCAAGTTCAACCTGGTGAGTTGGTCCTGGGGCGGGGCCCTGGGCCAGACTTTCCTCGTAAAACACCCCGAGATGGTCAATCGGGCCGTTCTCATGGGCACCAATCCTGCTGGAAAGGTAGAGCATGGGATGCGCGACGACTGGTTCAAGCTTGCTGTGAAGCCGGTCAACGACCTGAAGGACGAGGAAACCCTGTTCTTCGAACCTGCCTATGCAGAGAGCCTAGCGGCTGCAAAGGCTTCCCGTGACCGCATCTACGCGCGCGCCGGAGTGACCGAGCGTATCCCGTCCACCATGGACGAGTTCAAGGTCTACTTTGCCGCCGCCCAGAAATTTCACGACGACAAGGAGGGGGTCCGCGAGGCGCTGACAAAGTCCAACGTGCCCATGCTGATCATTTGCGGCGACAATGACCCAGGAACGCCTGCCGATAACTGGTTCCCGCTTGTGCGCAAAATACCTCGGGCCCAACTTCTGGTCATGCCCCGCACCGGACACGGACCGCACCACCAGTTTCCCCAGCTTTCGGCTGATTATATCCACGCCTTCCTGAAGGCGGCGCTGTGACATGGACCATGCCAGCTCGGCATGGGTGACCGGTTCCGCATCGACCGATCCGTGGTCATGGTCTTGTTGAGGGGCGGCCATCGCCGCTCCTTCGCGGAACTAGAGCATTTCCGGCGATAACAGAATCGCCTGCAATGCTCTATCTCTTTGTTTTAACGCAATTCCACACGCAAAACCGGTTCCCACTTTTGCTGGAATTGCTCTAGCTCGGCAGTGTCGAAGCACGCATTGCCGCCAGTTGAACAGTGTCATGCGAAGCGAAAATAGACATTTCGGAACCGTGGTCTCGTTTGAGTTCGCGAAGTCTCTCGATGTTGTCGAGGCGGGCTAGCCGATCGGAGCTCATGATTGCCTGATAGACCTCAATTCCAACAGGGCATTGCGGGTGTGCCACATCGAGTTGACCAGCATGCATGAAGCTGTCTCCAGCGTTCAGAAGCCAGCGACCATCCGACCTGATCGCGACTCCCGCATGACCCAAGGTATGGCCCGGCAATGGAACCATCAGTATTTCCGGAGGAAGTCCATGGAGGTCACGGACTGAGCTCAGTCCGAACCATGCTTCGCCTTCAGCTTCGTACATTCGCCAGTCTTTAACATCTTTCCACATTGAGGGCCTGTAACGCTGCCGTGCGACGAAGCCACGCGCATTCTCCGCCGCCTGCCGTTCTCCCGACATGACATGAACTGTAGCCTCTGGAAAATCCGCTATCCCGCCCGCATGGTCGAAATCCAGATGCGTAAGGACGATGTGGCGCACATCCCGCGCCGAAAAACCGATCGCTTCGATCTGACGGATCGCCGTATCTCGTTCGTGTAGACGGGTATTGAGGATGAGCGGCCAAGTGAGCGGCAGTCTTCGCGCCGACGTCCGCAACACATCTTTTAATCCATAGCCGGTGTCGACCAGGACTAAGAAGTCCGCAGTCTCTACCAGCAAACAGTGAGTGCAGATATTTGCCAGCAGGCCGCTGCTTGATCCGTCAAAAAGAAACCCGCCAACGGGGCAATGTGAGCCGCAGTTGAGATGGTGGATTCGCATGCGGGGTTCCAGAGATTGTTGACAAAGTGATCTTTGAAGGTGAACAAACCTGCCGAGCCAAATCAATCATACAGATTTATTGAGAAATCAGGGATGTGCGAGGTAGTTTTCGCGACGGATTACTTGAAGGCTCGATTACCGTGGCCTTCCCCTTTCCAAGGGTTGTCTGTGGGAGCTTAGTTCAGCGACAAATATATTGTTCAGAGACGGACTGATGACGACGGTTATTGGCCATAGCCGACCTGACGCTGCAGTCACTACGATGTCTGCTTTCTGGCAGAGATGACGATCACCGCTACGACCGAATGGTGAAGGGTTTCGGGTGCCGTCAGGCGTACGAAAGCCTCTCATGCAGGAACCCGCGGTCGGCATTCTCTGCGCTATGGGGTTTTGTGGATTGTCGCTTTCAGCGGGCGGCCAATCGCAGCGGCAGTTGCCAGTACCGGCGCTTCGAGGGCGAGGATTGCATGTATAGTTCTCCGGATTTTCGGAGTGAATGAGCGCATGTTTGCCGTGCTGAATGCCCTCGCCATAGGGGCTGGCACAGCCCTACCCGTTGGCCAGCTCTGCGGTGAGTAGACCATATGAATGGATCGGCCATGCCGGGTCATGACGCACTCTCCCGGTTCGTTGCTAGCTCGTCTGGTGGTCCACGTGGTTGCCGCCAGCGCTTGAGCACTTCGATGACGACCATCCGTCCACCGCAGCATTGGCATGGCGGCCGGATGTCGGTCGGTTCGTCGTTCGCCTCATCAGGGGGCGGCGGGGCAGCATTGAGGAGCTCGCGGACACGAGCGATGCTGGTCTTTCGAGAACTGCCGGCGAGCAGACCGTGATGCCGGATGCGGTGGAAGCCGCGCGGCAAGACATGGAGCAGGAAACGGCGGATGAACTCGTCGACCGCGAGCGTCATAACCTGCTGCCGATCGCAGCCGTCACGGCGGTAATTCTTGTAGCGGAAGGTGACGTCCGTTTTATCGAACGCGATCAGGCGACTGTTCGAGATGGCGACCCGGTGCGTGTAGCGCGACAGATAGGCAAGCACTGCTTCCGGCCCCGCAAAGGGCGGCTTGGCATAGACGATCCAGCGCTTCCTGCGGACTGGCGACAGGTATCTTACAAATGCCCGGCGATCAGCCAGAGGCGTAGCCGAACCGAAGAAGGCGAGCCGCCCGGCATCGTGGAATTGGAGCAGCCGTGTCAGGAACAAGCGCCGGAATAGCTTGCCGAGCACACGAACCGGCAGGAGGAATGCCGGACGTGACGATATCCAGCGTGATCCATCGAGCGCGATGCCACCACCTGGCACGATCATGTGAACATGGGGATGATGGGTCATGGCCGATCCCCATGTGTGCAGGACGGCAGTGATGCCGATGCGCGCGCCGATATGCTTCGGATCGGCAGCGATTGTCAGCATCGTCTCGGATGCGGCCTTAAAGAGCAGATCGTAAACCAGCGCCTTGTTGTGGAAGGCAATGGCGGCGACCTCGGCTGGCAATGTGAAGACGACGTGGAAGTATCCGACAGGCAGGAGATCGGCCTCCCGTTCGGCAAGCCATGTGCGTGCAGCGGCGCCCTGGCACTTCGGGCAGTGCCGGTTGCGGCAGGAATTGTAGGCGATGCGCCACTCTCCACAATCCTCGCAGGCCTCGACATGTCCGCCCAGTGCCGCTGTGCGGCAGTGCTCGACCGCCGACATAACCTTGAGCTGGCTCAAGCTGAGATGTCCCGTATGGACTTTGCGATAGTTCGGCCCTGCAGCACGGAAGATATCGGCGACCTCGATCGAGGTACGCATGGTTCAGCCGTAGGGCGTTTTGCCTTCCATCAGCGCCATCAACCGATCAAGAGGTCCGGCGACCGCATGAATGGTTCGGGTGGAGACCTTCGCATAGAGAGCCGTCGTCTCCAGCTTGCTATGACCGAGCAGAACCTGGATGACACGGATATCGGTGCCATCCTCCAGAAGATGGGTGGCAAAGCTGTGCCTCAAGGTATGCGGGCTGACGCGCTTGTGGATGCCGGCAACATCGGCAGCTTCCTGAACCGCGCGATGAAGTTGCCGCGACGAGATCGGATCGGTGCGGCTACGCCCCGGAAACAGCCAGCCGTGAGGCAGCATCACACCGCGCCGCTTTCCTTCACGCCACCAAAGCCGCAGCAGTTCGAGGAGCTGCGGAGACAGCATGGCATTGCGATCCTTGCGTCCCTTGCCTTGTTCAACCCGGATCAGCATGCGTTTGGAGTCGATGTCATCGACCTTGAGATGGGCGACCTCGGAGACGCGCAAGCCCGCACCATAGGCCACACCGAGGGCGGCCTTGTATTTGATGCCAGGTGCCGCCTCCAGTAAGCGGGCAGCTTCCTCAATACTGAGCACGTCCGGTAGCTTGCGCGGATTGCGCGTTATCACCAGCGCCCGGGCCAGATCCCGCCGCTTCAGCGTCACCGTGAACAGAAAGCGTAGCGCCGAAACCGTGCTGTTGATCGTCGCAGGACCTACGCCGTTCTCATGCTGATGCAACTGGAAACGTCGTATGTCCTCGACCGTCGCGGTGTCCGGGGCGCGCCCAAGAAACGTAGCGAAGCGCCGAACGTGACGGATGTAGTCCTGCCGAGTGTGGGATCCCAACCCTCGCATCAGCATGTCTTCCTGCATGCGCTGGCGGAGCGGTGTGGTCGGGGCATCGTGTTGAAAGCTGGCCATTGAACGTTCCTCTCGTTGAAGGGAACGTCATGGTCAGGCAACACCAACAGCCTGCCTAGAACCTCAGATAATCATGCGAAACTCGCCGCGCACGCCCTCCCGCGTAGCGGGTTCGTGCATGACGGCGCAAAGCGGAAATCCTTTCCGGCTCGGCGCCGGAGACTGACCCTCTAGCCTTGAACATGAGGGATGAAATAGCTGCCATAAATGAGGCGGCCTTTTGGTCTCAGGTCGAGCGCTTTGAGCAGTTTAGCTGCTCAATAATTCCGAGCGTCTATCCTGCACCTCCATGATGTACTGGGCGAAGGTTTCGGCAAACCCGCTTGGCGGCCGCGCGATGATCCACGCCCAGGTCTTCCCCCGGTGAGGCGGAACACTGGTCACGATATCGCTCACGGCAGTCCTGGGGATGACCGCATAGGCTGTCTTGAAGACAGCCTTGATGGAGAGGGTCTGGGTCGGGCGCGGAAGGCCGCCAACCTGCGAAAACTATGGGTTGCTGCTCATTCTGCAGCCAAGTTTTCAGCCGCCTTCCGGCTTTCCCATTCCTGCGGGGTGAGTGTCTTGATGTCGAACTGATCACGCGTCCTCGTATAGGTGTGCCCGCCCATACGTCCGACGGCATCCATGAGCTGCTGGTCTATATGCAGGTTCGACGGATTGACCGCATCGCTGCGCACGTAGACGCCGAGCACCTCACCCAGAATGATCTCACGGGCAGGACCGACCTGAAGGGTGGTGTGGCGGCGGCATTCCAGAGCGGCGGGTGCCGCCAGAATGCGGGGGCTTTTCACCATCCGGCCAGGAACCGTCGCAAGACCTGCCTCTTCCATCTCGTCCACCTCGGGACCGAACTTGATGGCGCAGACCTCCATCTGGTCGACCAGCGCAGTGTCGCAGATATGGACAGTAAATTCGCCGGTCTCGCGGATATTGCGGGCCGTGTCCTTGAAGCGCATATCGGAATAGTTCTCGACGCCGATCGCAACGATTGCCGGGTCGTGGGTCAGGACGTTGAAGAAGCTGAACGGGCCGGCATTCGGCAGGCCATCCTTGCTCACCGTCGTCACCAGCGCGATCGGGCGCGGGATCACGGTTCCGATGAGCAGCTTGTAGCGTTCGCGCTCGTTGAGTCTTGTGAAATCGAAATGGGTATGCTCGGTCATGTCAGGCCTCGACTTCGATGCGGTGTGTTTCCAGCGGCGTGTGACGGGAGAGGTTCTCGAACCCGTCGCTTGTCACGACATACATGTCGCCGACATTGCAGCCGGCAGACAGCGGCTCGAGCCACTGAGTATGCAGCACGAACACCATGCCCTCCTCCATCCGGTCGTAGTTGTGGGACGAGATGTTGAAGCTGTTCTGGCCGCCGGCCATGCCGACGGAGTGGCCGAGATTGGGGTTATGCGGCCCTTCCGTCGCCGGGTAGACGTGCATCAGCGTGCGGCCCTGGGCCTCCCAATCGATGTTCTTCACGTATTGGCGGGGGATCAGACGCGCGCTGCCATCGTCCATCGGCGCCCAGTTGTAGGGCATAGTGCGGGCTTCGGGTGAGGACAGCATGCCGCGCTCGATCATCGGCTCGAAGGCGGCATTGTTGACGTCGCGCATCAAGGCACTCGGCCGGATCAGCTTTTCGGCACGTTTAACGCCCTCGGTACAGGCCGCCAGCACCTCTTCCTGCCGTTTGGTGATCTCTCCGACCGCGATCATGCGGGCTGTCTGGGCGGTGTAGCCCCGATAAGTGATGTTGGAGACGTAGAGATTGATAAGATCGCCCGGTCGCACGACATGGCCGTAAGGCTTGCCGCAATGGGTGCCGAATTCGTTGATGCCGATCTGGTATCCGTCACCCGTCTCGCCGCCAAAGGAGAGCTGCGCCTGCGTGAAGGCGGCGTAGATCTCCTGGTCGGTCACACCGGGCCTGGCGACATGATAGGCTGCCTGTGTGGCGATGCTGACCAGCTGGGCGGCGGCCCGAAACATGTCGATCTCGCGCGGCGAGCGAACTTTCTGCATCCGGTCGAGAATGGCATTGTCGGCGACGAACCTGGCCTTGGGCATCAGTTCGTCGAGGGCCGCCCAGAAGGTGAGCGAGGTGCGATCGCCGATACGGCCGATCTGCGCCTTCGACAGACCCATGCCAGCCAGCAGTTCGGCGCATTTCTCCGCCGTCTTGATGACGCTGTCTCCCGGACGGTCCGCATATTCCCGGCCGATCGGGCCGATCTGCCAGATATCCTCGACCAGAACCGGTTCACCGCCCGGCGGCAGGAGCACGGATTGGGTGAAGAAGGACAGCAGCGTCAGCGGCTTGTCGGCATCCGTCGGGATGATCAGCACGCCCTCGCGCATCCAGTCGCAGATGTAGCGCAGGTAGGCGTTCGAGGTATGGAACCAGCCGACGCCACCGGTATGGACGATCAGTGCATCATGCCCGGCCTCGACAGCCTGGCGGCGAATTCGACGGAGACGATCCTCGAACTCCTCGACCGGCAGCGGCAAGGGTGCGGCAAAATCGAAATCCGGCTGGAAATCGGAGAGCAGCGATCCGATGCGGTAGGCGCCTGCCCTGGGATGTATGGTCATTGGGTATTCCTTCCAGAAGTATTTTTTATGTAAGTTAGGCTTGGCGCGACGGTGCCAGTACCCGCCTGGCGACCAGCATCACCACCAGCGTCAACCCGATCAGAATTCCTGACATCGCAGCGACGCGGACATCGAGTGACTCTTCGATCAATGCGAACATCCGGAGCGGGAGCACGGTGGTTTGTGCATCGGCGAGGAAGAGCGAGACGGAAACGTTGTCGAGCGACTGAATGAAGACAAGGAAGGCACCGGCAAGGATGCCGGGGGCCAGCAGCGGCAGGATCACGCGCCGGAGCGTTGTGTACCAGGTCGCGCCCATAACGGTGGAGGCTTCCGCCAGCGACGGGTTGATGCCTTGCGCGACGACCGATGCGGCCCGATACATCAGCGGCCCGAAAACGACGACATGGCCGATGACGGTGAGCCAGAGCGACGGCTGGAAACCAACGAAGTTCGCTACGATCAGCGCCGCCAGACCATAAACAAGGCTCGGCAGGACGAGCGGCGCCAGGAGAAACGGCTCCAGCGCATTGACCGTGCTGCGCCGCATCCGCGCCATGCCGATGGTGGCAGGCACGGCAAACAGCAGCGATCCCAGCACCGCAAGGGCTGCGATCTTCAGCGAATTGCCGGCCGCGATATGCTCTGTCCCGGAGCGGACGGGATCGAGGAGCGCCTCGTACCAGCGGAGCGAAAATCCCTCGGGCGGGTATTTGAGCGTCTGGCCTGCGGTAAACGACATGGTGATCGCGATGACGATCGGCGCCACCAGATAGATCAGGCTGAGGCCACCGAAGCCGAAGACGAATGCCTTGTACAGGAAGACGGGAAACGGATTTTCGCGAGGACTATGCATGGCCGACAAGCCTCCTGTGGCGGGAAATCATGGTCATGGCGACGAGAAGGATGCCGGTCGACAGAAGCAGGACAACGGCAATGGCGGAAGCCATCGGCCAGTCGAACAGTGTGCCGACCTCGCGGTAGATCAACTGCGGCACATAGACATTGCGCGCACCACCGATGACAGCCTGGGTGACGAAGGAAGCGCTGGTGCTGGCAAAGACGAGAATCCAGCCCGCCAGCAGCCCCGGCAACATCATCGGCAAGAGAACGGTTACGAGGATACGCCATGGACCGGCACCCGATACCTGCGCTGCCTCGGTGAACTGGACCGGCGTGCGGGACAGGATGGCGATCAGCGGCAGGATGATCAGCGGCAGGTCGATCTGGCACATCGCCAAGACGAGCCCGAGTTCGGTGGACATCAGCGTGAACGGGCGCTCGGCAAGCCCAAGCGCCACAAAGGCCTCGCTGATTGGTCCCTGCCGTCCGAGGATAACGATCCAGGCGAAGGTGCGCACGACGTTGCTGGTCAGCATCGGGATGAGCGTCAGGAAGATGATGACCTGTCGCGCGGTCTTGCCGCTATGCCAATAGAGAAGCGCGATCGGAACACCGAGCAGGGTCGTGCTGGCGATGGTCTGCAGACCGAGCGTGGCTGTGTTGACTAGAACGCGGTAATTGAACGCTTCACCCAGAAAGCGCGCGTAGTTGTGGAGGGACGGGCCGTCGGGGCCGATGAAGCTGAACCCGACGAGGACGGCGAGCGGCGTCGCAAAGAACGCCACCGACAGCAGAAGCATCGGGAGAGCGTATGGGAAGCCGCTCGCTTTCATTTTTCGACCCTCAACCGGCGATGAGAGCGTCGAACTGGCGGATCCATTCCGCACGGTTCTTGTTGATCGCAGCCCAGTCCGGATAGACCAGAGAGGCGAGCTGTTCGCGCTTCACATAGGCCTCGATGCCGGGTGTCAGTTCGACCTCCCGGTTGGTCGGGAACATCTCGGTCGGCGGCATCTTCAGTTTGTCCTGCGCCGCCTTGGAAATGGCCGCATCCATATAGGCGTAAGCCGCATCAGGGTTTTTCGCGCCCTTGGTCAAGTGGATGTTGACGGGAGCCGCCGGCGATCCGGTTTCGGGCTGGACGAATTCGGCCTTGAGGCCCAAGGCCTTCAGCTTCGCGACATTGCCGGTGGAGCACATGAAGACGGCGATTTCACCCTGCTGGAACAATGTCATCTGGTGGTTGGTGCTGGCGACGACGCCCTTGATATGCTCCGGATGCTCCTTGAACAGCTTGAACACGGCGTCCATGTCGGTCGGACCAGAACCAAAAATCTTGGCGATCTCGGTATAGGCCATGACGCCGGTGTTGGAGGCAAAGCCCGTCCAGGAGACAAGGCCGCTGTAGGCGGGGTTTTCGAACAGGTCGCGATAGCCTTTCGGCGCAGGCACCAGATCGGGGTTATAGGCGATGCCGTTGACTTCGACGGTCACGGTCGGGCCGTACTCGCCCTGGAAGGCCGGATCGAGCAGGCTCCAGTTCTTCAGCTTAGACGGATCGATCTTCTGGATCAGGTCATTCTCGATGGCGACGGCCATCTGGCCGGGCGACATCAGCAGCGTATCGTAAGGCGGGTTGTCGGGGCTCGCCATGACCTTGGCAAGCTGGTCCTGCGCCATGGCGGGGGCAACCGTCAGGCCGAATCCGGCGTCCTTGACGAGGGGCGTCAGCACGGTGCGGTAGCCATCTTCCCAACTGCCGGGGAAGGTTGCGGCGACGGCCGTGCCACCAGCGGCGCGGGCGGCGAAGGGGGCGGTGACGGCCGCCGCCGCACCCGCGGCAAGCAGTCCGAAACGACGACGTGTGATGTTGAAATCCTGCATCTGTTCACCTCTGTTGTTGTTCATTCACGGGATGCTTCCGGTTCGCTCGGAAAGGCGTGACACCTTGTGGTGTCGATCTCGGCAAAGAGCTGGGCTCCCGGCTCGGGAATGAAGGTGGAGGGTCCGCGGACCTGCGACGCGCGCAGGCCCGTGCCGTCCTCAAGAAGAAGATCATGGACGAGCGTCGGCCCAAGGGGGACGGACACGGTCAACCGTGCCGGCAATGAAAAGCCACTCGGGGACGTTGAGAGACTGACGTCCTCCGGACGGAACGTGGTGGTGACCTTAGAACCAACAGTAAAATTCAGGCGGCGCGGCAGCACGACCGTGTTGCCATTCGGGAGTGCGATCGTCGTTGCCTCGGCGTCCAACCCCTCCACCGTGCCATGCAGCATATTGGCCTGGCCGATGAAGGTGTTGACGAACAGTGTCTTCGGCCGGTCATAGACGGCCATGGGCGTATCGATCTGCTCGACATTGCCCTTGTTCATCAGCACGAGGCGACCGGCAAGGCTTTGCGCCTCTTCCTGATCATGCGTGACGATCAGCGTCGTGATACCAAGCGTCTTCTGCAGATGCAGGAGTTCGACCTGCAGGTCGAAACGAAGCGCCCGGTCAAGCGCCCCGAAGGGCTCGTCGAGCAACAGGAGCGACGGCCGGCCGGCAATGGCACGGGCAACGGCGACGCGCTGCTGCTGGCCGCCGGAAAGTTCGCGCGGCAACCGGTTACCATAGTTCTTCAACTGCACGAGCGAGAGCATTTCCTCCACCCTCTCCCGCCGCTCAGCCCGCGGCATGTGCTGGCAGGCCAGCGGATAGGCGATGTTCTCCGCCACGGTCAGATGCGGGAACAGGGCGTAGTTCTGGAACACCATGCCGATGCCGCGCGACCGTGCGGATACATGGGCGAGATCCTGACCACCGAGCTGGATGGCCCCGCTCTTTGGTTGGATCAGCCCGGCGATGGCCCGCAGGACGGTGGACTTGCCACAACCGCTTGGCCCCAGAAGGGCGACGATCTCGCCAGCCTCGACCTCGAACGTGATGTCGCTGATCGCGTTCTGCCCACCGTAGCTGTGGGTCAGACCCCGGACGCTGAGCCGCTTACCTTCTCCTGCCTTCGAGGCCTCTGCCATGAATGTCCCCTGTGATTGCGCCTTGTCGTCGAAGCGCTCAGCGCTTGGCGGCACCAGGCAGAGATGTGGTCGGTCGACGATGTTGACTGCGGAGTCGGTCATGGCGAGGGATTCGCAATCGGCGTGCCAGTTTGCGATTTCCATCCGACTGATAAGAACAAGCCGTTGTAAATATTAAGATGTTTTTGAATTTTATAGTTCCGAATAATTACGATAATATCGACGCGCAGATTCTTGAGAAATTAAAAAATGGGCAATTTTCGCCGTCTCCGCTCATACATTGAGCAGTGTTTCTGGCTCGGCATGGGCCCATTCGGGCGAGCAACGGGCGGGCAATTGCGGCCTGCCACGACCCAAACCGGGAGAAAAAATAGCCGAAGATCAGGCGAATTCAGAGGCTTAAGCCGCCGCATCTCCACCGCGTCTGGCGACCTGCCGACGGGAGGAATTTTTAATCATCATCTTTTCGTACCTTTGTGCGCATGTTTATTCGGAAACTTATTTTATCCAACATCCCAAAAATAGCCCTTTAGAAACAAAGGCATGTCAATGCGCTGCTCAAGATGGCACGCCGATTGCATCGTGGTTTGCGTAAATTCACGTCGATAAAAAAGCGACAAGGGGATCACATGCGCAGCTTCAAGACCAGTCTCAACGGCGGCCTCGCCGGCATTGCATTCGCGCTGCTCGCGACGTCGTCACACGCCGCAGAAGGTACTGCCATCAGGATGTTGCCGGACGCGGACGTCGCCAAACTGCCGGGTGTCGCGTTTAACCAGGCACTGGCGGACCGGCTTCCCCCTGCGATCAAGGACACGAAAGCCATCAAGGTGGCGACCGACCTGACGCCGCCGATCAGCTTCCAGGCAGAGGATGGAAAGCTGATCGGGATCGACGCCGATATTGCAGCCGCCCTCGGCGTCATTCTCGGCGTCGACGTCCAGATGACCAATGTCGGCGCGGGCGCCGCCATCGTGCCGGCGGTCCTCTCCAAGCGTTTCGACATGACCATTTCCGGCATCAACGACGATGTGGAGCTGGAAAAGCAGGTCGACGTCATCGACTACATGTATGACGCCACCACGATCATGACGACCAAGGGCAATCCGCTCGGCATCAAGAGCATGGACGACCTCTGCGGCAAGAAGGTTGCGGTCCCCGTCGGCACGTTCCAGGCGCGTCTGGTGGAAGCGGCATCGGCAAAATGCGCAACACCGATGAGCATCATGTCGATCCCGAAAATGCCGGATGTGCTGCAGGCCGTTCGCACCGGCCGCGCCGATGCCACCGTCAACGGTTATGCGACGAGCGTCTACACCACGGCAAACCAGACCGGCAAGGGCGTCGGCCTGCAGGCGCTTCCCGACGTCCGCCTCGCCGTCGGCTATCTCGGCATGCTGACATCGAAGGACAATCCGGAATTGCGCGACGCGGTCATCGCCTCGCTGCAGCACATGGTCGACAGCGGCGCCTACAAGGCGATCATGGAGAAATGGGGGCTCGGACCGCTTGCCGTGGCGACCGTCAAATTCAACGATGCCGCCAGCATGCCGGTGGATTGAGCCATGTCCCTGTTTGCTCAACCCCTCGGCATGGCCATCGCGCCTCCGGTCGGTAAGCCGTTCCGGTGGGGGCAGATTACCTCCGGCACCGGCGCGATCGTCGCGCTGGCCCTCATCGTCGCGATCATCGCGCAAAACCAGAGCGTTCAATGGGGCGAAATACCCCGCTATATGGTCGATCCGGTCATCCTCGACGGCGTTGGCCTCACCTTGCAACTGACGGCCGGCGCGATGCTGTTCGGCATCGCCTTCGGCTGCCTCGTGGCGATCATGGCGACCAGCCAGAATATCGTCTGGAAAGCGATTGCCGTCGCCTTCGTCTGGTGGTTCCGCGGCGTGCCGCTCATGGTCCAGATCTTCTTCTGGTTCAACATCGCGCTGTTCATTCCGATGGTGGGCATCGGCCACTATTCCATCTCGATCAATGAACTCGTCACTCCGGCCCTTGCCGGCTTTCTGGCGCTTGGCCTGCATGAAGCCGCCAATATGAGCGAGATCATTCGCGGCGGATTGACCGCCGTCGATCGCGGACAGCGCGAGGCAGCCTCCTCGCTTGGCCTTCGACCGCTCCAGACGCTTCGAACCGTCGTCCTTCCCCAGGCGATCCGGCTGATCGTCCCGCCGACCGGCAACCAGGCGATCGGCATGCTGAAGGCGAGCGCCATCGTCTCCGTCATCGGCATGCAGGACCTGCTGACCCAGGCGCAGGCCATCTATGCGCGCAACTTCCTCGTCATCGAACTGCTGTGCGTCGCCTCGCTCTGGTACCTCCTCATCACCACCGTGGCATCGATCGGGCAGCATTTTCTGGAAAAGCGCCTTGCCCCGAAAGGCCTGGATGCCGGGGCGCAGAAAGGGGCTGCCGGACGCGGCTGACACATTCGTGCCGGCCAATCCACCAACCAACCAGGGTCGCCATTGCAGCGCACCCGATCAGGAAACATCAAGGAGCAGATCATGAGACTGGGCATCGACGGGCAGAAGCTGCCGGAAGCGAGGAAGCGCGGACCACTCAACAGCCTGGACCACGTCAAGGACCTCGGCCTCGGCGGTATCTTCTTCAGCACCATCCTCGACATGAGCGCCACACTGGACACGGGCGAACTGGCCGAGATCCGGGCGAAGGCCGACGAACTCGGGCTTTATCTCGAAGCCGGCGTTGGCAAGATCAATCCCTATTGCAGTGCTGAGGCGCCGGAGTTTCGCGCCATCGGCGATGGCGACGTGATCTTCGGCTTTTCCCGCATGATCGAAGCCAGTGCGGCCATCGGCTGCCGCGAACTCTGGGTGTCACCGGGCAACTTCAAATCGGAATATCGCGGGCGGCTGGCCAATGACCGCTTTCGCACCGACGTCACCTGGGACGAGCAATTGCTGGCGATGGAAAAGGTGCTTTTGAAGCTTTCCCCCGTGGCGCGCGCCCATGGCGTTCATCTCAACATGGAGACCCATGACGAGATCACCTCCTTCGAAATCCTCCGGCTGATCGAAAAGGTGGGCGAGGATTGCATGGGTGTCGTTTTTGACACCGCCAACGGACTGCAACGTGCAGAACATCCGGTCTTTGCCGCAAAGCGCGTGGCCCCCTATGTCCGCCAGACCCATATCAAGGACGCCTATGTCGGCCACGCTGAAGGCGGCCTCGATTTCCAGACCCGTCCGGTTGGTCGCGGCATTGTCGATTTCGCGGCAATCATTCCAATCCTCGCCAAGACCAATCCAAACCTGAACCTCTCCCTGGAGGTCGCGGCTTCCGTCGAGGACAAGCCGCGCATAGCCAATCCTCGTCAGTGCATCGAGATCAACGATCCGATCTGGCGGGCCGGCCATCCCGACCTGACCGCGGAAGAACTCGAAGCCTATCTCGCACTGGTCGACTCATTCGAGAAGCGTGTCGCCGCTGGAGAGATCCCGGATTGGGAGACCTATGAGACCAGCCAGTATGGCTACCCGACCTATGCACAGCAGTCCTACGGCTACAGTGAAGCGGTAGATTTTATCAAAACCTCGGCACGCCATATCGAAGAGGTCTGCACAAAGAACGGCATTCCGGTCTCGACGCCTTCGACGAAGCAGCGAGCCGCCTGACAGGCCAGAGGTTCAGCACCGTCGACATAGGTCGTCGGTGCTCCTTAAAACATCGGGAAGATCTCGACTTTTGGCACCGAGCGCATATACGCAGGAATATTCTCAAGAAAATAATTAGGTCGATCGATCTGAGGTGGAAACAGACATGAAGAAGACGACACGACGTCAAGGCGCAAAGACCGCACAGAAGGCCAATGGCTCGGTCGATGCGGCAGAAAACGCCCATGACGACGTGACTGAACGCATCCGGATCACGCTTGCCACAGCGATCGGCGAAGGTGCGCTCAAGCCCGGCGTCAAGATCCTTGAGGACGCAATCGCCGACCACTTCGGCGTGAGCCGCACGGTCGTGCGTGGCGCACTTGGCGTTCTGGAAAGCGACCACCTCCTGGAACGCAAGAAAAACCGTGGCACCTTCGTCGCCGAACCTGGCATCGAAGAGGCCAAGGCCTTGTTCGAGGCCCGTCGCAAGCTAGAGCACGTCATCCTGGAGCTTGTCCTGGACCACGCGACCGCCGACCAGTTGGACGCACTTGAAAAACTGACCGACGAGGAAGAGCACATCCACCACCATGGCGACGAGAAGTCGAAGACGGTGCTGTCAGGCAAGTTCCATGTCGTTTTGGCAGAGCTGGGTGGAAATGCCGTCCTGACAGAGGTGTTGTCGAAGATCGTCGCCCGCCTCTCGCTCGTCATGTCCCTCTATGAGGAGGAGCGTAAGGACGATTGCGGGGCTGATCACCATCGCCTGATCGTCGGCGCTCTGAAAGCCAAGGACCTCGCGAAGGCGCAACAGTTGATGGATCATCATCTGGCCGACATCGAGGGGCGCGTTCGGCTGACTGAAGGCCAAGGCGATCGGCACACATTCCTGGCCGTGTTAGAGAATTTTTCCTGAGCAGTTTTTGCTCTTGAGAGGAATCGAACCTTCGGTTCATCTATTGCTCATGAACCGAGGGGCAAGGGATCGGTGCCTTTGCTCAGAATTGCGAGATATCGTTGGTAGCTGAACACGCGGCCGCGTTTGCGGCCGGTCACCTCACCAACGATGCCCAATCGCTCTAGATCGGCCAGCGCGGCGTTGACGGTTGGCGCGGACAGACCTGTTATCTGAACAATCTGGTTCGCTGTGTGAAAAGGATTCTGTTGGAACAGCTCGTGAATGCGAAGGGCCGACCCCGCTCTATCACTCTCCATCGTGATCCGCTCCCGATCTTCCTTGAAAAGATCAACGATCTGGGTGGCAGCCTCAAACGCTTGATTGGCGGTGTCCGCGACGCCGGCCAGGAAGAAGTCCAGCCAAGCTTCCCAGTTTCCATGTTCACGGACCTCTTGCAACAATCGATAATATTCTCTCCGATGAGACTTCAGATAAAGACTGAGGTAGAGAAGCGGCTTTCGCAAAACGCCGTTGATGCAGAGATACAGGGTCACCAGCAGACGACCGATACGACCATTTCCATCGAGAAACGGATGGATCGTTTCAAACTGCACATGCAACAGGCCGGCTTTGATTAGCGCCGGTAACCGCGATTGATCGTCATGCATGAAGCGCTCGAACGCATCTAGGCAACCGGCCATTTCATTGACGGGTGGCGGTACAAAGAGTGCGTTACCGGGGCGCGTCCCACCAATCCAATTTTGCGAGCGGCGGAACTCTCCAGGATCCTTGGTGCCTCCTCGCCCACTCCGTAGGAGCCTGGCGTGCATCTCACGGATCAGACGCAACGACATGGGCAGCGTTTCCAGCCGCTCTAAACCATACATCATGGCGTCTACGTAGTTGGATACCTCACGGATATCATCAACCGGCTGTCCGGCTTGGGCTTCGGCCTCAAACCGCAAGAGATCGGAAAGCGTGGACTGCGTGCCTTCAATCTGCGAGGAAAGAACAGCTTCCTTTCTCACATACATATATAGAAACAGCTCCTGTCTCGGCAGCAGCATTGTGATACCATCCAGGCGTCCGAGCGCGCGTTCAGCCAAGCTAAGGCGCTCTAACAATGAAAGCAAATCAATCGCCGGTTCGGGCGGCAATGGTGGGGGCACGAACGCACGCACCGTTTCACTGGCGGCGACCGTCTCGACGAAACGACCCTCGCGGTTTTTGGATTGGGAATCAGACATAACCCAATATCAGCCCCGCGCCTTATTTAAGCAAGGCGCATTTCATTTAATTAATCGACAGGCTTAGATAAGCGCGCTTAATTAACGCCGACGTCGAACTCGAGAGCTTTGATCCGGGCGACATCGGAGCTAACACGACAAGCGCCATCAGAAGTGACACGCCCGATACATGCTTTGTTAAAGCTCGCCTCATATTTCCGCTCGCCCTCGGCACTGTTGCCTAGGGAAACGGAATGAGCATGCCCAAACACGATCTTTCATCACGTCATTTTCAGCGAAAAATATCCCAATTCTGCGAACTGCGTATCGCGCCGATCACATCCAAACGGGTGCTGGAGAACATCCGGCCCTTCCTGATGAGCTTGATCATCTATCGAGATCGCCCCCGCTCAGGAGCGGCCAACTCGACTGGACGGCTATAGGCCAGGCCTGCGATGTCGAAGCTGAGCTGACTGCAGGACTGAAAAAGCAGCTCCAGCCAGGCCTGGACGCAATCATCCGTTGGCTAGACGGACCGCCAGCAGTCGAAGAACAACGGCCACCAAATCCGACCGCTAGCCCGGACAAAATGGCGCCCACCAAAAAAGCAGCCTCCGCGCCTTCAACCAGAAAGCCGCGACGTGCAACGGCCGATGGCATCGTTTTCCCATCTGAATCGGCGCCAGGTGGGCCTGCTCCAAAACCGATCAGCCCTTTCCCGGAACCACTATTCGACGCGACAGAGGACCCGGTAAGCTTTCAAGATGCGTTGGTCTATCATATGCGTCGGTTCGGCGAAACCTATTGGCAGCTTTACCGCGCCGTTGTTCATCTGAATGAAACCTTCGACAATAAGAGTCTGTCCGAGAATTCATTTTGATCGTGCGATCCGCCTGATGAGGGTCATGATGGATGCGACATATAGAAAGGCCTCAGCGGCCTTTATGGTCGCCTCCGGGTCTTTCCACAGCCGCCGATTTCGACTGATCCAGGCGAAGAAACGCTCGACGACCCAGCGCTTTGGATGAACGGCAAAGCCGACCTGGTCCTTTGGCTTGCGGACGATCTCGACATCGACAAGCGTCGCATTCTGCGGCCGGTCGCCTGAATATCCCATGTCGGCGAACGCCTTCTCCACGAAGGGGAAGGACTTGCGGGATGCCTGCAGAACAGGGATAGCTCCGTCGCGATCCTGAACATCGGCAGGCTGAGGATCGAGCACCAATGCGCGGCCATCCATATCCACCATCGCCTGCCGCTTTCGGCCCTTGACCTTCTTGCCCGCGTCATAGCCGCGCGGGCCACCGCTCTCGGTGGTCTTGACGCTCTGGCTGTCCAAAATGCGGCACTCGGTGAGGCCTCTCGTCCGACCCGCTCGCGGTCCATCGCAACGAGGCAGCGGTTGATCCGCGTGAATAGCCCGGTATCGCGCCACCGGCAGAAATAACCGAACACCGTGCTCTTGGGCGGCAGGTCTTTCGGGATAAGCCGCCACGGGATGCCGCCGCGCAGAACATAGAAGATGGCGTTGACGATCTCACGCACAGGCCAAACTGGTTTGCGGCCTCTGCGGGCGGGTTGAGGAAACAGTGCAGAGAGCACGTCCCATTCTCTATCCGTCAGATTGGTTTCGTATCGGGATTGGTTGCGATTATACTGCCGCCGGGTGGTCGGGTTCCACATGGCGCTTCCATTCTGGCTTTGAACACCGTCTTGGAATCATCATCGGCCCGATCACTCAACCCCAATTCTCGGACAGGCTCTTAGACGCTGCTATCCTGGATCCAGGGAGAGCGCGGGCCCCGATCCGTTGCCAGTTTCAATATTCTCCTGGGTAGCGGCAATCTCGATGAGATTCAGCGTCAATCAGGATGAGACTGGCGCCGGGGTGTGACGGAGGGAGGGCGTAGCCCGATCGTAGTCATACCCCGGCGTGGCGCAGATTTCGGCGTCTCGTGATCGCGGTCGGTCCGGTACATTTGCGGTTTTCTGGATCGACGCGCCCCTCTTCTCCTGGGCCACAGTCGTCTGGAGCCTTCTTCAGGGCTTGATGGTGCTCGGCGCGGCGGGCGCGGCCGCGTGGTTTGCGCCGGGCTATGGGCTCGACCCCGATCAGGTGCGCGGGCCGGCATTTGCTACGCTGGTGTTTGGCGTGGTAGCCTTGATCCTGATTGACCGGTCCAACTCAAACTCTGTCCTGACGGCGCTCTTGCGGCCAGACAGGGCATTGGCTGCAGTGTTGCCGGTTGTGGCGGCGCTGCTCGCACTGACGCTGTTTTGGGCACCCGCTCGTGAACTGTTCGGCTTTGGCGAGTTGCCGGGCGTCTGGTTTGCCGTGCCGCCGTTGGCCGGCACCGGGGTGCTGTTGGCGCTGGAGGGGCTAAAACCGTCCTGGCGTCTGGCTTTACGCGCTCGTCGACAAAAGGCCGACCCGCCGACAGGAGGCGAAGAGGCGTGAAGAGACAAGGACAAGTTTGCTGAAAACACCGGCGCGAGACCAAGGCTGTCAAGCCACGTTGAGTACTAGCCGGCCTTGGTAGACATCGCATCGTCCGATGCAGTCACAGGAACGGATCCGTCCCTGGTCGAGCCGGATTACCCGAGCGCCTTTGATCTCAAGCGGACCGCAATCCAGAAGGCGGTCGTCAAGATGTGCGAGCGAAACCGCAGGTCGAGCTTCACAATCACCAGCGATGATTTTCACTGAAGCTGCGTCTTCATGCGGCAATGTAATAGCAGGAACCAAGATGGGTTGGAAAACGCCGAAGTTCGAATACGTCAACGGATACAAGATCGTCGAAATCGACGGGCCCGCCTTCCAGGTTTATGACGGTGATCGCCGGCTGGGCGATGAATTTCCTTACTCCGGAGAAGCTGCAGCTTACGCAAAGTCCATGCCGAAGCGGGATGACAAGCGCAGCTAACTGCACAGCAGATGTGACGGCTTTCCGTCTCTGCCCCAATCAAGAATTACGCCCCGATAAGTTTATCGCTGGCATGCCTTGCAATTTCAGGGCGTAGCTCCACTTAAGTATGAGCGACAGTCACAAAAAGGGCGCTGTGGCTTTCTGGGCGGCACGCACCCTGGCCCCAAGTGAGGAGGACGTCATGTCTTCCGACGACGTTTACCGATCGACTGTTACCACTGGCATGTGCGCGAATTGGCAAGCGCTGTGTAGACGCTCCTATTTTCCGGCGGATCGCGAATGCGATCTTGCCAACCTCCCAACGCGAAGATTCGGCTAAGCCAATCTGACCTGCGCTCGGCGCATGACCGCCAATGTGTCGTGGTCGAGTTTCCCGCCGCCGTTCGACACACGTTGCAAAACAGATTTCTCACCGTCGGCGCCCCGCAAGCACTGACGCCGGGGGCCAAGACCACAGTCGCATATCCTGGGGGACAAAGACAATTCCAGCCAAGCAACCTCAATGTTTTTGAAGGAACGCCGATGACCAAGTCCAAGCGCATTGCATTTATTGGCAACTCCCTCCCCAGGCAGTGCGGGATCGCAACCTTCACCACGGATCTCAGCCAAGCGATGAGCGCCTCCAAGCACGGCGTCGATACCCGGATCATCGCGATGACCAATGACAAGCTCAACTACGACTATCCGCAGGATGTGGTCTTCGAGATCCGTGACGGCGAAATAGAAGATTATGCGACAGCGGCACGGATCATCAACAGTGGCAATTTCGACGCCGTCTCGCTGCAGCACGAGTTCGGCATCTTCGGCGGGGCAGATGGCGGGTTCATCCTGACATTGCTCGCAAAGCTGCGCATTCCCGTGGTGACCACCCTTCACACGATCCTCGCAGAGCCAACGCCCGGCCAGTTGCAGGTCTTGCAGAAGGTCGTGGCGGCTTCCAGCCGCGTCGTCGCGATGGCCCGCAAGGGGCGCGAGCTGCTCGAAAGCGTCTATGGGGTCGATCCGGCAAAGATCGATGTCATCGCCCATGGCATTCCGGACCGGGCTTTTCACGATCCCGAACTGGCCAAGGCCAGGCACGGTTACGCCGGCCGGCCGGTTATCCTGACATTCGGCCTGCTTTCACCCAACAAGGGCATAGAAGTCGTCATCGATGCGATGCTGGCGATTCTCACACAGCGCCCGGATACGCTCTACGTGGTGCTGGGAGCAACCCATCCCAACCTGCTGCGTCAGGAAGGTGAGACATATCGCGAAAGCCTTTATGCCCGCGCCGAGCGCATCGGCGTTGGCCAATCGGTCGTTTTCCTGAACCAGTTCGTGGAAGTGCCCACACTGCTCGACTTCATTGCCATGTGCGATGTCTATGTCACACCCTATCTCGACGAGGCGCAGATGACGTCCGGAACGCTGGCCTACAGTTTCGGCATGGGCAGCGCCGTGGTGTCGACACCGTACTGGCACGCCCAGGAACTGCTCGACCAAGGGCGAGGCCGGCTCGTGCCATTTGGTGATGCCGAAGCGACCGGCGACGCGATCGCTTCGTTGCTGGGAGACGACAACAAACGCATGGACATACGGCGAGCCGCCTATGAGACCGGTCGCTCGATGATCTGGTCGCACATCGCATCGCTCTATCTGGCAAGCATTGAGATGGCCCGCGCGGCGCATCGCCCGCGCCTGGTCAGTGACCTCGTGACACAGCAAATTGCCAGGCCGCCGCAGGCAACTTCACTCAAGCTCGGTCATTTCAACGCTATGTGCGACGATACCGGCATTTTCCAGCATGCGGTCTATTCCGTGCCCGACAGGGCACACGG
Source organism: Neorhizobium sp. PAMB6630 (assembly GCF_058242775.1). Lineage (NCBI taxonomy): Bacteria > Pseudomonadati > Pseudomonadota > Alphaproteobacteria > Hyphomicrobiales > Rhizobiaceae > Neorhizobium > Neorhizobium sp. PAMB6630. Next base: position 368,884 of record NZ_JBZAYV010000002.1, read on the forward strand.
CTACTGCGTGGACGACAATGCACGCGCGCTGGTGCTGGCCATGCAACTGGCAGAGGCAGGGGAAACCGGCATATCCGAAAAACGGACGGCGTGCTTCGCCAGCTTCATCCAGCATGCCTGGAACCCGGATCTTGCCCGCTTTCGCAATTTCATGAGCTTCGACCGCCGCTGGCTCGAACCGCAGGGCTCCGAGGACAGCCACGGCCGCACGCTGTGGGCACTCGGCGTCTGCGCACAGTTCGACAGCGATCGGCCCCGCCGCCGCTGGGCCAATTCGCTGTTTGCCCAAGCCATGTCGACAGTCCTCGGCTTTCAATCTCCCCGCGCCTGGGCCTTCACGCTGATCGGGCTGGACGCCTATTGCCGCACCAACCCGTACGACCGAGCGGCACAAGAGCTGCGGTTGCAGCTGGCAGGGCGGCTGGTCGAACTACAGCGGCGCGTCTCCCGCAGCTCCCGTCACTGGTTCGAGGAAGGGCTGTCCTACGAAAATGCCCGCATTCCGCAGGCCTTGATCCTCACGGGCATGGCAACCGGAACCGCCCAGTTCATCGACGCGGGTCTGAGGACCCTTGGCTGGCTGATGACGCAGCAGACCGGCGAGAATGGACAGTTCAGACCGGTCGGTACCGATGGCTTCTTCGATCAAGGCGACGCGCCGAAGTTGTTCGATCAACAGCCGGTGGAGGCCACCGCAACCATTTCAGCCAGTCTCGCAGCCCATGGCGCAACCTTGGACAAACGCTGGCTCGATACGGCGCACACCACCTTCAAATGGTTTACCGGCAGCAACGACCATGGGGTCTCGCTCATCGACCCGGAAACCGGAAGTTGCCGCGACGGGCTTCACCCTGATCGCCCGAACGAGAACCGTGGCGCAGAGTCCGTGCTCTGCTACCTCATCTCCTGTGCGGAAATGGGCCGTGCCACGCGCCTGTCGCGCCCGGTGCTTCAGGCTGTAGAATTGCGACAATTGTCCTGAGAAGTCGCTCACTTCCCAACCAACCCGAAGGAGCTTCCTTGCCCCAATCGAGCCTTCTCAATCGCCAAGCGCTTTATCTCAAACCCGATGCGACGCGGGTAATCGTGCGCCCCTTCAAGCCCTCGACCGAGCCACGCCACCTTCATCCGCGCGACAAGACGCGGGCAAACGAGATCGTTGACCGCGTGCTATCGCTCGACCCTGCGGCAACGGCCGACCAGTTGCGAGACATCCTGGCCAATTTCGAAGGCCGGCACCGCAACCTTCTGCGCCAGTTCGAGCTCAGAGCCGATGCGATGGAGGATGCCTTTATCCATCACCTGGCCTTTAGCCAGCAGCAGAGACAGCTGATCGGCGCCTATTTCATGAATGAGTACTCGTTCGAATCGTCCGCCCTATTCAATCCCAGCATCGTGCCGCATCCCGACCAGACCGGTGTCGAGGCGGGCAACAGGCGGATCATCCTGAGCCTGCGGGCCGTCGGCGAAGGCCATATCTCGTCCCTCACCTTCCGCACCGGCATGATCGATGCGCAGGGAGCCGTGACGATTAATCCGCCGGCACGGTTGGCGGGGTTGCCAGAAATCCGTGCAGTTGACGGCCTGGCAGCCACAGGCTGCATCGGCCTCAGCTTCAAAACTGAGAGCGATCTTAGCGAGCGCGTGATTTTCCCGGTGACGGAAGCGCAATCGAACGGGATAGAGGATGCGCGCTTCGTCGCCTTCGACGACGGGGGCCGAACGGTCTACTATGCGACATATACCGCCTATAACGGCACGGCAATCCGGTCCGAACTGCTGGAAACCCGGGACTTTCTCAACTTCACCCTGACGCCGCTGCACGGAGCCGCTGCGCGCAACAAGGGAATGGCGCTATTTCCGCGTCGCATCAACAACCGCTATGCCATGATAGCCCGCCAGGATAGCGAAAACCTCTTCCTGCTCTATTCGGACGACCTGCACAGCTGGGACGAAGGTCAGTTGTTGATGAAGCCCGAATTCGCCTGGCAATTCGTGCAGATTGGCAACTGCGGCTCCCCTGTGGAAATCGACGAGGGCTGGCTGCTCTTTACCCACGGCGTCGGGCCGATGCGCCGCTATTCGATCGGTGTCTCGCTTCTCAACAAGAATGATCCGAGCATCATTCTCTCCCGCACGGTCGAGCCCCTGCTCCAGCCAGAACCGACAGAGCGTGAAGGTTATGTCCCAAATGTCGTCTATTCCTGCGGGGCGATGCGGCACGGCGACCTCATTGCGTTACCCTATGCCGTGTCGGACACCTATTCGAATTTCACAACCATGAATATCACAACGCTTCTCGCCACGATGCAGCCGGTGAGGCAGGCGGGATGACCAATCGCCCGCGCGTGCGGTGCGTCCTGCCGCACCATCAGCCTCGCGCTGCTCAAGACCCTATTTCTCGACACCATACTGCCAATATGGGCCAAGAGGGTGTTCGACGCTGCGCTGCGACAATCAAGGTGAGACTATGAAGCTCTGATCGGCGCGGCCTATGCGGGAGAGATCGCGTGAAGAGTATCCACACAGTCGACGAAGCCCGCCTCGGCATCATGCTCAACGAACTGAGGCTGCCGGCGATCAAGACGCTCTGTACTTTCGGTGGCACCGGTGAACGTTTCTCGCACAAGCCGTGGGGCATTTTTGGCGGTGGAGATGGAGAAAGCAGCAAGTTCCCCATCCTGTCTGAAGACGGTACGGAAAAGCGCCTGCCCCATAAGATCCCGAAGGTGGTGGTTTCGCCGACGGAACAAATTGTCATGCAGACGGCGGGATCCGGCGGCTACGGAATGCCAGAACAACGTCCGCCCGAGTTCATCAAGGCAGACCGCGCCAGCGGAAAGTTCTCGGCCAGCTCCATCAAGCGAAATTATGGTGTATGATATTTGGCGATGTCAGGTTGCCGTTGGCTTAATGGTTGACGGATAATGGCGGTTGGATGAGAACGTCTACGATCAGCTATAAGAACCACCGCTTTCCCCGTCGATCATCTCTCGTGCGGTCTGGCATAGGAAGCCGCATCGCTACACGCCCGTTCGAACCAGGTGCGGCATTTGATTTTCTACTCTGTTACCGAGAAATTCCTACCTTTGAAGTTTGTGAAGGAAACGAAATCAGTTGCCGAAAGTCGGATCGACGACGTCAAAAGAAGTTGGACGTCGTGTTCTGGGCGGCGGATCAATTTGCTTATTCGCCTTGATGGGGCCCGAACCTATGCCGACCACTTAAAATCTACAGGTAATTGTTTTTGCTTATCTATTAGACACAAATCTATCTGGAATTTACACCTCTATTTTGTTGCCAAACTTAGCCTGTTCTGTATTTTATGTCGCCATCATCGCGAAAAAGAGAAACAATATCCCTATCAAGACGATAGCTATATCCGTCACTGCGGAACAGATTCGAGATTATGCACTCAATGAGTTTTATATTTACCTTAACCCCGAAACTAAGCAAGGCGCGCTTTATCAATTCATAAACCTCGCGATACTCATTCGTTTTTTCCGGAATTTTCTTGGTGTCATATACTATCTTATCTATTATTTTCGAAAAATGATGCACACCCACAGACGAAGCCGGCCCTAAAGCGTCTCGATGAACTCTTTTCACCAATGTAGTTCTATATTGGTGTATGGCGCGAATACATAACATATTCATCTTTTCGTCGTAACTATCCGCACCTAAACGAAGGCCTGATCTACTTGTAAGCTCAAGAAGAAGGGCAGCGAAATCTTCATTGTAAATCAGGCTTCTCTTAGGAAAGGCGTTGATATCGACCCCGAGCGACGAGTAAGGGTTGGGCCCGACGTTCAAAGGCTCGAAAACATCTTCCCCAATCATTAAGTCCAGCTCATCGAACCCAAAAGGGTCTGTGATATCGAGGCAAACGACATTCGTCCGGCGTCCAGTTGAAATGCCTACGAAGTCGCTATGACGCCGGAGATAATTTACCGAACTCCCGTGGAACTCGATAACGACATCACCATCAAATTTCGTCCAGGATACTGTGTTTGGCTCATCAAACTCCGGGGTCACCCATGGCTGCGAAATCGTAGTTACGCTGCCTTTACGGTCCCTATCAAGCTTGCGCGCTGATCTTGAAAAGACAACATCGAGAGTTCTGTCATGGGCTAGAGCAGCGTTTGATCCGAGTGGAAATTGCTGAGACAAGCCTGACTGTAAGAAGTAGTGCGAATGCTTCTGAAGTTCGGCGAGGAATTTTGGGTCGGGGTTGGAATTAAGATGGCTATGCCCGTCACCTCTCCCGTCTTGTGCAAAGGAAGTAAAAACAACTTCGTTACAGCCGTGTAGCGCCTGATCTGGCTTCACAACCAAATCGTGGACGCTTCCAGCAAACAGGTGCGGAACCTGATAGCTGACATTGTTCGTCCATTCGTCAATCACAGGAAGTTTCATAACCCCGATGCTTTCACCGCGGTGCGGTGTATGAAGCGTTGTTAGGAAGATCCCCTGCTCTCGATGAAAGCGGCAAGCATATACTTTTGCAAGCAACCCGCCTTGGCTGTGACCGATAAGGATAACGGTCGAATAGGAACGCAAGCACCCGTGGAGTTCGGAAGACAGTCTCTGTAAATTACTAAATGGACTCTCCATCTCGAGAAGATAGCGGAAATCGATCCAGCCATAGGTGAAGTAAGCGATATCAGCGTATTGAAACGCCTCAGCTTTTTCGAGCTCATTCCAAAAAAGACTGTCTCCGCTCTTCGACTTGAAGGCCGCTTCAGAATTGCTGAGAATTCCGTGGATGAAGACGACGACTGCGGTGGAATTACGTCGTCTAACTACGTTGAATTCGGTACTTTGAGTAAATTACTTGAGCCGCTGGATTATGCCCATTTTAATTCAAGCCTCCCCGGCGTTCCCGAAATAGAGAGCCATCGCCAAGCCCACTAATAGCTTAAGATAGTATTTACCTCGTAAGACTTTAAGGGTCTTGGCGGGGCATTGAACTTCCATACCCCGCCGCGAACTTGCTATGCTTCGGGGTCAGCAGCCTGCCGTCCGGCTTGACGAAGTGGTTGAATAAAGGTCTTGATGGGATTAGAATCCTCGACCATCATTTAATGTCGGGAGTTTCCGTCGGAAATTCAGCGAGATGGATTGCATCAACCGAAACTTTGAAGAGTTCCGCCTACGGGTTCAACGCGTTATTGAGGTCATGCAATCCGACCATCAGCATCATTGGGTCGGAAGGAGAAGACAGGAAGCCGACGGCCTCATAGAAGGCTCGTGCGTCATCTGAAATCGCATGAACGAGCATGCCTCGAATGCCGAGTACTTCCGCGGCATTGAGCAGGCGCAGGCCCGCATCGCGCACCAATGCCCTGCCGATACCGCGCCCTTGGTAGGATTGATCAATGGCGAGGCGACCAAGCACAGCGACCGGAATTGGATCAGGCATATTGCGCCGAAAACGGCCAGGTGCTTCCGGCTGTTTGACGGCGCCGGAAGCGAGCGCGTAAAAGGCGATGACGCGGCTCCCCTCGCACACGACGAAGGTCCGCGATGCGCCGCTCGTTTGATTAGAACGGGCGCGACGTCGCAGCCAGTCGTCCAGTTCAACGACTCCGGAATCGAACTCGGCCAGTTCATGATGATCGGCCAGGGGTGCCGGTGCGCTAAGGGTCACGCCTCATCCCACGGAGCTTTGGTCGACATGGTGCGTGCTAAACGCTCATTGGGCTGCGTGGGTGCATCGAGCCGGGCGAGGTATTCAGCATAGATTTCCGCGCTTACCGTGAAGACAGTGCGGTCAAGCAGCACCTCCTCGGCTCGGCGCTCTGAGGCTTCCAACATAAAATCCGTTCGCGTTTTACCGAGCAACTCTGCGGCGCGATCGATCAAGTTGCGGGTCGCAGGCTTGATGCGCATATTCAGCGGCACGCTGGCGTCCGAGCTTTTGCTCGTGTGTGAGGTTGGCATGGCAAACTCCTGTTTGCACCTATATAGCGTAACGACAATATCTTTACAAGATCCGTGTAAAGACACTGTCGTTACGCCGTGCATGCATTCGCAACCGCGACATTAGCTCATTTGAGCTCTTGAAGGGATTTGAACCATCGACACCTTCAGCCGGAAAAGTGCAGCGGATCGGCATAACTCACAGCCCCCCGTGCCTGCCTCGTGTTCCGTCATTATGCCGATAATCTGTTGGACCGTGAAACGGTTGCGCTTGATTCTCTGGTTCTCTCAACGGGCCGGAGCTTAATTCAAAATAGATTAGGTCTGCGGGGCAAGGTCATTGCCGATCGCCGCAGCTTCTTCCTATTCCTGTACCAGGAAGGACCACAGCCATTCAAAAAGTTGGACGAAATCCTCGCCTGTTTTGCCAAGGTTTTGGATCAGCTCTAAAGTCTGATCGTACGCATAGATCACGATTAGCGTCAGCACGAGAAGCACCAGCCATGGCCACATTGGCGGCTTGCGTTTAGGCTTTTGCTTGTCGTCGACGATCGGTGCACTGGCGTCCAAAGATCATTCTCCTGCTCGGCGACCTAGAACTGCACGGGCCGCTTGGTCTTCTTCTGAGTTATAGTGGCCCAATCTCGTGTGGACCTCCCGGACATATGGCTTTCAACCTTGACCTTGACGAGGTCACAATACCACACGTTCTTTGGCTGTAGTGGGCGCTGCTGGCCTCTCTAGATCGATTACAGTTCGGATATTGACGAGATGATCAACAGGCATTTCTGCGGAAGGGAATGTCCCAGCGTAAGGCGAGACAACATTGGCGCTGATAATGGCGATCAGCAAGCATGAGAAACCTTCTGCCTGATTTCCCCAGGTATACAGGCCAGTGCCGCTGTCGTTGAGCTGAAGCATCGTCGATCATGCCGTCTTGAACCCGGCATCTGCCGGAGGCTATTCGTTGAGCCATCCTCTCCATCATGGCATCTATGTCGCTGCTCACGACGGAGCGGGAATTCTCGCCGTGATAGCAAACCACGATCTGGTCGGCTGTTTGCTTTCCGCAGGATTAAGGTCGGAGCAGAGATAGTCACCACCACCGTCCTGCATGATCGGGATCCAGCGACGCGACCACCAATTCGCCTGCATGCCGGGGCCAGCGTCGACGACGATGTCATTAGAAAAATTTGATTTTGCTGTCTGGAAACTCCCCGTTGAAGAAATCGAAGGTCTCGACCGCCTCCTCCAGAGACATGAGTGTAAAAGCGCCTTCCAAGCCTACTCCACTATATGGCTGGCCGTTCGCCAGCGGAAAGAGGCTTCGTATCAGAGGAGGTAGCGCCTGCCCGCCAGAGCTTTCGACAGCCTCAACCTGCTCCTCTGATGCTGGTTCGCTGAAATGCGGCTTGGTGCAGGATCGTGCTCTGCAAGCCAGCTCGCACGATTTCGAAGCTGCTTTGCGTCATTGTCCATTTCGCGGCGATCCCACAGCAAGATAGGTGGTTTCCAAGGAACGGCAACCGGTCAATTTCTCTTGTTGAACCATGATTGGATCGGCACCATTTAGAGGACATGGAGAAGTGCGACAAAAGCGATATCGAACTGATCAGGACATGGACGTTGTCGCCGGCGATGACGCTGGGATCTTCCGTCCGAGCGAAAGGTATTCTGCAAGAGGTGCAGGCCAGGCTTCCGACGGTCTCGAAGAAGTCGATAATTTTGGAGGGAAACGAGGTTATCCTCGCGATGCCCGCAACCGAGAAGTCCACGTTCAATATCACAGCCGGGATCATTTCCGCAGTGATGGCGGAAGCCGAGAACCTTCCGGTGATCCCGCGCGAGATACAGGACATCCTGGTCATCAAGACGAGCGAGCGCCATCGCTGGCTCGCGGACGGGCGTCTTCCGAGTGCAGGGACGAGAACAGTGCGACTGAATGGTCGTGCTCGCCAGATCACATTCCACGTCTTCGATCCGAAGGTAGTAGAGGACCTTCTCGACCGCGGGACGGTGGACGAGTGGCGGGTGGAAGACGCGGAGACGAAAGCCGAGAAGCGACAGAAAGCAGCGTATCAGAGGAAGCTTGCTCGATCGCTCAAGAAGGTGCCGAAGTCAGGAGTGGCGTCGAACCATGAACTCGAGGAAGGCGCAGACGAACTGCGTGGTTGGAAGGAGTTCGACCGGGATGGTTTTCTTCGCTAGGTATATGCGCGGCGGCATCGATCGATCACTATGCCTTTACCGACATGATCTTGGGCTGGGCGTGCCTAACCCTCCAGGATCATGGTCTTGAGTGGGATCGAGCCGCTATTCTCTATTTTCTGGACTCGACTCAAATGGCTTAGAGTGTTTCACTCCGCTCGGAGGGCTGGACATGGCATACGAGTGGGACGAAGGCCGCGCACGAAAAATGCGCCTGATTAAGCTAGCATCCGTGTGTGCATTGACGGCAACAGCACTCAGTGTTCCTGTAGCCTTGCTTTTGACCGCATCTCCTCTGTAGTTGCCCCCCTACCTCACTGAAAATTCCGGCTTTTCACCTTCAGCGTATCGATGTGCAGGTCAGGTACATAAATTTCACGCGCCTTGACGCCCATTGGCGGTCGCTCGCGGCTGCCCGGTGAGCCATGGGCGAATTCATCGCCACGCCCTGTCGGTACCCGGAAACTATCCCGCTCGCCAAGACTTGCCAGATCGCTGGTCAGATCGAACATCCGTTGGGCCACCAGATGCACGACGCCACCTTCGCGCTGGATCTTGCCGTTGATCGCCATCATTGAGGATCCAAGCACAACGCGGCGCTGCTTTTCGAACAGGCTTGGCCAGACAACGATATTGGCAACACCTGTCTCATCCTCGATGGTCATGAACATGACACCCTTGGCGCTACCCGGCTTCTGACGGACGAGAACCAGACCCGCCGTCATCAGCCAGCGACCGTCGCGCGCCGATGTCGCCTCGGCGCAGGTGACGATATTTCGGCGGGTGAGATCCTCGCGCAGGAAGCTGACCGGATGCGCGCGCAGTGTCACGCCGGTATGGCCATAGTCCTCGACGACATTGGCGCCCTCGGTCATCTGCCGAAGCGTCACGTCCGGTTCCTGCTGTTCGGCGATCACCGCCCGCTCGCGATCAGCAGCAGCCGCGAAGAGTGGAAGAGGCTCGTCGCGCAAGGCTTTGATCGCCCACAGCGCATCGCGTCTTTCAAGCTTAAAACCCGGCCGGAACGCATCGGCTTCGGCAAGCTTCACAAGAGAGGCCGATGACACACCAGCGCGCCGCCACATATCGTCGATGGAAACGAAGGGCTCGTCGCCACGCGCCACCACGATTTTTGCCGCATCTTGCTCGGGTAGGCCCTTTACCAGACGCATACCGAGACGCACGGCATGGCCGTCGCTCCCCCTGATATCTTCGAGCGTGCAATCCCATCGCGAACGGTTGATGCAAACCGACCTGATCGCAACACCATGGGCGCGGGCATCCGTGACGATCTGAGCCGGAGCGTAAAACCCCATCGGTTGCGCGTTGATGAGGGCGGCACAGAACACATCCGGATAATGGCACTTCAGATAGGACGAGGCGTAGGCGATGAGGGCAAAGGAAGCGGCATGGCTTTCGGGGAAGCCATAGGAGCCAAAACCCTCGAGCTGGGAGAAGGTCTTTTCGGCGAACTCTTCCGTGTAGCCGTTTTTCACCATCCCCTGGACCAACTTGTCCTTGAACTTGCTGACCCCGACGGTGAACTTGAATGTCGCCATCGAGCGTCTGAGTGCGTCGGCCTCCCCGGCGGTAAAACCGGCACAGACGATCGCGACTTTCATGGCGCTCTCCTGAAACAATGGCACGCCCAGCGTCTTGCCGAGAACTGCCTCCAGTTCCGGCTTCGGATAAACGACTGCCTCCTTGCCCTCACGCCGCCGAAGATAAGGATGCACCATGTCGCCCTGGATCGGACCGGGGCGAACGATCGCCACCTGGATGACTAGGTCATAATAGGTCTGGGGTTTCAGCCGCGGCAGCATCGACATCTGCGCCCGCGATTCAATCTGGAAAGTCCCGAGCGTGTCGGCCTTGCGGATCATCGCGTAGGTCGCCGGGTCCTCCTGCTCGATGGTGGCGAGATCAAGCTTCACGCCCTTGTGCTCTTCCAGCAACGCAAAGCCCTTGGCCATGCAGGTCAACATGCCCAAGGCCAGCACGTCCACCTTCATGAACTTGAGCGCCTCGATATCGTCCTTGTCCCATTCGATCGTTTGGCGATCCTCCATCCGGGCCTGCTCGATTGGCACCAGTTCGTCGAGGCGGTCATTGGTCAGAACAAAGCCGCCGGGGTGTTGACCGAGATGACGCGGAGCCCCCATCAGCTGCTGCGCCAGTTCCAATGTCAGCCGCAGGCGCCGGTAGGACATGTTCATGTTCAGCTCGTTGACATGCTTTTCGCCGACGCCCTCTTTGCTCCAGCCCCAGACACCTGAAGACAGCGCCGTGATCATGTCTTCAGGCAGGCCGAGCACCTTTCCGACATCACGAAGCGCACCCTTGGCGCGGTAACGGGTGACGGTCGCGCAAAGGGCTGCCTTCTGCCGGCCATAGGTCTTGTAGATCCACTGGATCACCTCTTCGCGTCTGGCATGTTCGAAATCGACGTCGATGTCGGGCGGCTCGTTGCGCTCGTCCGAGATAAAGCGCTCAAACAGCAGATCGTTTGCGGCCGGATCGATCGCAGTAATCCCCAGCACGTAACAGACGGCTGAATTGGCGGCACTTCCTCGGCCCTGGCAGAGGATATCCTGAGATCGCGCAAAGCGGACAATGCTATAAACGGTGAGGAAGTAAGGCGCGTAGTCGAGCTTGCGGATCAGGTCGAGTTCGTGATTGAGCGTCTTTACCACATCATCAGGCACGCCCTCGGGGTAGCGATCACGCACGCCCTCCCAGGTGAATTTTTCCAACGTCTGCTGCGCCGTCAGTCCGGGGATGATCGCTTCCTCAGGATATTGGTATGTCAGCTCGCTCATGTCGAAGCGACAGCGATCGACAATCTCGCGGGTACGGGCGAGCGCCTCCGGATAGCGGCTGAACAGCCGGTGCATCTCCTCGGGCGGTTTTAGAAAGCGATCGGCATGCCGTTCGCGCAAGAAGCCGGCCTGATCGATGGTTGCGCGATGGCGAATGCAGGTGACGACATCTTGCAATTGCCGCCTGCCCGGCTCGTGAAACAGCACGTCATTGGTAACAACAGGTCGGACCTTGTGCCGGATCGCGAGGCTGTTTAGCTCGTGCAGTCGCAGCTGATCATTGGGCCGCCGGCGCAGCGTCAGCGCCATATAGGCGCGGTCGCCAAAGATATCTCTCACCTTGCGCAGCTGGACGGCACATGCGTCATCGGCCTCGTCGGGGATTAGAACGGCGAGCAGTCCCTCTGCATAAAGGGCCACATCCGTCAGATCGAGGATGCAGTTGCCCTTGCCGCCCCTCTCCTTGCCGAGTGACAGAAGCCGGCACAGCCTCGAATAGGCCGCCCTGTCCTTTGGATAGACCAACATTGACATGCCATCAGCCAGATCGAGCCTGCAGCCGACGACCAACCGGACACCGGTTTCCTTGGCAGCCTCCCAGGCGCGCACAATGCCGGCAAGGCTGTTTCGATCGACGATGCCCAGCGCCTCGATGCCCAGTGCCTTGGCCGTGGCGAACAGCTCATCGCAGCCTGACGCGCCGCGCAGGAAGGAAAAATGACTGGTCACCTGGAGCTCGGCGTAGCGCATCAGCCGTAGATCCCGTGCAAAAACCATTTGGCCGTTCCGGTCGCGGGATCCACGCCATCGCCGGAGCGATAGACCCAGAAGCGATTGCCGTCCTCATCCTCGACAGAATAGTAGTCCCTGACCGCCTCCATCTCGGATGAGCGAACCCACCACTCTCCAAACACCCGTTCAGGCCCGTCGCCGCGCTTGATGCGCCGGCGTTTGCCGCGCCAGGTTATCGACGCCGGTGGATGGTCGGGCGTGAGCGCAATCACCTCGATCCGTTCCGGGCACGCCAACATGCGGCTCGGCCGCGGCCAGCGGGTCGGCCATGCCTGACCGAGTTTTGCGGCAATGGGGGAAACACGCCCGACATTGCGCTCGGGAACGTCGCTTTCGACGGGCGCCAGCCGGTACATGCGCTGACCACGGTTTCCGAGACTGTCGAGCAGCGGCGTGACATCGACGATGGTTTCTTCGACCAGCGAGGAGATGGACTGCTTATCCTCGAGCGCCTCGATCATAGTTGCGGCAAGAGACAGTTTATCGATACCGAAGCCGGGATCGATCTTCTCGATGCTGGAACAGAGAAGCTTTGTCAGATGCGCAATATCCCGTACGGGTTTGGCCGTACCGGCACGCAGGGACTGCAAGGTATTATCGACGCGGTAGATGATCAGATCGGCGCGGCGAACGCCCTGCCCTCGCCTCTCCAAGGCGGCACAGAGTTCGACCACGAGCTTGCCGATATATCTGGCGATGGTCTCGGCCGCGCCGATCGGCTCGGAGAACGACCGGGAAACCTCGACGAATTCGGCGGTGCGAATGGGATCGATCGGTTCGGCAAGGCGTCCGAACATCTGATCGAGCCTGCGGCCCACCTCCGGCCCGAAACGCAATGTCAAAGGCGCCCGTGGCGTTGCCGAGACTTCGCCGACGTTCCGGAACCCAAGTTCGGTCAAGCCGCTGACGATGTCGGAAGGAAGACGAAGGCTGGAAACGGGCAGATTGACCACGGCCTTGGCCGTCTCACCAACTGGGATGATGAACACCTCGCGCCGGGTAGTGCGGGCGATCGCATGGGCGCAGCCCCACGTGTCGGCGATGGCACCACGGGCTTGAAGGCCGCGACCTCTCAAGGCGTTGACGAGGCCGGTGAGCATAAGCAACTCTCCGCCGCGCAGATGGTCCGCACCCTCGGTATCCATAACGATGCCGTCGAGACTGTCCATTGCCACCACTGGCGTATATTGGCGCAGCATCCATAGCGCCAGGCGCTCGATCGCCAAGGCGTCGCCGGCCGGATCGGCATCGACCAGATGCAGGCCGGATATCATCGCCTGGGCTTTGGCGGCGGGCATGCCGATCCGGACGCCGGCCTTGAAGGCTGCTGCGTCGACTGCCGCCACGGTGCGTTTCGCTCCACTGCGGGAAACGACTACGACCGGTGTCTCAGCCGAAATTCCGGGATCCGCGCGTCTGATCCTGTCCGTCGCGAGCGTGGGGAGAAAGACTGATACGACCCGTGGCATCGCAGGCACCTATTTCAAATTCCGCGGCTTCTCCCGCTCTTGCTCTGATCAGTTCCGCCAGCCACCGCGCCCGACCGATGCCTGGTACGGGAAGCGGCTCGGAAGGCAGGACGCTGATGCGCCATCGTGTGGTAGCAGCCGTCGGCTGCCCGAAATCGGCGGCCTCCGTCGGGCGCCGCCATCGTCTAAGCGCGATCCCCATCGTGCCCGAAGCCTCTGCCGCCAATTGCAGGCGCCGCGAGGCGGTCATAGGGAGACGCACGAGCTCGGCGACCACAGCCCCAAGCCCGCCAAACCGCAGACCTTCCTCAAAATTGGCCAGCACATCCTCCTCCCGGTCGGCTTCGACATAGATCACCCGGTCATGATGGAGCCCCGCCTGTGCCAAGGCCGGCCCGAACAGGTCGGGGCGTGTCAGGCACCAGAGCACATCGCCCTTTGTGCGTGCGACGATGCCGGCGACAAACAGAGCGGCGGCCGCACCATGCACGGCGTCAGCTCCGCCACCGGCCACTTCATGCAGGGCTCCCAAGGCAAGCCCGCCGCCGGGCAATCTGGCATCGATTTCGGCAAGACCGAATGACAGAACCTCGCCCTTACGCACAGCTCTCCCTTCGAGGCGCTGAATGCGCTCGCGAAGATCTGCAATGGTTGGATTGGCGGCAGGGTTAAGCATGGGCTGCGGATGTCTTTTCGATGCCGTTCAGGGCTTTCCAGCGGCGATCACCGCTGATATGTTCATTATTTGTTCTCATCCTCAAAATGAGTCAATGCTGATTCTAGCAGAGGCCAAGGCGCGGATGGCGGAACAAGGCGCATAAACGACAGGCATCCAAACCAAAACGACCAGAACAGACAGGCACTTATCGGGGATCATGGCATGACGGTTGCCTATCTGGAAAAACTGAACGAGCAGCAGCGCCAGGCTGTGGAACACGGCGTCGGTCTCGCTGAAGGCGGAGTTGCCGGCCCACTTCTGATCATAGCTGGCGCCGGGTCTGGCAAAACCAACACGCTTGCTCATCGCGTAGCCCACCTGATCGTCAACGGGGCCGATCCGCGACGAATTCTGCTGATGACGTTTTCAAGGCGTGCCGCATCTGAGATGGCACGCCGTGTCGAGCGGATCTGCAAACAGGTGCTGGGCGCCAATTCCGGGGTGCTCACTGACGCGCTTTCCTGGTCCGGCACGTTTCACGGGATCGGCGCCCGATTGCTGCGCATCTATGCCGAGCAGATCGGACTGAACGTGGATTTCACCATCCATGACCGCGAAGACAGCGCCGACCTGCTGAACCTTGCCCGCCACAAGCTTGGGTTTTCCAAGACGGAAACCCGGTTTCCAACCAAAGGCACCTGCCTGTCGATCTATTCGCGTGCAGTCAATTCGCAATCGCCGCTGAACGAGATCCTGCGCCAGCACTATCCATGGGTGGCCACGTGGGAAGACCACCTGAAACAACTGTTTGCAGCCTATGTCGAGGCCAAACAGGCTCAGAACGTGCTCGATTATGATGATCTCCTGCTTTACTGGGCACAAATGGTCAGCGACCCGGATCTGGCCGACGATATTGGCAATCGCTTCGACCATGTGATGGTCGACGAATACCAGGATACCAACAGGCTGCAGGCTTCGGTGCTGATGGCGCTGAAACCCGGCGGCCGTGGCCTGACGGTCGTCGGCGACGATGCGCAGTCGATCTATTCGTTCCGGGCAGCGACAGTCCGTAACATCCTCGATTTCCCCTCCTCCTTCAGCCCGGCCGCCGACATCATCACGCTTGATCGCAACTACCGCTCGACGCAGCCGATCCTGGCCGCCGCCAATGGCGTCATAGATCTGGCCCGCGAGCGTTTTACCAAGAACCTGTGGACCGACCGGCAATCGCTGGAGCGACCAAAACTCGTCACCGTCAAGGACGAGACCGAGCAGGCGAATTTCATCGTCGACCAGGTGCTTGCCAATCGCGAGACCGGCATGACGCTGAAGAACCAGGCTGTGCTGTTTCGCACATCCAGTCATAGCGGTCCGCTCGAGGTCGAGTTGACCCGCCGCAACATTCCCTTCGTCAAGTTCGGTGGCCTGAAGTTTCTCGACAGCGCCCATGTGAAAGACATGCTGGCGGTGCTGCGGTTCGCGCAGAACCCACGCGACCGTGTCGCAGGCTTCCGGCTGCTGCAGATGCTGCCGGGCATCGGGCCGAAGACAGCCAGCAATATTCTCGAGACGATCGCGGCCGATCCTGAACCTTTGCTGGCCCTTGCCGAAATCCCACCTCCGCCTAAGACAGGCGAAGACTGGACATCCTTCGTCCAGTTGCTCGCAAACCTGCGCAAGGCCGAAGATGGCTGGCCCTCGGATATCGGGCAGGCACGTCTGTGGTATGAGCCACATCTCGACCGCATCCATGAGGATGCCGATACCCGCAAGGCTGATCTGTTGCAGCTGGAACAGATCGCCAGTGGCTATCCTTCGCGCGAGCGCTTTCTGACTGAACTGACACTCGATCCGCCTGACGCCACCAGCGATCAGGCCGGCGTGCCGCTACTCGACGAGGACTATCTGATCCTGTCGACCATTCATTCGGCCAAGGGGCAGGAATGGCGCGCGGTCTTCATACTCAACGTCGTCGACGGCTGCATGCCCTCAGATCTTGGAACCGGCACGACACAGGAACTCGAGGAAGAGCGCCGTCTGCTCTATGTCGCCATGACCCGCGCCCGAGACAGTCTTTCGTTGATCACGCCGCAGCGTTTTTTTACCCACGGGCAGAACGCTCAAGGGGATCGGCACGTTTATGCAGCAAGGACGCGGTTCATTCCGGCAACGCTGCTACAATTCTTCGAGACGACGACCTGGCCGAAGGTCTCGGCAGTTGCATCTGAGCGCAGCGCCCAGCAGATCCGCATAGATGTCGGCGCGCGCATGCGGGCCATGTGGAAATAGGGAGGGGATCGAATGTGCAATCTCTACAACGTGACCACCACCCGTGACGCGGTTCTGCAGTTCACGAAAGCTTTTAGAGATCGCGCTGGCTGGAACGAAGCGAGCTTCGATGTCTATCCAGGTTATCAGGCGCCCGTTGTCCGAATGTGTGACGACGGAAACCGAGAGATCGCTCGCGCCACCTGGGGCATGCCGTCGCCACCAGCCTATGTGAAGAATTACGATCCCGGCGTCACCAATATCCGCAATGTGGGCTCACCGCACTGGCGCCGCTGGCTTGGCGTCACCAACCGATGTGTCGTGCCCTTCACCTCCTTTGCAGAGCCTGATCCGGCGAGCAAGGTGGAAGGCGGACGTGTGCCGAATGCCTGGTTTGCCGGTAATGAGGACCGGCCGCTGATGTTCTTTGCGGGCTTCTGGACGCCGTGGAAAGGTGTGCGCAAAGTCAGGAATGGCGAGCAGGAATACGAACTCTTCGGGTTTCTGACCACGTCGCCCAACGAGATCGTCTCGCCCATCCATGAAAAGGCCATGCCGGCAATTCTGACCACGCCGGAGGAAGTGGATATCTGGCTGACAGCCCCTTGGGACGAGGCCCGGCATCTGCAACGCCCCCTTGCTGCCAATATGCTGGTCATCGTGCCGCCCCAGCCCAAGGGCACTTCAGATGAAGAAGGTCTGTTGCTGTGATCATCGGCCACCGCCGCTACCAACACGACCAAGCGCCCCAACGCGACGCGCC
The DNA here is from genome assembly GCF_058242775.1 of Neorhizobium sp. PAMB6630. Classification (NCBI taxonomy): domain Bacteria; kingdom Pseudomonadati; phylum Pseudomonadota; class Alphaproteobacteria; order Hyphomicrobiales; family Rhizobiaceae; genus Neorhizobium; species Neorhizobium sp. PAMB6630. The sequence continues at coordinate 385,783 of NZ_JBZAYV010000002.1, forward strand.
GACTTGGCCGCGCCACTTCGTGAGCCGAACCGATGGATAGCGCACCTATGCGCAAAATCATCCATGTCGACATGGATGCCTTTTATGCCTCGGTCGAGCAGCGCGACAATCCTGACTTGCGCGGACGACCACTGGCCGTCGGCGGATCCGCCGCCCGTGGCGTCGTTGCAGCAGCAAGCTACGAGGCAAGGACCTTCGGCGTGCATTCGGCCATGCCGTCGGTGACCGCGAAGCGCAAATGCCCTGATCTGATTTTCGTACCCCCGCGCTTCGAGGTTTATCGGCAGGTCTCGCAGCAGATCCGGGAGATCTTTGCGGAATATACACCGCTGATCGAGCCGCTTTCACTCGATGAGGCTTATCTCGATGTGACCGAGAACCTGAAGGGCATGGAGATCGCAACCGAGATTGCATTGGAGATCAGAGCGAAGATCAAGGCGGTCACTGGCCTCAACGCGTCGGCGGGTATTTCCTACAACAAATTCCTGGCCAAGATGGCGAGCGACCTGAACAAGCCGAACGGCCAGGCGGTCATCACGCCGAAGAACGGCCCAGGGTTTGTCGAGGCCCTCCCCGTCAAGAAATTCCATGGTGTGGGACCGGCGACAGCCGAGCGGATGAAACGCCATGGGATCGAGACCGGGCTTGATCTGAAATCGAAGTCGCTTGCCTTCCTTCAGCAGCATTTTGGAAAGTCTGGTCCGTATTTCTACGGCATCGCGCGCGGCATAGACGAGCGGCAGGTCAGGCCCGACCGGATCCGCAAGTCCGTTGGCGCCGAAGACACGTTCGTCGACGACATCGATGATCTCGATCTCGCCAAAGCCGAGCTGCGGCCATTGGCCGAGAAAGTCTGGAGGTATTGCGCGGCGCACGACATCACGGGGAAGACCGTGACGGTCAAAATCAAATATTCGGATTTCAGCCAGGCGACGCGCAGCAAAACACTCTCTGGCCCAGTGTTGGATCTCGACATGGTGCTGGAGATTGCAGAGATCCTGATCGCCTCGGTCTTCCCGTTCAAACGGCCCGTGCGGCTACTGGGGATCACTTTGTCATCGCTGAACACCGAAGAGAGTGAGCAGACACCGCAGCTGGTTCTTGGCCTCTGATGCGACGGGCCTGAAAACGAAAAAGCCTGCCGCGGGAGGAGGTGCGGCAGGCTTTTCCGAAATCATTGAACAGCGGCCGGGAGGAGGAGTGCCGATGTTCTGACAGACGCCCCATGGGAGGAGGAGTGGGTCGTCTAAATTCAAAGCTCTGCGGGAGGAGGTGCATCGCTTCGATGACAACAAGATACCAAATCTCAGCGCACATTAAATGGACTTTGCTGCAGTGCAGCCATGCGCAAAACGCAGGCCCCTCCTCCAGATGAGAGAAATCTATCATCAGCACTTCGGGGCGTGCCAAATACAGAAACGCCCGCGTCTTCGGCGGGCGTAGTGTCATCAGTATGGGCGGGAAAAGGCCGCTTAGCGAGCGACCGACTGGCGCGCAACGCTGTGGATGTCCGAGCGATCGATACCCAGGTCCTGCAGTTCGCGCGAGCTCATGCGGCCGAGTTCGGTAACGGTCTGACGGTACTTGCGCCAGTTGTTGAAAGAGCGTGCTACGTTCATGGTGATCCCCTTTCGTGAGGTCTCTTGACGCCAGCAACCTTGCCTTGGTTCCAACGTCGTTTCGATGATTGGAATATAGGCTCTCGGCCAACGGGCGATAAGGCACAAGGTCTCAGGTCGGCCATGCGTCCACAGCATGGGTCCACTCAAAGGATTAGCTGAAGGGAGCAATCAGGCCCGGAACCGGTCGAAGGCAGTGAGGCGCTTGATCGGTGGATCTGCATCGGGATAACGGTAGATCTCGGCCCTGAGATAGCGCAGCTCATCATCGAGCGCTTCTTCCTCAACTTCGATCCACCAGGATTTCGGGCGGCCGTCGCTACCATCGGACCAGCGATAGCCTCGCGCCTTCAGGTGGTCCTTCATGTCGAAGGGGCTGTTTTCCGCAAAGATCCGGACACGCGACCTTTGGCTTGCTTCATAGAGTTCAGCAAAGGCAGTGTAAGCGCTTCCATCGACTTGCCGAGCGAGGACTTCCAGAAGCGCGAAACAATCATCGACAGCGCGATGCCCTTCATGAAAATAGCCCGCCTGCCCAATCAGGTACCCGAGCTTTGTGCCTTCATATCCCCGCGCAGACCATTCGATCTCGGAGTTGGAGCATGCCCAGGCCTTGTCGGAAAACAGATGAGAAAACGCCTCGCAGAACGGCCGGTCGAAACCAGCATTATGAGCGATCAGCAGATCCAACCAGCGCCTCCAGCGCCGCCATGTCAATCGTTTGCCCGGCAACCATATCGTCGGTAATCCCGGTGAGCCTGGTGATCTCAACGGGAATGGAAGCGCTCGGCTGCTGAAGCCCACCGTAGATCCCGGTCACGTCCCCGATGTTTCCCGTTGCGTCGAAGGTAAACGCGATTAGTCCGATCTCGATGATCTCATCATTGCGAGCATTGAGACCCGTCGTCTCCGTGTCGAGGACGATACCTTTGAGGGGAAATTCCTGGCGAGGGAATGGCGCGACGGCCCGTGGCACGAGTTTCGTGAGGATGCGGTATCGACCCGTCTGAGACAAATGTCGAACCATGCCTTCTTCGCTCATCGGGACCGTTTGCGGTTCGGCTTTGGCTGCTCTGGCAGATCTGGCCAAAGCACTTGCCGGAGATGCGCTTCCCAAGGCCTCCTCGGAAAACATGTCAAATTGTTCTGCCATCTCTGTTCCGTCACCATGGAGAATTGTCGCCGTTCAAACACGGTGGGGCACGCAGATCAACCGTGTCGGGGCGCACATCGTGCGCAACCTGCACGAACATTTGCGACCTCGAGGCTACAAGTCGAGCTGCCATCACCCGTAATCCGGATTGTGATCGCCAAGCGCCAGCGCCTGGCGATTATCGCTTTGCCCTTGAGCACCATATTATCGCCGGCATCTCGGTGCGCTAAACGGCATTCATTCTGGACCGCAGTAACAAGAAGTGCTTATCTCCCTACAACCTGGGGAGGGCAACATGAACACTGTATTCGCCGCGTTTTTGGTCGCAACATCAACCGTTATGCCCAGCGGACCAATGACACCGTGGCCAGGCCTCGAGACCGCGCAAAGCTGGTCTTGTCAGCCTCGGAAAACCTGCAAACAGATTCAATCCTGCGAGGAGGCCCAATGGTACCTTGGCAACTGCTCTTGGGGCGGAAAACTGGACCGGGACTCGGATGGCATTCCATGCGAGTCAATATGCTGAGGGTCGTCGCAATCGCAAGCCTGACTTTGGCCAGTCTTCCCGCTCTGGCACAAGGCCCGATCGTCGGGAAGGCTTCCGTCGTAGATGGCGATACCATTGAGATTTCCGGGCAACGGATTCGCATCCAGGGCATTGACGCACCAGAAAGCTGGCAAGGATGCTGGGACGCTGGCGGAAAAGTCTATAGATGCGGAAAAGTGGCGGCCAAGGTCCTGGATGATTTCTTGGGCGCATCAAGACCGACCCGGTGCGAGTTCATCGAACGGGATCGCTACAGTCGCATAGTCGCCAATTGCTTCCGTGCCGATGGTGCGAGCGTCGGGGAATGGATGGTCCGCTCAGGATACGCGCTGGACTACAAACAATATAGCAAAGGTGCTTATAAGGAGGCCCAGCAGAAGGCTGCGGCAGAAAAGGCCGGCATCTGGCAGGGGCGGTTTGATGCTCCATGGGATGCACGCAGGCAATAGCGGCACGACCCGCGTGTATGCGAAAACTTCAGGTCACTTTGGCGAGGTCTGATCAAGATGATGAAAGATTGGTGGCTTTGGCCGATGATGGCTTTGTTCTTGGCAACCGCTGTTGCTGCGCCAATTCTTCATATTGCTCGAGCGGTAGGTTGGCTCCATTAATCCGCGCAGGGTGAAATTTCTGTCCGCATCTTGGTTTTGGCAGACGAGCAGCTACCCACCGGGAAGGATGCACCGCTTGGCGGTTTATGACGATCCGGAAGGCACGCTCAAAGACTTCAGCTGAAAGCCCGATCCCCTTCCCGCACATAAAGGATCCGCTTTTCAGATGCGGAGCCACAGGACGATTGTTTGTTTCATTGCACTGAGTTCGGCTCGGCTGAAATGGCCGTATCGGGCAAAAGCACAGGCTTTCGGTGCGCCCTCGATACCGGAAAATATGTAGCGAGACGCATGCCGCCACGCAGGTGATCAAGAACAATACCCGACCTGATGGCGGCCGCGGGACGGCATCCAGCCTTGCTCTGTCAACCGGGGTAGAACCTAAGATGCCCGAGCTGCTCCATCTTTGCTGGAGCACTTCTCCATATGGTCGAGAAGCAGATGGTCAACTTCAGCAATCGCGGCTTCAATGGCTTTGTGCAAAGCCTCGTCACCGATATCGATCGCGTTGTGCCTCAGCGCGAGTAGTTTCAGCCCCATGCCAAAAAGATTGATAGGGCGATCATTTAGTCGCTGGATCATTGGAATTCCCCCTCTTCTAAAGCCGAAGTTCTACATGTGACATCAGGCTGCACTATCGCCTTGATGGATAAACAGCGCCCAACTCGCTTGAGCGTGCGCGCTGATTTGCACCAAGAGCGAAGACGATGGCCACAATCCCAAGCATTTGGACCGCCGTCGGTGACGTTCCGAAACAGTACCAGGCGGATACCAGCCCGACGACCGGCACCAATAGGGCGAACTGCGAGACCTGAGATGTCCGGTACCTCCGCAACATGCTGCCCCAAACGCCGTATGCGAAAATCGTCGAGATGGCCGATGTGTATAAAATTGCCGCCAATCCGCCCGCAGAAATTGATCGAAGGGCCGCGATGAGAGTGTCACCCCCCTCGAAAAACGCTGATGCGACAAATAGCGGCAATGGAGGCACGAGACTTAGCCATACCATCAGATGCAGTGAATTGACCGGCGGCAGGCGCTTGAGCAGAATGTTGGATATCCCCCAGGCGAATGCACCACCGAGCGTGAGCGCAAATCCCACGACCGTAAAGGAAGACCCGCCATCCAATGCGATCAGCAAGATCCCCACAAGACCTCCCGAAATGCAGACTATTCCCCGGCGGTCAATGTGTTCGCCAAGGAACAAGGATGCCAATAGGACCGTGAAAAACACTTGCGTCTGCATCAGTACGGAAGCAAGGCCAGCACCGAGGCCAAAATAGATACCAAGGTAAAGAAGACCGAAAACCATAATTCCAAGCGTAATCCCGAGCAAAATCAATGCAGACCAAGGGATCTTGGGCCTCGGTATTCCAAGGGCGATTGGAGCGGCGCAGGCCGTAAAGCGCAATGCCGAAAACAGCAAGGGCGGGAACTCGTCGAGGCCCCAGCGGATCACAATGAAGTTGAAGCCCCACAAGAACGAAACCAGGCAAAGCAAGGCAATATCTTTGAGACGCATAGGCGTGATCCGCTGAGGCATTGATGTTACTCAGCCGCTTCGCGCAGATGATCGTTTACCGGCGCGCCGCCGATGACGACCGTCCGCTGCGGAATTTTGTCGAAGGACGTTTCCGGGATCTCGTACATCTTGGCCAGCGTCGCGTTGGGCACCCCGGAGAACATCTCCGAGAACTCGATGGTCTGGGGTTCTTCGTGAGAAAGAACGACGAGGAACGAGAGCGGTTCGTCGGCAAGGTTTTCGATCCAGTGCAGATATCCCTGCGGCACGAAGGAAATGTCGCCGGGATTGAGCTCGAGGTAATGCGTTTCACCTTCCGGACCAACGATACCGACCAGCCCCTTTCCCGAAATGCAGAAGTCCAACTGGTTGGCATTGGGATGGGTATGTGGTTCGCGCACGCCGCCCGGCTGGATCTCGAGGGCTTGAACAGCAAGCCCCTTCAGCACAGGGAAGTTCTTGGCGTTTGAGCGAAAACAGCATCCTCGAACAAGTGCGCGCAGTAACGAAATGTTCGTCCAGTGCCATCAACGCGCGTATCCGCAAGCGCCTCGCTCATATTGAGCAACGCCTCGGCTCGCGTGGGTGCATGAACGATCACCTTGGCAATCAGCGAATCGTAGTAGCGCGATGCGGTGATTGCGTCACTCCCGCTTCGAAGTTCAGCCGTTCACACCGGCCAGACGGACTGCAGCTTCTCACCCGTCAAGATGCGATCGCGGGCCGCGGTCTCATGGTCTCCAAGCGTATCGGCCTGGTCAGCGACAGCAGCCAAGTGCTCCTTCGGGATACAGACGACACCATCCACATCACCGAAGATAACGTCGCCAGGCTTGATGGTGACGCGGCCGATCTTGATCGGGATCTGCGATTCGATCGGTTCCTTCTTTCCGGTCACGCCGACCGGGCTCGGCTCGGTGCCAAACAATGGGTAGCCGAGTTTGCGAACCTGTGCGAGGTCGCGTACCGTGCCGTTGACGATCGTCGCCGCCGCACCACGTGTCTTGGCACCAGAACTCATCAGCTCGCCGGAGCACGAGCCCGGCGCACAGGAAGCGTCGCAGACGAGGACACCGCCCTTCGGCGCGTTGTCGATCGCATTGTGATAGACGTCCTGTGGTTCGCCTTTGCGATCCGACAAGCCAAAAAGGACGGTCACAGCCGGTCCACAGATCACGGCCCCATCCGCCAACGCACCCAGCAACTTGATGCCTTCCAGGTGCCCCCAGAGACCGAGCGCCTCCATGCTGTCGTGCACGTCACCTGAATACCACTTTTTCAAGCGCTTGATCGCGCCCCAGTCGACGTCCGAATAGTCAAAATCAGGCATTACTGCTTTCCTCCCTTGGAAGCTTTTTGAATGGCAATGCGCAGATAGTTAGCGCTGTTGTCGATTTGGGCGCGGACCAATGCCTTTGCCCCGATTTCGTTGTGCTCGCTGATCATCTGATAGATCGCGGCGTGTTCGTCGTATGCGTCGTCGAGCGACTTGGTCGGCACCCGGCTCGTCACCTGGATGACTTCGCTAATGAGACTGGCGAAATTGTCGTAAATGATCGACAGAATGCGATTGCCCGCCGAGTGGACTATTGCCAGGTGAAAGGCCGCATCGGCATCGACGAAGCCAGAAAAGTCCACTTCATCACGCGCCTTGCGCATGCGCTCCAGGCTCTCCGTTACCTCGGGGGAGATCGGCGCATCCGACGCGCAGACAATCTCAAGAATCTCGGTCTCGATCATGCGGCGCGCTACCATGAGCTGTTGCAGGTATTCCGGCTCCGCCGCCAGCCGCTGACGGACCGTCACGGCCAGCGTATCGAGAAACTCGTTCACATCCTCGCGCACCACGGTCGTGCGTTCGCCGTGACGGCGCAATAGTAGCCCTTTTGTTTCAAGCGTATGAATGGCCTCGCGCACCGCGCGCGTGGACACGCCGAACTCCTTGGCAATCGCACTTTCCGAATCCAGCTTGTCGCCAATCTTCAATTCGCCGCTGAGAATACTGGCCTCCAGCGCCGATGCCACCATGATGTGCAGGCGGTCTCGCTTTGGCATTGTGGCAATTTCGGCTTTCATGATGTCGGCTCCCGCAGTCTTGGCCGTTTTGGTCTTTTTCAGATTTAGCGAAGTGGTTGACGCATCACCAATCATGCGCCTACAGTACTTATGTCATAGGTCATATGTCAAGTGTCGGCACAGCGGGAGGATGACGCAGCGCCGAGCACGAAAGGGAAACGGGAGGAGAGATTATGTCTTTGATCAATGAGTTTTTGCGCCATGCCGCAGCCGGAGTGGCTGGCATGGCAGTCGTCCTGAGTGCTGGCGTCGCCATGGCCGAGTGGCCGGAAAAGGCCGTCACCGTGATTGTGCCTTGGGCAGCGGGCGGCGGCACCGATGCCACCGCCCGCGCTGTGGCCGAAGGCCTGCAGAAGAAGTTCGGGCAACCCTTCAATGTGGTGAACCGCACCGGCGGCGGCGGCCTCGTCGGCCATTCTGCAATCGTCCAGGGCGCGCCTGACGGTTACACAATCGGCGTCGTCACCATCGAAAGTGCGATGTACGAAGCGCAGGGCCTAAAGGGCGTGACTCCGAAGGACCTGACCTTCATAGGTCGCTTCAATGCCGACGCCATTGCCGTGAACATCCGCCCCGACGCCCCCTATTCAGATCTGAAGGGCCTGATCGAAGCCGTGAAAGCTGACCCGGGCGGCGTCGCAGCCTCCGGCGCAAACCGTGGCGGCCTCTCGCATCTTGCCTGGGTCGGCCTGCTGGAAAAGGTGGACATTGATCCCGTTGCGGCGAACTGGGTTGCTTCGGATGGCTCAGCGCCGGCGCTGCAGCAATTGGCCTCCGGCGCCATTGCCGTGGTCTCCACCTCGCCCGCCGAAGCAAAGGCTCTCGTCGAGGCTAATCAGGCCAAGACCATCGCGATGATCTCGAGCGAGCGCAGCCCGCTTTATCCCGACCTTCCGACCTCGGACGAAGTGCTCGGCATCAAGTGGTCGCCTCTTCCCTTCCGCGGCCTGGCTGGGCCCAAGGGACTGCCCGACGACGTCGTGCAGAAGGTCAGCACCGCGCTCAAGGAAATCACGGAAGACGCCGAGTTCAAAAAGTTCATGACCTCGCGCGGCTTCTCGGTCGCCTATCAGGATGCGCCGACTTTCACCGCAACCGTAATGGCCGCCCATGACGGCCTGAGCGAGACCATGAAAGCGGTTGGTCTGGCCAAGTAGCGGCCACAGCAAGAGACATCGACATGAAACTTAGCGAAAGACTGATCGGCCCCGGGCTGATCTTGTTCGGCGGAGGCGTGATCATCGCCTCCGCCGGCCTTCCACAAGTGCCCGGAGTCCGCTTCGGCGCTGACCTCATGCCGTCCATCACGGGCGGTGCCCTGATCCTTTTCGGAGGGCTGCTTGGCTGGCAAGCCTGGTCGAAGCCCATGACCGATCCGCTGGTCGACATCAGCGAATGGAAGGTATCCAAGCGAAAACGAGTGACAGCGATCTGGACCATCGGCGCCTTGCTGGCGGGAACGCTGCTGTTCCAGTCTGTAGGCTTTCCGCTGATCGGCATGATCTTCATGGCCGTGCTGATGATCCTGATGGGTGCCCGGCCTCTCACCATCGCCATTGTCGCGCCGCTGTTTGTCCTGGCGCTGCATCTGAGCTTCACCAGGGTTATGCATGTGGAGCTTCCCGCTGGCCCGCTAGGAGCATTCCTATGATGAGCTTCGAAACTTTCGAGACGGCCTTTTTTATGGTGATGGCGCCAAGCGTGCTGCTCGCCATCCTGATCGGATCTGTCTACGGCCTATTCATCGGTGCGCTGCCGGGACTGACTGCCACCATGGCGACTGCCCTGCTAGTGCCGATCACCTTCTACATGGAACCGCTGGCGGCGATCGCCCTGATCGTGTCCAGCACGGCAATGGCGATTACCGCTGGTGACATCCCAGGAGCCCTAATCCGTATTCCCGGCACACCGGCCTCGGCCGCCTATACCGAGGAAGCCTATGAAATGACGAGGCGGGGCAAAGCCGGAGAAGTCCTGTCGCTCGGCTTCTTCTTCTCCGCCATTGGCGGACTGATCGGCGCCACCGTCCTGCTGGTCTCCGGCCCGGCACTGGCGCAGGTCTCGCTGAACTTCTCCAGCTTCGAGTTCTTCTGGTTGGCGACGCTCGGCCTCATGACTTGCGCACTGGTCAGTTCCAGCAATCCCATCAGGGGTGCCGTCTCTCTGGTCATCGGCCTGTTGTTGTCCACCGTCGGGCTCGACGTGACCACAGGCCAGCCGCGCTTCACCTTCGACATCCTGGAGCTGTCGGGCGGCATCAGTTTCATTCCGGTGATGATCGGCATGTTCGCCCTGTCCGAAATCATACGCGGCTTCACCACACTGGAGCGTGAGCTGCCCCCAGCGCCGAAGGTGGGAGACATTAAGCCCTATCGCGGCATGTTTGCGCTGTTGCGTAGGTATCCAATGAGCGTGGTGCGCGGCACTTCGCTCGGCTCTGCCGTGGGAGCGCTGCCGGGCGTGGGCGGCGATCTCGCTGCCTGGATAGCCTATGGCATGAGCCGCAAATTCTCAAAGACGCCCGAGAAGTTCGGCACCGGCCACCCGGAAGGTCTGGTCGAGGCCACTTCGTCCAACAATGCCGGTCTTTCCTCCGCCTGGATCCCGGCACTGGTATTCGGGATCCCGGGTGACGCGGTCACCGCGATTGCCGTCGGCGTTCTGTTCATGAAGGGGGTCTCGCCCGGCCCGCGCCTGTTCCTCGAAAACCCGACCATGCCGACGGCAATCATCCTGACCTTCTTCGTCGCCAACCTGCTGTTGTTCCCTCTAGGCTGGTTCGCGATCAAGGGTGCCCGGCATGTTCTGTCGGTGCCCCGCGCCGTCATCGTGCCTATGATCCTGCTGTGCTGCTTCGTCGGCTCCTATGCCGTCAACAACACGCTGTTCGACGTCTGGACCATGCTGATCGCGGGTGTCGTTGGCTACCTGCTGGAGCGCAACGGCTTTCCGATCGCCCCCATCATCCTGGGCCTCGTTCTGGGACCCGTGCTCGAACGCAACTTCATCATGTCGATGCAGATCGCTCGCGGCGACCTGCTCGGCTTCTTCGAGCGGCCGGTGGCCGGCGGTCTCGGCATCGTCGTCTGCACGATCCTTGTGCTTGCCATCTACCGCGCCTGGACGCGGCGTGGCCAAGGACCGGATGCTGATGATCCTGCGGAGGCCGTGCTCGACGCCTCCCATTCAACGAAAGGAAATTCGCAATGAAAGACGTGTTCTCCGTTAAGGATCGTGTCGCCGTCGTGACTGGCGGTCTCGGCCAACTAGGGACCCAATTCACCAAGACGCTGGCCGAAGCAGGCGCCAAGGTCGCGATCTATAGCCGCCGCCCCTTCTCGCGCGAACAGATCGTCGAGAAATTCGGCGAACTTGCCGACAACGTTCGCGTCTACGAGGCCAGCGTGCGCGACAAGGAGAGCCTCAGCAAGGCAACCGACCAGTTGATCGCCGAATGGGGAGTACCGCACATCCTGATCAACAATGCCGGCATCGACAGTAAGCCAGATGGCAACGCCGACCAGAATGCGCCATTCGAAGACTATCCAAAGAAATACTGGGACGAAGTGATCGACACCAACCTTACGGGCGTGATGCTGACCACCCAGGTGGTAGGCAGCAAGATGGCCGAGGCCGGTCGCGGCTCAATCATCATGGTTGGCTCAATGTATGGCCTCGTGTCGCCCAACCAAGCACTTTATGCCTATCGCGAAGCACGCGACGGAAAGCCGTTCATCAAGGCAATCTCCTACGCCGCCTCGAAATCGGGCCTGGTCAACATGACCCGCTATCTCGCCACCTACTGGGCGAAAAAGGGCGTACGCGTCAATCTCGTCACCTTCGGCGGCGTCAAGACCGGCTCCTTCGACAAGGAGTTCATCGATGCCTTCCTGGAGCGCGTGCCCATGGGCCGCCAGGCGGAGATCGACGAGTTCGGCCCGATAGTGCAGTTCCTCGGCTCCGACGCTTCCACCTACATGACTGGCGCCAACCTGGTTCTCGACGGCGGCTTCACGGCCTGGTGACGGCAGACGCTTTTCGGACGTCTAACCCGCTCGGCCAACCGAGCGGGTTCTTTCGTTGTCAGCGCACAGTTGGCAAACTGTGCTGCACCCTCTGCTGGTTTTCGCGTCAGTTTGATCCATTTTGCCATTATGCGGCGATCCACTCACGCCAGATAAATTGTTACCGGACAATAGACTACACCGGATCTGGTGGGACAACGCGAAATGGAAAAGCGGGTTAAATACTGCTGAAACTCAACACCATCCCCATTCCGCGCTCAAGATAGCTTCCCCTCGGCAGTTCATCAGGGCTAAATCAAACTAGCCGACATGTCCGGTAAAATGGAGTGCACTCCACTATCGGATCGATGCCGGATGCTTTTGCTTTGCGCGCAGAGTTTGCTGTGAAACTTGCCCCCGTAGATCCGTCAGACAGCAAGAAATTCTAACATCCAATGGTGGCCCAGACGCTTTTGCTCTGAGTGTAGGAGATGAGCGCATCCATGCACTTGTCGCGTCCGTTGCCGCTCTCCTTCCAGCCGCCGAACGGAAACTGCATATCACCGTTCATATAACTGTTGATGTAAACCATGCCGGCTTCCACATCGCGTGCGAAGCGGTGCGCCTTGCCGAGATCGGCTGTCCAGATGCCTGCCGCAAGCCCGAAATTGGTATCGTTGGCAATCGCAATGGCCTCGTCAAAGCTGTCAAAGGCAATGATGCTTGCCACGGGGCCAAAAATTTCCTCCCGGGCGATCGCCATGTCGTTGCTCACATTGGCGAAGATGGTCGGCGCGACGAAGGCACCGCCTTCGAGACCCGCCGGAATGCCGCCACCGGTGATACAGGTCGCGCCTGCCGATCGCCCGATATCGATGTAGCGCAGCACGCGCTCCTGCTGTTTCACATCCACCAGCGGCCCCATGCCGGTCGCGGCCAAAAGCGGATCTCCGGGCCGGTAGGAAGTTTCTGCCCGGGAGCGCAGCAATTCGATGAACTCGGGCAGGATTTCGCGCTGCACCAGGATACGGGAACCGGCACAGCAGACCTCGCCCTGATTGCCGAAAATGCCCATGGCCGCCCAGTCCGCCGCCATTGCCAGATCGGGCGCATCGGCCATAATAACATGCGGCGATTTTCCACCGCATTCGGTCGTCACCTTCTTCAGATTGGACTGCCCGGAATAGGTCATCATCAGCTTGCCCACCTCGACCGAGCCGGTGAAGGCAATTTTGGCGACGTCTGGGTGCAGCGCCAGCGCGCGCCCTGCATCCGGCCCATAGCCATTGACCACGCTGAAGACGCCGGGTGGCCCGCCTGCCTCCAAGAAGAGGCGTGCCAGAAGCAGTGCGGAAAGAGGGGATTGCTCGGCCGGTTTCAAGACCACCGAATTACCGGCGGCAAGTGCCGGTGCGATTTTCCAGGTCGTCATCAGAAGCGGATAGTTCCAAGGCACGATGCACCCCACCACGCCGAGCGGCTGATGGATGACGTAGGACAGAACATCGTTCGCCGTTGCGCCGACGCTGCCTTGCAGCTTGTCGATGCATTCGGCGGTAAAGCGAAGGCAGGCAAGGGCAAGCGGCACATCCACCGTCAGCATTTCGGAAATCGGCTTGCCCATATCCAGCGTGTCGAGCAGGGCAAATTCCTCCGACTGCGCTTCAATGAGATCCGCAAACCGATAAAGAACCGACATGCGCTGTCGGGGAGCCATGCGCGACCAGCCCCCGGCGCGAAAGGCTCTTGCGCCACTCTGGACCGCCCGGTCTATATCTTCGCTTGCTCCTCGGGCGACCTCTGCCAGCACTTCTCCGTTGGCGGGATTAATGCTTTCGAAAACCGCACCCGAAATAGCCGATGAAAAATCACCGTCGATGAAGTGGCGCCCCTCCGGCTTCAGGGAACGGGCCTTGTCGTGCCAGCTTTTGAACTGTGCATTGATGGACATGAAGCTTCTCTCCTCAGTGGGCCAGGATCTTCTGGCAGGCGCGCTCGGCAAGCATGATGGTCGGAGCGTTGAGATTGCCCGACACCATGATCGGGATGGCGGAAGCATCCGCCACGTAGAGCCCCTCAAGGCCGTGGACCGCCATGCTTGCGGGATCGGTGACGGCCATGGCGTCCACGCCCATGCGGCAGGTGCTGGATGGATGATAAAGGGTAGTCATATGACCGCGAATGTAATCTTCGAGTTCCGCGCCGGAACGGCATTCCGCGCTGGGTGTCAGTTCGTAGTCGACCAGATCGCGAATGGGAGACGTGGCAAGAATTTGCCTGTTGATGCGGATACCCCTGACCAGTGTCGCAAGATCGCTGCCGTCGGGATCGGAGGCGAAGTATCTGGGATCGATGGCCGGATGCTCTGTCGGGTCTGCGGATCGCAGGCGGATCTCGCCGCGGCTCTTGGGGCGTTGCAGCACGCAATGCGCGGTGATCCCGGAGCGTCCGCCTAAAAAGCGGGCATAGTCACGATGCGGAGAGATGGCACCATAGAGTTGCAGGTCCGGATCGATGCCGGGCTCGCTGCAAACATGCGCACCCGCCGCCACCCAGGGAGAGGTGCGGATACCGGTTCTGTGGTCGCGCCACTGCGCGAAGCTGTCTGCCAGAATATCCTCGGTCCATGCGCCAATGCCCATCGGCGTGCGCGTATAGACCGTGATGGGAATGTTGATGTGGTCCTGCAAGTCCTTGCCGACGCCCGGCAGGTCATGGCGGGGCTGCACACCGGCCTGACGTAATTCGTCTGCCGGACCTATCCCCGAGAGCAGCATGATCTGGCACGTGCCGATGGCACCTGCCGCCATAATCACTTCGCTCTGCGCATGCGCGGTATGCGCCAGTCCGTTTGCCAGATAGCGAACGCCGGTTACCCGGCCTCCTTCCAGAACGAGGCCGGTGACCAGCACACCCTTACGGATACTGAGGTTGGCCCGTTGCATGGCCGGGCGCAGATAGGCTTTGGCGGCTCCCCAGCGCTCGCCGTTGCGCACCGTGAACTGAAAGAGCCCCGCACCTTCCTGGCTTTCGCCATTGAAATCCTCATTGCGGCGATAACCGGCGGCCTCCGCCGCCTCCAGCCAGAGCCGCTCATGCGGATCCACATACGCGACGTTTCCCACATGCAGCGGCCCGCCGGTGCCATGGTGCGGATTGTCAGGAAAATTTGCATTGTCTTCGCTGGCGATAAAGGCGGGGAGCACATCCTTCCAGCCCCAACCCGCACAGCCTGCCGCCTCCCAGGCATCGTAATCGCCGGGCAGGCCCCGGATATAGATCATCGCGTTCAATGCGCTGGAACCACCCACCATTTTTCCGCGCGGCCAGAAGATGCGCCGGCCACGGCAGCCCGCCTGTGGCTCGGTGTAATAGCCCCAGTCTGCGCGCGTGTTGAACATGGTCACCCAGTCCGAGGGGATATTGGAGGCGAGCGGGGCATCCCGACCCGCCTCGAGAACCAGCACCCGGCGGCCCGGGTCGGCGCTGAGCCGGAACGCTGCGACGCAACCGGCAGAGCCAGCACCCACGATGATTGTATCGTAAACTGTCATCGGCATACTCCTTCAGAAAAACAGACCGGCAGCGCAGAGACTGCCGGCCTGCTGTTTACGGTCTGGCAGAGGTCTCGACTGCGGTGACAAGCGTCACCGGGCCATCGAGAACCGGCTGGACGCGTTCGAAGAAGGCGGCCACGGCCGAGGATCCATTGTGCCGGTCCATCGCCGCCTGATCGACAAAGCGTTCATAGGTGGTGAAAAGGCACGGATCCGCATCGCCCTGGGCAATAAAGAAGCCCAGCGTGTCCGGTTCGTGGGCATGCACATGGTCCGCCACCGCCAGCAGCGCATCACGCATCACGCCTTCCCCTCCCGCTTTCACCCGGATGATGGCCGTGATCGTCCGCATCAGAAGGTTTTCCAGTCGCCATCCGCCTCAAAGGCACTGGCTGCCTGATAGATCGTGGCTTCCCCATAATCCTTTGCGATCAGCATCAGGCCAACCGGCAGCCCGTCAGACAGCCCGCAGGGGACCGACATGGCCGGATGGCCGGTGACGTCGAAGGGGCTGGTGGAAGCGGTCATCTCAAAGGCGCGTGTGACGACCTCCGCAAGCGGGGCATCCTTACCCGGGAGCGGCGTTGAGACGCATGGCAGGGTGGGCATCAGCAGCAGGTCGTATTCGCCGAACACGGCATCATAGGCAGCCTTCACGGCAATGGCGATGTTGCGAGACTTGGCATAGTAGCGGCCCCGATAGTGCGAAAGGCCCCACTGCCCCACCAGCATGGTCAGCTTCAGTGTCTGGGAAAGATCGTCGGCCTTCTGCCGCCAACCCGCATGCGCATCCAGAAGACCAACGTCATAGAGGCCCTTCCAGTTGAAGCCCATGCCGTTGCCATGCATCATCTGCATGACGAAGCCTTCGAGTGTGATGGGGTTCCACGCTGCCAGCGCGGTCATATGGGCCGGAATGGAAACTTCCGAAACCTTGGCCCCCATGGCGGCGAAACGCTCCGCCCCTGCGCGAACCTTGGCTTCCACCTCGGGGTCGAGGTTGGGCAGGTCAAAACCTTCCTTGAGAATGCCGATCTTCAAGCCCTCGACACCCTTGCCGAGCGCCTGTGTATAGGCAGCAACCTGCGGAGAATATTGCCGCGGATCCAGCCCGTCCGCACCGGCCAGCACCTCCAAAAGCAGAGCATTATCGGCAACGGATGACGTCATCGGGCCGGTATGGTCGATGGTCGATTCAATCGGCATCACGCCCGTATAGGGAACGAGGCCATGCGTCGGCTTCATGCCGTAGATGCCGCAATAGGAGGCGGGAATGCGGATCGAACCGCCCTGGTCGCCACCGATTGCCATGTCCACTTCGCCAGCTGCCACCAGAGCCGCCGAGCCGGACGAAGAGCCGCCAGCCGAATAGCCCGCCCGCCAGGGATTGTGTACCGGACCCGGATGAGAGGTATGGCTGCCGCCAGAAAGGCAGAAATGTTCGCAAACTGCCTTGCCAAGAATGGTGGCGCCCGCGTCCAGCATGCGGGTCACGATGGTGGCGTCGGCGGCGGGAATGAAACCTTCCAGCGTGGTGGAACCGTTCATCATCGGCACGCCCGCCAGCGCCACATTGTCCTTGAGCGCAACCGTCTTTCCTGCAAGCTTGCCTTCGGCGGCACCCTTGACTTCGCTTTTGATCGCCCATGCGCCGTAGGTGTTGTCTGCCGGTTCGGGTTTCGCGCCGGGAGTGCGCGGATATTTTACAAGCGGCACAGGGTTTGGCAGGGCATCGATGACGTCGTAGGCATCGAACATGCCGCCCATCAGGGCCTGATATTCCGCGGCCTCCTCCAGCGACATGTTCATGTGAAGGCTTGCAGCCAGATCTGCGACATCCTCAATGGTCGGGCGTGTAATGGACATGGGGTATCCTTTCCTGTTGAAACAAGAGTGTTGAACGTCAGTGATGGGGTGGAGTGGGAGAACGAGTCTCCCGCAGGTTCAGGCCATGGCGCCCATGCCGACCTCTCCGGCCAGAAGGGCTTGCCTGTCCAGTTCGCCGGTCATGCGGCCTTTCTGGATGTGCAGGATGCGGTCACACAGAGAGGTGATGAATTCGAGATTCTGCTCGACGACCACCAGCGAAAGCTGCCAGCGTTGCCTCAGTGCCAGTAGCGTTTCGATCATTTCCTCGATGATCGAGGGCTGGATGCCTTCCGTCGGTTCGTCGAGAAGGATCAGGCGGGGCCGGGTGCAAAGGCAGCGCGCCAGCGCCAGAAGCTGCTGTTCCCCGCCGGAAAGCGCGCCGCCGCGCCGGTCAAGCAGACGGACGAGCCGCGGGAAATCCTGCAAGACCATGTCGATGATCGACTTGTCTTCCTTAGGCGCTGAAGCAAGACCCATGCGCAGATTGTCCATGACGCTGAGGTCTGGAAAGATCTCGCGCCCCTGCGGAACCAGCCCGAGGCCGAGGCGAGAGCGTTCGAACGGCTTCATCTGTGTCATGGGCTTGCCCTGAAACTCCACCGAACCGGCGGTCGCTGGCAGATGCCCCATCAGGGTACGCATCAGCGTCGTCTTACCCATGCCATTGTGGCCAAGAATGCCCAGATACTCGCCTTGCGCCATCGTCATGTCTATGCCGGCGAGGATCGGAATGCGTCCGTAGCCGGAGCGCAGGCCCCTCACGTCAAGCAGCGTCGTCATGCGGCCACCTTCTTTCCGAGATAGACATCGCGCACCCGCTGGTCCGCCAGAACCTTGTCGACGGTATCCTCAATGAGAACGCGTCCCTGGTGAAACACCGTCACCGTCTTGGCGATCAGCCGGATGAAGGCCATGTCGTGTTCCACCACGACAATGGCGCGCGACTGGTTGATGTCACGGATGATGTCGGCGGTGCGCAGTGTTTCCTCGTCGGTCATGCCCGCCGCCGGTTCGTCGAGCAGAATGAGGTCCGGCTCGGCTGCCAGCACCATGCCGATTTCCACCCATTGTCGCTGGCCATGCGAAAGCGTGGCGACAATCCGCTCGCTTTCCTGTGTCAGCCGGATCAGGTCCAGAACGCTTGCCATAAGCTTCGGCAGGCCGTTGGGCGTGGCCTTGCGGCGGGCGGCAAGCCAGATGTTTTCGCGCACAGAGAGACCGTTGAAAACGTTGGGCACCTGCGTCTTGATGCCAATGCCCATGCGGGCGATTTCGTGCGGAAGCTTGCCCGCGATCGGTTGCCCGCGAAACGCGATGGTGCCCGAGGTCGGAGTCTGCTGGCCGGTCAGCGATTTGAAGAAGGTACTCTTTCCCGCACCGTTCGGGCCGATCAGGCAGCGCAGCTCCATTTCCTGAAGCGTAAAGCTGATATCGTCATTGGCAACGACACCGCCGAACCGCATGGTGAGATGTTCCGTTTTCAGAAGAGGTGTCAGTTCAACCATGTGACGGTGCTCCTGCCGGGTGTGGATTGTCGGGAGCCGCAGTCAGCTCGACTGCTGCGCCGCTCCTGGCTTGCGGTTTTCCAGCCATCAGCCGCAGGACGAGATCGCGAATGGTGGGAACCAGCCCCTTGGGCAGCAGCAGAACGAAGACGATAAGGACCGCACCGAGAACCAGGTTGGAATTGAAGGTCTGCTGCGAGCCGATGTTAGCGACGATATACTGGATCAGGAAACATCCAAGGACGGGACCAAGCAGTGTTCCGAGGCCCCCGATCGTGATCCAGATGATGATTTCCGCCGATAGCGACAGGCTGAAAATGGTGGGGCCGACAAACGCACCCCAGTTGACGTAGAGCGCGCCTGCGAGACCGGCCACCGCCCCGCCGATGATGAAGGTGATGAGCCGGATCATGCGCGGATCGTAACCCAGCAGCGAGGCGCGTGTTTCATTTTCGCGAACGGCCACGACCACCCGCCCGAACGGGCTTGCCAGCAACAGGCGAAAGCCGAGATAAACAATGAGAAGAATGCTGCCGGTGGTCCACCACGATGCTTCCGGCGATAGCGGGCTTTGCGGATCGAAGGGCATGTTGAAGGTGGGAACCGCCGGAATGCCGTTGAAGCCGCCGAGCATGGCCGTGCCAATGTGGTATTCGTCGCCGGACGTGGAGTTGATGACGTTGAACAGGATCAGCGTGACTGTCAGCGTGATGACCCCGAGATAGACATCGGAAATGCGGCCATAGAAGACGAAGTAGCCAAGGATGGCGGCAAACACGCCGGGAATGAAGATGGCCAGCAGGATGCCTTGTGTGGAATCCTGGAAGTTGATGGCCGCAATCGCATAGGTGTAACCGCCAAGGCCGAAGAAGGCTGTCTGGCCGAAGGAGAGAATTCCGCCATACCCCCAGATGAAAGCAAGGCTGAGCGACAGCACCGCCATGGCGGCAAAAAGCGTGACCTGCATCAAGGTGAAGATTTCCAGGTAACCCGGCGCAAGCGCGATGCCGATTGCCGCGATTGCGACCGCAAGCGCCTGCGCAGTGAGGCTGAGACGGTGAGGCATTACAGATTCCCCTTCAAGAACCGGCCTGATATGCCTTGAGGCAGAAGGCGAATGAGCACAATGGCGGAGGTGAAGACGATGACCTCGCCATAGACCGGGGTGGTGAAATAGGCACCGATCTGGTTCAGCGAGCCGAACAGGGTGGACGCCGACAACGTACCGGACAGCATGGCCGCACCGCCGCCAACCACCGTGATGAAGGCTTTGGCCACATAGGCCCCGCCCATGACCGGCGTGATGCCGGAAACCGGTGCAAGCAGACCGCCAGCAAGCCCCGTGACCGCAGCCCCGGCTGCAAACGTGCCCATGTAGACGCGGGCCGGATTGATGCCGAGCGTATTGGCCATGGCCGGGTTCTGCATGGTGGCGCGGGCAATGAGGCCAAGCCTCGTATGCCGCATCACGCCATAAACGATGGCTATCATCACCAGTGCCATGGCCAGCAGGAACAGCGTGTAGTAGCTGGACCGGTAGCTGCCGATGGAGAAGCCGCCGAGCGGCGTCGGCACACCCTGGATCGTATTGCCGAAAATTGTCGTCACGATGCCGATGATAAGCAGGCTCAGGCCCCAGGTGGCCAGCATGGAATCCACCAGCCGTCCGTAGAGAAAGCGGATGAGACAGCGTTCGATCAGCAGTCCCACCAGCCCGACGAAGAGCGGTGCGATCAGCAGCATGGCGATCCAGATATTGACCCCGGCATTGGTGGAAATGACCGTGGCGTAAGCGCCCAGCATAATGAACTCGCCATGGGCGAGATTGATGATCTTCATCATGCCGAAGATGATTGCGAGACCAAGGCAGAGCAGAAACAACGATGCCGTACCGTTGATGACGTCAAGAAGAATAACGAGGTAGATGTCCATGTCGACCCTTCGCCTCCTGAAGCAGGGATGGGAAGGCGGCGCACACCGCGCCGCCCGGCGGATCGCGACTAGAGATTGATGACGTACTGCTTGGTGTCGTTGGGGTTCTTCACCAGATCGCAGACGCTGGCCGTATCGAGCGGCTTCACATCCGGGTAGCTTTCCAGCACCGACCATTTGCGATCCTTGACCTCGGCCAGAAACGCATTGCGGGTCGTATGGTGCGTAGCCTTGTCGATCAGGACCTTGCCGCTTGGGCCATCGAAGGAGATGCCGTCCTCCAGCGCCTCGATCAGCTTCATGCGGTCGACCGCCTCGGCTTTCTTCACCCCGAGCGCCCACAGATGCACGCCCTCATAGGTGGCCGCGGCCAGCTCGCTGATATAGGGCGTGTCGGGCTGCGCCTTCTTGATTTTCTCGACGAAGGATTTACTGGCCTGCGTATCCAGTTCCTCGAAATAGCCGTAGGCGCCGAGAATGTTCTCGCTCTCGGCTGCGTCCAGCGTCGAAGGCTCGTTGACGAGACCGAATGTGGTGGAGGCAATGGGGATCTGGCCCTTCATGCCTGCCGAGGCCCACTGCCGGTAGAAAGCGGTGTGATTGCCGCCAACCAGTGCCGAAAGAATAAGATCCGGCTTGGCAGCCTGGATTTTGGAAATCGTTGAGCCGAAATTCGTGACATCGAGGGGAAAGAAGTCGGTTGCCAGAACTTCACCGCCATTGTCCTTGACGTATTTGGTCATCCATTTGGCGGTGATTTGGCCATAGTTGTAGTCGGCCGCGATGATATAGGCCTTCTTGCCAGCCTTCTTCATGGCGCTGGGAACGAGCTTTTCAACCGTCTGCGCAGGTGTGGTGCCAGTGCAGAACGTGTTGCGATCACAGACGCCGCCTTCATACAGCACGTTATAGAAATACGGCACCTTGAAGCGGTCGAAGGTCGGGCGCACGGCCTCGCGAGAGGCGGAGGTGATCCCGCCATGCACGACGGCCACCTTGTCCTTCAGCGCCAGCTGCTGCGCGTACTGAGAATACATCTGGATGCTCGATTGCGTATCGTAGTGAATGACCTTCACCGGACGGCCGATCAGTCCTCCCGCCGCATTGATTTCCTCTACCGCAAGATTGAGCGCATAGACCATCGGCGTGCCGGAAGCCGCAAGCGCGCCAGACTGATCGTGCAGCGCGCCAAGGAGAATGGGATTATCGGCGGCCAAAGCGCTGTAGCGCATGATGGCAGGCGCGCTAATCAGCGCGGCGGACGTGAGGGCTGAGCGATGCAGGAAGCGGCGGCGCGACAGGATCATGGTTTGGTTCCCCTTGGTTATAATCACCATAGGGTTATTTAATATCGCAATATTTGAAAACGCAACTACTTTTATGGGAGGCCGTTCATGATCGAAAACTGGTAGCCATCCAAACGCGCCACATGTACGGGATGACGGCTGCCAACGGCGGGCGTGGTTTCGAGACCGCGGGCGGTCTTGCGCATCGGAACACGGCCGAACAGTTTTTTCAGAAGCCGCACATCGAAGCTTCCGGCCTCCTCGACCATGGCAGCCAACGAGTAGATCCCCTCGTAGCAGGATTGGCCGAAGGCGTTGGCGGGAGGTGGATTTTCGCCATAGGCTGTGTGGTAGCGCTCAAGGAACGCGCCGTTATTGCGTGAACGGATCGCCGCGAAATAGGCCGAGGACACATACACATTTTCGGTCTCTTCTTCGCGCAGCCCGTAGACCACGGTTTCGTCTATCGCCGAAGTAAAGCGCAACACCTGGGGAGACAGCCCGACTTCGCAGAATGCGCGGTTGAAGGAAATGTTGTCCGAGCCGAGAAAATAGGGAAGCACCACATCGGAGCGCGTGGTGCGGATGCGGTCGAGGATCTCGTCATAGTCCACCACGCCAACCGGAACATAGAGTTCTCCGGTCACGATACCGCCGCAGCGTTCAATCAGCGTGCGGGCGATTTGCAGGCTGCAACGCGGCCATATGTAATCATTGCCACAGAGAAAGAAGCGGCGCGCACCCTTGCGTTCCATCAGCCAGTGCAGGGCGGGAGACATCAGTTCGTCGGCTGTCTCCCCGGTTGTCATGACATTGCCGGCAAATCCCTCGAATTGCGGCGTGTAGACCAGAGGAACCCGATCACTTGTGACGCGCGCTACCGAATCCCGCGCATAGCTTGGGATCATCGAAACGACGCCGGAAACCTTCTGTTCCACGACCGCTTGGTTTGCCGCCTGCGCCGCAGATTGCGCGGTGAGCCCCGCATCGATGACGCGCAGTTCAACAGGCCGCCTGAGAATGCCGCTCTGCCGGTTGATCTCGTCAATCGCCAACCGGCCGCAAGCTTCCGCCGACGGGCCCCAGAGACCAGCCGACCCCTGTTGCGCAATCAGCAAACCTATCCTGACAGTGTTCAATTTCAGAACTCCCCTGCATGGCGGATTCTGTCAACGGCCAACACTGGAAGCATGAAGCGTGCCAGCTCTTGTAAATATCGCATCAGGCACCCGAATACCTGCGCCACGCGCGTTCTGGCTGGTCTGAGATTGCTGGCTGGCTTAAATTTTCGGCATCAGGCGGAAGAAGGCGCTCAATCTCTAAGCATAAAGCAGCATGCAGAGACTTGCCTGATGTCTTCAAAAAATTATATGTAGAAGAAAATATTGAAAATTGTTGCAACCTGGAGGCGTCAGATGCAGCTGTCGAATTTGATCTGCGGTGTGAATCGCCAGATGGAGCAGAGCCTCGATGCCGGCCTCCGGTCGCACGGTCTTTCAATCGAACAGTATCGCGTGCTTCAGGCCGTGGAGGTGGAGAACGGCATCGCCATGGGCGATCTCGCTTCACGCGTCTTTGTTGATTCCCCCACGCTCACCAAGATTATCGACAAAATGGTCGCATCAGCAGATGTCTATCGCGGGCCTGATCCGAGCGATCGTCGCCGCGTCCTAATTTTTTTGTCGGATAAGGGCGCTGCACGGTTCGAAGCTGCGCGCTCGGTTGGGGCGCATATCGAGCGGCAATTGACTGATCTGCTTGGACACGAGCAGGCCGATTTTCTCCGTCATTTGAGAACCATATTGGTGAATGCCAAGGGACCAACATCGTCTGCGCACGACAAGACAGATCAACAGCCCACTCAATGTATCTGACCTGCGTATCTGACCTGCCCGCTGAAGATCGGTCTGGTGATTCAGTTTATCGGGTCATGAACGGATTTGAACCGGCGCCCCCACGCTCGACCTGGCGCTGGCAGCCTCAGGCTGCGACAAGGTCAAGGTCGAACACCGGCCGCGCCTGCTGTCCGACAACGGACCGTGTTACGTCGCTTCCGATCTCGGTGAATGGCTGGAGACATACAAGATCAAGCAGGTTCACGGCGCTCCGGGCCATCCGCAAACGCAGGGCAAGATCGAACGCTGGCACCAGACGCTGAAGAATCGCATTCTGCTCGAAAACTACTTCTTCCAGGAGGACCTCGAAGCCCAGATTGCTGACTTCGTCGAGCACTACAATCATCGCAGATACCACGAGAGCCTCGACAATCTCACTCCGGCCGACGTCTACTTCGGGCTCGGCCACACCATCCTGCTCGAACGTGAAAGGATCAAACGAGACACAATCAGACAGCGCCGCTTGAACCACCAGGCCAACGCGGCTTAAACCCGCAAACCGAGCCGGAAACTCCAATCTTCCACAGCCCAAAAAGTCTCAAATCATTCGACGACGGACACGTGTTTCTACCGGGTCGGAACCCATAAGAGACATGCCAGAATTGCGCCTCGAAGATCGGCTCCAGAAGAATCTTGACCGCGCCTTGTACAACGCGGTCCCTGATGGTGGGGATTCCCAAGGGCCGGAACTGCCCCGGTTTCCCGGCCTTTGGAATGAGCTTGCGTCTGGCCGGGCTTGGCCGATATGCGCCGCTGCGCAGATCCGCTTGGAGATCGACCAAAAAGCGCTGTTCACTCCTATTCCGGATGCGTTCCACCGTCATCCCGTCATCCCGTCAACCCCAGCCGTGCGTCCTCCTTTGTTGGAAGCAACACGATGCCAGGCATGGCGGAGCACTCTGAGGTCGGTCAACCAACCCCACATGTCCCGCCATTGATCGTCGGGATTCGCCTTACTCCACTGATAGAGTTTGCTTTGAATGCCGAGTACCCAGACTTTGTCTGCCTGAAGATAGCCGCCCACGGCAGCGTAGCGGATGGAGAACCGTTTTTTCACCAGGTTTCCGATGAAGGCAATTTGCGAATTTTTGCGTCTGACTTGGCAGACGCTCTTCGCAATGTAGGAGTCGTGGTTTTGTTTGTCTGCAGCGGCGGCCGTAGCGACAAGCACCCTGCGGCAAACATGACAATTGGGCTTACGCGTCAGTTGTTGGACCGAGGATGCTCCACGGTTGTGGCGTCACCGTGGCCCCTCGCTTCGTCGATTACACCGAGGTGGTTTCCGGCCTTCCTGGAACGTTGGGATGCTGGAGATCAGGTAATAGACGCGGTCTTCAAAGCCAATCGGGACGTAGGAAAAGCAACGGGATATGATCCTGCACGCTTCCTAGCCCTGCACGTGTTTGGTGATCCGTTCCGCAGAATTGTGGATGGCTGAGATAATTTAGATATCTTATCCGATCCGGTCGAAGCTCATCGTGCCACATCTTGGGAGGGCACAGATCTGGCAGGCTTCTTGAACGGATCAAGGACCGTGACGCCCCGGCCCTGAAAATCCGCGACGTTGCGTGACACCATGATAAGATCATTCACCTGCGCTGTCGCGGCCAAGCCGGTATCGTCGGTATTCTTATCTGATTGACCGAGCATCTGACCCCAACGGCGTGCGACAGGCTCGTCGACGGGGAGAATGCGACCTTGATAAGCCGCGAAGATTGCGTCGGCAGCCTTGGCGATCGCGTTCGCCACGACGTCATCGGTCTTACGCTTCTTCTCGATGCCTTTCGAAATCTCTCGAACCGAGATCACGCTGATGGCGAGATCGGTATCATCGATCGTATCGAGCCAAGCCGCGACATTCTCGTGCGGTTCGGGTCGACCAATCTCTTTCAGGACATTTGTATCGAGCAGGTATTTCAAGCTCAGTCATCCAGCGCGCTAAGATCGGCTGCGCGCATGGCGGCTTTTGCCGTTTGCTTCGGGTACGGCCGGCCCGCCTTCGGATGCGCCTCCGCATAGACGCGCGCCGCCACGACCTGTTGTTCCTTCAAGGAGGGATAGTCGCGAAGAATCTCTTCGACCGTGGCGCCGGCGTTGAGAAGAGCAGCGATCCGATGCGCCTCGATGTGCGTGCCTCGGATGACCGGCTCCTTCCCGGATAGGTCGACCTGATCGGTGAGCTTCTCGAGTTCCTTCAGCTTGCGCTCGACGAAGACTAGGTGCTGACCGATGTCGTAGCGCTGTTTGCCGAACACGACTTCCTTCGCGAGACTGCGCTTCAGGGATGTCGTCCGCAACGCCTCATAGAACTCGGATTGGCTCTTGGGCGTCAGCGCCAGTTTGAGTTCGTCATAGGCATGGAGAAACACCAGCTCAGCTTGACCGAACTGCCGAATGCTTCGACCACCTCGCTTCACGAGTTGCGGCTTAATCGGCGCGCGCTCGACAACCTTCTTGAAGATGTCCAGCGGCGCGCCCACCACAAAAGCCGCCTGTGCCGTTGTCAGATGTTCCATCCGATCGCCTCCTAATTCACTCCGAAAGATAGGACCGAATTAGAGATAGCGCAAGGCCCGTCGTTCGATTTCATCTCGTTCTGACCCATTCTAGACAATCCCCCACGCCCGAAACCTCCCCCTCCCCGTCATCTCCCTGAGGCCGAGTTCCAAAACGATCCGCCGCGCCGCCTGCGGCGTCACATCCAGCGTCTTCGCCACCATCCCGGCCGACACGAGCGGTTTCGCGATCACCAGCTCGACCAGCTCCGGCAGTCTTGACGACGTCCGCCGCCCCTTCAGTTTTCGGTCCATCATCGTTTTCGCCAGGGTCAGCCGGTCATGCTCTTTCATGCCAATCTCCGCGGCCGCCAAAAACCCGTGAGCAATGGCTAACAACCGGGTCTCCCGATCGCGATGCCGGCGCCGATCGACGGAAATAGATTTGAGACCGAGGTTGACGGCGGCGAGATGGGCACCAGTGGTAACGCCGGCCCGGCGCAGGATTGACGCGGCCAACAATCGCCCGAGCCAAGGCGCGTGCTGCAGCACCGACAACTCGTTCCAGGCATCAAGGGCGATGGTCGCCTGCAGCACCGCCGGTAGGTTTTCAGCCTGACGCAACACGCCACGCCATTCATCGAGCCGGGCATCCTCGTCCCAGTCGAGATCATAGACCAGCGGATCGGCCGGAGCCCGACCGGGCTTTTTGGCTCGTTCGATCGCAGCTTCCGAGCGGGCGAGCAGCGCATCGATAGCAGCATAGTCGACGCCGGGGAGATCTTGGGCCTCGTCGGTGCCATCCCCCTCCCCTTCCGCGTCGATCGCGATCGCCGGCCGAATAACTCCGGTCGTCGTAACCTCGTCCGCGCCGCCCGCCCCGATCTCCGAGGTTTTCCGCAGCGAGCGGATGCCGTCGGCGGACAGCGCCCAGTCCGGTGACTGGCCCGCGACGCGTCGGCGGGTGCGCAGCACGTCGCGGGCGATGGTCAGCTCATGGGTGGGTGTGCGAATATCCTTCGTGGCGTCGTGGAGGACGAGGTCTTCGAGATGGACGAGGTCGCCGTCGATCCACAGCGAAGCGCAAGCGTCGGCAAAATGGGAACGTTCGATCCATCCCTGGCCGATCGGCGAACGGGCGATCCGCTCGTCGAGACGCGTGAGCACGACGCCGGCGTCGAAAGCCGGCCGCATCAAGTTCGTCATGCTGAGTTTCGCGAGATCGTAAGCCATTGAAATCATGGTAAACGATTTCTTACAGGAACGCTATTTGAAGATTAGGGTTCCTCACATGGTATGATTGCTGGTTGGCCCCCTAACCATCGATAAGTAACCCTTATCGGATGCGAAATAGTCACCCGGTTGACCATCATAGTCTCTTGCTTTAATTTCGAACCATCGCCAGAAGCAAAGAGAACTGAGAAGCCGCCCCGTGACGCAAATCGTGAAGGTTGCCGAAGCCAAGACCCATCTGTCCGAACTGCTGGTGCGCGTTGAAGCGGGCGAGGACTTCATCATTGCCCGTGGCAACGATCCCGTAGCACGACTGGTCGCAATGAATGAACGACGCCAGCGCCTATCAGCGATTGAGGCTATGCGCGCATTCCGCGGCAAGAGCAGCCCGGTTACACAGGATGAGATCCAGGACTGGAAACAGGACGGGCGTCGCTGATGCCGTTCGTGGTTGACGCGTCTGTTGTCGGAGCCTGGCTTCTACCAGATGAAGAGAACGCGCTGGCAGATGAGACCTTGGCCCGCATGGCAGACGATGACGCCTTTGCACCTGATCTTCTCATCCATGAAATCCGCAGCATTCTCCTGAGCGCCGAACGTCGCGGCCGCATCTCAAGCGATTTGATCTATTCCGGCTTGGCACGGCTACGGGCCCTACCATTGCAACTATCTGGGTCCGGCGACGATTCCGAGGTTGTTCGTTTGTCACGGGAGCACCAACTGAGCGCATACGACGCCGCGTATCTCGCCTTGGCTGTTCTTGAACAGCTGGAGCTTGCCACACTCGATCGTAAGTTGGCGGCGGCAGCTCGGAAGGAGAGTGTAAGGGTGCTCGGACCTCTTGCCTATGGAGACTAGGCGGCCAGACCCAACTTCAGTGGATCGGCGTGTCGACGAGCTCGATACGATAGCCGCGGTGCTGCCGATGGAGCGGCGAGACGAGCTGGCCGAGCTTTTGACCGATCAGGATGTCGAGACGCTGCGTCACCTGGTCAACGAGGGAATGGGTGCCAATACGCTGCGGGCGCTCACATCCGACTTGGCGTATCTACAGGCCTGGTCGCTTGCGGCGACCCGCCGATCGCTCCCCTGGCCCGCACCTGAAGCGCTGCTCCTCAAGTTTGTCGCGCACCATCTCTGGGATGCGGAAAAGCGCCTGACGGATCCGGAACACGGCATGCCAGCTGGCGTCGAGGAAAAGCTCCGCATTCAAGGATTGCTTCGATCGCCCGGCCCGCATGCTCCTGACACCGTGCGACGACGCCTTGCCACTTGGTCGACGCTGACGAAATGGCGGGGGCTGGATGGCTTTTTCAGCTCCCCTGCCCTCAAGTCAGCAATCCGACTGGCCGTGCGTGCGACGCCGCGGCCAAGGAAGCGGAAAAGCGCCAAGGCCGTCACTGGGGACATTCTGTCCAGGTTGATCGCAACCTGCACGACGGGAACCCTACGTGATGTCAGAGACCGTGCGATCCTGATGGTCGCCTTTGCCTCGGGCGGCCGTCGCCGCAGCGAGATCGCGGGTCTCAGGATCGAGCAGCTGCAGCAGGAAGAGCCTATCCACCTTGATGGCGCCCCTCCCCTGCCCTCGCTGTCCATTCATCTCGGTCGCACCAAGACCAGCGGCGCCGACAGTGATGAAGTTGTCTACCTCAGCGGTCGACCGGTCGAGGCGCTGAACGCGTGGTTGGCGGCTTCAAAAATCGACAAGGGCAGTGTCTTCAGGGCGATTGATCGCTGGGGAAATGTTTCGCGCCGTCCGATGGACCCCAAGGCCATCAATGACATTCTGAAGCACCGGGCGGAACTGGCCGGGCTCGATCCGGCGGAGTTTTCGGCCCACGGCCTGCGCTCCGGTTATTTGACAGAAGCGGCCAATCGCGGCATTTCCCTCCCAGAAGCCATGGAGCAATCGCGGCATCGATCCGTCCAGCAGGCGTCGGAATACTACAACCACGCACAACGACGCAGTGGACGCGCTTCTCGTCGTTTGGACTAGAGCCCGTCCACTTTACTCGGGTTCATATCCGCAGGATTTGAAGTAGTTGGTGCATTCTTGTGGTTCGAACAGCGTGACGATGTGGCCGACGGTATTCCATAAGCCCTCGACGGTCCGCTCGGCTTTGGCGCGCAAGACAGCTTTGAGCTTGGCGAAGGCCTTCTCGATGGGGTTAAAGTCTGGACTGTAGGGCGGAAGGTAGGCGATCTCAGATCACGGCGGCGAGGACAACGTGGGAGCGGAACACCGGTTACAGAGAACCGACAATCCGAGCAACAGAGCTGTTTGCCAAATCATGCGCTAAACTCCAGAGGATGAGCGACAGAGAAATCACCATTCGGCCATGTTTCTGGCTGCAGGGCAGCCCTGCAGCCAAGATGCAGCGTTGCGGATGCGATCCAAGAAAAGCCAGCCTCGTCGCCCAAGGTCGCCCGCAGGACAGATACCATCGCGGCCGTCATGGCTCGGGCGCGTTTGCCACGAACGGCCTAGGGTGAAGCAGGGTGCTCTTGGTTGCAGTCCAAGGAATTCAGAAGCTGCTGAACCTCCCAGTTGGCCGCCGCCAATTGCGACTGCTTGCTGACCAGAGGCATTCGATGATTTGCCTGGCCTCATCCGCGGTGGGCTCACGACAGACATCAACAGGAGGAGAGCATTCGGGCGCCATTTTCCTCGGAAACAGGAGGATGTTTGTCATCGGCATATCCTATCGGTAAGACGGGTAAACCGTAAGCGCTTGTTTCCATGCACGTTGACGCAGCCCGTTTGACGTGGGTTGCTGTCATTCGGTCGTATCGGATCAGGCAGCGACGGTTTTGGCGAAGTTGTAGGGCAGCAGGTCGGTGATATCGGCGTCTGTGGCGCGCTGCGGCAATTCGGTCAGGACATGGCGCAGGTATGCCAAGGGTTCGACGGCGCAAGCCCGGCATGTCAGCATGATGCTGTAGACAACAGCACTGGCTTTGGCTCCCTCGACAGTGTCGCTGAAGAGCCACGATTTTCTACCCGTTGCAAAAATCCTGATGTCACGCTCAAGAAGGTTGTTATCGATCGGCATCCTGCCGTCTTGCGGGTAGCGGGTCAGGTAGTCCCATTGGTTCAGGGTATAGGAGATGGCATCGCCGAGCTTGCTGTCCGGCAGGACCTTCGGCGCGATGTCATCGGGCCATGTCTTGAGGGCATCGAGGATGGGGACACTGTGAAGCTGGCGAAAGCGGCGAATGCAATCGTCTTGCGTTTCGCCTTCCTTCGGCGTTTCCTCCTTCGCCAACCTTTCTATCCGGTAGAGCTGCTCGAAGAACTTCAGCGCCTGCTCCGGCGGACCGCCACCTTTCTTTCTCGCCTTGAGGGCATTGACGAAGCGTCGTCTGGAATGGGCCATGCATCCGATATGGGTTGCCCCCTCCAGGGTGCGCCAGGCGGTGTAGCCGTCACTCATGACGATGCCGCGATAACGCCCAAGGAATGTCTGCGGATGGATCTGGCCGCGGCCCGGCTGGTAATCGAAGAGAACGATCGGCTCCTCGCTGTCCTCGCCGCTGCGATAGGCCCACATATAAGACGTGTCAGCGGCCTCCCTGTCCTTTTCCTTCAGGACCTGGACCGTCGTCTCGTCGCCATGGATGAGCGGCTGCGCCCGAAGTCGCAGTTTCAGCGCGTCATAGATGCGGGAGAGATGCCGCTCGCTCGAGCCGATCACCCAGTGACCCAGAGCGCCGCGGCTGACGGGAACACCGGCACGCTCGAAGGCCTGGGCCAGACGGTAGAGCGGTGTGCCGTCGACATATTTGTGAACCAGCGCAAAGGCCAGCGTTGAAGCCGTGGCAATGCTGCCAGGCAGCGGCTGCGCGGGCATCGGCGCAAGGACAACCGGCGTGTTGATGCCGGTTCGATCGCAATGACGGCAAGCGTACTTGAACCGCACATTCTGCAGGACCTTGGCCTTCACCTCGATATGGAGCTGCTCGGTGACGGCTTCTCCCATGCGATGCATCTGATGCCGACAGCAGGGGCAAGCCTTCTCATCGTCGGCAAGGTCGTATTCGACACGCTCGCGGGGAAGGTTTTCCGGCAAGGGCTTGCGGCCACGCTTCTTGCCTTCTGGTTTTTCCACAGGCGGCAGGCCAGTGTCCGGCAGGTCGACGAGATCGCCGTCGTCGTCACCAGCGTCCTCGTCAACGGCAACCTGCTCGGCTTCATTGAACAGGCGATCGACGTGCTTTTCGCTGCGAGGCGCAAAGCGATGCAGTCGCGCCAGCGCCAGCTCTTCCTCGAGTTTGACGATGCGCTGCGAAAGCGCTTGCCTCTCGGCCTTGAGCGCGGCGATTTCGGCAGCATGCGCCGCCAACTGCGCCATCAACTCCGCAACATCAGGTTCGCCGGTTCGATTCATCAGATTCTTGAATCGAAAGCAGGCCGCTACGTCAACTCCTCGATTCGAGATGCGTCAGCCAGCCACCTGATATTGCCGCACCGGATGGCGCACTATCGCGTCGATGTCGATGCCGTCGAGAATCCAATGGAGCTGCTCGGTCGAAAGCGACACCACGGCCGTCTCCCGACGGGGCCATCGGAACCTGTCTTCTGTCAATCGCTTCAGCACCATCACAAAACCGGACCTATCGAAGAACAGCAACTTCATCCGGTCGCGGCGGCGATTGCAGAATGCAAAGACCGCAGGCGCAAACGGATCCAGCTCCATCTCCTCCTGCACCAGAACTGCAAGGCTGTTGATCCCGGCCCTGAAGTCGATCGGTTCGCGGTGCAGATAAACTTTCAGATCAGCGCTGAGGCGGAACATGACCAAGCGCCCCGATCATCGCCGTCAACGCATCCATATCGCCGCAGTCCAGCGCCAGCTTCACACCGTTCGGTAGTGTCACGCTCATTCTGACGGGAGAGGACAAAGGGCCCGTCCTTTCTGGTTTCGCCAAACGCTCTTCACCATTCCGGCCAGTCAGCGCCGTCGATAGGCTGCGATCTGCGGCCACAACCGGGACAAACGCCGATACCGAGGGCTGATGTTTAAGACCCGCCTCCTTGGCTTGCTTGATCCATTTCCTCAGAAGGTTGGCATTGATCCCGTTATCTAGCGCAAGCCGCGAAACCGACACACCTGGCTCAAGGCTCGCCGCAATAAGGCGGGCTTTCGACGCCCCGTCATACCGCCGACGCCCGTTTCGCAAAATCCGCCGGATAACCAGCTTACCTTCGTCACTCTCAATCACTTGGTGTCCACCTCCGTTAGGTGGACACCTCATGCAGCACCGCTCTCAATGACAAAAGGTGCTAGGAAATTCGCGCTTACTACAGAACTCATGATCGAGCAACTTCAACCTCATATCGACATCGCCATGCGCCATGCGCGACATGGCACCACGATCACTTCGATACCACGATTGGAGATCGGGGTGGGCCAGGTGACTTCCGGCACCTCGCCGTGCCTCTATCGATCCATGATCTGCTTCATCCTGCAGGGATCGAAGGACGTGGCGATCCAGGACAACTTGCTGCGCTATGATTCAGCACAATACCTCGTCAGCGCTTTGGATCTTCCCTTGAGCGGCCAGATCCACAACGCCGATGATGGGCGCCCTTATGTTTCGGTGTCACTGGTGTTGGACCCGGCGCTGCTGTCTCAGATAGCCGCCGAAATGGCGCCGATGCGCGATTCCGAAGCGCCGGGTATCGGTATCGCCATCAACACGATGACGTCTCCACTACGCGATACTCTACTGCGTCTGCTTAGCTTGCTCGACTGTCCAAGCGACATACCTGTGCTGGCACCGATGGCGGAGCGAGAGTTGCTCTATCGTCTCCTACAGGGGCCGCATGGGCGTTTACTGCGCCATATCGCGCAGCCTGAAGGCGCGCTTGGTCGTATTCGCCGCGCCGTGGAGTGGATCCGCGATCATCAGAACACGCGCTTGCGGATTGAGGCACTGTGCGATGTCAGCGGCATGAGCCGCGCCAGCCTGCACCGTCATTTCGTGGCGTTGACCGGTCTCAGTCCTGTCCAGTACCAGAAGCAGCTTCGTCTTCAGCAGGCCCGCCAACTTCTGCTGGCAGGCGATCATAGCGCCAGCGATGTTGCCTTTGCCGTTGGTTATGAAAGTGCTTCGCAGTTCAGCCGCGAATATCTAAGGCAGTTCGGTGCACCACCTGTTCGCGACATGCGTCTGATCAGACATTCCATCGGCAGCGCAGCATAGCGCTGGGCTCGTGATTGGTGGCAGCTTTCCTGAAGCCACAGGCCAGCACCTTATTTGCTGTGGCACCTCGCTGTCATTCTTCAGCGATTGACGAACGAGCAACGTTGCCACTCCCCTTTGTCAAAGTCTAACATGAAAGTAAGACGTTATCGCAGCCGACGGATCGGTCGAGGGTTGAAGTTCAGCACTTTACATCCGTACACGCGCAGCGACGGGCATTCAGCTGCTGATTTATCTGAGATTTCGACCTGAGTGGCTGCGACGATGGCATAGTGTATACCGTCAATCCAGATCATTCTCAGCGCTCAGCTCACCAGGAATTTGAGACATTCAGGCAATACTTTGAGCTTATCGGGCGGGGCGCAAATGCCGCTTTCCATCTGTCTAATTACCAATCGACACGGGTGGCGACAGAAAAATATGCAGCCGTAGGTCGAGAGTCGAATTGGAAAAGCGGGCAACATTTATGACACGCCTTGATAAGAAGCGCACCCTGATCACAGGCACGTTTCGACCGAGCGAGACATTTGATGACCGTGGAGGTTTGAAAGACCCGAGGTGGCGGACCTATTCCAGTATCGTACCGCCGCCGCGCTCCCAGACCATCGCCCATAACTGCTGACCCCAATCGGTCTGATGTCCGTCGAGCTAACGAGACTTGCTGAGCGCCGCCCCCAGGCGCGCCATCAGCTTGGCGAACTCCGCATCAGCCGGGTTCGCCGCCAGCCAAATCCTGCCGAGCACATATGCAAGCAGGGCATGGAAGAGCGTGATGCGGGTCGCCTTCTGCTCATCATAGGCGCGTGGCACCATTTCGATGATCGCGTGCATATCCGCGCCCGGCTCACTCGCTTCGTAAAGGCGATGCAGGCGAAGCTGCCATTGCGCGAGACCGCGACTGTAATGCGCATAGCGCTGAACCGAACGAGCGAACTCCCGCATGAACGTGGACCACGGCTCGTTCCAGGGGCCTGATCCATAATTCGACAGAGGTTCGCTTGCAGCCATGCGCGGAGTTTGCCGGGCGTCAGGTCGTCCGCATCCCATTTCAGCAACGCCGCTTCGGCATCCGGGTGGCCGCACACGCCCAGTTCGATGACGCCGATCGCCTCGACGCATTGCCGCGTCAATGCGAGAGCATTGGCGTGCATTCCGTCGCGGTTCGCCTGATTTGCCAGCAAGAGTGTGTCGAGAACGAACCAATGCGCCAGCACCGATGCCGCGCAGCCCGGCGCTTAAGAACCTGCTCGACCTCACGACCGATATGAGCCGCCAGCGCTGAATGCAGCAAGGGGTCTTTCTGCTTTCGGGAAGTGGGCCGGATCGCCGCCAGCCCCTCAAGGCCAAGCCGCTGCGCGGTGGCGCTACGCGCCAGCCTTGACCGCCTGTCGTCGCCCCGGCAGCGGCTCTCCAAGCAGACAAGCCGGGATTAGGAGCGCGGGCGCTCCAATTCCGACGAGAAGGCGGTGGCGGAAAACAGTTGCAGAATAACCCATAGAGTGGTACACGAACTAAGCATTGGGGGGGCGTGGAATGATCGTCGGGTTTCGGGACGAATGGCTGCGGGCGTTCTTTGTGGAGGATATCCGCTCCCGCAACATTCCGTCCGATCTCGAAAGCCGGTTGTTCCGCAAGCTCCAGATGATCGACGACGCGATGACCGATCAGGATCTGCGCGTGCCGCCCAGCAACCATTTCGAGAAGCTGCGCGGCACGCACGACGGCCTGCATTCGATCCGCGTCAACAAGCAATGGCGGCTGATCTTCCAATGGAACGGCGGTCGCGGCGAAGCGTCGGAACTCTATCTCGACGACCACAGCTATCGATGAGGTGACGCCATGTTGATGACCACACGCAAACCGGCTTCGGTCGGCGAAATCCTGACGGAAGAGTTCATGCAGCCGCTCGGCCTGACGCAGGCGGTGCTGGCCGAGGCGATGGGCGTGCAGCGCAAGCATGTGAACGAACTCTGCAACGACCGGCGCAACGTGACGGCGGCGACCGCGCTCATTCTGGCGCGGGTGTTCGGCAACAGCCCGGACTTCTGGCTGAACACGCAGCGGCGCAGCGACCTGTGGAACGTCATGAATTCGCCCGACGAGCGGGCGCGGGTCGATCGCGCCAAGCCCTTGGCGAAGGCGGCATAGCGCGAGGCGATCCCGCCGATTTGCCGCCGTTTCTTCACTATTGCCGCACGGCCCGCGATTTGGCTTCCGGTTCACCTCTTTGCCGCCGCTTGATGCCTGTTTGTCTCGAACCGAGGAACAGGTGGCGACATGGAAGGCGATGACGACAAGCAGCCGGGCGGGATCGTCCCGGCGAACGACAATGACGGCGCGAACAGAGAACCGGACGCCGAGACATGGCAACGCATCGACCGCGCGGCTTTGACGCTGGCCCGCATCATCGGCCGCCGCATGGCGCGGTAAGACTTCGCGGCGCTTACCGCCGCCAACGACAACCACAGGCTCGATGCCACCGGGAAGACGGAGTGTTGATTTCCACTGAGAGCTGACCCGGCGGGGGTGCGGATAAAAAGTTGGACTGCTTCATAAGTTCAGGCCGAGGCTCTGACGATACTCGACCGGGCTGAGCGATCCCAGCGATAACTTGATACGCTTCTCATTGTACCAGCGGATGTAGGCGTCCACCTCGGCGACGAACTGTTCGATCGTGATGGCCTTCCAGTCATGTGGATAGAAGAGCTCTGTTTTCAGTCTGCCGAAGAAGCCTTCGCACGCTGCGTTGTCTTGGGAGCAGCCTTTGCGGGACATCGAACGGACCAGCTGAGCATTGCTGATCCTGTTGAGCCAGCCGGGCCAGCGATAATGGGCTCCGCGATCGGAATGGATGATTGGCCGGTGTTCGCCGTCGTCAACGGTCCCGATGGCTGCATCCAGCATGGTATTGACGAGACCCGCATCTGGTTGGGTTCCGATGGACCAGCTGATGACCATGCCGTCGAAGCAGTCGATGATAGGCGAAAGGTACACTTTGCCCGCAGGGATCTGGAACTCGGTGATGTCTGTGAGCCACTTCACGTTCGGCGCTTTTGCATGGAAGTCACGATTGATCAGGTTCTCGGGCGCGGGACTGATTTCTCCCAGATAAGATCCAAACCGCCGTCGACGCGGCTTGGCAACAACCAGTTGCTCCTGCTTCATCAAGCGCTGGACGACCTTTTCCGAGATCATCACGCTCTGTCTGGCCAGCGACGCCTGCATTCTCCGATAGCCGTAGCAACGGCGGTTCGCTTCAAAGATTTCCGCTAAGCTGCGGCGCACGGCGGCATACTTGTCTACCAGACATATGCGGGCACGATGGTAGAAGTAGGAGCTTCTGGCAATTCGAAGCTCGGCCAGCAGTTCTGGCAAGCGATAAACTTCTTTAAGGGCGTCAATCAGCTGTGTCTTCTCCCGATTACTCAGGATCTGCAGATCGACGCCCAGGTCTTTTTTTATGAGTTCGTTGGCCTTCTTCAGGAGATCATGCTCGAGCTGCAACTGGCGGACATCACGCTGGAGGGTTTCAAGCTGTCGTTCGAGCTCGTCACGTGCAGGCACCTTAGGGTTGGCTTTGCGGCGTTTCATGGATGAGGAAGCCTCGTGACCGAGTAGCTGATCCTTCCAGCTGTACAATGTCGGCCTTGAGACGCCCAGCCGGTCAGCTACCTGTTGTGCGGTTTCATCTCCACCGCATAGCCCGATGACACCAGCATGCCGCACATCCTCGCTATAGCCCGGATGCCATGACCGACCGACCATCGATGTTCGCGTCTCCGGAAACGCCTCACGAACCCATGCGGTCAATGTTCCTCGTCCAGGATAGCCGAGCGCCCTCATCGTCGCGGAGATGCAACGATCATGGGTGCGAAAGTGCTCAAGTGCGGCCTGCTTTTGGGCCTCGGAGAATTTCGGTGCTCGAGCTACCGCCTGAAAACGCAAGTCACGGTTCTCGACGTACTCCCGGTACCAACCCTTCAGGGCATTCTTTGTAGGATAACCCAACTGCCGAATGGTCGCGTTAAGTCGCTTGCCCAGCCGGAGATACAGCTCGACCGCTCGAAGTCTGTCTGCGTAGGAATACATGAACTACCTCCTTGGTGGTCCAAGTTTTCGTCCGCACCCCCTATCAGGCTGTGCCGGGTCAGCTCTCAGTGGAAATCAACAACCAGCTCCGCTTACCCGGACATGCGGTCCGCAGCCATAGCGGTTCGACCACGATCCTTCTCTGCGCAGGCATCAGATGTGTGTGCGCCTAAAATTATGGGCCTTTGCCCACTTTAAAGTTGACTCATTTGCACATGTTTATATTTTCCCGACGCAGTACCCGCAGGGGACATAAAACCGGCGGTAAATTTGAGGGAATGATAGACGATGATCGCAAGGTTATCCGCGCAGCGAGAAGTCTCGCCGCTCCACAGCACACGCCGTTTTCGCCTGACCATTCAACACCGCAGAAGCCTGGCAACGGGCGTGGCCATGTTGGCACTGTTCAGCCTTGCGCCAGCCGTCATGGCCCAGGAAACCGTGCTGGATCCGGTCCTTGTTCAAGGCACCGTCCGCGAAGGACAGACCGATCGCAGCATCGTTGCAAAGCAAGCCCGCGTTGGCTCCAAGACAGATGCGGCGCTGATCGACGTTCCCGCCTCGGTCTCTGTCGTCACCGCCAAGGAATTTCAGCAGCGCGGCGCCCAGAACGTGCAGGATGTGCTGTCCTATACCGCCGGTGTCTCCGTCAACGAGTTTGGATCTGATTCCCGTTATGACTATTTCCGCATCCGCGGCTTTGACGGGACGACGCTCGGCACCTATCGCGACGGGCTCTCGTCCCGCATTCCAGCCTGGTACACCGCCCAGCGTATCGAGCCCTATGGCCAGGAGCGCATCGAGGTGCTGAAGGGTTCCACCTCAAGCCTCTTCGGCCTGAACAGCCCGGGCGGCCTGATCAATGCCGTCACGAAGCAGCCGCAGGACGAATTCCACGCCGAGCTTTACACCACGTTCGGCGACGGCCATATCGAGACGGGTACGGATTTCGGCGGCCCGATCGATGCGGACGGCGTCTACACCTATCGCATCACCGCCAAGTGGCAGAATGCCGACCTCGGCTACGACTATACCAATGACGACCGGCTTTATATCGCGCCGGCGCTGACCATCAGCCCGGATGCCGGCACGTCACTGACCATCCTCACCGATTACAGCAAGCGCGATTCGTCCACGGCCCGCGGCATCCCGCAGGGCTCCAATATCGACATCGACACGTTTCTCGGCGAACCGGACTTCAACCGCTTCAACACCATCCAGAAGGATGTCGGTTATCTGTTCAGCCATGAACTGGCAGACGGGCTGACGTTTCGCCAGTCGGCGCGCTATACCCATGTCGATCTCGATTACGCCGATGTCTACGGCGCCTCCACCAATCCTACGGCCAACCGCAGCGCCTTTTCCGTCGATGGTGTCGCCGATCGTTTTGCCATGGATAACCAGCTGCAATACGATATGAGCGGCGAAAAATACGAGAGCAAGACGCTGGTCGGCCTCGACTATGCCTATGACGACACATCCGAAAACATCCTTCTCGGAACCGCCGGCCGGATCGACATCAACAACCCCGCCTATTGCGGTCTCTCCTGCATCACGCTTGGACCTTATGTCGACTGGACGGTCAAGCAGAAGGCGCTCGGCCTTTACGCGCAGGAGCAGCTCACGCTGGATGACAAATGGATCCTGACGCTTGGCGGGCGATGGGATCGCGTCAATACCAAGGCCGATTATGCCGATGGCACAAGCGACGACACCACAGACAGCAAGTTCACCAAGCGCATCGGCCTCACCTACAAGGTGACGCCGGAACTGGCGGCTTACGTCAATTATTCCACCTCCTTCCAGCCTCTGGTGACGCCGACGGCCAATTACGGGGCCAATGTCAGCCTGAAGCCGCAGGAGGGCGAGCAGTATGAGGTGGGCGTCAAATACCAGCCTGAGGGTTATGACGCGCTCTTCACGCTTGCCTACTTCGACCTGACGCAGACCAATGTGCCCAGCACGGTGACGCCGGCGATCCAGACGCAGATCGGCGAGGTCAATGTGCGCGGCATCGAGCTTGAGGGCAAGTTCGCGCTGTCCGAGCGCTGGTCCGCTACGCTTGCCTATTCCTATTGGGACGCGGAAATCACCGGCGACGAAACCGGCGCCACCATCGGCAACCGGCCCGAACGCGTGCCGGATCATCTCGCCTCCGCCTGGCTCTCCTACACACTGCCCGGCGATGGCAAGCGCGGCGACCTGACGCTCGGCGGCGGGGTGCGTTATGTCGGCCAGAGCTACGGAGACAAGGAAAACACCGTGAAGGTCAGCGGTTACACGCTGGTGGACCTGTCGGCGCTCTACAAGGTCACCGAAAATGTCAGCCTGCAGGTGACCGCCAAGAACCTGTTCGACCGAAAATACGAAACCACCTGCTATTATGGCAGCTGCTATTACGGCGACCGACGCACAGTCCTCGGCACACTGAAATACACCTGGTAATCCAGACATGGTGGCGACCCGCGAAAGATCGGAAGCCGGGATCAAGGAGCCGCAGACGTTAGAAGACGTCTGCGGCGTCTCCGACATCGGCGATCTCGTGGTGGCGGCAACGGCCAAGCGCTACTCTGCCTATTGCCGCGGTCGGCTTCTCTTAAAGGCACCTGACGATTGCGACATCGTGCCCTGCGCGTCGCTTGCCGATGCCGATGTCTTCAATGCCATCATCGATCGCTACGCGAAAAACCATGGCGCAGACACGGACCGGCGGGCGCTGGTTTCGCTCTGGTCGCTGTTTTACGCGTCAAGCCTCGTCATCGGGGCAGCGATCGCGTTTCTCGAACTGCGCCGCGTGCTGCCACTTTCGCTCGATAAGGCGAGCCTGATCATTGACCGGCAGAGCGGCACACCGCGGGGCTTTCTGCTGCGGCATGCGGGCCATGTGGATGCGCAAACGGACGTGTTTGCCGGCATGGCGCCGGTTATCCGGCATCATTGCGACCCGCTGTTTACGCATCTCGCCGCCCATTCCGGCCTTGGTCGCAAAACCCTCTGGACCAACCTGTCGGCCTATCTCTCCTGGGTGATCCACGAGATCGAAAAACAGGCGGGCGCCGCCCTTGGTGATGAGGGCCGCTTGCTGACACAGAGCCCGACATGGCCGGACGGCTGGAGAAATCCGCTCGCCCGCATGATCACGGTCACGCAGAACGAGCGCGGCGACTATTGCGGCAACCGGCGTATCTGCTGCCTGCGGTATGCGGTCAAAGGCGTTGGCGGCTGCGGCGCGATCTGCCCGGTGCCGGAAGGCCGCGCGACCGGCGTCTGATCGACAAGCCAAACGTCACCAAAGCACATTCAGCCCCGCGCGCGCCGCATCAGAATGATGAGGAAGGGTGCGCCGACCAGCGCCGAGACAAGGCCTGCCGGAATTTCATACGGATAGGCAAGACTGCGGCCAAGCCAATCGGCGGCGACCATCAGCATGCCGCCGCACAGCGCCCCACCGAAAAGCTGGGGAGCCGCGCGCACAAAACCGAGCTGGCGGGCGAGATGCGGTGCCATCAGTCCGACGAAGCTCAGCGGACCGACGCTCATCGTGGCAGCCGCACTGAGGAGGCCGGCAAGCCCGAGCAGCAGAAGCCGGGCGCGCCCAACCGGCACGCCGAGGGCTGCGGCCGCCGAAGCCCCAAGCGGCAGAAGATCGAGCCAGCGCCGCATCAGGCCGGCAGCGCCGATCAGCGCCACGGCGAGAACTGCGGCCAGCACCGCC
The DNA here is from genome assembly GCF_058242775.1 of Neorhizobium sp. PAMB6630. Classification (NCBI taxonomy): domain Bacteria; kingdom Pseudomonadati; phylum Pseudomonadota; class Alphaproteobacteria; order Hyphomicrobiales; family Rhizobiaceae; genus Neorhizobium; species Neorhizobium sp. PAMB6630. The sequence goes on from NZ_JBZAYV010000002.1 coordinate 427,101, forward strand.
GCCAAAACGGTAACGCTATAGGTGGAGCCACTCATCCAGCGCAGAAGGAAGATGGCGCGCGGATCGCCGGTTGCGCCGATGACGCCGATCACCGCATCGACCATGGCGCTGAGCGCAATGCCCGCGAGCAGCACCCGTTCCGGCTGCAGGCCGGAGCGGGCGGCGATCAGAAAAATAACAAAAAGCACGCCAAAGGCGCCGAGCGCGGAAAAACCGAGCTGCGCACCAAGTCCTGGCGCTGCGACCAGAAACACCGCAGCCGCCACGCCAAGCGTTGCACCGGCGCTGATGCCGAGCACTTCCGGACTTGCCATCTCGTTGCCCGTCAGGCGCTGCAGGATGGTTCCGGCAACGGCCAGCATGGCGCCGGAAAAAAAGGCCGCAACAATGCGCGGAAGCCGGAGCGCCATCAGGTCACCAGCCAGATCGGGCGGCATCAGCGCAAAACCGAGATCCGGACTGCGGCCGAAAAACAAGGCTGCGGCCAGAACCACAAGGGCCGCCGGCAGGACGATGCGTGCGGCACGGCGGGCGGTTTCCGGCTTCAGTGCCACCGGCGCCGGCGCCTCCATCAACCGATGGCGGATTTTGAGCCGCGGCAGCAGGATGAGCAGCAGCGGCGAGCCGAAAATGGCGGTCACGGCGCCGGTCGGCAGAAAATCGGCAAAGGTGCCGGCGGTGGCGAGCAGCGCCGTATCGGTCAAAAACAGCAGCGCGCTGCCGATCAGCGTCGACCAGACCAGTTGCGCACCGGCACGCCGCGCGCCGGCAAGGCGGGCAATGGTGGGGGCCACCAGCCCGATAAAACCGATGACGCCAACGGCACTGGTGACGAAGGCGGCAAGCGCCACAGCCGCCACGACCGCCACCACGCGCAGCCGACCAAGGTTTACCCCAAGCGCACGCGCTCCGGCATCACCCAATTCATTGAGAAGAAGCGGCCGCAGGATCACCGCGACAGCAACGCAAACGATGGCAAGTTTTGGCGCAAGCGATAGCGGGATCGTCCAGCTTTGCTGGGACAGCGACCCCGCGCCCCAGATGAACAGGCTGACCAGATAACGTTCGTTCAAGAGCATCAGAACCGCCGACAGCGCTCCGCACCAGAGGCTGACGACAAGGCCGGACATGACGAGCGAAAAGGCCGAGAATTTTTGCCGCGCGCCCATCAGGAAGACGAGGCCGGCGGCCGCGGCACTGCCCGAGAGCGCCACCAGATCGCGCCCGAACCCGAGAAGGCCAGGCACAAACAGCGTGACCGCCACCAGTGCAAGGTTTGCACCGGCGGAAATGCCAAGCGTGGTTGGAGAGGCCAGCGGGTTTCGCAGCACCTGCTGGAAGAGCGCGCCAGACAGAGCAAGGCAAGCGCCGGCCAGCAGCGCCGTTGCCATGCGCGGCAGCGTCGCGTTGATAAAGACGATGCGCGCCATGCCGGCATCTGCCGCAGCATCCCCCAACACAGGAGCGGCCTGCCTGACGGCAAGAACCAGAGCGACGATCAGGAGGGCCAGAACGATGGACGCGGGGCCAAGATGGGATCGCACGCTCATGCCGCCTGCTCCAGATGGTCGGTCAGCAGGCGGGCAAAGCGCACGGCATCGTTCAGCATGCCAAACATCAGTGCGCCCGGCAGCACGGCAAAATGGCCGGGCCGCGCAAAAGGCAGCGCCTGCCAGAGCGGGCTTTGATGAAGCTTCGGCATCACATCCGCCGGAACAGGCTCAAAGGCGATGAGGCGGGTAGCGGGATCGGTGATCTCCGAAAGCCGCTCGATCCCGATGGTTTCAAAGCCCCAAAAGTTGCCGGGTGCCGACCAGGCGTTTTGAAGCCCGATGCGCTGCATGACATTGTGGTAAAGCCCGGGACTTGTGTAGATGCGGGCGTGGCGGGCATCGAGAAAATTGATGAGGGCAAGCGGCGGCGCATTGATGCGTTCGATGCGGGCGCGGCAGCTGTCGAAAAACGCCTCCGTGCGGGCAATAAAAACCTCGCCCTCCTGCGGCTTTTCCACCCTTGCCGCCAGCGCGCGCGTGGCCGCAATCGCCTTCGGGAGCACATCGCCGCCTTCGGCCGTAAACACGCCGAGGCTGAGCGTCGGTGCCACCGTTTCAAGGCGCGGCGTCAGGGCCTCGTTGAACGGGGTCGTCAGAATCAGATCCGGCTTCAGGCTTGCCAGAACCTCAAAATTGATCTCCCAGGAACTGCCGAGATCCGCCACCTCCGCCGGAAGTTCCGGTTCGATCACCCAGATATCCCAGTCGGCGCGGGAGGCGATCGCCTTCGGCACGAGCCCGAGCGACAGAAGCGTCGAGGCAAGGCCGTAATCGAGGCTGACGATGCGCTGGGGCACGGCGGAAAACGCCCGGCCCGGCAGCAAAAGGGAGGCGGCGCCGGCTGCAAGCAGGCTTCGGCGGGTCAATGCGACGGACATGAGATTTTCAGCAGACATAGGCGAGCGGAATATCGAGCGCCGGATGGCGCGTCACGTTCATCTCGATGCCGTAGATGGCGTGTAGCGTCTCGCCCGTCATCAGGTCCTGAGGCGCGCCCTCGGCAATCAGCCGACCGCCCTTCAGCGCATAAAGCCGGTCGCAGAAGCGCGCCGCCATGTTGATGTCATGCAGCACGATGACGACGCTTAAGCCCTTTTCATGCGAGAGGCGGCGCACCAGTGCCAGAACCTCCATCTGGTGGGCGATGTCGAGCGCCGATGTCGGCTCGTCCAGCAGAAGGCAGCCGGTATCCTGCGCCATCAGCATGGCAAGCCAGGCGCGCTGGCGTTCGCCGCCGGAAAGCGTATCGACCATGCGATCCGCCATCCCGTCGACATGGGTAAGCGCCATCGCTTCCGCGACTTTTTCGCCATCGAGATCGGAAAACCGACCGAGTGCACCGTGCCAGGGATAACGCCCGCAGGCCACCAGTTCCCGCACCGTCATGGTATTGGCCGCCGTCACATCCTGCGGGAGATAGGCAACCTGGCGGGCAAACGCCTGGGCGCCGATCGTCTCCAGCGGCATATCACCAAAAAAAAGCGTACCGCCCGATGGCTTCTGCTGGCGGGCAAGAAGTTTGAGGAGCGTCGACTTGCCCGACCCGTTATGGCCGACGAGGCCGCAGATCGTGCCCGGCTGAAAGTCCATAGACACATCCTGCAACAGATCGCGCCCCTCGACGGAAAATGTGAGATTTTCCGTGCGGAAACCCGCCGCCTGAGGAACCTTGGACGAGAGGTGTGTCGCCTGCGCGCTCATGCATGTCTCCTGCCGGCCGCCAGTGCCGGGAATGGTCGAAGCAGCAAGCGGGGTACTAAATATGACTCAGGCGATCAAGTATAATCTCTGCTGTGCGTCCTCCGGATGCGGATGCGCACCGTCCTTCAACGATCCGGACAGCCACGGCGCGATTGGGAAAAATGTCCATTTTGCGACAAAAAACTTGCCAGTCGCGATCAGGGCCATAGTTACCACACTTCCGCACCAACGTGCCCGATTGGCCAATCGAGAGGGATCCTTGAATGAAGCGGCTGTTTCGCACCCTATCGGCTTTTGCTGCGCTTGCCCTTGTGGCACCTGCAGCCCTTGCCCAGACGCCCCCGAACGTGTTGATCGTCGGGCAGATCGCCGAGCCGCAGTCGCTCGATCCGCACACGGTGACGGCAACCAATGATTTCCGCATTCTGGTGAATGTCTATGATGGTCTCGTGCGCTTTAAGCCGGGCACGCTGGAGGTGGAACCGGCGCTCGCCGAGAGTTGGCAAGTTTCAGAAGACGGCAAGACCTATACGTTCAAACTGCGCCAAGGCATCAAATTTCACGACGGCTCGGATTTCAACGCAGACGCCGTGAAATTCAACTTTGACCGCATGCTGGACGAAAAGCACCCTTTCTACAGCACCGGCCCGTTTCCGCTGTCGTTCAATTTTGCCTCGGTCGACACCGTGACGGTGAAGGATGCGCAGACGGTGGAGTTTCAGCTGAAGGAAGCGTTTGCGCCCTTCCTGTCGAACCTTGCCTATCCCACAGGTCTCATCGTCTCGCCGGCAGCGGTGGAACAATACGGCAAGGATTTTGGCCGCCATCCCTCCGGCACCGGGCCGTTCAAGTTCGTCGAGTGGCAGTCCAGCCAGCGCGTGGTGGTAGAGCGCAATGCCGATTATTGGGACGGCGCACCGGCGCTGGAAGCCGTCGTCTTCCGCCCGATCACGGATGCCAACACGCGGGTGGCCGAAATGATGTCGGGCGGTCTCGACGTGATGGTGGAAGTGCCGCCTGACAATGTCGCGACCTTCCGCAACGATCCGAATTTCGCCGTTTCCGAACAGGCGGGACCGCATGTGTGGTTTTCGATCCTCAACACCAAATCCGGTCCGTTTGCCGATAAAAAGGTGCGCCAGGCCGCCAATTACGCGGTCAACAAGCAGAGCCTTGTCGATAACGTGCTGCAGGGCACGGCAACCGTTTCCGCTGGCCCCATTCCGCCCGCCTTCAACTGGGTGAAAAGCCCGGTCGAGCCCTATCCGTATGATCCGGAAAAGGCAAAGGCGCTGCTCGCGGAAGCCGGTGTTTCCAACCCCAGCCTCACCTTCGCCATCACCGAGGGCGGCTCCGGCATGCTCGACCCGATCACCATGGGGGCTGCGGTCCAGGCAGATCTGCAGGCGGTTGGTTTTCAGGTGAAGATCGAGACCTATGAGTGGAACAGCTTTTTGTCGCGGGTGAATACCGGGCTCGAGGGCAAGGCTGATATGGCCGAAATGGCCTGGATGACCAATGATCCCGATACTCTTCCCTATCTGACGCTGCGCAGCGATGCGCTGCCGGACAAGGGCGGCTTCAACTCCGGTTATTACCAGAACCCGAAGCTGGACGAGATACTGGCAAAGGCCCGCAGCTCCACCGATCAGGCCGAGCGGGCAAAACTGTATGGCGAGGTGCAGCAGATCGTCCATGACGATGCGCCGTGGCTGTTCGTTGCCAACTGGAAGCAAAACGCAGTCACGCAGGCGGCCGTGAAAGGCTTTGAACTGCAGCCTTCGTTCCTGCTGAACCTCAAGGGTGTCTCCAAGTAATCCATGCGGGGCGGCGTCATCTGCGCCCCCCTCCCGCCACGGAGAGATGACAGAAGAATGCGCCGATGACCGCCTATATCGCAAAACGCCTCATCGCCATGGTGCCGGTGCTTTTCGGGCTCTCCATCATCGTTTTCCTGGTGATGGCGCTGATCCCCGGAGATACCGCCACCGCTATTCTCGGCGCCTATGCGACGCCCGAAAATGTCGAGCGGATCAACCGCGATCTCGGTCTCGACAAGCCGCTGGTGCAGCAATATTTCATCTGGATCGGCAATGTCCTGCACGGTAATTTCGGCCGCTCGTTCACGCTGAACAGGCCGGTTCTCTCCGAAGTGATGGACCGCTTTGGCGCAACGCTGATCCTTGCCGGCACGGCGCTTGTGCTCTGCTCGCTGATCGGGCTTCTCGCCGGCATCGTCTCTGCCGTGCGCCAGTTCGGCTGGGCGGATCGCATCATCACCTTTGTTGTGCTGGCCGGCATTTCCATGCCGTCCTTCTGGCTGGGGCTGCTGCTGATCCTCGTCTTTGCCGTCACCTGGCGGGTGCTTCCGGCAAGCGGCATGTATGCGGTCTATGGCGGCGGCGATCTCCCCGATCTCCTCTATCACCTCATCCTGCCGGCCGCGACGCTCTCGGTGGTGGCAGCCGGCGTCATTGCGCGGCTCACCCGCTCGGCGATGCTGGAAGTGCTGCGGCAGGATTTCATCCGCACCGCCCGCGCCAAGGGCGTGTCTGAAACCCGCGTCATCTATGGCCATGCCTTTCGCGCCGCCATCGTCAGCGTCATCCCTGTCATCGGCATCCAGGCCGGCTTCGTGCTGGGCGGCGCCGTCTATATCGAAACCGTGTTCCAGTGGCCGGGCATCGGGGCGATGATGGTGAAGGCGATTTCCACCCGCGACATTCTTCTCGTGCAGGGCGGCGTGCTGGTGGTGGCGGCAAGCTATGTGCTGTTCAACCTGATGGCCGATGTGGTGCAGACACTGCTTGATCCGAGGATCCGCACATGAGCCTCGCTCTTCAAGACAATGTCACCGCACCCGCCGGCCCGCAGCGCATCTCAACCTTCAAGCTGTTGCTGCAGAGCAAGCTTGCCAGCATCGGCCTCGTCATTCTTCTGCTTCTGGTGGCGATCGTGCTGCTGGCGCCGCTTCTGCCGCTTGCCCACCCTGACCAGACGGCCCCCGCCAACCGCTTGATCCGGCCCTTTGTGACCGCCGCCCATTGGCTCGGTACCGACCAGCTCGGCCGCGATCTCCTAAGCCGCCTTGTCTGGGGAAGCCGCGTCTCGATTGCTGTCGGGTTTGCCGCAACGCTGGTCGCCGCCCTCATCGGCTCGGTCATCGGCCTCGTCTCCGGTTATGCGGGTGGGCGCACCGACAACCTGATGATGCGCGGCATCGACATGCTGATGGCCTTTCCCTACATCCTGCTCGCGCTTGCCATCGTCGCAGCACTGGGGCCGGGGCTGATGAATGCGCTCTATGCGATTGCCATCGTCAACATCCCCTTCTTTGCCCGCAATGTGCGCGGCGTCACGCTCGGGCTTGCGCACCGCGAATTTGTCGATGCGGCAAGGCTCTCCGGCAAGGGACATCTCTCCATCCTCTGGAGCGAGGTCCTGCCGAACGTTGCGCCCGTCATTGTCATCACCATGTCGACTACCGCCGGCTGGATGATCTTGGAAACGGCGGGCTTGAGCTTTCTCGGCCTTGGCGCCCAGCCGCCGCAGGCCGATCTCGGCTCGATGCTCGGCGAAGGCCGCGCGCAACTGTTTACCGCGCCGCATGTCGCTATCGTGCCGGGCCTGATGATTTTCGTCATCGTCATCAGCCTGAACCTCTTGGGGGACGGCGTGCGCGATGCGCTGGACCCCCGCCTCAAATCCGGCGCGCTCTCGCGCCCCGGCCCCGTGACACGCATCGACCGGACGAAACCCGCACCGGCGAACAGCCAGCCCGAGGCCATTCTCTCCATCGAACAGCTGGAAACCGGCTTTCCCGCCGGCAAGAGCACGACGCCGGCCGTGCGCGGCGTGTCGCTGCATCTCGATCGCGGCGAATGCCTTGGCCTCATCGGCGAAAGCGGCTCGGGCAAGAGCGTGACGGCACTGTCCATCATGGGCCTCGTCGCCTCGCCGCCCGGTGTCATCACCGGTGGCGCGATCTATCTCGATGGCGAAGATGTGCTGTCCATGCCGGAAACGCGGCTGATTTCGCTGCGTGGTTCAAAGGTCGCCTATATCTTCCAGGATCCGCTGACGACGCTGCATCCGACCTATACGATCGGCCAGCAGGTGGCCGAAGCGATTTCCGCCCACCAGTCGCTCGGCCGCCGCGAGCTTCGCGAACGCGCCATAGCCCTTCTCGAACAGGTCCGCATTCCCGATGCGGCAGCCCGCGCCGATCATTATCCGCATCAGCTCTCGGGCGGCCAGCGCCAGCGTGTCGGCATTGCCATGGCGCTTGCCAACGATCCCGATGTCATCATTGCCGATGAACCGACGACGGCGCTCGATGTCACCGTACAGGCCGAAATCCTCAGCCTGTTGAAGCAGTTGCAGCAGGAACGTCAGATGGCACTTCTGTTCATCACCCATGATTTCGGCGTTGTGGCGCAGATCTGCGACCGGGTGGCTGTCATGAAGGACGGCGAGATCGTCGAGACCGGGCAGACCCGGACCGTGCTGACACGCCCGCGCCACCCCTACACGAAACGGCTGATTGCCTGCGTGCCCGAGATCGGCGACGGCGACCGGTTTCTGCCGCGCGTCGAAAGGCTGATGGCCAGCCAGACGAAGGAGGCCGCCCAATGAGCGAAACGACAGGCACAAGCCGCACAAGCCGGCGCAACGCCGCCACGCCGCACGCCCTTCGCCTCGAACATGTCTCAAAGACGTTTGGTGGCGGTAAACGCCTGTTTGGCAGAAAACGCCATGCCGTCGAGGCATTAAAAGACGTCTCGCTGGCGCTCACCAAGGGCGAAACGCTGGCCGTCGTCGGTGAAAGCGGCTCGGGAAAAAGCACGCTCGCGCGTATTCTCGTCGGCCTTGAAACGCCTTCTGCCGGCACCATCGAGATTGCCGGGCAGGATGCCGAAGCTCTCACCAGACAAGGGCCGCGCGCCTTTGGCAAGACGGTGCAATATGTGTTTCAGGATCCCGTCGCCTCGCTCAACCCGCGCAAAACCATTCGCGAGGCGCTGGACGCACCGCTGAAACTGCTCTGCGGTTATGATACGGCCAAACGCAAGGCCCGCCTTGGCGAGTTGATGGACGCCGTCGATATGCCGGCCTCCACGCTGTCGCGTTACCCGCACGAGCTTTCCGGCGGACAGGCGCAGCGCATGGCAATCGCCCGGGCGCTGGCCGCCGAAGCGGACATCCTGGTGCTTGACGAGCCGGTGAGCGCGCTCGACGTTTCCGTACAGGCGCAGGTTCTGCTCCTCCTCGAGCGCCTGAAACATCAGCTCAACCTCAGCTACCTCTTCATCAGCCATGACCTTGCCGTCGTGGAAGCCATTGCCGACCGCGTGGCGGTCATGCATTTTGGCGAGGTGGTGGAACTGGAGAGGGCCAAAACGCTGTTTGCGAGCCCGGTGCATCCCTATACGGAAAAACTGATCGGAAGTGCGCCAAGGCTGAATGGGGGCGCGGCGGCCGTGAAGATGTGACGGCGGGAGGAGCGATGGCTTCCCCCGCCTTGCCTTCACCCCTGTGCCAAGACGCATCGGGGCAAAGGTGATCATCCCCGCGGTTCAGATGCCGTTTCGTCCACCTTGCCAAGGCTGCGTGCAGGGCCGGCCAGCGCAGAGCAGGCTAAAGGCCACGCGGTTGCCTCGACACCGAGCGCCGTCCTCAGCCAGGCAAGCGTCATTCGCCGCGTCGCCTCCAACGCGTCCGGGGATTCGACCTCGGTTTCCTTTGCATCGAAGCCTGCAATGCCACCCAGGCCGTGGCCGACGCCCTCAAGGGTCAGCAGCGCCTGCACACCAGGTCCATCGTGATAAGCGTCGGCATGCCAGGAAGGTCCGCGGGTCGTGAAGCGCGGATTGTCGTCCGCACCGCAAACGACCAGGCTCGGTGTTGCAATGCCCGTAAAGTTGAGATCGAAGAAGGGGAAGCGCTCCTCATTCTCCGGCGTCAGGTCCTTGCCGCCGCGGCCGGGCGCTGCAAGCAGGATACCCGCCGAAATGCGGGGATCGGCAAACACCTCGCCAAACAGACGTGCCCCGAGCAGTAGGCTGACGGTATGGCCACCGAAGGAATGGCCCGCAGCAGCAATGCGGTTATGATCCAGCCGACCCGCCACGGCCGGCGCTTGCGCTTCAATATCCGCCAACCGATCGAGGATCCCTGTTATCTCCGCCACACGCTCGCGCCAGAAGAAAGGGGCATTGGGCGCGTCGGCCGCAAGTCCGCCAACGCGTGACGTTGCATGTGTCGGCTGAATGACGGCAAAACCCCGTTCCGCCCAAAACTGCGCAAGCGGCGCATAACCATCCTTGGATGGAATATAAAGCGAAGGCCCATAACCATGCGACAGGATCACGATCGGCAGGCCGCTTCCGCGCGCGGGCGCTGTCAGACGCAGTTCCAGGGGTTGGCGGTCGGCAAGGTCAAGGCGGATCGGCGAATAGGCAACCGTTAAGGTGGCTTCGGGTGTCGGAATGTGACGGGAAAGGTCGGTCAGGTTATTCATGGTCATCCAAAAGGCTCCTGTTGGGAACCCTCAAGATGGACGTGAGCTCTCGGATGATCTATATCTCAGCATCCTCTTTCATTGAGCATAAGTCCGAAGATGTCTGATCCACTCGCACAGATCGTCGCGTTTCTGAAGCCCGTCCCCTCCATCGCCAAGTTGGTGACGGCGGGCGGTAACTGGCTTGTGGAGCGCCAGGAACTCGGTAGTCCCTTCTATTGCGCAATCGTTGAAGGACACTGCCTGCTGACCATCAGCGGCCGGGCTCCCATGACACTTGGCCCCGGCGATTTCGTTCTCGTCCCTGACATCCATTCCTTCACCATGAGCAGTCTTCAGCCACCGCCGCGCGCCACGTTGCCGCAGCGGCTGGAGACGAGCCCTGGCGTCTTTCGCCTCGGCGATCCCTCCTTACCCTCGGAGATCACGGCCATGGTGGGTCACTGCGTCTTCAAAGCGAATGACCGGCCGCTGCTGGTCTCGCTGCTGCCGGATGTCATCAGGGTCACGGGACAGCAAAGACTGATGGATCTGGTGCGGATGATCCACACCGAAACCGTGGACCGGCTGGAAGCAAGGGAGATGGTCCTCACGCGGCTGCTCGAGGTTTTGCTGATCGACGCGTTGCGCAGCGCAGGCGGCGCGATGACCTCCCCAGGATTGCTACGCGGACTGTCAGATGCAAAGCTTGCTCTCGCACTGCAACGGATCCATCAGGATCCGTCGAGCGAGGTGACGGTTGAGGTTCTGTCCCGCGAGGCGGGCATGTCGCGGTCCTCGTTCTTCGACCGGTTTCGACGCCTGGTGGGTGTCGCTCCCATGGAATATGCAACGGCCTGGCGGATGGCGCTTGCAAAAGATCTGCTGCTTCGCCGGGAGGCACCGCTCGCCCATGTCGCCGCGCAGATTGGCTATAGTTCAGCCAGCGCTTTCAACGTGGCCTTCACCCGACATGTGGGCGTCACGCCGGGCGCCTTTGCGCGACAGGATTTGCAGTGACGCCCCGGCTCCCAGTCGGATGAATGACCGATTGGGACGCCATAGGCCGGCCGGAGTGTTTGCCCTCACGCAGCGCTGCGCGTCTTCCACTCTGCCCACAGCACCTGTTTCAATAGGTTTGCGCCGGCAAGAGCCGCGTCGAGCAAGATTTCGCGAGGCCGCGTATGGAGCTTCCGAGCGGGCGCAATCTCAACATTGCACCGGCGGCTGCCGGAAGCAACGATGAAGCGTGTAGTTGTGTTCTGCACGAGGAATATCGATGGATGGGGAACGATCCTTGGGCGCGGGAGCGCACCGCAAGACCGTCAACCTCATCGAGGGCGCCAGGCGCGATGATGCGTCGAACTGGACGACGGGTGGGTCCGTCCCGCGCATAGATTGATTCCATCGACCCGTTCAACATCGCCCGCGTCGAAGTGCTCTCCGGCGCCACCGCCCTTTACGGCGGCAATGCCACCGGCGGCATCATCAACATCATCACCAAAAAGGGCCGGGATGCGGGCGACGGTCTGCATGCCGAAACGCAGGTCGGCATTGCCAGCGGTTTCCAGGGCAGCAGCGATTTCGACCGCAATGCGGCAGGTGCCGTCACCTATAACAGCGCCGACTGGGACGCCCGCCTGTCGGTTTCCGGCAACCGCACCGGCGCCTATTACGATGGCTCCGGCGACATGGTCACGCCTGACATCACCCAATCCTCGACCGCCTTCAATAAGCGCATCGACGTCATGGGTTCGGTCGGCGTGCAGATTGACGAAGATCGCCGCCTCGATGCGACGATGCAGTATTTCGACAGCGCCCAGGACAGCGATTACGGCCTTTATTACGGCCCATTCCTATCGGGTCTCTCCAATCCCAGCCTGTTCGAAGCCCGCTCCGGTTATCAGTCGGATGTCGAGCCTGAGACCCGCCGCAAGATGCTGGCGCTCAGCTATACCGATGCCGATTTCCTCGGCCAGCAATTGCTGCTGCAGGGAGCCGTGCGATCGGAGGATATCGTCTTTAATCCCTTCCCTTCCACGGGCAGCGCTGCCGGCACCTATTTCGGCGCCAGCCAGCAGACGACGGATTATTACAGTTTCAAGGCCGCCATGGTTTCGGAGCTGACCGACACGGTGAAGCTTACCTACGGCGTGGATGCCGACCGAGACAGTTTCTCCGCCAGCCAGTCGATTTTCAACCTGACCACGGCTGTGATATCAGGCGGCATGGATTTCGACACGATCGGCGTCACTGGCCTCTATCCCGATATCGATGTCAGCACCGTTGCCGGTTTTGCCGAAGCCGCCTGGGAAGCCACTGACCGGCTGACCGTGAACGGCGGCCTGCGTTACCAGTTTACCAAGACGGAAGTGGGCAATTTCGTCGGCGCCGCCCAGCAGGTGGCAATCCTCAATGGTGCTGCCACCTCGGCCGATGCCATCCCCGGCGGCGATGTCGATTACGACGCGCTGCTTTTTAATGCCGGCGCGACCTTTGACGTCACCCCCGACCAGCAGGTCTATGCAAACTTCTCGCAAGGCTTCGAACTGCCGGATCCCGCCAAATATTACGGTGTCGGCACCTATACCCTGTCCAATGGACACTACGTCCTGACCGACAGCGTCAATGTCTCCACCTCGGCACTCGAAGCAATCAAGACCGACAGTTTCGAGCTTGGCTTCCGCCATGACGACGGTGCATTGAATGTCGCGGCCGCCGCCTATTATTCGACCTCAGACCGCTCGATCAGCCTCAATCGCACGACACTGACCATCGAGATGAAGGACGAGAAGCGCCGGGTCTACGGCATCGAGGCAGAGGCCGGCTATAAGTTCGACAACGGTTTCGATGTCGGTGTCCTCGGCCACTGGGTGAAGTCGGAAAAGAAGGGTGCCGATGGCTGGTACCAGGAATCGGTCGGCACGGCGAGCACGTCCAAGGCCGGCGGCCACATCGGCTGGGGGAATGAGCGTTTTTCCGTTCGTTTGACCGGCGAGCATGTCTTCAGCCTTGAAGATGATGCCGGCTACGAGATCGAGGGTTATAACCTCTTCAATCTCGGCGGTCGCTACACGTTTGCCGAACAGGCAACCACGATCAATTTCGGCATCCAGAACCTGTTCGATACCGATTACACCACCGTCTGGGGCTCGCGCGCAAAGGCGCTTTACGGCGCCCTCGTCGACGAGTCGGTCTTCGACTACCACGGCCGTGGCCGCACCTTCGCGATCTCGGTCACCAAGGTATTTTGAAAATCGGCAAGGGCGCCGGAATGACCCGGCGCCCGGACGACTGACAGACCCATGCAGGGCAGCGCGGTAAGAGCGACCGGCATCAACCGGAGCGCTCGCACTCTCACACACACGCTCACTGGCAAACGCCCGGCGGCTGGCACCGGGCGCACCGTCTCAGGGGAATGCGATATCGCCGATCACGCGCACGCGCACGCGGCGTGCGCCGCCCGGCAGATAAGCGATCGGGATATCCTCGACCTCAAGCGTCTTCAGGCTTGACCGGCTGGCACCGGAGGCAACGGCTGCGTTCTCCGCCTCCGTCTCGGCCTTCGCCAGCGCCTCATCTCGGCTCAGGCCGGAAAAGACCTGGTCGACCTCACCGGAGACCTGCGCCATCGCAGCACCCAGCGCATTGGCGACGCCGGCGTTTTCGACGCGCAGGACTTCGGACGCCCCGGCAATCCGGTCGGGGATCAGGAAGGCGCCTCCACCAACGGCAATCAACGGAACGTCGTCGGCTGACGTCTTCATCTGGTCAAAACTGTCGGTGACCATGGCGCGGATACGCAAAAGGCTCGCCTTGACCAAGGCAGGATCGAGAGTTTTCACCCGGTCCTTGTCACCCATATCGATCAAGCCGGCCGCAACGGCGACATCCGATGTCGTCAGCGTATTGCCGCCAAAGACGAGAGCGTCGCTCAGAATGCGATAGCCGACAGAGCGTGGTCCGATCCTGCCGGTATCAGGATCGATGATCGTGCCACCGCCAAGCGCGATCGGCAGCAGGTCAGGCATCCGGAACAGGGTACGCACCCCGCCGATATGAACGATGTTGTTGGCTTCACGCGGAAAACCGCCAACGAGGCAGCCGATATCCGATGTCGTGCCGCCGACATCGACGACCATCGCGTCGGTCAATCCGGTGAGAAACGCCGCCCCGCGCATCGAATTGGTCGGACCCGAGGCAAAGCTGTGCACCGGGTTTGCCGCCGCCACATCGGCAAGGGCAACCGTGCCGTCATTCTGCGTCAGATAGAACGGCGCGGTGACGCCTGCCTCGCGCAGCGCATCCGAAAACGCCTGCACCGTGGTGCGGCCGAGCGATTGCAGCGCCGCGTTCAGCAGGGCGACATTCTCGCGTTCCAGCAGGCCGATGCGGCCGAGCGTGTGCGACAGGGTGATTTTTGCGTCCGGGATCACTGAACGGACGATCTCGGCGGCCACCACCTCGCATTCGGTGGTGAGCGGCGAAAAGGTCGCCGAGATTGCGATGGACGTGATGCCGGCGTCGCGGATCTTCATCGCCGCTTCGCGGATCTCGTCGGGGATCATCGGCACCAGCGGACTGCCGTCATATTCATGGCCGCCATGCACCATGAAGATCATCGGATCGACACAGGCGCGCAGATCATCCGGCCAGTCGCACATCGGCGGCAGCGACCGCCCGGTCGGCAGCGCGATGCGGATCGCAGCAACCCGCTCCAACCGGGCGCGTTCAACCACGGCATTGGTGAAATGGGTGGTGCCGATCATCACAGCGTCAATGGGTCGATCAGTCTGGCCGACAAAGCCGGATACATGCGCCAGTGCCGATTTCACGCCGGACATCACGTCCTGCGTCGTGGGAACCTTGATCGAGGACAGGATCGTGTCGCCATCAATCAGCACGGCATCCGTATTGGTGCCGCCAACGTCAATACCGATGCGTTTCATGAAAATACCGATGTAAAGTCAATGTCATAACCGAAGGCCCTGGGGCCGACAGCCGCGATGCCCGCAGGCGATGTCAAAAGCGCCGGCGCCGGCAGTGCCACCACGGTCACCCGCTGGCCATAGCGCACCGATTCCGTGCCAATCGCGCTGCCGGACACTGTGTCCAGAAGGCAGATGAGATCTGGCGTCATGGCAACCGGATGGCCATCGCGGAAGGCGACGGCCCATTCGTTCTGGAAGCCGAGTTCCATGCGCGAACCCTTGTCCGCATCAATGCCCTCGATCAGCGTGGTGCCGCGCAAAAAGCCGCCGGTGGTTTCGCGGGCGACATCGATCACCTTGCCGCGAAACAGCTGCTTGCCGCCTTCGTGATCAAGCACGGCCTGCACAGGATCGTCATGACGCGCGCGCGCCTCGATGACGGCTCGGCCAAGTTCGACGGCCTTGGTGACGGTGTAATGGATACCCCAATCCTTCACTTCGCGCCCGGTGCGTGGCGCCTTGCAGGTGGCAGCCGTCGAACCGACCTCGGTGCAGACCTTGCGCGAGATGCGCTCCATCCATTTCCACGAAGCGGCACGGGTTACGATGACTTCATTGTCACGCACATCGACAAGCGACAGCGGAAACATCGGTAGATTGCCGATGGCAAAGGAGGTCATCTGCGCTTCGGGATAGGCACGTCCCATCGCATCGGCATTCACAACAGGCCGGCCAAGCATGGCGGCCGCGAGAAACGACGACAGCGCATTCGAACCGCCGATCTCGACGCTCATGATGGCGCGGAATGGCCTGCCGAGATAATCTTCCATCACTTCGACCGCACGCGCGAGATGGGCTGGATCGCCGAGACGTTCCTGCCCCACCAGCGGCGCGCCCATTTTTGACACGACGGCCACCATGTCGTCGTCTTCCAGCGCCATCGGATCCATCACCTGGACACGGCGGCCTTCGGCATAAAGACGGCGCAAATTGAGGGTGGAAATATAAGGATTGCCCCCGCCCCCGGTTCCCAGAATCCACGCGCCGGTGGCAAGCGGCTCGATATTTTCTTCGGCAAATTCTTCAAGCATGTGTCACCTTCGACCGTGCAATATCGCCAGCGGTTCATCTGTCGCGCGACACATTGCCTCTGTCATTCTGCGGCTTGGACTTTATCGGCGGGATAGGTCTCAACCCGGCGATATCAAGGGATGATGCCGGCCCCGCATTTCTGGGGGCCGGCAGGTCTTGAGGGGGGGGCGACGATCAGTTCGCCTTGCAATCCCAATAGAAGTTGGAGAAGTTCAGGTCCCAGCTCTGCATCGGAATGAAGGCATAACCCTGCAGGCACTTGTTGGCGCCGTAACGACGGTTCGGCGCAACGGCCCATACGTCGGGCTGCAGCTCGGCGATCTTGGTCTGCAGTTCCTTATAGGTGGCGTTCTGGGCCGCCACGTCGGTTTCGCCCCGTGCCTTGTCGATCAGCGCGTCGATTTCCGGATTCTGCAACCATTCCATCGACCACCAGGTGCCGGCGGCCTTGGAATGATACTGGTTGTAGAACATCGAATCCGGCGAGGGATAGCTCGGCGAGACGTTGACCTGCGTCGAAGCCGGCGTCGTTTCCGGCTTGGCGGACAGCTCGACAATGCGGTTCCACGGCTCCGGCTTGATGTCGAGCGTGATGCCGATCTGCTCGAGATTGGCCTGCAGCAGCAGTGCCACCTCCGCCTCGAAGGCGAGCGAGGCGACATAGCTGTTCACCAGCGTGATCTTCTGGCCGGCATATTTCGACTTCGCCAGTTCTTCCTTGGCCTTTTCGAGGTCAAAGACGCCGGGCTCTATGCCGTCGTTATGAGCGTCCTTGAACGCGTCCGACAAGGGCCCCTTCATATCGAAGCCGGGATAGATGACCTCCTGAATGGTCTTGTAGTCGGTGGCATAGGCAATGGCCCGGCGCACATACACGTCGTCGGTCGGATAGACCTTGGTGTTGAGCTTGATGACAAAGCCGCCGGCCGTGCGGGTCTGGATCAGCTTGTAGCCGTCCATCTTGCCGATCGCCTCGTAGGTATCGTTGCCGAGACCATGCGAGGAAAGGCCAAGCTCGCCCTTTTCGGCCAGCGCCTTGACGGTTGCGTCGTCGCTGGTCTGGATAAAGCGCACTTCGTCGATCGGCTTGCCCTTGGTCCAGCCGAGGAAATAGTCGGCATTGCGGGCGATGACCATATCGGCCGAGCGATTGTAGCTGATCAGCTTGTAGGGGCCGGAACCCGCCGAATGTTCGCCGACATAGGTTTCACCCCACTTGTCTTCAGCCTTGGTATTGGCCTCGATCAGCTTCTGGTTCATGGCCATGAAGATCGGAGTAACCGACATGAACGGTGCAAACCGGCGTTCAAGCTTGAAGACCACAGTCACATCATCCGGCGTGGTGATGTTTTCCGGCTTGATCAGCCCGACGATGAGGTTGGACGGGCCCTTGTTGATGCCGATCAGGCGTTTCACCGACCAGGCGATGTCGGACGCCTTGAGCGCCGTGCCGTCCTGGAATTTCGCATCGTCGCGCAGGTGGAACGTGTAGGTCAGTCCATCAGGCGAAATGTCCCAGGACTTTGCCAGATGCGGCACGATCTCGCCCGACGGGCTGACGGTCGTGAGCCCATCATACATGTTCACGATCGCCATGTAGCCGGTATAGTCGGTCACCTTGGCCGGATCGAGCGACGAGAAAATCTGCATCGTGTTGACGGCGATCGAGACCTTGTCATCCGACAGGGCAACGGCAGATGTCAGCGACAGGCCGATAGCAGTGCCGACCGCAAGCATGGCAAGGCGCGATGTGATGGAATGCACGTTCATTCAAGTTCTCCTCTTTCACGGGATTTTTCCCGCTTGTGTTAAAGCTGATCAGGCAGCCGTCTGAGCAAGCGCAGGCAGCGGCGAAAATGGGATTTCGGGGTAACCGAAGGCTGCCGGCCCGACGACCTCAAGCGCCCGCGCGCTGCGCAACAGGTCATGGCAGGCGATCGCAACCACCGCGACACGCTGGCCGTAACGCAGCATTTCCGTGGTGATCGGATAACCGGTATCGACATCGAGCAGCACGATCAGGTCAGGCACGGTCACCTCGACCTCGCCATTGCGGCGGAAGATCAGGAACTCGTTCTGGATCGCGACACCGGCCGACTGGCCGGTGCAGTCGTCAAAGCCGGTCAGTTCGATATCGCCAACGGAAAAGCCGCCGCGCAGATGGCGCTTCAGGTCGCTGATCTTGCCGTTGAAGATCCGCCGCCCGCCTTCCAGCGCACAGACGGCTGCAATCGGATCCTCCTGCGCCTTGCGGGCACGGATTACCGCCTCGCCCAGCGCAATCGCCTTGGTATAGCTCTTCGGGATGCCGTACTGGTGGACGTAATGCGCCTGCATCGGCGCGGTTGCCAGCATCGCACCGCCACCCTGGGCAACAACGCAGGCACGCGCCATGCGCTCATGCCAGACTTCCGAGACGGCATGGCTGAAGATCACCGCATTGCCATGCAGATCGCACATCACTGACGGTGTCGAGCTATGCCCGTAGATCGAAAACGTCGTCATCTGCATTTCGGGAAAAGCACGGCCCATGCCGTCGCAATCGAGCATCGGCAACCCGCCAAGTGCTGCCGTCACCAGCGGATTGATGGCATTGGCACCGCCGATTTCCTCGCAGACCATGGCATCGATCGGGGCGCGGATCAGGTCTTCCATGGCTCTGAGGCACCGCAGCCCCTCGCGGCCTTCCCGCAGACGCTCGACACCGACGACCGGCGCGCCGATCCCGCCGATGGACATGCAGAGCGCATCGCCCTCGATCCGGTCGGTGGCGAGAATTTTCATCTCGTAACCTTCCTTCATCGCCTGAAGCGCCAGTAGCTTGCCCTGATAGGGATTGCCGCCGCCGCCAGTTCCAAGGATACCCGCGCCGATTTCCAGCGCATCGAGGTCTTCGACCGTCAGCGTGCGGAGGTCCGCTTCGTCATATTTCAGCTTGCGCGCCTCAGCCATGATGGGCTCCCATTTCTCCGACGACTTTGACGTGAATGCGGGTGGCATTGCCCGGCAGATAAGCCAGCGGCATGTCCTCGCGTTCGATGACCTCAAGGGTTTCAGCCAACGCGCCAGCGGCAATCGCCTTTTCACGCGCCTCGGCTTCGGCTTCGGCCAGCGCGCTTTCGCGCGTGCGACCATCGATCAGCGAGAAGACGCGATCCGTCTCGCCGCTGATCTGGGCAATGGCAGCGCCAACCGCATTGGCAACCGCGAAATTCTCTGGCCGGATCACCTCGAGATTGCCGATCCGGTCGGGCATCAGGATCGAACCACCGCCGACAGCAATGACCGGCACCGGCGTCGACGAAATGCGGCTGCGCTCGACACAGGCTTCGAGCATCTGGTCGATCTTGAGCATTGCGGCCGCAACCAGTGTCTGATCGAGCTTTGCAACCAGCGCCCGGTCACCCACATCGGCCTTGTTGGACGCCACGGCGATATCGGTTGCCGTCAGCGTCGCACCGCCGAAGCAGATCGCATCGGTGCGCACGCGGTAGCCGACCGATTTGGGGCCGACGGTCACGCCGCTATCGCCGTTGACCACCAGCGAGCCGCCGCCGAGACCGATCGAGAACACGTCGGGCATGCGGAAATTGGTGCGCACGCCGCCGATATCGACGGTCGTTGACGCCTGGCGCGGAAAACCGTGCGACAAGGAGCCGACATCTGACGTGGTGCCGCCGACATCGACCACGACCGCATCTTTGATGCCGGTGAGAAAGGCAGCACCACGCATCGAATTGGTCGGCCCGGAGGCAAATGTCAGCACCGGGAAAGACCGTACGACGTCCGCCGCCATCAACGTTCCATCATTTTGAGTAATGTAGAACGGGCATGTGATCCCGGCAGCCGCCAGCGCCTTGCCAAAGGCGGTAACCGTGCGATCGGCAAGCGACAGCAGGCTCGCATTCATGATTGCGGCGCTTTCACGGGCCAGCAGGCCGTGCCGGCCGATATCCCTCGACATCACGACCGGCAGCCCCGGGCATTGCTCCTGCAGGATCTCCCTGGCGCGCCGTTCCATGGCATCGTTGATGCCGCTGAACACGCAGGTCACCGCCGCAGCCTTCAGGCCCTTGGCCCTGACGTCACCGGCGATCCGCACAATGGCGTCTTCGTCGAGCGGCGACAGCACACGACCATCGAATTCATAGCCACCCTTGACCTGATAGCCATGGTTGCCAACGATCTCGCGAAGATCGTCCGGCCAATCGACCATCGGCGGCAGGCCGGCACCAGAGGGCAGACCGAGACGGATTGCCGCGACCTCATCCATGTGGCGGCGTTCGATCACGGCATTGGTGAAATGCGTGGTCCCGATCATCACGGCCACGATCTTGGCGCGGTCGATACCCGATGCCGCGATCACCTTTTCAAGCGCTTCCAGCACGCCCGACGTCACATCCTCGGTCGTCGGGGCCTTGACGCCGGCCAAAACCGACTTGCCCTCCAGAACCACGGCATCCGTATTGGTGCCGCCTACATCTACCCCTACGCGATACACGTCAGGTTTCTCCTCAATCATGCTGTTGTCTTGACAAGGAAGCGCGTGCGCTCTTCCTCGGTAACGACGGGCTTCAGCCGCTCTTCCACATCGGTGACGACGGGGATCGCTGCAATCAGCGCGCGGGTATAGGGATGTTTCGGGTCAGCAAAGACCTCGGGCGTGGCGCCTTCCTCGACGATCTCGCCACGCAACATCACTGCGATGCGCGAGCAGAAATTGCGCATCAACGACAGGTCGTGGCTGATCATCAGATAGGTCAGGCCGAGATCCTGGCGCAGCTGCACCAGAAGCTCGATCACCGTCTTCTGGACAGACACGTCGAGGGCTGCGGTTGGCTCGTCGAGGATCAGGATCTTCGGCTCTGCCGCCAGTGCGCGGGCAATCGCCACGCGCTGCTTCTGGCCGCCCGACAGCTCATGCGGATACTTTGCCAGATAGGATTGCGGCAGCCGCACGAGATCGAGCAACTCCGTCATCCGCGCTTCGCGGGCATCGGAGCCCATGCCGATCGACGTTAACGGAAGGCTGAGTGTCTGTTTGACGGTGCGCTTCGGATTGAGCGACGTGCCGGGGTTCTGGTAGACGATCTGGGTCAGGCGACGTCCACGACCGGGAGCCGGGGCATCGATGGCAACAGTGCCTGACGTCGCCCGCGACAATTCCATGATGATACGGGCAACCGAAGTTTTACCGGAACCGGATTCGCCCGCCAGACCAAAAATCTCCCCTTCGCGCAGTGTCAGGTCGACATCGCGGATGGCATGAAAGCCCGGGCGTTTACCATAGATCTTGTTCAAGCCCCTGATCGTCACGATCGGTTCGCGATCGCTCTGCGGCAGGGTGATCACCCGCGGACCATAAAGCGGCGGCACGGCTTCCAGCAGCGCCTGTGTATAGGCTGCTTTCGGATTGCTGAGGATGTCAGCGCAGGCACCGGTTTCGACGATGTCTCCATGATGCATCACCACAACCCGGTCGGCGACCTTGCGCACGACCCCGAGATTGTGGGTGATCATCAGCAGCGCCATGTTTTCTTGCTTGACCAGGCTGTTGATCAGGTTGAGGATTTCGTCCTGCGTGGTGACATCAAGCGCAGTACCCGGTTCGTCGGCGATCAGAAGTTTCGGCTGATGCAGCAGGGCAAGTCCGATCAGCACGCGCTGGCGCATGCCACCCGACAGTTCCGATGGATAAGCATCCATCACCCGCTCGCCATCCGCCAGTTGAACCCTGCGCAGCACGGCCGCGATCCGGGTTCGGCGCTCGGCTTTTGATGAGGAAATGCCGTTGCGCTTGTCGGCAAACCGCATCACGTCATCGAGATGCGTGCCGATCTTGAACACGGGATTAAAGGACGACAGAGGGTCCTGCATGATCAGCGAGAAGGCTGTGCCCTTCAAGGCTTCCCGGTCCGGCTTCGGCAAGGCCAGAATATCCTGCCCGGCAAAGCGGATCGTGCCGGAACTGATCGCAGCGTTGTTTGGCAAGGTGCCGATGATTGCCTTGGCCGTCACAGACTTGCCCGATCCGGTTTCTCCGATCAGGGCAACGCGCTCGCCAGCAGCAACCTCAAAGCTCACATCGCGCAGCACCTGCCGGCTGCGGCCATAACTAACAAAGGAGACATTGAGCTTATCGACGCTCAGAAGCGGTTCGGCCATCTCAGTTCTCCACATCGAACATGTCGCGCAGGCCGTCGCCCAGCAGGTTGAAACCAAGCGTCACGTAGAACACCATGGCGCCCGGGCAGAGCACTTCCCACCAGAAGTCCGGCATGAACTGGCGACCGTCCGCGACCATCGAGCCAAGATCGGGCGTGGGCGGCTTTACGCCGAAACCAAGGAAGCTGAGCGTTGCGCCAAACAGGATGACAAAGGCCGCATCGAGCGTGGTCTTCACCGAGATCACCGCCATGCAGTTTGGCAGGATCTCGCGAAACAGGATGTGAATCGGCCCGGCGCCTGCCAGCCGCGCCGCCTCGATATAGTCTTCGGCTGCGATCGACTTGGAGACCGAATAGATCAGCCGTGCATGCCAGGTCCACCACAGGAGGGTGATGGCGATCATCGCATTGATGAGCGTCGGCTCGAGCAGGTTGGACACGGCAAGCGCCATGACCAGCGGCGGCATGGCGAGCATCACATTCGTCAGGCCGGTGATCAGCTTTTCGACCCAGCCGCCGAAATAGCCGGCGATCAGGCCAAGCACCGTGCCGACCGGCACCGAAATGCCGAGAACGCCGATCACCAGCAGCAGCGAAACCCGAAGACCGAACACCGTGCGCGAAAAGATGTCGCGGCCAGCCTTGTCGGTGCCGAACCAGTGGCTGGCATCCGGAGGCAGATGTCGGGCGCGAAAATCGACCACGGCGCCGACATGCTTCGGATAGGGTGTCAGCCAGGGCGCGAAGACAGCGAGGATCACGATCGAGAGCAGGATCAGCGAGCCGATCACCGCCGCCGGATTACGGCTGAACCGGTACCACATCATATAGCCTGAACTCAGGCCACGGTCGGAAGCATCAAGCATTTTTATGTCGGCCATCAGCGTGCCTCCTTGCGGCGCAGTCGTGGGTCGATGATCGAGATCACGACGTCAACGATGAGGTTGGCGATGATGAAGAACAGGCCGGCGACCAGAACCACCGCGGTGACCGCATTCAGATCCTTTTGCAGGATCGAAGTGAGGCCATAGGAGGCAAACCCACCCCAGGCAAAGATCATTTCGATGACGAAGGCATTGCCGATCAGCGACGCGAATTCGAGCCCCATGATCGTCAGCGGCGCAATCGACGACAGTTTCAGCAGATACCGGAAGATGATGACGCGCTCCGGCACGCCAAAACTCTTCAGCGTCAGCACATGATCCTTGCGCTGGTTCTCCAGCATCGAGGAACGGGTAATGCGGGTGATCTGACCAATGCCTGCCATCGACAGTGCGAAAGCCGGCAGCGCCAGATGTTTTAGCGCGTTGAGAACGACGTCAAACCGTCCGGCTAGCATGCCGTCGATCAGCAGGAACCCGGTCGGGCCGCCCTGCCAGGAAAGCCCATGGTCGAGCCGGCCGATGATCGGCCAGTCGGTGAGGTAGCGGGCAGCAACCAGCTGCATGGTGATGGCAAACAGGAAGCTTGGGATGGTTACGCCAGTCAGGGACAGGAAACGACCGACATAATCGAAGGTCCGGTTTCGGTAATGGGCGGTGACCACGCCGAGCGGGATCGCCACAGCGAACATGAAGATAACCGAGACCAGAACCAGTTCAACCGTCGCCGGCACCGTCTGGGCGAGATCAGTCGTCACCGGGCGTTGCGAGACCAGCGACATGCCGAGATCGCCGCTGAGCGCCTTACCCGCATAGTCGAGATATTGCACCGGCAGCGGCCGGTCGAGCCCCATCTGCTGGCGCAGTGCCTCGACCTGCTCCTGGTTTGCGGCAGGACCGAGCGCCATGCGTGCCGGATCACCCGGGACAACGCGCGCCAGAATGAAAATCATGATGGATAGGGCGATCATGACGAGCACGAACATGCCAAGCCGGGCCAGGATTGCGACCAACGGATGTTGCTGCATCGGCGGGGAGTTTCCTTGTGCATCAGCTGCCTAGGCTTAAACATCTCCTTCTGCCGCCTTGCGAGCAACCGCCAAAAGGTATAGTTTTTTGGCGATATGGTATAGGTTGATGCTGATTTCCCGCTTATAGGACAGGCATGTTCGACGTCATACCCCGCCCTCGCCTCTGCGACCGGATCGTCCGTGAAACAGCTGGCGTGATCTTCCTGCGCGCACCGGCCGGAGCAGGCAAATCCACACTTCTTCGCATGCTGGCCGAGGTTCTGGAAAAACCGGTGTGCTCTTCACTGCAGCCGCGCCTTGATGACGTGCATGGCCGATATCTGCTGTGGGACGCGCCGTCTTCGGCGAGGTCCACCCGGATTACCGGGCAGGTGCTCGACGCGGCCGATATCGTTGTCGTGGCATGCCGCCCGGACCAGCGCATCGCCGGACTGGCGCGGCAAATCCTGCATCGCGGTTCGGTAACGATCGATGCTGAGGATCTAACCTTGCGAGCAGACGAACTTTCGGGACTTCCCCGCGAGGTCGCACAACATCTGCTGCAGGGTTATGCCGGCTGGCCGGCCTTCCTACCGCTCGCCACTGCGCCTGATGACCGCATCTGCATCGATTATCTTAGCGAAACCATGCTTAGCCATCTGTCTCCGGGACAGACCACAACCTTGGCCATCTGGCTTGAGGCTCCGTTACCCGACCCGCAATGGGGAAACGTCCTGCCCCCCTTCCTTGCTAAGGCGCCCGAGCAGCACCCTCAACTTCTGCGAATGCTGAACATAGCAGTGCTCGAGCGTCTGGCCATCTTCGAGGCCGAAGGTGCGGTCATCGAGATTGCGGCCGCCCGTGAACAGGCCGGACGCCCCCTTGAGGCCATGGCGCTGTTGCTGGATCACGGCCACGAAGTGCATGCCGCCCAGATCCTTGAGCGGGCGCAGGGGCGCGACCTGATCTATCGCAGCAGCCTGAACGTCTTCCAGACCATCGTCATGCGCTTCTCCCATGAGATGATCGCCACCAACGAGACCGTTCTGCTGGCCGTCACCCGCACCCTGCTCAAGCAAGGCGAATTGCAGCGCGTCCGCCATCTGCTCGCCCGCCACCTCGGGTCGGACTATCTCGACCCACTGAAGGCGCTGGCGCGCGGCTCGCGCTTCTCTTTCGCAGCGCGCACCTTCCGGCTCAACATGATGATCGGCGAGGACCTGACGCCCAGTGATGTAATGATCACCCGGCTCGGCGAATTCATGGCCGAATATCCCCTAGGCGACTACGTCAAATGGGCCGCCTATTACAATGCTCTGCTCGAATTCGAGATCCGCCGCCGGAATTTCCGCGAGGCCGAGGCCGCCGCCGCCCGCGCCTTGATCTATCTGCGCCACATGGGCGGCCAGCCGCTCCTGGAATTCTTCATCCACCTGCACCAGACCGTGCTGCGCCTGATGAGCGGCGACACGCTTTTGGCGCGCCGCGCCGCCCGGGATGCGCGCAGCAAGCTTGAGCAGGTTCCCCATGATGCGAAACCGGAATTCCGCATGTTGCGCCTTGCCGAAGCCTGCATTGCCTATGAGGCCGGCCGCCCGCGCGATCTTGTGGAGTTTGTCCAGACCGAATTTGATGATTTTTCCGCCGCTGAAATCTGGCCGAGCCTGATGCAGTTCGCCCTGCATTACGCCTCGCAGGTTCTCAGCGATCATTTTCCCATGACCATTCGTCCCGGCTTTCTCGACGGTTTATGGATCCATCTGTCCGAACGGCTGAATGTTTATGCGATGATGGAAATCCGCACTGCCATCGCCTATCAGAATGTCAACCGTTGGGCAGAAGCGCAGTCCACCCTGACGGCAATCCGCATGCCGGTCGGTCGAAACTGGGTAGAAAGCGCCACCGACGAGCTGGCCCGCCTCACGCGCCGCGACGAGATATCCTATGCCATGGCCTGGATCCGCGATGCGGTCCATCTCTGGGCGCCACGCTCCTACCTGCCGCGCCAGATCAATGCGCTCATTGGCAACCCTTCTGTGACGAACCGGGAAAGGGTGGCCCTGCTGTTGTGGCAGAGCTATACCGCACAGCAACGCAGCGACAGCACCGCAGCCCGTTCAAGCCTGCTCTCGGCACTCGAGATGTCGACCCGTCTCGGCTGCAACGGGGTCCTGTCGGAGGAGCGGATCTTCCTGTCACCGCTGCTTAACGATCAGCGTATCCGAAGCTTTATCGAAACCTCGTCGGATGTGCGGATCGCGCTGTCGATCTTCGCCGCATCGGTCAATTCGCCACAGGCCCGCGCACTGAATGGCGGCCTGTCGCAGCGGGAAAGCCAGATGCTACAGTTGATCGCAAGCGGCATGCCGAACAAACGCATTGCCAGCACCCTCAACATTTCCGAGGTGACAGTGAAATTTCACCTGACCAACCTGTTTCGCAAACTCGGGTGCAACCGCCGGGCCGAAGCCATCCGCGCAGCAACTGCCCTCGGTTGGCTCTGAACGATCAAGGTGGACAGGTGTGACGCATGCAGGATGCGTGATTTACCATAATACCGACTCTATTCAGCAACGCCCTGCAGCGGCGGCATGGACGAAAACCGTGAGCGCGACCTCGCCAAACCAGGGCAGTTGCCAATGTCGTCGCCACTGATCCTACCATCTCGAATGCCATCAACTGGTACACTGCAGAATCCCTCAGCGCGATCATGCCTTGGAGGCGTTTAAAAGCAACGACACCGCCCCTATTGCCCTCAGATCTTGTGGCTCACCGGCTTGCGCCGCATGCTCATCCGGTTCGTCGAAGCGGAACACGCGCTGGCCCCAGCCTGCCGTGCGACATGAGGGATCAACTGGACATGCGGTGCCAGGATCGGCCGATCGAACTGGCTCTGGCACGCGCTTTACATTGACCGAATAAACCTTCATGAACTTCGCGGCATCGCAAGGCTCAACGTGCTCGCTGAAGGCTGGCGCACATATGCCGTGCGACGGTTGGAAAGCGGCAAGGCCGAGGACTGGCGCAAGAGACTGGATGGCACACCCAGGTGGTGTTCGGCCATGTGGGCAATTCCGCCGCTCTTTTCCCCATGCAGGCAGCGGGCCTGGAAGTGGCGGCGATCCCGACCGTGATCTTCTCCAACACTCCCGATTATCCGACGCTGCGCGGCCGCCCCCTTCCGCCTGACTTTTTTTGCGATCTCTTGCAGGGCGCACGGGAGCGCCGCCTGCCAGAACGGGCCGATTTCATCCTGACGGGCGATATCGGCTCTCTCGATGTGGCACTCATGGTGGCCGATTTCGTGGCCGAGGCGAAAGTCGCCAATCCCCGCCTGATTTATCTCTGCGATCCGGTGATGGGCGATGCAGGGCCTGGCTTCTATGTCCCGCAAACCATTGCGGACGTGATGCGCGATCGCCTGCTACCCATGGCCGACATCGCAACACCGAACCCGTTCGAGCTGGCCTGGCTGACCGGGCAGAAAATCGCGACCCTGAAAGACTTCGATGCAGCGAAAAGCAGCCTCCGCCTGGCGCCGCACGCCCATCTGATCACCACCGGTTGCGCACTGAAAGACAGCCCAGCCGGTCATATTGAGAGCGTCATTATCGGCCCTGCAGCATCAAGTCGCCATCCGGTGAAGCATCGGCCAATTGCCCTGCCCGGAACGGGCGATCTCTTCGCCGGGCTGATCGTTGCAGGGCTGGCGCGCGAATTGCCTCTGCCGCAAGCGGTAGAAATCGCCCAGCGCCTCACTTCCCGCGCTCTTGCCCATGCCGACGCACTCGGCGCCGGCGAGGTTGTTCTCAGCGACTGCGAATTCCGCCGCGCCCTGCTGACGCTCGATCGTTCATGAGGGATGCCGACTGACCAGACCTACAAAGCTCGAAGTTCTGCGTCGCGTGTCCGGCCAGATCATTGGGCACCCGCGTGGATGCCTCACGCAGCGCTGCGCGTCTTCCACTCTGCCCGCAGTACCTGTTTCAACGGCTTGCCTCCGGCATTGCGGGGAATTGTGTCCACAAAGATGACGTGGGTCGGGCGCTTGTAGGCGGCAAGACGGTCGCGGCAATGGGTTTTGATGGCCTCGGCATCGAATGAAGCGTCCGGGCGGCGCACGATGAAGGCAGCCCCCACCTCGCCCCATTTGTCATCGGCAACGCCGATCACGGCGACTTCGCCAACGCCGGCATAACTGCCGATGGCAGCTTCCACTTCGGCCGGATAGACGTTTTCACCGCCGGAAATATACATGTCCTTCAGCCGGTCGGCGATGACGTGAAAGCCATCCTCGTCGCAGCGCACCATGTCGCCGGTGCGGAACCAGCCGTCCACGAAGGCTGATGCCGTCTGGTCGGGCTTTTGCCAGTAACCGGGGGAGACGGAGGGGCCGCGGATCCACAATTCACCGACCGCGCCCGCCTCGCAATCCTTGCCCGCTTCATCGCAGATCTTCACCTCGATGAGCGGTGCCGGAAAACCAACGCTGCCGTGGCGGCGGGCAATTTCCGTCTCGTTGAGCGGCATGTGCATGACGGTGCCCGCCTCGCTCATGCCATAGCCGTTGACCAGCGCCACGCCGTCCTTCAGGTAGGCATCCACCAGCGGCGGCGGCAGCGGCGCGCCGCCGATGAAGATCGCCTTCAGCCGCGCCATGCGCTCCGGCGAATAGGCCGGCTGGTCGCGCAGGATGGAGGCCATCTGCGGCACGGCGAAATAATGCGTCACGCCGATCTCGTCGTCGTTGAGGCAGGAAATCGTGCGTTCAGGCAGAAAACGGTCGGAAATCACCAGCGTGCCGCCCATCATCAGCGTCGTGCGGGCAATCGCAACCAACCCGATGGTGTGGAAGAACGGCAGGTCGCAGAAGGTGACGGAACCCGGCACGACCTCGCCGACGAAGGAAAAATTGACTGCCGAATAAAAGAGATTGCGGCGCGTCAGGATGACGCCTTTCGGTGCGCCCGTAGTGCCGGAGGTGTAAAGCAGGATCGCCGGCTTGTCGGCATCGCCGCGCAGGCGCTTCATCGGCGCCGTCTGCGCCAGAACCGCGTCAAGGCTGTCGGCGCTGCCTGCGTAAGGAATGATCTCAAGGCCGGCTTGCGCGCCCTTCAGCGCTTCGGCCGCAGCCTGAAACTCCTGTTCATAGACCACAAGCTCCGGCGTGCAATCCTCGACGATGCCGGTCAGTTCCGCCACGCCCAGCCGCCAGTTGAGCGGCACGAAAACCGCCCGGATGCGCTGGCAGGCAAAGGCCAGGACCAGAAGATCGACGCTGTTGCGCCCAAGCCCCGCCACGCGAAATCCCTCGCCGCGCGCCTCAAACTTTTCATGGAGAAAAGCGGCGCAGCGGGCGATGCGGTCATCAAGTGCGGCATAGGTCAACGTCGTGCCCTCAGGCAGAAGACGCGTCGCCACCTTGTCGGGCGAGACCTTGGCGCGGTAGCCGACCGGATCCTCGGCCACCAGCGTAAAGGAATTGCCCGCTGCAAAACCGGCCATATCCACTTCGGTCACATGCATGAATTGCCTCCTCCGGCAGATCGCCTCCACGATCAATTAGTATGTATTGCATACGATTTCGTTTATCATTTGGCAAGATGGCGTTTCACAAACAAACCTGTGAAAAGGTCGTCGCGCAAGCGGACAGAACGGGCAGTGGCCGGCCAGTTGTCAACGCGGGCTTGCCATGGCGGCATGCGGCATGCGCAGATAAAGAATGACAGCAGACAAGAAGGACGATGCGATGGCCGAGGAACTGGAGCGCAGCTGGCTGCAGCAGCTCGTGGGCTATCATCTGCGCATGGCGCATCTGGCGCTCTACCGCGATTTTGCCGCAGCCGTTGCCGATTACGACCTGACGCAGAAGCAGCTGGCGGCGCTCGAGCTGATTGCCACCAATCCCGGCGCCTCGCAGGTGGATATCGCCAATGCGCTGTCCATGGACCGCGCCACCATGATGAGCATGGTCAAACGCCTGCTCTCGCGCGGGCTGATCGAACGGCGCTCATCCAAGATAGATCGGCGGCGCCATGAGATCCGGCTGTCCCCGCAAGGCGTGGCAACGCTCGAGCGCGTCCATGGCATCATCGACCACCACGAGGACAGCTTTCTCTCCGTACTGTCCGCCGAAGAACGCGGCCAGCTGATCACGCTGCTGCGCAAGCTCTACGAGCGCCGCAGCGGATAACGTCAGTCCAGAACCTCAGATGGCCGTTGCCAGCCGCTCCTCGATATAGATCTGCAGCAGCTTTTGCGACACCGGGCCCGGCGCGCCGGAACCGATGGTCACGCCATCGATCGAGATAACCGGCATAACGAAGGCGGATGCCGAGGTGATGAACACTTCGGCGGCCGCCTTTGCCTCCTCGATCGAAAACGACCGTTCCTCGACGGTAAGGCCCGCGCGGGCGGCCAGATCGAGGATTGAGCCGCGCGTAATGCCGTGGAGAAGCGCATTGGAAAGCGCCCGCGTGACGAGCACGCCGTCTGTCGTCACGATATGGGCATTGGCCGAACTTGCCTCGGTCACCAGCCCGTCCTCCACAAGAAACACGTCGTCGGCACCCGCCTTCTTTGCTTCCATCTTGGCAAGCGAGGAATAGAGCAGTTGCACCGTCTTGATATGACGGTTCGCCCAGCGACCGTCGGGACGGCTGACGACGGAAATGCCGGTCTTCCAGCGCGGATTGTCGAGGACTGATTTCGCCTGGGTAAACATCACGAAGGTCGGCTGCAGATCGGCGGAAAACAGAAAATCACGGTCTTCGGCACCGCGCGTCACCTGCAGATAGATGAGCCCGTCCGTCATGCCGTTGCGGGTAAGGATTTCCCGGTGCAGCGACAGAAGATCCGCCTCTTCCACCGGCATGGAAATGCCGAGAGCCCCGAGCGAACGCTTGAGCCGCGCCGCATGGCCGGCATAGTCGATGAGCTTGCCGCCGATGACCGCGGTCACCTCATAGATGGCATCGGCAAACAGAAAACCGCGGTCGAACACGGAGACCTGCGCTTTGCTTTCCTCCAGCCATTCTCCGTTGAGATAGACGATGCGGGCCATGTGTCGGGTCTCCATGCGACAGAATTATGCGCAGCTTTATGGTCTGCCAAGGGCTGCGCGTCAAACCGCGTTTTCGGTGGGATTTGAGGCTGAACAATGGCCTTTTCCGTCTTGACGCACCGGCCCGGCTGCGCCCAAAAGATCGCACGCTTTTTGGTTCTGCTTCATTTTTTGATTTTCGGAGTTTCTGGCCATGCTGCCGCCCATCGCACTCGTCACGCGCCTGAACGGCGAAGAAGAACAGGCATGGCTCGATGTGCTGCGCCGGGCCATGCCGGACGAGCGCATCCTGCCGTTTGCCGAGCTTGAACCGCAAGAGCGCAGGCTTGCCGAAATTGCCATCGTCGCCAATCCCGATCCCGCCGATGTCGCAGCCTTGCCGGGCCTCTCCTTCATCCACAGCCTCTGGGCCGGCGTCGAGCGTCTGGTGATGGAGCTTGGCGTGACGGCCCCGCCCATCGTGCGTCTCGTCGATCCGGAACTGTCGCGGGTGATGGCGGAAGCGGTGCTGGCCTGGACCTATTACCTGCAGCGCGACATGCCGGCCTATCGAATGGCCCAGGCGGACAAGACATGGGCACCGCGCGAATACCGCCATCCCGGCGATGTCGCCATCGGCCTTCTCGGCCTTGGCGCACTCGGCACGCAGAGTGCAGAGCGCCTGACGCAAGCCGGTTTTCGCGTCGAGGGCTGGAGCCGTTCGCCAAAGACGCTGGACAATGTCGTGACCCATCATGGCGAAGAGGGACTGAAGACGCTTCTCTCATCCAGCGATATTCTCGTCTGCCTCCTGCCGCTGACGGCAGAAACGCGCGGCCTCCTCAATGCCGAGCGGCTGGCGATGGTGCCGGAAGGGGCGGCCCTCATCAATTTTGCCCGTGGCGCCGTGGTGGTGGCCGACGACCTCATCGCAGCGCTTGATCGCGGCCATCTCGATCATGCGGTCCTGGATGTGTTCGAAAAAGAACCCCTCGAGACGGGCTCTCAGTTCTGGGCGCATCCGAAGGTGACGGTATTGCCGCATATTTCAGCCCCGACAACGCCGGTAACGGCGGCCCGTATCGCGGCCGCCAATATCGCGTCGTGGCGGGCAAGCGGCACTTTGCCGAAGACGGTGGACCGCCAGCGCGGCTACTGAGCCTAAAGATCTCCGGTGCCACCCGAGCACCGGCTTCATCGCTGTGTTCCCCACCGGCAATGCAATGGAGAAGCCGGAAGCCGGCGGGCGTGCCTTTTCCAGTCCCGGTCAGCGCGCCTCGCCGATACCGTAGCGGGCGAGGATCTCGCGGATCTTCTCGTCCTGAACCGGATCGGGCAGCAGCGCCGGCTGGCGGCTGGCGCCGACGGAGGCATCCTGCAGGTAAAGCGCGCGCTTCACCATGGCGGGCGCAAAACCCAACGCATAGAGATCGGTGCGGAAGGCGGTGTAGATCGCCTGCTGGCGTTCGGCTTCGGCAATGTCGCCGCTGTTGAAGCCGGTCAGAATGCCGGAAAGCACATCCGGCAATGCGTTGCCGAGGCCGGAAATGCAACCGGCAGCGCCGTTCTGCAGCGACCAGAGAACGAGATGATCGGGGCCGGAATAGACCTCAAAACCCGGCATATCCGCCGCCACCTGCAGATAGGCCTCGAGCGTCTGCTGGGCGCCACCGGAATCCTTGATGCCGGCAATATTGCCGTGGCTCGCAAGCGTACGGGCTGTTTCCGGCTCGATGTGATTCTGCGTGCGTGCCGGAATATCATAGAGATAGACCGGTGTCCGAACGGCATCGGCCACCGTCGAAAAATGCCGGATCAGGCCATCCTGCGTGCAGGCGATGAAAAAGGGGGTGATGACGGCGATGCCATCAACCCCGATCCGGTCGAATTCACGCGCCAGCTTGACGGTTTCGAACGTGGCCGGTGTGCCGGCATTAACGATCACCTTCACCTTTCCGGCAACTTCGTCCACCACCTCTTCTGTCAGCTGAACCTTTTCTTCGAAGGTGAGCGCTGTAAAGTCGCCATTGGTTCCCGCGCACATGATGTTGTTGCCGGCGGCCACCTGGCGGCGCACCTGCGCGCGGGTGGCCTCGAAATTGATGGTTTCATCCTCGTTGAAGCAGGTAACGAGCGCGACATAGGCTTGAGCGGTCATGGCAGGGAAACTCCGTTATTAAAGAGGGCGGCCATCAGGCCCGCCGGGCGCGGTGGGCCGCCTGGATATCCGGATCGGGATCGAGACTGGCGGCGAGAAGGGCGCGTGTATAGGGCTCGCGTGGCGCATCGAAGATCTGTCGCACGCCGCCGATTTCGACGATCTCGCCCTTTTGCATGACCATCACCTGATCGGCAAAATCGCGCACGACCGGCAGGTCATGGGCAATGAAGATAAAGGAAATACCGGTGTCCTGTCGCAGGCGATCCAGCAGTTCGATGACCTGCGCCTGCACGGAAACGTCGAGTGCCGAGACGGCTTCGTCGCAGATGATCAGCCGCGGCTCCAGCGCCAGCGCCCGGGCAATCGCGATGCGTTGCCGTTGGCCGCCGGAAAACTGGTGCGGATAGCGGCGCATATGATCCGGCGAAAGGCCGACCTGCAGAAGAAGCTCCGCCACCCGCTCACGCCATTTTGCCTTCGGCAGAATATCGGGATGGATGATCCAGGCTTCGCAGACAAGCTGGAACACCGTCATGCGCGGGTTAAGCGACTGGGTGGGGTCCTGAAATACCATCTGAAGATCGCGGCGCAGGCGGTAAAGCTCCTTCGGCGATAGCTGGAACAGGTCCCTGCCCTTCCACAGCGCCTGGCCGCTGTCCGGTTCGTCGAGACGCAGGAGAACACGCGCCAGCGTCGATTTGCCAGACCCGCTTTCGCCGACGATCGCGAGCGTCTGGCCCGCCATCAGGTCGAAGGAGACGCCCTTAAGCGCCGCGAAAGCGCCGTAGGTCTTGCGCACGTCGCGGACCGACAACAGCATCTCGCCCTTTGCCTCATCCTCGTGCATCGCACCCTTCCCGGGGGCGGCCGCGATCAGCCGTCTGGTATAGGGGTGTTTCGGGTTCTTGTAGACCTCGCGCACGGTGCCGCTTTCCACCAGCGCGCCCTTTTCCATCACCACGACACGGTCGGCAATCTCGGCAACGACCCCGAGATCATGGGTGATGATCAGCACGCCCATGCCGATTTCCCGCTGCAATTCCTTCAGAAGCGCCAGCACTTCTGCCTGCACCGTCACGTCGAGTGCCGTGGTGGGTTCGTCGGCAATCAGCAGATCCGGCCGTAGCGCCAGCGCCATGGCGATCATCACGCGCTGGCGCTGGCCGCCGGAAAACTGGTGCGGGTACTTGTCCATCGCCGCCTGCGGATCGGGAATGCCGACGCGCCCCAGCAGGCGAAGGGCTTCCGCCTCGGCCGCATCCTTTGACAGGCCATGGGCAGTCATCGCCTCGCGGATCTGCCAGCCAACCGGATAGACCGGGTTGAGATGGCTCAGCGGATCCTGAAAGATCATGGCAATCCGCTTGCCGTTCACGGCGCGCCGCTCCTGCGGCTTCATGGTGAGAAGATCCGCACCATCGAGAAAGATCTCGCCGGACGTGATGCGCCCGGGCGGCATGTCGATGAGGTTCATGATGGCAGCCGACGAGACGGATTTGCCGGAACCGCTTTCGCCGAGAATCGCCAGCGTTTCGCCGCGGTCGAGGTGGTAGGAGATGTTGCGCACGGCCTTGACCACACCGGAGGCCGTGTGGAACTCGACGGAGAGGTTGCGCACATCCAGGAGATGCTCAGCCATGGGAAGGCCCCTTCATTTCCAGCCGCCAGCGCTGCACCGGATCGAGCGCGATGCGCAGCCAGTTGGACAGCAGGTTGAGCGACAGGGTGGTGAGAATGATGGCAAGCCCCGGCCAGAAGGACAGCCACCAGGCATTGGTCAAATACTGGCGCCCCTGCGAGATCATCAGGCCCCAGGTAATGTCAGGCGGCTGGATGCCGATGCCGAGGAAGGACAGCGCGCTTTCGGCGAGCATCACATAGGCAAAATCCAGCGTGGCAAGCGTCGTCAGCGTCGGAAAGACGATCGGCAGGATATGCCGGAAAAGGATACGGTTGCCGGAGGCGCCCATGACACGGGCGGCCTGCACGAACATCCGCTCACGGATTTCCAGAACCTCCGCCCGGGTGGTGCGCAGGTAGACGGGAATACGGGTGATCGACAGCACCACCATCAGGTTAAGAATGGAGGACCCGAGCAGATACAGCACGATGACCGCAATCAGCAGCGACGGGAAGGACATGATCACATCGGCAAGCCGCATGATGATCTGGCTGACACGCGGCGAGGAAAAGCCGGCCAGCAGGCCGAGGAACGTGCCGGTGACGGCCGAGAGCACGACGGCGCCCGCTGCCACCATCAGCGTATTCTGGGTGGCGACGATGATGCGGGCAAACAGCGGCCGCCCCAGCGCATCCGCGCCCATCCACCATATCCAGCCGCGCGACCAGTCGAAGGGGGCTAGATTGCGCCCGCGCAGGTTCTGCTTGATCGCTTCCTCACCGAGCCACATGGGGCCGATGAGCGCAAGAACGATCATGACAAGCAGGAAGAGTGCCGCAATGAGGGCGAACTTGTCCGCCAGTAGCATGCGCCCCATGCGAACGGCAAAGGATGCTTCTTCGCGCAGCGCCGGATCTGTTTCGGTGGATGACAGGCTCAACGGATCGCCTCCTCAGTGCCGGATGCGCGGATCGAGCAATGCATAGCAGAGGTCGATCAGCAGGTTCATGAGAAAGATGGCAAGGGCCGTGACAAGGATTGCCGCGAGCACCACGTTGAAATCGCGCTGCAGGATGGAATCGATCATCAGCTTGCCGACGCCGGGAAAACCGAAAATTGTCTCCACGATAACCGCGCCGTTGAGCAGGCTCGCGGCCTGATCGCCGATCACGGTGATGACCGGCAGCATGGCATTGCGCAGGGCATGAATGAAGATGATCGGGCCGGAGCGCACACCCTTGGCACGCGCCGTCTTGACATAGGCCGACGACAGCGCCCCGATCATCGAGCCGCGCACGACCTGCACGATGATGCCGAAAGGCCGCACGAAAAGCACTGATATCGGCAGGATCCAGTGCAGCACCGAGCCCGTGCCGGATGTGGGCAGCCAGTGCAGATTGACCGAAAAGACAACGATGGCAACGATTGCCAGCCAGAAATCCGGCACCGAGGCGCCGATCAGCGACAGCATCGAAGCAGTACGGTCAAAAAAGCCACCGGAGCGGAAGGCCGCAAGCGAGCCGACGACAATGGCAGCGCTGGTGACGAGGCTCATGGTGATCACCGCAAGCCAGAGCGTCCAGACGAAGGCTTCCGTCACGACATCCAGCGCCGGCCGCGCCTTGCGATAGGATTCGCCGAGATCGCCCGTCACGACATCACCGACATAACGGCTGAACTGGACAAGCAGCGGATCGTTGAGGCCGTGCAGTTCGCGAAACTGCTGCTTCATCTCCGCCGACGCCTCCACCGGCAGGAAGAGCGAGGCGGGATCCCCCGTCATGCGCGACAGGAAGAACACCATCACGATCAGGCCGGCCAGCGAGATCAGGCTGGCGACGGAACGCTTACGGATGAAACTGAGCATGAACGACCTCCCATTACATCCGGCGGCGGGCATCCCCGCCGCCGTACGATGCCGGACGCCTCATCGGCATCCGGCAGTCTGCTTACTTTATGCCGATCTCGGAGAGCTGCAGCATGGAGTTGGTGGCAATCGTCGGCTTGAAGTCCAGCCGCTCGGAGACGCGGGCAAAACCGACCATGTGGAAGAGCAGGACATCTGCCACCACATCGTCATGCAGGTAGCCGATCAGCTGCGACCAGAGTTTTGCACGCTCGTCTCCGACGGCTGCCGAAGCCCGCTGGATCAGGTCGTCCACCTTCGGATCGGAGAAACCGGACTGGGTTCCCTTCGAGGCATATTTGAAGAACATCGAGAAGGAGGGATCGCCCTTGGAATTGTCGTGCATGGCAGCCACCAGCTGCGGCCCGCGCCCTTCCTTGAACGGCTTGGAATAATAGGTCTCGTGTTCGGCGACCTCGACGAATTTCAGATCGATCTTGAAGCCCGCCTCCTGCAGCTGCGCCTGGATGGCTTCCATGATTTCCGTGACGTTCGGGAAATTGGCGCTGCGGGCAATGATGGTGATCGGCGTGTCCACGGGAACGCCTGCAGCCTTCGCCTCGGCCAGCAGTTTCTTGGCGCCCGCGACATCATAGGGGAACTGCTTCACGTCGGGGTTCCAGCCAAGCGTCGTCGGCGGAACGATGGCAGTGGCCAGCACCGCCCCTTCAGGCACCAGCGTACCGAGGAAGGCCTTGCGGTCAATGGCAAGGTTCAAGGCCCTGCGCACCCGCACATCGTTCAGCGGCGCGGTGTTGTGATCGATGCGCAGATAAACCGTCTCACTGTCGAGATAGGAAAAATCCGTCTTCGGATTGGTGGCATCGAGCTGCGAAATCGAGGGCGACAGATCGGCCTCCCCGGTCTGCACCATGGCGGCACGCACCGAAGGATCGGCGCGGAACAGATAGGTTGCCTTGGTGACGGCCGGCTTTTTGCCCCAGTAGTCGTCGCGGGTTTCCAGAACGATCTGCTGGCCCGGCGTCCAGTTGGTGAGCTTGTAGGGACCGGTGCCCACGGGCTCGCGCACGAACGCCATCGGCGTCGCCTCCGGCACGATGGTCACGAGCGACATCAGAAGCGGCAGGATCGGCTGGGCCGGCTGCGTCTTGATATCGATCGTATGGTCGTCGACCACGGTGGTGCTGATCGTCATGCCACCGAAATAACGCTTGGATTCGCAGGTGATCTTGTCGCTCATCACCCGGTCGAAGCTATGCGCCACATCCTTGGCATCGAAGGCGCTGCCGTCTGAAAATTTAACGCCCTGACGCAGGTGAAAGCGCCAGTTGCCATCGGCGGTCTGCTCCCACTTTTCCGCCAGGCGCGGCATGACACCCTTTTTGCCGCGCACATCAAGCTCCGTCAGCGTCTCGCTGACATTTTCCATGATGATGCGGCCGATATTGGATCGGGTGGCCATGCAGGGCTCGAGCAGATCGGCCTCTTCGGGCAGCACGATCTTGATGGGACCGGATGCCGCCATCACAGGCGACAGGGCCGTCATCAGCGCGACGCCCGCAATCAGGGCGCCAGAAATCAAGGATTTTGTCACGTCATACTCCTCCCAGGTTGCGACGTATCATCACGCCTGCCACGAGCGGTGGGGCTCGATGGGCAGGTCTTTCTCATGCGGATGGCTGGTCCGGCACATCCCTTCGGTCGGCACCATGCGGCACCGGGCGAGGCATAGACCCCGACAACCAGGTGCCCCAATCATTCGCCCCAACCATCGAACTTTCGCATAAGTTTGTCAATTTGTTTCCAGGACCCAATCAGAAAGACTTTTTTTGAGAGCGTTTAAAGTATCGTTTTTCAATATCTTACGTCCTTTAAAATCTCTGAAAAAGCAGGACAACGACCGCAATAAAACTTGACAACTTTGAGAATTTGTCAATTCTGACCGCACAGAGGAGAGGCTAATGACACCTGAGGAAATCGCCTCCGGCATGACCGGGGCCATACGCACCGTGGCAATGGGCCGTCGGCAAACGCTCCTGCCATCCCCCATGGTGCAGAACCATGCAAGCTTCCTGCACGAGACGACCGGTGGCGACCTGATCTGCGCCTGGTTCGGCGGTTCGCTGGAGGGAAAGGCAGACATCTCCATCTTCGCCAGCGTGCTTGGCGCGGGAGACGATACCTGGGGTCCGCCACAGCAACTGAGTTTCGACCCTCACCATTCCGAGCAGAACCCGGTGCTGTTTTCACCGCCCGATGGCCGTCTTTTGCTGTTTCACACCTCGCAGCCCTCCGGAAACCAGGATGAATGCCGCATCCGGATGGCCGAGATCCGTCGCGCGCCCGAAAACCCAACGCGGTTGATGGCAGACGGTGGCCGCTTTCTCGACCTGCCGCGCGGCTGCTTCATCCGCGCCCCTCTTGTCCTGCGGAGCGATGGCGCATGGCTGCTGCCGATCTTCCGCTGCATGCAGCGCCCCGGCCAGAAATGGAACGGCAGCCACGACGTCGCAGCCGTCGGCATATCCACAGATGGCGGAGAAAGCTGGACACTCAATGACCTGCCGCAATCGACGGGTTGCGTACACATGAGCCCGGTTGCCGTTGGCGAAGGCCGGCATGCGGCTTTCTTCCGGCGCCGGCAGGCAGATTTCGTCTACAGGACCGAGAGCAACGATGACGGGCGCACCTGGTCTGTCCCTCAGCCAAGCGACGTGCCCAACAACAATTCCTCCATTGCCGCAATCATGCTGCGCGACGGGCGGATTGCGATGATCTGCAATCCCGTCAATGCCGCGCAGTCCAGCGACAGGCGTGCCTCTCTCTATGACGAACTCGGCGTCGAGGACGACCGGCCGGATGCGGATCCGACCGGCGGCTGTGTGCCTGTCTGGGGCGTGGTGCGCGCGCCTGTCACGGTCTGCCTTTCACAGGATGGGGGCCGGACATTTCCGACCCGCATCCTGATCGAGGATGGTCCAGGCCACTGCCTTTCCAACGATTCAACCGACGGCCGCAACCAGGAAATGTCCTATCCATGGCTTTTGGAAGACGCCGACGGCGGTCTCCACATCAGCTATACCTACCATCGAAGAGCGATCAAACATGTCCATCTTGCCCCCGGCTGGGCAGGCACTGCGGACGGGAGACAAGCATGAGCAGGATCATCGGCATCACCATGGGCGACCCGTGCGGCGTCGGACCGGAAATCACCGTTCGGGCCCTGTCCGACATGACGGATGCGGATCGGGCAGCAACCCGCATCTATGGCAACCTGAAGACGCTGGAGGCCGCCCGCGCAGCGCTTGGCCTGTCGATCGATCTTAAGCCCTTCGTCGTTGATCTGGAGATTGTGGGGGCGCCGCTTGCCTGGGGAAGCCTGTCGCCGGTTGCCGGTGACGCCTGTTTCCGCTTCATCGAGAACGCCGTTCGTGATGCGGAAGCGGGCACGATCGGCTGCATCGTCACGGCCCCGATCAACAAGGAGGCGCTGAACCTTGCCGGCCATCACTACGACGGCCATACCGGCATGCTGCGCAGCCTGACCGGCTCATCGGCGGCCTATATGCTGCTCGCCTCCGAGCGGCTGAAGGTCATCCATGTCTCCACCCATGTCTCCCTGCAGGAGGCCATCCGCCGGGCCACCACGGAGCGGGTGCTGGCGACTATCCGCGCCGGATATCGCCACCTGAAGCGCATTGGCTACGAGAACCCGCGCATCGCGGTTGCCGGCATCAACCCGCACTGCGGCGAAAACGGTTTGTTCGGCACCGAAGACGATGACCAGATCGCGCCGGC
Source organism: Neorhizobium sp. PAMB6630 (assembly GCF_058242775.1). Classification (NCBI taxonomy): domain Bacteria; kingdom Pseudomonadati; phylum Pseudomonadota; class Alphaproteobacteria; order Hyphomicrobiales; family Rhizobiaceae; genus Neorhizobium; species Neorhizobium sp. PAMB6630. The sequence continues at coordinate 467,424 of NZ_JBZAYV010000002.1, forward strand.
CGTCGTTGCGGCCCGCGCCGAAGGCATTGATGTGCAGGGGCCGATTTCAGCCGATACGGTGTTCCACCGCGCCTATTCCGGCGCATTCGACCTGGTGGTTGCCCAGTATCATGACCAGGGCCACATCCCGATCAAGCTGGTGGCCTTCGATACGGCGGTGAACGTCTCCGTCGAACTGCCGATTGACCGCACCTCGGTCGATCACGGCACAGCCTTCGACATTGCCGGCAAGGGCATTGCCAACCACGGCAACATGATGTCGGCCATTGCCTATGCCCGCCGGCTTGTCGCCGGCCCTGCAGCGGGAGTGTAGGATCATGGCGTTTTTCCCGATCACCCTTCACCAGCCGCGCCGCCTTGCCGTTGGCGCCGGAACGGTTGCAAGCGTCGGCAGTTTTGCCGGCGATATCGGCTCCACGCTCATCATCGCAACGCCCATCACCGCAGCCTTTGTCGACAAGCTGCAGATCGGCGGCCGCATCCGCGTCTTTGATGGCATTCCGGGCGAGCCCGACATTAAAACTCTTGATGCGGCACTTGCCGCTGCCCGCGAGGCACGGCCGGATCTCGTCGTCGGCCTTGGCGGCGGCTCCGTGCTGGATGTGGCAAAGCTTGTCGCAGCGCTCTGGGATACCGACCAGACACTGGCCGACGTGGCCGGGCCGAACCGCGTTGCCGGTCGCACCACGCAACTGGTGCAGGTGGCAACGACGGCCGGCACCGGCTCGGAAGCCGGCATTCGCGCGCTGATCACCGATCCTGTCAAGGGCAGCAAGATCGCCGTCGAAAGCCCGCATCTGATCGCCGACCTCGCCGTCCTCGATCCGGAGCTGACCTTTTCGGTTCCCCCGGCCGTGACGGCAGCAACCGGCGTCGATGCGATGGCCCATTGCGTGGAGGCCTTCACCAACCGGCGCGCCCATCCGATGATTGACGGCTTTGCCCGGATGGGGGTCCAGCTGGTCGGGCAATACCTGGCGCGTGCGGTGCGCGACGGCCATGATACGCAAGCCCGCGAAGGCATGATGCTCGCCTCCTATTATGGCGGCATCTGCCTTGGTCCAGTCAACACGGCGGCGGGGCATGCCATTGCCTATCCGCTCGGCACGCTTCTGCATCTGCCGCATGGACTGGCCAATGCCATTGTCTTCCCGCATGTGCTGGCCTTCAACCAGCCGGCCGTGGCGCAAAAGACGGCGGAAGTGGCCAGAGCGCTCGGCCTTGGCGAAAACCTGAGCCAGCATGCCCTTCGTGATGCCGCCCATGGTTATTGCGCCGGCCTGGGGATCGAGATGTCGCTTGCCGCCCATGGCGCGAGACAGGAAGATCTGGAACGCTTTGCAGCCGATGCCCATGCCATTCGCCGACTGATGGACAACAACCCGGTGGACATGTCGGTGGAAGATGTGGCGGCCATCTATAAGGCAGCCTTCTGACGTTCTGCTGTCACGGCCGAAAAGCCCGGCGAGATCAGTCTCGCCGGGGAGACTGGAACAGGCGCTCGCGCGAGCCGGTCAGGTGGTCGTGCATCAGTTGGCGGGCGGCGTCCGGATTGCGCGCGATGATCGCCTCGGCAATCGCCTCATGCTCGCTGAACACACGCGAAAGACCGGAAGCCTCCCGCTTCACAGACGCTCCATGAAATTTCATGCCGACGGCGATATGGTCCTTCAGGGCTTCCATGGCTGTCGAAAAATAGGTGTTCTGCGCCGCGCGCGCGATGGCCAGATGGAACTGGTAGTCGGCATCCTCCCGGTGCGACTGGCGGTTCGTTGCGTCCCGCAACAGTTCCAGCGCCTGACGGATGGTCGCCAGATCGCCGGCATCGTGGCGAAGGGCGGCAGCGGCAGCTGCTGCCGGCTCCAGCGTCAGCCGGAATTCGTAGCAATTGAGCAGGTCGGCAACATTTTCCAGCTGGCCAAATCCCAGCGGCTCCTTGAGGCCGAGCACCCGCACAAAGCTGCCCGCCCCCCGTCGCGAATAGATCAGCCCCTGGTCGCGCAGGCGCCGCAGGGCCTCGCGAATGACCGGCCGCGACACTTCGAACTCTGTTGCCAGGTCATGTTCCGTCGGCAGGCGCTCGTCCGGCCCGTAGGCGCCGGACTTGATCGCCCGATGCATCCGCTCGAAAACGATGTCCGGCAATGCCTTGCGCGCCACGCCGTCTGTCAGCCCCATCTCAGCCCGTCTTCCCGAGAATTGTCGTTGCGATATCCCTTAGCGTATCGGGTTGCCCGAAACCGCCGGATTTTGCAATGATGCAGTGGCGGTCTGTGCGCGCAAGGCCAAGGCCCGGCAGGCATTCCCCAACAAGGCGGAACCTTGTAATCCCCATTCGATGCAGCACGGCCTCAGCCGTTGCGCCGCCACACAGAAGCAGCGTCTCAACGTCTTGCGTCAACAGCGGGACTATGCCCTCGGCAAGGTTCTGCGACACCTCCTCGGCCTCAAAGATCTCGGGGCCACCGATTGCCTGAACCAGCGTCACGCGCTTCGTAAGCGTGCCAGGGGTGGGCAGGCGCCCGTTTTCTGCCGGTCGGTGGTCAATGTCCACCTGGCCTGCCAGCCGATCGACCTGGCAAAGCGTGATCGGATCGCGCGACCCGACAACAAACAGCGCCGCCCCTGCGGGGATCTCCGCGCGCACCGGTTGCGCACCCTGGGTCATGGACTGCGCAAGGGCTTCGGCAAGGCCGCGCGCTCCGACCAGCAGATCGGCACCCGCCCGATCGGCGCTGGCGAGCGCCTCGGCCATATCCGCCCCGGACACCGTATCGGGAATGGAGCACTTGCCCACGTGGCGGCCGAGCGCTGTAGCAATATCGATGGGGACATCAACACCAAAGCCTTGCACCGCGCCCTTGGCCACGGTGCGACCGAAGTCCGGAATGGCCGGCGCGACAAGTGCCCGGTTGAAGGGGATTGCATCGAGGATGGCCGCAACGTTCCCCTTCATGCGGGAATCGATCTTCAGGAAGATCTTCGCGCCCTCAGGCAGCAGGCGGATCGCGGCCTGCGCAAGCGCATGGGCCTGCTGCGCCGTTTTCTCACGGCAGCCAAGGTCGATCGACAGGACATCCGGCCGGGTTGCAAGCGCCGATTGGATCCCTTCGATGGAGAGCACCACCTCGACATGCAGCCCGCGCCCCGCAAAAGGCGCGGCCGAGTCCAGCGCACCCGTAAAGTCATCGGCCATGACGAACAGCAAGATCGGTCCTCGCAATTGTTGTCATGTTTTTCTATCGGTAAAAGCTATATTTTTCAATACAATATTTTACAGATAGAGCAATTTCGAAAACATGTCGCGCTCGAAGACCAGCGCTATCCCGGCATCGGCCAGTCGTTCGGCGGCATATCGCACATTGCCAATACTTGCGGCGTCAGCCACACCCGGCTTGACGCGGGCGGGCAACATAACGGCGAGGCTATTGATCGTGCGGCAGTCAAGAGATCAAAGATCGGTGACTTCAATCGGTCTGGGCGCGGTTATGATTCTGCCACCGAGCGCAGCCGGCTTTCGATCAGCAGGCCGCTGTCATCGAGAATGGGGTGGGCGACGGAGACGATATGGGCGTTGATCCGCTTGAGGTCCCGCAGGATGTCGAGATGCAGCGAACTGGTCTGCAGGCTGTCTGTCCGTCCGTCCCGCAGCCGCTCGATATGGCGTTCGGAGGAGGCCTTTTCCATGCGGCGGACCTCAACCTTCACCTCCATCATCTGGCGGGCAAGACGGAAGTCACGCGTGACGAAAATGGTCTGGGCAATGCGCAAGTTGTCGAGCGTCAGTTCAAACAGCGTGCGCAGTTCGCGATGACCGTCCTCGGAGAATTTGAGCCCGAGCGTCGCCTTCTTGGTGACTTGGGCTAACAGACCCTTTTCGATGATATCGCCGATATGCTCGAGGTTGATCGCATAATCGATGATATCGATGGAACGACGGCTGTCTTGCGGGCTGAGGCCCATGCGGCCCAGTCTGGACAGATAGACTTTCACCTCCTGCTGCAGCCTGTCGACGCGCGCTTCCAGCGGGGGAATATCCATGAGCTTTGCAAGATTGTCCCGCTCGAAGGAATCGGACACACGCATCAGCATACGCTCGATCAGGTCACCGATGCCTAAAACCTCCCGCGTGGCACTGGCCAGGGCAACGGTCGGCGCAGACAGTTCCTGCAGATCGAGATAATTGGGACCGCTGTGTTCCTGTGCATCATCCGGAACGAGGTGGCACATCAGACGCGACAGAAGCTTCGAAAACGGCCAGGCGACCACAGCAAGCACGATATTGAAGGCAAGATGTGCATCGACCGGCAGCTTCTCAGTGCCAGACGCCAGACCTGTCAGCAGGTCTGCGCCAACACCCGCTAGCGGAAGGACCGCCAGGCATCCGACAGTCCGCACGATGAGATTTCCAAGCGTGACCCGTTTTGCCGCAGCAGAACCGCGCATCGAGGCGATGACGGGCGGGATTGCACCGCCGAGATTGGCACCGAGAACAAGCGCGACAATCAGTCCGGGCTGCAGGATGCCGGTCGATGCCAGGGAAAGGATCAGCACGATGGCGGCAAGGCTGGAAGACGACACGAAGGCGATGGCAGCGGAAAAGAACATGGCCACCGGCCAGGCATTGTCCAGAAGGCGGATGAAGGCGGCCAGTGCCGGGGAGGCCCGCATCGGTTCCGTGGCAATGCTGAGCAGGTGCAGCGACAGAAGCATCAGGCCAATACCGATCAGCGCCGTTCCGCCGCCTTTTCGCGCGGTCGCGCTGCTGCGGTAGAGCATCAGGCCGATGAGAAGGATGAGCGGCGAAAGCCACTCGACGCCTGCAGCCACAATCCAGGCTGTCACGGCCGTTCCTACATTGGCCCCGAGAAGAACGAGTTGCGCCATGCGGGGCTGGACAAGCTCGCGCTCGACAAACGAGGCCACCATGAGCGCCGTCGCGGTCGAACTCTGCAGCGCCACCGTGGCCACAAAGCCGGACGAAAACGAGCGCAGGCTGCTGCGCGTGCCGCTGGCAAGGCCGCTGCGCAACCGCGCGCCAAAAGCCTGCGTCACGCCACTTTTCACCTGTGCAAGGCCAAACAGCAGCAAGGCCACCGCGCCGAACAGATTGATCATGACGATTGTCGATGCCATCGGCCTTGTTTCCATCCCCGTTTTGTCCCGCACATTGCCATTCCTGACAGGATCTGCGGCATACGTCTGGTGCGCCAGGGCTCCTCCCTGTGTCCTACCTAACGCCCGTCAATGCGGTGGCGACGTCCGGTTGTCCGTCATCGCTCCTGCTCTTTCCATCCAATGGCGAAGACCCTGCAGGAATGCGTGCAGGAACGCCTCCGTGGAGTGTGGCGGCAAGGTGGGGCGGTCGGCTGGAAGCCTGTCGATCAGCGACCGGTAGATCGCCAGACGCTCGGCGGAAATGAAGGACAATGCCAGCGCGCCGGCCTGACGCAGGCAATACCAGTCCGTCACCAGATCCATCATCGAGGTCGCGGCCAGCGCTTCGGACGTGACCTCAAACTGTTGACGTTCCGCCATAAGAACGCCCGATCCGCCGTCTGCGGCCTGCGGCGTCTCCTGCGTCGGCAAAAGCAGGCTGATCTCTGCAAGGTTTGCCGTCGCCATCTGCTCGACCCATTCCGGCGGCCATTCCCTTGGAAAATACCGGTGCGTGACCAGTGCCCGCGTATGGGCAAAGAGGAAGTCGCCGTAAGATTGCGCCTCGAACGCCGCATCAGGCGCCTCGCCCATGAAGGCGCTTTCCTGCCGGTAAAGCGCGAGAGGCCGCGGATCGAGCGAAAGCTTGAAAAGCCCGACAGTTTCCACATCGGGCATAGTTTTTCCGGGCTTCACGATCTTGAAGGCCGGCGGGAATGCCACAAGCGAGGGAACGGCAATATTGACCAGTTCGCGCCCTTCGACAATTCGCCGGGTCGTTCCCTCGACATGCAGATGGCCGCTGAAATGGGCCGTCATGCCGGTTGCCACAAGTGTTTCGGCAACCGCCTTCAGTGGCGTTCGGCGGGCCACATTGGTGCGGCCGAACAGCGCCGTTTCCAATCCGGTTGTATCGTCGAAAGGATCGATCACCGGATAGTGCGAAAAGGAAAAGACCGTCTTGCCGAGCCTCTTTGCCCGCGCATGAACATCGCGGATCCAGTCGATCAGGAAGGGTTTGAGACGCAAAAGCGCGTTCCATCCGGCAGCCGTGCTGTCGATGAAGGTCTCTTCGCAAAACGGATCGCTGTGGCCGTTGCGGGGCTCGAAGATATTGGCGTCTATCATCAGCAGCCACAGCCCCTCTTCGGGCTCCACGAGATAGGAGGTATCCATCAGGCTGAAAGTCGAACGACCGTCCGGCGAGGAGACCCGATATTGGCGCTCTTCAATGCTGTCGGAGCGACCAAACGGACTTTCCCAATGCAGGTATTCGGGCTGCGCAAACAGGCCGAAGGACGCCATCGGCAACAATCCCGCCGGGTAGCCTTCACAGTACATCCGGTCGCTCTGCCGGGAATGCGGCAGATTTTCTTCAGCCACCTGCAGATCGCTGGTGACGGTGATGGACGGTCCCGCGCCGCTCAGAAATCCCTTGGTCTGATGGCGACCATGCGGCCCGAACACATCGTGATTGCCGGGGATCGCATAAAAAGACAGCCGATGTTTGCGGCGATAGTCTTCCAGCAGGCGCCGAACGGCTTGCGTTGTCTGCCTTTGGCCGTCATCGGTATAATCGCCAAGAAGCACGACATGGCGAATACCGCGGCTGGCAATCTCGTCCAGGGCTGCGGGAAGGGCCTGAAAGCTTTCGTTGAAAACACGCGTCGAGGCGCGGGTTTCCGCCCAGCTGCGCACGGCGAGCCACTTTCCGGCAACATCCACGCCCTCAAAGCCATAGTCGCCCTCGAGGTCATGGTAATGCGCATCGGCAATGACGGCGACAGCTGGCAGATCACGGGGCTGCATCGGCCGCCTTCCTGGCCTCGACGAGGTCAATCCAGTCCGATGCACGCCTTGCGGCGTCATAGAGCATGGGCTTTGGCGTTTCGAACCACTCGTCCTGGCGCAGTTCACGCTTGTCGCGGATATGGGCGATGGCCGAATCCAGCGTTGGAAACAGATGCGGCTGCTGTTTGTGCAGAAACAGGCCAACCAGCGAAACCGAGCGGCTGCGCCCGCTGCGGCAGTTGACCAGAACATTGCCGCCGTCCTTGAACGGATAGGTTTCACGCTTGGGCAATGTCTGGTTCAAGGCCCCCTGCAGAATGTAATAGCCCCCCAGCATCATCGTATCGGGACTGCCGCCACCGTCGATCATGCCAAGCTTGTAATAGCGTATGTCCGAATAACCGCTGGCACAGAGCGTGCCGTCCTCGGCAAGGCTCGGATTGCGCACGAAATTGATATCCAGGTTGATGGCGCAGTTCACGACGATGGTAATGCCGTGTTTCTTCAAGAGATCCAGATCGCGCGCGCCCTCCAGACCGCCGATATACAGCGCAGAATTATGGGGGGCGAGGCCTTCCGTGATCAGGCTGATCGCCGGTCGCGAATATACCGGGGCTTCCATTCTGTTCATTCCTTCCAAAGGCACCGACCTTCCAAAGCACGGTGGCGAGGCCTTTTAGTCTGCAAGAGATACGTTGTCTGTTGTTGCGTCAGGCCGCGTTCGAGCGTGCTCGCGTGGCGGCCGTCGAGGTGATGATCTTGCCCGTCTTCGGATCAAACACCATCATGTTGCGCGCCACAAATTCCAGCCACACCTTGGCGCTCGGCCAGCTTTCGACAAAGCGTGGAATGAGAGCGGTGATCGGCGTGCCATTGGCAGACAGCGAGAGGATCGTCTGCGACCCGGTCGGCTGGACGACGTCGACCTCTGCGGCCAGCCGGTTGTCCAGGGACGTTTCATGAAGGTTGAAATGTTCCGGCCGGATGGCGCAAGTCACCGGACCCGCTTCGCGGGCAATTGCCTGCTCGAGCATGACTTCGACGCCGTGAAGCTTCAGCACGCTTCTGCCATTTCTCTGTTCGAGCATGCCGTCAAAGACATTGATGCGGGGATCGCCGATAAACTCGGCCACAAACAGATTGGCAGGCTCATGGTAGATTTCGTAAGGGCTGCCGATCTGCTGGATGACGCCGTCCTTCATCACCACGATGATATCGGACATTGTCAGCGCCTCGACCTGATCATGCGTCACATAAACAGTGGTGGCACCAAGATTCCGCGACAGGCGCTTCAGCTCAGTTCGCATTTCTGTTCTTAAAACCGCATCGAGGTTGGACAGCGGCTCGTCCATCAGCAGGATGGAATTGCGCGCAGCGATCAATCTCGCAACGGCCACACGCTGTTGCTGGCCGCCGGACAGTTCCGATGGGAAACGCGAGCCATACTGTTCCAGCTGCACCTTCTTCAGCGCCTCGGCGAGCCGTGCGTCAATCTCGTCCTTCGGACGCTTTGCCTGATGCAGCGCCAGCGTGATGTTCTTGTCGACCTTCATGTTCGGCCAGAGCGCATAGCTCTGGAAGATGAAGCCGAGACCGCGCTTTTCCGGCGGCACGAAGCTGCCGTCGCGTCCGGAATAAACCGTTTTTCCCGCAAGCGTCAGTTCCCCGCCGGAGGGCTGTTCCAGCCCCGCAATGATGCGCAGCGTCGTCGTCTTGCCGCAACCGGATGGCCCGAGCAGCGTGACGAATTTCCCCTTCGGGATTTCCAGATCAAGCGGCGGAATGGCAAGATGCGCGCCGTAATATTTGGTGATGCCTTTCAAGGACACTTCGTTCATCGGGTTTCCTCCCCCCAAGCTTTCCGGGTTGCTTCACGGCAACCCGGCGCTCTGGTTTTCCTCAGTTGCTGGTCTCGACCACCCAGAAATCGTTGACTTCAGCCACATGGTCGCGCTGGTATTCGGCAGAACCAAACATCTTGCGCACCTTCGGCCAGTTTTCGCCGCCCTTCGGCAACGGCACATCCGTGCGTGGCGAAAACGTGCCGACCTTGAAATAGGCGGCCATGCCCTGCAGCTTCTTCAGGCTTTCGCCGTCGCGGTAAGGCTTTTCAAGCTTGGTATCGGGGGTCAGATCCTTCGACCCCATCTGGAAGGCGATGAACAGCTTGGCTGCATTGGGATGCGTCGACTGGCCGGCAATCGCCACATAGGTGGAATAGGCAAAAACCCCGGCCGGATCGATGTCGTAGAGCACGGCATTGGCATAATCGTCGCTGCCGTTCTTGTTGATGTAATGCATGCTGGAGAAGGTGATCGGCGGCTTTGCCTGTCCTTTGAGACCGGAGGCCGTCGCGAGCTTGGAACCGGAATCGTAGATGACGAGATCGTTCTTCAAGAGCCGGTGCAGGAATTCATAACCGGCGTTTTCCATGCCGTCGGACAGGACGAGCGGCTTTCCGGCATATTTTTCATAGGATTTGGCAAAATCATCGGCGTGTTCGACGATAGAGGTCAAAAGCGCAAGCGATGTCAGCGAGCCGAGAGGGCTTTTCATGGCAAAGCGCTTGTTCCATGCCGGTTCGGTCATCTGCCAGACATTGGTGACCGGCGGCGCATCCTTGTAGGTGTCGGAATTGTACATGAGCACCGTGGCTTCGATCACCTGCGTCAGCAGCGGTTCGCGCAGCTCGACGGGGATCTTTGCCTCCAGGTAACGCGGCACATAATTGACGATGCGGTGATTGGGCAGGAGATCGTAGAACATCTGGGCGGTGCCGGCGGTATTGACCACATCCACGGCAAAGATACCCGCCTGCTGTTCACGCACCACCTTCTCGATCGTCTTTTCCGAGCCGAGATCATAAGCGTTGACCTTGATCTCCGGGTAAAGCTTCATGAAGTCCTCGGCTAGCGCATTGACGGTCGAGGAGGAGGAATAGACGGTCACCTCGCCTTCGGCCTTGGCCTTCTTGACGATCTCCTCCCAGTTCTCGTCCTTGGGCTGGTTGGCGCCAAGTTCTGCCGTCTTCAGCCAGGCATCGAATGCGGCATCGTGCGCGCAGGCCGCCGTGCCGATGAGGCATGCGAATGTGGCGATAGCCACCTGTTTCGTGAGCATTCCCATGTGATCTCTTCCTCCCTGTTGCAAGGTCGCCTCCTCAAGCAAACCCCATCTTCGTATTGCGGAAAACCAGGCGGAACAGGATGTTGCAGCCCACGACCAGTGCAACGAGCAGCAGCGTTGCCGCTCCGATCAGCTGGGGAACATCATCCGTCTGATAGGTGTAGATCACGCTTGCCAGCACAGCCGTCGACGGCGTGACCAGCAGGATGATCAGCGAAAGCTCGCGCATCGTGCCGATGAAGCTCAGCAGCATGCCCGATACCAGTCCCGAGGCGGCAAGAGGTGCCACGATGTGGCGCACACGGCTGACCCAGCCGATACCTTGCACGCGGGCCGATTCTTCGAGGGACTTGTCGATCTGCAGCATCGCGGCAATGCCGGTGCGCGATGTATAGGGCAGGTTCTTCACCGCCGCGATCAGCACCAGCAGGGCAAATGTTCCGTAAAGTGCCGGGATCGGCCCCACCGGTCGCGAGAACATGCCGATATAGATGGCGCCAAACGCCACGGCCGGAAAGATGTAAGGCAGGAAGGCTGCCAGCTCCAGCGCCCGCGAGGACAGGCTTCCGCGTGTCTTCACCACCACGTAACCGATCAGAAAACCGAGAATGCCGGTGGCAATGGCGGTGAAGAAGGCCAGCCTGAGGCTGTTCCAGGCCGCGTGCAGGATCTGCGGGTTCTGAAAGACCCCGGCATAGATCGCATTGACGCCACCGCGCGCACCAATCCAGTAATGCAGGGTCAGATTGGAAAGGTCATAGTTGCCGGCGGTGCGCGACAGTGACTGCAGCACGAGCAATCCAAGCGGCAGAACCACGGTCACGCACATCAGCACAACGACGAAGGCGAACACCAGCCATTTGGCGCGGCCGAGATCGATTTCGCGCCGGCGAAATCCCTTGCCGGACATGGTGACGAAGCTCTTGCGCACACCGATCATGCGCTGGTTGATCCAGATGAACAGAACAGCCATCAACACCAGCACAAGCGCCAGCAGATAACCATCGCCCACATTGCGTGACCCGATGGCGGCATAGATCTGGGTCGGCAGCACGAAATAACGGATGGGCATGCCGAGCACGGCGGGCGTTCCAAACGACCCGATCACGCGGATGAAGGTCATGACAACGGCCGAGCCGACGGCTGGAAGAACAAGCGGCGCGGTGATCGAGACGAACTGGCGCAGCCGCGACATGCCGGCAATGGCGCCCGCCTCTTCGAGCTGGCTGTCGACCGTGGCAAGCGAGCCGGAAATGATCAGGAAGCCGTAGACGTAATAATGCAGCGACAGGCAGATGATGATGGGTATGCCGCCAAAGGCGATCCAATCGGGCGGCTGGACACCAAAGAGATAGGCAAAAACGCCGGACGCTCCGCCCACCCGGTCATTCTTGAAAAAGGTCACCCAGGCCAGCGCCATCACCCAGGATGGCAACATATAGGGCATGACCACCGCCGTGTTGACGAACTCGCGATAGGGCACGTTGGTGCGCACGACGATCCAGGCAAGCAGGGCGCCCAGCGCCAGGCAGATGATCGTTGCCCCAAATGCCGTCACCAGCGAATTCATGAACGGCTTGTAGAACAGCGCCCAGGAAAGCCGGCTGCCAAAGACGCGCTCATAGTGGAACAGTGTCAGCTCTCCCGGCTGGCGCCCGGGCAGATAGGCGGAATCATACGGCTGGACGGTGATCGTTTCCCGCACCAGCTGAAACAGCGGCACGATGACGAGGAGCCCCAGCAGGATGGCAAGGCCAAGCGCTATCAGCCGCTCCGGCGCCGAGACGAAATGCGCCACACGGCGCATCCAGCGCTGGCTATCGCGGCTCGCTGTTTCTGAAAATAGGGTCACTCTGTTTCTCCTCCCAGACGGCGCTCCAAGCCGTTTACTCCGCAGATCGCGTGTCAAACGCGATCCCTCCCCCTTCAGGCCGCGTGGTGCCTCTCGCGCCTGCCTTGCGGTTCAGCCAGCACGATACCGACCGCGTCGCTCACGCCATCGGCGATCGCCGGCGCGCTGGCAAGAACTGCCCCGCCAGTCTGCAACGATCCGATTTCGAAGAACGGACAAACCCGGCCGCCCGCTTCCGCCACCAGCAGCAGGCCCGGCACGCAATCCCAGGAATTCATATGCAGCTCGACATAGGCATCCGAGCGGCCGTCCGCGACATAGGCCAGCGCCATGGCACCGGAGCCCGCCCGCCGCACATTGGCACCCTTGTCCAGAAGCCGTGTCATGGCATCAAGATATCGAGTGTTGGGGATGCGGGTCGACCAGCCCAGTTCAACCGATGCGATGTCAAAACGGTCGGTACGGGCCGCCGAGATCGGCTGGCCGTTGCGGGTTGCCCCTTCGCCGGCACGGGAAAAATACAGCTCGTCCAGCGCCGGATTGTAGATCGCTGCAAGCTTTGCAACATTGCCTTCCACATAACCGATGGAAATGCAGAAATGCGGGATGCCGCGCGCAAAATTGGCGGTGCCGTCAATCGGATCGACCAGCCAGACCCGCTCGCGGATGTCTCCGCCACCTTCCTCGCCAAAAAAGCTGTCATCCGGGAAGGCTGCCGCAATACGCTCACGGATATGCGCTTCGGACGCCGCGTCGGTTTCCGTGAGATAATCCTGCGGCCCTTTCATTGAGAAGTCAGCCGCCTTGCCATTCTGAAAGCCTTCAAGGACCAGGGCTCCGGCAGAGAGAATGACATCCCGGCACAGCTGCGCGCGGCCATCCAGATCGTTTGCATAGGTCATTGTTGAAGGCATGCGCATTCTTCTCCCTTGAACACGTGTGCAATATTGCACACGTGTTCATTGGGTGCAAGCGCGGATCTGGCAGCGGCTTGAAAAACTCAGGTCAAGACGTGGGTGTCGTCAACGCCGGACGGTGTTGCGCTCGATCAGCGTCACGGGGACATTGGTGATGACGGACTGACCAAGCTCATGATCGAGCGCTGCCAGCACGGCCTCTGTGAGGACTTCGAACGATTGCGCGATGGTCGTCAGTTCGTAGCTTCTCCAGGAAGCCTGTGGAATATCGTCAAAACCGATGACGGAGAGGTCTTCGGGCACAAGGCGCCCCATGTCATTGCGGGCGCCATCGAGGAAGCCGAGCGCCATGATATCGGTGACGCAGAATGCACCGTCGATCTGTCGGTCGGAGAGCAGCTCGCGAGCCGCCTTCAGGCCGGTCTCATAGGTCGTCGGGCCATCGCGCCAGACGACAATATCCGTGCCGGCGGCGGTCATGACCTGCGAAAATGCCTCGCACCGGCGCAACTGGGTCGGCGTCTCGGATCCACTTGTGACGACGGCGACCTTTTGACATCCCGCTGTCTTCAGGCGCTCGGCGGCAAGCGTTGCTCCGGCAATATCATCGCTGAGGATGATATCGGTATCGGACCTTGCAAGCTGCCGGTTGATGACGATGAGCTTGACGCCGTTGGCAAGGCATTCGTCGACGATCGACATCGGCGGCTCGCCGGAGAGCACGACAATGGCGCGCGCCCGAAACTCGAAAATCAGTTCGATCAGAGGCGCAATATCGCTGCGCGCATCCGCAGCATTCAACAGCAGGCATTGCTGGCCGCGCCGCAGCAACCCGATGCTGAGCATGTCCAGCTGTTTTGCCATGAAGGGCAAAGACAGGTTTGCCCCAACGACGCCCACCAGATTGGAGGAGGAATTGTTGAGCCCCTGGGCAAGCCTGTTGACGCGATATCCCAGTTCCTGGGCAGCTTGCAGCACTTTTCGGCGTACATCGGGCGAGACGCTGGCGCCTTCCGTAAATGTCCGGGAGACGGCAGAGCGCGAAACGCCCGCTCTTTGAGCGACGTCGACGGACGTGACAAAGGCCTTGGCCATGGAATTCCAGCGCACAGAAAAGGTTGTAGATCGTTCACCGCACTACGATACTTTTCTTGTCCATTCAATGTCGGCCTTCCGTCCGGCGTCTCGTCATGCCTTGCGTATACAGGACGCTCTCGCGGCGCCCGCAAACGCGGCGTCGCCAATCTTGGATTTTTCACGTCCCGGACGCATCGCAAGCGTCGGCCAAAAACGCCAGGGTCGTTCCGCAATCGCAATATACCGCCAGCCGAAGCTGAAGAGCGGTATTACGCCATGCTGAATGAGGCACCCATGGCCGCATACCTTAAACGAAATGGCCTACGGTAAACCCGGTGCCATTCAGATCCGGCAGCGTATACGCAACACCGTTGCCAAGCGAACGCTTTGTCGGCATCATCCGGACCGGTCGCGGCCAGAAGCCCTCAGGCGCCGGACGCGACCACCATAGGGAAAGCCGGGCCAAGCGCCCCTGGAACACATCGCATGACGCAACCGCGTTGCCTGCCGACCGCGTGCCGCACGTTTGCTGCCGCCGTATTTTCCCTGATCAGCCTTTTGACGGGCGGTACCAGCCATGCCGCAGAGCCGGTGACCATTACGGTCAATCCCGGCCAGAGCCAGGCCGATATCGATGCGGTGATGAAAGCCGCCGGCGCCGATGGCCGGCCGGTCGAAATCAGGATTGCCGCCCCCTCCCCAGCCAATCCTGCCACAGATGCACCAGACGTGAGGACGGCTGCCACCGCACCCGCAGCGGTCACGCAACCGTCTGCGCCAACGGCAGGTATTGCCTCATCCACGGTCACCTCCACGTCGGCCAACCCGGCCCCAGCCCAGTCCCTGTCCCCGCCCCCGCCACCAACAGTGGCTTCCGCGCCACCGGCTGAAGACGATAGCCGACCGGCCCCGACAGTCGCCATGACGGAGATGTGGGTGGTCTCGGATGTGTGGGCTGCCCTTGCCAAGGGCACGCAGATGTCGGCCGCCGGTGTCGTTGGCTTGCCCGCCGCCTTTCGCTCCAGCTGGTCCACACTCGAGGCAGACCGCTACGGGCCGCGCGAGGCGCTGTTTTACGCCCTGTTTGCCGGCCTTTGCGGACTTGCTGCGGCAGCCCTCGTCAGCCTCGGTGCCGGGCCGCTTGTTCTGGCGCATGTCCCCGCGCACCCCTTTTGGCGGGCCACTGTGCGGCTTGTCATCGACGGCATCGGTATCCTGCTTTTCCTGTCAATTTCCCGCGGCATCCTGCAACAATCGATGGCCCGCGGGTTGTTTTCCCATCAGGTGGCGCTTGCCATCGTCGCAACATTTGCCGGCATGCTGATCTACATGGCCGTGGCGCGCTTTGCCTTCAAGCCGGCGCTTGCCGGGCGCTCGCCGCTCATCAACATCAACCGGCCGAACTGGCATTTTGCCATGATGACGCTCTACGGCACGCTGAATGCCTTCATCGGCAATTCCGTGAGGCTCGCCGATGTGCGCATGCTGGCGCCGGAGGCGGCAGACAGCTGGCTGTTTCTGACCAGTTCCGTGCTGACGGTGGTAAAGCTGTGGTGGTTCATCGCCGGCCGCCGCGACATTGCAGAGGTGTTTGCCGGGCGCGACGCAAGCCCGTTCCGGCGGGCGGTTGGAACAGGCCTTGCCGATTTCTATATCGTCTCGGCCATCCTCATCTGGGTTGCCGGCCTTCTGGTGTCGGGCACCTCGCACAATGCGGTTTGGGCGCGTGCCGCGGGCACCACGCAATTCCTCATCATCATGATCCCCATCCTCGATCTCGCCATCGTTTCGCTCGTCAGTGCAAGAGCGCGCCGGCGCGAGGCAAAATCCGGGCCGGGTCTTCCCTCGGTTCTGCTCTGGAGCCTGCGCACGCCGCTTGCCGGCGCCGTCTGGCTGATTGGCCTGCATCTCATCGTGGAACTGTGGGAACCGCTGATGATGGGCGCCACCACGCTCATCACCTCCTGGCTGCTCTGGCTTGAAAAACTCAGTTTTTCGCTCATCGTCAGCTGGAGCCTCTGCAGTTTCCTCATGAAGTATTTTGAAGCGATTGCGCCAGCCACCGCCGTCATCCTGCCCGGCACGGAAGACGAGGCGCATGACAAGACGACAAGCCGCCTGACCACTGTTCTGCCCATCGTGCGCAACCTCATCCTCGGCGCCGTCATGGCCATTGCGGCACTGGTGGTGATTTCGTCTGCCGGCATTGATGTGGCACCGCTTCTGGCCGGCTTCGGCGTGCTCGGCCTTGCCCTTTCCTTCGGCTCGCAGACGCTGGTGAAGGATGTCGTGTCCGGCATCTTTTTCCTTGCCGAAGATGCCTTCCGCATTGGCGAATATATCGACTGCGGCAAGTTGATGGGGACCGTGGAGCAGATCTCGCTGCGTTCCGTTCGTCTTCGCCACCACAATGGCCCCATCCACACCATTCCCTTCGGGCAGATCGCCTCCGTCACCAATTACAGCCGCGACTGGGGCACCACCAAGTTCGAACTGCGCTTCGACCGCGACGCGGATCTGGAAAGCATCCGAAAGACTGCCAAGAAGGTTGGCATCGGGCTTCTGGAACATCCTGAATTCGGGGGTGATTTCCTCGTGCCGTTGAAGATGCAGGGCATCCAGAGCGTCAACGAAACCTCCATGGTGATCCGCTTCAAGTTTACCGCACGCCCCGGCAAACCAAGCCTCATCAAACGCGAGGGCATGAAACGCCTGCTCGCCGCCTGCCGGGAGGCGGGCCTGCCGCTTGCCTCCAATGCCGTCGTGGTGCGCTCCGGCACCAGTACGGTTGCCGAAAGCGGCGCGGCATCGACCGTTGTTCCCCTGCCGGTCAGCCAGAGCGCCTAAAGGAACGCGGCATTCGGTCGCGCAGAACGCGCGCGTCCATCTTTCAGGGAACATTGCGCTCTCCCCCGAGTTGCCGATGGGTCGAAAGACCCATTCGAAGCAGCAGCAGCCCAGGGAGAAGCGCCATGTCCGACCAGAACACCGTGCAATATGAGGGCCCGGCCGGCGGATGGGGTTCCTTGCGCGGCATTACCCGCGTTTTCGGCAATGAGTGGCCAACGCCCGCTGTCCTCGATACGCTCGCCCACCAGAACAAGCCGGGCGGCTTCATGTGTGTCTCCTGCGCCTGGACGAAACCCGCGAACCACAACCCGCTGGAATTTTGTGAAAACGGCGCCAAGGCAACGATCTGGGAGCTGACAACGCGCCGCTGCACGCCGGCGTTTTTTGAAAAACACACGGTGAGTGAGCTGAAAGAATGGAGCGACCACGATCTTGAGCATGAAGGGCGCCTGACCCATCCCCTGCGCTACGACCGGACGCGCGACCGCTACGTGCCCTGCTCCTGGGAAGAAGCCTTCTCGGCCATCGGGAGGGAGCTGAAGGCGCTCGATCCCAAATCGGTGATCTTTTACGCATCCGGCCGCGCAAGCCTCGAAACCTCTTATCTCTACGCCCTGTTTGCACGTCTTTATGGCACGAACAACCTGCCCGACAGTTCCAACATGTGCCACGAGACGACCTCGGTCGGCCTCAAAAAGGTGATCGGCTCGCCTGTGGGCACCTCCGTCTACGAGGACTTTTCCACCTGTGATGCGATCTTTTTCTTTGGCCAGAATACCGGTTCCAACAGCCCGCGTTTCCTGCATCCGCTTCAGGAGGCGGTGAAGCGCGGCTGTCGCATCGTCACCTTCAATCCCGTGCGTGAGCGGGGGCTGGAGGCAATGATCAATCCGCAGAGCCCGACGGAAATGCTGACAGGCCATGAGACGCCGATTTCCTGCCAGTATCTGCAGGTGAAAGCCGGCGGCGATATCGCAGCCCTGATGGGGCTCTGCAAGCATGTGCTTGCCCGCCACGAGGAAGCGCAGAAAGACGGCCGCAGCGTTCTCGATCTTGATTTCATCGAGCGCCATACATCCGGTTTCGACGCCTTTCTCGAGACGCTGCGCGCCACAGGCTGGGACGAGATCGAACAGAATTCCGGCCTCACGCGTCAAGCGCTGCAGGCAGCCGGCCAGGTTTATGTTGAGGCCGAGCGCGCCATCGGCATCTATGGCATGGGGCTGACGCAGCAGGTCCACGGCTTTGACAATATCGCCATGTTCGTCAACCTCCTGCTGATGAAGGGCAATATCGGCCGCGATGGCACCGGCATTTCTCCTGTGCGCGGTCATTCCAATGTGCAGGGCCAGCGCACCGTCGGCATTTCGGAAAAGCCCGAACTGGTGCCGATGGACAAGCTTGGTAAGATGTTCGGCTTCGAGCCGCCAATGGAAAAGGGCATGAACACGGTGGAAGCCTGCGAGGGCATGCTGTCAGGCACGGTCAAAAGCTTCATCGGTCTTGGCGGCAATTTCGTGCGGGCCATTCCCGATACCGATGTGATGGAAGAGGCATGGCAAAAAATGCGTCTCACCGTTCAGATCGCCACGAAACTCAACCGCAGCCACCTCATCAATGGCGAAGTGGCCTATCTCCTGCCCTGCCTTGGCCGCACAGAGGAAGACATGCAGGCGTCCGGCCCGCAGACGGTCACCATGGAAGACACGTTTTCCTGCATTCACGGCTCGATTGGCCGGCGCAAGCCAGCCAGCAAGGAGCTGTTGTCGGAAATGGCAATCGTTGCCGGTATCGCCAAGGCCACATTGCCTCAGAACCCGAAAGTCCGGTGGGACGAGTGGGTGGGCAATTACGGCCTTGTGCGCGATCTCATCGAAGAAACCTATCCGGAGGAGTTCCATGATTTCAACGGGCGCATGTTTACCCCCGGCGGCTTTTACCGCGGCAATAGCGCCCGCGAGCGGATCTGGAAGACCGAAAGCGGACGAGCCGAATTTACCGTGCCCAAGGAACTTTCCGCCGCAGGTTTTGCCGATGCGGCCGGCCGCTACCGTCTGATCACGCTGCGCAGCAACGACCAGTTCAACACCACGATCTATGGCTATAGCGACCGCCTGCGCGGCATCGAGGGCACGCGTGACGTGCTGTTGATCAACCCGGACGAGATGGCCCGCAACGGGCTGACCGAGGGACAGATCGTCGGCCTCGCTTCCGATGCAGACGATGGCCGCGATCGTTTTGTCGGCGGGCTGAAGGTGACCCCCTTCGACCTGCCGGACGGCTGTCTTGGCGGTTATTACCCCGAGTTGAATGTGCTCGTGCCGCTCTCCCACCACGACGTGGAATCAAAAACCCCGGCCTCGAAAGCCGTGCCGGTGCGCATCGTGGCAAGCGGCTAAAGGGTTTGCTCCAGCAAACCCAAGCGCCGACATCCGCGCCGAAGCAGGCGCTTGGCCTCACATCCATGAAGCGGATGTCTTTGGCAGACGCCCTTCGGGATCGATGACGGAAAGGGTCGGTGCGCCCGGCCAGTTCCATCGCCACAGGGCCACACAACTGCCGCCGGGCGACATGAACGACGGGTAGATCACCCCGTGAAAGCCCACCGCCCGCAGGCGTGCCTGCGCCGCATGGGTTTCCGGCTGAAACCCTGCATCCAGATCTGCCCGCCACTCGCAGGTGTGGATCGCGCTGGAAATCCCAAGGGCAGCGCAATGCGTGGCATCGGTGAGATCCGCCAGCCGTGCGCCAGACAGCGTCAGCTGTGCGATCAGCGCCGGATGCTGCACAAAACCCTGGTTATATTCGGCCCAGGCGGTGGACAGTTCACGCGCGGCATAGATGGTGGGTTGCCCGACCGGGTTCCAGCGGCCACCAAAGCGGGAGGCGCCCTCACCGGACAGCGGCGCATGGGCCCATTGCGGCACATAGGCACGCCACAAAATGATGTCAGGCATAAACGCCGGACCGGACGGCTTCGAGATATTGGAGAACCTTGTCAGCCTTGCCTTCTGAAACGAGGTCATAGGCCGTCTTGCCGGCCCAGCCTGGGATCGGCTGATGTTTGAACCAGATTGCCGCACGCTGCTCGTCGCCGGCCATTTCGGCAACCATGGCCAGAATGCGCACGACGGGGCTCAGCGCCTGATCCACCTTGCGCTGGCCAGCCTTTGCCGAGAGCGTGTTGCGGGCAACGCCGATCATGCGCGCAAGTTCGCTCTGCGTCAGCCCCAGAAGCTCTGACACAAGGCGGGGCGACAGGAAGGGCGATTGCGGATCGCTGAAAGATCCGGCGGCGTTTTCGAAGAGCAGCGCAGACAAGGCTCATCTCCCGAGCGTGGATTGATCATCACCTGCTTAAACTAGGCGCAATCTACGCCCGTTTCAAGCAAAACCCACGGGCTCGGATTTGACCCGCTTAGCGGGATGCCACCGCGCCCCCGGGGCGACCGTCGGACCAGCGATGCCATTCCTCTTCGCTGCCGTGGAAAACGTTGAGATCGATCTTGCCCGATACGCCCTGCGACAGACCGGAGCCGGAATACTGCCAGAACACCCAGCGGCGGCCCGGATAAACCTTGGAGGGGTGCTGGGCCACAGCCCGCAGCCAGAACGGATAGTTCTGGAAGGCGCCGCGCAGGTTGTCGGCATAAAAATCAGGGGCGGTATAGATCACCGGGCGCTTGCCGTAATGGCGCTCCAGAAGATCCATGAAGACCTGCATTTTCTCACGCACCTTTTCCGGCGACAAGCGACGCTTGCAGCTGGAATCGCCGTTATATTCCACGTCGATCACAGGCGGCAGTGCATCCGGGTCACGCGGCACATTGCGGATGAACCAGGCCGCCTGTTCGCTTGCCACCCGGCACCAGTAGAAGAAATGGTAGGCGCCGCGCTTGATGCCTGCCTCGTCGGCGCGGCGCCAGTTGGTCTTGAACATCGGATCCAGATGGTCGCCGCCATCGGTTGCCTTGATATAGGCGAAATTGGCTCCCTGCGAACGCAGTTTTGCCCAGTCGATCTCGCCCTGCCAGCGCGACACGTCGACACCATGGACAGCGTGGTTGCGCGGCGAAACCCGGCCGAAATTGATTGGCTTTGCATCACGGAACTGGTGGCGATAGATGCGCGACCGCGTCATCATGCGCTCCGGCGGTGCGGCCATCGTCACCGGCCGTTCCATCGGCATCGGCGCGCTTGCCGTTAGCGCCACCTTCTCGATTGGCTGGTTTACGCTGTTGTCACCCGCCCAGGCCAGCGCGTCGGGATGAGGGGCGGCGAGATCGGCCACGGGCTCCTGCACCGGGGCGGGCACGGCCTGCGGTGAAACCGCGGCGCGGGCCATCTTGGGCGCGGCGCGCGGGGCATCGCTGCTGCCAAGCGCTGCCGGCGGTACAGGGGCTTTAATGGCGCTGGTGGTTTCCTGCGACGGCTCAATCGACAGCACGTCTTCCGTTGCGCTGGACCGGCATCCTGCAATGGCCAGGCAACCGATAAGGATCGTCGATAGAGCAGAAATACGCATGAAACCGATACTCTGTACGCGAACGGACCGTGCGGGTTACCATGACGGGCTCCCGCGTTGATAGCTAACAGAGTTTTACCGGCAAATGCTGAATCCAATGTTTACGAGGCAGCGCCGCATCCTCTGGCGTGCATGCATTCACTGAAATGTGTCCAGAGGTTTATCCCGAATACCGCAACGACGTGACCATCACTTACCGGATTGGCGGACGCAAGAAGTTCCTGCCCCGCGGTGACCGCTCTGTGCTTTCCCGCAAAATGCGTGATGAACCAATTGGCCCCTGCTGCGTTGTGGGTCCTTCTATTGGAACAAAAGGGGGATTACCCATGGACGTCATCCGCATTCTCTTCGCCATCCTTCTGCCGCCCGTCGGCGTCTTTCTCCAGGTGGGCATCGGCTTGCACTTCTGGCTGAACATCCTTTTGACGCTCTGCGGCTACATCCCCGGCATCATCCACGCGATCTGGGTGATCATAAAGAAGTAAGGGGCCTTTTTAGGCAGGCTGGCGGATAGCCGATCGCTTCGCGCAAGCAGTCCAATCAGGGGACGGTTCGCACGTCATGCAGCCGAACGAATGTCTGTCTCGGTGAAATCGTTGCCCTTGAACAACAATGGTTCGCCGAGATCTTTCGCGAGAGCATAAGCAAAGCAGTCGCCGAAATTCAGTCCAGCTCTGTGTCTGCCCTTGCCGAAATCGAGGAATGCCTGTCGAGCCAGATGGCCC
Organism: Neorhizobium sp. PAMB6630; assembly: GCF_058242775.1. NCBI lineage: Bacteria > Pseudomonadati > Pseudomonadota > Alphaproteobacteria > Hyphomicrobiales > Rhizobiaceae > Neorhizobium > Neorhizobium sp. PAMB6630. Next base: position 489,444 of record NZ_JBZAYV010000002.1, read on the forward strand.
TACTCGACGGTCACTGGTTCGATGTAAATCGCCGCGCGGCGGAGGAAAGCATCGCCTGCCTCATGCCCTCCGGCCCGAGCTGCTTTTCGATCACCATGGACAATTCCAGATAGCTTGCCACGCTGATCCGGCTGGTTACGGAATCGTGGATAAGTCGCGTGAAGGCAGCAGCCTCCGGCTCACCATAGAGGATCGCCACCATGGCGGACGTGTCGATAATCATTTCGGCAGGCCGTTCTCGTCGTAGAGAAGCTCGGCGTGATCGGCATAAGGTCGCTTCAGATGGGCTTTGGCCCTTTCGGCGATCGCCATAAGTTCTTCAACCGAAGCCCTGCCTTTCTGTTTTTCAATTTGCGCATATCGCTCACGCAGAGCGTCGGTCACGACGCGGCTCATACTCTGCCCGGTTGCATGAGCAATCGCCTGAGCGAGCCGATGCGCTTCAGGGTCTTTCACGTTGAGGCTCATGTGGAGAACCTTTCTACCTAGTCAGCCAATTTTCTATCATTCTACCCTATTGCACCACAGGGTCCAAGTGAACATGCAGTACCAGAACAGCCTCTGCCTTCATGCGCCATATCCGGATCAACGCTGGAATTATACTGATCGTCATTGATCAGAATAATTGCGCCCATTGGTGTCGGCCGATCGACATGATCTTCTATGGTGGTTCCTGGAGCGTTCCCCACGCGTGACAGAAGGGCCGACGACATCCTTGCAAGGCAGGCAGACTGCAGCAAGCTGATTCACCACGGGCCGCTAGCAAAGGCAGGCATCCACCGAATTCTGTATAAAAACTCGAACTGAAAACCTGAGGTTCGATCGATCGAACGTGCAGGTTGCTTGTCGTATGCAAATGGAAGTGCTGCAGCACAGCGCGCACTCGTTTTCTCCCATCGAACCGCTTTTGCGCCAGCCGCCCTTGGCGCACCGGCGGTCCTGGTCTAGCAAGGCGCATAGCGGCTTGTGCCGAAGGGGTGGGACTGATGTTGTTTGGCGTAGAAATTTCCGAACTGATCCTGCTGGCACTTGCCATGGCAGCCGCCGGCGCCTTGACGGGTGTTCTGGCGGGGTTGTTCGGTGTGGGTGGTGGCACGGTGATCGTGCCGGTGCTTTACGAGCTTTTTCGCGTCCTCGGCGTGCCCGAGGATATGCGCATGCCGCTCTGCGTCGGCACCTCGCTTGCGATTATCATTCCCACCTCGTTTAAATCCTTTCGTGCCCACCGGGCCAAGGGCGCGGTGGATCTTTCCATCCTGAAACTCTGGGCCGTACCGATCGTGGCGGGCGTTCTCGCCGGCAGCGTGGTCGCGCGTTATGCGCCGCCGGAAGTGTTCAAGGTCGTGTTCATCGCGGTTGCCGGCTTTTCGGCCATCCGCCTTTTGTTTGGCCGGGAAAGCTGGCGGCTGGGCACCACGCTTCCGGGAAAACTGGCGCTTCGGGTCTATGGTGTGGTGATTGGCGTCTTGTCGTCGCTGATGGGCATTGGCGGCGGGCAGTTGTCGACGCTGCTCCTGACGTTTTACGGTCGACCGATCCATCAGGCAGTCGCGACCTCGTCCGGCGTCGGGCTGCTCGTCTCCATTCCCGGCGCCATCGGTTATATCTATGCCGGCTGGGGGCGGGCGGCGAACTATCCAGATGTCGCCGCGATCCAGTTTCCGCTGGCCATCGGTTTCGTGTCGCTGATCGGCGCGGTGTTGTTCATTCCGACCAGCGTGCTCTGCGCCTCCTTCGGGGCAAACCTTGCCCACAAGCTCTCCCGCAAAAAGCTGGAGCTTGCCTTCGGCCTCTTCCTGGCGCTGATCTGCCTGCGTTTTCTCGTCTCGCTTTAAGCGCAGACCCGGCCGATCAAGCCGAGTTGAGTTTGCCTGGTCGCAATTCGCCCTACATTGCGCCGGATCGAGATGAAGCCGGACCGGCGATCCGCCGGGCCGACAAGAAGACCGACCAAAAGAAGGACGAACCCTGTGCGCCCTACCCCTGTTCTGCCGCTGCTGGCCTTTTGCCTTTTGACCGCACCTGCCTTTGCGCAAGCGCCCTCCGGAACAGACGAAGGCGGCGATGAACGGCCGGCGCAGGAGCAGCCGAAAGCGCCGGAAAAAGACGAAGCTTCCGGTGGCATTTTCAGCCTTCTGCCGTCAGATGCCACAAGCGAGCATGTGTTGCAGACCAAGGCCGGGCCGCTGCCCTATACGGCAACCGCCGGCACGCTGTCGCTGCGCGGTGCGGATGGCAAGGTGACGGCCAAGATCTTCTATACCGCCTACCGCGCCAAGGACCGGGCGCCGGGCCGGCCCCTGACGTTTGCCTTCAACGGCGGGCCGGGTGCGGCGTCCGCCTATCTGCATCTCGGCCTCGTCGGCCCAAAGATCCTGCCGTTTACCGGCGATAATGCCGATGGCACGCAGCCGGTTCTGAAGGACAATCCGGAAAGCTGGCTTCAATTTACCGATCTCGTGCTGATCGATCCTGTCGGCACCGGCTGGAGCCGGGCTGCAAGTGAAGAGGCCGCTGCGCGCTTTTACAATGTACGTCAGGATGCCGAAAGCCTTGCCAAGGCGATCACGCTTTACGTGCAGACAAACGATCTTCTGTCGGCGCCAAAATATCTGCTCGGCGAAAGTTATGGCGGGTTTCGTGCCGCAAAGGTGGCGATTGCGCTCAAAAACAGCCAGAACATGATCCCGTCGGGCATCATCATGGTCTCGCCGCTGATGGAAGGCCGCTTCCTGTTCGGCGCCGATGATGACCCGCTGGCAGCCGCCCTGCAATTGCCATCGCTTGCCGCCGCCGAAGCCGAGCGTAAAGGTCGTTTCGATGCAAAGGCCTTGGCCGATGCGGAATCCTTTGCCATGGGCGAATATCTGACGACGCTTGCCGGCAAGCCGCCGCAGGGCGAACAGGCGCAACGTTTCGCCACCCGTGTCTCTGAACTCACCGGCATTCCCGCTGACGTCGTGACCCGCACGCGCGGCTTCATCGGCGATATCTATGCAAAACAGGCGGGTGGCGCGGGGCGCATCGTCAGCCCCTATGATGCGGGGCTTGCTCTTCCCGACGCCTATCCGGAAGCGCCGTACGGGCGCAACGACGATCCGGTGCTGGAGGGGTATACGCGCGCCTATGGATCGGCGTTTTCCTCCTATGCCCGCGAGGTTTTAGGCTTTCGCACGGAAATGACCTATTCGCTGCTCAACGAAGAGGTAAACCGCAAATGGGAATGGAATGGCGGGCGTGGCGGCGAAAACAACCGCGTTACCGCAGGCATCTCCACCGATCTGCGCGATCTCTTTTCCGTCATCCCCTCCTTCAAGCTGATGGTGGCGCATGGCTATAGCGATATCCTCACCCCCTATGGAATGAGCCGGTATGTGCTGGACCATCTGCCGGCAGAGCTTGTGGGCGACCGGGCAAGCCTGAAACTCTACCGCGGCGGCCACATGTTCTACACTCGCGACGAAGACCGCCGGGCAATGTTCGAGGATGCCCGTCGTTTCTATGAGGGCAACAAGGCCGGCGACTGAGATTCTTCTTTCCGCTCGCGTTTTGCCACACGGGAGCTGGAACTTTCGCCATCCTTCGTCACTTGATGAGGAATGGCAAACAGAGAGCAAAAATCCCCAACCTCCCCCAACGGTTTCGATGTTCGTGACCGGCTGATCCTTGCGCTTTACGCGCAGTTGAAGGCCGAGCGAGAGACGCGAGAAGCCATCGAATGGGCCGCGCGTCATGGCGGGCTATCCAACGAGGTGCTGGCTGCAATGGCGGCAGATCCCGTGCCCGTCATCACCGATGGCGATGTGGCAGCCGTCGAGCGGCTTTTGGCCCGCGATGAGGCCGGCAAAACCACCGGCGTGAAGACCAATTTTGCGCAGCAAGGGAGGAAGCCATGACACGGCGGGCAAGCTGGCGGGGGCAACTGAAGTTTGGCGATTTCATCTGCGAGGTCGGTCTGTATTCGGCGCTCACGTCCACGGAGAAGATTTCCTTCAACATCGTCAACGCAAAGACCGGCAACCGTGTCGAGCGGCAATATATCGATAGCGATACCCGCGATCCGGTGGAAAAAGACGACCAGGTGAAGGGCTACGAGCTGGAAAACGGCGAGCACCTGATCATCGAAGGCGATGAGCTTGCGCAGCTTATGCCCGACAATGACAAGGTCATCCGCATCACGCGTTTTCTCGCCTGTGACGAGATCGACAAGCTCTATTTCGACCGCCCCTATTACCTCAGCCCGTCGACCGAGGGAGATGATCAGGCGCTGGCGCTGCTTGCCCGTTCGCTGAAGGAAACGGGTGTGGCAGCGCTTGGCGAAGCGGTGCTGTTTCGCCGCAACCGCATCCTCCTCATCCGCCCGCAGGCGGGTACGCTGGTCGCGACCACGCTGAACTATGATTACGAGGTGCGCGCGCAAAGCTCTGTTTTCAAGGGCATTGCCGATGTCACCTTCGATGAGGAAATGCTGGAGCTTGCCGGCCATATCATCGCCAAGCGGTCCGGCACATTTGATCCCGCAGATTATACGGACCGCTACAACGATGCACTGGGCGAACTCGTCAAGGCCAAGATCGAGGGCCGCCCAATCGAGAAACGCGCGCCGGAGAAACGCGACAACGTGATCGATCTCCGGCAGGCCCTGCGCGAAAGTGCCGGGGCAGGCGCAAGCGTCGGGGCGCCGAAGAAAAAGAGCACCGCTGCGAAGAAGAGCGGCACGAAAAAGAAGGCGGGCTGATCCATGGGGCTGCAGCGCTACAAGGCTAAACGCCGCTTTGATGCCACGCCGGAGCCGAGCGGCGATGCGCCACCGGCCGGAACGCCAGCTTCTTCGGGCGCAAGCTTCGTCATCCAGAAACACGCCGCCCGCCGGTTGCATTATGATTTTCGCCTCGAAATGGATGGCGTTCTCAAAAGCTGGGCGGTAACGCGCGGCCCAAGCCTTGACCCGGACGAAAAACGCCTTGCCGTGCATGTGGAAGATCATCCCCTGAGCTACGGCGATTTCGAGGGCGTCATACCCAAGGGCCAATATGGCGGCGGAACCGTGATTGTCTGGGATCGCGGCACATGGCAACCGATTGGCGATGCGAAAGCCGGCTATCGCAAGGGCCATCTGGAATTTGCGCTGGAGGGCGAAAAGCTCTCCGGCCGCTGGCATCTGGTGCGCATGCATGGAAAGCCGGAGGAAACGCGCGAGAACTGGCTGCTGATCAAGGGCGATGATGAGATGGCCCGCAAAGGCTCCGGCGAAGACCTTCTGGAGGAACTGCCGCTGTCGGTCAAAACCGGCCGCAGCATCAACGAGGTGGCGGAAAAGCCCGGCGACACCTGGAATTCCAAGCCGCTTTCGGCCAAGGCTCGCAAGGCGTCCGCCGGAGAACAGCAGGCGCATGCCTTTCCCAAAGGGGCAAGGAAAGAGAAACTGCCGGACTTCGTGCCCCCCGCGCTTGCCACACTGAAGCCGAAGCCGCCACGCGGCGAACGCTGGCTGCACGAGATCAAGTTCGACGGATACCGCCTGCAGGCGCGCCTTGAAGATGGCAATGTGAAGCTTTTGACCCGAAGCGGGCTCGACTGGACGGAAAAATTTGGCCAGGCAGTGCCGGCAGCCTTTGCCGCCCTTTCTGCCAAGGCTGCGTTGATCGACGGCGAAATCGTCGTACAGAAAGATAATGGCGCGTCGGATTTCTCCGCCCTGCAACAGGATCTGAGTGAAGGCCGCGCCGACCGTTTTGTCTACTATGCCTTCGATCTTCTGCATCTCGACGGCATGGACCTTCGCAACGCCCCGCTCATCGAGCGCAAGGCGCTTCTGGAAAAGCTTCTGCCCTCAGGCGAGCAGGCGCTGCGCTACAGCGAACATTTTGATGAGAACGGCGATCTCGTGCTCGATCATGCCTGCCGCCTCAGCCTTGAAGGTGTGATTTCCAAGCTCCGCTCCAGCCGTTATGCGTCCGGGCGCAGCGGCCAGTGGATCAAGTCGAAATGCTCGCTGCGGCAGGAATTTGTCATCGGCGGTTATACGCTCTCCTCCAACTCCGATCAGGCCATCGGCTCGCTGGCGCTCGGGGTGTATGAGGCGGGCAAGCTGCGCCATGTCGGGCGCGTCGGCACGGGCTTTACGGCAAAGGTTGCGGAAATGCTGTTCCAGCGCCTGCAGCCGGCGACCACCAAGGAAAGCCCGTTTTCGGAAAAGCTCTCGGCCCTTGCCCGGCGTGATCTTTCTTACGTTACGCCAGCCCACGTGGCGGAAGTGGAATTTCGCGGCTGGTCCGGCGATGGAAACCTGCGCCACGCCTCGTTCCGTGGGCTTCGCGAGGATAAGCCCGCAGACGAGATCCACCGCGAGGACGATACAACCGTGGAGCAGAAGCCGGTGACGAGTGTTGTCCGTTTCACCCATCCGGACAGGCTTTACTGGCCGAGGGATGGCGTGACAAAAGAAGGCCTTGCCGATTATTATGCCAGCGTCTGGCGCCACATCGCGCCCTTCATCGTTGACAGGCCGCTATCGCTGCTGCGCTGCCCGTCCGGCATCGACGGCCAGACGTTTTTCCAAAAACATGCCTGGCGCGGCATCAGCAAGGCTATCGGCCAGATCGCAGACCCCAAGGACAAGGGTGGCGAACCGCTGATCCGCATCACCGATTTCGACGGGTTGATGGCGCTGGTGCAATCGGCAACGCTCGAGATCCACCCCTGGGGCGCAACGACCCGCGCCTGGGAAAAGCCCGACATGATCACCATGGATCTCGATCCTGCCGATGATGTCGGCTGGCCCGCGGTGATCGAGGCCGCGTTTGAGCTGAAACGCCGGCTGGAAGATCTGGGCCTTTCAGCCTTCGTCAAAACCTCTGGCGGCAAAGGCCTGCATGTGGTGACGCCGCTGAAGCCGCAGGCTGGGTGGGTAGAGGTGAAGGCATTCACCAAGGATCTTGCCGGCGATATGGCAAAATCAGAGCCGGACAAATATCTGGCGGTTGCCACGAAGGCCAAACGGAAAGGCCGGATCTTTGTCGATTACCTGCGCAACGGACGGGGAAACACCGCGGTCGCTGCCTATTCCACCCGCGCCCGCCCTGGCGCTGCCGTCTCCACGCCGCTCGAGTGGAGCGAACTGTCGCCCGCCATCGGCCCGGATTATTTCACAGTGAACAATCTCTCCGCCCGGCTCTCGTCGCTATCCGCCGATCCCTGGGACGGCTTTTTCGCCAGTGCCCGGCCTTTGCCAAAAAAGACGGCGCGGTAATCATTTCCGCTCCGCCTGCAGGCTCTTCTTCAGCGCATCCATGATGTTGACGACATTGCCGCCGGTCTTTGCCGGATCCTGCCCCTTTTTCGACTTCGGCGCTGGCTGGTCTTCTGTTTTTTTAGCCAGCAGCCGCTTCAGACCCTTCTCAATCGGATCCTGAACCAGAGACGGTTTCCACGCGGCCTTAGCCTTGTCGATGCGCTTTTCCATCGCACCGATCAGCGTCTTGTCGAACTTCCGGTCCAGGTCCAGCGTCTCCACGGGCTCGCGCATCTCCTCGCCGTAATGCAGCGTCCACAGAATGATGCCTTTTCCTGAAGGCTCCAGCAGCACGGCATGTTCGCGCCGGTAAAGCACCAGCCGGGCAATGCCGACGACATTGTTTGCCTTCATCGCTTCGCGAATGACGCCAAAGGCTTCCGCGCCGAGCTTGTCCTCGGGTTTGAGGAAATGCGGGCGGTCATACCAGATCCAGTCGATGGAGCCTGCCGGGACAAAGGTCTGGATATCGATGATGCGCGTGCTTTCCAGCGCCACCGCATCGATTTCATCATCCGTCAGAAGAACAAACTCGCCGTCGTCCTTGGCAAATCCATGCACCTGATTGCGGTCCGATACCGGCTTGTGCGTGACGCTGTCGACGTAGCGGCTTTCCACCCGGTTGCCGGTCTTCCGGTTCAGCACATGAAAGCGGATCTTGCCACTTTGCGACACCGCCGGCGTCAGCGAGACGGCCGCCGTTACCAGCGAAAGCCGCAGGTGGCCTTTCCAGAATGTCTGCCTCGCCATTGCCTTACTCCAGTTCCATAGCGCCCAAGTATCGGCGAAAACTTATGCTGCATATTTCCGCATTCTTATTTTAGAAGACAAATAATGACAGATTATCATATCGCGCATGCAGCAAAAAATCCGCTTTATACAACAGTTGTATTCGCCCTGAATTTCACCTATCGCGGTGTTGCTTGTCTCAGCAATCTCTCAATGAGCGAAACGGGTGGAAGTTCCCGGACCCGGAGTTGTGCTGCGGGCAAAAGCCTCGCGGGCGGATGACGGGGGCCTGATGCGCCAGGCGTCTCCGAGACGTTCAGGCTGCTGTCAGGAATTTTTCCCACTGCCTTATCAACAGACATCATTCTGGACCTCGGTCCAGCCAATGCGCAGAGAAGGACATTGCATTGAAACTCAGGGCGCCGTGGGCCAGCCGGCCGCGCATTGGCAGCATCACGCTGGCCATAGCGACCGCTTTTTATGTGCTGATCGTGCTGAACCAGAGCTTCTGGGGTAAGACCTTCGACTATCTCTCCGGGCAGCACCTGGCGCTCGCCTGCATGATGGCAGGGCTTGCCGGCGGCTATATCGCGCTCTTCGTCACTGTTTCGGTCAAATACCTGATCAAGCCGCTGCTGATCGTGTTCATCCTGGCGTCTGCCGGCACGTCCTGGTTCATGGACCAGTTCGGCGTCATCATCGACCTGGAGATGATCCGCAATGCGGCGGAAACCTCCGGGCCGGAGGCAAACCACCTGCTGACGACAGGGCTTGCGCTGCATATGCTGGCCTATGGCCTCATTCCCTCGGCGCTGATTGCCTGGGTGCGTGTCGAGCACCGGAACTTCCCGAGAAAATTCGTCTATAACATGGCCGTCATCATCCCGAGCCTTGCTCTCCTGATAGGCGCCGGGCTTGCGCAGGCGGGCATTTTTGCCTTTGCCACCCGCCAGCATCGCGACTGGTTCGACAGCCTCAACCCGATCTTCCCCATGGTCAGCGCCGGGCGTTATCTCGCAGGCTCCGCAAAGGAGCGCGATATCGTGGCGCAACCGATCGGCACCGATGCGAAAGTGCGAGATGCTGCGACCGCTCAAAACCGCAAGCCGCGCGTCACCATCGTGATGGTGGGCGAAACGGCGCGGGCCGACAGTTTCCAGCTCGGCGGTTATACCCGCCCCACCAACCCTGAGCTCTCCAGCCGCGACATCCTCTATTTCACCGACACCTCCTCCTGCGGCACGGCAACCGCCGTTTCGGTGCCTTGCATGTTTTCCGGCCTTGGGCGCGGCAGCTATTCCCACGGCAAGGGGCTTGCGCGCGAAAACCTGACGGACGTGCTGGTTCATGCCGGCATCCGTACCGAATGGTGGGACAACAATACCGGCAGCAAGGGCATGGCCGAGCGCATTCCCTACAAGGAGCTTTACCGCTCCAACGATCCTCGCTTCTGCCAGGATGGCGAATGCAAGGATGCCATCCTTCTCGACCAGCTGGACAACTGGCTGAACTCGGTCACGCAAGACAGCGTGCTGGTGCTGCACCAGCTGGGAAGCCACGGGCCTGCCTATTACGCCCGTTATCCCGACGAGTATCGCCGCTTCCAGCCCGATTGCCGTTCGTCGGAATTTTCCAAATGCCACCGCGACGAAATCGTTAACGCCTATGACAATTCGATTGCCTATACCGATCATATCCTGGCGACGACCATCGATATGCTGAAGGCCCATGAAGACCGGCTGGCGCCCTCGATGATCTACATGTCCGACCACGGCGAATCGCTGGGGGAAAAGGGCCTCTTCCTGCACGGCGCACCCTGGGTGGTGGCCCCGTCGCAACAGACCCACATTCCCTTTGTGCTGTGGCTGGGAGACGAGGCAAAACGCCGGACCAACCCCGCCTGCTGGGCAAAACAGGTCTCGGAGCCGCACTCGCATGACAACCTGTTCCACACGGTTCTCGGCATGATGAATGTGGAGACGAGCGTGCGCAATCCGGCGCTCGACCTGATGGCCATCTGCCAGGCGGGCATCAGTTGAGCCAAAACATGCCGCACAAGATCAACGGCCTCCAGCATCTGGCCGCAGCACAACGGTATTCGCTCAGTGGCCTGTCGAGGCTCTGGCAGGAAACGGCCTTTCGCCACGAGGTGGCGGGCCTTGCCGCCTCGCTGGTGTTTTTCGCGCTGATCGGGGCCTCACCGCTCAGCTACGTGCTTCTGCTGATGCTGTTCCTGATCGTCTCGGCGCTGGAAGCGGTCAACACCGCCATCGAGGAAATCATCGACCGCATCTCGCCCGAACTTTCCTCCACGGGCCGTCACGCAAAGGATCTCGGATCGTTTGCTGTCTATTGCGGCCTTGTCGCCTGGGGGCTGCTTTTGGCCTATGCGGCCGCTTCAGCCTTTGTTGCGCCAGGGCTTGCTGGTCTGGCACATCCGTGACTGCCTTTGGTTGACCCATGCCTGCGCCCATAGCCGCAGGCTCTTGTCACGGCTGATGGCGTACGACGCGCCGGCGTTCGTCCGGGCTCAGGCGCGAGACCATGCGCGCAAAGATGTCTGCTGCATCCGGTTCGGCAAGCAAGGACGGAGCAGGCGCCATTGCGGTGTGGCTGGGGCGACCGACGGAAACCGGCAGAAGGCTGACCTGCCGGCACTTCCCCTCGTCGTCCAGCGTCAGGCGAAGGGCGGCGCTTCGCCAGACATCGACGCCCGTATCGTCATAGGTTTGCGCCCGGCCTGTGTGGAAGATGAAGTTGCCGAGGCCCGAGATGACAGCCCTCTCCCGGTAAAACCGGAGCGGTTGCAGGACAGGCGCACCGGTGCCGATGATCAGGTCGCATCCGGCGTCGATCAGACGGTCCGCCAGCTGATCGAACCAGACCGGCGTCCGGCTCCACTCCGGCTCCCAGTGGTGGTTGTGCAGCAGGATCACGACAAGGTCGCCTTCGTCCTTCGAGCGGCCAATCGCGGTGGTGACCCGCGCAAAGTCTTCGGCGGCCGCCGTCCAAACGGGTTCCACGGCTTTCCCACAGACAAATTGCGTCCCGAAGGCTTCAAAACCATCACCTTCAGCCGCTGGCGTATAGCCAACCGAACGGCGCGCGGCGAGCCGCCTGTCATCGCCCAGCGCCTGGTGAACGGACAGAAGGCTTGCGTATTCACCGGCGGGCAGGCTGACGGTCCTTTTCATGCGAAGCGGCGCAATGCCGGGACGGCCGGTGTCCGCATAAACGATGTCGGCCTGCGGTCCGAGATCAAGGCTATAGACGGCAAGTTTCCGCCCGTTGAGGTGAAGCCGAGCCGGCGCCATGGCGTCCTGGAGGTTTTCGCCGCTGCCGCAGGTGGCAATGGCCTGTGCCTCCATGGCGCACCGGGTCGCCGCGATGCCGGGCGGGCCAAGGTCGAAGGCATGGTTATTGGCATGGCCCATCACGGTGAAGCCGAGATGTTTCAGGCTTTCCAGCACCGAGCCGGCAACCGCATGAACCGTCTTCGTCTTCGTTGGCCAGGCGCCCTCTGCCTCCACCACGCCCTCGAAATTGGCAATGGTTGCATCCGCCTTGAGGAAGGAGCGCATGCTGCCATCCCTTTGCCCGTCAAGATCAAGAGGCTGGTGGATCAGGGTCTGTCCGGTAACGGCCAGCGTAACGGTCATGGCAAGGTCCTGTCGGCGGTCAATCGGCGGGGCAAAGAAGGGGGCGCAACGTATCCTTCGAGACCACGGGAAGCGTGAGGCAGGAGGTGCGCACCGCGTCACTGAAAACACTATTCCTTGCCACCTGGCGCGTTCGGCCTGTACCGATCGGCGCGTATGTGTTGGGGTTCACATCGTATTTCGGGAAATTCGATGAGGAGATGTCGAGCCGGATCCGGTGGCCCTTCCGGAAAAGATTGGCGCTGGCGAAGGGTTCGATGGTGATGGAGAAGACCTCTCCGGGCTCGATCGGCTCCGGCGCCTCGAAGGACTTGCGATAACGGCAGCGGAAGATGCCGTCGGTGATGTTCAGCGCATAACCCGCCGGATAATCGGCGCTCGGCGGATAGACGTCAATCAGCTTGGCGGTGAAATCCGTGTCCGGCGCGTCCGATGACACGTGAAGCGTGATGGTGATCGGACCCGCCACGGCCAGATCCTCCTCAAGCGGCTCAGTCTCGAAGGACAAAACGTCGGGTCTTGCAGACAGCGGCAGGCCGGGCCTTTCGCAGCCGAAGAAGCTCTCAGCCTCCCGCTGATCAAAACCGCCGCCTTCAAAAATCGGCTGGCCGCTGGTCAGCGAGCCGCCGATGGTGGGCACCGGATGGGCCGGGTCGAAATCATAAACGAACGGCGGACTGTCGGCAGCCGGCAGGCTCTCGCCGAGACGCCCATCCTGGTGCAGGTGAAATTTTCGATACATCGTCTCGGGAAGCGGCCAGTGTTGCGCCTGAAACCAGGCTCCGCCGTGGTCGAGGCGTCCCTCGGCGTTGCGCGTGCCGGTGCCGCCGCCCATGAGGAAGAAGCGCACGACAGGATCACTGTCCGCAAGCGTCGTTTCGTTCTTCAGGCAGCTGTCAAACCAGTTACGGCGAAACTGCAGCCAGCTCTCCATCACATTGCCGCCGAGTGGCGCCTTGTCCCCGAAGGAGACATCACCGGCAAAAGTCGTGTTGCGGTTGCCATGCAGCCAGGGCCCCATGATCAGCCGCAGGGGGCGATCAGGATTTCTGGAAAGGCCCGCGTAGTTGTCGAGCGTGGATTTGACATAGGCATCATACCAGCTGGACATCAGGACGATGGGCACCTGCGGAAAGGTCTCATAATAGCCCTCCATATAGAGGCCGACACGCCGCCAGCTGTCGTCGAATGTGCCGCTGCGCCATTGTTCGAGCAGGTAGCTCTCATAGTCGGGCGCTGCGCGCACCGGCGACACGCCTTCGCGCCACGGCATGGCCTTGAACCATGCCTTCAGGTCCTCCGCCTCGATGGCGGCACGTGCGCGCGCATCCACGGCCTCCTTGGCATTGTTGTAGGCCCAGGTCGCCTGCTTCAGCTCGAAGGCGCCTCCCTGGCGGATACCGCACTGATAGGCATTCGAAAAACCACCCGAATCCATCACCATGCAGGCAAGGCCTTGAGGGTTGAGGCAGGCAAGCGCTGCCTGCGTGTGGGCGGCATAGGAGAGGCCCATGGTGCCGAAACGGCCATTGCACCAGTCCTGCTTGACAAGCCAAGCCGCCGTGTCGAAGCCATCCTCGGCCTCGGAAATGTATTTCGAGAACTCGCCCTCGGAATTGTAGCGACCGCGGCAATCCTGGTAGATGACCACATAACCGGCGCGCACGAAAAAGCAGGCGACGTCTTCGCGTTTCATCGGCGAAGTCATGCCCACTTCGATCTCCGAGCGCGACCTCTCCGCCTTGCCATAAGGCGTGCGCTCCATGATGACCGGATAGGCGCCGGCAACGGCTTTCCCGCCGCGGGCCGGTCGGTACACATCCGTGGCGAGTTTGATCCCGTCACGCATGGTCACCATCACATCACGTTCCACGATCACGTCATCGGCAATCGCGTCCAGGCGGGCAGGCGCCAGACTATCCATCATCATCAAGGTCCTTTGGAATTCATGCGGCAAGACAGGGGGCCGCAACGCTTAACCGCCCCCTGTTTGTCCGGTTTATTTCACCAGCTTGGCAAGCGTTGCACTGGTGTCTTCGGTCATGTTGGCGTCATAGGTGATGTTGGCCTTGCCGGCCCAATGCACCTTCTGCCAGTAGAGCGGCAGGACCGGCATGTCGGCGAAGACATATTTCGTTGCCTGCTGCAGCAGCTGGATGCGCTTCTCGGGATCGAACTCGGCCATGGCCTCGTTCATCATTCCATCGAACACCGGATCGCTGTAGCGCGTGCGGTTGAACGAGCCGGTGCCGGCCTCCTTGTTGTTTGTCATCAGGAGGTTGCGCAGGCCGGTTGCCGAGGTGGGCGTGGAATTGCCGAGCGAGAAGATGAAGGCGCTGAACTCCTGGGCGGACGCGGCCTTGGTATAGACGTTATAGGGCTGCGCCACGACGCCATTCACCTTCAGTCCGCCCCGTGCAAACATCTGGCCAAGGGCCTGCGCCACCTCCGAATCGCCCGGGAACCGGTCGTTGGAGGTGTGGAGCGTAATGCCGAAGCCATCCGGATAACCGGCATCCGCAAGCGCCTTCTTCGCCTCTTCCGGCTTGTAGGCGGCAGCCTCGATGCTTTCGTCATTGCCGGCTACGCCACCCGGCACCAGCTGCCCGGCTGCCTCCCCCGATCCATCCAGGATGCGGTCGATGATCAGCTGGCGGTTGATCAGCTGCGACAGCGCCACGCGCACTTTCTTGTCCTTCAGCGGGTTCTTCTCGAGCGGCTTTCCAGCCTTGTCGGTCACGAACGGGCTCTGGTCGCGCGCCGTATCGAGCGCCAGATAGATGAGTCGCGCCGATGGGATGGAATAAACCTGAAGGCCTGACGTTGCGGTAATGGTCTTGACGTCGCCGGGTGGAACCGCATCGATCAGATCGACCGACCCCGAGCGAAGGGCTGCCACGCGCGAGGCATCGTTGGAGATGAACTTGATGGTGACCTTGTCGAAATCCTGCGCCTTGCCCCAGAAGGCTTCGTTGCGGGTCAGGGTCACGTTGTCGCCCGGCGTCCACGACGTGAACTTGTAGGCGCCGGTGCCGATTGCCGCCTTGCCGCTGTTGAAGTCCTCGATGGTTGCGGTCTCGGCCGCCTTTTTGCTGACGATATAAACGAAACCGACCTGCTCGATGAAATCCGGCGTCGGCTTCTTGGTCTTGAATTCGATCGTCAGGTCGTCGAGCGCCTTCATGCTGTCGATGGAGGCGACATTGCCGGAAAACGGCGCCGGGCTGTTGGGGATGTTCTTGGCGCGCGTCAGGGAAAACATGACGTCTTCGGCCTTGAGCGGCGAACCATCATGAAATTTCACGCCCTCGCGCAGCTTCACATGCCAGGTCAACGGATCGATATTCGTCCAGGAGACGGCCAGCGCCGGATGGATGCCGATCGTCGTATCGGTTTCCAACAGCCGGTCGAAGACCTGCATGGCAATGTTCTGGTTGTTGCCGGTGCGCGAAAACTGCGGGTCGATGGAGGAGGGTTCGGTCGAACTCCCGACGATCAGGTTGGCGGCATTGGCGGCGGTGACAGCCAGCAGCAGGCTTGCGGCGGTGGCAAGGAAAAAGGATTTGCGTAACATGGTCGTGTTGTTCCCTTCTTGGTTATATGACCGGTTGCGCTGCAGCAGCAGTGTTTGATGCAGCAGGTATTTCATTGAGATGGCAGGCACTCATCTGGCCCGACGACGTTGCCTGAAGAAGCGGCCGCTCCACACGGCAGCGCTCAAAGGCCAGGGGACAGCGAGGATGGAAATGGCATCCTGACGGCGGGTTGAGCGGCGAAGGGATCTCGCCCTTGATCGGCGTGAACACGCGGCCGCGGTCGCGGATGCTTGGCAGTTCGCGGATCAGCGCCTGCGTGTAGGGGTGCCTGGGGGCGGAAAACAGTTCATCCGGCGTTCCGGTTTCCACCACACGGCCGAGATACATGACCACGACCCTGTCGCAGATATGCTTCACCACGCCCAGATCATGGCTGATGAACAGGTAGGTCAGTCCGTATTCGCGCTTGAGGTCCATGAACAGGTTGAGGATCTGCGCCTGGATCGACACGTCGAGGGCTGCCACCGATTCGTCGCAGACGATCAGTTCCGGCTTCACGGCCAGCGCCCGGGCAATGCCGATGCGCTGGCGCTGGCCGCCGGAAAACTGGTGCGGGTAACGATCGAGATAGGAGGGATCGAGCCCGACACGGGCCGCCAGCGCCGCGACATAATCGCGGATATCTGCCCGCGGCACGATGCCGTGAACGCGCGGCGCCTCCCCGATCAGATCGATAACGCGCTTGCGCGGATTGAGCGTCGACATCGGGTCCTGGAAGATCATCTGCGCGGCAAGCCGGGCCTGGCGCTTGTCATTGCCCTTCAGATCGGCCAGAGGCCGGCCCTTCCAGCGCACCTCACCATCGCTGACCGGCATGATGCCGGCCATCATGCGCCCGAGCGTCGACTTGCCGCAGCCGGATTCCCCGACCAGCCCGACGACCTCGCCGGGATGAACAGCGATATTGACCGTATCGACGGCATGCACCGTCTTTTCCTGCAGATTGGCGCCGAAAGCGCGCGCCAGTTTTTCGGCATAATCCAGCTTGCGCGAGAAGCGGCGGCTGACGTCGATGCCTTCGATGAGCGGGGTCGTCATCACGCGGCCCTCCAGGAATGGGGGTGGAAGCAACGCCATTCCCGGGCATTGGCAAGCGCAATGGCCGGTTCCGTGGCGCAGATTTCGGTGGCGCGGGCGCAACGGTCGCGAAACGCGCAGCCGAGCGGACGCGAGAGGGGAGACGGGGCCATGCCGGGAATGGGACGCAGCGGCTCACCGCGAGGGACGGCGGCCGGCACGGCGTTCATCAGGCCAACCGTGTAAGGATGGGCAGGATATGTCAGCACGTCCTCGACAGGCCCTGCCTCGACGATGCGGCCGGCATACATGACCATCACCCGCTCGGCGAGCGTGGCAACGACACCGAGATCATGGCTGATCCAGATCAGCGACATGCCGAATTCCTGTGCCAGACGCTTGATCTCGAAGAGGATCTGCGACTGGATCGTCACATCGAGCGCGGTGGTCGGCTCATCGGCGATGATGAGATCGGGGCGATGCAGAAGCGAAATGGCGATTGCCACGCGCTGGCGCATGCCGCCCGAGAACTGATGCGGGTAGGCATCCAGCCGTTCCTCCGGCGAGGCAATTCCAACCAGTCCCAGCGTATCGCGGGAACGGGCGCGCGCCTCCGCATACGACACCTTTTCGTGCGCCCGGACCGTCTCGATCATCTGCGTGCCGATGGAGAGCACCGGATTGAGCGTCATCATCGGATCCTGGAAGATCATGGCGATCCGCCGGCCGCGGATCATGCGCATGTCCTTTGCCGATTTCGTCGTCAATTCTTCGCCGTTGAAGCGGATGCTGCCGCTTGCCACATGGCCCGGCGGATCGACGAGACCAAGAATGGAGAAGCCGGTAATGGATTTTCCGGAGCCGGACTCGCCGACAAGGCCGACGATCTGGCGACGTGCAACGGTGAAGCTCACACCATCGACGGCCTTGATGACACCGGCGCGGGTGGGAAAATGGGTGGAGAGGTTGGTGACCTCGAGGACGGGATCGGTCATTGTGATTACCTCTCGCCCAGGCGTGGATTGAGGATCTCGCGACAGCGATCCCCGGTCATGTTGATGGAAAAGACCAGCAGCAGGAGAAGCAGGCCCGGATAGACGCTGATCCAGTATTCGCCCGACATCAGCACCTGATAACCATTGGCGATCAGAAGCCCGAGCGAAGGTTCTGTAATCGGCAGGCCGATACCGAGGAAGGAGAGCGTCGCCTCGGCGGAGATCGCGTTGGCCACCTGCAGCATGCCGATGACGATGAGCGGCGGCAGGCAATTGGGCAAAAGATGGCCGAACAGGATGCGAGGCGTTCCGATGCCAAGTGTTACGGCAGCCTCGACATAATCCTTGTTCTTCTCGACAAGTGCGGCGCTGCGCACGGCCCGGGCAAAGGTTGCCCATTGAACGAGGATGAGCGCAAAGATCACCTTCCAGACGCCCTGCCCGAGAAGCGCCAGCAGCATCAGCGCCACCAGAATGGTCGGCAGGCCGAGCATCAGATCGACGATGCGCATGATGATCGTGTCGATACGTCCGCCGAAATAGGCGGCGACAAGGCCGAGAACAGTGCCCGCCATCAGCGCGACAAGCCCTGAAAAGACACCGACGCCCAGCGAGGTGCGCAGGCCATAGACCATGGCAGACAGCATGTCGCGCCCCTGCCCGTCCGTGCCGAGCCAGAAGGTAAGCCCCGACATGCTCTGTTCACCCGGCGGGAGCTTGGCATCGAGAATGTCGAGCGTGGCCAGGTCGTAAGGATTTTGCGGCGTGAGCCATGGACCGGCCAGCGCCGTTGCAAACAGAAGAAGACAGATAAGCGTGGCGACAAGCGCCTTGGGGCTGCGCAGGATGCCCATGATGAGGCGTCCGGTCAGTGTGTCCTCGCGTCGCAAAGAGGCAAAAATGCTCATTGGGCATCTCCAAGGCGCACGCGCGGATCGATCAGCGAGTAGAGAATATCGACCACGAAATTGATGAGAATGAACAGGCTGACGATCACCAGCAGGTAGGCCACCACGACTGGACGATCGAGCCGCATGATGGAATCGATCAGCAGCTTGCCGATGCCCGGCCAGGCGAAGATGGTTTCCGTCACCACTGCAAAGGCCAGCATGCTGCCCAGTTCCATGCCGATCACGGTGATCAGCGGGATGAGGATGTTTTTCAGGACGTGAACGAACACGATCCGCCGCTCGGAAATGCCTTTGGCGCGGGCGAATTTGACGAAATCGAGCGGCATGGTTTCGCGCACGCCGGTGCGCGTCAGGCGGATGACCAGTGCCAGCTTGAAAAGACAGAGATTGACCGCCGGAAGGATGAGGTGGGTCAATCCGTCGATGGAAAACAGGCTGGACTGGAGCCCGAGAAACGAGCCAAGTTCCCCGCGCCCGGTTGAGGGCAGCCAGCCGAGCCAGACCGAAAAGATCATGATCAGCATCATGCCCTGCCAGAAACTCGGCAGGGAAAAGCCGAGAATGGAACCGGTCATAATCGCTTCGTCAGTCTTGCTGTTCGGCTTCAGCCCGGAAATCAACCCCAGAGGAATGCCGATGGCAAGCGCGATCACGAGCGCCGTAAACGTCAGTTCCAGCGTGGCCGGCAGGCGCTCGAAGATGAGGGAAATGGTCGGCCGGTTGAAGACGAAGGAGCGGCCGAGATCGCCGTGTATCGCGTTCCAGGCAAAGGTGAAGAACTGCTGCCACAGGGGCTGGTCGAGGCCGAGCGAGGCAATCACCTGCGCACGTTCGGCAGGGCTTGCGTCCGGAGAGATCAACATCTCCACGGGATCGCCGATGGCATAAACGCCGAGGAAGACGACAAACGCCGTCACCAGCAAGACGGCCATGCTCTGCATCAGGCGGCGGATGACGAAGACGGTCACGGTTGCCGCTCCCGCGCAATTGCGGGCGGACACAGGTGTTTCATCGGTAGGACCCCTTGTTTTTCGTTTTATGGGAAGGACGATAACGCCCGCGTCGACAGGCGCAATCATATGAGTTGTACGCATCATGTTATGCATTTTGCGCGACCTGTCAGGTTTGCTCCGCTGGCCGCTTGCCTTCGCTTCCGACTGCCTTAGGATCGGCGCCCATGAACCTCAGGCAGCTCGAAATTTTCAAGACCATCATGGATACCGGATCGACCATTGCGGCGGCAGCCCAGCTTGGTCTTTCGCAATCGGCCATCAGCCGCCAGCTCTCGGCACTGGAAGAGGAGATCGGCCGGGAACTCTTCCTGCGCGACAAGGGCCGGCTTGTGCCGCGGCCGGAGGCGCATCTCCTGGCCGGCGAGGTGGAGGAGGTATCGCAAAGCGTCGCCAAACTGCGCACCAAGATCGGAGATCTGCGCACGGGCATCTTCGGTGAGGCGCTGGTGCGGGTCGCTTTTCCGCATAGCCTCACCACGACCATGCTGCCGCCGCTGGTGGCGCGGTTCAAGCAAAGCCATCCGCGCGTCACCGTCGAGATCATGAGTGGGCCTTACGACGCAATCGAGCGCATGGTGCGGGGCCGGATAGCCGATATCGGTTTCGTGCGCCTGCCACCGGAAGAACATTCCTTCGATACACGCAGCCTCTTCTCCAGCGGCACGACCTGCGTCATGCCCGCCGGACATCCGCTCTCCCAGAAAGCCGCAATCGAAGTCCATGACCTCGCGCGCAATGACCTGATCCTGCTCGGTCGCCAGCGGATCAACCGTAACGAACTGGAGCACGAACTGCGGCGCATGGTGCCGACCTATCGCTGCAGCCTGGAGGTGCATTCCGTCGAGACGGCCTGCGTCTGTGCCGCACAGGGACTTGGCATTGCGATCGTCCCCTCTCTGATTGCTGCCTTCTTCCGCAGCGAACACCTGGTAATGCGGCCATTCCTGCCGGACAAGAAGGCCGATTACGGCATCATCACGCCTGCCGGCGCACCGCTCTCCTGGAGCGCGGAGGCCTTCATCGAGATCGTCAGGCAATACAGTCTCGAACCGGCTGCCGCCTGCTGATAAAGAGGACGTGCCGGGTGCGGCCCCTTCAACCTGGCGCGCAGGAGATGCCTGCTCACCCTTGCTCGGCCTGCACCTTCATGCCGGAAGTCGTTTTTCTTCAAAGTCTTGCGCATCGCTTGCTGTGGAAAGCCCGTTGGGCGCGGTTGTGACCGTGTGATGTCTTGATCCTCCCCCCTTATCCGATTGCCCCCTTCCCAACCGCACATGTTCAGCTGCGGCGGCCGTCAGACCTGGGCGGTTTTCGGTTGTCCACCGCGCAAGATCGGTATCGTAAATTTTATTGCGATTAGCCATTTACAGCTAACATGTTAGTGCGTTATCAAAGTTTACTCACGTTGGAGGAGGAGCCTTGCAGGTGACCCAGAAATTCGGCCTTTCGGCTGCACTCACAAGCCCGTTCAGCACGGACGGGACGATAGATATTGAACACATGATCGCGCATGCACGCCGTTGCCTCGCGCAGGGCTGCAACAGTGTCACCCTGTTTGGCACCACCGGCGAAGGCTGCTCCATCGGCAGCCGCGAACGCGAGGCAGTGCTTGGCGCCTTTCTCGAAGCCGGGATCTCGCCATCGAACATCGTTGTCGGCGTGTTGGTGGATTCCATCGAGGACGCTGCAGACCAGGCAGCACAAGCGCTGTCTGCCGGGGCGCGCAACATTCTTCTTGCCCCGCCGTCCTATTTCAAGAATGTCAGCGATGACGGGCTGTTTGCCTGGTTCTCGGCCGTTTTTGCCAAGATCGGAGCCGGCGCCCGCGATATTCTTGTCTACAATATTCCGTCCGTCACCATGGTTGCGCTGTCTGTCGAGCTGGTCGGGCGTCTGCGCGCAGCCTTCCCCGGCATCGTCACCGGCGTCAAGGATTCGTCGGGCACCTGGTCCTATACCGAGCAGCTGCTGAAAGAACACGGCGACCTCATCATCCTCATCGGTGACGAGCGCGATCTGGCGCGCGGCGTGCGTCTTGGTGGCCAGGGCGCAATTTCCGGTGTGGCCAATTTCCTGACGCAGGACGTGAGAGCCATGGCCGTCGACGGGCGCGACGACAAGCGCATCGAGGATCTTGTTGTGGAGCTTCTGAAGTTTCCGGTAACACCGGCGGTCAAGGTGCTGTTATCTCATACGACGGGAGAAAATGTCTGGCTTGACGTGCGCGCGCCGCTGATTGCCCTCTCGGCTGAAGATCGTGCGAGGATCGAAGGGGCCTTCGACAGGCTGTTTCACCAAAAGGCAGCCTGAGGCCGCCTCAAAAGGGAGTGGGCATGGACGAGAACGGCGAACAGACAAGCCTTCGGGAGCGTGCGTATGAAAGTTTTACGCAGCACCTTCTGTTGCGCGATGTTCGTCCGGGCCAGTTCATCTCGCAGCGTCGCCTTGTCGAACTGACGGGACTGCCTCTCGGCGCAATCCGCGAGGCCATTCCGCGGCTCGAGGCGGACGGGCTGATCAAGACCGTGCCGCAGCGGGGCCTGCAGGTTGCCCATATCGACCTCAACCTGATCCGCGAGGCTTTCCAGTTCCGCATGTTTCTCGAAAAGGAAGCGCTGGCGCTTTTCACGCTGTCGGTGTCGGACGAGGAAATCGCCAAGCTGTTGAAGGACCACCGCGAGATTGCCGAAGCCGCAGCCAATGGCAAGGTTTCGAGCGAACTCGATCAGCATGCCCAAGCGGTTGACTGGGGCATGCACGACGCCTTTATCGACCGGCTCGGCAATTCGATCATCTCGAATGCCTACCGGGTCAATTCGATCAAGATGCGCCTCATCAACCAGGAGCGCTTTCGCATTGCGGGCCACGTGGCCTCTGTCATGAAAGAGCATCTGGCCATTCTCGAAGCCGTCGAGCGACGCTCGGTGGACGAGGCTGTGGAGCGGCTGTCTGCCCATATCCGCAACGCGAGGGACAGGGCGCTGGCCGTATAGGAAACAAAGCCGGGGTGAGGAGATCCCGGTTCAATGGAGGAGAAACGAATGACGCATTCATGGCTCAACCCCACGCGCCGTGGGTTCCTGGCCGGCACCACCGCCATCGGCGGCAGCGCCCTTCTGGGCATCCGCCCGGCATCGGCTGCGGTCAACTGGAAAAAACATGCCGGCACCACGCTGGAAGTGAATCTGGTCAAAAGCCCGCGCAGCGAAACGTTGATCAAGTATCTCTCGGAATTCGAGGCGCTGACCGGCATCAAGGTCAATGCCGAGGCAACGCCTGAGCAGCAGCAGCGCCAGAAGGTCGTGATCGAGCTATCGTCGGGCAAGCCGAGCTTCGACGTGGTGCATCTGAGCTACCATGTGCAGAAGCGCCAGTTCGAAAAAGGCAAGTGGCTGGCCGATATCAGCGGCTTCCTGAAAGACCCGTCGCTGACCGATCCGTCGCTCGTCGAAAGCGATTTTGCCGAAGCCGGCATGCAGTTTGCCAAGGATCAGGCCGGCGTGCTGCGCTCGCTTCCCTTCTCGGTGGATTACTGGATCGTCTACTGGAACAAGGATCTTTTTGACGCAAAGGGCCTCAAATACCCTCAGACTTTCGAGGAAATGGTCACGGCGGCCGAAAAGATCACCGATCCCTCCACCAATACCTATGGTTTCGTCGCGCGCGGCCTGAAAAACGCCAATACGCCGGTCTGGACATCGCTGATGCTGGGCTATGGCGCAAAGCCGATCGGTGCCGATGGGAAACTGTCAACGGATACCAAGGAAGCCGTAGAAGCCGCCAAGCTCTATCAGCGCCTGATGACGAAGGCGGCCCCTCCCGGCGTTTCCGGTTTCAACTGGGCAGAAGCGCAGTCGGCCTTCCTGCAGGGCAAGATCGGCATGTGGTTTGATGGCGTCGGTTTTGCCCCGCCGATCGAAAATCCGGAAAAGTCCCGCGTCGTCGGCAAGGTCGGTTATGGCGTCATGCCGAAGGGTCCGGCCGCACAGGCGGCTGGCACATTCGGCGATGGCCTCGGCGTTGTGGAAGCCAGCACCAAGAAGGAAGCTGCCTACCTGTTCTGCCAGTGGGCAATCTCGCACGAGATGGGCGCCCGCCTGCTGCAGGCCGGTGCCGGCGTTCCCTTCCGCCAGTCGATCCTCGAAGACCAGAAGGTGCGCGAAGGCGTGAAAATGCCGGCCGCCTGGCTCGATGCGGTGGTCGGCTCCGGCAAGGTGTCGCAGCTGGCACTTCCGGTCATCATTCCGGTGACGGAATTCCGCGACACGTTTGGCGTCGGTCTCACCAACATGATCGGTGGTGCCGATCCGGCAACCGAACTGAAAAAGGCGACGGAACAGTTCGCACCTGTCCTGGCGCGAAGCGAGGGATAATGGCCTCCGTGAGCATGGAAAACACATCCGCCGGTACGCGCGGCGCCAAGAGGAGCAAGCCCACGCGGCTTGCTCCCAATTACTGGCCCTTCGTCATCCCGGCGCTGGTCGTCATCTCGGCCGTGATCGTCTTCCCCTGGGTGTTTACCCTGTGGATGAGCGCGCATCGCTGGACGCTCGGCCAGGAGCAAAGCTTCATCGGTTTCGAGAACTATATCCGGCTGGCGGGGGATAGCCGCTTCTGGGATTCTCTCTGGCACACGCTGCTCTACACCGTCTTGTCTGTGGTGGCGCCGCTGTTTCTGGGAACGCTCGCGGCCCTGGTGTTCGATGCCGAGTTTCCCATGCGCGGTTTCCTGCGCGGCGTGTTCGTCATGCCGATGATGGCAACCCCGGTTGCCATCGCGCTTGTGTGGACGATGATGTTTCATCCCCAGCTCGGCGTTCTCAACTATCTCCTGTCCTTCATCGGCATCGGGCCGCTCGAATGGATCTACAACCAGTCGACCGTCATCCCCTCGCTGGTGCTGGTGGAGACGTGGCAGTGGACGCCGCTGGTCATGCTGATCGTGCTCGGGGGGCTCGCCGCCGTGCCGCGCGAGCCTTACGAAAGTGCGGAGATCGATGGCGCCAATGCCTGGCAAAAATTCCGCTATCTCACCATGCCGATGATTGCGCCCTTCCTGATGATTGCGGTGATCATCCGCTCCATCGATGCCGTCAAAAGCTTCGACATCATCTATGCGATGACGCAAGGCGGTCCGGGTACGGCCTCGGAGACGATCAACATCTACCTGTACAACACGTCCTTTGCCTATTACGACATCGGTTACGGCTCTGCCATGGCCGTCGTCTTCTTCATGGCCATCGTGGCGCTCTCCTTCGTGCTGTTGATGGTGCGCCAGCGGGCCAATTGGTCCGAGATGGAGGAACGCTGATGAAACGCAAGACACTCGACCGGATCGGCCTGTTCTTCGTGGCCCTGGTGATGATTTCGCCTGTTGTCCTGTTCTTCCTCTGGATGATCTCGCTGTCCTTGAAATACGAGATCGACAACGGCGCCTATCCGCCAATCTTCATTCCGGAGCGGTTTGCCTGGTCGAATTATGTGAAGGTTTTCGAGGAGAACAATTTCTTCCTCTATTTCTGGAATTCCATCCTGGTGACCGGTGCAGCCACGCTTCTGGCACTCTTGATCGGCGTGCCCGCCGGCTATGGCATCGCACGGCTGAAGGCTGAAAAATCGGCAGTGATCATCATGATCGCCCGCATGACACCCGGCCTTTCCTTCCTCATTCCGCTGTTCCTGCTGTTCCAATGGCTGAACATGCTCGGCACGCTCTGGCCGCAGATCATCATCCATCTCGTGGTCACGGTTCCGATCGTCGTCTGGATCATGATCGGTTATTTCGAAACGACGCCGAAGGAATTGGAGGAAGCCGCCAGCATCGATGGCGCCTCGTCCTGGCAGGTGTTTCGCCTCGTCGCGCTGCCGATTGCCAAGCCCGGCATCGTCGTGTCCTTCATCCTGGCGGTCATCTTCTCCTGGAACAACTTTGTCTTCGGCATTGTGCTGGCCAGCCGTGAAACGCGCACGCTGCCGGTTGCCGTCTACAACATGCTGTCCTTCGAGCAGGTCAGCTGGGGACCTCTGGCGGCGGCCGCGCTGATCGTCACGCTGCCGGTGCTCTTGCTCACCATGTTTGCGCAGAAACAGATTGTTGCGGGCTTGACCGCCGGCGCTGTCAAGGGCGGCTGAGGCATAGCCCACTCAAGGCTCATTACGGGATCATTAAAATGGCACCAGTCAATATTCTAAACGTCCAGAAGCGTTTCGGCGCGGTCCACGTCATCCACGGCATCGATATCGATATCAAGGATGGCGAGTTTGTCGCACTCGTCGGCCCCTCCGGCTGCGGAAAATCCACGCTGCTCAGGATGATTGCAGGCCTTGAAGAATTGACCGAGGGTGAAATCCGCATCGGCACCCGGGAGGTATCCAACCTGCCGGCCCGCGACCGCGATATCGCCATGGTCTTCCAGAACTACGCGCTTTATCCGCACATGACCGTCAAGGACAATATGGGCTTTGCGCTGAAGCTGAAGAAGGTGAGCGCCGAGGAAACCAAGGCCAAGGTCGACCGGGCAGCCTCCATTCTCGGACTTGAAAGCCTGATGGAGCGTTATCCGCGCCAGCTCTCCGGCGGCCAGCGCCAGCGCGTGGCCATGGGCCGCGCCCTGGTACGTGATCCGCAGGTCTTTCTCTTCGACGAGCCGCTGTCCAACCTGGACGCAAAGCTTCGCGTGCAGATGCGCGGCGAGATCAAGGCGCTGCACCAGCGCATCGGCACCACCACCATCTATGTGACCCACGATCAGGTGGAAGCCATGACCATGGCCGACAAGATCGTGGTGCTGCATGACGGCGTCATCGAGCAGATCGGCGCGCCGCTCGACCTTTACGATCGCCCGGCAAACCTTTTTGTCGCCGGTTTTATCGGCTCGCCTGCGATGAACTTCGTCCAAGGCCGGGTGGAAGAGGGTGTGTTCCGCACGGTCAACGGCCTGACGCTGCCGCTGCCGGCAACGGCAAACCCTGCCACCTTGGGTGGACGCAATCTCGTCTGCGGTATTCGCCCGGAGCATATCCGCGCGGTGGCAACGGGCGGCATCGAGGGACGGGTGGGACTGGTGGAAGGCACCGGGTCTGAAATCTATGCCAAGCTCACCTGCAAGGGCGACGAGATCGCCTGCCTGTTTCGCGAGCGGCTGGATGTGCGGTTCGGCGACACGATCCAGATCGCCATCGATCCCAACTCCATGCATCTGTTCGACGCCGAAAGCGGCAAGCGTCTCTGACCATGGCAAAGGGTTTGAAACCCGCCGGTATCCTGCCGGCAAACCCGCCCAGGCACGTGCTGTGCGTGGGTGCGGCCGTGCTCGATACGCTGTTTCGCGTGCATGAAATGCCGCGTGGCGAGGGCAAGGTTCTGCCCTATGCCATGGAGCAGATTGCGGAGGGAATGGCGGCTGGTGCCGCCTATGCCGTTGTCCGCATGGGCGGCCGCGCAAGCCTCTGGGGTGCGGTTGGGGATGACGAAACGGGTCACCGCATTGTGCGGGAACTTGGCCAGAGCGGCATAGAGACCGATGGCATGGTGATCGTTCCCGGTGCCCGCTCGGCTCTGTCGACGATCCTCATCGATCCCGCCGGTGAACGGCTGATCGTACCCTTCTACGATCACAAGCTGCACGAGACCAAACGCTCCTGCACTCCAGACGATCTTGCAGCCTTCGATGCCGTGCTTGTGGATGTGCGCTGGCCCGACATGGCGCTCGATGTACTGACCATGGCGCGCCGGATGGGCAAGCCGGCCATTCTCGACGGCGACGTTGCCCCGGTGGACACCCTGGAAAAGCTGGCGCCGGCTGCCAGTCACATCATCTTTTCTGAGCCGGCCGCCCGGAGCCTCACCGGCGCTGCCGAGGTTGCTGCCATGG
The DNA here is from genome assembly GCF_058242775.1 of Neorhizobium sp. PAMB6630. NCBI lineage: Bacteria > Pseudomonadati > Pseudomonadota > Alphaproteobacteria > Hyphomicrobiales > Rhizobiaceae > Neorhizobium > Neorhizobium sp. PAMB6630. Next base: position 516,532 of record NZ_JBZAYV010000002.1, read on the forward strand.
TGCCCCTGTTGCAGGCACGTTATCCGGACATCTTCATTGCCGTTACGGCCGGACCGGCGGGCTGTTACTGGAGCGAGCCCGGCAAGGACACGCTTTTCTTCGAGCCGGCATTTGGCGTCACGGCTGTTGATACGCTGGCCGCAGGCGATATTTTTCATGGCACTTTTGCGCTGGCGATTGCCGAAGGAATGCCTGCCCGGCAGGCCATCCGCCTCTCATCGGCCGCTGCAGCCCTCAAATGCACCGTTTTCGGCGGCCGCCTGGGTGCCCCGACCCGCCCGGAAGCGGAAACCCTGTTGCAGCGGAGATAACACGCCCCGTTGCGATCTTGGCGAATGAGACGCAATCAAACCCGTCTCAATCAAAAAAATGCCGGCGCCGTGGATCTATCCAGGGCACCGGCATTTTTCGTTAAAACGTGAGCTGCTCAGATTACATCGCCGGGTTCCGGCGCACGTTTCAGGCCCGTCACCATGGCGCGCACGAGATTTTCTCCGTGGCGCAGGCTTGCGACAAGGACGCCGGCAAGATGCAGTAAAACGCAGCCGATCAGCACATTGACCAGGCGCCGATGCAGGTCTTCTACCCATTCTATGCCCCAATAGGCATCCGTCGTCTGCAGCCAGCCGGTGGTGGCAATCGCGGCGATGAGGGCAATCAGCGCCAGCACCATCAGCCCTCCCAGCGGGTTATGTCCGAGATAACGCCGCTCCCGATGCACCACCAGATCGCCCGCATAGGCAATGATTCGGGAGGGTCGGCGCACGAATTGCGAAAAGCGCGCGTAGCGCGATCCGGCCACCCCGAGCAGGAGACGCGCGACCACCAGCGTTCCGGCGGTATAACCGGCAAATTCATGCAGTTCACGCATCTCCTCTGCCGATGCCCAAGCAATGGCAAAGCTCAAAACCAGGCCCCAGTGAAAGACGCGCACGTAAGGATCCCAGACCTTGACCACCGCCGGCATGATCAGTTCTCGACCTTCATGCCGACAGAGGCAAGGCTCTTGGGGTCGAAATAGGCTTCCACCTTTTCTCCCTTGGCATTGATGGCATAGGCCTCGTAGCAGCCATCCTCCGTCTTGATCGAACGCACCTTCCAACCTTCCGCCTCAAGCTTTGCCTGAAGCGTGGCGCGCGGCTGCCAATCGGCCACGGGCACGTTGCATTTATCCTTGGCCGCAGCAATGCCTGCAAGGCCAAGTGTGGCGCCAAGGGTGGCAGTGGTGAGGGTGATCAAAAATCGCATTGGTTTCTCCATGAGTTGGTGACACTCTGGAAGTTGGGGGCGGTTGCTGACATGGACCTGAAGGCGGCGGAACAAGACATGCCACAAACCTTCAGCCCCCTGTCAGCCTGGCGGGTCATGGCTGAAGCCATGTCGGAATGAGGGGACGCAATCTTTGAGAATTCTACTTGTGGAAGACGATGTTACGCTGGGCGATGCGGTCAAAACGCATGCGTCCCGCCAGGGCCATGCCGTCGACTGGGCAAAGGACCAGGAAAACGCTGAGGCTTGCCTTGATGCCGCGGAATACGGCCTCATCCTGCTGGATCTGCGCCTTCCTGATGGCCACGGGCTGAACATCCTGAAAGCGCTGAGGGCCAAGCGCGACAAGACGCCCGTGATCATCCTGACCGCCCATGACCAGGTGTCCGACCGGATCGAAGGCCTCAATGCCGGCGCCGACGATTATCTCGTCAAACCCTTCGATCTTGGCGAGTTGGAGGCCCGCATTCACGCCGTTGCCCGCCGTTACGGCGCCCATCAGGTGCCGATGATCGAGATCGGCGACCTGCAGATCTTTCTCTCCGAGCGGCGGGTCGCGCGCAAAAACGGCGAGCAGCTGGCGCTTTCGGCGCGTGAATGGGCTGTTCTGGAAATGCTGTCTGCCCGGCGCAACGCAATCGTCGGGAAAAACCAGATCGAGGAGGCGCTCTATTCCTTCGGCGCCGAAATCGAAAGCAATACGGTGGAAGTCTATGTGAGCCGCCTGCGCCGCAAGCTGGGGCGCGCCACGATCGAAACGGTGCGCGGCATCGGCTACCGGATGGTGAGCAATGAGCGCTAAGAGCGGCAGCATTGCAAAACAGCTGATCATCTGGCTTTCGGCCGCACTCTTCCTGTTCTGGCTTTTGGCAGTCGGGCTTGGCGTTTCCGTGATGCGCGAAGAGTTTGGCGAAATCTTCGACAGCTCGCTGCAGGAAACCGCCGAGCGGCTGGTGCCGCTGGTGGTGGACGATCTTTACCTGCGCGAGGATGCAACAACGCCGCGCAAGCTGACGGCGCTGCGCGGCAGCGTGCCGGACGAATACCTCACCTATCAGGTGCGCGATGCGGATGGCCGCGTCCTCATGCATTCCCACAACGTGACGTCCGATCCCTATCCGGCCCCGTTGATGCCGGGCTTCTGGAACGACGAAACCAAGCGCATCTTCACGGTTTCGGCCGTGAGCAGTTCGCTTTTCGTGCAGGTGGCCGATTCGCTCGATCATCGCCGGGAGGCGGCACTGGAAGGCATGACGGCGCTTCTGATGCCGATCCTGGTGCTGCTGCCGATCACCATCGCGGCGATCTGGTGGATCGTCCGGCGCGCCCTTCTGCCGGTTGACCGGCTGCGCGCCGAGATTGCCATGAAGGACAGCGGCAACCTGTCCCCCGTCGAGCTGGATGGCCTGCCGAAGGAAATCCTGCCGATCAGCCAGTCGGTCAACGTTCTTCTGTCACGCCTGACGGCGGCACTGGAGGCCGAACGGGAGCTGACGGCCAACAGCGCCCACGAGCTTCGCACACCGATTGCCGGCGCACGCGCGCAGGTGGAAGTGCTGCTGGAGGAATTGCCCGAAGGCAGCGCCCGCGAACATGCCAAGCGGGCCGATGGCGCGCTTCGCCGGCTGGCGGCCCTCAACGAAAAGCTGCTGCAGCTGTCGCGCGCGGAAGCGGGCATCGGCGCTGGTCGCGAGACAAATGACCTGGTGCCGATCGTCGACATGCTGGTGGACGAGTTCAACCGGTCCGGGCCGCTGCAGGGTCGCATCCGCTATCACCGCGGCACAAGGGATCACCTGCACTGGCCGGCAGATCCGGATGCCTTTGCCATCGTCCTGCGCAATCTCATCGAAAACGCCGGCCTGCACGGGATCGGCCAGGCGCCAATCGACATTTTCGTCGAGGACGGGCAGTCGGTGCGCGTCACCAATGCCTCGCCGGCGCTCTCCGATGTTGAGCTTTCGCACCTGCGCCAGCGCTTTGCGCGCGGCAATGATCGCGCCCCCGGCTCCGGCCTTGGCCTTGCCATTGCAGACCGGATGGTGACGCAGATGGGCGCAAGCCTGATCCTGTCCTGCAAGACCCGCAACGGCACCGACCACGTGTTTCATGCCACGGTGCAATTTGCCGAACAGGCCGCCTGAGAGCGATTGGAACGAAGGGTGAGCAGGCCCGCCAAGGCAGGCCGGCTCACCCTTTCGCCCATCAGACACTACGACGACTTGCGGGACGCGATATAGGCGCGCCAGCCGCCAAGCTCCGTCACCTCCTGCGCGCCCTTGATGGCATAGGGTTCGCAGAGGAAACCGGATACCTGGGAGCCATCGTCCAGCGTGACCTTGCCGATGCCGAGCGGGGCTGGAATGTTCTGCACGAAACGCCCGAAGGCTGATGGCGTCACCTTCCACACCTCCACTTCAAGTCCCTTGCCGTCAAAACCGGGCTCGCGGATGAGGCCAGGCTTTGGCGGCGTGGTGTTGGGCAGCACGTAAAGCCGGTAATCACCGGCCGTCCGGCAGGTTTTGACAAGCGCTCCGCCGGGTCCGGTCAGTTCGTGGTTCAAGGGCATGCCGGTCAGATGCGCGCCGACGACCATGATGGTGACGAGGCCGTCATCGGCTTCTGCCACTTTCGAGGCGTCCGGCAGGCTGGCGGTCTTATCCTTGCCCATGCCGGGGGAGCAGGCGCGGTGCAGGGCATCGGCAAAGGGCGCCAGTGCATCATCGGAAAAGGCTGGGCCAAACAGGGTAACGCCGCTGGGCAAACCATCGGCCCCGAAACCACCGGGAACCGCAATCGCCGCATAACCAAAGAGATTGGCAAAGTTGGTATAACGGCCGAAATGGCTGTTCTTGACGATCGGGTCAGCCAGCATCGCGTCCACCGTATAGGTGGTGGGCGAGGTCGGCAGCATCAGCATGTCGAGGCCTTGCCATTCGGCCATCGCCTTCTGGCGCAGATGCCCGAGCTTGTATTGCCCCTCGAAGGCATCGACCGCATCATAGGCCTTTGCACCCTCGATAATCGTGCGCACGGTCGGGTCAAAATCATCGGCATTTGTCCCGATAAAATCCTTGACCGCTGCCAGGCGCTCAGCCACCCACGGGCCGTTATAGAGCAGTTCGGCCGCCTGCCTAAAAGGCGCATAATCGAAGGGCACGATGGTGGCACCGAGCGATTTTGCCCGCGCGGTGGCGGCATCATACAGCGCTTCCACCTCGGTATTGCCGAAGAACTCGCGCTCGGCACTGTCAAGCACGCCGATCCTCAGACCAGAGGCCGGAAGGGCGGCGGGGGTAGCCTTGCGGGAATAGGGATCGCCCGCATCATAACCGTCCATCACCTTGCGAACCGCCACGCCATCGCCAACCGTCGCTGCAAAAATGGTCACGACATCGACGCTACGGCAGGCGGGCACAACGCCGACATTCGGCACCAGACCCGGCGTCGGCTTGATGCCGACAAGGTTGTTGAAGGCCGCCGGCACGCGGCCGGAGCCAGCGGTATCGGTGCCAAGCGCAAAGCTTGCCAGACCCGCTGCCACAGAAACCGCGGAACCGGAAGAGGAACCGCCCGAGACATAGGCCTTGTCAAACACCGAGCGCGGCGCACCGTAAGGAGATCGCGTGCCATTGAGGCCCGTCGCGAACTGGTCGAGATTGGTCTTGCCGATAACGATGGCGCCGGCCGCCTTCAGGCGCGCAACCACGGTTGCATCCTTTTCCGGGGAGTAAGCAAAGGCCGGGCAGGCAGCCGTCGTCGGCAGGCCCGCCACATCGATATTGTCCTTCACCGCAAAGGGAATGCCCCAGAGGGGCAGACTGTTCGGCTCCGGCGCCGTCTCCACCAGCGCTTTGGCGGCAGCTCGAAGGTCGTCATCCGGCGTTTCAGTGATAAAGATCGCCGGATCATCCGAGGCCTTGCGGCGGGCAATGACCTCTTCCAAGAGATCGAGCGGGGAAAGGCCTGCGGCATAAAGTGCCTTCAGCGCGGCCAGATCGAGAATGGCGGGGATCATTGAACTTCCTCCAGAACAACCAGCACGTCGCCGGCCTTGACGTTGCGGCCCGGTCCGGCGCGCAGATCGCGCACCGTGCCTCTAGCATGGGCGGTGATATTGATTTCCATCTTCATGGACTCGATGATGGCGAGCGTCTCGCCAGCCTCGACCCTCTGGCCTTCCTCGACCAACAGTTTCCAGACATTACCGGGCACGGCACTTTCCACCCCGAAGCAGCCATCGGGAATATCGCCGCCAAGGCCGGGGCCTGCCCCTTCGTCGGTGATGAAACTGTCGAGCCCCTCTTCCTTCCAGCGCCGGCGCTCCGCCTCGAAGGCTGCCTGCTGGCCCTGCTTGAAGGCCTTGATGCTATCGGCATTGCGGGCAAGCTCGGCCGCGTAATCGGCATAGGAAAACTCACCCTCCTCGATGCGGATCGGATAACCGCCATGCGGAAAGGCGGCGCGCGCCTCCATCAGTTCCTCATGGGAGACGGGGAAAAAGCGGATCTGGTCGAAGAAATCGAGAAGCCAGGGTTTTCCCTTCGTGAAGACATCCGTTTGCCGCCAGGTGTTCCACACCTGAATGGTGCGCCCGAACAGCTGATAACCGCCCGGCCCTTCCATGCCATAGATGCACATATAGGCGCCACCGATGCCGACGGCATTTTCCGGCGTCCAGGTGCGGGCCGGATTGTATTTGGTTGTGACGAGGCGATGGCGCGGATCAAGCGGGGTCGCCACCGGCGCGCCGAGATAGACGTCACCCAGGCCCATCACCAGATAGGAGGCGTTGAAGATCGTGTCCTTCACCGCCTGCTCGTCGGCAAGCCCATTGATACGGCGGATGAACTCGATATTGGACGGGCACCAGGGCGCGTTGGGGCGCACCAGTTCCTGATACTTGCGCATGGCAAGCTCAGCTTGCGGGTCGTTCCACGACAGCGGCAGCCAGACGGTGCGGCTCGGCACCTTGACTTCTGACACCGGCGGCAGGTTCTTCTCGATCTCCCGGAGCAGGCCGAGCAGTTTTGCGCGGGACAGCGTGGTGCCGTCATAATGGATCTGCAGCGAGCGGATGCCGGGCGTGAGGTCAATCAGCCCCGGAAGCTCTGCCGCCTGCACAGCCTGCATCAGCAGGTGAACGCGCATGCGGATGGCGATGTCGAGCTGCATCTCGCCATATTCGACGAGCAGATTGTCATCGCCCTGGCGACGATAAACGACGGGAACCGGACCGGTGACATCGGTGGCAAGGATTGGGGAACCGGTGGCGGAGTGCGCAGGAGAAAGCGCCGGTGCTGCCAAGCCAGCATCTTCGTCGCGCGCCACCGCATGAAACCGGATCCGATCGCCCGGCTTGAACTGGCCCATCTTCCACTGCTCGTCACGGGCAATCACCGCCGGGCAGACAAAGCCGCCGAGGCTTGGACCATCAGGCCCCAGAATGATCGGCATGTCGCCGGTAAAATCGATGGCGCCGATGGCATAGGCGTTGTCATGCAGGTTGGAGGGGTGCAGACCCGCCTCTCCGCCATCCTCACGCGCCCATTTGGGTGCTGGACCGATGAGGCGCACGCCGGTGCGGGCAGAATTGAAGTGAACCTCGTATTCCGTGGAAAACAGCGTCTCTATGTCTTCGGCAAGGAAGAAATCCGGTGCGCCGTGGGGACCATAAACAACGCCGACAGACCAGTCGCGCGTCAGTTCTGCCGGCTCATCCGCCAGCTTTTGCCCGTTTTGTTTTGCTCGTGCCAGCCGCAGCACATGGCCGGCGCGCAGCGTGCCGGTGGCATTGCCGCCGAACTGGCCAAGCCCGAACGTGGCGCGCGAGCCGAGGACGACAGGTGCTGCAAACCCGCCGGCGACGGCCAGATAGGCCCGTTGGCCGGCACCGGAAATGATGCCAATCGTCAGCGTCTGGCCAGCTTTTACCAGCACCGCCGTATCATGGGCGACAGGCTTGCCATCCACCGCCATCGGCATGACGGCACCGGCAAGGGCCACCACCGTATCGGAGAAGAATTTCAGCACCGGGCCGGAGACCGTCAGTTCCAGCGCGGCCGTATGATCATGGTTGCCGACCAGCCGGTTGGCATGGGCAAACGAGCGCGCATCCATCGGCCCAGACGGCGGCACGCCCACATGCCAGAGGCCGAGCCGGCCCGGCAGTTCCTGGAGGGACGATTGCGCGCCGGGTGCGATGACCTCGATCACATCGGGGGTAAAATCGAAATCCTTCAATGCGGTGGTCGCGACTTCACCGCTGCCGAAAAGATCCGAGGCGGCTATGGCTTTCAGATAGTCGAGATTGGTTTCGATGCCGGAGAGCGCGGTTTTATCCAGCGCATCCGAGAGAGCTGCAATCGCTTCATCGCGCGTGTCTGCCGCAACGATCAGCTTGGCGAGCATCGGATCGTAAAACGGCGTGACCTCCGTTCCGGTCTCGATCCAGCCATCGACACGGACATTTTCGGGGAAAACGACTTCGGTCAGCAGCCCGGCGCTCGGGCGAAAACCGGCATGCGGCATTTCCGCATAGATGCGCGCCTCAATGGCCGCCCCCTTGGGCACAAGGTTTTCGCGGCCCGTCAGCACGTCCTCGCCGGCCGCCTGCCGGATCATCCATTCGACGAGATCAACGCCGAACACCGCTTCCGTCACCGGGTGTTCTACCTGAAGCCGGGTGTTGACCTCAAGGAAGTAAAATTCCTCACGCGCGGGATCATAAATGAATTCCACGGTTCCGGCAGAGGCGTAATTCACCTGCTGCCCAAGCGAGACCGCCGCCTGATGCAGGCTCTTGCGCACGGCATCGACAAGCCCCGGCGCTGGCGTTTCCTCGATCACCTTCTGGTTTCGCCGCTGCAGCGAACAATCACGCTCGCCAAGCGCAATCACCCGGCCCTTGCCATCGCCAAAAATCTGCACCTCCACATGGCGGGCCTTGGAGACAAAACGCTCCAGATAGACACGGGCATCGCCAAAGCTGGATTTGGCGGTGCGCTGCACGCTGTCGAAGGCGGAAGCCAAGCTTTCCGGCGTATCGCAAAGCTGCATACCGATGCCGCCACCGCCGGCGGTGGATTTCAGCATGACGGGATATCCGATGTCTTCCGCCGCCATCAGCGCCGCCTCGCGGTCCGCGAGTAGATCGGAGCCGGGGAGCAGCGGCACGCCGCTGGCCTTGGCCAATTCACGAGCCGTGTGTTTCAGGCCAAAATCGGCGATGTTCTGGGGGCTCGGTCCGATAAAGGTAATGCCTTCGGCCATCAGCCGTTCGGCAAAACCGATGTTTTCCGACAGAAAGCCGTAGCCGGGATGCACGGCCTCTGCCCCCGTCTGCCGGCACGCGGCAATCACCGCCTCGACATTCAGATAGCTTTCAGACGCCGGTGCGGGGCCAAGCCGCACGGCCTCATCCGCCATCAGCACGGCTTTGGAAAACCGGTCGGCATCGGAATAAACGGCAACCGAGGCAATGCCCATTTTTTTGAGCGTACGGATGACCCGCACAGCGATTTCGCCGCGATTGGCGATCAGGACTTTTTGAAACATCAGGCGTCCTCACCCTCCCAGACGAGCACGCGCACCGGTGTCGGATCAAAGCCGTTGCAGGGATTGTTGATCTGCGGGCAATTGGAAATGACGAGCAGCACATCCATCTCCGCCTTCAGTTCCACATAGTCGCCCGGCGCCGAAATGCCGTCCACGATGGTCATTTCGCCCGAGGGTTCGATCGGTACGTTCATGAAGAAGTTGATATTGGCGACGACATCGCGCTTGCTCATCCCGTGTTTGGAGACTTCCAGCACAAAATTGTCGCGGCAGGCATGCAGGTATTTCGTGTAATGGCCAAAGCGCACGGTATTGCTCTCACACGAGCAGGCACCGGCGGATGTATCATGGCGACCGCAGGTATCGGCAGTCATGGTGGCCATCACGCGGCCTTCGGACGAGAGGATTTTTGTGCCCGTGGAGATATAGGCGGCACCCTGCTCTCGCATTGTGTCCTGACTGGAATAACGCTCGGAAAAATCATGTGCATTGTAAAACAGCGTGTCGATGGCCTGCTGGCCAAATGTGTCCTCGATACGCAGGATCTGGCCCTTTTTCACCACGGTCGAAAAGGGCGCTTCGGCAGCGATGTAATGGTCCTGAACGGTGTTTTTCAGCGTGCGGGAGGTAGAGGTCTGGACAAATTGGGTCATGGTTTCTCTCCTCTCACAGAGCCGCAAATGCGTTGTTTTCAAAGCCGCGCAAGGCTTCGGGCGTGGCTGTGCGGCAGAGATCATCAGCGACAGGTTCGGATGCGGACAGGCGCGTGACAGTCACCGCGTGGGGCGCATAGACAGGGTTCGGATCGAGCGGATGCGGGCAGTTGGAGAAACCGACGATCATGTCCATTTCGGCACGCAGGTCCACATAATCGCCGTCGCTCACAAGCTCCGGCTTCCAGAGGAACTTGCCCTCGGCATCGACACGCACGGGCGCAAAAAGCGCAAGGGCTGCCGGAATGTCGCGCTTGTCGAGGCCGGCCTTGGTGGCGAGCAGCACGAAATTGTCGCGCGTGTTGCGAAGCGCCGGACCATTGGCGCCGGGGTATTTTTTCGCGTTGGAAGAGGCCGTCGAGCCCCCCATCAGCACGTCATGTGCCCCGCAGCTGTCCTCCACGATGGAAAACATCACCTTGCCCATGTCGGAAAAGATCACCCGGCCCTTGGCAAGACCTGTGGTCCACTGCACCTTCACCGTATCAGGCAGGTTCAGTCGCTCCGTGGTGTCCTCAGCATTCCAGGCAATCAGCGACAGCGTCGAAAAACCCTCGTCGAGCGAGATGCGCAGCACCTCGTTTGCCTTCACGCGGGTGGACCAGTACCAGCCGCCGGGGATATTCTCCCGGTGAACGATCTTTTCCCCGGCAATGGCCGGCGCGGGTTTTTCGCTTTTGCCGGGCAGTGCCTTCGGCGCAGCGCTCAGCCCTTGGCGCTGGTGTTCTTCGTAACGCGCCCGGTTGGCGGCGATTTCGTCTTCAGAACGGCGGATATGCATGTTCATCTCCAGTGGATGTCGGCCGGGTCGTCCCGGCTATTGACCCTGTGAAGAGACCGGGCCGTCCCGGTCTGGGCGAAAGATTGAGGCCTGACCCGCCTGTCGCGGCGGCCAGATGGTGATGTCGCGGGTAATGGTTGCGCCGTAACGCAACTTTTCCTCCGGCCGGTCGCGCGGGCGCTCAAACGCCACGACGCGGGTTCCAAGCGTAAAAGCCTCGCGCATGTCATGCGTCACCATGACGACGGTCATCGGCGCTTCGTGCCAGAGCTTTTTCATCAGCACATGGATTTCGGCGCGAATACCGGGATCGAGCGCCCCGAAGGGCTCATCCAGCAACAGAACCTTGGGGCGCATGATCAGCGCCTGCGCCAGCGCGAGACGCTGCTGCATGCCACCGGAAAGCTGCGCCGGATATTTAGCCTCCGCCCCCATCAGGCCAACGGCTGCAATCATCGCGCGGGCTTCTTCCTCCAGTGCGCGGCGAGCCGAACCGAACAGACGCGCCGCCAGCCGCGAGGCGTGCAACTCCTTGCCGAACATCACATTGCCGAGCACGGTCAGATGCGGAAACACCGAATAGCGCTGGAAAACAACACCACGATCCGGCCCCGGCTCTTTCGGCAAGGCCTGCCCGTCGAGCAGGATCTCGCCCCGCGTCTGGCTTTCCTGGCCAAGCAGCATACGCAAAAACGTCGATTTTCCGCAGCCGGAGGGTCCGACAAGAGCGACGAAGGCGCGGGATTCGATCTCGATCGAGACATTTTCCAGCACGATCTGGTCGCCATATTCCTTCCAGAGGTTGCGGACGGAAAGCGCGCTCATTTGCCCTTCTCCAGTTCCGACCAGGGAAAGATGGCAATGCGCAGGCGATCGAGCAGCACATCGGCCACGACAGCAAGAAGCGTGATCCAGATGACGTAAGGGAAGATCACATCCATCGAGAGATAACGACGCACGAGAAAGATGCGGTAACCGAGCCCGCTATCGGAAGAAATCGCCTCCGCGGCAATCAGGAACAGGAAGGCCGGGCCAAGCTGCAGGCGAAGGGCCGTGATGAGGCGCGGAAGGATCTGCGGCAGCACGACGCGCAGCGCAATCTGCCAGGAGGACGCCGACAGCGTCTCGGCCTTGACGATCATTTCGCGCGGCAACGAGAGCGCCGTCAGGGAAAGGTCGCGCACCATGATGGGTGCCACGCCAATGACGATCAGCGCTACTTTGGAGGCTTCCCCAAGCCCCATCACGATGAAGAGGATGGGCAAAAGCGCCAGCGGCGGCACCATGGAAATGGCGCCAACAAAGGGGGAAAGTGCAGCGCGCGCAAACGGCAGGATGCCGATGACGAGGCCGAGCAGCAGGGCGATGGCGGTGGAAATGCCAAGGCCTGCCGCAAGCCGCGTCAGGCTTGCCGCCGTATCCGACCACAGGAGATAATCGCCGGTGCGCGGATCAGCCACAAAGGCCATGCGGTTGATGGCATCACCAAGGGCGGCGAGCCCCGGCAGAAGCTTGTCATTGGGGTTTTCCGCGAGACGTTCTGCAGAACCGGCCATATAGGCGATGATCAGCAGCACGAAAGGCATCAGCGCCAGCATCAGCCGCGCACCATTTCCGGGATGAGAATTTATCCAGCGCATTGTCTCTCCTTTAGGGGATGCTGTTGACGGGCCAGAAGCAGAGGCCCGCCAACAGGGAGATCAGAGAGCGCCCTTGGCGGCGGCATCCATGTAGGTGCCGGTGAAGCGGAACTTCACGTTGGCCTTGTCGCCGAGCACCGTCCCATCAGGCATCTCGATGCCGATAACATCTGCAGACGGCGCACCATTGCCGAGCAGGCCCTTTTCAAACAGGAAGGCGCGCACCAGATCCATGGTCTTCGGCAGGTTTGGCGAGGTGGTGAAAGCGAGCGCATCGGCCGGCTTGTCGAACAGTTTGGTGGCAGCCATCTGCGCCTCGAAACCCTTGAGATCCGTGCCGGAGGCCGTGCCCATGGCGGTGCGGGCCGCCTTGCCCTCATCGCTCTCGGCCGTCATCACCTTCATCGTGTCATACCAGATCCCGGCGAGCGCCTTGCCGAAATCGGGATTGTCCTTCAGCACGTCGGAATTGGCGACCATCAGGTCCATGATCTCGCCGGGGATTTTCGAGCTGTCGAACACCGCCTTGGCCGACTTGTCCTCCAGAATGGTGGAGACGAGCGGGTTCCAGGTCACGACTGCTGTGACATCAGGCGTCTGGTAGGCGGAGACCATGTCGGTGTCGGATGTGTTGACCACCTTCACGTCGCGCTCGGACGAGCCGATGCTTTCAAGCGCGCGGGCAAGCAGGTAATGCGAAACGGAGAATTCGACGAGATTGACGTTCTGGCCCTTGATATCGGCAAGGCTCGCCTTGTCCTTCAGGATCACCGCATCATTGCCGTTGGAAAAGTCGCCGACGATCACGGCCGTCGTATCGACGCCACCGGCGGCAGGGATCGACAGCCCGTCCATGTTGGTCAGCGTCACAGCATCATAGGCGCCGGCCGTATACTGGTTCATCGATTCCACGTAGTCGTTGAACTGGGTGACCTCGATCTTGATGCCGTATTTATCGGCCCATTTCTTGACGATGCCGTGGTCTGCGGCATAACCCCAGGGCATCCAGCCGACATAGATCGACCAGGCAACCTTGAAATCCTTCTTTGGCGCTGCCTCAGCAGAGGAGAGGCCGGTAAAGGCCAGTACGGCGGAAAGCGCCGTCATCGAAAGAAGCTTTGAAAAAGTCTGCATGTGCAATTCCCCTTTTGGCTATCTCAAAAAGGGATCGGCATGGACCATCGCGCCGCCAATCCCTTGGCTTACGAGGTCTCCCGGGCTTTTGTCCCGCCGTGCACCCGGCGGAATGTCTCCCCGCCGGGAGCCGCTCTCGGACCAGCCACATCTTTCGATGCCGGAACCCTAGCGGCTAACTCGCAAACAACGAAGCAATCGACGTGCCAACCTGAATCTGCCGGAAACCGGCCTCTGCGCGAGGTCCAGCGACAATCCTGCACACAATTCGCGTCATTTTGATTATTTTTTAGGCGAAACTGGACGAAGAGCAGCGCGCTTTCGTGTGCCTCCCGTGTTCAAGCAATCACTGAAACGTGACGCGACTGAAGAGGTCGCCCCTCGCCTGCCTCCGGGCCTGTGTTAGACTTCATCACCGAGTGCTTGTGACGGGATTGCCCATGCTTGCCACACTTGCCATGCTCATGAGCCTTAGCGCTTTACCACACGCAGCACGCGCGCAAGCTGGCGCCAGCGTCGAGACAGCGGCGGTCCAGTCGTCAAGCGGCGATGTCGATGTGGAACTGGTGCTGGCCGTCGATACCTCGCGCTCCATGGATTACGAGGAAGTGCGCATCCAGCGCGAGGGTTATATCAACGCTCTCCAGCACGCCGAATTCATCAACGCCGTGCGCGGCGGGCTGATCGGAAAAATTGCCATTTCCTATTTCGAATGGGCCGGCGACGTGGACAAGACGTCCGTCATCGACTGGCAGGTGATCGAAACGCCAGAAGATGCTGCAGCCTTTGCCGCAAAACTTGCCGCCCGCCCAATTGCCACGCAGCGCCGCACCTCGATTTCGGCGGCCATCGCCTATGGCGCAACCAGCATCGTCGCAAACCCCTATCGCGGCATGCGCCAGGTGATCGACGTCTCCGGCGACGGGCCGAACAATATCGGCGGACCCGTGGAAACTGCCCGCGACAAGGCGGTGGAGGCCGGCATCATCATCAACGGCCTTGCCATCATGCTGCGCCCGTCCGGCACCACAGGCGGCCTCGACAAATATTACGGCGATTACGTCATCGGCGGGCCCGGCTCCTTTGTGCTGCCGGTCCACACGGCCGAAGACTTTGCCGTCGCCATCCGCCGCAAGCTGGTGATGGAAGTGAGCGGCCTGACATCCCCAAAAATCCACCGCATCGCTGCCCCCGCTACCAAGACCGATTGCCTGATGGGCGAAAACCAGTGGCGCGAGTTTTTCGATCCGTGATGACGGGCCAAGCGTTACCGCAATAGCCCCTGCCCGCCATCCACATAGACGTCCGTGCCGGTCACATGGCGAGCAGCGTCTGAAGAGAGAAAAAGAATGACGTCGGCGACATCGGCGCTCGTGCCCGGCTTGCCGTCGCTGACAGGGATCTCACCGTCCGGAAAGTTGACCGGGATCGCGGTTTCTTCCACGGCGCGTTTGTGGGTGTTGTCATCGATTTCAGTGTCGATCTGGCCGGGGCAGACGGCGTTGACGCGGATGTGGTGGCGTCCGAGTTCCAGTGCCAGCTGCTTGACGATCGCCACCTGCGCCGCCTTCGTTGCGGAATAGGCGGTGGCGCCGGGGGATGTGAAGGTGCGGTTGCCATTGATCGAGGAGACGACGACGATCGCCCCGCCTTTTCGCTTCAGGTGCGGCACGGCATGATGCAGGGTGAGGTAAGTGCCGCGCAGGTTCACCGCGATGGTCTTGTCAAACTCCTCCGGCTTCAGATCATCGATCGGCGCCCACACACCATTGATGCCGGCATTGGCCACCACCACGTCCAACTGGCCAAAATGGTCGATCAGCCTGTCGAGGGCAGCCTTCATCTCCTCGTCGCTGGAAACATCCGCGGTCAGCGCCAGCGCATCGCCGCCTGCGGCGCGCAACTCGTCTGCTGCCTTTTCCAGCTCGCTTTTTGTATGGCCAAGAAGCGCCACCCGAGCGCCTGCCTTGGAAAGTGCAAGTGCCGACGCCTTGCCAATGCCTGACCCTGCACCTGTGACCAGTGCAACTTTCGACTGAAAATCCATGAGCCTGTCCTTTTTATCCGTCTCGTCCACTGTTCCAGGCGAACGGCAGAGCAGAACGATGGTTCCTCATCGCCGTGGATCTTCGGTCCCAGGGCGGCAAAATGCCGGCCACCCATTTCGCTGCCCTTGAATCCCATCGTTAGCGCACTAACTAATAATTCAGTTAGCACACTTACCTTAAGCGCCCCATGGAAACCGATCCCAAGCTCACCGCCGATCTCATCGAAGCGCTCACCAAAGCCAGCCGCAAGATCCGCACCGCCTTCAACCAGCAGGTGACGGCCAACGGGCTGACCTATCCGCGCGCCCGCGCCCTTCTCAGGCTGTCGCGGCGGGAATGCATGCCGCAGAGTGAACTCGCTTACGAACTGGAACTGGAACAGGCCACGCTCGTTCGCCTGCTGGACCGCATGGAGGAGAACGGCATCATCGAACGGCGACCGGATCTTTCAGACCGTCGGGTTAAGCAGATTGCGTTGACGGCCCACGGCAAGGAGCAGGCCGCATTCGTGCAGGCCATTGGAGAGCGTCTGCGCGGACGGATTTTTGAGGGCATTGACCCGCAACAATTGCGCATCTCGATCGACGTATTGGAACTGCTTGCCGAGCGGGTTGCCGACCTGGAGATTTTCGATGTCACCCCGTAAGGACGATGAAAATCCGGCAACTGGCCCGATGGCTGGCCCAGTCTCAAGCCCAGCCGCCGCCCCTGTCGCTGATGCGCAAACGCCACCGCCCGGCCAGATGCCCGCGCCTGCGCCCTTCGTTGCGCGCCCTCCAGCCATGATGGCCGCCTATATGCTGGCGGCAACCCTGATTGCACTGACGCAAGGCCTCGGCCTCAGCCTTTTATCCAACAATATCCAGCAGGTGGCCGGGCCGCTTGAGGCAACGCAGGTGGAAGCCACCTGGCTGATTGCCGCCTATATGATCCCCAATGCCAGCCTGACACTGATGCTGTTCAAGCTCAGGGCGCAGTTCGGACTGCGCAAATTCGCAGAAATCTCGATTGTCGCCTATGCCGTTATCAGCCTTGGCCATCTCTGGGTCGACAGCTTTGAAAGCGCACTCGCGCTGCGGTTTTTTGCGGGTGCTGCGGCAGCGCCGATGTCGTCGCTTGCCTTTCTTTATATGCTCGAAACCGTGCCGCCGGCGCGCAAGCTGAACCTCGGGCTCTGTCTTGCGCTGACGGCGCTGGCGCTTCCGACGCCGGTTGCGGGCCTGCTGTCGCCCGTGCTTCTTGATCAGGGCGGCTGGCATGCCTTTTATCTCCTGGAACTTGGCCTGGCGCTCGTCTGCCTTGCGGCCATCTACCGGCTGCCGCTCAATTCGCCGCCGCGCACCAAGGTGATCAGCGCGCTCGATATCATCAGCTATGGCTTTCTGGCCGTTGGCCTCGGTTCCATCGCCGTGGTGCTCACCGTCGGGCGGCTCTACTGGTGGGTGGAAGCGCCATGGATCGGCTGGTTGCTGGTCATCGGTTTTGCAAGCCTCACCGTCATGGCGATGATCGAGTTGAACCGGCGCAACCAGCTTCTGGATATCCGCTGGCTGACGTCGCGCGAGATCGTGCATTTTACCGGCGTGCTTCTCGTTTTCCGGCTTATTCTTTCGGAACAGTCGAGCGGGGCGATTGGCATGTTTCGCACCATGGGCCTGCTGAGCGACCAGATGCACGGCCTCTATCTCGTCATCCTTGCCGCAAGCGTCGGTTCCGGCCTTCTCTGCGCCCTTTTGATGAAGCCCGGCCGCGAGCCTGCCATTCACGCGGCAGCTCTCATCATGCTGGCCGCCGGCAGTTATATGGACAGCGGCTCCACCGTGCTGACACGTCCCGAACAGGTTTATGTGAGCCAGATGCTGATCAGCTTTGCCAGCGGCCTTTTCCTGCCGCCGGCGCTCGCCATCGGCTTTTCGGCGGCGCTCAAGCGGGGGCCGAACTATATCCTGAGCTTCATCATCGTTTTCCTCACCACCCAGAAGGTCGGCGGGTATCTGGGCAGCGCGCTTTATGGCACGTTCGTGCAATGGCGCGAGCAGTTCCATTCGTTCCGCCTCGTCTCAAGGCTTGCCGGCTCCGACCCACTGGTCGCCGCCCGTCTGCAACAATATGTCGGCGCCTATGCGAAGGTCACCACCGATCCGCTGCTGCGCAATGCGCAGGGCGCCAGCCTGTTTTCCAAACAGGTTCAGCAGCAGGCCTATGTGCTTGCCTATAACGATGCCTTCCTGATGACGGCGCTGCTGGCCCTGGCCGCCCTTGCCGTGCTCGTTCTCCATCTTCTTGTTCGCCACAGAGATCGGTGGCTGCCCGCCCGGCTTGCCCCGAAAGACGCCAGCGCCACGGCCTGATCTCTCGTTCGACCCCTTTTGCCCCCTTTGGAATTGTCCGCCATGACCCAGTTTTTCCGTTCCATTGCCACCTATATCGCACTCGCCATCGGCCTTGCCGGTGTGCTGATCGTGCTCTTCGTGTTCAATCTGCCGCCCTTCCACGGCAGTATCGAAACCACCAATGATGCCTATGTCCGCGGCCAGGTGACGCTGATCAGCCCGCAGCTTGCCGGCTATATCGTCGAGGTGCCGCGCAAGGATTACCAGAAGGTGCGTCAAGGAGACCTGATTGCCCGCATCGATGACCGCATCTACGTGCAGAAGCTCGAACAGGCCAAGGCAACGCTTGCACGCGCCGAGGCCGGCCTTGCCAATTCCGAACAGACGCGCAAGTCGAACGAGGCAAAGATCGTCTCGGCCAAGGCTGCCATTGAAAGCGCCAATGCCAGCCTGACGGCTGCCCGCACCAGTTTCGAGCGCACGCAGGCGCTGCTGGAGCGCAATATCTCGACACAGAGCGAATCGGAAAAAAACCGCGCGGCGCTCGATCAGGCCGTCGCCGCCGTCCATCAGGCGGAGGCCGCAGAACTGGTGGCCGAACAGGACCTCAACACCACGATCGTGTCGCGCCGCTCGCTGGAAGCCGATGTGGAGAGCGCGCGGGCCGCCGTGGCGCTGGCCGATATCGACCTGCAGAACACCCGCATTCTTGCGCCGCAGGATGGCACGCTGGGTGAAATGGCAGCGCGCATCGGCCAATATGTCTCGGTCGGCACGCAGATTGCCTCGCTGGTGCCGGAGCGGATCTGGGTGGTGGCCAATTTCAAAGAGACCCAGCTTGCGGGCATGCAGGCAGGTCAGACCGTGACATTCACCGTGGATGCCCTCGGCCATCAGACGCTTTCCGGCCGCATCGAGCGTTTTGCGCCGGCCACCGGCTCGGAATTCAGCGTCATCAAGTCGGATAATGCCACGGGCAATTTCACCAAGATCGCCCAGCGCATTCCGGTACGCATCGCCATTGATCCGGACCAGCCGCTGGCAGACAGACTTGTGCCCGGCATGTCGGTGGTTGCGCGCATCAATCTGGCGCAGGCTGAACCGGATGCGTCCGTTGCCGAACGCTGATCGGCCGGCCTATCCCGCGCTGCGGCGTTTGAGCAGCGCATTGCCGGCCACCAGCGCCACGCAGAACACCGAAACGAGAAAGATCGCGCCGGACATGGCGTAGATGGTGGGGGAAGCGCCGGAATTCATCTTGCCGAACAGCACCACCGGCAGCGTGTTCTGCCGGCCGGCGAGATAAAAGGCGCGGGTAAACTCGTTAAGCGACAGCAGGAACGAGAAGATGAAGGCGCTGACAAGACCGGGCCGGATGAGCGGCAGGATGATATCCCTGAACTGCTGCCACCGGTTTGCCCCGAGATCGGCTGCCGCCATCAGATAGGACCGGCGCACCACGGCAAAGCTTGTGAGGATGACGATGAAGGCAAAGGGCAGCGCCCAGAGCAGGTGCCCGCCGATCACCGTCATCATGCCGGCTTTGATGCCGGCGCGCTGGAAGACGGCAGAGAGCGCCAGCCCCTGGATGACCCCAGGCACGAACATCGGCAAAAGCACCGTCAGGAACCAGGCGGTGCGCCGCGCATGCAGTTCCACATAGGCAAGCGCTGCCAGAAGCGACAGGCCGGTTGCCAGAACGCCGGTGATGACGGCCACCAGCAGCGATTGTTCGAGCGCTGCGATAAGCTGCTTTTCGCCGGCAAGCGCCAGATACCATTTGAGCGTCACATCGGACACATGCGGCAGCGCCGGCTGCAGCGCCGGATTGAACGAGACGCCGAGAAGATAAAGCGGCGGCGCATAGATCACCAGAAGGCCAAAAGCGGTGATCACCCAGATCAGCGTGCGCGACAGAGTGCCATCCTGGTTCATCAGGACGTGCCCTCCCCGAACAGGCGCGCCAGCCCGAAACGGGCATTGCCGACCAGCACCACGCAAAAGATGACCGCCAGAACCACCGAGGAAATGGCAAAGGTCAGCGGATAATTCGCCACCCGCATCACGTCATTGATCATGACGGAGACGATGCTGGCGCCGGCGCCACCCAGCATCTGCACTTCCGTGGACGAGCCCGCCACCATGACGAAAACGAAAAGGAAGCCGGCAAAGATACCGGAAAAGGTCAGCGGCACGAGAATGGTGCGCAGCATGGTCCAGAAGCCGGCGCCAAGATCACGCGCGGCAACCATCACCACCGGATCGACGCGGCGCATGGAGAGAAGCAGCGGAAAGGTGGCAAATGGCAGGTAGGAGGCGACAAGGCCGAGGATGACGGCGAAGTTGGAAAACAAAAGCCAGTCGAGCGGCGCATCCGTCAGGCCCAGGTGGATCAGCAGGTCATTGACAACACCGGTTCGCCCCAGCACCAGCCGCCAGGAAAAGGATCGGATGAGATAAGAGGTGAAGAAGGGAATGGTCATCAGCGCCAGAAGTAGAAGCGAAAGGCGGCGTCCGGCGAGAAAATGCACCGCGTAAGCGGTCGGCCAGCCGATGAGGAGGCAGATCAGCGCCGTCAGACATGCTTTTGCAAGCGTCGAGACAATGACCGTCCAGCGCCCGGCCTCCAGAATGGCTCCGTAGGCGGCAAGGTTAAAATCCGGACGGATCCAATAGGTAGCGGGATCCCAGGTCCAGAAACTCCACACCACCACCACGATCAACGGCAGAAAGCCAAGCGCAAGAATGGCCAGAAGCGGCAGCGCCATGAGGAACAACGAGGGCGGAAGACGGCGGTTCATGAGGTTCCCTGGCTTCTGCGGATTGGTTTGGCGTGGAGATTGCGGGGTGTTTAATGGTGTGCCGTGGCTTACCCCCTCTGGCCTGCCGGCCATCTCCCCCACAAGGGGGGAGATACGATGCAGTAAACGTCCCTTTCCTGAAACGGACGGCGCGGCCGGGTTAAGCCCTCCCCCTTGTGGGGAGGGTTTGGGAGGGGACTTGTCTTATCTGCAATAGCCCTGCCCTTGTGGGGGAGATCGTCGGCAGGCCAGAGGGGGTAACCGTACACGCGACACCTCCCCAAGGCCCAACCCTACCCTTCAAGCGTTGCGCAGCTTCTGCCACCATTCCTCGTAAAGCTGGAAATTGTCCGGGCGGCAATTCTGCCAGTAGACCTTGCCGGCAAACTTCGCCTTCACATGGTCGCCCAGCGCCTGCACCTCTTCCGGCTTGTATTCGCCGGGGTTCTTTTTGGCATAGGCGACATTATTGTCGGTCGGCACCAGATAGCCGCGCGACTTGCCCAGTTCGCAGCCGTAGAGACCGCCGAGAAGACCGTTGACGAAGGTATGGGCAACATCGGTCACGCCGCGATCGGCAGCGCCCTTCAGAAGCACGGTATTGTTGCCCCAGCCCTCATAACCCTCGACGGGGGCCGCATATTCCACCTGAAGCCCGCGCTTGCGACCCTCATAGACAATCGGCTCCCAGCCGGTCATGGCATCGACTTCCTGATCGGCCACCAGCTGCACGCCCTGTTCCCAGCCGTTCCAGAAGGTGCGGAACTGGCCGTCCTTCTTGTGCTTGATGAGGAATTCCATGACGAGGCCAAGCTCGGATTCGGAAAGATTGCCCGGATCCTTGATCGGCTGGTTTTCCGATTCCTTCAGATACATGGCGGTGAAGATGGCGCTGTTGATCCAGGCATCTTCCATGGCCACCCGGCCCTTGAGCTTCTTGTCGAAGATCACGCCGTAGCTGTCGACCTTGCCCAGTTTGTCGGGACGATAAATGATCGAATCGGCATTAACGACGGTCGGGATGCTATATTGCTTGCCGTCCTGGCGCAGGTAGGGAATGTCCTTGGCCCACTGCCAGATGCTGTCGTAATTGGGGATCTTGGTAAGATCCCAGGGGATGATGACGCCCTGGCGCGCCAGTTCCTTTTCGGCGCCGCCCTGAAAACCGCCGACATCGAAAAGCTCGTTGGCATTACCGGCGGCAAGGCGGGCAATGACGGGCCCGACATCATTGCCGTTATCGGTAAATTCCGGGGAAACGCCGACCTGGCTTGCAAAGTCGCTCCATTTGTCTGCGATATCCAGAGTGGCGGTTGCCCAGAAAGCCACGCTTTTGGGGCTCTGTGCGAATGCCCGCCCCGGCGCCGAAAGGCCAGCGACCGAAAGTGCCGCGCCACCGGCCCCCATCAGCTGCAGAAGCTGGCGCCGATTGATGTTGCTGGCACTACTGCCAAAATTGCGTCCCTTATCCATGTTTTCATTCCCCTCTCTTATTTAAAAGCCGGCCTTGACCGTCCCAAGCCTAAAATAAACCCGCGTACGGCATGGAAATCATGCCGTTGGAATAAGGATCGCACCTCCTGCCGCCACAACCAGAGGCACATGCCGGCCCGGTTCCGGCAAGGGCCGATCCGCCCCTTGCGCAACCACCACCGTCTGCCCGTCTGCAAAGGCCAGTGTCACGTCATGATGGAGGCCGCGAAACCGGCTTTCCACCACGCGCAGCATCAGCAGAGCGTCGGGCTCCTGTAAAGGCCTTTCATCCATAGATTGCAAAAAGAGCCGGTCCGGTCGCAGCGCCACGACACTTTGCGTGGGCACTACGGGTCCGCCAATCCGGACCGGCACTTTCTGTCCTGCAACGACGGCACTGCCAAACTCTCCCGTCGCGGTAACGCCTTCATGTTTCAACTGGATGTCGATGCCGACGAAACGGGCGACAAAGGCATTGGCCGGCGCCTCGAAAAACCGCGCCGGCGCATCGACCTGCTGCAGCCTGCCCTGGTGCATCACGCCCATCCGGTCGGAAAGGCTCAATGCCTCATCCTGGTTGTGGGTCACCAGAATGAAGGTGGCGCCGGTGCGCTTGTGCAGGCGGGCAAACTCATCGCGCATCTGCTGGCGCAACCGCTCGTCGAGCCCCGTCAGCGGCTCGTCGAGAAGAAGAATGCCGGGCTCCATGACCAGCGCACGCGCCAGTGCCACGCGCTGCCGCTGGCCTCCGGAGAGAAGGTTCACGTCACGCGGGCCAAATCCGGAAAGCTCCACCAGATCAAGCGCGCCCTCCACCTTTGCGGCAAGGGCTGCCCCGCGCAGGCCGCGGAGCGAAAGCCCGTAGCCGACATTCTGTGCCACGCTCATGTGCGGAAAAAGCCCGAGGCTCTGGAAGACGGTGTTGACGGGGCGCGCATTGGCCGGCACGCCGCCCATATCGCGCCCATCAAAGGCAATACGCCCGAAGGTTGGCGCATCAAAGCCGCCCACCAGCTTCAAAAGCGTGCTCTTGCCACAGCCCGAAGAGCCGAGCAGCGTGAAGAATTCGCCGGCCCGGATCGAAAGCGACACATCGTCCACGCCCCTCACGGGGCCGAACGCACGCGTGACATTTTCGAGCTGGATGGAGATTGCCATTCTCAGGCAGCTCCGCTCTGGTTGTGGTCCTGTTCCCGGATGATCATGATCCCCTCCTGCGTCAATGCCAGCTGCTGGCCGGCCAGAACAAGAGTAGTGGCGGTTGGCTCCTCGACAATCAATGGGCCCTGAAGCGTCATATGCGGGCGGAGCCGGCCGCGCGCGTAGACCGGGCAGGAGACCCAGCCTTCCGTGCCGCCGAAATAGACATCGCGCGTGCCGCAGCGCGCCTCCTCCACCGATATCACCTCGCCCTTCAGCTTCGGGATGGCAATCACCGGGCCGCTCAGGATCGCTTCCAGATGCAGCATGGTGATCTCGATGGCCGAATGCGGAAGGCGGAAGGAATAGGCTTTTTCATGGGCTGAGTGGAAGCGCTCGGAAAAGGCCTCCTCGGTGTCGCCGGGTTCAAAACGGGTGAAGACGCCGTGTTCCTGGCCGCGGTAACGCGCCTCGATGCTGTAGGAAAAACGGATCTCTGCGTCAGTGCCCTTGCCGAAATAATCCGCCGCATCGTGCTCCAGTGCCGCAAAGCGTTCGCCCGCCGCGGCCAGCGCTTCTGGCGACAGTGCCGAAAACCAGGTGGAGCGGAAATCGGCGCGCGGTTCGGCCGCCAGCATGCCCCAGGCGGAAAATATGCCGGGATGGAGCGGCACCACTGTTGATTTCACCTTGAGATCGCGGCCAAGACGGGCGGCAAGGGCGGGGCCGGCGCCGCCGCTGATGACGAAAGCTGCATCGCGCGGATCATGGCCACGCTGCACCGTCACCAGCTTTAACGCATTGATCATGTTGGCATGGGCAATCTCGATGACCGAAAGCGCCGCATCCTCGATCGACATGCCAAGCGGCACGGCAAGCGTTTCAATGGCGGCACGCGCCTTTTCCACATCGAGCGGCATGGTGCCATTGGCAAAGGTTGTCGGGTCAAACACGCCGATGGTCAAAAGCGCGTCGGAAATCGTCGGCCGGCTGCCGCCTTTTCCATAACAGGCCGGGCCTGGCATGGAGCCCGCACTTTCCGGCCCGACCGACAGCGCGCCACGCTGGTCGATGCGCGCAATCGAACCGCCGCCGGCGCCGATTTCGACAATATCCACCACCGGAACCTGCACGGCATAACCGGGGTTGATACGGCTGCGCTCCAGCCGGTATTCGCTGTCGAGCGTCGGCCGGCTGTTCTTGATCAGCGAACATTTGGCGGTGGTGCCACCGACATCGAGCGACAGAACCTCGGTTTCGGAGAGAAGTGCGCCGATGCGCGCGGCACCCGCCACGCCGCCGGCAGGCCCGGATTCTACCAGTGTCAGCGGGCTTTTCACCACCTGGTCGAACGTGGCAATGCCGCCGTTCGACTGCATGGCATAATAGGGGCAGGTGAGATCCGTCTCGGTCAGCGCCTCTTCCAGCCGCTCGAAATAATACTGGATGATCGGCTGCACATAAGCGTTCAGAACCACCGTGTTGGAACGCTCGTATTCCCGCCATTGGCGCGAGACTTCATGGCTTGCGCAAATGGTGGCGCAGGGCAGCGCATCGGCTAGAATATCAGCGCAGAGCGCCTCATGCTCGGGATTGGCATAGCTGTGCAAGAAAAGGATGGCGACCGCTTCGACACCCTCTTCCAGGCATGTCTTGATGATCGGCTTCAGGTCGTCCAGCTCCAGCTGGGTCAGGACATTGCCTTTTGCATCGATGCGTTCGCGCACCTCAAAGCGCAGGTGGCGCGGCACGAAGGGTTCAGGGCTATGGAATTGCAGGTTATAGAGATCCGGCCGGTTGCCGCGCCCGATTTCCAGCACATCGCGGAAACCCGACGTCGTCACCAGCGCCGTCTTGACGCCCTTGCGCTCGGTAATGGCGTTGATCACGGTGGTGCCGCCATGGGCAAAGAAGGTCACATCGCGACGGCGCAGGCCATCGCTCTGTTCCGCGTCCGCAATCGCCTGCAGCACGCCGCGCGACTGATCGTCCACGGTGGTGAGGCTTTTGGCGGTAAAGACTTCGCCGGTCAACTCGTCATAACCGACAAGATCGGTAAACGTGCCACCGACATCGGTTGCAAGCCTGATCATTGTTGCAGTTCCTTTTCAAAGCCATAGGTTTCCCGCGCTGCTGTTTCGCTCAGCAGTCCGTCGGCAATGTCCTGTTCGATAAGATGTCTTTCGCGCTCATTCGGCGCGCCCCAGCCGCCACCGCCGCCGGTGACGATACGCACTACGTCGCCTTTTCCGAGCCCGATATGGTGCTCTCGGCCGTATTGCCGGCTATCGCCACTTGCCCCTGCGCGCACCTGCAGGCTGTTCAGCGTACCGGCCAATCCGCCCGCCATGCCCCAGGGCTGCGTCACGGTGCGCCCGAAACTGCAATAGGCCTCGGCGCCATTGCCATGGATCTCGTATTCGCGGATGATGCCAAAACCACCGCGGCGCCGCCCGGCACCGGTGCCACCTTCCACGTTCAGCCCATAACGCTTCACGATCAGCGGAAAACGCGCCTCGATCGCTTCGACGGAATAATTGTAGGTATCGCCGTCGGTCAGCGCGATGAGCGCATTGGCGCCGTCGCGTGTTTCGCTTGCCCCCCAGCCGCCATGCTGCGGCTCTATATGGATGAAGGGGTGTCCGTCGCAATCGTGCCCGGAAATATAGACAACGCAGAGGCTGGAATAGGAGCCGGCGGAAAACCTTGCGGGCATCAGTGGCGCCAGCGCCTTCCACACCAGTTCGGACGCATGCACCGAGCCTTCGTAATACCAGCCGGTCGGCGAAGGCTTTTCGGCGGTAAAGATGGTTCCGGAGGGTGCAACCACTGAAAGCGGCCGAAACCAGCCCTCGTTGGAGGGCGCCTGCGGCCCGACAAGCGCCTTGACGATGGTGCGCACGGCCGATTCCAGCGCACCACGCGCGCAGTTGATCGGGCCTGCAACGGCTTTAGGGCAGCCGGTAAAATCGGTAACGATGCTGTCGCCGGCGATGGTCACGGTCACCTCGACCGCAATCGGCGTGTCGCTCACGCCGTCGCCATCGATCACGTCACGCGCATGATAGGTGCCATCGGCAAGGGCTGCGATCGCGGCCCGGCTCAAACGTTCGCTGGCCGACAAAAGATGATCAAAGGCGGCGCGAACCGTGGAGGCCCCGTATTTTTCAGCGATCTCGCCCATGCGGCGGGCCGCCACCCGCACGGTTGCGACCTGCGCAGTCAGATCACCCAGTGCAATCTCGGGCAGGCGAACGTTTTCGCGGATGATATGCAGGATATCGTCGGAAAACACGTCGCGGCGGGCAATTTTTACGCCGGGAAGGCGAAGCCCCTCCTGGAAAACAGAGGTGGCGTTCGGTGCAAGGCTTCCCGGCACGGAACCGCCGACATCGAGGTAATGCGCAACGTTGATCGCATAGGCAAACAGGGCGCCCTCAAAGAAGATCGGCTTTACGATGGCAAAATCGCAGGCATGCGTGCCCCCGGCATAGGGGTCGTTGGTCAAGAGGATATCGCCATCCTCGAGATTGGTGCCGAAGCGGGCGATCAGCGCCTTCACCTGCGCGCCGAATGTGCCGGTAAACAGCGTGATGCCGTTCATCTGCGCCACCAGCTCGCCCTCGGCACTCAAAACCCCGCAGGCGAAATCCAGGACTTCGTAGATGACGGGGCTCATGCTGGTGCGGGCCATGACGATGCCCATCTCATCGACGGTCGCCAGAAGCTTTCCCTCGATGATTTCCTGCGTGACGGGGTCCACCCAACCACCGGCTGCTGCCTGCATGTTCGAACCTGCCCTTATGCCATTTCTACTTTGAGGGGAGAGTATGGCGGGCAAGGCAGGTGCGATAGCCTGCCAAAAGGGTAGGCAGGCAGGAAGAAGGAACTACCCGTTTGGGTAGGTGGTCAGCGCAGCCCCAGGCCTCGGTCACGTGCAGCCGTCACGGCTGCCGTGCGGGTGGAAACATTGAGCTTGGTAAAGATGTTGCGTAGGTGGAACTTGATGGTGTTGTCGCTGAGATCGAGCTTGCGGCCAATCTCCTTGTTGCTGAGGCCGGCGCTCAACAAGGTCAGCACGCTGCGTTCGCGGTCGGTCAGGTCCGAGCCCGGTAGGATTGTTTCGACGAGGGGGACAGCCGCGACCGGATCTGTTCGATACACCTGCTCGAGGCACTGTATCAGCCGCTGGCGCGCCACCTGCGGAAACTGGCCGCAGCCAGCCAGCGTGTGCAGCATATCGGGAAAGTCAGCCGGCCCCTCCAGCCGCAGAAGGGCAGAATAATCGGCAAGCGGCGTGGTCATCAGCAGGTCGCAAAGATAGGCGGATGCCGCATCTTTCTGCCCCTCGGCAAAAAGCAGCCGGATCTCCAGCAGTTGCAGTTCGATGGAGCGCAAGAGGTGTGGCCGCTCGGCCTGGCAGGTCTTCAGCCAGTCCAGCGTTTCGCGCGCCCGCGCCACCTCGCCCTGCGCCAGATAGATCCGTGTCCATAAAAGCGCCGGCGTCGTGCCGCGCAGGTGAATGGCCAGCGTGTTCAGCCGGTCGGCCTGGATGAAGACGCGCCCGAAGCCGGAAAGCTCGGCATTGCGGATCGCCTGTTCAATATCCCCCGTTTCGATCAGGAGCACGCAGCGTTCGCCATCGATCAACCGGATCAGTCGGTCGAAACCGCGCCGCTTTGCGGCCGAACGGACCCGGTCGATGGAGGCATGCGCGCCCACCGCATCGCCGCCGATGCGCAGAACGCGCTGCTGCGTCATGAAGCCCGCTGCCAGAAGGTCGAACCAGGTATCATGGCGTTCCAGATGTGGCAGCGCCCAGGACAAAGGTTCTGCGGCCGCTTTGAGATCGCCACGCATGGACACCAGTTCCGCCTTCAGCACCTGTCCCACGGCATCGAGATCACTGCCAGCACCAATATTGCCCTGCACCTCCGCAATCAGATGGTCATACGCTTCCTCGGCACCGGCCGCATCGCCGCTGAAAAACGCCGCCTGCCCGATATGGGTATAAAGATGCATGGCGCCGAAATCCGCCCCGCCATCGCGGAAGGTGCGGATGGCCAGATGCCCGTAATGGCGGGCGCGTTCCAGATCGCTGCGGATCAGGTAGTTGTAGGAGAGCATGTTGAGCGCCAGCGCCCGGTGGATCAGCTCCATCCCCTCCGGTTTAAGCAGATCGTCTTCCAGCGCTGCCAGATCTGCGGAACTTGCCCAATGATCCAGATAGAGAGACAGAAGCACCCTCACCACACGCAGATCCGCGGCGAAGGCCTTTGCACCGCCGACCGCCCGTTCGGCAATCGACAGATAGTGATTGGCCGCCTCCAGCTGGCCGGCCTTGGCGCTCATCACCGAAAGCCCGAGCGTGGTCAAGGGAAAGCCATCGAGATCGATGCTGGCAGCGCGCGCGGAAATCATCTGGAACAGCATGGTGCCGCCGCGCGTGGTGGCATAGACCCGCCGCCAGCCGCCGGCCGTCTCGATGATGCGGGCGGCCAGATCCGCGCTGCCGCCCCAGAGCGCGTGGCGCACCGCCTGGTCGAAATCGCCTTGTGCCTCAAACCAGCGCGCCGCACGCTTGACCGCCGACTGCGTATCAAACCCCTGGCGAAGCGCCTTCTGACGCAGGAACGCATTAAACACCGGGTGGGACCGCATCCACCCCCCCTCCCCGGCCAGAAGCGTGATCGGCAGCGCATGGTCGGCCAGACGATCCATCAGGAGCGCACTTGCCTCGCCCTCGAAAAGGCCGGAGACAAGGTCCCGGCTGAAGGCCGGCAGCGCCGCCGTTTGCAAGAGGAATTGCTGGATATCGCCCGGCAGCTGCACAAACACCTGTTCGGACAGATAATTGCCCATTTCGGTATTGCTGCCGTCAAACGAGGCCAGCACCGCCTCCCCCTCGGGATTGTCGTGGACCAGCAGCCGCACCATCTGGAGTGCCACCGCCCAGCCTTCGGTCCGCCGGTTGAGAGCACCGATCTGCTCGCGGCTCAGCCCGAGATTGCGGTCTGCAAAAAATTCCAGCGCCTCATCGTCGGAAAAGCCGAGATCGGCGACGCCGATCTGCTTTAACTCCCCGTGCAAGCGAAGCGCCGACAGCGGAAACCGCGGCGGGCTGCGCGAAATCAGCACCAGTTTCAGGTGGTCGAGCGCGCGATCCGCCAGGATCTTGGCCATCAGCGCTTCCGTCGCATCGGTCTGCGCCAGATGATAATCGTCGAGGAACAGAACCAGTGGCTCCCCGATGCGGCGAAGGCGCGTGGCAAGGATCGACAAAAGCGAGGCCACCGGCAGGCTTGCCGCGTCCAGGCCGCCGCCTTCATCCGGGAGGAGCGGCTGCAGAGCATCCAGCAGCGTCAACAAAAACTGCCGCTGGTCGCAATGCTCCGGTTCCAGTGACACCCAAAGGCAACGAACCTTCAGCGCAACCAGCGTTTCGTGCCACTGCGCTGCAAAGGATGTCTTGCCATATCCCGCCGAACCGACGACCGTCGTCAGCCGGCGCAGGCCTGAACGTTGCAGGCCATCCAGCAGACCGCGCCGTTTGATCGGGCGCTGGCCATTGATCGGCGGTGCATATCGGTTCTGATCGTTCATGGTGCCAACTTGCGGCGGTGCGCTGCAATTGGCAAGTTCCTCTCGACGGCCAAACACGGCAACTCCCTGGAAATCCATGAGAACTGACAGGGTTTCAGACGAAAAATGTGTGTCTGGCCCGGGCCTGCAGGCGGCCTGCTGCTGCCGAAGTGTGCGATGGCATGCAAAACCTGCCATTCAACCGCTCAGCGTCGGCGGACCTGCCGCTCCAGCCGCCTTTGCAGGTCTTTGTGCAGCACCGGTTGGCCGTGGCCGCAATAGAGCGCGAGTGCGACCAAACCAGCGGTTCCTGCGATGGCTCCGGCGAGGGCCATGTTATCGACAAGCGAGAAAACGAAGGCGGCGCTGAGCACTGTTGCAGCGGCAAGCACGGCCACCAGAAAGGGAAGCGGGCTCTGCAACAGGTGCTTTCCCCCGCGTTTGTCACCGTCTTCCGACGCAACAGGCAAAGCATAGATGCCATAACGGGCGTGACGTTCGGCGACACGCTCTGAGAAGAGCGGGTCAAGCGGCTCGTTTCGCGATGTCCACAGGTCGCGGCCACAAAAAGCAAACACCGCCCAGACCACAAGTCCGACAAACAGCAAGATCTCGAATGCGAGATCATATTGCCCGGTGACAAGAGACGTCACGAGCGAAGCCACAAGGCCCGCCTCGAAGACGGCCGCGATCAGAAGAACTGCGGCCGCGCCCTGTTTCATCTGGCACCGCCTGCGCGGGCGACGGGCCGGCGCGTATCCAGCGAAGCCACCTGCGGGTTGCGTTCCAGCAACGGCGCCAGACTGTGTGGATGCCCGAAGAGGAACCCTTGAACCCACTTGGCCCCGGCCGCCTGCGCGACGACAAGATCCGCCTCGCTTTCGACCGCCCCGACCACGACCTCTTCTGCCACGTGGCGGGCAAGCGAAATCAGATGGCCAAGCAGTTGCGGCGCGTCCGAACCGCGGGTGCGGATACGTCCGGCATCGATCTTGATCACATCGAAGCGCGTGTGGCGCGCATATCCGATGGAGCTGAAGCCGGTGCCGAAATCATCGAGTGCGACACGGCAACCCACTTGCTGAATATGCGACACGAACTCCACCACCGCCTCGAAGCTGTAGGGACGCCCCGATTCCGAGATCTCGATGACCATGCGGTGACCGATGCCGGCCTCGCGCACCAGGCGCGGGAAAACCAGCCGCCACCACAGATCCTCCGAGGCTGACAACGCTGACATATTGCATCCCAGCACCGCGTCGGGCCGGCGGCACAGTTCCGCGATCACAGCCTGGGCGATGCGGCGATCAAACACCTGCGTCAGACCAAGACGCTCCAGTGCCGGCGCGTAAACGCCAGGCATGACAACGCGGCCATCTTCGTCCGACAGGCGCACGACGCATTCCGAATAAAGCAGGTTTGCAGCGTCGGTTGCACTGCAGACGGGCTGCTCCACCAGCGCAAAGCGCGCATTGAACAGCGCTTCATAAGCAATCGCCGCCGCACTCATGTCGATGCGGTATTCCTGAGCGCTGACCTGCGAGGCCGTATGCAGGGCTTCCGAGGTTTCGGGCGCCGAATTGCGGCAGCTGAGAGCAACAACGATACGGTTATAACCAACCGATATGGGCAGGGCGGCCGCGGCACACATGGCCTCGTTGACGCGCGACCAGCTCGGCATACCATTGCAGCACTCGAGCGGAGCGGCCACGCCCCAGCTCTCAATGCTGAACGGCGCGTCCATCGAACGCTCCAGGCGGCGGGCGACTTCCGCCAGCACGCGGCCGGCGACACCCTCGCCGAAATGCGCGGAAATATCTCCGAGATTATCGATAGTAATGCACATGGCGGCGGTCGCATTCATCAAAGCGCCCTCCAGCTGATCATGTACACGCATCCTGCAACGCCACCGGCATAGCAAGAAGCGTTACCCACTTCGTTGATGAACGGCCTGAATACACCGTTCGAGGAACCAACGATATCGAGCTCATCCCGGTCCGAGGAGCGCTTGCGCAGAAATTCTACCGCATCGCCATACCCCGGATTACAGCTATCATAGCTGATTTCACCCTGCATAAAGGGATCCCTTTTTCCGACGGTGTCTTGTATTAAGAAGTCGTTAATTTTTCAGTGTTTTATGAATTCTGGGTTCCAACAAAACGCGAGTTATTTTTACAAGATTTATCGCATTATTGTCAATGGTAACACTTATAGTGAAATCAAGCTTTCTGCGCATTTTTTGTACCTTGGGCACTGAATAGGCACGGCGCCGAAAGTGGAAAAATCATATATTTCAAGCCACAAACTGTATACCGACACAGAACGGCAGAATTTGTCTGCCGCCTGAAACTTTGTTGCCAGCCAACCCCGCAATCGGGATTGCAAAGAGCGACGCAGACGAACAATGCGCGACACCGCAACTCACACATCAAGCAATGAGCGATAGGCGCCGGTCGACGAAGCAAATCAGCGTCAGCGGCGATCTAGCGCATTGATCCCTAAATGAAAAGCCAGTTAAAACATATTCATGACTGCGCATAAACGGACCCGAGGCAGGGCCAAAAGGCCGCACCGCACCCTGGCTCCAGTCCATCACGGCGAAGAACAAAAGGAGTGTCGCGCCGCTCATTTCGCTCGGCGAAGCACCCGCTCAGCTTTTACCGCAACACTATATCTGACGACAGATTCGCCTGCAAATGAGACAAGAACAAGGCAAACAGCGGTTTGCCGTAACGTCGCACCGCGACATGGCAGAAGATCCGGCGCAGGCGCTAGTATTTCTTTCCGGTATCGCTCCAAAACGGGACGGAAGAAAAACATGCAAGAACCGTTTCCGACGCGCCCGTCCCGAAAAGGGGCAAATTTTGCCGCGCTACCGTGATCACCGATCCATTATGGAGCGGGCAAGAGTTGAGCACCCTAGAGCGCTTGCAAACCCGCAACTGACGATCCCCGTAGCCGCGACGGGATGCCCGCATCCTTCCGGCGGGGATCGACCATCGCCAAACCCGCCAGGCGGCAGGGACCGGACGCCATGTCACAATTTCCGATAGGTCGAAGGCGCTCGTCATGAGCATCGCCGGTCTGAACCACGCTGCCGGCTGGCGATTCGCTGTCAGCACGCACCAAGCGGGCAAAGCCGCTCCTGTGCAAAATCCGGGAAACCCTCTGGACAAAACACTTGCGCGCCTCTAGACGTAACGATATTACATTACATAACGAAGGCAGATCGTTTTGCGGTCATGCTGCGCCTTGACGCGGTGTTGTATGGCAGCTTAACTGGTCGTTGATGGTTCCCCAATCCGGCTTTCCGGACGAGGGGATTAATAGGGAACACGGTGCAGAGCCCATTTGGGGTCCAAAGCCGTGGCTGCCCCCGCAACTGTAAGCGGATGCCGATCATCCTTGTGGCGCCTGATAAAGGCGCCATGCCACTGCACGACAAAAGCGTGCGGGAAGGCAGATGAGAAGCGCTAACCGTGAGCCAGGAGACCTGCCATCGCACTGAAGTCCAACGTCACGGGCGGGGATGCCCGGAACAGGAGCTGACAATGAATGACACTCGCTTTTGCGAGCACCGCATGTCGAACCCTCAAGCGCCCCAAACGCCAGACATCCGTTCACCGAGGCTGGCTGCAGCCGAGGTGCCTTATCGCAGGTCCGTTTGACGGCCATACACTGACAGGGTTTGACCAATGATTTCCAGCATGACGCAGTTGCTGCGCCGGGCCGTACCGGCTTTGCAGCTTTTTGCCGGCCTTGCCGCCACATTTGTCGCTTCGGGCGCTTTAGCCACTGAAACCACCTATCCGCTGACGCTCCAGAACTGCGGGCGACAGATTACCTTTTCAAAAACGCCGGAAAGGGCCGTGTCGCTCGGACAAAGCACGACGGAAATTCTCTATATGCTCGGTCTCTCCAAGACAGTGGTTGGCACGGCCGTCTGGCTGGGGCCGGTGCTGAAGGGTTATGAGGAGGCCAATGCGGCCGTGCCGCGCCTTGCCGATAACGACCCGAGCTTTGAAAGCGTCATCGCCACAAAGCCCGATCTCGTCACGGTGCAGTTCCAGTGGCATGTCGGGCCAAAGGGCACCGTCGGCTCGATTGCTCAGTTTGAGGATCTCGGCGTGCCGGTCTACACCTCGCCGTCGGATTGCATCGGCAAGGACAATTCCTCCGGCGGCGACGGTGTGCGGGCAGAAGCCTTCAGCATGGACCTGATCTACCAGGAAATCCGCGACCTCGCCCGGATCTTTAACGTTCAAGATCGCGGCGAGCAGGTGGTGGCCGATCTTGTGGCGCGCGAACAGGCCGCCCGCGCCAAGGTGGCAGGCGCCACGTCAAAACTATCGGCCGTCTTCTGGTTTTCCAGCGCAACGCTTGCCGCAGACCCTTATGTGGCCGGCAAGAACGGTGCGCCGGGCTACATCATGAAGGCGCTCGGCATAGAAAACGTCATCGACAGCGACGAGGAATGGCCAACCGTCGGCTGGGAAACGATTGCACGGGCCAACCCGTCGATCATCGTCACCGCCCGCATGGAACGGCGCCGTTATCCCGCCGATGACATCGCCGTCAAGACGGCCTTCCTGCAGAAGGATCCGGTTGTCAGCCTGATGCCGACGGTGAAGGCCGGTCATGTGGTGGAAATGGACGCGCAGACGATGAACCCGACCATCCGCACCATCGATGGCATCGAGGTTCTGGCCGATGCGATTGCCAAGGCGGGCCTTTCGCGTTGAAGCACAGCCGCACGCGCATGGCGGTGGGGGCAGCCTGTGCTGCCCTTGCTGCCCTTCTACTCGCGCTCTGGTTTGGAGCCGCCATCGGCGAAACGGCAATTCCGTTCGAGGTGGTGGCGAAAACTGCCGCCAACCGCCTGTTCGGCGCCGGTTACCCGCTTGATGCCATCGATGAAGGCATCGTGTGGAGCTACCGGCTGTCGCGTGTGGTGGTGGCCGCCTGCTGCGGGGCGGCGCTCTCCTTGTCTGGCGTCGTGCTGCAGTCGCTGCTGCGCAATCCGCTGGCCGACCCTTACGTGCTCGGCATTTCCGCCGGTGCGTCCACCGGCGCGGTATCGGTTGCGATCTTGGGGCTCGGCGGCGGCATGATCGGCCTGCCGCTCGGCGCCTTTGCCGGCGCCGTCATCGCCTTTGTGCTGGTCAGCCTCTTGGCCATGCGTGCCGGGCGCGGCTCGGCCGCCATCATTCTGGCGGGTATTGCAGGCTCGCAGCTCTTTCACGCGCTGACCTCCTTTGTCGTGACGAAAGCTGCCAATGCCGAACAGGCGCGCGGCATCATGTTCTGGCTGCTCGGCAACCTCTCAGGTGTGCGCTGGCCGGATGTGACGCTGGCACTGCCGGTGGCAATCGTCGGCCTTGTCATCTGCCTGGGGCAGGCCCGCGCGCTGGATGCCTTTGCCTTCGGCAAGGAATCGGCCGCCTCGCTTGGCATTCCGGTGCGCCGGGTTACCGTCATCCTCATTGCAACGACGGCGATGATGACGGCGGTCATGGTGTCGCTGGTCGGCTCCATCGGGTTTGTCGGGCTGGTCATTCCGCATGCCACCCGCATGCTGGTCGGCGTGCGCCACGGCGTTCTTCTGCCGGCCGCCGCCATCGTCGGCGCCATCTTCATGATTGCGGCAGACGTTCTGTCGCGTATTCTCATCCAGGGTCAGGTGCTGCCAATCGGCGTGGTGACGGCGCTTTTTGGCGCCCCCGCCTTTGCCCTCATCATGAGCCAGCGGAGGGCAAGTCTTTGAAGGTCGAGGCAGACAATCTCTCGCTGGTCAGCGGCGGCAACATGCTCGTGCGTGATGTCTCGTTCACCGTCGCATCCGGCGAATTTTTCGGCATTATCGGGCCGAACGGATCGGGCAAGACGAGCCTGATTTCCATGCTCTGCGGGCTGCGCAAGCCGCGCACCGGCACGGTCACCCTGGACAGGGAACCGCTTGCAAAACTTGCCCGGCGCGATCTCGCAAGGCGTCTGGCGCTGGTGGAACAGCAGGCCGATACATCCGAGCGCATGACGGCGCGCCAGGCGGTGGAGCTTGGCCGCACGCCCTATCTCGGACTATCGTCGCCGTGGTCGCAAAACGATGATGCGATTGTCGATGCAGCGCTGAAAGATGTCGGTATGGCGCATCTTTCCGCGCGCCAGTGGCACACGCTCTCCGGTGGCGAGCGCCAGCGCCTGCACATTGCACGCGCGCTTGCCCAGGCGCCAAGGCTTCTGGTGCTGGACGAACCGACAAACCATCTCGACATCGGCCACCAGATCGGCCTTCTCGATCTGGTGCGTCATCTCGATCTGACTGTCATTGCAGCGCTGCACGATCTCAACCATGCCGCTATGTTCTGCGACCGCATCGCCGTGATGAAATCTGGCCGGATCGTTGCCCTCGGCCGCCCGGCAGAGGTGCTGACGCCTCGGCTGATCCGCGATGTGTTTGACGTGGAGGCTGTGGTGGAGCGCGGCGAAAGCAGCACTTGCTCCATCCGCTTTGCGCCGGCAAGACGGATGGCTGCGGAGTAAGAGGTAACCTCGCTCACGCAACGGCGCCCCAAAAAAACGCCGGGGCAAGCCTGTTGCTTGCCCCGGCGCTACATCAAAAAACTTAAGCAGCCGGCTGCTTGGTCTTGCGCAGGTACGGCAGAACCGCATCGAAGGCGCCAAAACGGGTGATCGCATCCTCGTTGGAGACGGCAGCGGTGATGATAACGTCTTCGCCCGGCTGCCAGTTGGCCGGCGTTGCCACCTGGTGCTTGGCCGTCAGCTGGATCGAATCGATGGCGCGCAGGATCTCGTTGAAGTTGCGGCCTGTTGTCATCGGATAGGTGAGGATCAGCTTGATCTTCTTGTCCGGGCCGATGACATAAACAGAGCGCACGGTGGCGTTGTCAGCAGGCGTGCGGCCTTCCGAGCTTTCGCCAGCACCGGCCGGCAGCATGTCATAAAGCTTTGCGACCTTCAGGTCCTTGTCGCCGATCAGCGGATATTCCACGTCATAACCGGTTGCCGTGCGGATATCGTCCTTCCACTTGCCGTGGCTTTCAACCGGATCGACGGAAATGCCGATGATCTTGACGCCGCGTTTCTGAAACTCGCCTTCGAGGCCGGCCATCGCGCCAAGCTCTGTCGTGCAGACGGGGGTGAAATTCTTCGGATGCGAGAAGAGAACCGCCCAGCCATTGCCGATCCATTCATGGAAATTGAGCGGCCCGACCGTGGTCTCGGCGGTAAAATCCGGGGCGATATCGTTGATGCGCAAAGACAAGGGATGTTCCTCCAGGACATTGAAAACAGGATGCCCTGAAGATAGGCGCAAATCTTTTCGATACGAGGGAGGCTGTTGCGGCAAATCGCCCATCCGGGCAATTTCATTCTCTTTTTCGCGCCATCCTTGCAGTCCCCCGGCAAAGCGTCCGTTCCGCCCGCTCACCCAATCCTTTGACAATTCAAATAACGGTTCGTACAGCTTTGGCAAAAGAAGAACCGAGGGGACGCCTGCGCATGACGGAACCGGATGAAACCAGCATGGACCTTGAAATCACCACGCATGCCCGCTCCAAACCGGAAACGCGGCTGTGGCTTCGCATGCTGTCCACCACCAAGCTCATCTCGACGGAAATCCGCAAGCGCCTGCGCGCCGAATTTGGCGCGACGCTTCCCCAGTTCGACCTGATGGCCCAGCTTTACCGGGAACAGGAAGGCTTGCGCCTTGGCGAACTATCAAGGCGCACCATGGTCACCAACGGCAACATTACCGGTCTTGTCGAGCGGCTGGAGGCCGACGGGCTGGTCATCCGCGAAACCCCGACAGACGACCGGCGTGTGACCGTGGCAAAGCTGACAGAGGCCGGCATGACCACGTTTTCCGCCATGGCAGAGGCCCACGAAGGCTGGCTGCGGGATCTCATGGGTGATGTGTCCGAGGACATGATAGCCGCCCTCTGGCGCGATATTGGCCGCGTCAAGACATCGGCGGCAAGTCACCTGTCCGGCCCCGCTGACGAGTAGTTCGCGAACCCGGCTATGCTGCACTTGCGAAGCAAAGCCGGATGGACAATAGAAGAAGGGCTTTCAAAAAGATCTGCCGCAGGGAGATGCCCGACCGTGACGACCGACCTTCAGGCCATCATCGAGGAAATCCACGCCACCCTTTCCCCGCGTACCGGCGAAGGCAAGGCGGCCGATTACATTCCCGAGCTTGCCAATGTCGATCCGAAAAAGTTCGGCATCGCGGTGATCGATCTGGAAGGCCGCGTCTCCAAGGTCGGCGATTGCGACGAAGCCTTCTCCATCCAGAGTATTTCCAAGGTGTTCACGCTGACGCTTGCGCTCGGCAAACACGGCGAAACCACCTGGAACCGCGTCGGCCGCGAGCCCTCCGGCTCCGCCTTCAATTCCATCGTGCAGCTCGAGCATGAAAACGGCAAGCCGCGCAATCCCTTCATCAATGCCGGCGCGATTGCCATTTCCGATTTGGTGATGTCCGGCCACACACCGCGCGAGGCGATCGGCGAAATCGTCCGTTTCGTGCAATATCTGGCCGACGATGCCGGCATTGCCATCGATCCGGCAGTCGCCCGCTCGGAAACCGCGACCGGCTTTCGCAATTTTGCGCTCGCCAATTTCATGAAATCCTTCGGCAAGCTCACCCATCCCGTCGATCATGTGCTGGGGGTCTATTTCCACCAGTGTGCGCTGGCCATGAGTTGCGTTCAGCTTGCCCGTGCCGGTCTGTTTCTGGCGGCAAACGGCAAGAACCCGCTATCGGGCCACACGGTCGTCTCCAGCCAGCGGGCGCGGCGCATCAATGCGCTGATGTTGACCTGCGGCCATTACGACGGTTCCGGCGATTTCGCCTATCACGTCGGCCTGCCGGGAAAAAGCGGCGTCGGCGGCGGCATTCTGGCGGTTGCCCCCGGCCGCGCCTCGGTTGCCGTCTGGTCTCCGGGATTGAACGCCAACGGCAACTCGCTGATCGGATCGATTGCGCTCGAAATGCTGGCGGCAAAAACCGGCTGGTCGATTTTTGGCGCGCCGCACGCTTGATGCGTGAAACCACAGGCACCGAGGATAACACTGTCGAAAAATCTTATCCTGCACGGGTTGCCTTTTGCGCCATGTGACACACCTTCACTTTCAGGTGAACTTGCACTCAGCAGTCAGCAGTTTTGAGGTCTTGTTTTCGACCATTACGTTGCGAGCAATCCAATAAAGTTTCAGATCATCCCCCTTCCCCAGGGAGATGCGGCAACGGGAGGAATGTTTCGGCGTTCCTCCCGAATTTCGTTCGGACACTCTCCTCATTCCCTGCGTCTTAACCTCTTGAATCTGCGCAATTGTGCCGTGCAAAAACCGGTTCCGCTTTACCAGCCGATGCTGTAGCGTCGTGCCCGCTCGCCAAGGCGGCGACATAGAATTGAGTATTGAGGCGGGGACCGGCATGACGACTATTTCCATGATCGAAGCAGCGGCAGAACGCATCGGTGGCCGGGCGCGACTGACGCCGCTGCTCTCTTCGCCGTTTCTGGACGCGATCGCCGGGCGCCGGGTGTTTGTGAAGCCGGAATGCCTGCAGCACACCGGTTCGTTCAAGTTTCGCGGTGCCTGGTCTGCCGTGTCCGCGCTCGAGCCGGAGGTTCGCGCGCGTGGCGTCATCGCCTTTTCCTCCGGCAACCATGCCCAAGGGGTGGCGCTTGCAGCGCGCATGCACGGCATTTCTTCCGTCATCGTCATGCCGGCGGATGCGCCGAAGCTGAAGATCGACAACACCCGCGCCTTCGGGGCCGAGGTGGTGCTCTATGACCGCGAGAACGAAGATCGCGACGAGATCGGCGCCCGCCTTGCCGCGGCGCGCGGGCTGACGCTGATCCGGCCTTTCGACGAGCCTGAGGTGATTGCCGGCCAGGGGACGGTAGGCCTTGAGATTGCCGAGCAGGCACGGGCCGAGGGCATCGAGAAAGCGGATGTCATCGTCTGCTGCGGCGGTGGCGGGTTGACCGCCGGCGTGGCACTGGCGCTGGAGGCACGCGCGCCGGGCCTGACGGTGCGCCCCGCCGAGCCGGAAGGATTTGACGATACGGCCCGTTCGCTGAAAAGCGGCCGGATCGAGCGTAACCCGCGTCTCGGCGGTTCTCTCTGCGATGCGATCGTCACACCGCAGCCCGGCAACATCACCTTCCCGATCAATGCGCGCCTCTGCGGCCAAGGCCTTGTGGTCAGCGACGATGAGGCGCTGGCGGCCATGGTGCTTGCCTATAACCGGCTGAAGATCGTCGTGGAGCCGGGCGGCGCGGTGGCGCTGGCAGCGGCCCTTTTCAGGCAGGGCGAGATCGAAGGAGACAGCGTGATTGCCGTCTGCTCCGGCGGAAACGTCGACCCGCAGGTATTTTCAGCAGCGCTTGCTCGCCACAGTGATGTGTAGTCGAAGTATCGACGGCCAAAATTCAGTTGGAACGCGCTAAAATAACTGCAACTGTTTTAGGAATCCGCTAGAGTCCTCAGCAAATCAGCATTTGCCAGATATTAAACGGGAATTTCCATGCGTTTAGCCGTCCGGTCGTCGTATTTTTCCGCAAGGGACGCTGTTGTCGAGTTCTATGATTCGGCGGAAACGTTGCGCGACCGTTCCGTGTTCATCTCGCTGAAGAAACGCGAGCGGGCACTGGCCGAGGCGGAAAGCCTGGAGGGCAGCGATTTCAGCGCCAAGCCGCTTTACGGCATGCTGTTTGCCGTCAAGGATAATATCGATGTGGTCGGCATGCAGACGACCGCCGGCTGTTCGGCCTTTGCCTATGACGCGCAGCGGTCGGCTGCGGTGGTGGAACGGCTGGAAGCGGCTGGCGCCATTCTCGTCGGCAAGACGAACATGGACCAGTTCGCCACCGGCCTTGTCGGCGTGCGTTCGCCCTTCGGCATTCCCCAGAATGCCTTGCGGGCCGATCTCATTCCCGGCGGCTCAAGCTCGGGCTCGGCGGTTGCCGTGGCGCGCGGTTTCGTCGATTTTGCGCTCGGAACGGATACGGCCGGTGCCGGGCGCGTGCCGGCGGGCATGAACGGCATCGTCGGGCTGAAGCCGACGCTTGGCCTCCTGCCCTCCACCGGCGTGGTGCCGGCCTGCCGTACGCTCGAAACCGTCTCGGTCTTTGCCCGCGACGTGGACTTTGCCTTCCAGGTGATGAACGTCTGCTCCGGTTTTGATGCGAAGGACCCGTTCAGCAAGCGGTTGCCGCAGCCCTCCATCGGCTCGGTGCCGCCGCGGCCGCGAATCGGCGTGCCGCGCGTCGCCCAGCGCCAGTTCTTTGGCGATGAGGCATCCGATAGAGCCTATGCGGCGGATCTGGAAAGCCTTAAGGCGCTTGGTGCCGACATTGTGGAGATCGATTTCGAACCCTTCCATGCGGCAGCCCGCCTGCTCTATGAAGGCCCCTGGCTTGCGGAGCGTTATGTTGCGATCAAGGCGCTGATCGAGGAACATCCTTCGGCG
Source organism: Neorhizobium sp. PAMB6630 (assembly GCF_058242775.1). Taxonomy (NCBI): domain Bacteria; kingdom Pseudomonadati; phylum Pseudomonadota; class Alphaproteobacteria; order Hyphomicrobiales; family Rhizobiaceae; genus Neorhizobium; species Neorhizobium sp. PAMB6630. Next base: position 557,503 of record NZ_JBZAYV010000002.1, read on the forward strand.
CTGCTGCCGGTGACCTTCAGCATCATCAACGAGGCCCGCAATCTGGGCGCCATCGAAGCCTTTGAGGCCTTTTACCAGCGCGCCGAGCTGAAACGTCATGCGGAACTGGTGCTGGAGAAGCTGGATTGCCTGGCGGTGCCGACCATTCCGCGCTTCTACACCATGTCGGATATTGCCCGCGAGCCGGTCACCTACAATTCCAACCTCGGTGTCTACACCAATTTCGTCAACCTGCTGGATCTGGCCGCGATCACCGTTCCCGTCGGCGTCCGGTCCGATAATCTGCCCTCCAGCCTGACCTTCATCGGCCCGGCCGGCAGCGATGGGCTGCTGGCGGCCATGGCGCGCATGGCCGCCAGCCATGCGCGTCCCGTCAATCCGCCGCGTGCGGTAGAGGGACGGATCGAACTGGTGGTTATCGGCCCGCTCTTGTCCGGCCTGCCGCGCAATGCCGAGCTGAAGGGCATGGGCGCAAGCTTCCTTCGCTCCACCCGCACAAGACCCGATTACCGGCTTTTCGCCATGCCCGGAACCGTGCCGCCGCGGCCCGGCCTGCTGCCGGTGGCGCGCGGGCAAGGGGTTGGCGTCGAGGCGGAAGTGTGGTCGCTGGAACCTGCAGCCTTCGGCGCCATGTGCGCCAATCTTGCCAAGCCCTGCACCATCGGCACCGTGGCGCTTGCCGACGGCACGGAGGTGAAAGGCTGCCTGGTCGATGCCGCCGCCGTCAAAACGGCCATCGACGTCAGCGACTATGGCAGCTGGCGGGCGTTTCTGGCCGCCCGCAAATAAGACGCCAGACCTTGACGGCAAAGGCCATCAGCCGCCGATCAGTTTGTGATAGGCATCTTCCACCTGGGTGATATGCCCCCGCATCATGTCTTCGGCCTGCCGCTCGTTGCCCCGCATGATGGCCTCGACGATCAGTCCATGTTCGGCATGCGAACGGGCCAGGCGGCCAAGCGTTGCAAACTGGGCGCGGCGAAACGGCTGCAGGCGCTGGCGCGTCGAATGGGTGATCTCATCGAGATAGGGATTGTGGCTGCCGCGATAGATGGCGCTGTGAAACCGCTCATTGGCGACAATATAGGCCGCCCGGTCGCCGGCAGACACGATCATCGCCATTTCGCCATGCAGCACGTCCAGCCGGTCGCGTTCGCCAGCCGTCATGCGAAGGGCGCTGAGGCCGGCGCACAGCGCCTCCAGATGGCCCATCAGCTCGAACATGCCGGCAAGTTTTTCCTCGTCGGGCCGCGCCACGACGGTTCGCGTATGCGGCCGCTGGTCCACCAGCCCGCTTGCCGCCAGAAGCTTCAGCGCCTCGCGCACCGGTGTGCGCGACACGCAAAACTCGGCCGCCAGCTGGGTTTCATCGAGCACGGTTCCCGGCGCAAGCTCGGCTGTGATGATCCGCTCGGCCAACTGGCGGCGAATATCCTCGCTCGATGTGCGCGGTGTCTTTTCTAGCACGGCCTGTTCACTGTCCTGTCTTTATCGTCATGCGAGCTTTGACGGCACGCGCCGCAAACGCCGCGGCGTGCCGCCCGGCTGTGCCACACAGGCTTTTGGCAGGATTCGCGCCAAAAATGCAGCGCAAAAGCTGCGGGCTTCATTCCGGCATCATGCTGACATGGGCCGCCGCCACCTTCCAGCCGTCTGGCGTGCGCAGCCAGGTCTGCATCTGCCGACCCACTTCACCTTTAAAATCAGGGCGGTGAAACAGCGTCGAGGCGGTGGCGAAATCACGCCCGTAGGTGGTGATCACCGTGCGCTCCAGCTTGCGCGTGAACGGCGCCTGCACCGCGCGAAAACCCTTCACCTCGTCAAATCCGTGCTGCACCTCCGACACGCCGTAGCGCACCGTCACGGGGCTCATCAGAAACAGCGACAGAAGCGTCTCGTTGTCATTGGCCAGAAGGGCTTTTTCGTAAAGGGCAAAGATCTCCTCCACCTCAGCACGGGTTTCGGGATGGTTGATCTCCATCGTCAGGCCTTCCTGCTTTTCATCATGCGTGATTTCAGTTCGGTGAGAAACGGGATGTTTTCAAACTGGTCGGGGCGCACACGGTCCCAGTCGACGCCCAGTGGACGGGGCTGGCGATTGCCGGTGACGATCAGTTCGCCTTCTGTTGCGATGAGATCAAGCGGTGAATCATGGCTTTCGATCACCACGTCCGTGGCATCCACCAGCTGCAGGGAATGCACCGTCGTCACCAGCGGTGTGTCGTCGGTAATAATGCCCATTTCGCGAAAGATCGCGGTCTCCAGATCGGCAAAACCGGCGCCCTTGCCGGTGCGCCCGCCCTCCCGCGAGACGGCAACAGAGCCCACGACGCAGAAATCCAAGGGTTCGATGTCCTCAAAACCGATGCGCTCGCCATGCTCGACAAAACCTTGGGAGACGGCGGCAAGTTCGAAGGATATGCCCTTTTCGACAAGTTTTTTCGGATCAAGTCGCAGATAAGGGAAGTCCTTCGTGAGGTACGGCACCGGCGCATAGACGGTCTTGCCCTCGTAGAGTGCGCGAAGGCGGATGGGGATTTGCGGCGCATCCGGATTGGTTTTCACCGTGCGCGCCGCCCGCCATTCCGGTGTCTGCGACAGGAGATAGGCGGCATGGTCGGCGCCGACGAAATTCGGGATCATGCTCCAGGCGGGACCGACGGCCACGCCCTGTTCCTCAAGGGCGGCCCAGATGCGGTTGCGCACACGGTCTTTGCCGGTATTGCGCCCCGCCCAGCGGCCTTGCTGTGTCGTTTGCGCCTCAGGCATGGACAGGCGCCTCCGAGATGGCCGCCTCGAGCGCGGCAGAAGGCGTCGCCCAGCCAACGATGCCGCCCTGCGCCACCATCATCTCGATGGCGGCCTGCTTGAAATCAGCAAAATAGCTTTCCGTCGCATCCTCCACCAGCAGGCATTCATAACCGCGATCATTGGCCTCGCGCATCGAGGTCTGCACACAGACTTCCGTGGTGACGCCGGTAAAGAGGAGATGCGTGACGCCCTTATTATCGAGGATCGACTGGATGTCGGTGCCGAAGAACATGCCCTTGCCGGGCTTGTCGATCACCACCTCGCCGGCCACCGGCTTTAAAGCATCAACGATCTGGTTTCCCGGCTCACCTCGCACCAGAAGCCGGCCCATAGACCCGGCTTCACCGATCTTCAGCGGCGCATCGCCGCGCGCGATTTTGGAGGGCGGGCAGTCGGAAAGGTCAGGCAGATGCGCCTCGCGGGTATGGACAACCGGCCAGCGCTTGCGGCGGAAGAGTTCGAGCAGCTTTGATATGACGGGAATGATGGCTTCCAGCCGGGTCACATCATTGCCGAGCGCATCGCCGAAACCGCCCTTCTCGATAAAATCGCGCTGCATGTCGATAACGACAAGCGCAGTGCGGCCGGGGATGAAAGGATAGGCGTAAGGCCGGGCGGGAACGGGGATCGTTGTCGGCATGGTCATGATGTCTGCCCTCAATGTCCGGCCATGTGCTGGCCAATCGTGTTGCGGTCCGTCGCTTCGGTCGCGGCGACATAGGTAATCGTCCCGCCGGACATCACCGCCACGCGGTCTGCCAGTTCGAGGATTTCGTCGAGATCCTCCGAGACCAGTAACACGGCCGCCCCCCGGTTGCGCGCTTCCATGATCTGGCTGCGGATATCGGCGACGGAGGCGAAATCCAGCCCGAAACAGGGATTGGCAACAATCAGCACATCCACATCGCCCGAGAGTTCGCGCGCCAGAACCGCGCGCTGCACATTACCGCCCGACAGCGTTTCGATCGGCGCATCCGGCGATGTGGTTTTCACGCGGTACCGGGCAATCAGTTCCTCGGCCTTTGAGCGCATCGGGCCTTTCGACATCCACCAGCCAAGGCTTGCGATCGGCGGCTTGTCGAAGGAGCGGAAGGCGATGTTTTCAGCCACGCTCATGCGCGGCACGGTGGCGTTCTTCAACGGCTCCTCCGGCAGGCCGAAGACGCGAAACCGGTCGAAATTGCCGCGCTTCGGGGTAAACACCTCGCCGCGAATGGTGATTTCGCCATCGGTCAGCGGCCGTTGGCCGGCCAGCGTTTCCACCAGCGCGCTCTGCCCGTTGCCGGACACACCGGCCACGCCGACAATTTCACCGCCACGGATCTTGAGGTTCACCCCCTGAATGGCGGGAAGGCCCGCATCGTCTTCGGCGCAGAGACCGGCCAGCTCCAGCACCAGCGGCTGCTCGGCAAGCGTGGCGCGGGTGGCGCGCTCGCGCACCTGCGTATCGCCGATCATCATGCGGCTCATCTCTTCGACGCTTGCCGTCTTTGCGTCCCCCTCGCCCGTCAGACGCCCGCGCCGCAGCACGGAGAAACGGTCACAGAAACTTTTCACCTCGCGGAACTTGTGGGAAATCATCAGCACGGTGATCTCGCCACGCTCGCACATGCCGTGCAGAAGGCCGAGCATCTCGTCGGCCTCGCCCGGCGTCAGCACCGAGGTCGGCTCGTCGAGGATCATGAAACGCTGGTCGAGGTAGAGCAGTTTGAGAATTTCAAGCTTCTGCTTTTCACCGGCAGAGAGTGATGACACCTGCGCATCAAGGGTCACCCGGAACGGCATGGTTTCCATGAAGGCATCGAGCGCCCGGCGCTCCCGCGCCCAGTTGATGACGGAGGGCGTATCGGCGCGGGAAATGACGAGGTTTTCGGCCGCCGTCAGGCAGGGCACAAGGGTAAAATGCTGGTAGACCATGCCGATGCCATGGGCGCGCGCATCGCGCGGCGAGCGGATCGCCACCTCCTGTCCGTCAAGCTGCACCTTGCCCTTGTCGGGGGAATAAAATCCCATGATGCATTTGACGAGCGTCGATTTTCCGGCGCCGTTTTCGCCAAGCAGCGCATGGAAGGAGCCCGCCGCCACATCGATGGAGACATCGCCAAGGGCTGTGAAGGCGCCAAACGTCTTGGTCATGCCCGTGGCCGACAGCGAGGGCGCCTTGCGGGCAGACGGGAATTCGAGAGGCAATGCGCTCATGCTTTCTCTCCATGTCTTTGGCCGGGGATCTCAGTGGTTCTGCGGGCGATGACGGCGACAGGCCCGCCGCCATCGGGCCCCTGATGTTCGGCGCCACCAGACACAAAAATCTGCGCGGTGCCGACCATGCCGGACAAAACACCGGCCACGAAGGCGCGGGCATGCCGGGTGGCGGAAATATCGCTATCGTCAAGCATGGTATGGCGGTCGCCGCGCAGCGTGCCTGATGTGCCGGGCTCAGCCTTGGCCAGCAGGGCGACGAAATCCGCCGCGCGGCCGATGCCAAGACGCTCCAGCATGGCGCGGACAGGCTCGACATGGATGGCATCCACCATCACCGCATGATCGACGGTGAGCGGCCCGGTCCAGTCGCGGCTCATGCCGAGAACGACGATCTCGTGGTTTTCCAGTTCGACACCGGCCGAGGTGCTGGCGCGTGACGACCAGAGGGAGAGGTCGCGGCAGATGAGGCCCTCATCGAAGGCATCGATGGACAACTCCCCCAGCGCCACGGCCACGCCCAGCGCCGAGGCGCCGCGCGAAAAGCCCATGGATTTCAGCGTATCGCGGGTGGTGACAGTCAACCCTTCCCGCGTGGCGCGGCTGATGCGTTCGGCCGTCAGCAGCGGGCATTTGATCTGGACGAAATGCACGTCGGCGGGATCGGTAATGCCGGCATCGGCCATTGCCGCGCGCACGCCTTCCGCCACCATCGCCACCTGGCTCAGCGTGCCCAGATGCTCGGGCCGAAGATTTTCCGTGAGTGCCGAGCCGATGGCAAGCGAAGAGGTGCCGCTCTTCGAAGAGTGGCCTTCCCGCCGTTCCAGCACCAGAAGATGCGGCGACAGCGCCCCTTCCGTGCCGCCGGACATGACATAGGCGATTGTGTTCACCGCCTCTGCGGGTAGATGCCGGGTGAGTTCCGCCTTCAGCGCCTGCACGGAAAAGGCGCGGGTGAAATCGTTGACGCAGCCATTGCCCTCGGTCTTGCCGAGGATCGCAACGATGCCGCCTGGCATGATCTCCCCCGTCTCGATGGCATGGGTAAGCCCGCTCACATCGTCGGGAGACGCCGTTGCGATCCGATGGACTTTTGCTTCCCGCATCAGGGCCTCCGCCATCAGGCGAGCGCCTTGATGAAATCGGAAGAGTTCGACACCGCGCCAAACACCCCGCCCTGCATCTTGATCATGTCGATGGCGGCGAGATGATTTTCGCGCTTGGTGGCCGCGCAGCAATCCTCCAGCAGCAGGCATTCGTAACCGCGGTCATTGGCATCGCGCATGGTGGTGTGGACGCAGACATCGGTGGTGACGCCTGTGAGCACGATGTTGCGGATGCGCTTCGTCTGCAGCACCAGTTCCAGATCGGTCGCGAGAAACGAGCCCTTGCCGGGCTTGTCGATGATCGCCTCGCCCGGTTCCGGCTGCAGTTCGGGGATGATTTCCCAACCCGGTTCACCGCGCACCAGAATGCGCCCGCACGGCCCCTGATCGCCGATGCCGGCGCCGATGCGCTGCGAGCGCCAGCGCTTGTTGGCCGGAAGATCCGAAAGATCCGGCTTGTGGCCCTCGCGCGTGTGGATGATCGGGTAACCTTTGGCGCGAAGGGCTGCGAGAACGCGGGAAATGGGTTCGATCGGGGCACGCGTCAGCGAAATGTCATAACCCATGCTGTCGACATAACCGCCCGGCGCACAAAAGTCCGTCTGCATGTCGATGACGATGAGCGCCGTGTTGTGCGGTCCCCAGTCACCATCGAACGGCCAGGGATAGGGATCGGCGGCGAGTGTCTTTCCGCCGGGGACCAGGGCGTTGGCGATGCGTTCGTCGAGCGTGTTCATCTGAAGGCCTCACTTGGTAATAGACAGTTCGCCCGGCGCCTCACGCGCGGCAGCCTTCGAACGGGCGGACGCAATCATGATGAAGAGCGTGAGGATGTAAGGGGCGGCGTTGAAGAAATAATAGCCTTGGGAAATGCCGACCGATTGCAGCGAAGGCCCGAGCGCACCGGCAGCCCCGAACAGGAGGGCGGCCAGAATGCAGCGCAGCGGCCCCCAGCGGGCAAAGATGACCAGCGCCACCGCCATCAACCCCTGGCCCGACGACAGGCCCTGGTTCCACGAGCCCGGATAATAAAGCGACAGGAAGGCTCCACCGATGCCGGCCATGAAACCGCCGATCGCCGTTGCGATAAAACGCACCAGATCGACCGAGACGCCCATGGCCTTTGCCGCCGGTGCGCTATCGCCGGTCATGCGAATGATGAGGCCGAAGCGGGTGTTGCGAAACGCCCACCACATCAGAAGCGCCAGCGCCACGCCGACAAAGAACAGCGGGTTCACCTCAAGCGCCTGGGCAAGGCGCGAATCGCCCGTCCAGTCGCCGAGATGGATGGCCTCAAGACGCGGGGCCTGCGGCTGGATGTAGGGCTTGCCGAAAAAGAAGGCGAGACCGGTGCCGAAACTCATGAAGGCGATGCCGATGGCGATGTCGTTGACCTTCGGCAGCTTGCAGATGAAGCCGTGCAGCGCCCCGAGCACGAGACCGGCGCAACCGCCGAAGAACACGCCCGCCCACGGATTTCCCGTGAGATAGGAGGCGGCATAGGCGACCATGGCGCCAAGGACGAGGCTGCCCTCCAGCCCGAGATTGATGCGGCCGGATTTTTCCGTCAGGCATTCGCCAAGTGCCACGAACATGAAGGGGGTGGAGACGCGGATGGCACCGCCGAGCATTGCGATGAGGGCGGTGACAAGGGCGCCGTCGCTGATGGTTCCGCTCATGTGCGTTCCTCCACGCTTTTCGGCTGGAAAAAGGGAATGCGGCCGTAAAAGGTCTCGCTGGTCAAAAGCACCACGAAGATGAGGCCCTGCAGCACCAGAACCGTGGCATCCGGCATGCCCATGCGCCGCTGGATGACGCCGCCGGCCGCCGCCAGCGCGCCGAACAGGATGGCGACCGGAATGACGGCAAGCGGCACTTGGCGGGCGAGAAAGGCAACGAGAATGCCGGTAAAGCCATAACCCGCGACAAGCGAGGCATTGGCCTGCCCGTGAACGGCCGCCACTTCGTAAAAACCCGCCAGACCGGCGCAGCCGCCGGCGAGCACACAGCAGAGGACGATGAGCTTGCCGACGGGCAGCCCTTGCGCAAGGGCGGCGCGCGCATTGCCGCCGGTGACGCGGGCGGCAAACCCAAACGTGGTGCGCGTCATCAGCACATGCAGGATAATCGCGAGGATGAGGCCGGCGGCCAATCCCCAATGCACCTGCGTGCCCGGAATGGCGCCGATACGGTAGGCATCACCGATGGGCATGGTCGAGGGCTTGTTGGCAGAGGCCGGATCCCGCAGCGCGCCCTCCACGAAAAAATTCATCGTGGCAATGGCGATATAGGACAAAAGCAGCGACGAGATGGTTTCGTTGACGCCGCGATAATAGCGCAGCCAGCCGGCAAGGCCGATCCAGACACCGCCGGCGAGCATCGCGGCAAGCGCCATCAGCGGCAGCGTGAGGAACGGCGGCACGCCGGCTGTCACCAGCGGAATGGCAATCGCTGCCGCGCCGAGCCCGCCCAGCACCAGCGCGCCCTCGCCACCGATCATGGTGAGCCCGATACGGGCGGGAATGGCAAAGGCAAGGCCCGTGAGGATGAGCGGTGCGGCCCGTTGCAGCGAGTTCTGGAAGGAAAAGCTGGAGCCGAAACCGCCGACCCAGATGAGTTGGAAGAACAGCGCCGGCGATTTTCCAAGGCTGAGAAGAAACAGCGAAAACAGCGCCGCAGACACCAGCAGCGCTGCAACCGGGATAAAGATGGATTCGGCAAATTTCAGCGTGCCGACGCTGGGTCGGCGCTTCATCGACGCCACCGAAAGAGGTTGAACCGTCATGTCTGCCACTTGCACTCTCCTCTCACCGGAAATCTGACCGGAGGATGGGTGAAACCGACTTTTAAGGGCCGGTCCTGCTGGGGCCACCCTGCCGCAGGGGGACCCCGTTTGCGCTGCGTCAGGAAGGGATCGACTTGGCGCCCTTCTCCCGGACGTTGGCGGTGATGGCACACGGCCTAAGGCCCCTCCCCAACCCCTCCCCACAAGGGGGAGGGCTTAACCCCACCGCGCGCTTTTACGCAGGAACGGGACGCCTACCGCGTGCTATCTCCCCCCTTGTGGGGGAGATGGCCGGCAGGCCAGAGAGGGCCTTCATCCACGTCCAATCGCCATTCGCCTGAGCAGACGTGCCTCAGGTGATCGAGCCCTGGACGCCTTCCAGCAGCCAGTTCATACCGTCGAGATAGGGGTCGTAATTGTCATAGGTCTTGTCGACAACGACCTTGCCCTGGTTGTCCTTCAGCGTGCCCTTGTAGATGGGTACGCCGCCCTTCAGCGCGGCAATGGCGGCATCGGCAGCCTTCTTGGCTGCGTCCGTGGCACCAGCGCCGTAAGGCGTGGAGCGCAGCATGTCCTTGTCATAGCCGCCGACCAGAAAATTCGGCAGGGTCTTCTTGGCGGCGATATCGGCGGCAAACGACTTGTAGATCGTCTCCCACTTGTATTCGGCGCCGGTGATGAAGCCCTTTGGCGCAAGCGGCGCCTGGGAGGCGTTGTGGCCGAGCGACTTGACGCCACGGGCTTCCGCCGTCTCGATCACCACTTTGGGGCTATCGACATGGCAGGTGATGACATCGCAGCCGGCATCAACCAGCGCGTTGGTGGCTTCCGCCTCGCGCACCGGCAGCGACCAGTCGCCGGTGAAGATGACGCGGACGGTCGCGGCCGGATTGACCGAGCGGGCGCCGAGCAGAACCGAGTTGATGTTGGAGAGAACGGAAGGGATGGGCTTTGCCGCGACGAAGCCGATCTTGCCTGATGGCGACGACAGGCCTGCCGCCACGCCGTTCACATAATGCGCCTGGTTGAGATAGGGGAAATAGGAGCCGGCATTTTTTGGATCCTTGTCCTTCGACCAGAGCGGCGCTGCATGGCGGAACTCGACGGCCGGATATTTCTTGGCCATGTCGACGACGAAGGGATTGTAGTAGCCGAAGGAGGTGGCAAGGATCAGGTTTGCGCCATCCAGATTGATCATGGACTCGATCGACTTGGAGACCGCATCCGTTTCCGGCACGTTTTCCTCTTCGATGACGGTGACGCCGGAGACACCCTTCAGCGCGGCAGCCGCCACCGCATGCGCCTGGTTCCAACCGAAATCATCGCGCGGGCCGACATAAACGATACCGACCGTAACGGCGGCTTCGGCGCTGGCAATGCGCATCGGCAGGGTTGTTGCAGCAGCACCGGCAAGGCCAGCCTTGATCAGCGCGCGGCGAGACAGTTCGTATCGAGACATTGGCACTCCCCTTGTTTTTGCTTCAACCCCGTCCGGGTCTTCGCAAAGAACAATGCAAAGGGCATGCCATGCGCTTTATGCCGGCCAAGCATCTGAAATCATTTGTGTGGCGGCAAATGCACCACCTGCCTTACAGTGATTATATATTAATCATTATTTCCCAGTTGATTAAATAATAATCATACGCAATCCGATTGCATACAACGAAAGCCGCCACTGACGCATGTGTCTGGAACCGGAAGAGCGGGTAGCGGTGCGCTTCCCCCTCCCCTCCAAAAGCTCGAAAACACTCAACCGCGCGTCAGCACCGCAAAGGATTCATAAGGCTGCAGCGTCATGCTGCCCCGCACCTCGGAGACCGGACCATAGTTCCAGATGAGCGCCTCGCCCCGGGTTTCCAGCTCAGTGGGGACTTCAAGATCAAGCGGTTTGCCGCTGAAGCTTGCAATCACCGTCACCCGCTCACCGTCCAGCGTTCGCGTATAAACGAAGACGTCCGGATGCTGGTCGAGGAAGGACTGGTAGCTGCCATAGACGATGACGTCGTGGCTTTTGCGAAGCGCAATCAGCTTTGCGTGGTGATGGAAAACGGAGTTCTCATCGGCAAGAGCGGCGTGAGCGTTGATCTGCCGGTAATTGGCGTTTACCGCAATCCACGGCGTGCCGCTGGTAAAGCCCGCCTGCGGTCGATCGCTCCACTGCATGGGCGTGCGGGCATTGTCGCGGCTGTTTTCATTGGCGCCCTTGATGAAGTTTTCTTCCGAAAGCCCGGCCTCGATGTTCAGCCGATGCATGTTCAGCGTCTCGATATCCCGGTATTGCGAAATACTCTCGAACGGCACATTCGTCATGCCGATTTCCTCGCCCTGATAGATATAGGGCGTGCCCTTCATCAGGTGCAGCACGGTTGCCAGCGTCTTTGCCGAGTGAAGCGGGAAATTGCGGTCGTCGCCGTAGCGGGACACGGCGCGCGGCAGATCGTGATTGCCCCAGAACAGCGAATTCCAACCATCCTGCGAAAGCGCATGCTGCCATTTTGTAAAGGCGGCCTTCAAGCCGACGAGATCGAAGGGTTTCGAGCGCCATTTGCCAAAGGTTTCGTCCCAGCGCTGCGTCACATGCTCGAACTGGAAGACCATGGAAAGCTCGCCGCGATCCCGCCCGGAATAAAGCAGCGCAGAGCCTGGCGTCACGCTCCAGGTTTCGCCCACCGTCAGAACATCGCGATGGCCAAAGGTTTCCCGGTTCATCTCCTGGAGATAGTCGTGCAGATGGGCACCATCGCTGGTGATGCCGGCATCCACTTGCTTGCCGATGAGGTCGATCACATCCATGCGAAAACCGGCAATGCCGCGATCGAGCCACCAGTTCATCATGCGGTAGACTTCTGCCCGCACCTTCGGGTTCTCCCAGTTGAGATCCGGCTGGCGGCGGGAAAACAGGTGCAGGTAATATTGGCCCGTCGCCTCGTCCAGCGTCCAGGCAGGACCACCGAAATTAGACTGTAGCGGGTTCGGCACGCCGCCATCCTCTGCCGGATCACGCCAGATGTAGAAATCGCGAAACGGATTGTCGCGAGATTTGCGGGCGTCAACAAACCATGCATGTTCATCCGAGGTGTGATTGACGACGAGGTCGAGCAGGATGCCGATGCCACGCTCTTTTGCGGCCGCCAGAAGACGGTCGAAATCCTCAAGCGTGCCGAATTCCGGCGCGATATCCTGATAGTCGGAGATATCGTAGCCATTGTCATCCATGGGTGACTTGAAGATCGGCGAGAGCCAGATGACGTCGATGCCGAGCTTTTCCAGATAATCCAGCTTCGAAATGATACCGGGGATATCACCGATGCCATCGCCGTTACTGTCGGCAAAGCTGCGCGGATAGATCTGGTAGACGGTGGCGGAGTGCCACCATTTGCGCGGCAGAACGCCGGCTTGCGGCAGATGATGCGTCACCTCAGGCATGGATGTCTCCTCTTTGATCCTCTCCAGCATGTAGGGAGGTTTTCGGGAACATCACCCCCCGGGCGGCTGTTCGATCCCTATCGACGAACGATCCGAGGAGGTTCACCATGAACAGCAAGCTTCCCCCCGTGCCCGGCGACAACCGCAGCCCGAAGGGGCCGGGCGAACCGGCACAGGCCGACCTCAACGAAGCCGCGGCCGCGGACCCCAAGGCCAACAATTTCGACAAGCAGGGCCAGCAGGGCAATTCAAAGGTCAACACCACCCATCAGGGCTATCAGCAGGACCGATAGGAGCGCGATGATGAGCACATCCACCAAACATCCGAACACCATCCGCCAAGGCGGACCGGGTTCCTCCGACCAGAACGCCAAGGCGCCACTCGATCTGCACAAGCCGCCGGCGGATTCGGACAACGGCGCAACTGCCAAGGTCTCCGGCGGTGGTGGCGAGCGTGACCATCACCACAGCCATGATCCGGCCGCCAAGGGCGGCACGTCGCACGGCTGATCTTCAGACCGATGTAACGCCCGTGCAGGTGCCGGTGGCGCCTTGCGCGGGCGTTGCCTTATCTATTCGGCGGCGGCGCGGGCGATGGGCTTCCGCATGTCGCCGCTGTCGCGGCTGCGCAGGTGCCAGGAAAATGCCTCTTCCAGAAGATGCGGCGTATGGCCACCGCGGGCGACGGCGCGGTCGAAATAATCCTGCAGCTCGGCGCGGTAGCTCGGATGCACGCAATGGGCGATGATCTTTTGAGCCCGTTCGCGTGGAGCAAGTTCGCGCAGATCCGCCAAACCGTTTTCCGTCACGATGATATCGACGTCATGCTCGGTATGATCGACATGGGCGACCATCGGCACCACCGAGGAAATGCGTCCGCCCTTGGCGAGCGACTTCGTGACGAAAATGGAAATGTAGGCATTGCGGGCAAAATCGCCGGAGCCGCCGATGCCGTTCATCATCTGCGTGCCGTTGACATGGGTAGAGTTCACATTGCCGTAGATATCCACCTCCAGCGCCGTGTTGATGCCGATAACGCCGAGACGGCGGATGACTTCCGGATGGTTGCTGATCTCCTGCGGGCGCAGCACCAGCCGGTCTTTATAGCGCTCGAAATTGCCGTAGACGCGGGCGCTGCAGGCCGACGACAGCGTGATGGACGAGCCCGATGCGAAGAAGAGCTTGCCGGCATCGAAGAGATCGAACGTGCTGTCCTGCAGCACTTCGCTATAAAGGCGTAAGTGGTGGAACGGCCCGTCCGACAGCCCCGCCAGAACGGAATTCGCAATCGTGCCGATGCCGGCCTGCAAGGGATTGAGCGTCAGGTCCAGCCGGCCGAGCCTCACCTCATCCTCGAAGAAGGCAATCAGGTGATCGGCAATCGCCTGCGTCTCGGCATCCGGCGCCTCGATGGTGGAAAAGCTGTCATGCTCGTGGGTGATGACGATGGCGGCAATCTTGTCGGGATCAACAGGGATATAGGGCAAGCCGGCCCGGGTATCGCAGGCCACCACCGGAATGGCCTCGCGCGTCGGACGTTTCGTCGGGATGTAGATGTCGTGCAGGCCTTCCAGATCGAGCGACTGCGACAGGTTGATCTCGATGATGATTTTCTTGGCAAGGATCGCAAAACTTGCGGAATTGCCGATGGAGGTGGAGGGAATGATCCCACCATCCTCGCGGATCGCGGCGGCCTCGATGATCGCGTAATCGATGGGCCCAAGCTGGTTGGAGCGCAGGTGCTCCACGGTTTCGGAAAGATGCTGGTCAATGAACATCACCTCGCCGCGATTGATGGCCGCGCGCAGCGTCGCATCCGTCTGAAACGGCATGCGACGCGCCAGCACATGCGCTTCCGTCAGCATCCGGTCGATATCATGGCCGAGCGACGCGCCGGTCAGAAGCGTGATCTGGAAGGGATCGGTCTTTGCCCGCGCCGCCATGGCAAGCGGCACGGCCTTGGCATCGCCGGCGCGGGTAAACCCGCTCATACCGATGATCATGCCATCGCGGATGAGGCTTGCAGCCACTTCAGGGCTTACGATCCGGTCCATAAGGGAGGGGCGTCTGATACGGTCTTCAAGCATGGCCTTGCGTCCTGGCGTTTCATCAAAAGTCCTCCCGACGCCAAACCTAGTGGCCGATCATGGCTGCGCCTTGACCGAAATCAAGCGCGCCCTCGGGATCAGGGAATGAAACGGCGCCTCTTGCGCCGCTCAGCCTGCCGCGCGCCGGTGTCCCGCCTGCTCGATCATGAACAGCACCACGCCCAAAATGCCGAGCAGGCTGCCGAAGGCGGCGGTGCCGGTCCAGCCGCCATAGTGATAGGTGAGCGTGCCGAGCGTCGAGCCGATGGCGCCGCCGATGAAGGCTGAGGTCATGTAGATGGCGTTGAGGCGGCCGCGCTTTTCCGGCGCGATGGCAAAGATGATGCGCTGGCTGACGATCTGGTTTGCCTGCACGCCCGCATCGATGAGGACAGCGCAGAGGCCAAGAAGAACAAGAGCACCGGCTGCCACCGCATAACCGCTCGCTGCAAAAAACACCGCAAGCCCCACCATGGCCGTGACCGACAGCAGTCGCCCAAACCCGCGATCGGCAAGCCGCCCGACAATGGGTGCGGCAAGCGCGCCGCCGGCACCGGCCAGCGCAAAAAGGCCGATCTGGTGCTGACCAAGGTCAAAACGTTCCGACAGCGCAAAGGGGATGGCCGTCCAGAACAGGTTGAAGGCGCAGAACACGATGGCCTGATAAAGCGAGCGCCAGCGCAGCACCGGCGTCTCCCGGATGAGCGTGCCCATGGATCCCAGGATCTGCGGATAGGTCATGCCGCTCTGCGGCTGCTGACGCGGCATCATCTTCGCAAGTGAAAGTCCGATCACCGCCATCAGCCCCGCAGACACGAAAAAGATCGCCCGCCAGCCAAAACTTGCCGCAACGAACAACGAAACGGGCCGCGCCAGCATGATGCCGGTCAAGACGGCGGCCATGACATTGCCGACGACGCGACCGCGTTTTGCAATCGGAACCCGGTGGGCGATGAAGGGGATCAGCACCTGCGCGCCGGTGGAGCAGACGCCGATGAGGAAGGAGGCGAGCACGAAGGGGAGAACGGCGCTGGAGAGCCCCATGCCGACAAGGCCAAGCATGGTGATGGTGAGCGTGATCAGCACCAGGCGCTTGTTTTCCACGAGATCGGCGAGCGACACCAGGAAGAACAGGCCAATGCCGTAACCGATCTGCGTGACGGAGGTGAGCGCACCGGCAAAATCGGCGTTGATGCCGAGGTCGGCGGCAATCTCGCTCACCAGCGGCTGGGCATAATAGATATTGGCGACGAGCGAACCCGCCGCCAATCCGATGATGGAGATCAACGCCGCCGAAGGGGCTTCCGGCTCTGCCTCCACCGTTTCGGAACGAGGCGGAGCGTTCAAACCTTCGGAGCGTTGGTCCATCATGTGTTTCAGGCCTTCGGCAGCGTTGCCATGTCGATCACGAAGCGGTAGCGCACGTCGCTCTTGATGACGCGCTCATAGGCTTCGTTGATATCCTTGATGTCGAGCAGTTCGATTTCCGGCAAGATGTCGTGCTTGCCGCAGAAGTCCAGCATCTCCTGCGTTTCCTTGATAGAACCGATCATCGAGCCGGCCAGCGTGCGGCGCCCGCCGATCAGCGAGAAGGCATGAACCGGCACCGGATTTTCCGGAACGCCGAGCAGAACCATCGTGCCATCGACCTTCAGGAGCGACAGATAGGCGTTCCAGTCGATCTCGGCGCTGACGGTGCAGAGGATGAGATCGAATGTGCCGGCGAGCGTCTTGAACGTTTCCGCGTCCGACGTTGCGTAATAGGCGGTGGCGCCGAAGGCGAGGCCATCGTCTTTTTTCGACAGGCTCTGCGAAAGCACGGTCACATCAGCACCCATGGCCGCGCCGATCTTGACGCCCATGTGGCCGAGGCCGCCCATGCCGATGACGGCGACCTTCTTGCCGGGACCGGCCTTCCAGTGGGCGAGCGGCGAGTAAAGCGTGATGCCGGCGCAGAGCAGCGGGGCTGCGCGGTCAAGCGGCAGGTTTTCCGGGATGGAGAGGACATAACCTTCCTTCACCACCATGCTGTCGGAATAACCGCCATAGGTCGGCGTCGTGCCATCGGCTTCATAGGCATTGTAGGTGCCGACGAGGCCCGGCTGATACTGTTCGGTGTCAAGGTCGCGGCTTGCGCAATGAACGCAGGAATCCACGAAGCAGCCGACGCCGACATGATCGCCGACCTTGAATTTCGTCACATTGGGGCCGACGGCTGTGACGATGCCGGCGACTTCATGACCGGGTACCATCGGATAGATCGAACCGCCCCATTCGTTGCGGGCCTGGTGGATATCCGAGTGGCAGACGCCGCAATATTTGATGGAAATGACAACATCGTCCTCGCGCGGCTCGCGGCGCTCAAAGGTGAACGGTTCGAGCGGCTTGGACGCATCGGTTGCCGCATAGCCTCGTGCAATAGCCATGATGATAACCTTTCAATGGGGTGGACCAGTAGACTGATCAGGGAGTGACAGACTTCAAACTGGAAACGGCTCCGCAGACGGGAGCCGTTCCTTCTCATAGCGCGGGGCCGTCTGAATCGGTTTGTTCGATCTGCCGGAATTCTTGCACGATCCTCCGGCAGTCGCTGCAAATCCCGCTTGTCAGTAGGGAAGGCCGACGTAATTTTCGGCCATGGCGGTGGAGGCAGCCTTGGAATGGGTGAGATAATCCAGTTCCGCCTCCTGGATCTTCTGGCCGAATTCGCCGGTGTCGGGAAAACGATGCATCAGCGTGGTCATCGACCAGGAGAAGCGTACCGATTTCCACACCCGCTTCAGCGCGCGTTCGGAATAAACATCGATACCGGCATTGGATTTTTCACCATAATGCTCGCGCAAGCCTTCGAACAGGTAGAACACGTCGCTCGCGGCAAGGTTGAGGCCCTTGGCGCCGGTCGGCGGCACGATGTGGGCGGCATCGCCAACGAGGAACATCCGCCCGAAGCGCATCGGCTCGGCAACGAACGACCGCAGCGGCGCGATGGACTTTTCAAACGACGGACCCGTCACCATCGCTTCGGCATGTTCTGCCGGAAGCCTGCGACGCAACTCGTCGAAGAAGCGTTCGTCCGACCAGTTCTCGACCTTGTCATCGAGGTCACATTGCACATAATACCGGCTTCGGGTTTCCGAGCGCATGGAACACAGCGCAAAGCCGCGCGGATGGTTGGCATAGATCAGCTCGTGGCTGACCGGCGGAATATCGGCGAGGACGCCGAGCCAGCCGAAGGGATAAACTTTCTCGAAATTCTGGATGGCCTTTTCCGGCACCGATTTGCGGCTGACGCCATGAAAACCGTCGCAACCGGCGATGAAATCGCAGTCGATCCGCTGTTTGACGCCGTTCTTGTCGAAGGTCACGTAGGGGGCGCTGCCGTCAAAGCCGTGCGGTTCGACGTTCTGGGCATCATAAATGGTCATGGCGCCCGAGCCTTCGCGCGCCTCCATGAGATCGCGCGTCACCTCGGTCTGGCCGTAGACCATGACCTTCTTGCCGGTGAGGCCGAAGAGATCGATACGATGGTCGCGCCCGTCGAAAGCCAGCGAATAACCGTCATGCGGCAGGCCTTCGGCATGCATGCGCTTGCCCGCCCCTGCCTCGTCCAGCAGCCCGACCGTGCCCCATTCCAGCACGCCGGCGCGCACGCGACCCAGAATGTAATCCTTGCCCACGCGGTCGACGATGATGTTGTCGATGCCGGCTTTGGTGAGAAGCTGGCCCAGCAGAAGGCCGGACGGACCGGAGCCGATGATCAGTACCTGTGTGCGCATTTCAAATCCTCCCGAATTCACATTTGTCAGGAGAATTGCCTGCCGGAGGGGCGTCAAACAATGGACATTCCCGGCCAGTTCTGGGACAAAATAAACATGCGCGAGGAGGTGCATGACGTGTCCAGTATACCCACCTACAAGCTTTATGGCGAGCAGCCTGCCGATCCCCGAGAATTTTGGGTGCATTGCGAAACAATTATTTCACGCAGCAGCGGATATCGCTTCGAAATCGGCCTGCACCGGCATGAGAGCTTTCTGCAGTTCTTGTACATTCGAAGCGGCTCGGGCGATGCGATATTGCCTTTGGGCACTGTGGTGCTGAAGCCGCCATGCGTGATTGCCGTGCCACCCGGCCCTGTCCATGGCTTTCGCTTTTCGCCCGACATCGACGGGCTGGTGCTGACGCTGGTGCCGGAGCGGATGGGCGGCGGCGATCTTGTCGGGCCGCATGCGCCGCTGTCGGATGCCATGGTGATCGCGCTTTCGCCTGATAGCCCCGATACGGCCTATCTGGAAACCACCTTCTTTCGCATCGCTGCCGAATATGAGGCGCAGCGCCCGGCGCGCGAGGAACTTCTGGAAGCCCATGTGGCAACCGTCATCCTGATGCTGGGCCGGCTGCTCGTGCGCTTGCCGCGCGATACGGTGCCGGATCTGGCGCTGACGCGCGTTCGGGCGCTGAAAGACCTTATTCTTCGCCATCACCGCGAGCAGCTGACAGTGGAGGCCTATGCGCGCATGCTCGGTCTATCGCCCACCCATCTCAATCGCGCGGTGAAGGAGGTCACCGGCAAGACTGCACATGACCTGGTGATGGAACGGTCGATCGAAGAGGCGCGCCGGGCGCTCGTCTTTACCGGCCACAGCATCCAGCATATCGCCGAAAACCTCGGTTTTTCCGACCCCGCCTATTTTTCCCGCTGCTTTCGCCGCTGCACCGGGCAGACCCCGCGCGGATTTCGCGAGGAGGAACGCCAGCGCCTGCGGAACAAAGACGAGGACGCTTCGGTTTAGGTTGCAGATCCTTTCACTGAAACGGAGAATGCCCGATGACCGAACACCTACAGGAAGCTGCCAGCAACGGAACGCTGGAGGTTGGCGGCGGCCAGTCGAATGTCGGCTATAAGCTGACGGCCACCCGCGAGCACGACAACGCGGTACGGGTGAAAATTTCTGTGATGGCGCCGCGCGATTGGCTTCTCAAACAGGGCTTTGAGCATGATGCGACCCTGGTGCGCCAGGGTGGCGCACGCCTTCCCGTCATCTTCGACGGCAAGCTGGATGTGGATGACAGCATTTCCGTCTCGCTCGACGCCAGCGACACGATCTGCCCGTCGATCGATGATGCGCGCCAGAAATTCCCTGAACTCGGCCAGATGGCCGACTGATCAGGGCTCGGTAAAACCGGTCGGCCGGATAGTGAGTGATCCGGCCGCCGGATCGGCCTCAAACATCAGCCCGCCAGCGGTGCGCGATTGGGCAGGCGCATAGTCGAACGTCACTTCCGATATTTCCGGCTCGGCTCCTTCACGCCTCAACATACCTTGCACATGGACCGCGGCGGCAGTGGAGGCCGAGCGGTTTTCAAGGTCGAAATCCACGCGGAAATAGCGGCCGGCCTTCTCGATCCCCTTGATTTCGATCTCCAGTTGCGGCGGCGGCGTATCCTCCAAAAACGCTTCGCGCGCCATCCAGGCGATCAGGAAAATGATCAGCACAGCCGAGATGAGGCCGGACAACCATTCGACCGGACCCGGCGTCTGCTGTTCCCTGTGGCTGTGATCCTTGCGACTGGTTATCGTCACGCGTTGGCTTCCTTCATAAAACCAGCCGGGCGGAGGCAGCACCCACCGCACCTGGGAAATTGAGCACGACCATCGACATCATCGCTTGCGTCCAGCCCGTGTCGTCAAGACGGCCGAAGGTCCAGAGCACGTAAAGGCTGATCAACGAGGTCACCACATAACCGGGCAGCGTGAAGCGCACCAGCGCATGCCAGTTGGGTGTGCGCTCATCCAGCTGGTGGGTGCCTCGAAAGGCCACCGCATAAACAAAGCCATGCATCAGCGCGATGGACACAAGAATGGCGGCAAGGCTGTGCCAAGGCGTCATCTTGTAGGAAATCAGGATGATTTCTTCGGTGGGCGCGACGTTGAGGCTTAAGAACAGGGCGCCGACGCCCATCATGAACAACTCGCCAAAATAGCCGGTGGCCAGTTCATCACCCGTATCGCGAGGCTCCCCCTCTTCTTCCTCATCGTCGCTTTTGCCGCCGAGTTGTGAGCGGCCGAGCATGGCACCGATGCTGGCAGAAACCGATTGCAGCGCCACTTTGCCAAGCCACTCGCTCGGCGTCATGTCCAGCTTGAGGATGCCGAGAAGCAGGAGCACGAGGCCACTTGTGACGATGCCGAGGCCGTAGGCAATAACCGCATCCCGGATCGCTTCGCGCAACGTAAAGGTGCGCTCGAACCCGATGCGGTGCGCCAGAAGCACGAGAAGGGGAATGTTGACCAGAAGCAGAAGCAGCAGGCGCTCGCGCGGCATGCTGAAACCCAGGAACCACAGTTCCATGGTCATCAGCATAGGGATGCCGAATATCAGGGCGCCGGCAGCGCCGCGCAGTAGGCCAAGGGTGAATTTCCGCGTCGGGTGCCCCGCCTGCACAGCCTGCATGGCTTATCTGCTCCCGCCGCCGAGACGTGGCGCCGGCTCAACGGCATAATGGCGGTCGGTACGCGTCACGAGATAGACCTCGCGCTCAGGATGTTCGACGATCGCAAATCCCGACGAGCGCAGCATGGCTTCCATCGCGGCCGTGTTGGGAATGAACCAGTTGGTCGGATCGGACGCATACCGTTCCTCGACGAAGAACAACTTTGGATAATCCGGTCGGTCAAACAGGCTCCATTCGGAAAAATCGTAATTCTCTGAAAGATCAGGAATACGCTCGTCGCCGCGCTGCAGGCACTGAAACAGCATCTTGTTGCCCACCGCATGCTCCCACAACAGATCGAGCGCCAGAAGCGGATGGCGCAGGTGATAAAGCACGCCCATAAAGATCACCAGATCGAAGCGCTCGCCAAGCAACGGCACGTCATAGACGGACATCTGGCGGAACTCGATGTCGAGACCGGCCTGTTCGGCGGCAAAGCGGGCCTGCGCCAGATAACGCGGATCGCTATCGATGCCAACGACGCGGCCGGCATTGCGGCGCTTCATTTCCAGCGTGTAGAAGCCGGCATTGCAGCCGACATCGAGCACGCTTCGGCCCTGCAGATCCTCCGGCAGAACATGCGAAAAGCCCTTCCACTTGAAGGCGGGATAATCGCCCAGAAAATGGTCAGGTGCCGTCTGGATGCCGCCGATGTCCATGTTGTGAAACCACGGCCCCAGTTCCTCGATGCGTCGGCGGATCTCCGCCGACGGTGTTCGTCTTGCATCCATCGATCAGGCTCCAAGGCTTAGCGGCACATCCGTCAGCGGCCGTGGCTTGACGACCGGCGGCAGGCCGGCGCGACGGCGAATTTCTGGCGGCATGGTGGATGAAAACCAGTCCACCGTCTGGCGTAGACCGTCGGCCAGCGCCACACGCGGCTCCCAGCCGAGCAGATCTTTTGCGCGGCTGATGTCGGGACGCCGGCGCTGCGGATCGTCCATGGGCAGCGGATGGTGGACGATGCGCGAACGCGTCGGCACCATAGCCAGCACCATGTCGGCCAGTTCATTGATGGTGAACTCTCCGGGATTGCCGATATTGACCGGCTGGCCCGGATTGGGATTGACCTCCATCAGCTTGATGAGGCCGGCAACGAGGTCGCTCACGAAGCAGAAGGACCGCGTCTGCTCGCCGGTGCCATAGATGGTCAGCGGCTCGCCCGAAAGCGCCTGCACGATGAGGTTGGAGACGATGCGGCCATCGTCCGGCGCCATGCGTGGGCCGTAGGTGTTGAAGATGCGCACGACACGGGCATCGACCCGCTCGGCGCGCAGCATGTCGAAGCACAGCGCTTCGGCGGCGCGCTTGCCCTCGTCATAACAGGCGCGCGGCCCGGTGCAGTTGACATTGCCGCGATAATCCTCGCGCTGCGGATGTTCTTCCGGATCGCCATAAACCTCACTGGTCGAGGCCTGCAGGAAGGAGGCGCCGTTTGCCTCGGCCAAGGCCAGAAGATTGCCGGTTCCGACCACGCAGGTCATCATCGTGTGGACCGGATCGGCCTGGTAGGCGGGCGGAGACGCGGCGCAGGCAAGATTGTAGATCTCGTCCACCGGCTCATCCATGGTCTTGAGGTCGCAGATATCCTTCTCGATCATGCGGAAATTCGGGTGGTTTTTCAGCGGCAGGATATTGGCTTCCGAGCCCGTCAGATAACAATCGACGGCGATCACCCGGCATCCCCTAGCCAGCAGCGCATCGCAGAGGTGGGAGCCGACGAAGCCGGCACCTCCAGCCACCAGGACCGTTTTGGCCACCGGGACCGTTTTGGATTGTCCGCGTTCTGTTCTTTGCAGCATCTGGTTTCCTCTCTCCTCATGCCGAACTTTTGTGGCTTCAAGCCGAAATCTTCTGGCGCGCCAAATCTGCGCCGGATGCGGTGCGTGCGGGGAGCGCCCGAAGCGCCTCGACAAGTTCGCGACCGCGCGCTGCACCGGTGTGATGTTCCAGAACCCGGGCGCGCGCCGCCTCTGCAATTGCCAAGCGCCGGCCCTCATCCAGGCCGGAAAGGGCTGCCACCACATCCTCGCTGTCATGGGCAATCAGCAGTGCTTCGCCATCCGGCAAAAGCTCCGAAAGCCCCGGCCATTCGTCGCTGATGATCGGCGATGCGCAGGCCGCCGCCTCGAACAGGCGAACGCTCGGCGACCAGCCGGCCGCAATCATGTCGGCGCGGGTGACGTTCAGCGTGAACCGCTGGCGGCTGTAGAACGACGCATGTTCGGTCGGCGGCAGATGGTCGATGCGCTCGACATTGTCCGGCCAATCGATCGTGTCTGGATATTGCGGACCGGCGACGACAAACCGCATCTGCGGCAGGCGGCGCGCCGGCTCGATCAGCAGTTGTTCAAGCGTCGGCTGGCGGTCGGGGCTGTAGGTGCCGAGATAGCCGAGATCCCAGACGGGGGCCTCGCCGGTTGGCGCATACCTGTCCGCATCGACGGAGCAATAAAGCGCAAGCGCCTTCGGCGCGCCAAACCGTCGTTCGAGATGGGTGAGGATCGGGCCGCCGGTGAAGGAGAAATAGCCGTCGAACAGCGGGATCTGGCGCTTGGCCAGAAACTCCTCCTCGTCCCGCTCCAACATGGCAAGTGTCACCGGCGTATCGATATCATAGAAGCAGAGCTTTTTAGGCTGAAGCGCCGCGACCTTGTCGATCAGCTCACGGCCGGAGGGCACATAGGAGCCGATGATCACAGCATCGGCGTTCTGGATGCGCGCACCGTACTCATTGAGCATGGCGTCTATATCGCCGTAATATTGAAGTTCGCAGAAATCCGGCTGCGGCAGGTCGCGGTGCTGCGCATACCAGGGCACGTCGCGCTCCAGAAACAGCACCTTGTGCCCTTCAGCCGAAAGTCCGCGCAGCAGCGCCCGGTAGGTCGTGGCATGGCCATTGCCCCAAGAGGAGGAGAGCGACAGGCCGAGGATGACGATATCAAGCGGTTTCTGGCTCATTCGGCGGCCTCCAGTCGTGCGGCATGGCGCTTGAAAATGCGGTCGGCATCTTCGGCGCGGTGGCTATAGGTGTGTTCTGTAAGAACGCGCGACAGCGCCGCGCGGCCGATGGCTTCAGCCCGTTCCGGGGTCAGCCCCGCCATGATGTCGGCAACGTCCTTGCCGTCGCGGGCCACCAGAATTTCGATGTCCGGCTTCAGGAAGAGATCGATGCCCTCCCAGTAATCGGTGATCAGGCAGGCGCCGGCGCCGGCGGCCTCGAACACGCGGGTGGCTGGCGAAAATCCGTTCTCAGCCATGCTCTCGCGCGAGATGTTCAAAACTGCCTTCGGCGTAACGTTAAAGGCATTGTGGTCGCGGGTCGGCACATGGCCGATGGGGCGGATATTGCCGGCCATCGGCTTGCCCTCCCAGCCGGACCCGCCAAGCAGAAATCGTGCGCCCGGCAGACTTCCGGCAGGCTCCAGGAAGAAATGTTCAACGCGCGCCTCGCGGTCCGGCAACCGGTTGCCGAGAAAGCCGAGATCGGCGGAAAAACGCGGATTGGGCGCGACGGGATGATGGGTCTCGGGATCGAGTGCATTGTAGATCGGCACGCAGTCCTTGGCGCCAAGCCCGCGATAGGCAGAAACGACCGGATCGCCGCCGCCATAGGTCAAAACCATGTCGAGTTGTGACAGTGCCTCGTGCAGCGGATGGCCGGGATCGGCCCTCAGCTCGCCAAGTGTTGCCGGGGCATCGACGTCCCAGAAGATTTTGAGCGCATCCGGGCGGGCGTGGCGCAGGATTTCGCCCAGCAGAAGGTTATCCTCGAAACCGACGCCGCTCGCCTTCACGACGATATCGGCGCGTGCGGCTTCCACGGTCACCCGCTTCAGGGCCTCCACGGTGCCTTCGTAGACGACGACGCGGGCCCAATCCGGCGGGTCGATGTCGCGGTTCTTCTGGCGATCGTAGACGTCGGGTTCGTAAAAGGTGATGTCGTAGCCCTTGAGCGCCAGGGCCCGCAGCAGACCGCGATAATAGGTGGCGGCACCGTTCCAGTAGGCGGATACAAGGCTTGATCCGTAAAAGGCGATTTTCATGCGGCAGCCTCCGGGGTCTTCAGCGCGGCGCGGATATCCGTCGTGCCGTGGTCGGCAAGGATGGTGAGGAGTTCATCGACGCGGTGGCGGCAGGTATGACGGGCAGTGATTGTTTCCAGCCCGGCCGCAACCAGTTCCTCCACAAGCGAGGCATCCGACAGCACCTCCCGCATCGCCTTTTTCATCTCCTCGCCATTGCTGACGGTGAGGAAATCCCGGCCCGGGCGAAACAGGTTTTCGGCGTCATCCCACGGGGCGGAAATCAGCGGTATGCCGCAGGAAAGCGCCTCGAACACCCGGATGGTCGGGATGCCCGGCAGGTTTTCGACATACGGACGGCGGGGGATATGCACGGTCATGCGGTGGCGGGCAAAGGCCTGCGGCGCATCCGCATTGGCAATCCAGCCGCCATAGACAATGCCGGCCGCCTTTAATTCGGCCAGCGCATGATCGGGGTAACGCACGCCGCGCACGGTGGCGGACAATTTCAGGTCCCGCGCCGGCGCGATCAGAAATTCCGAGATTTCGACTGATCGCTCATCATCGCCCCAGTTACCGACCCAGATCAGGTCGCCGGTCTTTTCCACCTCAGGCATGGGGCAAAAGATCGTGTCGTCGGCAGCCTCGTGCCAGGTGAACACCTGTTCGCCCCAGCCGGCCTGAAGATAACGTTCGCGCAGCGTCTCGCCGAAGGCCAGCACCAGATCGTAATCGGCAAGGCTTAAACTCGCGATATCACCGGTCGCCGAAACGGCCCGGTGATGCGTGTCGTGGAAGATGAGCGTGAAACGGCCGCCATTGCGACGCGCCTTGCCGATCCGCTCGACCAGCGCCGGCTCGGTCCATTCGTGAACCACCACCACATCGGCATTGTCGAGCGCCGCCTCATGGTCAAAATCGGCGCTGTAGATCTCGGATACGAGGTCCGGGAACGTCTCGTGGAAGGCGGCGATCGGTGCCTCGCCCTGATCCTTCAGCAGGTTTTCGCGGCTCCACGAATTGTCCGGCTCCAGCGCCAGCGTCTCATGGCCGCGCCGCTTCAGGTCGCGCATCACGCCGCGCAGAAAATGCGCATTGCCATGGTTCCAGTCGGAGAGGAGGGAATGGGTATAAAACAGAAACTTCATGTCTACTCCGCAGCGACAGGGACAGAAGATCGCAAGAGCGCATCGCCATAGATGCGGCCCATGGCTTCCACCTGCCGTTCAAGGGTGAAAAGACGCGACACGTCGCGGGCGTGACGGGAAAGCGCAGCGCGCAGATCCGGTTCCGCAATCAGCCGGTTGATGGCATCGGCAAAACTTTTGGGATCGCGCGGATCGGCAAAAAGTGCTGCGCCATCCCAAAGGTCGCGATAGGTCGGAATATCCGACAGAACCAGCGCCGCCCCGAGACGCGCCGCCTCCAGTGCGGCCAAACCAAAGGGCTCGTAAAGCGAGGGGGAAACGACGATGGAGGCTGCCCGCATCCGGTCCATGGTGGCGGCATGGCCGAGTTCGCCGACGTGGCTGGCGTGGACAAGCGACATGCCATCGCCGTTCGGCGCTTGCGTCGGCCCGGCCATCTCCACCGGCCATTGAACGCTTTGGGCTGCCTGATCCAGCACACGGCCGTTCTTGCCCTCATCCCACCAGCGGCCGGCGGCAAACACGATGTTGTTCTTGGGGGGAGACTGTGGCGCAAGGCGGCTTGCATTGTAGACCACCGACAGCTTCGCCATCACGCCATAGGCCTTGTCCAGCATATGGCCATGGGCGCGGCTCGGCACCACCACGGCATCGGCAGCGTCAAAACCTTGGGCGTTGAGGCGTCGGTGAAAGCCCCAGCCCTCCGGCACATCCATGCCGCGCACGGCCGCAAACCAGGTGGTGACGCAGGAATGCGATACAGCAACCACGGGCACGCCAAGCGATAGTCCCGCCGCCTGGGATGGCAGGTTGAGGTGGACGAGATCAACCGCATGGCGGCTTGCCAATTCCCCGATCAGATGCGGCACGGGCAGAAGCTCCGCCTCATCTTTCGCCATCCAGTCGAGCGGCGCATCGAGCCAGACGAGTTCGCCGATGGCAGCGGCTTCCCGCTGCTTTTCAGGCCCGGGGCGCGAGCCGAAGCCAGCAAAAACCACCTCGGCTCCCTCCCCGGCAAGTCCCTTGGCGAGGTCCATGGCATAACGCCAGACACCGCCAACGGCATCGACGGTCATCAGGATCTTTTTCGGATGCAGGCTTTTGCTCATGCAGTCACTCTCCGGCGCTCGAGAACCGGTGCCGCGCCGCCAAAACGGTGCTGCATCAGCCAGTCCGACAGATGCTGAAGTCCGCTTCTCCAGCGCACCCGTGCCTGCCAGCCCAGCCGTTCCGACAGCTTTCGCGTATCGGCGACGAAAAACAGCTGGTCGCCGGCCCGCCATTCGCCAAACGCGGTATCGAGCGGACGGCCGGTGAGCTTTTCGATCTCGCGCAGCACCGAGAGGATGCTGACCGAGTTCTGCGGCCCGCCGCCGAGGTTGAACACCTCGCCCCTGACATCCGCGATGGCCGCATGCACCGCCCGGTAGGCGGCCACAGCATCGTCCACGTGCAGGATATCGCGCACCTGGCGGCCATCGCCATAGATGGACACACCTTCGTCCTTCAGGGCACGAATGAGGAAATGCGCCACCCAGCCCTGATCTTCCGTGCCGAACTGGCGCGGGCCATAGATGCAGCTCATGCGCAGAACCGATGTGGGGATATCGAAGGATTTGGCGTAATCGAGCACATACTGGTCGGCCACGCCCTTGGAGCAACCGTAGGGCGTGCAAAACGACAGCGGTCGGTCTTCGCCAATACCGAAATCGCGCACGCTGACGTCTTCCGGCATGTATCGGTCGTCCATCGGCAGCATGCCAAGATCTTCCAGCGCGCCATAGACCTTGTTGGTGCTGGCAAAGATGACAGGCGCCTTGTGGCCGGCCTTGCGCACCGCCTCCAGCACGTTGATGGTGCCGCGGGCGTTCGCCTCGAAATCATCGAGCGGCGAGATAAGGCTTGTCGTCACCGCCGTCTGGGCGGCAAGGTGAAACACCGATTTGGCATCGGCAAAGGCTGCCTCGATGCCGCGCAGATCGCGCACGTCGGCCAGCACCGGATGCACCCGCGCGCCGTGGCGTTCCTTCAGCCATTCCAGGTTCTGGTCGACGCCGGGACGGCCGAGATTGTCGAGAACGATGACATCCTCGCCGTCAGCCAGAAAACTCTCGGCCAGATTGGAGCCGATGAAGCCGCTGCCGCCGGTGATGACGATGGGGGCGGCACCAGAGGCAAGATTGGGGGCCGCAAGGCGCGCCACATCCGCCAACCGCTCCACACCACCTTCCATCAGCAGGCGGGCGAGAAGCTTTGGCTGGTTCTCGTGGGTAACAGCGCCCAGATGATAGTGGCGCGGATCAAACCACAGGCCTTCCTGCACCGCGACATCTGGGGGAACGTCGGCGAAGGAATACCAGTAGAGCCGGTCTGCGGGCACCTGCAGCGCTTTCATGAAGCGGTGCGCCTGCTCCATCTCGTCATTGCGCCAGGTGGAATAACCCGTCTCGGTGATCCAGATTTCGGCATCCCGGTTATGGCGATCGAGGATACCCCGCATTTCGCCAAGATGCATATCCCAGCCGCCCCAGCTGCCTTCCTCGCTATCCCAGGTGCCGGGAAAACCATGGAAGCCAACGGCATCGACCACGGAAAGCACACCGCGCTCGCCCATCAGGTTCAGCCACATCGGATCGAAGGGGCACGGGCCGCCGAGCACCGGCTTCCAGCCGCGCTGTTTCGCCCAATAGGCGGCACCACCGACCATTTCGCAGAACAGGTTGAAATCGGCATCTTCACGCCAATCCCAATCGAGCAGGTTGTTGGGCTCGTTCCACAGCTCGATATGGCGGAAATGCTGGCCGTAGCGCGTCAGCACATGATCGACGAAATCGGCATAATCCTTCAGCACGACAGGCGCGCCATTGGCACGACCGGTGCGCGACAGAGACGGCGGCGTATAGTGGAGGCACGGGAGAAGATCGATCTCGCGGCCGAGCTTCGGGATCAGCCAGTCGAACCATTCCTCGCCGCCCGGCGCCAGATATTCAGCCCAGGAGAGATGGGTGCGCAGATAGCTGGCACCACTTTTGAGGATATCGGGCAGCAGGCGTTCGGTCCGCTCGAACTCACCCGGGCGGAACCATTCGACAAAGCCGAACTGCCCCTTGGCAGACGTGCCTGCTATTGGCGTCATGATACCAGCCCCCGCTGTTCGAGCTGACGCTTCATCTCTGCGCCGCGATCGATTGCGCCGGTGGCACGTACCCATTCAGCCAGTTCACCCAGCGTGTTTTCCAGCCGGTGTTCTGGCTCGAAGCCCAGAAGTTCGCGAGCCTTGGAGATATCGGAGAAGCAGTTGCGGATATCGCCGGAGCGGGCCTTATTCATGATGTCGGGCTGAAGTTCCGGCGCATCCATGGCGTCTGCCAGCATGGAGGCGACTTCGGCGACCGAATAGGACTGACCGCTGCCGACATTGATGACGTGGCCGGCGGCAGGCTGTTTTTCGAGCGCAAGCCGGAAGGCGCGGGCGACATCGCGTACATGGACGAAATCGCGCCTTTGCTGCCCATCCTCAAAGATCATCGGTGGCTGGCCATTGGCGATACGCGAGGCAAAATTGGCAAGCACGCCCGTATAGGGATTGGAAAGCGCCTGGCCGGGACCAAACACATTGAACAGGCGAAGCGCCACGGCATCCACGCCATACGCTTCACCCCAGATCAGGACGGCGCGCTCCTGAAAATATTTAGTCAGCGCATAAATTGACGCCAGATCGACCGGTTTTTCCTCGTCGGTCGGCGCCGGCGTCAGGGTCTCGCCATTCGGCCCCTGCGGCTCCCACTGGCCAGCCTTGATGCGGGCGGCCTTGCGGCGCACCTGGGCAAGTCTTGCCCCATCCGGCGTACGATAAAGCCCCTCGCCATAAACGCTCATCGAGGATGCCACCACGATGCGGCGCACGGGTCCGCCGATCATTGCCTCCAGAAGCACGGCCGTTCCCAGATCGTTGCCGCCGACATAACGGGCGATTTCGTACATCGACTGGCCGACACCCACTTCCGCGGCCAGATGCAGAACCGCATCGACGCCATCCAGCGCCTGGACCACACGGTCCTTGTCGCAGATATTGGCCTCGATGAACTCTACGCCGTCTGGAACAGCAACGGTTGCATCGCCATGTACCTGATCGATGAGGGCATCGAGAATGCGGACACGGTAGCCGGATGCCAGCAATTCCTGAGTAACGTAGCGGCCGATGAAGCCGCAGCCGCCGGTGATGAGGACCTTCTGAGACACGGAGTTTTCACCTGATCGTTAGGGGGTTGAAGATGGGGCTTTCGAGGGTTGAACAAGCAGCACCTGCGAATGTTCCAACCGCAATTTCCCTTTTGTACGAAGGCGCTAGCCAGCATCATCTTCAGCTGCCACTTCTATGACTTCATCAATGTCATCTTCTTCAGGAACCCTCATGCCGCTTCCTTGTTAGCCCTTGCGTGAAGGTCTCGTGATCGTGCGGGACGACAAAAAGAAGGGACCGGGATGGACAATCTGACCGCGAAAATGCACGCCGACGAAACGCAGATGAAAGCCGCCGTGGTGACCGGAGCCGGCGAAATGACCGTTGAGACGGCACCGCTGCCGCAGCCCCAAAAAGGCGAGGTCCGTATCCGGCTGGAAGGTTGCGGCGTCTGCGCGTCAAACCTCACACCCTGGGCCGGACCGGACTGGATGGAGTTTCCGACCGAGCCGGGCGGCCTTGGCCACGAGGGTTGGGGCGTGATCGACAAGCTGGGCGACGCTGTCACGGGACTTGCCGTCGGAGATCGGGTCGCTGCCCTCTCCTATCACGCCTACGCCACCCATGATGTCGCCAAGGCCGATGCGGTCGTAAAACTTCCGGCAGCGCTTGCCGGCAAGCCGTTTCCCGGCGAGCCGCTCGGCTGCGCCATGAACATTTTTCGCCGCAGCGACATCCGCGCCGGAGAAACCGTTGCCATTATAGGCATCGGGTTTCTCGGCGCTCTCCTGACGCAGCTGGCGAAACAGGCCGGTGCGCGGGTGATTGCCATTTCCCGCCGCCCCTTCTCGCTCAATCTTGCCAAAAAGATGGGCGCGGACGAGGTGATCGAGATGCGCGACCACTGGGAGATCATCGAGGAGGTGCGTCGTCTGACCGATGGCGTGTTCTGCGACAAGGTAATCGAAGCCGTCGGCAAGCAGTGGCCGCTCGATCTCGCCGGCGAACTGACCCGCGAGCGAGGACGCCTGATCATTGCCGGTTATCACCAGGACGGCGCTCGTCAGGTCAATATGCAGCTGTGGAACTGGCGCGGCCTCGACGTGATCAATGCCCATGAGCGCGATCCGAAGATCTACATCGAGGGGATACGCGAGGCAGTGGCAGCCGTCGCCGAGGGACGGCTCGATCCCTCCCCGCTTTATACCCACAGCTATCCGCTGGACCGTCTCGGCGAAGCGCTCGATGCCACGCGCGACCGCCCAGAGGGTTTCCTGAAGGCGATGGTGACCTATCTATGAACCACATGATGACAGACGCAGACCCTACCCACACCATATCCGCAGACATCGACGCCGCCCCGGCCGCGGCCAACCGGCCGTTGCGCCTCGGCTTTCTCGGCACCGGCTGGATTGGCCGCCATCGCATGCAGAAGGTTCTCGAAACCGGCCTTGCGCAGGCTGTCGCCGTGTCCGATCCCTCGGACGAGATGGCCGGCGAAGCGCTGGCCCTTGCTCCGGATGCAAAGCGCGTGGACCGGCTGGACGACATGTTGGCGATGGATGATCTCGATGGCGTGGTGATTGCAACGCCAAGCGCCCAGCATGCAGACCAGTCGATCCGCGCACTCAAAGCCGGCAAGGCAGTGTTCTGCCAGAAGCCGCTCGGGAGAACGGCCGCCGAAGTTCAGGCGGTTGTGGATGCGGCGCGCGCGGCCGACCGGCTGCTGTCGGTGGATTTCTCCTATCGGTTCACGCAGGGCATGCGCCAGATCCGCGATCTCATCCGCGGTGGCGAACTCGGTACAGTGTTTGCCGCAGACCTTGTGTTTCACAATGCCTATGGGCCGGACAAGCCGTGGTTCTATGACAAGGCGCTGTCCGGCGGCGGCTGCGTGATCGATCTCGGCGTGCATCTCGTTGATGCAGCTCTGTGGTCGCTCGGATTTCCGGCGGTGTCGCGGGTGGCGAGCCGGCTCATGAGCGGCGGTCAGCTGATATCAGGCGATAGCGACCGCATCGAGGATTACGCCATCGCAACGCTCGATCTGGAAAGCGGAGCCACGGTGCGGCTTGCCTGCTCATGGCGGCTGCCGGCGGGACAGGACGCCGTTATTTCCGCCAGCTTCTATGGCAGCGGCGGCGGTGCAAGCCTCTCCAACGTCGATGGTTCCTTTTACGATTTCCGCACCGAACGTTTTCGCGGCACGACGCGCGAGGTCCTGTCGTCGCCGCCGGAAGACTGGGGCGGACGGGCCGCAGCCGACTGGGCAAGACGCCTTCACGCCGGCGAAGGTTATGACCCCGAGGCCGACCGTCTGGTGGATGTTGCCGATATTCTCGACCGCATTTATGCAAGGCACCGCGACTGAGGGGCAAAGCCTCTCCGCTGCACGTCTCACGTGTCGGAGGTTTGGGCGCGAAGGTTTGCGGCTGCATCCCGCACCACGTCTGCCACCTGCATCAGCTGGCGGGAGATGGGGCTGGTCTTTCGCCACACCATGCCGATGGTGCGGGACGGCTGCGGGTCCTCGAAACGGGCAATGGAGACCGAGGCGGAGCGAGTTTCGACCGACACGGCAATTTCCGGGATCAGCGTCACGCCGATACCGGCCCCCACCATCTGCACCAGCGTCGAGAGCGCACTGCCGTCGAGAAGCTCACGCGGTTTTGAGGATCCGGCGCCGATATTGCAGAAGGACAGCGCCTGCTCGCGAAAGCAATGCCCCTCCTCCAGCAGCAGAAGTCGCATTTCGCGCAGCTTTTCACGGTTCGGCACCGGTTTTCCCGCGTCTTCGGCGGGGCGCACCAGCAGAAAATTTTCTTCAAACAGCGCAATTTCAGTGAGCGACGGTTCAGAGACCGGCAGTGCCACGATGGCCGTGTCGAGTCTGCCTTCCGACAGTTCCTGGAGAAGCTTTGGCGTGACGGTTTCGCGCAAGTGAATATCAAGGCCGGCATTGTCGCGCGTCAGGCGTGAAATCATCGCCGGAAGCAGATAAGGCGCGATTGTCGGGATGATGCCGATGCGAAGCCGCCCGGCCAGCTGGCTTTTCGAAGCCCGTGCGAGATCCCCCAGTTCATCCACCGCCCGCAGGATTTCACGCACCCTCAGCACGAACTCCTCGCCAAAACTGGTGAGCCGGATCTGGCGGGCGCTGCGCTCCAGAAGCGTCACCCCCAACATTTCCTCCAGTTCCTTCACCTGCACCGAAAGCGCCGGCTGCGAAATGGCGCAGGCTTCCGCCGCCCGGCCAAAATGGCCAAAACGGGCCAGAGCCTCAAAATAGCGCAGTTGCCGGAGCGTTGGGCTGATCATAACCTTAACCTATCGAAACCATCATTTATTCCTAATTACATTAATCGATCCACCTTGATAAGGTTGTTGATGAAGATGATGAAGCGGTCGGGACGGACCCCTTTGCTCGCGCCTTCTTGAAGGTGTCGCACAGGACATTGATCATCACGCAAACCAGAACAACCACTCTCGGAGGGATGGAAAAATGGACGTTACCAAGACAGGCACCGGCGGCAAATGTCCCGTCGCGCATGGCGCGACCAGCCAGAGCATGCGCAGCAACCGCGACTGGTGGCCGAACCAGCTGAACCTGAAGATGCTGCATCAGAACACGGCTCTGTCGAACCCGATGGGCCCGGCTTTCAATTATGCCGAAAAGTTCAAGGCGCTGGATCTTGCCGCCCTGAAGCAGGACCTCTACGCCCTGATGACCGACAGCCAGGATTGGTGGCCGGCAGATTATGGCCATTATGGCCCGTTCTTCATCCGCATGGCCTGGCACAGCGCCGGCACCTACCGCACGGGCGATGGCCGCGGGGGCTCCACATCGGGAACGCAGCGCTTTGCACCGCTCAACAGCTTTCCCGATAACGCCAACCTCGACAAGGCCCGCCGCCTGCTGTGGCCGATCAAGCAGAAGTATGGCAACGCCATCTCGTGGGCCGACCTGATGATCCTCACCGGCAATTGCGCGCTGGAATCCATGGGCTTCAAGACCTTTGGTTTCGGGGGCGGCCGCGTCGATATCTGGGAACCGGAAGAAGACATCTACTGGGGTCCCGAAGTCGAGTGGATGACCACAAGCGACAAGGATCACAGCCGTTACACCGGCGATCGCGTGCTGGAAAACCCGCTAGCGGCCGTGCAGATGGGTCTCATCTACGTCAACCCGGAAGGCCCCGACGGCCGCCCCGATCCGCTGGCCTCTGCCCGTGACATCCGCGACACGTTTGGCCGCATGGCGATGAACGACGAGGAAACCGTGGCACTGGTGGCCGGTGGCCACACGTTCGGCAAGACCCATGGTGCAGGCGACGCCGCCCATGTCGGCCCCGAGCCGGAAGGGGCTGCCATGGCCGAACAGGGCCTTGGCTGGATGAGCACCTACAAGAGCGGCAAGGGATCGGACACCATCACATCCGGCCTTGAAGGCGCCTGGACCGCCAACCCGACGCAATGGGACATGGGTTATTTCGACGTTCTCTTCGGCTACGAATGGCAGCTGGTGAAGAGCCCTGCCGGCGCGCACCAGTGGCACGCCATCAACCTTGCCGAAAAGGACATGGCGCCGGACGCTGAAAATCCGTCGAAGAAGGTGCCGATCATGATGTCCACCGCCGACATGGCGATGCGCATGGATCCGGCCTATGAGGCGATCTCGCGCCGCTACCACCAGAACCCGGAGGAGTTTGCCGACGCCTTCGCCCGCGCCTGGTTCAAGCTGACCCACCGCGACATGGGGCCGAAAGTCCTTTATCTCGGCCCGGAAGTGCCCTCGGAAGAGCTGCTCTGGCAGGATCCGGTGCCCCCGGTTGACCACACCCTGATTGATCAGGCCGATATCGCGGCCTTGAAGGCCGAAATCCTGTCGTCGGGCCTCACCAACCAGGAACTGATCCAGACCGCCTGGGCCTCCGCTTCCACCTTCCGCGTCTCCGACAAGCGCGGCGGGGCCAATGGCGCCCGCATCCGCCTTGCCCCGCAGAAGGATTGGGCCGTTAACCAGCCGGAACAGCTGGCCCGGGTTCTTTCCACGCTCGAAGGCATCCAGTCGGCCTTCAACGCCGCACAGGATGGCGGCAAGAAGGTTTCGCTGGCCGACCTCATCGTGCTCGGCGGCACAGCGGCCGTGGAAGAAGCAGCCCGCGCCGGCGGCCATGCCATCGAAGTACCGTTCACGCCGGGTCGCACCGATGCCACAGCCGAGCAGACTGACGTGGAATCCTTTGAGGTTCTGGAACCGGTCGCCGATGGCTTCCGCAACTACCAAAAGGTCGAGTTCACCATCTCGCCCGAGGAATTGCTCATCGACAAGGCGCAGCTGCTGACCCTGACGGCACCGGAAATGACGGTTCTCGTCGGCGGCCTTCGCGTCCTGGGTGCCAACCATGGCGGCGCAACGCACGGTGTCTTCACCACCCGTCCGGGCCAGCTGACGAATGATTTCTTCGTCAACCTGCTCGACATGGGCACCGTCTGGACCCCGACTTCGCCGGCCGAGACGGCGTTTGAGGCCCGCGACCGCAAGACCGGCCAGATGAAATGGACCGCCACCCGCGTCGATCTCGTCTTCGGCTCCAACTCTCAGCTGCGCGCCCTGTCTGAAGTCTACGCCCAGAGCGACAACGACGAAAAATTCGTCCGCGACTTCGTCGCCGCCTGGGTGAAGGTAATGAACGCCGACCGGTTCGATCTGGCTACCTGATCGGCCGAGGTTTACATCAAAACGTGCCCCCGGGCGTTGCACCGGGGGCACACAGCCATGAGATGTTGAAGTTTACACATCATTCTACCGTGGAGGTCGCCCATATATCTGAGCGACACTTGACATAAATCGGCACAGCGGAAAGGAACAGCATTCCTGTCGAACAATGCCGGTAAAACAATGACATTTGCAAACCGCTATCAAGCTGCCCTGGCCTTCGTGGTTTTCGTCGCAACTGTGTTTTTTGCAGTGTGGCATGCAGCGCAGCCGCCGCTGGATATGTACGCGTTCAGACAGACGCAGACGGCTATTTCAGCCTATTGGTTTTTAAAGGATGGCTTTCAGTTGGGCTACCAGACACCCGTGCTGGGTACGCCCTGGTCTATCCCGTTTGAATTCCCCATCTACCAGATCGTGGTGGCGCTTCTTACCAAATACCTGGGTGTTCCCCTGGATGTCAGCGGCCGCATCACGAGCTATCTGTTTCTTGTCGCCTGTGTCATTCCGGCAAAGTACAGCATTGATGCACTTAAGTTGAACGGATCGACGTTTTTCGTTTTTTGTTCGTTGCTCCTTTCGTCTCCGATCTACCTCTACTGGGGAAGATCGTTCATGATAGAGACCGCGGCTCTCTTCTTCACGCTCTGCTATCTCGTTTATTTCCTGAAGATATCCAAGGGTGACCGCACCCTGCGCACGATTGGATATGCCGTTCTGTTTGCAACGTTGGGGATGCTCCAGAAGTCCACGACGACGCTGCCGATCTTCATGATTACCGCATGCATCTTTCTGGTTCAGACCGTCTTGCAGGGGAAAATCCGTGAGGACATATTCTCCAGGCGAAATTTCTGTCTGTTTTTCGCTCTGCTGACCTTTCCCGTCGCCATCGGCTTTGCCTGGGTCTCCTACACTGACCAACTGAAGGCCCTCAATGAGATCGGAAATCGCCTAACCTCAGCCAACCTGAGTGCATGGAACTGGGGAACACTCGCCCAGCGGTTCGATTCCAAGCTGTACACGGAGGTAATCTGGAAACGCGTCGTGCTCGGCAATCTCGGTGGCATCCTTGGTCTGTCGCTGCTGGCCTTTTTCCTTGTGCATGCCTTCAACACCAAAAGAAAAACAGTGCTTCTCGTGGCCTTAAGCAGCACCGCAATGGGTCTGCTGCCGTTTTTCATGTTTACCAATCTGCATATCGTCCACACCTACTATCAATCCGCCAACGTCCTGTTCCTGATATTTGCGCTCTCGGTGGCTGTGGGGCATTTCTCGTCTTCTGCACGCGGATCTCTGATCATGTGTGCGTTCACCACGGCTGTGGTCATCTCGAACTATGTCATGTTTTCGGCTACGTATTACCCGGCAATGGCGCAGCGTTTCACCAGCTCTGATCGCGACTATGCGATTGGCCTTGCGCTTCGGACAACCATGCCTGAGGGCGATCAGTTCATAGCCTACGGAAACGACTGGAGTTCAACATTCGCCTATATGGCGCAGAGGAAATCCCTCACCGCGCCGCACTGGATGTCGGACCCGACCGCGCCTCTGTCAAACCCCGACAGATATCTGGATGCCGAACGTTTTGGCGCTGTCGTGTCCTGCCCACCCCAGGGTTTGACCAAACAAGCGATCCTGACATTTGCGCAACAGCGAGATTGGAACGCAGCGGAAGTGGCCGGTTGCCTCATGGCTGTCGCCCCGGTTCAGCTCAAGAATGTCGTTCCTACCACGCAGCGTTGCGAAGGTAACATCGACGAAAAAACCGAAGTTACGGAAAACGGCATCCGTTACATCAACATCAAGGGCTGGCTCTACAACCGGGCAGCCCCAGACAACAAAGACTACGTCCTGTTCGTCAGCGTCGATGGATCGCGCTATGTCTCTGCGGTGCGCGTCCCCCGCACCGATGTCAACGATGCATTGAAACTGTCCGAGAGCGACGTAACCGGCTACTCTGTTCTCATTCCGACGTCCGTGGGACTGGACACTACTCCCTCGATCATATTTGCCGATCCCGCGATGAAGAATGCGGTGTCGTGCTCATTCGGATAAGCTGCAGTCGACCGCGGCGGGGTCGCTCGGTTCAAACAGTTGGGACTGTTCGACCATCGTTGGGGGAAGAGAATTGCGGTGTCTGGCATGGTCGACGGGCTGGGAAACGACTAGCACAATGCGACTTCAAGCAGCGACCTAGTGGCATATTCATAACAATCCACTTAATGGGATGGACTGTTCCCCCACCCCGCAGTCAAACTGGTCGCGCCAACGAAGGAGGTTGTCATGGCAAACGTTGCGGTTCTGGGAATTGATATCGCCAAGAATGTGTTCCAGCTTCATGGCGTGGGCGCCGATGGTCAGGTTGTGCTGAGACGACGCGTGATGCGCGATCAACTGCTTCAGGTGACCGAGGCTATGCCGCCTTGCCTGATTGGGATCGAAGCTTGCACGGGTGCCTTTCACTGGCAGCGGCATTTTGAGTCTCAGGGGCATACTGTGAAGATCATTGCGCCGCAGTATGTGAAGCCGTTCTTGAAGGGCCAGAAGAATGACGGCAACGATGCCCAGGCAATATGCATTGCCGTTCAACAACCACACATGCGCTTCGTGCCGAAGAAATCGATCATCCAGCAGGACATCCAGGGCCTCCACCGTGCTCGGCAGAGATTGGTCAATCATCGTGTCGCCCTGATCTCGCAGATGCGAGGTTTGCTTCTCGAGCGTGGTGTAGCGATCGCAAAGTCGGCTTCGATCGCCCAGCGAACGATACCGGAGATCATCAATAATCCAAGGATCGACATCACCGAGTTGACACGCGATATCATTGGCACGCTCCATGCCTTCCTTTTGCAGCTCAACGAAAAGATCAAATACTTCGACAAGCAGATCGAAGCCGTCTTCCGCGAGAGCGATGTTTGTCAGCGTATCGCCAAGATTCGTGGCGTCGGCCCGAAGACTGCGACGGCAGTTGTCGCGGCTGTTGGTGATGGAGCAGACTTTAAGAATGGCCGGCACCTGGCGGCATGGATGGGCCTTGTGCCGCGACAACATTCCAGCGGCGATCGACGCGTACTGCTTGGCATCAGCAAACGAGGCAGTCAGCATCTGCGAACACTTCTGGTCCACGGCGGAAGGTCAGTGGTGCGAACGGCGCAACGAAAATCTGACCCTGCGAGCGAATGGGTCAACGAGCTTAGGGAAAGGCGTGGTTACAACCGCGCAGCGGTTGCTGTCGCCAATAAGAACGCAAGGGTGATATGGGCCTTGCTTCAGCACGGTGGCGAATACCGGGCCAATCCTTAAGAGCAGGCATGCGAATTGCAGGCTGAAGGTTGAAATGGAATGAACGGTCGGACCGGCACATACGGAACCTGTCTTTTATAATGGCCGACAAGGTCTCCCATTTGTTGAGGCGTATGTGTGCGGATACCCCATTTGGGCGCTTCGGAAATGATGACGCCGTATAGATGTTTGCAATCGACCAGCGTCAGACCGCTTCAACGTAAAGCTTGCAAAGGGGGAACAGTCCATAGATATAGAAGATTTCTTTCATACGACGTCTCCAGCATAAAACAAACATCAGGGTTTCCATGCAGACAGTGCTTCCAAACGACAATGAAGACATGGCTTTGCAACCGAAGCTGCCCATTGTCGTCGATCTGGATGGAACGCTGGTTCTTTCCGACACCCTGCATGAAACAGCAGCGATTGCCCTGTTTCGCAATCCTCTCGGCCTTGCCCGCGCGCTGCCTGCGTTCCGCAAAGGCCGCCACATGCTCAAGGCTGCATTGGCCAAGGAAGTCGACCTCACGGACGAAGTTCTTCCGTTACGCGAAGATCTTGTCCAGTGGCTGCGTGAGAAGGCCGATGACGGGCATGAGCTTCATCTGTGCTCGGCGGCCGACCAGACAATTGTCGATAAGGTGGCGCAACGGGTCGGCATCTTTTCTTCGGCGACCGGCTCGGCAAAAGCGAACCTGAAGGGAAAAGCCAAGGCTGTCTACCTCAAAGAACGGTTCCCCGATGGCTTCATCTATGCGGGGGACCATGAGGTGGATCTTCCCGTCTGGCAGGCGTCGCAAGGCATTGTCCTGGTTGGTGTGTCCAATAGCGTACGCCAGCGCGCGGGAGCGCTTGGTAAACCCATCCTGGTCGAATTTCACACAGCTCCCTTGACGCCGAAGGAATTCATGAAGGTTATCCGCGTCCATCACTGGACAAAGAACCTGCTGCTTTTCGTGCCCATTACGCTCGCACATGAATTGCTGAACCTTGGCGCCGTTTTGCAGACACTGATTGCCTTCGCCTGCCTTCTGGCGGTCACCTCTGCCACTTACCTGCTGAACGATATCGCCGATCTCAATTCCGATCGGCAGCATTGGTCGAAGCGAAACCGCGCAATCGCAAGCGGTCGCCTGTCCATCCGCGCAGCATTCCTGCTGGCCGGGTGCCTGCTTGCAGGGGGCTTTTTCACCGCGCTCATGCTCTCCTTGCATTTTACCGCAGCCTTGGCCGCCTATCTCGTCATCACCGGAGCCTATTCGCTGGGGCTGAAACGGATCCCGCTTCTGGATACATTGATCATCGGCGTGCTGTTTACCACCCGTCTTACGATGGGAACCGTTTTGCTCGACGATTCGCGTCCTGCCTGGTTGCTGACCTTCGCCGTGTTTTTCTTCTTTTCACTGGCAACCGCCAAGCGCCATACGGAGATCGTGCGGGCAGCCTCCAGCGGTGATTTCAGCATCAAGAGCCGCGGTTACGAAGTGGAAGATGCAAACTTGACGCTGGCGCTCGGCATTGCAGCAGCACTTGCATCGCTGGTGGTCCTGATGATCTTCATTCTTCAGGAGATGATGCTGGGCAGAACATATGCGCACCCGGAGTTTCTCCACGGCATCCCTGTATTTCTGTCCATCTGGCTTGGGAGGATCTGGTTCCTATCGCATCGGGGAAAGATGAACGATGACCCCGTCAGCTTTGCCATTCGCGACCGCTCCAGCATCGGACTCGGCATGGCGATCGTCGCGCTGTTTCTGGCCGCGCTATGACGCATTTTGTCCCCGACGATGATTTTCGGTCCTGGGGCAACGTGCTGCAGGTTCCACATGCGGTAGCGCGGCCGAGCTGGCGTGACCAGCTAGCCAATACCATTTTGACGGGTCGGCAGCAGGGATTGCCTCTCCTGGCAACAGGCTTGAGACGCTCCTACGGTGATAGCGTTCTCAATCCGGCGGGCGGAATGATCGATATGGCGGGCCTCGACAGGATCATCCATTTCGATCCGGATCGACGCCTGCTGCGCGCCGAGGCGGGCCTGCCCCTTGACGGTCTATTGAACCTCTTCGTGCGCCAGGGCTTTTTCCCGCCAGTCACCCCGGGCACACGCTATGTCACCCTTGGCGGCGCAGTTGCCAATGACGTGCATGGCAAGAACCACCATGTGAACGGGACCTTCGGTCGATGGGTGCGACGCCTTGGGCTGTTGCGCTCCACCGGCGAAGAACTGGAACTGTCGCCGACTGAACATCCTGATCTTTTTGCAGCGACCATCGGCGGCCTTGGGCTGACCGGCCTGATCACCTGGGTGGAAATCGAACTGATCCCCATCAAAAGCGCGATGATGGACGTCGAGAACATCCCCTTCGAAGGTCTCGATGCGTTTTTCGATCTGGCAAAAAAGAGCGAAGAAAACTTCGACTATACCGTGTCTTGGATCGACTGCCTGGCAGCAGGCCCCTCGCTGGGGCGCGGGATCTTTTCGCGCGGCAACCATTGCGCCAGCGGCTCTCCCCTGCCTGATCGGGGCAATACACGTTTTAACATGCCCATAAACGTGCCGCAGATCGCAATGAACCGCCACGCCATCAACGCGTTTAATTCTCTCTATTTCTGGAATGGAAAGCGCAAGAGCGGTGGGGCGCGCGTGGGGTTGCATCCGTTCTTTTACCCGCTTGATTCAATCGGGCAATGGAACAGGCTCTACGGCAAAAAGGGCATGTATCAGTATCAGTCAGTCGTGCCGCCGGCCGTTCAGCACGACGCCACGAAGGAGATGCTGGCA
The DNA here is from genome assembly GCF_058242775.1 of Neorhizobium sp. PAMB6630. Taxonomy (NCBI): domain Bacteria; kingdom Pseudomonadati; phylum Pseudomonadota; class Alphaproteobacteria; order Hyphomicrobiales; family Rhizobiaceae; genus Neorhizobium; species Neorhizobium sp. PAMB6630. The sequence goes on from NZ_JBZAYV010000002.1 coordinate 599,548, forward strand.
GCCATCTCCGCAAGCGGTCAGGGATCGTTTTTGGCAGTCCTCAAGACGTTTGGCGCTGCCGTTTCTCCGGGCCTTCTGTCTTTTCCTATGGAGGGGACTACGCTGGCGCTTGATTTCCCGAACCGGGGCAAGGACACGTTGCGATTAATGGCGCGACTGGACGCAATCGTTCTGGCGGCGGGGGGTCGGCTTTACCCCGCCAAGGACGGTCGCATGCCGGCGCAGATGTTTCAGGCGGGTTATCCCGCTTGGCAGGCGTTTTCGAAACACGTAGACAGCGGGTTCAGCTCCCTCTTCTGGCAACGCGTGTCACAGATGTGAAGGAATACAAATTGCGCGTCATTATCCTGGGTGCGACTTCGGCGATTGCGGCATGCACGGCCCGGCTCTATGCCAAGGAAGGGGCAAGCCTCCTTCTTGTGGGCCGGGATGAGAACCGGTTGTCGCAGATGGCCGCCGACCTGAAGGCGCGTGGCGCTGAACGCGTCGAGATCGCTATCAACGATTTAGCGTCGGAAACCGATGTCGTCGCGCGGCTCTCGGCTTTCGTCGATCAGTTGGGCGGCGTCGATCATGTGCTGCTCGCCTATGGCATTCTCGGCGACCAGAGTGCTGCAGAGCGCGATCTGGCGAGCGCTGAGGAAATCTTGCGGGTAAACTTCAATTCGGCGGCCGCCTGGAGCCTTGCCGCCGCCTCTGTTCTGGAACATCAGGGCCGAGGCAGCCTCGTGGTCATCGGATCGGTTGCGGGAGATCGCGGCCGGCGCGCCAACTTCATCTACGGTGCGGCCAAGGCCGGCCTTGAAACCCTCATTGAGGGCATTGCCCACCGCTTTGCCGACAAGGGGCCACGCGCCGTGCTGATCAAGCCCGGCCCGACCATCACACCGATGACGGACGGAATGAACCGCAAGGGCCTTCTTTGGGCGACGCCGGAAACCATCGCCGCCATCACCCATGCCCGTGCCTATCGCGGCGGCTCCATCGCCTATGCACCCGGCTTCTGGCGCTACATCATGCTGATTATCCGCAACCTTCCCGGCGTGATATTCAATCGAATGGAGATCTGATGCAGAAGATCGTCATCACCGGAGCCGCAGGACTTGTCGGCCAGAACGTCATTGCCCGGCTGAAGGGCAAGCCTGACTTGCAAATCGTTGGCATCGACAAGCATCCGACCAACACGGCATTGCTGCGCCAGTTGCATCCGGAAATCGAGGTCATCGAAGCCGACCTTGCGACCGAGGGGCCTTGGATGGATGCATTTGCAGGCGCTGACGCCGTGCTGTTGAACCAGGCGCAGATCGGCGGGCTGATCGAGCAGGAATTTACCGATAACAATGTCGTGGCAACCGAAAAAATCGTGGAGGCGATGCGCCGCCACGCCGTCCCGTATTTCGTCCACATTTCATCGTCCGTCGTCAATTCGAAGGCAGACGACTTCTACACGCGTTCCAAAACCGCGCAGGAGCGCTTTATCGATACCGTCGACGACATTGCGCATGTCATCCTGCGCCCGACACTGATGTTCGGCTGGTTTGATCGCAAACATCTCGGCTGGCTTCGCCGGTTCATGGACCGCGTGCCTGTCTTCCCCATCCCCGGCGATGGCCGGTTCGTGCGCCAGCCGCTTTATGTTGGTGATTTCGCCAATGTCATCATCTCCTCGCTGCACACGAAGCCGGTGGGCACCTATGACATTTCAGGCCTTGAGCAAACCTATTACGGCGATATCATTCGGCTGATCCACCAGACGGTCAAGCCGAAGGCCCGCATCGTTCACATTCCCTACCAGATGTTCTGGTGGCTGCTGTTTTGTTATGCAAAAGTCAGCAGCAAGCCGCCATTCACCACCAGCCAGCTCGAGGCGCTGGTGATCCCGGAAACCTTCCCGGTGATCGACTGGCCGACCATCTTCAACGTTCAGGCAACGCCGTTGAAAGATGCCATTGCGGAGAGTTATCTCGACCCGCGCTACAGCAAGATCGTACTGGACTTTTAGGAGAAAACGATGAGTCGTGTGATTGTCATCGGCGCCGGTGCGATGGGACTGGCGGCAGCACATCGTGCCGCGCAATTGGGCCACGAGGTCGACCTCATCGAAGTTGATAGCGTTGCAGGTGGCATGGCCGCGCATTTCGATTTCGGCGGTCTTTCCATCGAGCGGTTCTACCATTTCGTCTGCCGAACCGACGAGCCCACTTTTGCGCTGATGCGCGAACTGGGCATTGGCGACAAGATGCGCTGGCGGCCGACCTCCATGGGCTACTTCATGAAGGGCAAGATCCATCCGTGGGGCGACCCGATTTCGCTCCTGCGCTTTCCCCATCTGAGCCTGATCGCAAAGATCCGGACCGGCCTGCAGATGTTCCTCACCACAAAAGCGTCGAGCTTTGCGTCCATTGAGAACAAGACGGCCCGTCAGTGGCTTGAAAAGGGGTCTGGGCGCGAGGTCTACCAGACGCTCTGGAAGCGCCTGATGGAGCTGAAATTCTACGAACTGGCCGACAATGTCTCCGCCTCCTGGATCGCGACACGCGTGCGCCGTATCGGCAATTCGCGCCGGTCGATCTTCCAGGAAGAACTGGGTTATATCGAGGGGGGCAGCCAGACGCTCGTTGATGCCCTCGTCTGTGCCTATACCGCAAAGGGAGGGCGCATGCATCTGGCGACATCGGTGGAGAAGGTCGAAACCGAAGGCGGCAAGGTCACTGGCGTGATCGCCGGCGGGCGCTTCCATGCGGGGGACGCGGTGATTTCCACCGTGCCCACGCCCCTTATTTCTAAGATGATACCAGACCTGCCAGCGGCGTCGAAGGCACAATACGATGCCATCCAGAACATCGGTGTCGTCTGCCTCATCTTCCGTCTCAAAAAATCGATCAGCAAGCATTTCTGGATCAATATCGTCGATGATGAGATCGACATTCCCGGCCTGATCCAGTTTTCGAACCTGCGTCCGGTCGATGATACAGTCGTCTACGTGCCCTATTACATGCCGACGACACAGGCAAAATGGCAGTGGAGCGACGACCAATTTGTGGAAGAGGCATTTTCCTACATCCGAAAGGTCAATCCGCAGATCACCGAAAGCGATCTCATCGACGTAAAAGTAGGACGGCTGAAATATGCGCAGCCGGTCTGCGAGCCGGGCTTTCTCGACACGCTGCCGCCGATCCAGACGCCGATCACCGGCCTACAGATTGCAGATACCTGCTATTATTATCCGGAGGACCGGGGAATATCGGAAAGTGTCCGCTACGGGCGCATGATGGCGGAAGCCGTCGCACCATGAAAGCTGCTCTGAAGAGGTTGCTGTCGAACCCGTTCATCCGGTTTGCGTTTTCCGGCGGCCTCGCGGCCGGCGTAAACATCCTGTCGAGAGTGGCGTTTTCGCAGATCCTTCCCTACTCGGTTGCCATCGCCATCGCCTTCCTCTTCGGCATGGTGACCGCCTTCACGCTGATGAAGTTGCTGGTGTTTGAAAAGAGCGGCCAGCGCGTTCACCATGAATATCTGCGCTTCTGCCTCGTCAACGCCGTTGCGTTTGTCCAGGTGTGGGCGGTCAGCATGGTTCTTGCACAATTTCTGCTCCCAGCCATTGGCGTTCATTCTCATGTTGAGACGATTGCCCATATCATCGGCGTGCTAAGCCCCATCGTCACCAGCTATTTGCTGCACAAGCATTTTACGTTCTCCAGATCCGGCATGTGATCGGGACGGGATCACAGACAGAGCCTGATTATCGCCGCAGCTGATTTAACCTGCACAACAGACGTGTCACGATCCAACGCTCACGCAAGGGTTGATATCATTCAAGCGGTGTGCTTCAGTCCCTCAACTGGAGAGAACGCTAATGGCTTTAGAATCAGCAGAAAATGTGCAGCAGATCTATCGTTCCAGGTTCATCGACACCGGTCTGGAGAAGCGTGACCGCGTCTGGAAAACCCTTTGCAAGAGCTACTTTAACCAGCGCGTCGTCAAAGACGGAAGCATTCTGGATCTCGCATGCGGGTATGGCGAGTTCATCAATAACGTTGATGTTCATCAGAAATTTGCTGTTGATCTCAATCCGGATGCCGCCTCGCATCTGAACCCGAGGATTAACTTCAAGTCCACGATGGCAAACGATCTCACCTACATTCCCGACAACACCCTCGACCGCGCGTTCACCTCCAATTTCCTGGAGCACTTGCCGGACAAGAAGGCCTGTGACGGTGTCCTTAAAGAGGTGCTGCGGGCACTTAAGCCTGGTGGCCGGTTTATCATTCTTGGCCCCAATATCAAATATGCCTACAAGGAATACTGGGACTTTTATGATCATTACCTCGAACTGTCGCACATATCGCTCGCGGAAGGTTTGAAGATGAACGGTTATAAGATCGTTTCGAACATCGACCGGTTTTTACCTTTCACAATGGCAAACAAACAGCCGACTCATGACTTTCTGATCAAGGCTTATCTTTCCTTACCAATCGTATGGCCTATCTTCGGAAAGCAATTCCTCGTCACAGCCGAGAAGCCGGTATAGAGCCGGCAATCAAGGCACTCCTCAAAAACCGGGAAAAGCCGAGGCGTAACGGCGCACGGTGGCAACCGAACCCGCCTTCTCACGCCGCCTGCGGAAAGAAAATCGCACGAGCCGGGTCAAAGGCGTAACCTTCGCGGAAATCGGCGGCGTCTTCTGCCAGCTGGCTTACGCTCTGCAAGATGTAATCCACCTTGTCCTCACCGAGAAGCACGGAAAAATTGAGCCGCGTGAAGCCGGGTTTTTCCATTTCTTCGCCAACCAGGATTGCACTGCGCAGGCGGGCGGATTCAGGGTCACTGATTTCCAGCAGGCGGTGGACATAAGGACCGGCGCAGGCGCAGCCGCCGCGGGCCTGGATGCCGAAACGATCCGACAGCATGCGCGTGACGAGCTGTTGGTGGAGATAACCACCCTTGCCGTCGCGGATGCGGAACGAAAAGATCGGCAGGCGCTCGGGCGACAGATTTCCGAGAAGCTGGATGTGCTGATGATCTGCCCAGGCGGCTAGCGCGCGGGCGGTCAGTTCGCGGTTGCGGGCCGCCATCTGGTGGCTGCCGATGGCATCCTTGACCAGGAAGGCAAGGGCTGCGCGGATATCGCCGACCACATTTGGCGTACCGGCCTCCTCGCGCGCTTCAAGACTATCGGCATAATCATGGCCGGTGGAGGAGACGAATTTCACCGTGCCACCGCCGCTCCATGTTGGCTTGTCGATCACGACGGCATCACGCCGGATGATCAGCACACCGGATGCGCCGGGGCCGCCGATGAACTTGTGCGGGGACACAACGATCGCATCGATCTCGGCGCCTTCTTGCGGCGTCATCGAAATCGGCAGGTAAGGCCCACCGCCGGCATAATCCCAGATGATCTTTGCGCCGGCCTGTTTGACGCGCCGGGTGACGTCGGCGACATCGGTGACGATGCCGGTGACGTTGGAGGCGGCAGAAAACGAGCAGATCACCTGGCTGAAGCCGCCGGAGGCTGCAAGCACCGTGTCGAGTTGCTGAAGATCGGGGCCGCCTTCTGCCGCCTCGTCAAGTTCCACGATGTCGGCGCCGCTTTCGCGCCAAGGCAGGATGTTGGAATGGTGTTCATAGGGGCCGATGATGACGCGTGTGCCGGGTGCTGTCGCACCAAACAGGCAGACCAGCCGGTTAAGGCCGGCCGTAGCGCCGGAACCAGCAAAGATCACCGCATGGGCATCCGTTGCACCGCAGGCACCGGCAATCACCGAACGTGCTTCGCGCCGCAGCCTTGTCATCATGCCCCCGCAATAGGAGGCTTCCGTGTGGCTGTTGGCGTAAAACGGCAGCACGTCTTCGAGGATGAAGCGCTCCACCGGCATCAGCGCGCGACCCGAGGCGACATAATCGGCATACACCAGAGGTTTTGGCCCAAAGGGTCCGTCGATCACTGCATCGCGACCGATCAGACCATCGGCGAGAGTCTTCAGGATGTCGCCCATTGCAAGTCCATCGCAAAACTTCTGCAGCATATCCGTCATCTGTCCCGTCGCCTGCGCCATCGTTTTTGATCCCCTTTTTTTACTGTGGGGCGAAGGATAGCCATTGCGCCGGTGTGGTTTCATCCCCTATCTTTGCGTCAAAATACGGTTATGTGTGTCAAATGAACGATGAAATCCTGAAATTCGATGCGATCGATCGTCGTATCCTTACCTTCCTGCAACGCGATGGCTCCCTGTCGCAGCGCGAGCTTGCCGAAAAGGTGGGGCTTTCGCAGAATGCCTGCTGGCGAAGGCTGCAACGGCTTGAAGAGGCGGGCGTGCTGAAAGGCGCGCAGGCGGTGGTGGACCTGCCGGCACTTGGGCTTGATCTCACCGTTTTCGTGATGATCCGCACCCGCCACCATTCGAAGGAATGGGCCGAAAGTTTTCGCCGCCACGTGGAAAAACTGCCCGAAGTGGTGGATTTCTACCGCATCGGCGGTGACTGGGACTATCTCCTGAAGGTCGTCACCCATGGCATGCGCGGTTATGACGCCTTCTACCAGAAGCTGATCACGGATTTCGATTTCTCCACCGTGACAGGTTTCTTTTCCATGGAGGCCATCCTGCAGAACCGCCCGACGGATCTGACGAGGTTATGACATCCTGCAATACGGCCATGCAGGAACATCGCTTGAAGCCTGAATGATCCGCCGTACATCTGTTGTGCATTGCACAATGGAGATGAATGACGATCATGAGCGACCATGTTGAAGACTTGAGCGACCTGCCGAAGGGCGACCTGACCCTGCGCACGCTGGCCATGCCCGCCGATGCCAATCCCGCCGGCGATATCTTTGGCGGCTGGGTGATGGCGCAGATGGATGCGGCCGCCGGCATCGCCTCATCGGAACGCGCCAAGGGCCGCACGGTCACGGCCGCCGTTCGCGAGATGATCTTTCGCCAGCCGGTAAAGGTCGGCGATACGCTCTGCATCTATACGACTGTTGCCCATGTCGGGCGCACCTCCATGACGCTTGCGGTGGAATGCTGGGTGCGGCGACAGTTTTCCGAAACGCGCCAGAAGGTGACGGAGGCAAGTTTCGTGATGGTGGCGCTTGATCATGCCGGCCGGCCGCGCCCGGTGGATGGCTAGGCTTGCAGCCTTGACGACTGCCCCTCGCGGTGAGTTGATCGCATATTTGCAAACCGTTTCTTTCGAAATGGCGTATCCTGCCTGACCAATAGCCGACAAGGCGACATAAAAGGGAGGCAGCGATGACAGTGACCAAGCGGGACATCCGCTATCCTGGACGCATGCGCGTGCTGCACTGGCTGGTCGCCGTTCTTGTTGTATCCGTCTGGCCGCTCGGCATGATGATCAAGTTCACCCGCGAGGAGGTGAAACTCGATTTCTATATGCTGCACGAAAGCCTCGGCTTCATCGTGTTGTGGCTGATGCTGGTGCGAACCGGGGAGCGGCTGACCGCATCCCCCCTGCCCCGGCCCGCCGCCGGCATAGAGGGGCTGGCCAGCCGCACCGTGCATGGTCTTCTTTATCTGTTTCTGGTGGTCATGCCGGTCAGCGGCTTTCTGGCCACCAATGCCCACGGCTTTCCTCTCCACTGGTTCAACCTCGTGCGGATCTGGAGCCCGGTGGGCAAATCTCCTGAGATCGCGCCCTGGTTTTCCGCCATCCACACCTGGAGCGCATGGATCCTTTTAAGCCTCTTTGCGTTGCATATCGGGGCGGTTTTATTCCATCACGTGATCCGCCGCGACGATACGCTCACCCGTATCCTTTGACCTTAAACCCGGCGGACAGATCGATCATGCGCAGCATCAAAATGACCGAAACCCTGTGGACGCGATTGCTCGGCATGAGTGGCAACCACCAGCGGGTAACCCCGTTCGAGGAACCGGCATTGCAGCTTTACGGTCCGATTGCCGGCGCACGCGGCCGCTTCGTGCTGGCGCAGGTTGGCCAATCACTGGATGGGCGCGTGGCCACCGTGTCCGGCGATGCACGCGATATTTCCGGGCCGGATGGACTTGCTCACCTGCACCGCTGCCGTGCCCTGGTGGAGGCGGTGATCGTTGGTGTCGGCACCGTCAAGGCGGATAATCCCCGCCTCTCCGTGCGCGAAGTCAAAGGTCCCGATCCGGCGCGCGTCGTGATCGATTGCCGCGCCGAACTGTCCGGCGAGGAAGGCCTGTTTCACGATGGCGGCGCGCCGGTCATTCTTATCCAATCGAAGGATGCACCGGAGCGGCGCTACAAGGCGCAGGTGATCCGTCTGTCGCAATCACCGTCGGGGCTTTGTCCGCACGCGATCCTCGATGCGCTCTCTGCCCGCGGGCTTGACCGCATTCTGGTCGAAGGCGGTGCGCGCACAATCTCGCGGTTCATCGATCAGGGGCTGGTGGATCGCTTACATGTGTCCATCGCGCCGCTCATCATCGGTTCCGGTCCAGCTGGTATTTCGCTGCCGCCCATCGATGCGCTCTCGCAAGCGCAACGACCGGCAGCACGCGTGTTCAGCCTTGGCAGTGATATCCTGTTTGATTGCGAACTGAAGCCGCAATCGGTCAATGCCTCAGTCTCGCGGCAGCGCCAGAAGGTCGTGATGGCCGACCTCGCAGCCGCCCCGATCTCCCCTGACATAGGCTAGCCGGAAGGCCAGCCATTCGCCAATTTCCTCCGGCTGCAGAGCGCCCACTTCCAGGACGGGATCGACCATGCCGCGCAGAAACGCGATATGCAGATCCGCCTCTTGCGCGCTGATCCGCCAGACGCTGGGGGCGACGACGACATCGTATGCAAGCCCTTCCAGCACGCCCTTCAGGTGGTCGGTGGCTGTCGGCCCAAGGGCCGGACCAAGCCCCTTGTCGGTGCGCTGGTGGCGGTTGAAATCGGCAACCACACGCGCGTCAAGCGGATGCGGGCGCTGCCACTCCACGCGCCCGTCATAATTCAGCGCCGCATAAAGCCCGATGCGATGTTCTGCCAGCACGCCAAGCAGCCGATCGCAGAAGGCGGCCGAGCCGAGATCGAAAAAGGCAGAGGCGGTGACGATGGACACCCCCTCCAGCGGCATGCCGGCGGGCTGGTTCAGATCATGCCTGAAAAAGCCGATGCCATCGGAGCCCAGAAGTTTTTCCGCCGCTGCCAGCAGCGCCGGATCGTAATCCAGCAGCCGCCACTCGGTGCTCTTGGCAAGCCGCCCCGACAGGCTGCGATAGGTGGAGCCGGTGCCACAGCCGATGTCGAGCACAGTCGCCGGCAAGGATTGGCCGGCGACGAAGCGGGCAAAATTGTCGACCAGCACCGGGTCGCGCGCCAAAACATCAACAGGCTCGCGCAGGCGAAGCCATTTGGCATCGAAGCCGCTCATGGGGTTCCTTTCAGGAAACGCGGTTCAGGGCAGAAGAGACAATTGCGGCGGTATCTGGCCAGCCCGGCAAATTTAAGCCCGCAACGAAGGCGGCGTCGGCAAATTTTCGTCGCTCGAGAGGAAAGGCCAGAAGCCGGCGCAAGGCTGCCGCAAAAGCCTCCACATCATCCACCGCCACCAGAAGCCCCGCGGACGGGGGCACAACATCGGGAATGGCGCCCGCATGGCAGGCAACAATCGGCAGGCCTTGCGACAGCGCCTCGGCAAACACCATGCCGTAGCCCTCGTAACGGCTGGCGAGCGCAAAAATATCGGCTCCGGCCATGGCCTGGCGAACATCTGCCCGCTCGCCGGTAAGGGTTACGCGGTCGGTGAGTTTCAGCTGATGGCGCAGCATTTCAAGCTCGGATGTGGTGACCGGATCAAGATCCCGGCTGCCGATGATGGTGGCGCGCCAGGGGAGATCCCGAATGCGCTCCAGCGCGCGCAGGAGAACATCATGCCCCTTGCGCCGGGTCAGCGTGCCCACGCAGATGATGTGCGGCGGCGTGTTGTTGCCCTTGGCGACAGTTGCCCGCTCCGTGCCGGGAACGGCAATCGTGATCTTCTCCTCATCCACGCCATAATGGGCAATAAGGCCGCGGGCCGTGGCAGGCGAGGTAACCACGATGTGGCGCACATGGGAAAGCGCCTTCCGCTCCACCTGTTGGAACCGCACCTGCTCCGTTTCCGACAGGCCCGTTTCCAGCGCCAGCGGATGATGCACCAGCGCCACCAGACGCAGGCGATCGGCAGAACGGGCCGCCCAGCGGTCCATCACGCCAAAGGCAAGGCCATCGATCATGACAAGGCTGTTGTCCGGAAGTGCATCCAGCTTTGCCTCCGCGGCCTCCAGCTGTGCGGCTGAAGGTGTCGGAAAGCCATCGCCAAGGCCAAGCGGCACGACAGGCCGCCCGAGCGCCGTCAGGCACTCGATCAGGCGGCGATCATAGGCATAACCGCCCGTGCTGGTTTCCAGCCGGCCGGGATAGGCAAAAACCAGGGGCTCGCTCAAAGATCGGCCTCATACCAGCCGCGTGCCATATGGCTTTCGTTGAGCAGCACACGAAGCCGGCAGATGCGGGCGCTGCCGGGCCCGAGCTTCTTGTCGGCCACCGCCTGTTTCAGCTGGTCGAAAATGTATTTTGCAATCACTTCTGTCGTCGAGATCCGGCCCTTGAACACCTCGAGTTCATCGAGGTTCTGGTAGTTGAGCGGCTTCAGCACTTCAGACAGAACCTGCGTTGCAAGGCCGATATCGACCGCCAGCCCGTCCTCGTCGACATCCCTCGTGAAGAAGGCGGCATCCACCACGAAGGTTGCACCATGCATGCCCTGCGCGGGTCCGAAAACCTCTCGCTTCAGGCTGTGGGCTATCATGATGTGGTCTCTGACTTCGACTGCGAACATGAAGTTTTTTGTCCTTCCTTTAGATTTTTATTGGTTCAATGGCGGGTTGGCGCGAGGAGGCTTCACCCCCTGGGCTGGTAGCGAACGCGATGGCAAAGCGTTGCGGTTGCATCCAGAATACGCGGATAAGCCACCTGCAGATCATCAAAGGCGGTCTCGCCTGATATGAGTGCATCCAGCCTGTCGTCCTGCAAAAGGTCCATGGCCTTCATCAGACGCCGCGAATAGGTCCAGCGGGCGCGCCGATGCGGGGGAATGTTGCCGACCTGCGAGGAGACGACGGAAAGGCGGCGCGAATGGAAAGCGCCACCAAGCGGTACTGTGGTCGGGCGCTCTCCATACCAGCTGGCCTCGACGATGCGCGCTTCCATGCCAGCCAGTTCGATGGCCTGAGACAGTGCCGCAGAGGCGCCGGACGCATTGATCAGCACATCGAACTCGCCGCTGACGTGGTCCGACAGGGCAAAATCCAGTCCGAGCGCGCTGGCAAGGCTTGCCCGTTCCAGATCGCGATCAATCAGCAGCGTTTGCGTGCCGGCGATGCCGGCGCTGAGGAAGGCGACCAGCGCGCCGACAACGCCTGCGCCAAACACCGCGACCCGGTCTCCCGGCTGGATCAGCGCATCCCAGACGATGTTGAGCGCGGTCTCCATATTGGCCGTCAGCACCGCCCGTTCCGGCGGCAGGTGAAGTGGCAGCGGCGTCACCGCGCTTGCCTCTACAGTGAACAGATCCTGATGCGGGTGCAGCGCAAATACTGTCTTGCCAGAAAGGTTTTCCGGCCCCTCCTCCACCACACCCACCATGGCGTAGCCGTATTTCACCGGAAACGGAAACTGGCCGCCCATATGGGGCCCGCGCATGCGCTCGCGCTCGCTTTCGGGCACCAGCCCCTTGAAGACGGTGGATTCGGTGCCGCGGCTGATGCCGCTATAGAGCGCACGCACGCGCACACTTCCGCTCCCGGCGCCTTCCAGCGGTTCCTCGCGCAAGACGCACTGACCGGGCGCCTCGAACCAGAGGGCTCGCGCGCTCTCGCTTGTGTCTAGGCTCGCGCGCTCTGTCAAAAGGCCCATCCGCTTCTTTGCACCTCCATGGAAACAACAGTTGCCTCTATCTATGGCAGGTTTTGTGAAAGGCGCGGGGCAGATGCATCAATTTTAATTTATAATATGCGGCAATCCGTTGCCTTTGCGGGGTCGTAACGCCACCTAAGAACACGAAGGAGGCCAGCATGACCGCAGAGAGCCCATTCTCGAAAGATTATTCCAATCCCGCCATCGCCGTCGAACGCGCCGTTTCGGAATTGCGTTATGGCCGACCGGTAATCTTTTCCGACGATAGTCGGAAGATCGCCGTTCTCGCCCTGGATGCCGCGTCTCCGGCCGTGTTTGACCAGTTTGCCGAAACGGTCAACAACGCCCATGACCTGCTGCTGACACGCCAGCGCGCCAGCCGTCTCGGGCTGAAGACCAATCATGATGTCGCCGTGCCGCTTGCCGGTTATAGCTTCGAGCAGGCTTCGCGGCTGTCCTACGCGCTCGACGCCGATATTCCGCGCACATGCCGCCCGGCCGACAGGCTGTTTTCACAATCGACCGAGCTTGCCAGCGTAGCGCTTCTGCTGCCGAGCATGATCAGCGCCGATATTTCCGGGATCGAAGATCGTTTCAGCGGCTGCTGCGGCATTCACGCCCACGCGCTTTCCAACCTTCGCCCCGCACGCGAAACTTTCCAGAAGGTGGCGCGCACCCGTGTGCCGCTGAAGGATTTTGGCGATGCGGACTTTGTCGTTTTTCGCGGCGGTGTCGCCCAGAAGGATCAGGTGGCAATTGTTGTCGGCAAGCCGGATCTTTCCAAGCCGGTGCCGATCCGCATCCATTCGTCCTGCATCACCGGCGACCTCTGCGGTTCGCTGAAATGCGATTGCGGCGACCAGCTGCGCAACGGGCTTGACCTCCTGAAACAGGCCGGCGGCGGTGTACTCGTTTATCTCGACCAGGAAGGCCGCGGCACCGGCATCGGCGCCAAGATGCGCGCCTATGGCTATCAGCATCTCGGGCTCGATACGATCGATGCCGATGCCGAGCTTGGATTTGGACAGGATCACCGCCGTTACGAGGCCGCCGTTGCCATGCTGCGCCTCCTCGGCATCGGTGAGGTGATCGTCTACACCAACAATCCGACGAAGATCGCGGCGTTGAAGGCAGGTGGCATTGCCGTCCATGCCCGCACGCCGGTTCTGGGCCGGGTGACGGTGGAAAACGAAAATTACCTGCGCACCAAGACACTGCGCGCCGGACATATGCTGGACCTCGATACGCTGATTGCCGCAGAATAAGGTAAGAGGCCGGAGGCTCGTCATGTCCATCAACGAGGAAAGGCACGATGCCCGCGTGGCATCGCGCCGCCGCTTTTCAGATTTTCATCAGGATCCGCTGCTTGCCAACACACTGAAGGTGCTGGCCGTGGTCTACCTTGCCTCGATTGCCAGCTGGGGCATGGCAGCACTGCACCTGCCGCTGGAAATCCATGTGCCGGTTATTGCCGGCGGCCTGCTGGCCGGCATTTTTGCAGCTGTTGTCCACGGACTGCCGTTCCACAAACATGCGCGCTTCGGTTTTGCCAACCTCGTCACCGCCTTTCGCGCCGGCATTGTCAGCCTTGTGGCGGCAACGGTGTTGTTTTCGCATGCGTTCGGCGGCCGCGACTTTGACGATCTGATCTGGTGGACGGTGGCGGCGGTGCTGTTTGCGCTGGCGCTGGATGGGGTCGATGGTTATCTGGCACGGCGTTACCGCCAGCAATCGGCACTCGGCGCCCGCTTCGACATGGAGGTGGATGCCGCCCTCATCCTCATCCTCTCAGTTGCGGCCATGGTGCTCGACAAGGCGGGCCCCTGGGTCGTGCTGATCGGTCTGATGCGCTACCTGTTCGTGATGGCACAATGGTTTTCGCCAGCGCTCAGGGCTGAACTTGCGCCGTCGTTTCGCCGCAAGACGGTCTGCGTGGTGCAGGGGGCAGCGCTCTGTCTGGTGCTTGTGCCGCAGGTGACAGTGCCGCTCTCCATCTGGATCTGCGGCTTTGCCCTTATAGCGCTTGTCTATTCCTTTGGTGCCGATGTTCTGGCGCTCCTGTCGCGCAAAGCAACAAGGCCGTGATGGATGGCGGCATACCCCGTTTAACCGGCGGGGCGACGTCTCTGCGAAACGGCGATCACCAGAAATCCGGGAGAGGCGCCCGCCATGGCAAGCGCTCCGTAAACGAGGCTTGCCGCAACACCATCGGCACTGGCAAGCCCGATCAGCGGCCAGAGTGCAGCCGCCGCCGCTTCGCGCGTGCCCCAGCCGCCAAGTCCGGTGGGGATCAACATGGCGGCGAGACACAGCGGCACGACGGTGAAGGCGCCGACAAGCGGCAGGGGCTTTCCGACTGCATCTGCCGCCAGCATGAACAGTGCCACATAACCGAAAACGACCGCAAGGCTCAGGCCACCCTGCACAACGAAGGCACCGCGGCGCAGGAAAACCTCGACGAAGTCGGCACGCAAACTCTCAAACCGGCGCATCAGAAGGGTGCCGGCTGCGGCAAGGCCTACGAAAACGGCACCCGCCACCAACAATCCCTCCGCGGACCAGAGGTTTTTGCCGATCAGCAGCGGCCAGAGCACCAGTCCCGGCAGGCAGAGGCAAACGAAGGCGAGTTGGCCGGACAGGCGCTCGAAGAACACCGCCTTGGCGGCACGCTGCCAGCCGCCCGCCTCGCTGTCTGCGCTGCGATAGGCGCGCAGCACATCGCCGGCCATGCCGCCCGGCGCGACCTGATTAACGGCGCTTGCCACGTAATATTCGCCGATGGCATGAAACATTGGCATTTTCTGCCCAAGCCTTGCCGCCGTAAAACGCCAGCGCAGGCCAGACAGAACAATCTGTCCCTGCACCAGCAAAAGCCCCAGCACCACGTGCAGGAGAGAAACATTCGACAGCGCGCCCAGTATTTCCTGCGGCTCCAGCCACCAGACCAGCAGTACCAGACAGGCAAGCGCAACGGGTGTTGCAGCGTAATGCAGAAATTTCAAGCGGTGGTCTTTCCTTGTCAGGGGCTAAAGCTCGACGGTAGGTGGTATCTCGTCTCGAAGGCGCGTTCCATCACCTTCACAAGGCGGCTCATCACGTCTTTGCGTGCGAATGTCAGTCCGCATGCCGGCTTGTTACGCAAATCAGTCGCTTGCGGATTGATGGCATGACAAGGATTGCCCTTTCTCGCATCGCATCCGTCTTCGCAAGCCGTACCGTTGCAGCCCTCGTCTTCGTGGGCGTCACGCTTGGCGTCCTCGCTTTGCCCGATCATCCGGATGCCCTGTTGCCGGGCGCGTTCCTCCGCCTGCCGCTGGAAGTGCCCGCAGTTCTGGCGGTGCTTCTGGTGGCGCGCGGCAGGCTGAACCGTCTGCTGGCAGCGGGACTGACCTTGCTCATTGGCAGCATGCTTTTCCTGAAGCTTGCCGATATCGGCACACAGGCGGCATTCCAGCGGCCGTTCAATCCCTATCTCGATATCAAGATGCTCGCCGACGGCTGGAATATCGCCTCGGGCAGTCTGGGGGTCACAGTCGCATTCCTGGTGCTGCTTGCCGCCGCCCTACTTCTTGCCCTTATCCTCGCGCTCTATTTCAAGGCAATGCGCCGTCTTGCCCCCCTGTCACATCCGGGCCCGGGCCGAACGGTGCTGGCCGCCGGGTTGATCTTCGGCTGCGGGCTCTTGATGACCTTTGGAAGCCCCTTTCCCGGCACGATGCCGGTGACGGCCAATGCAGGCCGTTATCTGGCAGATCGTATCGCGCTTGCGATTGCCTCGGCGCGCGACCTGCAGGTCTTCGAGCAGCAGTTGGCAGCCGATGAAAAGTCCGCCACACAGTTCCCGAGAAATGAAAATCTGTTTTCTGCGGTGACTGGGCGCGACGTCATTCTCGTCTTCATCGAATCCTATGGCCGCAGCGCCGTCGAAGATCCGCGTTATGCGCCGGTCACGGGCCCACGCCTTGCCGCGATGGAGAACGAACTCGGCGCTGCGGGCTTTCACGCGGCCAGCCGCTGGATCACCTCGCCCACCGTCGGCGGCCTCAGCTGGCTTGCCCATGGCACCTTCCTCTCCGGCCTTCAGGTGGATAGCCAGGCACGCTACGACCGGCTGATGGCAAGCCGCCGACCAAGCCTCAACCGGCTTTTTGCCGGTGCCGGCTGGGAAACGGTGGCGGTGATGCCGGCCATTACCATGGATTGGCCCGAATCCGCCTATTACGGCTATGACCGCATTTTTGCCGCCAACAATCTCGGTTACCGCGGCAAGCCGTTCAACTGGATCACCATGCCGGACCAATACACGCTCTCGGCCTTCCAGCGGCTGGTGCGCGACAAACAAGGCCGCAAGCCTGTCATGGCGGAAATCGCCCTCATTTCCTCGCATGCGCCGTGGACGCCGGTGGCGTCGATGATCGACTGGGACAGTGTCGGCGATGGCGCAGTGTTCGATGCGCAGGCAACCAGCGGCGATC
The DNA here is from genome assembly GCF_058242775.1 of Neorhizobium sp. PAMB6630. Taxonomy (NCBI): domain Bacteria; kingdom Pseudomonadati; phylum Pseudomonadota; class Alphaproteobacteria; order Hyphomicrobiales; family Rhizobiaceae; genus Neorhizobium; species Neorhizobium sp. PAMB6630. The sequence continues at coordinate 615,921 of NZ_JBZAYV010000002.1, forward strand.
CGCCGGCCGTTGTCTGGTCAGATCCGGAGCGGGTGCGAAGGCAATATATCCAGACGATTGATTACAGCCTGCAGGCGCTGTCGAGTTATATCGCGCGTTATGGCGATGACGCCGTGTTTCTCGTGATCGGCGATCATCAGCCGGCAGCGATCGTCACCGGCCCCAATGCCTCGCGCGCCGTGCCCTTTTCCGTCATCAGTCGAGACGCGGCGCTGGTCGATCGCTTTCTGGCGGATGGTTTTGATGCCGGCATGGCACCGAAAAGTGCCCGCGAGCAGCCGATGAGCAGCCTTTACGACCGCCTGATCCACCTCCTGCGCTAAAGGCCCCCTCACCGATCAGCGCCGTGAATCGATCAGGGCTCATCGATTCAAAACATGCGTTGGACCTGCGCTGTCATGTCCGACACATTTATCTCCATGACCGAGCCCCGATTTGACGCGCATCTGGCGCACCGCATCGATCCCTCCCGCAACATGGCGCGTTTCTATCATGTCGTTATTGAGGTCGATCTCTTCGGAGACATTTGTCTGACCCGCAATTGGGGCCGCATCGGCACGAACGGACGCGACCACCGGCAGGTTTACGGCACTTGGAATGCCGCGGCAGAGGCAATGGAAAAACTGGTGGTCGCCAAGCAAAGGCGCGGATACCGCCCGCCGGCGTGATGTCCCAAAAAGTCCACGCCGGCGAAGAGATCAGTGGCAGCCGCAAGACTCTTGCGGCTGCTGCGAGCGAAGAGCTGCCGTCTTAAGCCCCAGCTTATGGAGGAGCTTGCTGTCGCGGTCGCGGTCCGGGTTGCCAGTCGTCAACAACGCATCGCCGGTGAAGATGGAATTGGCGCCGGCCAGGAAACACAGCGCCTGCGTCTCGTCGCTCATCCCATCGCGGCCCGCAGACAGCCGCACCACGCTTTTCGGCATCAAAAGGCGGGCCAGTGCCACCAATCGGACGAAGGCAATGGCATCGGCAGGTTCTGCCTTGTCCAGGACAGGCGTTCCCGCAATGGCGTTCCACATGTTGAGCGGCACGCTTTCCGGATGCGGATCAAGCCCCGAAAGGATCACCAGCATGGCAATACGATCCTCCACCGTCTCACCCATACCGACAATGCCGCCGGCACAGAGCTTGATGCCGCCGCGGCGCACATGATCCAGCGTTTCCAGCCGGTCATCCATGGTGCGGGTGGTGATGATTTCGGGATAAAAGGCGCGCGAAGTATCAATATTGTGGTTGTAATAATCGAGACCCGCCTCGCCCAGCCGCTCCACCTGCGCCGGTGTCAGCATGCCAAGCGTCACACAGGTTTCAAGGCCAAGGCCCCGCACGCCCTCGATCATGGCGCAGACAGTTTCCAAATCACGGTCTTTGGGCGAGCGCCATGCGGCCCCCATGCAAAACCGCGTTGCCCCGCCGGCCTTGGCGCGCGCGGCTTCTGCCACCACACGCTCGACCTCCATCAGCTTGGTTGCCTTGACGCCCGTCTTGTAATGGGCGCTCTGGGAGCAATAACCGCAATCTTCCGGGCAGCCGCCCGTCTTGATCGAAAGCAGAGTTGCGGTTTCGATCACGGTCGGATCGAAATTCTGCCGGTGGACGGATTGCGCCCGAAACAACAGTTCGGGAAACGGCAGGTCATAGAGAGCGCGCGCCTCGCTCTCGCTCCAATCGCTGCGGGGAACGGTTTCGGAAGCGTCGGCCGGGGTTTTCTGAGGGGTGGCCCGGTTTGACGCCGGGCTTTGTTTCAACGCCTCGCTCATCGGCCAAGCATCCCGCCGATACGGTTCCAAGGCAGAGCGGAGCCTGCCGCAACCAGCGCCACCTTCAGGAGGTCGCCCAGAATGAAGGGCAGAAAACCGGCGGACAGAAGCTTGCTCACCGGCACGAAAACGCCGAGCCAGGCAAGGCCGAGCGCATAGATGATGGCAAGACCGGCGAGCATAGCCAACAGCTTGCCAACGGTTCCGCGTCCGAGCGCCAAGGCGCTAGTGACAACAGCGCCAAGGAGATAACCGGCGAGATAACCACCGGTTGGCCCCATCATATAGGCAAGGCCGATGCCGCGTTCGGGCGTGCCGGAAAATACGGGAAAACCGAGCGCACCGGCACCGAGATAAGCAAGAAGCGTTGCTGCCGTCAGGCGCGGTCCGACAGACACCGCAAGGCCCATGACCGCGAGCGTGTGCAGCGTCATCGGCACGGGAAAGAACGGGATCTGCACCTTGGCGGCGGCAGTGATGATGAGCGCGCCGAAGACGACGAATACGGCCTGACGCGTGCGATCACGCCAGATCAGTGTTGCCGTGGATGCGGGAAGAGACATTGGACCACCTCAAATTATAGATAATTTGTCGAACGGCAACAAGATTCCAGAAGTCTTATGGAGTCGCAAGCCATATTTATAGATAATTTTAAAGACGACGCGTTTGGCCCGTCGACCTTGATTGCGATCGCATGCGGCGGATAGACGAAGTAGGATGCGTGAAATGTGGAAAATGCAGTCCCCAAGACCCAAATCAGGCCCCTGAAGCTTCAGACGGCGGAAAACATGCGGCAGCGGAACGGCATGAGAGCAGCGCCGGCCACGCGGAACATCAGGTGCGAAAAAATCTATAATTCAGCCGATAATGGCAAAAGCGTCCTGCGTGTCACCACCCGCAGTGGCGACGGGACGGCGGCCGATCCACTGGACGTGGCGCGACAGAACCGTGCAGGCGACATCGATCTGCCCCTGACGCAGCGCCTGCAAAATGGCCTGGTGATCGTGGTCGGTCTGCGCTTCCCAGGCAGATCTCCAGGCAGCAAACAGAAAACGGGCGCTCGCCGCATGCAGGTCATCGATGGCCGCCAGCAACCGGGGCATGGCGCATGGCGTGATGATCAACCGGTGGAAGCGGCGGTTAGCCTCTTCCCAACTGCGCACATCCTTGGAATTATCACCGGCGCGGGTTGCCTCTTCGGCAGCAGACAGAATGGCCGGCGTCAGGTGCGGGGCGGCATGGCGAAGCGCCAGCACTTCCAGTGCGGCACGCATTTCCGCCACTTCCTTCACCTCCGACAGCTGGAAGGAGGCAACGCGCACGCCGCGCCGGGGTTCGCTGACGGCCAGCCCCTGCGCTTCCAGACGGCGAAATGCCTCGCGCACCGGCACATGGCTTGCGCCGAATTCCTCGGCAATATGGTCTTGCCGCAGCCGCGTGCCCGGCGCTATGGCCCCGGCGATAATACGATCGGCAAGCGAGCGGCTGATGCGAACCGCCAGCGTCTCTTCTTTTTGTGCGCTCATGGAAAGCTTGATAGGCTGGCCGAGACGAATTGTCGATTACCGTCGCCCAAACTTGGGGTCCGGAAAGGCCGGAATCGGCCTTCCCTGCGACACATCGACGGTGAAGACCATTGCGCAATCGGTTTCCACCATCGACCACGAACCGAAATGGTCAACTGTAACGCCAAAGCCAATCGACAATGGCATATCGAGCCCAAAGGGCGAAGATCGGCCACCGGCCGGTCTTCGCCCATTTCAACGCATCACCTATTGGGCAAGGCCCAGCATCTGAAGATATGCGGCGGAAGCCTGGATCTGGCTCTTGTCGCGGATCTCGATGATCAGGCGCGGGTTGGACGTGATGCCGGCAAGGCGGGCGAAGAAAGCACGCCAGTTGATGTTGCCGTGGCCAACCGGCCAGTGACGATCCGCATAACCATCGGCATCCTGCAGATGCACGTGCTGCAGCAGGTTGCCGGCGTCATGGGCAAAATAATCGACCGGCGGCGCACCGGTGGAACCGGCGGCATAGGCTGCATGACCGGTATCGATGGAGAGCGCAAAGGCCGGCGAGTTGAAGTCTTCCACCAGACGACGGCGTTCGCCCGGATCCTTGTCCTCGATGTTTTCCAGGACAAAAACACATCCCTGATCCTCGGCGCGCTTTACGGCGGCATCGAGTGTCTGGTGGGTCATGTCGAACACGCGCTGGCGCTGCTCGGGCCAGTTGTCGAGGTTGTTGTGCATCCAGGTGGTATAGGGGCTGTGGATGACGATCTGGGTGATGTCGAGGGCGGCTGCGACGTCGAGCGCCTGGTCCATGCGGCGCGCCACGATTGCCCGCACATCCGGATCGGCAGAAGCGACGTTCAGGCCCATGAAGGGGCCATGCATGCCGAGCCGCCCCTGATGGCCGTCGAGAAGCTGCCTCGCCCGCTCGACCAGCGGCTGCCAGTCGCCGCAGAGCACCTCGGCCGGGACGAAATCCTGCAGTTCGAGATCGCGCGGCTTCTCCAGAAGCCAGTCCCGGTTCAGTTCGACGTCCTTCAACGTCATGGCAGCGCCAAGGATGGGCAGTTCAGACATGGTCTCGTCCTTTTATTGTCGAGCACAGCGCTCGAGGGTTGGGAAGTCAGGAAAGGGTCGGATCAAGCTTGTCGCGCAGCCAGTCGCCCAGGAGCGAGACGCAAAGCGCCGTCACGGTGATGACAAAGGCGGGCGCGAGCATGATCCAGGGGGCCGACGACAGATATTCGCGCCCGAAGCCGACCATGTTGCCAAGCGAGGTATCCGGCGGCTGGATGCCAAGCCCCAGGAAGGAAAGGCCGCTTTCGAGAAGGATGATTTCCGGAAAGGCAAGCGTCATCGAAACGATCAGCGTCGAGGCGATATTGGGCAGGATGTGGCGCCCGTAGAGCCGCAGCGGCGAGGCCCCCAATTGGTGGACGGCAGCGGCATAACCATGCATCCGGCCGCTGATGGCAAGGCCGCGCGCAATGCGCGCATACCGCTCCCAGGCATGGAACCCGAGCAGGCAGACGAACAGGACGAGGGAATTGCCGAAGAAGGCAAGGATCGCAAGTGCCAGAACGAGAAAGGGAATGGCGGCGGAAAAATCCACCAGCGCCAGAACCGCCTGCTCAACCAGTCCGCGAAAGTGAGCCGCCACGAAGCCGAGCGTGACGCCCACCGCAGCGCCGATGATCGTGGCGCCAAAGGCAATCAGCAGGCTCATGCGGATCGAAGTGATCAGTCGCGACAGCACGTCACGGCCCAGTTCATCGGTTCCCAGCGGATGGCTCCAGCTGCCGCCCATGAAGACGGGAAGGCTCAGGCGGTTGTGCAGGTCCATCTGCGTGAAGCGGTAGGGCGAAATGACATCCGCTGAAACCGCAATCGCCAGCATCAGGACAAGCCAGAGCACGGCAATCGAAATCGAGACCGGCAGGCGCGAAAGTCCGCCAAGCAGCGTCGCCAACCGCAAGGAGCGCAGACCGCCGGTTTCGGTGCGGGTGGTGGGGGTGTCGACCATGTCGTTTCTCCTGGAGATAAGGGACGCCGGTCAGCGCCGCGCCTGACGCGTCTGCCCATGCATTCTGGGATCGACCAGGCCATAGAGGACATCCACGACCATGTTTGCCGCAACCATGGTCATGGCGATCATGAGCACGATGGCCTGCACGACGGCAAGATCCCGGTTGGCAACGGAGACGACCAGAAGCCGCCCGACGCCGGGCCAGGAAAAGACGCTTTCCACCACCACGGCGCCGGCAACCAGGCCGCCCAGCATGAAGCCGATAATGGTGATGGTGGGAATCGCGGCATTCTGCAGCGCGTGACGCCAGACCACCATGGACCAGGGCAGGCCTTTGGCGCTTGCCGTTCGGATATAGGACTGGCCCAGCACTTCCAGCATGGCACTGCGGGTAAAGCGGGCAAGAAGTGCCGCGCCACCAAACCCCATCGTTGTAATCGGCAGGACGGCATGCAGCCAGCTATCCTGACCGGCAGAGGGCAGCCAGCCGAGATTGACGGAAAAAATCAGCACCAGCAGCATGGCGAGGATGAAGGAGGGAACGGCAAAGCCGGTGACCGCCATCACCATGACGCAACGATCAATCAGCGAATTGCGGTGAAGCGCTGCATAGACGCCGGCCGGAACACCGACTGCAATATTCACCACAAACGCCGGCAGGGTCAGCGCCAGTGTGGAGGGAACCCGCTCCAGGACGACAGACAGCACATCACGGCCATCGCGCATGGAACGGCCAAGTTCACCGCTGAAAATCGCCTCGAAGAAGGCAAAATACTGAACCCACAGCGGCTGATCGAGACCCCAGGCGCGCCGAAATGCATCGATCGCCTCCGGCGGCGCATCGGCGCCCATGATCACCACGGCCGGATCTCCCGACATACGCAGCACGACGAAAACGAAGGTGACCACCATGACGATGCTGACGGCTGCCCGCAGCAGCCGCGACAGAAAATAATGCAGCATATCAGCAGGTCTCCAGCGGCGCGGTGACGCGGTTGGCCGGTGCTTCGCCGTGCGCCACATGGCAGGCAACGCGCCGGCCATCACTGCGGCGCGGTTTCAGCTGCGGTGCTTCAACCCGGCACTGCGCACTGGCAACCGGACAGCGGGGATGAAAAGCGCAACCCGATGGTCGATTGGCGGGACTGGGCGGATCCCCCTGAAGAATGATCCGGCTGGACGTCTTGCCGGGATGGGGAATGGCCGAGACCAACGCCTGCGTATAGGGGTGGGCGGCATCCTGCAGCACCGCATCCGGATCACCTTCCTCGACGATGCGCCCGAGATACATCACGGCAACGCGATGGCTGATCTGCCGCACGGCCCTCAGGTCATGGCTGACGAACAGCATGCCCATGCCCAACCGCTCCTGCAGGTCCATCAGCAGGTTGAGCACCAGCGCCTGGATCGAGACATCGAGCGCACTGATCGGCTCGTCGCAGACGAGAAGATCCGGCCGGGTCACCAGCGCACGCGCAATCACGGCGCGCTGGCGCTGGCCGCCTGACAAGGAGTGTGGGCTGCGGGCCGCATGATGCGGTTGCAGGCCGACCTCCGCCATCATGGCGGCGACCCGTTCGCGGCGGCTTTCGGCAGTGCCGATCCGGTGAATATCGAGCGGCTCGGCAATCTGCTCGCCAACCGGCAGGCGCCTGTCGAGAGCGGAAAGCGGGTCCTGGTAGACCATCTGCATGCGCCGGCGAGACGCTGCCCAGGCCGATGTCCCGGAGACCGGCATCAGCTGACCGTCAAACTCCACGCGGCCCTCATCGGCGGTTTCTATGCCGAGCACCAGGCGCGCCGTGGTCGATTTTCCGCATCCGGACTCGCCGACAAGGCCCAGCGTTTCGCCGCGTGCCACATGCAGCGAGACACCGTCGACAGCCCGAACCGTGGATATGCGGCCCATGAGCCCGCGCCGCATGCCGTAATTGCGCACGAGATCGCGGGCAACCAGCAGGTTTGGAGACGTCGAGGTCATAACGTGGCCCTTTCCCGCGTCGGCGTGGCGCGGTCATGGGTCGGACGGTCGAGCGACGGGTATGGCTGCGCATTGAGACAGGCAGCACTATGGTCGGGCGCCAGAGGCAGGGCGGCGGGATCAACCTCCAGACACAGGCTGCTTGCCGACGTGCAGCGCGGCGCAAAAGCACAGCCCTTGGGCATGTGCGCGGGTTCCGGCACGCTGCCCGGAATGGCAACCAGCCGATGGCGCTGACCGGCAAGCGGCGGAAGCGCTCCCAAAAGCCCCTGCGTATAGGGGTGGTTGGGATTGGCAAAGATCTGTTCGCTCGGCGCCTCCTCGACGATACGGCCGGCATACATGACGGCAATGCGCGAACAGGTGTCGGAGACGACGCCGAGATCATGAGAGATCAGCACCAGCGCCATGCCGGTGTCGCGCCGCAAGGTGGTGACGAGATCGAGGATCTGCGCCTGGATGGTGACGTCAAGTGCCGTTGTCGGCTCGTCCGCCACCAGCAGTTCCGGTTCGCCGGCCAGCGCCATGGCAATCATCACACGCTGGTTCTGTCCTCCGGACAATTCGTGCGGATAGGCGTTGATGCGGTTCTTCGCATCGGGAATGCCGACCTGGTCCATGAGCCGGATGACTTCGGCCTTTGCCCGATCCCCCGTCATGCCGCGATGCAGGCCGAGTGCCTCGCCGATCTGGCGCCCGATACGATGGACCGGATTGAGGCTTGCGGCGGGATCCTGGAAAATCATGGCGATACGTCCGCCACGAACCGGTTCAAGCCGCGCTTTCGGCGCTCCGAGGATTTCGGTTCCATCGAGCAGAACCGAACCACGAACCTTAGCCGAGGCGGGCAACAGGCCAAGCGCTGCAAGCCAGGTGATGGATTTGCCGCAACCGGACTCCCCCACCAGCCCGACCGCTTCCCCCCGCTCGACCGACAGATTGATGCCCCGCAAGGCCGCGGCACCGCCGAATGCGACCGAAAGGTTTTGGATCTCGACGAAGGCCATGGCCTCAGGCGCTCCAGTTGTGACGGCGAAAATCCATCACGAAGGATTTTGCCGGCGCCCACTGGATGTCGGCCCGCTTTGCCGTGAAGGAGGCGTTGCGGTGCAGCACCACATAGGCAGGGTCTTCGATTTCGATGATCTGCAGCATGCGGCGCCATACGGCGATCCGGCGGGTGCGGTCGGTGCTGGTTCCGAGTTCATTGGAAAGCCCGCCGAATTCCTCGTTGCGCCACTGGTTGGTCTTCCAGGGTGTGCCAAGAGGGCCCCAGGAACCGGACATCTGAACGTAAGGATCCGGCAGGGAAGCTGCCGCCGACCAGTCGTGGATGCCGCGCGTCTCCGGGCCGCCTTCCTGGATCTGGCCCCAGTTTTCCACCATCTGCATCTTGATGTTGAGGCCGACAGAGCGCCAGTTCTCGGTGTTGATCTGGGCAGTCGCCGTCTGGGCGGTATAGTAGTCGTTGAGGACGCGGTAGGGGATCGGCTCGCCATTGTAGCCGGCCTTGCGCAGAAGGGCGCGGGCTTTATCCGGATCGTAGGCCGGGTTTTCATGGTCGGCGATGTAGAAGTCACCATAAAATTCCCATTGCAGGCCGCGCGGCACTTCGGTGCGCCCGCTCCACAAGGCTTCCACGATCAGGTTGCGATCCACCGCGTGGGTGAGCGCCTGACGGACGAGCGGATTGGCAAGCACCGGGTGTGACTTGTTGAACACCGTATAACGCGTGTTGTTGATCGGCCCGCCGACGACCTTGAAGCGCTTGTCCGCCTCGACGGTGGCAATCTGGTCCGGGGGAATGTCGCAGGCGAAATCGGCGCCGCCGGAGCGCAGCAGATTGATGCGCGAGGCCGTTTCCGGTGTTTCCACGAAACGGATCTGGCGAAGCGGCGGGCGCCCCTCCCAATGATCGTCGAAGGCGGCGAGCGTCAGGACCGAATCCGGCTTGTATTCGGCCACCGAATAGGGACCTGTGGTCACAGGCAGCCGCGCCCAGTCCATCCAGCTCTTGGCTTCGAGAAAGGCACGCTTGTTGACGATCATGCCGATCGAGGCAGACAGGCGGCCTTCCAGAACCGGGTCGATGGAGGCATTGTGCAGCCGGATCTTGTGCGGGCCCAGCACCTCGATCCGTTCAAAGGCGGGGAGTGCCTGACGCGCCACGGCCTTGACGTTGTCGGGAACCTCGACCGTTGCGCCGCCCCACATCCGGTCGGGGCCGTAGGAGAAGGCCACATCTTCGGCAGTCATCACGTCGCCATTGTGGAACTTCACGCCTTCGCGCAGATCCACCTCGACCGTCAGATCATCGAGACGCTTCCAGGACGTCGCCAGTTGCGGCTGCAGCGACATGTCGCCGATCCAGTCATTGCCAAGCAGCGTCTCGGCATAACTTGTATAGATGCGGGCGCCGACATTCGACTGTTCCGTCAGCATTTCCAGCGTGTTCGAATTGGAGATCCGCTGCACGGCAACGGTGACGGCGGGGCGCTCGCCGGATTGCGCCGATGCCAGGCGCGGCAGGGCGAAAGCGGCCGTCGTAGCGGCCGACATGGACAGAAGACTGCGGCGGGTGATTGCGATCATGGTCTTTACCTTCTGAAAGTGGCAAGCAAAGGGATCACGCCGGCCGGATACAGGCTTGCCTGCCTCCAGCGCGTTCGTGCGTCGACGGTAAAAGTTGCGATGATGTGCACTGCCCGGCCGGACATTCCGTGAGAACCGACCGCCGTGTTGAAAATAAATTACGGGTTCATTGTGAACTGCGAATGACAGCTGTAGGTACAGCTATGAGATTTGAGGGGTAATGGATGGAGCCACAATGGTTCAGAGTTTATCAGGCGGTCAAAAAGGCCATTCTGGTGGGAGAGCTTTTGCCGGGCAGCCAGGTTCCGCCCGAGTTCGATCTGTCGGAGCAGCATGGTGTCAGCCGTAACACAGTCCGGCGCGCTTATCTGGCCCTGTCGCAGGAAGGCCTGATCCGCAGCGTCAACGGCCGTGGCTCGTTTGTCATGCAGACAGGACTGACCTACGAGGTGGATGCAACGTCGCGCTTTCGCGATGTGCTGGATCGGCAGGGCGTGCGCTCGGCAATGACGACCGTGGAGAGCCTGGAGGTTCCAGCTGAAGCGGACATCGCCCATATCCTTTCGGTCGAAATCGGCCACCCGCTCTTGCGCGTCACCGCCCTCATTCTCGGGGACGAAGTTCCCTTCATCCTGACCGTGCGCCACATTCGCGCCGATCTGGTGGAGAACCTGGACGGAAAGCTGAAAGAGACGAATTCGCTGACGCAGATCGCTCTCAGCGAAGGCCTTGGACAATTGCGCCGCGTCTCGACGACCGTTGCTGCCCGACTGCCAACGGAGCGGGAGGCGGGCCTGCTGCGCTGCCCTGCAAACGCCCCCGTGCTGCTGGTCCATTCCACAGGCCGGATAGACAACGGATTGCTGCTCGAATGCCAGAAGGCGGCAATGAACAGCCAGCTCATCCGGCTTTCGTTTCGAAGCGAGGGGGACAGATAATCGGCCTGGTGCGTCGATCGGTATCCGCGAACCGGATGTGTCACATCCACTTTCACATCCGGTGGCCGCTGCAGGCATTCATCCGGCTCCATAATGGCCGAGGCCTGCGGGCTACGTGCCGTGTCAGATCGTGCGGTCATCGCCCTGGATGAGGGTGCTCGGTGGAAATGCGATTTCGGCGGTAAATCCTTGGGTTGGCAACACGTCAAAGCGAAAGCCGTGCAGTTTGGTAATGGCTGCCACCAGTGTCAGGCCAAGCCCGAGGCCTTTGGTATGGCGGCTTGTGTCGGCGCGGTAAAAGCGCTGCACGAGAAGGCTTCTTTCGGATTCAGCAACACCCGGCCCGGTATCGCTGACGCGCAATGCGGCGCCATCGGGGCTGACCGTGAGGCAAACATCGATGCTGCCGCACTCCGGCGTGAACTTGACGGCATTGTCTACAAGGTTGGCAATGGCCTCGAAAATCAGGTCGCGATCACCGTGAACAACACGTTTTTCGTTGGCCTGAACGGTGAACTTAAGCTGCTTTTCCTCGGCGATGGGTTCGTAAAGGTCACCCACCTCGCAAACCAGTTCCGCAAGCTCCACCTCATCAAAGGCCTGGAGCCGACGTGTCTGCTCGATTTCGCGCACACGCAAAATGGCGGTGACGATGGAAATCGCATGGTCGAGCTCGGAAATGGCGCGATCTGCCGCACCCTGCAAAGCCTCAAGCGTGGTCGCATTACGCCGGGCGCGCTCAAGGCCGATCCTGACCCGGGCCAGCGGGGTGCGCAGATCATGGGCAATGTCATCCCCCACGGCTGCCAGATCCTCGATGAATGTCTGCATTTCATCCAACATGCCGTTGACGATCTGGGCCAGATTATCGATGGGGTCCTGGGCATTGCGATAGGGAAGCCGCTGCTTCAAATCGCCTGCGACGATCTGGGAAATCCTCCTCTGCATCTCCGTCACGCGCTTGTGGGCATTGAGGCCAAAAAACAGTGACGCGGCAAGCCCAAGCGCCAGTGCCGGGATCAGCCCGAACAGCAATCCTCTCTGAACCATGGAGGCTGCCTGTTCATTGTCGGCGGTGCTCCAGCCGACGAACAGAATATTACCGTCTGGCAGCAGGCGTACAACGGCGCGCGCGTTTTGCACATGCCTTGGCACCTGATCCGTGCGGATGATCGAAACCCGCTGCGGCGGCGCGCCGATCTCCATGCCGGGGGGAAGCTTGTCGACATTGCCGGATAGGCGATGGCCATCGGTGGAAAAAATCGCCGTTGGTTTGACACGGCGCGGATCCTGCCGAACTCTTTCCTCATAGGCGTTCATCTGGCCAAGACCAGCGCCCTCCGAAATGACAGCGGCCTCCTGCAACACCAGATCGTCGATCTGCTTGATCAACTCGTTGCCGCTGGTCTGAAAATAGGCAAAACCGAAGCTCAAGCCGATGGTCACCGTAATCGCGGTCAAGAGAACGACCACATAACGGAAGGCGGATTGCCGGACCCACTCAATCGGGCGCGCGAAGTACAAAACCCTCTCCCCGAACATTCGAAATCATCGGCGGGTCTCCGGCGGCGTCGATCTTGCGACGAAGCCGGCCCATGTGGACATCGACCAGATTAGAGTCGGGCACGAACTTGTATTTCCACACCTCCTCGAACAGCATGCCGCGTGTCAGCAACTGCTCGCAGTGCCGCATCATATATTCAAGCAGGCGAAATTCCCGTGGAAGAAGTTCGATCAGTCGTTCACCGCGGCGGGCGTTACGCTCGAGGAGATCGAGTTCCAGCGGACCGACGCGCAGCACTTTGACTGAAATATCGGCTGGCCGACGCAGAAGCGCTTCCACGCGGGCCACCAGTTCCAGAATGGCAAAGGGTTTCGTCAGGTAATCATCACCACCCGCCCGCAGGCCCCGGACGCGATCATTGACCGCGCTGAGAGCACTGATCACCAGAACAGGCGTGCGCACCTGTTCACGGCGCAATGTATCGATCACCGTCAGGCCGTCCATGCCCGGAAGCATCCGGTCAACGATCAGAATATCTGCGCCAGCGACCCTTGCCTGCTCGAGGCCCTCAGCACCATCGGCGTGCCAGTCCACGGCATAACCATAGTCTTTCAGTTCGGCACATATATCCTGTGCGGTGTCCTTATCATCTTCGATAAGAATAACCTTGGTCATGTCTGTTCCTTGATGCATCGCCCATCGGCAAGGCCGCAGACCCTTGTCAGCCGCAAGATGAGAGCGGAGCTTTGCCCAGCCCTTCGCCCGATCGCAGTGGATCAAGCGCCATTTGAGCCGTTTTGCGGCGTGCGGCAATTAAATATTCTTTCATAGCGCCTTGCGGCGGGCGGGGTCGAAACAACGCCACGCCGCTCGGCCTTCTTAAATTTCTATTTAATGGCATTTGTCATCTCCGTCCGGCAAACCGCACCAAAGAGCGCGGCAGGACGTCGCGCGATGACTTGTCACTCTTGGGGCGACGATCAACGGCCATGCCGGTTGCCCTCAAACCAATTTCAAGGTGCAAGATGCCCCATACTCCCAAAATCATTTCGCCGTCGGTCACGGAAACAAGAGGGCCGCTCCTCAATCGAAGACAGCTTCTCGGGTCAGCCGCGACGGGCGCTGTGGCGCTGGGTGCCTCATCCCTGCCGGGCTTTGCGCAATCCACGGACAAGTCCGTCGATGTCGTGCTTATCGGCGGCGGCATCATGTCCGCGACGCTGGGCGTGGTTCTCAGCCAGCTGGAACCGGGCTGGACGATCGAGATGATCGAGCGGCTGGACGAGGTTGCCATGGAAAGCTCGAACGGCTGGAACAATGCCGGCACGGGCCATTCCGCACTGGCGGAGCTGAACTATTCGCCGATGGATAATAAAGGCAATGTCCACATCGAAAAGGCGCTGGAGATCAATTCGGCGTTCCAGATCACCCGTCAGTTCATGGCGCATCAGGTGGATCTCGGCGTTCTGAAGAACCCGCGTTCCTTCATCAATTCGACGCCGCATATGAGCTTTGTCTGGGGCGATGCGAACACGGAGTTTCTGGCCAAGCGGCATACGGCGCTGAAGGCGAGCCCGCTGTTCTCCGGCATGCAGTTCTCAACCGATCACGGCAAAATCGCTGAATGGGTGCCGTTGATGATGGAGGGCCGAGACCCGGCGCAGAAGCTGGCCGCCACCTGGAGCCCGCTCGGCACGGATTGCGACTGGGGTGAAGTGACACGCCAGTATATCACCCATCTGACCAATCACCCGACGTTCGGCTTGCACACGTCGAGCCAGGTGCAGGACATCCAGAAAAATGGCGATGGCACCTGGAGCGTAAGCTACGCCAACCATAAGGACGGCACCTCACATACGCTGAGAGCCAAATTCGTCTTCATCGGCGCAGGTGGCGGCGCCCTGCATCTGCTCCAGATGTCGGGCATCCCGGAAGGCGACGCCTATGCGGGCTTCCCCGTCGGCGGCTCCTTCCTCGTCTGCGACAAGCCGGACATTGCAAACCGCCATCTCGCCAAGGCCTATGGGCAGGCATCGACCGGCGCTCCCCCGATGTCCGTCCCGCATCTGGATACCCGCGTATTTGACGGAAAACGCCATATCCTGTTCGGGCCGTTTGCGACCTTCTCGACCAAGTTCCTGAAGGAGGGCTCGCTCTTCGATCTGCCGGCGACCATCACGCTTGAAAACCTGTGGCCGATGCTCAAGGTTGGTTATGACGAATTCGATCTGGTGGAATATCTGGCCGGTCAGCTTCTCTTGTCGGATGAAGACCGCCTGACGAGCCTGCGCGAATATTTCCCCGATGCCAAGGCTGAGGATTGGCGCTATTGGCAGGCTGGGCAGCGCGTTCAGATCATCAAGCGCGACCCTGAAAAAGGCGGCGTTCTGAAGCTTGGAACGGAAATCGTTGCCTCCAAGGACGGCAGCATTGCAGCATTGCTGGGTGCCTCGCCGGGTGCATCGACCGCTGCCCCCATCATGCTTGATCTGCTCAAGAAGGTCTTTGCCGAAAAGCTCGCAACCCCCGCATGGCAGGAAAAGGTCCGCGCCATGGTGCCGACCTACGGCATCAATCTCAATGAAAACCCGGATTTGCTGGCAAGGGAATGGGCCGCCACCGGCGAGCGCCTTGAACTTTCCATCGCACCGCCCGCCATCAATGCCACCGTGAACACAAAGCCGGGCGTCGTCGCACCGGGCGGCGAACTCAAGCAATTGCCGGATATTGCACTGTAGGCGCAAGGCAGCTGGCGTCTGCCGGGCCTGTGGACAAAGCCAGGCCGGTGGTGGGCAGAATGGGTTGTTTTCAGCGCAAGCCAGCCCTTTGCGGCGGTACAGCGGGTTGAGGACATCGACCTGTCACTTGCTTTCCGTTGCGTCCATCATCGGCACTGTTCATCGGCTGATGCTGTGCATACGATGGAAAGAGGGCAGCTTAGACAAGGTGGGCTGCCCTTGAAAGAAAACGGAAGGGTCGGTTATGGGTGAACATCACGTTGTTGTTGTTGGCGGCGGCTTTGGTGGGCTGCAGCTCGTAAACGATCTGAAAGGAAGCGGTGCGCGCATTACGCTGATCGATCGGCGCAACCATCATCTTTTCCAGCCTCTGCTGTATCAGGTCGCGACCACTATTCTTTCCACCTCGGAAATCGCCTGGCCCATTCGCCATCTTTATAATGATCGTCCAGAGGTTTCGACCTTGCTCGGCGAGGTCAACAGCGTCGATACCGCCGGCAAATCGGTGACGCTTCGTGACGGTTCGCAGGTGGCGTATGACACGCTCGTTCTCGCGACCGGGGCAACACATGCCTATTTCGGTCGAGATGAATGGGAACCCGTGGCACCAGGCCTCAAGACGCTGGAGGATGCGACAACCATCCGCCGACGTCTGCTTCTGGCCTTCGAACGTGCCGAAACCACGACAGATCCTGCCCTGCGGGAGGCACTGCTCACCTTCACCATCGTTGGTGCCGGCCCGACCGGCGTTGAACTGGCCGGCATTATCGCCGAACTCGCACACAAGACACTGCCCAGCGAGTTCCGGTCGATCGACACACGCAAAACCAAGGTGATGCTGGTTGAAGCGGGTCCGCGTGTCCTGGCAGGCTTCTCACCGGATTTGTCGGCCTATGCGCAAGGGGTGCTGGAAAATCTCGGCGTCAGTGTCCTGGTTGGAAAACCGGTTACCCAGTGCTCCAGCGAAGGCGTGCAGGTCGGAGATGAATTTATTGCCTGCCGAACGATCGTCTGGGCGGCTGGCGTGCAGGCCTCCGCTGCGGCGCAGTGGCTCTCCATTCCCGCCGACCGCGCCGGCCGTGCCATCGTAGCCAAGGATCTGACCGCACCGGATTTGGCGGATGTCTTCGTCATCGGTGATACGGCCTCGGTGTCGCAAGACAATGGCGCCGCCGTTCCCGGCATTGCACCCGCTGCCAAGCAGCAAGGGGCCTATGTCGCGAAGGTCATCAAGGCAAGGCTGAAGGGCGCGCCCGCGCCACAGCCTTTTCGTTATCGGCATCAGGGCAGCCTTGCCACGATTGGCCAGCGCGCAGCCATTGTGGATTTCGGCAAGGTCAAACTGACCGGGAGCATTGCCTGGTGGATATGGGGCCTTGCGCATATCTATTTTCTCATCGGCACCCGCTCAAGACTTGCCGTGGCCTGGAGCTGGTTGTGGATCTACCTCAGCGGCCAGCACAGCGCGCGCCTCATCACGCAGAAGGAAACGCTCCGGGAATAGCCGTGCCAAATTTTTTAACCGCGGCGACGACGTTCCTCGGGCCGTTGCCGTAACGGGTGGCGCCCATCGATGGCGAATGCAAGAAGCACCCGCGACCGGGACGGCATGTGATCGGCCGTTGATGCCAGCCAGCGTCCGTCTGACAACAGGTCAGGCGGACATGACTGATGTTGATCACGGCTGATTGCTGGTTATTTGCTCAATGCCCCGGCCATGGCGCGCAACGTCAGATAAGCAGATGCCGCCCCCGGATCGACGTGACCGACCGAACGCTTCCCGAGCTTGGCGGAGCGGCCGCGCCGGCTTTCGATCTCGGCGGTGTAGTCCATACCAGCTTTGGCCGCATCGCAGGCCGCCTGCAGCACTGTCAGTTCGTCCGCACCCTCTTCTGCAGCACGCAGAGCGGCTTCCGCGGCGGGCATCCAAGCGTCGATCATGGTCTTGTCACCCGCTTGCGCACCACCCCGCACCAAAATGCCGTCGTTCATGCCCTTGATCCAGGCTGCCATGGCATGGCCGTCAAGATTTAGCCGGTTCGCAACGGCTGCGGCGGCGCGCCGGAAGGCGCTGGCATAAAGCGGCCCCGACGACGCCCCGACGGCCGTGAGAAAGGCCTGCGCACTTTCTTCGCAGATTTGCGCGATGAGCGCATCAGGTGGTTGACGGTCGAGCACCTGGCCAACCGCCGTCCAGCCGATGTCCATGGTGATGCCGTGATCGCCGTCTCCGATGACCCCGTCAAGCTTTGAGAGCCAATCCTTCTCTTCATGAATGACAACTGCGACCGACCGCATCATCTCAAGAAAGACACCCGGCGTCACACGGCCGCCAGCCTCAAGGCCAGCACGATCAATGGCGGCAACATCCTCTACCGCCCGCACCGCTCGTGCGGTTCGATGCCCACCGGATCGCGCCGCCGCGGGAAGACCAACGGTCAGCGCCAGCGTCCGGCAGGGATGATCCAGCAAACGCGTCAGTTGATCGTCGAGCTTGAGCAGCGTCACCGATGCACCGGCCATTTCCAACGATGTGGCATATTCACCGACCCAATTGGCATGAATGTTGATGCCCTTGGCATCAAGGATCTGCTTGACGCGCCGGAAGATCAGGAACAGTTCCAGCTGCGTTGTCGCTCCAAGCCCGTTGACCAGTACCGCAACACGGTCTGCCTCTCGCAACTCCAGTTCCTGCAGGATTGGCTCCATCAGCACATCTGTCACGTCATCGGCAGGTGCTAACCGTTCACGGCGCATGCCCGGCTCGCCGTGAATTCCCATTCCGATTTCCATGTCTTCTGCACCGATCTCGAAGTTTGGCGTGCCGGTCTGGGGCAAGGAGCAGGCTCCCAGCGCCACACCCATCGAGCGGCACCGGTCATTGGCAAGACGCGCGAGTTCCGCGACCCGTTCAAGCGGCTCGCCGAGATCGGCTGCGGCGCCAGCACATTTGAAGACGAAGAAATCGCCGGCGACACCCCGGCGCTCACCGCGACGTGACAAGGGCGCGGATGCGACATCATCGCTGACGGCAATCTGGCGAACCGGCGTGCCTTCTTGCTCCAGCTCTTCGGCGGCCATCGTGAAGTTGAGAACGTCGCCGGTATAGTTGCCGTAGAGGAACACGACGCCTGCACCGCCGTCGGCCGCACGCCCAGCATCAATAATCTGTTGCGGTGACGGGGACGCAAAAACATTGCCGACTGCTGCGGCATCCGCCAGACCTTGTCCGACATATCCGGCGAATGCAGGCTCGTGGCCGGAACCGCCGCCGATGACAATACCGACCTTGCCGTCTCGGGGGCCGTGACGCGCAACAACGGCACGACCGGTTTCGCCCTCAAGGCACAGGATATCGGGATAGGCACCGACCAGCCCCTCGATAAACTCGGGAATGATGTTTTCGGCGGCATTGATGAGTTTCTTGGTCCTGATACTCATGGCTTTGAGCAATCCTTCTCGGCGCGCAGCATCGCCATCACAGCGACAACAGGCACAAACATTGATGGCGAATTGAAACGGGCTGCCGCCTAGGCAACGCTCGTCGGCACAAGCCGCCTGGCGGCAGCGACGCTGCGGCCCAACCATTCATGCTCCAGGCGGCACGTTGTCTCCATGTCATGGGCCTGCGGCAGCCAGTGCTCCAGAATGCAGCTCATCTCGGCCGGGCAATGCGAGAGGCAGGCGAGAATCTCGTCGATCTCCGCCCTGCCCTCACCCAGTGGCGTGCCGTGGATGCGAAAGCCGACGCCATAGGGATCCGGCGTGATCTGGTAGTCCTTGAGATGCAGATTGATCGCATAGGGCGCCAGCATCCGGACAGTGGTCATTGGCCATTCGCCGGCACAGATGGAGTTTGCGACGTCCAGGCAGACGCCGAGCGCATCATCGGAGACGGTATCCAACAGTTCCACCATGCGGGACGACGGATAATTGAAATGGTTCTCGATGGCAAAGCGGAGTCCGGCCTTTTTTCCGTCCGGCAGAAGTTCGCGGATTTGAGCTGCAAGCTCCGATACGGGAATAAGTGCATCTTCGGCATCGAGTGCCACGCGCAAAATCTTTGACCCGATGCGCTCGCCGATCGGGATATAGCGCGCCAGTTCCTCGGCATCGAAGGACTGCGTGCCCAGTTCGAGCGCCATGCCGTAACTGTCTGCACGCGCCTTGAGCGCCAGATGCTCCTCAGCCGTCAATGTGTCCAGCGGCAGATTGTCGGCATATTGCACGAGCGCAAGGTCATGCCGATGCGCAATCTCCAGCACGTCCATGGCCGTCATCGGTTTTGCCGGCTGCTGATCCTTGATGCCGATTGACCAGCGGAAGGCATAGCTTCCAAGTCCGATTTTCATGCGTTCCTCCCGAGAACGGAGCGCTGGACCGGCATGGAAAACCGGTCCAGCATCTCAATCAATGGATCAGCGAGCCGCCGTTGACATCGACTTCGGAGCCCGTCACGTAGGCAGAGAGATCGGAGGCGAGGAAGAGCGCGCAACCGGCAACATCGTCTGCGGTGCCCGGTCGGCCCATGGGAATGCCCGCCTTGATTTCTTCAAGCTTGTCCGGGGTCAGAAGACCCGCTGTGATGTCGGTGGCAATGAAGCCTGGGCAAATGGCATTGACGCGGATATTTGCAGGCGCCAGCTCTCGCGCCATTGCCTTGGTAAGGCCGAGCACGCCGGCCTTGGCCGCAGAGTAATGCGGGCCACCAAAGATGCCGCCGCCACGCTGCGCCGATACCGAGGACATGTTGACGATCTTGCCCTGCATGCGCTCGCGCATGTGCGGAATGACCGCCTGGCTGCAGTAGAGCGTGCCGCGCAGATTGACGTCGAGGACGGCATCGTAATTGTTCGGGCCAATATCCATGATTTTCAGCGGCTGGGTGATGCCGGCATTGTTGACGAGAATGTCGATCTGGCCCCACTGCGCGATCAGCGCGTTAAAAACCTTCTGCGCGCCTTCCAGATCCGTGACGTTGCAGGCCATGCCCACATGCTGGGGGCCGAGATCGGCAGCGGCCGCCTTTGCTGCTGCCTCGTCGAGATCGAGAATTGCGACAGTCGCCCCATGCTCGGCAAACAACCGGGCTGTGGCCTTGCCCAACCCACGTTTTGACGCCGCACCCGTGATGACTGCGAATTTGCCCTCAAGCAAAGCGATACCCATTTATGTCTTCTCCCTCTGGTCAGAACGTACCGCCACACGCGGGCCCGGTACGGAAATGCGTTTGATTTTGAATGTGTCAGAGCCAGCCACGGATCTGGCGGATCATCGCAGCGGTCGAAATTCCGTAGCGATCGTGCAGGCTCGGCAAGGCCCCTGCATCCAGAAACTGGTCCGGCAGCCCGATCATGCGGAACGTCGGCGTCACCCCGTTAACCAGCAATGTCGTGGCAACCGCCTCTCCGAGACCACCGACGCGGCTGTGGTTTTCGGCCGTGACAACGAGACGGCCGCCTTTGCCCGCCTCCGACAGGATTGTCGCCGTATCGAGCGGCTTGATCGTCGGGCTATGCAACACGCCAACCGACAGTCCGTCCTTTTCCATCTCCACGGCCGCATCCAGCGCCCGCATGGTCATGAAGCCGGAGGAAATCACCAGCGCGTCGGCCCCATCGCGCAGCAGCTTCGCCTTGCCGATCTCGAACGTGTAATCAGGGCAATGCTTGCGGATGACCGATGGCACCTTGCCACGCAGCAGGCGCATGTAGACCGGGCCGTCATGCGCCACCATCGCAGGCACAGCTTGCGCAACATCGATGGCATCGCAGGGATCGATGATGGTGAGGTTGGGCAGGCCGCGGAAGATCGCCAGATCCTCGGTCGCCTGATGGCTGGGGCCGTAACCGGTTGTCAGGCCCGGCAAGGCGCAGACGATTTTCACCGGCAGATTTTCCTCAGCAATCGCCATGGCAATAAAGTCATAGGCCCGGCGCGATGCAAAGACGGCATAGGTGGTGGCAAACGGAATAAAACCTTCGCGCGCCAGTCCGGCGGCCGCTGAAATCATTACCTGCTCGGCCATACCCATCTGATAGAAACGGTCCGGAAAAGCCTCCGCAAAAACATGAAGATCGGTGTATTTCGCCAGATCGGCCGTGAGGCCAACGATCCTGTCATTGCGCCTGGCCTCGGCAACCAGCGCATGGCCAAACGGGGCGGAAACGGCGTCATATCCCTCCGCCGATAGCGACGCGATCATGGCGGAGGTGCGAACGGCCTCGCCGCTCTTTGGCGCAGTTCGCGGTTCCCACTTGCGGTGCGGGTCGTAATTCTGTTTCGTGTTCATGATTGTCTCCCTCATTCCGGCCGGTTCGCGTCCAGGACGGCGAGTGCTTTTTGCCACTCGTCGGCCTCCACCCGCACGAAATGGGCCATCTCACGCGCCTCCAGGAACGGGATGCCCTTGCACATCAGCGTATTGCAGATGATAGCGCGTGGCTTGGCGGCCTTGAGGGCGCGCGCAGCATCGAATGCGGCCACCAGCGCGTCCATGTCATTGCCGTCGACGCGTTGCGTGTGCCAACCGAAGGCGGTCCATTTGTCTGCAAGCGGCTCGGCGCACAGCATTTCGGTGGACTTGCCGTCCGCCTGCTGATCATTGAAATCGATGATGCAGATGAGGTTGTCGAGCTTGTGGTGGGCAGCCGACATGGCGGCTTCCCAGGTGGAGCCCTCGCCCAGCTCGCCGTCCGACATCAGGTTGTAGACGAAAGCTTTGTTTTTCTTGGCCTTCAGGCCGAGCGCCATTCCGACGCCAATGCCAAGGCCCTGCCCCAGCGAGCCGCCGGTAATTTCCATGCCGGGCGTATAAGCGGCCATACCCGACATCGGCAGCCGGCTGTCATCCGTTCCATAGGTTTCCAGTTCCTGCTCAGGCAGAATTCCGGCCTCGATCAAGGCGGCATAAAGAGCGATCGCGTAATGGCCGATCGACAGGAGAAAGCGGTCACGCCCCTCCCATTCCGGATCTTCGCGTCGATACTCCAGCGCATGGAAGTAGGAGACTGCGAGCACATCGGCGACGCCGAGCGCCTGGCCGACATATCCCTGTCCCTGAACCTCACCCATGCGCACCGCCTTGCGACGGATTTCCCAGGCACGGCGCGCAAGGCTCATGTTCGACAGGTCTGTCGCCTGAATTTGGCTGGTCATGTTTCCTCCCTCACAGCGTCGACGCAAAAACGAGCGCCTCCATGGCAATTTCTGAACTCAACTTGCCTATGCCCGCAATTAAGAAAAACGAACGAGTTGTTAAGGAGAACTTAGATGACGCCGTTGCGCAGATGATACAGGCTCATGACAGGGAGAGCGGGGAGGACGCCTGCCATGTGCTGTGCCCAGGCTGGAAGGGTTTAAGTTTCGGAGCCGTTTCGGCTATGTCGCTGACGGGCAGCGCCTGCAGGTATCAGGAGAAGATCCTCGCAAACCGGACTATGAAATATGTTCTCAGGGAGGAGACACATGAATATCCGTCATATTATTGCAGCGACCGTCTTGTCGCTTTGCGCAAGCCATGCTGGCGCGCAGGAATTCCAGCTGTCGCACAATGCGGCCGCCGGAAACCCGAAGGACGTTGCGTCGCAGAAATTTGCAGAACTGGTGGCTGAAAAGTCCGGCGGTCGCATGAAAGTGTCGGTCGGTGGCAGCGCCCAGTTCGGCGATGACGCCGAAACCATCACCAACATGCGCCTGGGCACCATCGCCTTTTCGGCCAACTCGCAGGGCACCACCTCGGCCGTCGTGCCGGAAATTGCGCTTCTGGGTCTTCCTTTCCTGTTCCAGGATCTGAAGCAGGCGGAAGCCGTCATGGATGGACCGGTCGGTGACAAGATTGCAGCCGCCGCCAATGCCCAGGGCCTTGTGGTCCTGTCCTGGTGGAACAACGGCATCCGCGAAACGTCCAATTCCAAGAAGCCGATCCGGGTTCCGGCAGATCTTGCCGGCATGAAAATCCGCACGCCGCCGGATCCGATGACGGTAGACATTTTTGCCGCGCTCGGCGCCTCGCCGACCCCCATGGCTTTTTCCGAACTCTACATCGCGCTGCAGCAGGGCGTCGTCGATGGCCAGGAGAACCCGCTGATCAACATCTTCTCCTCCAAGCTGCATGAAGTTCAGCCGTATATCTCGATGACCAACCACAAATACGAGGCGACGCCTTTCCTCGCTTCGAAGATCGTCTTCGACACCCTGTCGGCGGAAGATCAGAAAATCATCCGCGATGCTGCCAGGCAAGCGGGCGAACTGAACCGCAAGATGGTGCGTGACCAGACCGAAAAGCTGCGCGGCGAGATCGAGGCGACGGGCGTCAAGTTCAACGATATCGATCCTGCAGCCTTCGTCGCGGCAACCCAGCCTGTCTACGACAAGTGGCGTCAAAAATACCCTGATTTGGTCGATGAACTCGTGGCTGCTGCCAAGCAGGCCGCAGGCAAGTGACCATGACGGATCATCTCCACACGGAAAATGCCAAGACGGGGAACCACCCCGTCCTGGCGATTGCCAACGGGATTGGCTTTCTGATCGAGCGCATCGCGATGGTGTCTGCAATCGCCTGCGTCGTTGCCATCTTCATGGCTCTCATGCTTGAGGTGGTCATCCGCTACGTGACCCAATCCGGGCTTGGCTGGCCAAACGAAGTGCCCAACCTGCTGTTTCCGTGGCTGATCATGGGCGGCATCGTCCTTGGGGCCATCCGCGGTTCGCATATTGCGGCGGAGGCCATCCTGGCCTTCCTCAGCAAGGCGCAGCTGCGCGTGCTGTTGATGGCCATCCATCTTCTGGTGGCCATCTCCTTTGGCTATCTTGGTTATCTGTCACTGCAGGTCATCTCGATCACAAAGGCGCAGGTCTTCCCGATGACAGGCCTTGGACAGGCCTGGGCCTATTCGTCGCTGCTGTTTGGCTTCTGCGGAATTGCAATCGCATCCCTCGTCAATCTCGTCCGCGTTGCCTTCAGCGATGATCCGGAAAACCTTCATCAGCCAGAAGCGGAGCACACGATATGACCGCGATCATGACCGGCATCTTCGCAGTCCTGCTGGCGATTTCAACGCCGGTGGGCTACGCACTGATCATTGCTGCGGGCGCAGCCATCCTCTGGCAGGGCGGCACGCCCACCGTTCTTGCTGTCGTCAAGCTGTTCCAGCCGACTCAGAGCTTCCCGCTGCTTGCCATTCCTTTCTTCATCCTGTCCGGCTCGCTGATGATGTCGGGTACGCTCGGCCAGAAGCTCGTGCAGTTCGCAGCCAAGCTCGTTGGCCGCTTCCACGGCGGCATGGGACAGGTCACCGTGGTTGGCTCCACCATCTTCGGCGGCGTCTCGGGCTCCGCCGTTGCTGAAGCCTCGGCACTCGGCACCATGCTGATCCCCTGGCAAAAGAGAGAGGGTTACCCGCCTGCCTTTGCCGCTGCCGTCACCGCATCATCCTCGACAATTGCGGGGCTGATCCCGCCGTCCATTCCCCTGATCCTGTATTCGACGGTTGCCAACGCCTCGATTGCCAAACTGTTTTCGGCAGCTGTCCTGCCCGGCCTGCTGCTCGCCTTCGGCATGATGCTGGTCTGCTACTTCTCCGGCCGGCTGCGCAATTTTCCGCGCCTGGCAGCCAACCGTGATCTCACCTCGTTTGGCCGCTCTGTCGTTCTCGCCCTGCCGGCGCTTGCCATGCCCTTTTTCATCGTGCTGCTTCTGCGCGCCGGCATCGCCACGCCGACGGAGGTCAGCGTCATTGCGGTGTTTTATGCGCTGGTCGTCAGCCTGCTCATCTACCGGGACCTCACCTGGCATCGCATCTATCAGGCGCTGGTCGGCACCGTCACCACCACAGGCGTGGTGATGCTGGTAATCGCTGCGTCCAGCCTTGTCGGTCATGTGCTGATCACCGAACGCGTGCCAACCATTGTGGCGCAATGGGCTCAGCAAACGCTGGTCAATCCTTTCCTGATCATCCTGATGATGAATATCATCATGCTGGTCATCGGCATGTTCCTCGATCTTCCTGCCGCCATCCTGCTGCTCGGCCCCACATTCGTGGCGATCGGCCAGTCCATCGGCATGGATCCGATCCAGCTGGGTGTGATGATCTGCATCAACCTGTCCATCGGCCTGTTCACCCCGCCGATTGGCACAACACTGTTCATCGGCGCGGTCATCGCCCGAGTGCCCATTGGGGCGGTGGTCAAGGAACTCTGGCCCTTCTACGGGGTCGCCCTCGCGGTACTCGTGCTGATGTCATACGTCCCCGCACTGACATTCTACTGAGGCGCACCATGACAGAAAAAAAGACAATCGCGTTCGTCGGTCTGGGCTCCATGGGCGCGAAGATGGCCCACAATCTGGTGAAGGCCGGCCATACTGTTCGCGGCTTCGACATGCGGAAGGAGGCCATGGATGCGCTGGAACAGCAAGGCGGCGTGCGTGTAGAGACGTTGACGCAGGCCTGCACGGATGCAGACATTCTCGTGCTGATGGTGGTCAATGCCGAGCAGGCCCGATCGGTGCTGCTGCAGGACGGGGCGCTCGCTGCCCTGCCCCATGGCGCACATATCTGCCTGATGGCCACCTGCCCGCCGGACGATGTGACGCGGCTTGCCGGTGAACTTGAGGGATGCGGCAGGGTCCTCGTCGATTGCCCTGTGTCCGGTGGTGTCGTGGGTGCGCAAGCCGGAACATTGACAATCATGGTCGGCGCACCGGAGGCGGCCTTTAATGCCGTCTCGCCGGTCCTCAGCGCGATGGGGGACAAGCTTTACCATTGCGGGCCAAAGCAAGGCCAGGGTGCGGCCGTCAAGGCGATCAACCAGCTTCTTTGCGGGGTGCATCTGGCTGTGGCCGGTGAGGCAATGGCGCTGGGTGAGAAAGCCGGTGTCGATACCAAGGTCCTCTTTGAAATCGTGTCAGGCTCGGCGGCCTCCAGCTGGATGCTGAGGGATCGAGGGCCACGTATGCTGATGGACACGCCGCCGGTTACAAGCGCTGTCGACATCTTCGTGAAGGATCTTGGTATTGCTCTCGCCGCCGGACGCTCCGCATCCATGGCGCTACCGCTCGCAGCGGCTGCGCATCAAATGTTTCTGGCGGAAAGCGGCAGCGGCAACGGATCGGCTGACGACAGCCAGGTGGTTGCCGCTTACCGACGTCTGAACGGCCTCTCTTGACACGCTCAGTGCGCGCGGCTCATAGACAAAACGCCCGCGCGCCTGTTGCTTTGGCACGAATGGTTTGAAGCTTCACAGCGGAGGCCGGCTTGCCGATCAATCCCAACCTCAATTCCCTGGCCTATTTCGAAGCGGTTGCCCGCACCGGCCGGGTGTCGCTGGCGGCTGTGGAACTGGGTGTCTCGGCAGCGGCCGTCAGCCAGCAGTTAAAGCAGCTGGAAGAACAATGGGGCGTCCGGCTGTTCAAACGCGAAGACCGCCGCCTGACGCTGACCATCGACGGCGAAATGTTGTTCCAGACAACGACAACGGCCTTTCGGATGATCCGCGGCGCGCGCTCGGCCGTTCTGCGCCAGCACAACAGCCGACAACTGAACATTCGCTCAAGCCCCAGCTTTGCGGTTCGCTGGCTGACGCCGCGCCTCAAAGGCTTTCTGGATGCCAACCCGGACTGGGGCGTGCGGGTCGATGCAACACCGGATTTCTCCAATTTCGAGACAGAAATCGTCGATCTCGATCTTCGCTACGGATCCGGCGCCTGGGAAAAACTCCACACCGAATGCATCATCAATGACTTCGTGCTGCCGATGTGCAGCCCCGAGTATCGGGAGAAGATCCGGACCTTCAGCGATGATCCCGTTCTGCAACTGTCTCAGGCACGGCTGGTCCATTCGGTAAAAGCACTCTACCAATGGGACGTCTGGTTGATGGTTCACGGGATAGATCCGCCGACCGAGCA
The DNA here is from genome assembly GCF_058242775.1 of Neorhizobium sp. PAMB6630. Lineage (NCBI taxonomy): Bacteria > Pseudomonadati > Pseudomonadota > Alphaproteobacteria > Hyphomicrobiales > Rhizobiaceae > Neorhizobium > Neorhizobium sp. PAMB6630. The sequence goes on from NZ_JBZAYV010000002.1 coordinate 642,879, forward strand.
GGCGCCGCTTCGCTTCGATCGCTCGTCCATGGCGATCCAGCTCGCACGAGATGGCGCTGGCATCGTTCTTGATTCGGCAACGCTTGCACAGGAAGATCTGGAGCGTGGAACCCTGGTGCCCTTTTCCACGGCCTTCGATGTGGTTGAATTTCCGGCCTATTGGATCGTATGCCCCTTACGCCACACAAACAGACGCCCCGTCAGCCTGTTCACCGATTGGATCCGCGCAGAGGGGACGAAATTTGATCAGGCTGCGCGGCAATTGCTTGAAAACCTTGGCTGCACCTTCCGCATGGCCCGTGAGGAAGAGCCCGGCCGCTTGTAGCGCGCTGACCGATCCAGATCCGGTTTTCAGTATCCCACGCTCATGCTGGCCGGTCGCGTGTTCCAGCGCATGAAAGCAAGGGTATGCTGAGATCAGTCTCCGTTTCACCAGCGACTTGATATCCCCACATCCGCAAAGCACGTACAAGACAGCCTGTGGGGTGCCCGACAGGCGGACCCATCGGCGCCTTGCAAATCCCGCCGCAGACAGAACAAACCCTTGGCAGGCCATCCGGAAGTCGATAATCTTGCCTGACAGGTAACAGAGTGTGGGGACGTGATGGCGCGCGAAGGCCAGCAGGGGCAGTCACTGGCATCCAAGATCAGTGCTGCGCTGCGTCAGGATCTTGTTTCGGGGGTGTTTCGCCCGGGCGACCGTCTGCCCAGCGAAAGCGCGCTGACCCGCGACTATGCCGTGAGCCGCACCGTCGTGCGCGAAGCCATTGCAATCCTGCGGGCCGATGGGCTGGTGGAGGCACGAAAGGGTGCTGGCGTTTTTGCGCTGGAAGTTCAGCGCGAATCGGAGCGACCCTTCAACGACCTTGCCACCCGGCGTATCTCTTCGGTGATCGAACTTCTCGAGCTTCGCACCGTATTCGAGGTCGAATCCGCCGCACTTGCCGCTCTTCGACGGTCCGCCGCCCAAATTGAAGAGATTCTGGATGCACACCGGATTGTCGGGCAGTGCCTGAGCGACGGCGCGCCGACACGAGACGCCGACTTCAACCTGCATTTCGCCATTGCCGAAGCCACGCAAAACCGTCGCTTTCCGGAGTTTCTGCAGTTGATCCGCACCGGCATCATCCCGCGCGGCGATCTGCAGGGAGAGGCGCCGGGTGCCCGGCCGAAGGATTATAATCTTCATCTCCAGGAAGAACACGGGTCCATTGTCGATGCCATTATCGAAGGCGATGCAGATGCCGCGCGTATCCACATGAAGGCCCACCTGCGGGGCAGTCTGGAGCGTTACAAGGCCCTTCTGCGCTCGCAGCGGCCGGAACGGGCACCGCAACCGGCGTGAGCGACGGACTTGTCAGGTATCTTTTAAAGCATGTATGATATCAACATTCACATGCGAGGAGACCATGATGACGTTACCGACCTTTCCCCCAACCCATCCCGACCCCGGCGTGACGCGTCGTATTCTGGCCGAAAGCCCGGACCTGATGGTCGTCTCCTTCCGCTTCGAGACCGGCGCGGAGGGCAAACTTCACAGCCACCCGCATGTTCAATCGACCTATGTCGCCAGCGGCCGCTTCGTGTTCTTTCGGGATGGAAATGCGTTTGACCTCACCCCCGGAGACAGTCTCGTCATCCCTGGTGGTGTGGAACATGGCTGCCGATGCGTCGAAGAGGGCGAATTGATCGACAATTTCACCCCGCGCCGCGACGACTTCCTGGCTTAGAAAAGACGGTACCTGTAACCGATCGCGATGCCGTCTTGAGCGGCAGCGCGATCAATGCCTCATCCGGGCCAGCACGGCACCTTCCGGACAGAGTTGACACTTTCAAACGCTTGTGACAGGTTAGGCATAGTTGTCTGACAGGGAGCCTGTGTTCGGTCAATGTTTGGAGGAGCCATGTCATTCAGTCGCCTGCGGCTCGCCGGTGCTGCCGGTCAGCTTGGCAGTATTGCCATCACCCTTCTCGGCCTGTTGATGCTGACGTTTTTCATCGGACGGCTGATGCCGGCCGATCCGGTGCGCGCCATGGTCGGGGAAGATGCCACGCGCGAAACCTACGAGCAGGTTTATACGTCTCTGGGGCTGGATCGTCCCCTCTATGAGCAATTCGTCTATTACCTCGGCGATGTGCTGACGGGGGATTTCGGCACCTCGATCCGCACCGGCCAGCCGGTCATCCAGGATATCCTGCATGTCATGCCGGCCACGATCGAACTTGCCACCTTCGCCATCGTCATCGGGGCCGGGCTTGGCGTGTCCATGGGAGTCCTTGCGGCCGTGAACAAGGATCGCTGGCCCGATCATCTCGTGCGGGTCTTCAGCCTCTTTGGCCACTCCATGCCAATCTTCTGGACCGGCATGATCGCGCTCATCGTCTTTTACGCCCATCTCGGCCTCGTCGGTGGCAGCGGGCGCATGGACCAGTTCTATATCGGCCTTGTCGAGGAGCGCACCGGCTTCCTGTTGATCGACAGCCTGATGGCCGGGGAAATGGACGTCTTCTGGTCGGCCCTCAACCACCTGATCCTGCCGGCCGCCCTGCTTGGCTATTCGTCCTCCGCCTATATCACGCGCATGACCCGCAGCTTCATGCTGGACCAGCTGGGTCAGGAATATGTGACCACGGCCCGCGTCAAAGGCCTGTCGCAGCGCCAGACCATCTGGTTGCATGCCTTCGGCAATATAAGGGTGCAGCTGGTCACCATCATCGCGCTTGCCTATGGTTCGCTTCTGGAAGGTGCCGTGCTGATCGAGACTGTCTTTTCATGGCCGGGCTTTGGCCAGTACCTGACCAGCAACCTCATCATCGGCGACATGAACGCCGTGATGACCTGCGTGCTGATCGTCGGCGTCATCTTCATCGGGCTCAACCTGTTGTCCGACCTTCTCTATCGCATCTTTGACCCCAGGACACGCTGATGACCGTCAACACGCACACCCGCAGGATGCCTGGCTGGCTGATGGCGCTGAACAACATCGTCGTTTTCCTGTTGCGCAGCCCGACCTCCGCCTTCGGCCTTGCCGTTCTGGCGGTCCTGATCCTGACGGCAATTTTTGCACCGCTGATCGCCACCCATGATCCTTACGTGCAGGCGCTCGGCAATGTGTTGAAGCCGCCGGGCAACGGCCATCTGTTCGGCACCGACGAACTGGGTCGCGATATCTTCAGCCGCCTTGTCTACGGCGCCCGCATCACCCTCACCATCATCTTCCTGGTGTCGATCGTCGTCGGGCCGATCGGTCTCGTCATCGGCACCTCCGCCGGCTATCTCGGTGGCAAGTTCGACATGGTGTTGATGCGCATCACCGACATCTTTCTCTCTTTCCCGAGCCTCATCCTGTCGCTTGCCTTCGTGGCAGCGCTCGGGCCGAGCCTCAACAATGCGATCATCGCCATCGCGCTTACCTCCTGGCCGCCGATTGCGCGGCTGGCCAGAGCCGAGGCGATGACCTTCCGCAAGGCCGACTATATTGCAGCGGCCCGCCTGCAAGGCGCCTCGACCAGCCGCATCATCGTGAAATCGATCATGCCGATGTGCCTGCCTTCGGTGCTCATACGCCTGACGCTCAACATGGCAACCGTCATCCTGACGGCAGCGGGCCTCGGTTTTCTGGGTCTTGGCGCCCAGCCGCCCATGCCAGAATGGGGCGCCATGATCGCGACAGGCCGCCGCTACATGCTGGACAGCTGGTGGCTCGTCACCTTCCCCGGCGTCTCGATCCTGTCTGTCAGCCTTGCCTTCAATCTCTTAGGTGATGGCCTGCGTGATGCACTCGATCCAAAGCAGATGAACCGGAGGTAAGGCGATGGAAAAGACCATACTGGACGTCCAGAACCTGCGCATCCGCTATGGCGGCTCAACCACTGAGGCGGTGCGGGGCGTGTCCTTCACGCTCGGGCGCGAACGGCTGGGCATTGTGGGCGAATCCGGCTCCGGCAAATCCACCGTCGGGCGTGCCCTGCTGCGGCTGCTGCCGGGCGCCACGATCACGGCAGACATGCTGCGCTTCGACGATGTCGACCTTCTCTCCTTGAGCGAGAGGGAGATGCTGAAGGTTCGCGGCCGGCGCATGTCGATGATCCTGCAGGACCCGAAATTCTCGCTAAACCCCATTCGCCGCGTGGGCGATCAGGTGGCGGAAACCTATCTGCGCCACTTCAAATGCAGCCGGCGCGAGGCGCATGAGAAGGCCGTTGCAATGCTGGAGGCCGTGAAGATCCGCGATGCCGAGCGGGTGTTCAAACAATATCCGCATGAGATTTCCGGCGGCATGGGCCAGCGCGTAATGATTGCCATGATGCTTCTGGCCGATCCCGATCTGGTGATTGCCGACGAGCCGACCTCGGCGCTCGACGTCACCGTGCGCCTGCAGGTTCTGACCATTCTCGATGGCCTGGTGCGCGACCGGGGCATCGGCCTGATCATGATCAGCCATGACCTCAATCTGGTGCGCAATTTCTGTGATCGCGTGCTGATCATGTATGCCGGCAAGGTGGTCGAAACTTTGAATGCGGGCGACCTCGATCAGGCCCGGCACCCCTATACGCAAGGACTTCTGGCCGCCCAACCGCGCATCGGCGGCACACGTCAACCGCTGGCGGTGCTTGACCGCAAACCCGAATGGCTGGAGGAAAACGCCTGATGTCCGTTTCCGTCGAGGTGCGTAATCTCTCCATCAGCTTTGGGACCGGCGCAAGCGCCGTCAAGGTTCTGCCGGGCGTGTCGTTCAGCGTGAAGCGTGGTGAATGTTTCGGGCTCGTTGGGGAATCCGGGTCGGGCAAGTCCACCGTCCTTCGCTGCGTATCGCTGCTGACGGACTTCTGGAAAGGTGAGGTACTGATCGATGGCCGCTCCGTGCGCGATATGCCGCTGATCGAACGCTGCCGCACGCTGCAGATGGTGTTTCAGGACCCTTACGGATCGCTGCATCCGCGCCAGTCCGTGCGCACGGTGCTCAATGAGCCGCTTGTCATTCACAAGCTTGGCGACCGCGAAGAGCGCATGCGCCGGGCCATTACCGATGTCGGCCTGCCGGTCTCCTTTCTCGACCGGTTCCCGCATCAGCTGTCCGGCGGCCAGCGCCAGCGTGTTGCCATCGCGCGTGCGCTCATCCTTGAGCCGTCGCTGCTTCTTCTCGATGAACCGACCTCGGCGCTCGACGTCTCGGTGCAGGCCGAAATCCTCAACCTGCTGCAGCGCCTGCGCAATGAGCGCGGTTTTACCTATATCATGGTGACCCATGATCTGGCGGTAGTCGACCATATGTGCGACCGCTTTGCGGTGATGTTGCGTGGCGAAGTGACCGAGATCCTGCCACATGAAGCGATTGCCACGAACGGTGCAAGCCACCCCTATGCACGCGAACTGATCGGCGCATCGCTGGAATATGAAGGCATTCGCTGACGCGCCCTCTCCTTCCCCACCGCCGGATCAGGGACCGGCGGCGGCAAAGGGTTCCAGTTCCGTATCGAAGGGAACCTCGACCACATTGTTGAAGATCGCTGTCGCCAGCATGATGCCGGCGAGCGCCACAAGGTCCACCAGGACCTTGTGGCTGTAGAGCGCCTTCAAATCCGTCCAGATGTCGGGCGGGATGGCGCTGGAATTTTTCACAATCGCACGACCGAACCGATCCAGAAGCAGGTCCTCGTCACGCAGGTCCAGCGCATCGGGGTCTGCCCCGGAGAGCGTGATGGCGCGGCGAAAGAATGTAACGGCAATCTTCGACCCGGCCTCTTCGGAAATCGCCCGGCAAAACACCTGGATTGCCCGGTCGTCGACGTCAGGGATCAGCTCTGCCCGCAGCGTGAACCACTCGGCATAGATGCGATGGGCCTGCGGCGAATGGAGAAGCGTCCGCTTCATATTGGTCATGCGCCCGCGCAGGCGCAGTTCCTCGTCATGCGCCTCGCGAATGTCTTGAGGTGCGGTGTCATAGTCGATCATCGGAATGTGCGGCATGCAGAAGTCCGGCCCGTTTGCGTGTGCTGCGGCAAGACTTAAAGCGTCTTTGAGCGGGCGCAAGGCCGATCCATGCTGGGGACTGCGGATCCTCACGGAAAAAGGGACACGTGTCGCCACGCGTCCCTTTCGACAACCACCGGGCAGGAGGAAACGGCGGTTTATCTGTTCTTGGTCACGCCTTCGAAACGCGACAGCCAGGGGCTGACGATCATGCCGCCGATGTCGCTTCGGAATGCGGCCGTATCGACCACTTCCGAGAAAGGCTGGATCGGCATGACAAGCTCGTCCATATAGGCCTGCAGATCCTCATAGAGCTTTGCCTGCTTGGCGCCATCGCGCTCGACGAGTGCTGCCTCGATCATCTTGTTCAGCTTTTCATCCTGAAAACTCGTGCGCCAGCTCTGGTAGTTGGTGAGCTTTGCCTCGTCGGAATTGTTCGGATTATAGGCCATGGAGCGCAGGTTGTTGTCCGGATGCGGCTGCTGGCCGCCACCGCCGCGCCCGACCAGAAGTTCGAACTTGCGCTCGCGCATGGCCCCGTAGATCTGGTCGCCCGAGCCGCTGATCAGGTTCGCCTTGATGCCGGCCTGGGCAAGCGTGTTCTGGATGGCCGTTGCGGCCTTCAGGAACGGATCTTCGGAGAGGACACGCAGGGTCGTCTCGAAACCATCGGGATATCCCGCTTCCGCCAGCAGTGCCTTGGCCTTTGCAATGTCCAGCGTATAACCCTGGTCCGGCAGGGACCCCATCACACCAGTGCTGAGCGAACGCTGGTGCAGCTTGCCGTAGAACGGCATAACGGCCTCATCCAGCCCCTTGTAATCGATGAGATAGCGCAGTGCCTCGCGCACCTTCTTGTTGGCGAACCGCTCATCCTTCATCGACACGGCAAGATAATAGAAGCCCGAACCGGGAACCGACGCAATCGAGATGGCCTTGTCCGCCTCGAGCGCCTTCAGGTCTGGCGCCTGAAGCGAATAGGCGACATCGATGTCACCCTTTTCGATCATCAGGCGCTGGGATTGCGATTCCGGCAGATGCCGCATCAGCACGCGGCGCATGGCAGGTTTCTGGCCCCAATAACCATCGTTGCGGGTGAGGATAATGAATTCGTTGGACTTCCACTGCGTGAGCGTAAACGGACCGGAGCCCGCTGAATTGGTGGTGAGCCAGGCGCCGCCGAGATCGCCATCCTTCTCGTTCTTCAGCGCCGTCTTGCTGTCGATGATCGAGCCGGGGCCGTTCTGGGCGAGGATCATCAGGAGCAGGTTGGGATCGTCCGCGCCCGGCAGATTGAGGACGAAGGTATGGGCATCTTCGGCCACAAAAAGCGTGTCGGCGGCGTCCAGCTTGAAGCCGCGTGTCTTGAGGAAGGAGGACTGGGCCAGATTGCGCACCAGCAGGCGCTTCAGGCTCCAGGCGACATCCTGTGCCGTGACCGGATTGCCGGAGGCAAACTTGGCGTCTTTGCGCAAATGAAAGCGGATCGACATGCGATCCTCGGCAATCTCCCATTTTTCCGCAAGGCGCGGCTCAAGATTGCGATCCTGCGGCGAGAGGGTGACCAGCGTGTCATAGACATTGTTCAGCACCTGCACCGTCTCCCGGCCGGTGATGGCTGCGGGATCAAGCGTCAGGATATTGCTCATGGTGGTGGCAACCACCAGCTGATCCTTCGGCGTTTCGGCAAGGCCTGCCAGCGGCGAGACGCCCGACAGAAGTACGGCAAGCGCTGCGGAGATAAAAAACTTCTTCATGCTTCCTCCCTTTCGGCCCCACTCCCTGATGGCGGCCTTTGACATGGCGATCCGGCGGCTACTCCTCCACGGACGTTACCGGATCAGGCGAATATGGCTCTGACGGGCGCAGCAAGCGCCTGCCCGAGAGCGCGTGTGACTTCGGCGTCCAGGTGAACGCCGTCGATGGGCGAGGCACTGCCAAGACTGCCGGCATCGAAAAATGCATGACCGAGTTCCGCGCCAATGGCCTGGTAAAGCGGGGCAAGCCGCTCGGATTCTGCAATCCTGCGGCCGGCTGCAGGGGTTCCGGTCGGGCCGGCAACGCACGGGGGCGGCGCCACGATCAATAGCTTCGGGATGGCGGATTTCGGCTTGTAGGGAAAGGTCTCGACAATCTGGGCCAGGCGCCGCATGCCCGATGCCGCCGGTTCCGCCTGCCCGCCATACACCGGCTTCAAATCATTGGTGCCGAGCATGATGATGACGAGATCAAGCGGCATGTGGCTGGCAAGTGCCACCTGCAGGGCCTTTGCGCCATTGCGGCAACACGGACCCGTATGATCGTCATAGCAGGTGGTACGCCCGCCAAGCCCCTCGCCGATGACCTTCGCCTGCCCGCCAAGCTCTTTCTCCAGCACATCCGGCCAGCGCGCATCCACAGGATGGCGAAGACCCGTTGCAGGATCGGCACCCCAGGTCAGGCTGTCTCCGAAGGCAAGGATGGTCCTCATCGCGCTCATCCGATCCGGTTGTTCTCGATGAAGTCAAAATCGATATCCTCGCCGAGACCGGGACGATCGGGCACATGCACGTAGCCGTCGGCATCCATCGGATCGGAAAGCGATTTCAGATAGTCGTGACCGTCATCATATTCGAGGAAGGGATGCAGCAGGCCGCGCTCGTACCAGCGGCAATTTTTCGAGGCCGCCACCACATGCAGGTTCATGGCCGTATTGCCGTGGACCTCGCAATCCATGCCGAAACATTCGGCCATACGCATGGTTTTCAGCGCAGGCGTGATCCCGCCGACATCGTTGACGCCAGTACGCAAGATATCGCAGGCACCTGATTTCACCCATTCGGCCCGATGCCAGTGCTTGCCGGCGGCACTTTCGGGACCGACGACCGGAATATCGAGATTATCCGCCAGCCATTTGTAGGAGGACATGGATTGTTCATCCATCGGCTCCTCGATCCAGTCGAAGCCAAGCTTTTCTAGCCCGCGGCCAAGCTCCAGCGCATCGGTGCGGGAATACCAGTGGAAGGCATCGATCATCAGCCGGATATCGGGACCGACCGCCTCGCGCACGGCCGCACAGGCCTTGAGGTCCATCTTCACATCCGGCGCCCAGCTGACGGGTGGCATCCAGGTGTGCAGCTTGATGCCCTTGTAGCCGCGCTTCACCAGCGTCTCGGCAAATCGGCCATAATCTTCGGGAGTGGCAAGGCCGCCTTCCAACTCGTCGCCACACATCACCGACCCATAGGCCAGAACCTTGTCGCGATAGGCGCCGATCAACTTGTAGACAGGTGTGGAGAGCGTGCGGCCGGCAAGGTCCCACAGGGCACAATCCACGACCGCCAGCGTGCGATCCGTCAATTGTGCCGCCGAGCCGCGTTGCCAGTGGGCAAGATCCTGCCACAACCGCTCCCGATCCCGGTGATCCTGCCCGATCAGCACCTTCTTGACGAATTTTTCGATGACGTGCGGCCGCACGATCTCGGCAGCCGTGAAGGAATGCCCTTCATGGCCATCCTCTGTGCGAATGGTCAAAATGGCCTGCTCGACCTGATGCGGCGGACCGGGATGCGCATGGCCTGCGCTATCCGAGTGGCGGCGCGTGGTCGTGCGAAACCGTCGCACGAAAACATCGGTAATGATCATCGGTATTCCTGCTCGCTTACGACAGCGCGTCACAGACCTGTCAGTTAGGTTTAAGCAAATATCACCGAAACTGTCAAACCTGTAATACAAAAATCCTCAACGGCACCGCAAGCCGATCCGCCGAGGCTCCTGGCGCACGACAACGCCGGTCAGCCTGACCGGTCAGCTTGAAGCGGGAGCGATGGTTTTGGTCATCGGCATGGTCTTCGGCGTCTTGTCGAAGGGCCGCATGATCAGAACCAGCAGGTCGTCGATGAAGGTGAAAATTACGGGGATGACGAGGAGGCTCAGAAATGTCGACGTCATGAGACCGCCAAGCACGAGAATGGCCATCGGCTGACGGAAGCTCGGGTCGCCTTCGCCGATGCTCAAGGCCGCTGGCAGCATGCCAGCACCCATCGCAATAGTGGTCATGATGATGGGGCGCGCGCGCTTGTGGCACGCATCCAGAAGGGCTGCCACGCGGTCGACCCCTGCCCTTCTCTCGACGATGGCATATTCCACCAGCAGGATCGAGTTCTTGGTCACGACCCCCATCAGCATCAACAGGCCGATCACTGCCGGGAAAGAGAACGCCGTGCCTGTGAGGACGAGTGGCAGGAGAGCACCGCCCACCGAAAGCGGCAGCGCCATCAGGATCGTGATCGGCTGCAGAAAATCATGGAACAGCAGCACCAGAACGGCGTAGACACAGAACACGCCTATTCCCATCGCGATGGCAAAGCTCGTGAACAGTTCCGAAGAGCGCTGCAATTCTCCCTGCTCGACAAGATGAATGCCCGATGGCAGGTTCTTCAAGGCGGAGAGCTGGTTTGCCTCGTTCATGACATCGCCGAGAATACGACCGTTCAACTCGACCGTCAGGGTGACGTTTCTAAACCGGTCGATACGGTCGATCTGGGAGGCGCCGCCGCCGATTGAAATCGTGGCGACGGACGACAGCATGACTTCGTTGCCATTGCCCTTCACGGTCAACAGGGAGAGCGCGGACAGATCGTTGCGAAGGGCGGGGTCAAGCTGCACCCGGATCGGTATCTGTCGCTCGGGCAGGTTGAGCTTTGGCATGAGCGAGGAATAGTCGCCATTCGTGGCAATGCGCAGCGTGTCGGCAATCGCCTGAGATGTCACGCCCAATGCGGCAGCTTTGGCGAAGTCCGGCTTGATCTGGATCTGGGGAGCCTGAAGGGCAGCACTCGACGTGACGTTGCCGATCCCTTTCAGCGTTCGCAACTGGGTTTCAAGCGATGCGGCCACGCCATCGAGCACGTTGCTGTCATCTCCCGCCAGCGTAATCTGCAGCTGCGTCCCGTTGCCGCCGTTTCCAACCTGAACCCGCACTGCCGGCAGTTCCTTCAGCGCCTGCCGGATAGCATTTTCGATGTCGGACTGGCTTGCGCTGCGCTGGCTGAGCGGTTCCATATCGACGACCAGCGTCGCAGATGTTGTGCTCGAGGTCGTCGAGGCGTCCGGGCCGCTTCCGCCCGAAGCGGCGGTTCCCACGGCGTTGAAGACATGGCTGACGTGGGGAATTTTCGAGATGATCCTGGCGGCCGCCATGGCGGTCGACCGCGTGTCGTCAAGCGAGCTTCCCGGCGGCGTCGTCAGGGTCACTTGCGTCTGGGCAGTGTCGGACGCGGGCAGGAAACCCGTCTTCAGAAGCGGGATCATGGCAAAGGACAGACCGACAAACACACCGACCCACAAAAGGGTGGTCTTGCGGTGGCCAAGGCAGAACAGCACGATGCGCATATAGGTCGAGAGGATCCAGCCGTCTTTCTCCTCACCGGGATGCGCCTTCATGAAATAGGCCGCCATCATGGGGGTCAGAAGGCGCGCCACCAGAAGAGAGCACAGCACGGCCACGGCCGCCGTCACGCCGAACTGGCGAAAGATGATGCCGGGGATGCCGGACATGAAGGCGGTCGGCAGAAACACGGCAACCAGGGTAAATGTGGTTGCAATGACGGCAAGGCCGATCTCGGCGGCAGCCTCCATCGCCGCGTCATAGGGATTTTTCCCCATGCCGATATGGCGCGCGATATTCTCGATCTCGACAATGGCGTCATCAACGAGAATACCGACGACGAGAGACAGTGCCAGAAGCGAAACCGTGTTGAGGCTGAAGCCTGCGAGATACATGACGAGGAAGGTTGGAATGACGGACAAAGGCAGTGCAACCGCGGCCAGCACCGTTGCACGCCAGTCGCGCAGGAACAGCATGACGACGATGACCGCAAGCGCTGCCCCCTCGTAAAGCATGTCCATGGAGGCATGATAATTGCTCTCGATCGGCGTGACCGTGTTGCTCGCCTCTTCGATCGTCACAAGTGGATAGGCCGCCTTGAACGTCTGCACGGCGCTCCGGACGGCAGCCGCAACGCCGGTATCGGAATATCCGTTCGATCGTTTGATCTGGAAGGCAACCACGGAGCGCCCGTCTTCATAAGACAGCGAACTGCGCTCGGCAAAGGTGTCTGTGACCTTTGCCACCTGATCGAGGCGGACACGTTCGCCGGTGGAAAGCGGGATCTGTACCGTTTTCAGGTCATCAACAGAGCGGACGGCACCCAAAGTGCTCAGCGTCTGGCGCAATCCGCCGATCTGGCCCACGCCGCCGGACTGGTCCACCTGCACAGCCTTGATCTGCGTGGAAATATCCGAAGCCGTGACGCCAAGCGCCCGCATTGCCGCCGGATCGAGATCGACATGCGCCTCGCGATCGACGCCGCCGGTGCGATCGACCTGGCCGACGCCTTGAACCGCCAGCAGCATTTTCGAGACGTCATTGTCCACGAACCCGGACACTTCCTGCTCGTTCAGGCGGTCTGAATGTACGACATAGGTCAGCAAGGCGGATGACTGGACGGTCGATTTGGAGACCGTCGGCGACGTCATGTCCTGCGGCAGATCGGCCTGCACGCTATCAACGGCGTTGCGAACCTCGTTGAGCGCCGCGTCAGTGTTCTTCCCCACCTGGAATGTAACCGTGATGGCCGCCGTGCCGTCCGTCAGCTTGCTGGTGATGTGATCGAGCTTGTCCAGCGCGGCAAGCTTGTCCTCGATCTTGCGCGCGACTTCGGTTTCCAGCTGGCTGGGTGTTGCTCCGTCAAGGGTCGCGTTCACGGTGATGGTGGGCAGGTCCATGTCCGGAAAATTCTGCACGGAGAGGCCGAAAAAGCCCAGAACGCCACAGACGATCAGGAGAGCAAAAAGCAGGATGGACGGAACGGGATTGCGGATGGACCAGGAGGAGAAATTCACTGGGATGCCTCCGCCGTGTCGACAACCCTGACGGTCGAACCATCCGACAGAAACGCGCCGCCCGCTTTAACGACGCGCGCGTCGGCGCTCACTCCATCGATGACCTCGGCGCTATCGTCCTGCCGTCGTCCGACATGCACCAGATGTCTTTCCACGTGGCTGGCATCGGCCATGACGAACACGTAATTGCTGCCGTCGCGCTGCACGATGGCGGTCTGCGGCACAACCATTGCCGGCGCGACCGAGATCTCGATCCGGCCGTTGGCGAATTGTCCGGATTTCGCGGTCTGCGACGGGAGCGCCACAAACACAATGGAGCGCCCGGTCTGGGCCACAACGGTCGGCGAAATGAGCCTGACCGTGCCATTCACCTGAGATCCGTCCGACAGGGAAAGTTTTGCGGTCTGCCCCGGCTTGATGGACGAAAGATATTGTGCTGGAACTTCCGCCTGCCATTCGACGCGCGCCTGCCTGACAAGCCGGAACATCTCGGAGCCGGAGGAGACCACAGCGCCAAGTGTTGCCGAACGCGACGAGATCACTCCATCGTCCGGGGCGATAATCTTCGTCTGTTGCAGTTTGATCTGCTGGCTTTTCAGCCCGGCTTTTTCTGAAGCGAGGCTTGCCTGGGCGGTGCGCTGGGCAATCAGGTATTGCGTGATCGTCTGCCCCGACAAAGCGCCCGATGTCCCCAGCGTATGGGCGCGATCGACGTTGGCATTCGCCTCGTCGAGATTGGCCTCTGCCGTGGCGATGGCTGCCTCCTGCTTGCTGATATCGGCCAGCACGCTCGCCGAGTCCAGCTCGGCCAGCAGATCGCCGCGCTTCACCGTCGAGCCGACATCGACGCGGACGTCGATGGTTTTCAGCCCGCTCACCTCAGACGAGATGACCGCCTCCTGCCAGGGCTGCAGCCAGCCCGAGGCGGAGACCGTTTCCGACCATTGCCGAACCTCTGGCCTGACGATTTCAACCGTCAGCGCACTGGGAGGGGACGATGCATCCTGCGCGCCGGCGGGCGCTGCAAAGACGCCCCATCCGAGTGCGACGCAGACAATCATCGCATTGCTTGATCTTGTGTCCATGGTGTCGGTCCTGCTAGCTGCAACCGCTGGCATGCCATTTGGCATTCCCGGTTGTCCGTCACTGCAGGCTAGCAAAACGAGTGCTAAGCACGGTTATGAGACGGTAAAGTTATGTAAAGAGCGCTCGAGCGTTTCCTGTGAACACAGGTTCACCGGAAACGCTCTATTTCTTTGTTTTCACGCAATTCCGAACGCAAAACCGGTTCCCACTTTTGCTGGAATTGCTCTAGACGGCAGGCGAGCCCGGAATGTCGATCACGACGGTCAGACCGCCGTCATCGTTGCGTTGCGCCACGATCTTGCCGCCCTGGATCTCGATCGCCCGTCGCGCGATTGTCAGGCCAAGGCCATGCCCGGACACATGGGCTGCATCGGCGCCCCGCTGGAAAGGCTCGAATATGCGGCCAAGCTCCTCTTCGGGAACGCCGTAACCCTGATCGCGGACGCAGATCCGCAAGGATTTTCTCGACTGGCTTTCGATCAACGCTGCAGAAACGGTCACGCAAGTGCCCGCACTGGTATATTTGACGGCATTGCGCACGACATTTTCGAGCGCCCGGTAGATCAGCTCCCCATTGATATCGCACACGAAGGATTGGACACCTTCAAGAACGACCGCAACCTCTTTTGCCTTGGCCTCAAAGGCCGCATCGTCGACGATGGCGGCAAGAATGTCGATGATGTCGATCTTGTTCTCTTCAAAGGACGAGGTGTAACCGGAATCGAGCTTGGCCAGCGTCAGGATCTCATCGACCAGCAGATCGAGGCGCCCGATCTCCCGGTCGATCCGCGTCAGCATCGCCTCGAGCTTGACCGGATTCTGGCGCAACACGCCGATGGCGAACTGGATACGCGACAAGGGGGAGCGCAGTTCGTGGGAGACATCATGGTAGAGGCGTTGCTGCACATCCTGCAGCGCCTGGAGCTTTGAGGCGGTGGCGTCAAAGTCCAGCCCGAGATTGGATATCTCGTCCTGCCGGCCCCCGAACCGGTCGCCGATGCGGATCCGGAAATCGCCATGCGCCAGCGCGTTCAATCCGTCTCTCAGCGTCACGATCGGCCCGGCCAGATAATAGGCCAGAGCCGCCGCTGCAATGAGGCTGCCGACAGCGTCGAGCAGGAAAGGGAAAAACAGGAAAGCGAATTTTCCGGTCCCCGGATCGGGCAGGGTGGTGCGGATGGCATAACAGACGTTATCAGCCATGACATAGGCATCGTAATCCTCTCCCGCGCAGGCATTTGCCGAGAGTGTGTCGACCGTCAACCGGACCCCGGACTCCGACTGTGTCGTGGCTTTTGCCAGCGTGTCCGTGGCCGCAATGTTGTGATCCCGGACGAGAGCCGCCGCCAGCTCTGCGACAAACTCCTTCTTGCGCAGGTCGATCTCGTATTGGGGCGGCTCAATGCGGAAGACATTGGTGAGGAGGATCAGGGCGCAGATCAGGCCCGCAATGGACACCCAGACCAGCGCGAATACTTTCCAGAACAGCCGGCTCATCGGTCCTGTACCAGCTGATAACCCTGGCCGCGGACTGTCCTGATCCAGGATTGGCCATCGGGGCGCAATCCGAGTTTCTGGCGGATACTGCTGATATGGACATCGACGCCCCGGTCGAACGGGGTGAGCGCCCGCCCCAGCGCGCGGCGCGATATCTCGCTGCGCGACACCAGTTGGCCGGCGTTGCGGGCAAGCACTTCGAGAAGGCTAAATTCCGCCCCCGTCAGATGGAGGGGTACACCCTTCCACGATGCTTCCCGACTTGCGAGGTTAAGGCTAAGCTCGCCGGCCTGGAGAGAATGCGCACCCGCATCGGCATCGCTGCTCCTGTTGAAGCGGCGCAGGATCGCGCGCAGTCGGGCGACAATCTCGGCCGGCGTGCAGGGCTTGGCCACATAGTCATCGGCGCCGAGGTTCAGCCCCATGATCCGGTCGATATTCTCGCCGCGCGCAGACAGCATGAGAACGGGAATGTCGCTTGTCTTGCGGATCCGTTGCAGCACGTCCACGCCGTTGAGGCGCGGCATCATGACGTCAAGCACGACGATTTCGTAAAAATTCGATGTCGCCTCGGCAAGGCCGACCCGAGGATCGTCGACGGCTTTCGCCTCGAACCCTTCTTCCTCAAGGTATTCCACAAGCAGTCCGGTCAGCTCCCGGTCGTCGTCTATCAGAAGCACTTTCGTCATGGTTTTACCTGTGGGCGTCGGAGCCGTGTCATTCATCGCCTGCGTCATCTTCCAGCCTCTGGGGCTTATTGGCAATCACGATCAGGATTTGCCGGCATCACAGGGGCCTTTGCTGCCAACCGTTTCGGCTGCCTTTCAGGCACGCTCATCTCATTCATTCGGTCTTTCCAGGCTCCGGCATCCTGGCCACCGCGGTTTGCGTGGCGGCCAAGGCCGGCCCTGAAAACATCGGACGGGTTTTCCAGGCGCTGCCAGCCTCCATCTCGGCAGCACCGAGATTAAACACCGCCCTCATGTAGTCGGTGCCGAAGGGATCGCTCGTGTCGTAGGGAACAACGGCATCGATGGCGGCAACGTGAAATGCGGTGCGGGTCCGCTGTGAAAATCCATAGAGTGCCTGAAGGGCGCTGCGCGTCTGCGACTTCACCAGCGTCGCATAGGCACGCGAGATGACAGGCAGCGTTCTGTCCTGCATCATCGTGAATTCCGGAATGAGAGCATTGTTGATGATCACATAGATGTGGGAGCCCGGCCCCGTCGGGATTCTGGCGGGCATTGCCCCACCGTTCATCAGACTATCCGGCACGGCAAGAAACTGAGACGCGGTTCCGCCGTCGGAATGCATTTCCTTGATCGGTTTGCCGTTCGCCTCCGCGTCGATCATGACGGCGGGATAGACTCCAGGAATGCTGGCGGACGCGATGAGGACGTTGCGAAAAAGCCGCAGCGCATCCGGTCTGCCGCTGTCGGCGATTGCTCCCATGTTCCAGACCACGGCGCGCTGGGAATCGAGGTTGGTCGTCAGGACGAGCAGACGACGACCTTTCCGGTGTTCGGCCGCGATCGCTGCCAGCATTGCCGGGGTTACATTCTCCTCGACCATGCGTCGCAGCGGTTCGGCCTTGGCCATGCTTTGGCCGAGCAGACCCGCCGGCAGCGGCCGCAATTGCAGGAGCGAACGTGCAACGCCGCTGGTATAGAGGGCGACGAGCCGCTCATCGTACTGGGGTCCGAGGAAAGCAAAGGGCGCAATGAGCGCCCCGGTGCTGACGCCGGTGACTATGTCAAAGGAAGGGCGCGTGCCCTTCTTCGTCCAGGAGGAGAGAACCCCGACGCCAAACGCGCCGCCCGCTCCTCCTCCCGATATAACAAGCAAATTCTTCTCCGGCCCAGTCGTCAGGGGCGCCCAGGAATTCACGTTCTTTGGCAGCATCGGCGCATCAAGATACATGCGAAAGGAGGAGAAACCCGGCACCACCGCAACAGCCGCCTCAGCACTGGTATAACTTTGCCGCGTCGTATCGGCGCATCCGGCAAGCGCTGCGATGACAGCAATCCCTGCTGCCGCCATGCGGACCCGAGACTTTTGGGCTGGGAAGGACACCATGCGACCTATCTGTTCGTTCGCCACATTCATTAGCCCGCCCTTCGTTAAGCAGTGTCAGCCCAACGTAAAGTTTTGTAATGGCGTGCCGCGACCGAAAAGGCTGGAGGAGCCCGGACAGATGCCGCCGGATCAGGGGGCGTCCGCGAAGACGAGACACAGGAGGCGCGAGCCTTCATCGGCCAGCCCGGACAAAAAAGGCGGAACTCTGATGGTTCCATGGTGTTTGCCCATGGACGGAAGAAAGTCGGGCCGAGCATCTGCTCGGCCGAGCCAGGGGTAAGCCATTGTCGTTGTTTCAGCTTTCTGCAATCCTGCTGACGTTGACGGCGGCGATTTCATGGTCGAACCACCGCTTTTTGCGCCTTCCCTCCAATGTCATGCTGCTGGTTTCCGGTCTCGGCATTGCCATCTGCATCGCTTTGTCCTCCGCGCTGACTGGCTGGTCGGCCCTGACCTCAGGCCTCCTTCAGACGATCCGCGGCATTGATTTTTCCGAAACCGTGCTGCACGGCATGCTGGGCTTTCTGCTGTTTGCCGGAGCCCTGCAGATCGACCTGCAGCGATTGCGCAGCCGGGCCTGGGGCGTTGCGGCGCTAGCAACCGTTGGCGTCGCCGTGACGGCCCTTATGGTCGGTGCCGGACTGTGGCTTGCGGCTGACTGGTTCGGCGTGCCGCTTTCGTTTGCCTGGGCACTGGTGTTCGGATCGGTCATCGCGCCGACGGACCCGATCGCGGTGCTCGCAACGCTGCGCTCCACCCACGCACCGGAAACCCTGGAAATGGACATGGCGGGGGAAGCGCTGTTTAACGACGGCATCGCCATCGTCCTGTTTTCCGCAGCCCTGATGTTTGCCGATGGCAGTGACAATCCGAGCGCTTTTCGCGTTGCCGAACTTCTGCTTGTGGAGGCCGGAGGGGGTGTTCTTCTGGGGCTTCTGACGGGCTACATCACCTATCGGGCCATGCACGCCATCAATGATTATCCGATCGAAGTCATGCTCTCCATCGCATTGGCGATGGCAACCTTTGCCTTGGCTGACACGATCGGCGTCAGCGGCCCGATTTCTGTCGTCGTGGCGGGCGTTCTGATCGGCAACCGAGGCGCAAGCCACGCCATGAGCGACACGACGAAACGCTATCTGTTCGGTTTCTGGACACTCGTCGACGACATCCTGAACGCCCTGCTTTTCCTTCTCATCGGCCTGGAAGTCCTGGTCTTGTCCTTCGCGCCGAGGCTCGGGCTTGTCGCCGTCATCGCAATTCCCATCGTGCTTCTGGCAAGACTGGTGGCCGTCTCCGGCGCAATCGGCCTCCTGAGCAAGGTCATGCATTTTACACGCGGCTCGGTGGCGGTGCTCACCTGGGGCAGCGTCCGGGGCGGCATCTCGATAGCCCTGGCGCTGTCGCTTCCGCCGAACGAGAGCCGCGATTTCATTCTCACGGCCACCTATGAGGTGGTTCTGTTCACCATCCTCGTTCAGGGGCTGACACTCGGCAGAGTGATCCGCGCCGTCGTCAAGAAGCCGGCCGAGGAGACGGAAGAAGAGCTGCCGATGCCCGACAAAATGATCCGCAGGCCATAGATCTCATCAGCCTGTCTGCTGCTCTGTGGCTTTTCCAGCATGCCCGGCAGGGCACGCTGCCCGTCAAAGGCCGGAACGACGGGAACTACGTTATTCTGGAGGTTCATATATTTCCGCAATGGTTTCACCTTGTTTCTCTGGCATGCCTCTTGCTCGGAGCTGTCGCCTCGCTGATCCTGCTGTGGGATGTCTGGCACCACCCCCAGCCTATGGCGATCATGAACATTGTCTGGCCGGTCACGGCTTTGTTCGGCTCGCTTCCGCTTTTGTTTCTTTATTATCGATATGGCCGCTCAAGTGGTCACGGCCACGGCGGTTCGACATCCTTTCCAATCATGGTGGGAAAGGGCGCACTGCATTGCGGCAGCGGCTGCATGATCGGTGACGTTCTCGCGGAATGGCTGGCCTTTTTTGTGCCTTCCGTTGCGCTGGCGCTGGGCTGGCAGTCGATCTTTGCGGAGAAGATGTATGCGGTGTGGATCCTGGATTTCATCTTCGCCTTCCTGCTCGGCGTCGGTTTCCAGTATTTTGCCATCGTGCCGATGCGAAAGCTTTCGCCGCGCAAGGGGCTGATCGCAGCGTTGAAGGCCGACACGATGTCGCTGATCGCCTGGCAGGTCGGCATGTATGGCGCCATGGCGCTGTTCCAGCTGGCGCTTCTGCCGTCTTTCTTCGGGCTTCGGGCAGACGTCAACAGCGCTGAATTCTGGTTCATCATGCAGATCGCCATGATCTGCGGCTTCATCACCAGCTATCCGGCAAACTGGTATCTGATCCGTGCCGGCATCAAGGAAAAGATGTGATGGCGTACTTAACGTTCTGACAGATGATGGAAGAATGTGTCCCCGGTATAGTCGCGCCGCAGCAAACCCATGTCGCTCAGCCGCGGCATGAGGCCGGCGAGCGCCATATGCATGCAGCCGGTCGAACCGCCGGGTGTGAGGACAAATCCGTCGATGGCACCAGCCTTCGTCCATCGCATGATTTCGGCTGCCGCATCATCGATGGTCCCGATGATGCGCCAGTGGCCTGAACCGTTGACTTCCGGCCGGCTCAGCAATTCGGCAACGGTCAAAGGCTCGCGCGCAATCAGACGGCGCAGCAGATCCCCATGCGTGCGGCTTCCCGATGTCGGCGGCATCACGGGCAGGTCGGACACCTGCACGCGGCGATCATCCGGCCAGGTCTCAAGGTCAAGTCCGGTGAGGTTACGGATATGCGCGATCTTTCGGGCACGATCTGCGCCGGCATGCGTTTCCTCAAACAGGTCGAAGGCTTCGGCGCGGTTTTCCGCAAGATAGAGGCTCAGTCCCGGAAGGAGGCGAATGTCCTCCGCGTTGCGTCCATGCCGCTTGGCGCGGGTCCGCAGATCCTGGCGCAGCTCGATGGCGGCCTCCATGTCCGGCGTCGAGGCAAAAATGGCATCGGCAACCTGGGTTGCAAATTCGCGCCCAGGCTCAGAAGCGCCAGCCTGCACCAGAGGAACAGGTGCCCTGGCATAACCGGCCACGTTGAGCGGGCCCTTGACCCGAAAATGCGGGCCGACATGATTGATGGCCTTCACTTGTGCAGGATCGGTCATCGCGCCGCTCTCCCTGTCTCGAAGTATCGCCGTTTCGGGAAAACTCTGCCAAAGCAGCCGAACCACCTCGGTATATTCGGCCGCCCGCGCATAACGGTCTTCCGAAGAAGGCATGCTTTTAAGGCCGAAGTTCTGATAGCCATCGAGCGCGGTGACGATGTTCCAGCCGGCTCTTCCGTTGCTCAGCCAATGCAGCGACATGATCTGTCGGGCAAGGATATAAGGGGGCATGAACATGGTGGAGACGGTGGAGAGCAGACCGATATGGCGCGTCTCCCGCGCAAGAGCCGCGAGCAGCAGGGTGGAGTCGAGACCTGCGAATCCGCCACCCTTTCCGAGCAATGCTGTGTTGACGAACAGCGTATCAGGCCGGAACACGAAATCCAGCTTTGCCGCTTCTGCCCGGCGGGCAATGTCCAGATAGAAGTCCGTCGTCAGCGCACCCTCGATGCCGCTGTCGTCCCGGCGCCAGCCGTTTCCGCTGAGCCAGGTGGGGGTGAGTGACATGCCGATATGAAGTTTTCTGCTGGGGCCCATGACAGTTCCTGTTCGTAAGTGGAGGCCCGGCTGTGCGCCGGGCCTCTCTGTGCGTTCGTCGAACTTTTTGAAAGCGGGCTCAAAGCCTGCTAGAAGGTGCCGCGAACACCGACGCCGAACATGCGCGGCGCTGTCATGCTCGCTTCGGTTCCGCCGATGCCGCGGTTCTGCTGCATGTAGGTGGGTGAGCGTTCATCGAAGATGTTCTTGACATAGGCATAGACTTCAACCTCTTCGCGCATCTTGAAGCTCGCCCGCAGGTCGGCCACGGTATAGGGATCAATGGCATAGGCGGATGTGTTGGCCGTGTCGGAGAAGTAACCATCCAGGTGGCGGACCTGTCCGGACAATGTGAACTGCTCTGTCACGTCCCAGCTGGCACCAACTGTCAGGGTGTAACCGGGAGACTTGGCGAACTCGTTGCCCTCATAGGCAAGGTTGCTGGAGATCTTGTCGATCTCGGTCTTCAGCAGACCGCCGCCCACCTTGAGCGTCAGGTTGTCAAGCAGGAGATAGCTCGCCTCTACTTCAAGCCCGTAGGCATGGGCTTCATCTGCGTTGATGGTGTAGGACTGCGTCACCCCGGTCGATACGGTCACGGGAATGTTGAACTGGGCATTTTTCATGTCCATGTAAAACAGGTTGCTGTTGACCGTCAGGCGGTCATCAAGAAAGCTTGCGCGGGTAAAAAGCTCATAGTTCCAGATGGTTTCGTCCTTAAATTCCATCCAGCGCCCGGAAGTCAGATTGAGGGAAACGCCGCCGGGATTGTAGCCGCGGCTAATCATGCCGCCGACGGTCCAGTCGGGCGTGACGGCATAAGCAAGGGACGCCTTGGGCAAAAGTGCCGAAAAGCTCTCGTCAAAATTCACCGGTGTCGCTGAATAGACGGACTTGCCGTCTCTCTGGATCGTGTCGTGCTGGTAACGAAGACCGCCGGTCAGCGTCCACTGGTCGGTCAATCGGTAACTGGCTTCGCCGAACAGGCCAATATTGTCTTTTTTGTCATCGAAGGTGGACGTGCCGCTGAGGTAGAGGATCTCGTCGGTTTTGGTATGCGCGTAATAGAGGCCGACGACGCCGCTGATCTCGTCGTCCTGGTCGCCGAAGGTCATGCGCGTTTCGTTGGAAACATTCGTCTGGTCGATATCGGCATCGCCGTTGTTGACGATGCCGACCGTCCGCACCGCCTCGGTGCGGGTCAGCTGGGTCTGGTTGTACAGCTTCATGCCGTCGCCAAAATCGTAACTGAGGTCCAGAATGCCGGTATGGGTCTTCTGCTCCCAGCTCGGCATCGTCGTGGTGATATGCTGGAGCGCATCATAAGGCGCGGAGGCGGCCTCTTGGCTTGGGCGGTTGGTATCGCTGTAGGAATAGGTCAGCTTTGCCGAAAAGCCTGTCAGCTCCGCAGGCTCCCACAGCAGCTTCAGGCGGCCGTTGAAGGATTTGAAGTTCTGGTCGGTGCCGGCGCCCCGGAAGTTTGAATTGATATAGTCGATGAACGTGTCGCGGCCGGAATAATCAAGCGCAACGCGGGCTGCCAGTTCATCGTCGATCAACGGTCCGGACACGGCAACGGAGGCGCGGCGCGTGTTGTAGCTGCCGATTTCCGCCTGGTAGGACGCTTCGGGCGTAAATGTCGGATCCTTCGTGTTGACGATGATGGCGCCGGCAATGGCGTTTGCCCCTTGCGACGTGGTTTGCGGGCCGCGGAAGACCTCGATGCTATCAACATCCCAGACGGAAGCGGCACCAAAGAAGAACTCGTTATAGCTCAGATAATGCCCGTCGACATTGATGGTGGCGCGCGGAACAGTGCCGGCGAAAAAGGCGGTTGCGCCGGTGTTGGGGCCTTGTGAGTCTTGTCCGCGAATAATGGGCGAACTGACGGAATCGGGATAAACGACGTTTGGCACGTCCGAGATAACGTCGGAAACGGAGCTGTTACCGGTATCTTCCCGCGCGATGTCGCTGCTGGTTTTGACCGATACCGAGGACGCAGTCTTCTTGATGTCGCGCGTTACCTTCTCGCCCGTGATGAGAACCGGCGCAAGCACGGTGCCTTCACCATCCTGTGCGGCATCTTGCGCACGTGCTGCTCCCGCCATCAAACCGAATGAAAGCGCGAAGAGGCTGACACCATGACGCAGACGGCGATCGAAAAAGAACCTCATCTCATAACCCCCAATATACATGACAATTTTAATCAAGTTGCTCTACGACGAAACTCATTCATTCCGCAATAAAGAATGAATTCCACAATGCAGGATTTTCTGGCAAGTTTGAGAATGTTGCCCTGCAGCAACAGCTAGCCGGAGCGCCTTTGCGCCCTATGGTAGCGATATCTATTTTGGCGGGGACGAAGCGGCTTGGTCATGGCATGAGACGCCGGGACATTGACCATTGCCGGTGACTGGAGAGGATTTGCGACTTGCCTATCGAAGACCCTGAGGAGACGGCGCTCGAAGCACCATCGGAAAGACGGTCGGGAACGATCCAGTCTGTCTCCATCGCCACGCGATTCCTGACCACGCTTGCCAATGCCGAACAGGAATTGGCGTTGGGAGAAGTGGCGCGCCGGGCGCAGACCGGCCGCTCGACAGCGCATCGTTATCTCCAGAGCCTGGTCAAGGAGGGACTTGCCCGGCAGGATCCGGAAACCGGGCTCTATGACCTCGGCCCGACAGCGCTCCATATCGGCATCGGCGCGCTTCGCCGGGTCGATGCGGTTGAAATAGCCGCCCGGCACATGAAGGCCCTGACCCATGAATACGCCATGAGTGGAGGCGTTGCGATCTGGACCGATCGGGGTCCAACGCTGGTACGGTGGTACAGGAGCGCCTATTTCTCGATCAATCCCCTCGCATTGGGCGACATCCTGCCCATCGACAACACGGCGTGCGGTCTGGTTTTCCAGGCTTACCTTCCCAAGGCCCGCATCGATGCGGCCCGTAAGCAGCAGCCGTCGCACTTTCGCGGCACTGCACCGGCAAAGGCCATGCTGGACAAGGTGCGTGAAGCCGGTTGGGCGGAAATGACCAGTCACCTTCTGTCGAACGTCACCGGACAGGCGGTGCCGATCTTCGATGCGCAGAACGAGATCGTCTGCGCCGTCACGACGGTCACGGACCTCGGCCAGCTTCGCGCACCGGAAGACCGTGAGGCCTTGCTGCGGGAATCCTGTCGCATCAACGCGGCAACGGGCGGCAGTGCATTTGCGCCGAACCCACCGGAATAGGACGCACCCTCAGCCGCCGGAGCGGTGCTGGCGGCTTTTCGGCACAACCAGTGGCGTGCCGGACACCGGATCCTCGATGATGACCGATCTCAACCCGAAGACCTGAAAGACGAGGTCTTCGGTAACGATATCGCGTGGCGCACCGGAGGCGACAATCGCCCCATCCTTCATGGCAATCAGATGCGTTGCATAGCGGCAAGCCTGGTTCAGGTCGTGAAGCACGGCAATGATCGTTCGCCCTTCGGCATTCAAGCTTGCCATAAGGTCGAGAAGTTCGATCTGGTGGCTTATGTCCAGATAGGTTGTCGGCTCATCAAGCAGGAGGGTCGGTGTTGCCTGGGCAAGTACCATGGCAATCCACACCCGCTGGCGCTGTCCGCCCGACAGTTCATCCACCGGCCGATCCGACAAGGCCGCAATGTGCGTGGCCTGCATGGCGTGTTCAACGGCAAGCGCATCCGCCCTGGACCATTGCCGGAAAAACGACTGGTGCGGGTAGCGCCCGCGGGCCACGAGGTCGGCAACCGTGATACCAGACGGAGCTATTGCACCTTGTGGCAAAAGGCCAAGTCTGCGGGCGACATCTCTTGCCGGGAGATCGTCGATCGCCTGGCCATCGAGGTGGACATGGCCGGACGCCGGCTTCAGAAGGCGCGACAACGCCTTCAGCAGGGTGGATTTTCCGCACGCGTTGGCACCGATGATGACCGTGAAGGCACCTTCGGGGATAGCAACCGAAAGACCTTCGGAAACCAGCCGGTTTTCGTAGCGCAAGGTCACGGATCGTGCGGCTAGACGGTCATGCACGGGAAGGATCTCCAGCGGAAGCAATGCGCCGACATATTGCATTGCGGAATGCATTCTGCAATATGGACTCCTTCACTCAAGTTTGGTTTCCCGGATTTACCCGGAACCGCAGCATATCGGCAATGCGATGCGATACCTCCTGAAGCTCTTGTTTTCATGGATTGCGATAACCGCAGTCCTGTTGGTGGGGCCCGGCAATGCCGGGGCAGACCCAGCCGGCTGGCCACGAAAGATCACGCATGCGGCAGGCGAACTGACGCTGCAAGCCCGCCCCATCCGCATCGTTTCGACCACCCCGAGCGTGACGGGGATCCTCCTGTCGATGAACGCGCCCCTCGTGGCGACGGCGGCCACAACCCCGAGCCTCCTCACGGACGAGAAAGGCTTTTTCCTGCAATGGGCATCGATTGCGGACCAGCGTGGCGTTGAGGTTCTTTATCCGAATCTCAGTTTCGACCTGGAAGCCATCATTGGCCTGAACCCCGATCTTGTCATTGCATCTGCCACAGGCGCCGACAGCATTCTGGCACATGTTCCAGACCTGCAGGCGCTCGGCATCAACACGCTCGTCGTCAACTATTCCAACCACAGCTGGCAGGATCTGGCAGTCGAGATCGGAAAGGCAACGGGCCTTGAGGCCGAGGCGGATCAGGCTATTGCCCGCTTCGATGCCAAGGTGGCGCAGGTCGCGGCATCGATTACCGTGCCGCAGGAGCCCGTCAGCATCGTCGGCTACAATATCAGCGGCAGTTTTTCCGTCGGCAAGCCGCAGAGCCCGCAAGCCGAGCTGCTGCAGTCTCTTGGCATGACGGTTGCCGGTCTGCCGGAAGACATGAGGCCGCAGGTCAGCCGCAGCTCCGATTTCGACTTCATCTCGCGCGAAAATCTGCCGTCTGCTATCAAGGGCACCTCCGTCTTCCTGTTGCGGGGGACATCGCGGGAGGTGGACGCCTTCCTCGCCGATCCGTTGCTGGCCAATGCGCCGGCAGTAGAGAAACATCAGGTCTATCCGCTCGGTCCGACCTCGTTTCGGATCGATTATTATTCCGGACTGCAGATGCTGGATCATGTGGCTGATGCGCTCCATGCCAGATAAGGCAAGGCGCCGGGTCATGACCAGCCGGGCACGCATGCGCATGGCAAGCCTTCTGGCCTTGGTGCTGGTACTGGCGATGGCCGCCATTGCAAGCCTGATGATCGGATCGCGTGCCGTGTCGGGCGACACGGTCCTTCAGTCCTTTCTCGCCTTTGATGCCCATGACGATCAACACCTGGTTGTTCGATTGCTGCGCGTGCCGCGTCTCCTCATCGCGGTCCTGTCTGGTGCAGCGCTCGGTGTTTCCGGTGCGGTCATGCAGGCATTAACGCGAAACCCGCTGGCGGAGCCGGGGCTTCTTGGCGTCAACGCCGGTGCAGCGTCAGCCGTTATCGTTGCCTTCGCAGCGGGGGGCCTCAGCAGCATGTCCCAATATGTCTGGTGCGGATTTGCCGGTGCGGGCATGGCCGGTGCTGCGGTCTTCCTCATCGGCCGCGGCAATTCCGGCAGCACAGATCCCTTGCGCCTGGTTCTGGCCGGAGCGGCATTGTCCATCATCCTTGGCTCGCTCACAGGCATCGTCGTTCTCAATTCGCCAACCTCGGTGCTCGACGAATTCCGCAATTGGTCCGCCGGCTCCCTGGACGGCCGTGACATGGGTGTGGCAGCAGTGCTTGCTCCTTGCGTTGCCTGCGGCCTCCTCCTTGCCATCTTTATCGCCGACGGCCTGAACGCCATAGCCTTGGGAGATGATCTCAGCCGGGCCTTGGGGGCAGACAGACGACGGATCCTCGTTTTTGCCTGCCTCTGCGTCATGCTGCTTGCGGGCTCCGCGACAGCTGCGGCCGGACCGATCGGTTTTGTCGGCCTGATGGCACCCCATCTGGCCCGTAGCTTCACCGGGCCTGACCAGCGGTGGATCATACTTTTCTCCGGCATCATCGCCGCCGTCTTGCTGCTCGTCGCCGACATCATCGGTCGCGTCATCGCAACGCCCTCCGAAGTTGCGGCCGGCATCGTCACGGCCCTGGTCGGCGGGCCTGTCTTTCTGCTGATCATGCGACGCGCGCGAAGAGGTGCGTCATGAAGCCGCCGGTCGGCGTGGCAAGGTTCGGGCGCTTTTCGTTTCGCTACAGAGGGCGCAGCCTGCTTGCCTGTGCTCTGCTTCTCTTTGTCGCCGCCAGTCTCGGGTTGCTCCTCATGGCAACCGGCCGGCTTTCCTTCACGCTGCAGGAGATGTTCGCGAGCCTTGCCGGCACATCGGCAAATCCGGTCGCTGAACGGGTGCTCTTGCAAATTCGGCTGCCGCGGGTTTTGACAGCGCTGCTGGTCGGCGGATCGCTCGGCGCAAGTGGCGCGGTCTTCCAGTCGATTTCCCGCAACATCCTCGGCTCACCGGATATCATCGGTTTCACCACGGGTGCAGCGACAGGCGCCATCGTCCAGATCATCCTTTTTGATGCAGGCGCTCTTCAAACTGCGGTTGCAGCCGTTCTTTCAGGCATGG
Source organism: Neorhizobium sp. PAMB6630 (assembly GCF_058242775.1). Classification (NCBI taxonomy): domain Bacteria; kingdom Pseudomonadati; phylum Pseudomonadota; class Alphaproteobacteria; order Hyphomicrobiales; family Rhizobiaceae; genus Neorhizobium; species Neorhizobium sp. PAMB6630. Next base: position 670,687 of record NZ_JBZAYV010000002.1, read on the forward strand.
CAACGGCGGCGCTGGTTTTCCTGGTTGCGGCCAAGGGGCGCAAAAGCGGAGCCTATCACCTTGTTCTTGCCGGTATCGGCGTGGGGACCACTCTGTCCGGCGTCAACACCGTGTTCCTGGTGATGGGGGATCTCGACCAGGCCGCGTCCGCGCAACTCTGGCTTGCCGGCTCTCTCAACGCCCGCACCTGGTCCCATGTCCTGCCGGCAGCGGCCGGCTTTTGCATTTTCCTGCCCTTGGCAATCCGATATGGACGAAGACTGGCTCTCATGGAAATGGGCGATGACGTTGCCACGCAGCTTGGAATTCCGGTCGAACGCACCCGGCTCTACGCGGTGCTTGTGGCTGTCGCCCTTGCGGCGATTTCCACGGCTGCGGCAGGCCCGATCGCCTTTGTCGCATTTGCGGCGCCGCAACTGGCAAGACGCCTGACAGGTTCTCCCGACGTTCCCATCCTCTCCGGTGCGCTGAGCGGCATGGTGCTTCTGCTAGGGGCGGATTATCTGACGCAGACTATGCCATTCCAGCTTTACCTGCCCATTGGGCTCACCACAGGGCTTCTCGGCGGCATCTATCTGGTCTGGCTTCTCAGCCGCGACCGCGCGTGATTTCAGGGGGCAATCCGCCGTTCCGGCTCCATGCCGTGCGACAAGTCAGCAGAACGGCGAGATCACCACAGGCTGCATAGGAAACCGCGAGCCTCCGAAAGCTGAATCAAGCCGTCTGCACTGGCCCAAGATGTCATCCGGTTCAAAGGAGGGCCCTTGAGGATATCCCCGACCTCAACCATCGATGCGCTGGGTCTTCATCGAGATAACGGGGCCATACCATCACTTCCGTCAGCGGTTGCATGTCGAAGGGTGCGGCAAACAGCTTGACGGGAAAACGCCGCGCCATCTCTTCAGCCATGCGCCGGTGCATCGTCACGATCCTTTGCGTGCCGACGACAAGAAGCGGCGCGACACTGAACTGGTCGATGGTGCATTCGACCCGGCGCTGGCGGCCATAACGGGGCAGGAACCATTCCTCGAAGGCAAGGCTTGCCTCGTTGCCGAGCCGGATCGAGATATGGCCACGATCCAGGTACTGATCCATTGTCAGTTCGTTCATCGAGGCCGATGCCTTGGCACACATCATGCAGACATGTTCGTCGCGCAACACCACCATCTGCGGATGTTGAAGCCGGCTTGCATATTGTTCGGGAATGATGAGGAGGTCGATCGAGCCGCGCTCGAAGGCTTCGAGGACATCAATCGGCGTCCGGCGGATATCGAGACGCAGCCCCGGTGCCGTGGATGCCAGATCCCTGACAACCTCGGCCAGCAGCACATCAAGCATATAATCCGAGGCGGCAACCGAAAAGTTGCGCGCGATGGCAGACGGTTCGAAGACAGGACGAATGGCAATCGCCGAGCGCGCGCGCATAAGCGCATCCCGCACCGGCCCGACAAGGCCTTGCGCCAGGGGCGTCAGCTCCATCCGTCGCCCCACCTGCACCAGTAGACTGTCGCCAAAATAATCCCGCAGCCGCGCCAGAGCCGCGCTCGTTGCCGATTGCCCGATATGCAGGCGCTCGCTCGCCCGCGTCACATTCCGCTCTTCCAGGAGGACATCGAGCACCACCAGAAGGTTCAGGTCAAATCGATCGAGCCGCATAACGCCTATTCTCCAGGTATCGATCTTATCGATACCAATCACAAATACAATCTGTTTCCTCGCTTATTTGACAAAGGCTAACTTTGTGTCTGTCCGCGACCGGCGGGAGGAGAAGCCGGGCGGGACAGGTGCTGCCGGATTGCGTGACAGGAAGACGCGATCCGGCATGGGCACGATGGGATAACGGGAGGTATCAATGACAAGACCGAACACGACAAGCAGCTCAGTCACCCTGAGCATCTGCCACATGGCGGGGATGATCGACCTTGCGGCCCTGCCGCTCTGGATCGGCGCCCTGATGAATTTCTACGGGCTGACGGCGCCGCAGGCAGGCGTGGTGGTGACCACGTTCCTTGCCTCGGTCGTCGCGGCAAGCGTTATCTTTGCGCCGATGTTCAACCGCCTGCCACACCGCACCTTCGTGGCTGGCGGGTTTGCCATCTCGGCCTGCGCATTTTTCGCCTGCTCGCTCCTCCACGCGCCTGCCGGCAGCGTTTATCCCTTCATTCTTCTTCACGCCGTGGCAGGTCTCGGCGCCGGAGCCGCGTTGTCGGTCACGCATGGCGCGATCGGCCGCACAGCAAACCCGCACCGGCTGTTCGGTATCGTCAACATTGCCATGGGTGCGCTTGCCATTGTCATGTTTGCGACCGTGCCGGGTCTCATTGTGCATTTCGGCGGCCAGTTGCTGTTTTGGGCCATGGCCGCCACGATGGCGCTTGCAAGCCTTGTTGCGCTGATGCGCTTCCCCGCAAGCAGCACCGACCCCCGCGAAACCGCACGGCAGGCGGCAGGCCAGGCGCATGCCCCCCTGCCCCGGGCTGCCTGGCTGACGATCGTGGTCATCGTCTGTCTGGCGCTCAACCAGGCAACCGTCTTTTCCTTCGTCGAGCGCATCGGCGTCCTCAGGCAATTCGGCCTCGACAAGGTGCAGTTGATCCTCGTCGTGATGGGTTTCGTCAACCTGGCGCCCGGCCTTCTTGCCGCACTCCTGCAAAAGCGACTGTCGCCGATTGCCGTTGGGATCGCAGGCCCGATCCTGCAGGCAGGCCTCGCTCTGACCCTGACAGGCTCGTCAGGCTTTGCCTCTTATGCGGTGCCGGCGGTGTTTTATGTGTCGCTCGTCATCTTTACGCACACGTTCCTCTTCGGGCTTCTCGCCCGGGTCGACACGACCGGCCGGGCCGTTGCCGCAACGCCTGCCATGATGATGTTCGGTTCGGCCATCGGTCCGGCACTTGGCGGCCTCATTGCCTCCACCATCGGTTACCACGGCCTTGGCTGGTCGACAGCAGTCTTCGCCACGGTCGCCGTCGTCGCCATGCTGCTGGTGCGCAGGGAACTTGCCCGCGCGCCCGCGACAACCGCTCTCGCCACTGCGTGACATTCAGCTCCCAGACAACACAAAGGAGATCATCATGAACCAGCACGTCAATCTGCCCCCGGGCCTTCAGTTTCCCGACGACGTCGTCTTTACCGGTTATGCAGCGCCGGTGCGCATCGAGGGCGAGGTGCATGATCTCGAAGTGATCGGCCGCATCCCGCCGGAACTCGAGGGCATGTATATCCGCAACAGCGCCGACCATGCCTACCCGCCGCTGCACGGCAAGGACATCTTTCTCAACGGCGACGGCATGGTGCATTCCGTTCGCATCCAGAACGGTCACGCTGATCTTACCATGCGTTACGTGCGCACCCGCAAGTTCCAGCTGGAGCGGGCCGCGCGCCGGGCCGTATTCGGCGCCTACCGCAACCCCTTCACCGACAGCCCGGACGCTGCCGGCGAAGATGCCAACACGGCCAACACATCTGTTCTCTGGCATCATGGCAAGCTTTATGCACTGAAGGAAGCAGGCCGCCCCTACGAACTCGACCCCAACGATCTTTCGACGCGCGGCGAGGTCGATTTCGGTGGCCAGTTGAAAAGCCGCACCTTCACTGCGCATCCGAAGATCGATCCGCTGACCGGCGAATGCGTGGCGTTTGCCTATAATTGCGAGGGTGTGGCCAGCGACGAGATCGAAGTCTACACCATCGACCGCGAGGGGCAGTTCACCCGCACCGAACGCTTCAAGGCGCCCTACTGTTCAATGGTGCACGACTTCCTCGTGTCGCGCAATTTCATCGCCTTCGTCATCTGCCCCATGGTGTGCGAGTGGGACCGGGTGAAAAAGGGCGAATCCTACTGGCACTGGGACAGCCACAAGGACACCTATATCGCGGTTATCCCGCGCAAGGAGGGTGTCTCCGCCATCCGCTGGTACACGGCGCCGAAGATTGCCATGCAGACGCATACCTTCAATGCCTGGGATGATGGCAACCGGCTGGTGCTCGATCATTTCGTCAATGAATCCGGCTGGCTCAGCCAGTTTCCGGATATCCATAACCCCGATGCGCATGAACTTCCGCCATTCGGCGAACGCTGGATCGTCGATCTTTCGACGCGCAGCGGCGATGTGACGGTCGAGCGTTTCATCAACCATATCGGCGAGATGCCGGTGGTTGATCCGCGCTTTTCCATGCGCCGCACCCGTCACTTCTGGTTCGGCACCAACCATCCGGCGCGCTGGCCGATGCTGCCGCCCGGCCCGAAAGGCCCTCCCTTTACCTGCCTTGGCCATTTCGACGAGGAAACCGGCAAGATCGACCTGTTCTATGCGGGTCCGGATGCCTCGCCGGAAGAGCCTTGTTTCGTGCCCCGCAGCCCCGATGCGGAAGAGGGCGACGGCTGGCTGATGACCATGGTTGGCCGTCGTGCCGAAAACCGCACCGACCTCGTCATTCTCGATGCCCGCAACATTGCCAAAGGGCCGGTCGCGATCCTCAAATTCCCGAGCCGCGTTCACGAAGGTTTCCACGGCATCTGGGTGCCGGGCAGCGCCCTCGGCTCCGACCGCGGCTTCTGAAAACTATAAAAGCCGCCCCGGCATGCCAACCGCGTGCCGGGGCTTTCAGATGATCGGGAGGATAAGATGATCACACTTTACGGCTCGCTGCATTCGCGGGCAAACCGTTGCGCCTGGATGCTGCGGGAACTCGACGTGCCGTTTCAGCACGAACCCACCAATTTCCAGGATGGCAGCACGCGCGCGGCAGATTTCCTGGCGCTCAACCCGAACGGTCGGGTGCCTGTCCTCGATGACGACGGTTTCCTGCTGTTCGAATCCCTTGCCATCAATCTTTATCTGGCAAGGAAGCATGGCGGCCCCTTGGGCCCTGCCGACCTGCAGGAAGAGGCCTTGATGATCCAGTGGTCGCTCTGGGTCGAAAACGAGGTGGAAAAGCCGCTGCTGCTGGCGGCTGCCAACGAAGCGCTCTTTTCCGCCGACAAGCGCTCGACCGAAGAGCGGGACATGGCGCTCGCAAAGCTCAACCGCCCATGGACGGTACTGGACAAACATCTTGCGCAGCAGCCGTTCCTCGTCGGCGACCGCTTCACGGTGGCAGACCTCAACGTTTCCTCCGTCATGACGCTTGTGCCGATCGCTGGCATTGACCTTGCAGCGCTTCCGCACCTGAACACATGGCTGACACGCTGCCTCGATCGGCCGAAGGCAACCGACTGGAAAAGCGTCTCCTTCGCCATCCCCCGCCCGCCGACGCCGCTTGGCGTGCTCTCCATGTTTGTCTGAACGCGTGCCAGAAGAAAGGTTTCTCCCAATGCTCACGCTTGCCGTTGCCACCGAAATCATCGACGAAGCGCTGGCCGAGGCGCGCAGGCGCAGCTTTGCACCCCTGGCCGTCGCGGTGCTGGATGCCGGCGGCCATCTGATTGCCTACAAGCGGGAGGATGGAGCCGGCATCGTCCGCTTCGACATCGCTTTCGGCAAGGCCTGGGGCTCGCTCGGCATGGGTTTTGGTTCGCGCGGACTCAGCCAGCGGGCGGCGAAGAACCCGACCTTCATCACCACGCTGACCTCGATCAGCGGCGGACGAATGGTTCCCTCGCCGGGCGGCGTCCTGATCCTTGATGCCGATGGCCAAGCGCTCGGCGCCATCGGTATCTCCGGCGATGTCGGCGACAATGACGAGATCGCAGCGCTTGCAGGCATCACAAAGGTTGGCCTCGTCCCCGCATCCTGACCCCTCGCCTCCAGGGGCAGGATGTAAAGGAGCCCCCTGCGACCGTTCAGATACGGCCGCAGGGGGCACCGGATTCCCGAGTTTCGATCCGGCTGGACCTATTCCGCAAACACCTCTTCGCGCCCCCTTCGGATGTTGGGGACGATGGCAACGGCAAGCAGGATGAACGAGACCGCAAGAAGCCCGGCGCTGATCGGTTCCGTCACAAAGGTCGAAAGCGATCCACGCGACAGGATCAGGGCCCGGCGCAGGTTTTCCTCCATCAGCTTGCCGAGAACAAAGCCGAGCAGCATCGGCGCGGGTTCAAAACCGCAACGGATGAGAATGAAACCGGCAAGGCCGAACAGGCCGATGAAGAGAACATCGGTGACCTGCGCATTGATCGAATAGATGCCGATGCAGCAGAACACCAGGATGGCCGGAAACAGCAGGCGATAGGGAACCTGCAGCAGCTTCACCCAGAGACCCACCAGCGGCAGGTTGATGATCAGAAGCATCAGGTTGCCGATCCACATCGATGCGATCATGCCCCAGAACAGCGAGGGGTTGCCGGTCATGACCTGCGGGCCCGGAATGATGCCCTGGATCGTCATGGCACCGACCATCAGCGCCATCACGGCATTGGCGGGGATGCCAAGCGTCAGGAGCGGGATAAACGAGGTCTGCGCACCGGCATTATTGGCCGATTCCGGCCCGGCCACCGCCTCGATGGCACCCTTGCCAAAGCGGCTTGGATCATCGGCGAGCTTCTTTTCCATGGCATAGGAGGCAAAGGGCGCGAGAATTGCGCCGTTGCCGGGCAAAATGCCGAATGCGGACCCCAGCAGTGTGCCGCGCAGGATCGGCGCCAGCGACTGGCGCATTTCCTGACGGCTCGGCAGCAGGCGCCCGATGGTGGCGCGCACCAGGTCGCGGTCTTCCGGCTGTCCCAGATTGCGCAGGATCTCGGCAATGCCGAACACGCCCATGGCCAGCACGGCAAAATCGATACCGTCCCAGAGGAAGGGCTGGCCGAACGTCATGCGCTGGTCGCCAGTCTCGAGATCAGTTCCGACGGTAGAGAGCAGCAGACCGAGCATGATCATGGCAAGCGCCTTCACGATGGAGCCGCCGGCCAGCACCACGGCGAAGATCAGGCCCATTACCATCAGCGAGAAATATTCGGTCGGCCCGAACAGCAGGGCAGCCTTCGTAAGAGGCGCGCCGAGCGCCGCAATCAGCATCGTCGCAACGGTTCCTGCAAAGAAGGAGCCGATGGCGGCAATGCCGAGCGCGGCACCTGCGCGCCCACGCCGGGCCATGGCATGACCATCGAGAGCCGTGACGACGGAGGTTGCCTCCCCCGGGATGTTGACGAGGATCGCGGTGGTCGAACCGCCATATTGAGCGCCATAATAGATACCCGCCAGCATGATCAGCGCGCCTGTGGGATCAAGGCTGAAGGTGACGGGCAGCAGCATGGCAATTGTCGCCACCGGCCCGACGCCGGGCAGCACGCCGATCAGCGTTCCCACCAGACAGCCAACAAAGGCAAGCCCGAGATTTTGCAGGCCAAGAGCGACCGAAAAGCCAAGCGAGAGATTTGCAATCAGCGTGTCCATCAGTCTTTTTCCCTCGCATCGCCAACGTCAGATCGCGTGCTGCTGAAGAACAGCAGCGCCGCAACGGCCAGCATGGCGGCCGCCGATGCCCGCAACATCGCCTTTTGCGACCAACCGTCCGGGAAAAGCGCCATGATCGAATCCGGCAGCATGGGAATGGTGAGGTTCAGGAGATCCCCGAACAGGAGCATGCAGGCTGACGTCAGCGACAGCGCAAGGATCACCAGTTCACGCAGACGCGCGTCACGGGTGGCAAAGCCGCAGATGACGATCGAAAGAGGTGCTGCGACGATCAGACCGAAACCGGGAAGCGCGACCGATCCCAGCGAAAGCGGCCGGATGGTGGCGGCAAAGGTGACAATCGCCAGAATGATAAGAGCCGGACCGCGCAACGGCAGGCGTTCCAGCACCAGCCCGCGATGGAAAAAGGAGGAGGCCGCAACAAGCGCGCCCAGGATGCCAAGCCCGACGGCGAGCACCCGCGGCATCAGGGCCGAGCCCATGGCCGTCAGCGAGCCGGCATCGAGATCGCGGAGCAACCACAACGCAAGCGCTGCGATTGCCACCAGGCTCAGGCCGCCCACAAGGTTTTGCGACACGCGCACCGGGCTATCCGGTGCGGCGCTGCCGGGCTTATTGTCACGCTCGCGCATGGAGCCTCCTCCCTTCCCGGTTGCAGATCAGTTCGGCTCGATGCCGAGCGACTTGATCACCGTGCCGGTATAATCAAGCTGTGCAGCGAGAAACGCCTTTGCGCCCGATGGGCTGACAGGCTCGCCCTTGGCAAGCTCGAAGCCCAGCGTGGGCGCCCGTTCCTTGACGTCAGGCTCGCTCAGCGCCGTGGCAATCGCCTTGCTCATCGTATCCAGGATGTCGGAGGGCGTGCCGGCCGGCGCCATCACCATAAACCAGCCCTGCAGCTCGACGCTCTTCAGCGTCTCGGCAATGGCGGGCACATCGGGCAGCGTCGAGATCCGCTCGTTACCGGCGACCGCAATGGCGCGCAGCGAACCATCCTTGACGAAGGGCTCCACGACTGACGCGGACTGGATCGTGACGGGGGTGCGGCCGCTGATGCTGTCCTGCACGGCGTTCGAAATGGTGTTGTAGGGCACCAGCACCATCTTCGTGCCGGCCTGCTTGTTGATCGCCTGTGCGATGAGGCCGGAAATGTTGCGGGGGCCGTCAACGGCAATACTGAGCGAACCGGGATCTGCCTTTGCCAGCGCGATCAGTTCGGAGAGATTGTTGGCCTTGACGTCAGGGTTGACGAGCAGGAGATGGTGGCTTTTAGCGACCATGGCAACCGGCACGAAATCCTTCACCGGATCATAGGACAGGTTCTTGATCGTATAAGGATTGGTGACGAGCGCAGCCGAGGTGGCGAAGACGAAGGTATAGCCATCATTGGCCGCGCGGGCCGCCGATTGCATGCCCACGACATTGGCCGCGCCCGGACGATTTTCCACGATGAACTGCTGGCCAAGCGCCCGTGAAAGCTTGTCTGCAATGATGCGGCACAGCACGTCCGGGCTGTTGCCGGCTGCCTGCGGAACAATCACGGTCACTGGTTTTTTCGGCCAGTCTGCCGCCGCTGCCGGTCCAAACGCGAGCAAGGCTCCCAAGCCCGCCAAAGTCACTCGTCTTGATAATTTCAGCATGTTTTCCTCCCGTTGAAATCAAGTGTCGTCTGCGCGCAGGCCTCACCCCTGCTCGTCGACGATCGGATTGCGCAAGATGCCGAGCCGGTCGATCTCGACTTCGACGATATCGCCCGGCTTCATCCAGAGCGGCGGCGTGCGCTTGGCGCCGACACCGCCCGGCGTGCCGGAGGCGATCACGTCGCCGGCTTCCAGCCGCGTGAAGCTCGAGCAGTATTCGATCTGGCGGGCGATATCGAAAATCATCTGGCCAAAGGTCGCGTCCTGCACCACCTCGCCGTTGAGGCGGGTCTGGATGCGCAGATCATCGAGCGGGCCAAGCTCGTCCGGCGTCATCATCCAAGGGCCGAAGGCACCCGTATCGGGAAAATTCTTGCCCGGCGTAAACTGATGCGTATGGCGCTGGAAATCGCGGATGCTGCCGTCATTGTAGCAGGCAAAACCGGCAACATGCTCGAGAGCGTTGGCGCGGGAAATATAGCGACCGGGCTTGCCGATGATCACCGCCAGCTCGCCTTCATAGTCCAGGTCGGTGGAAACCTTCGGCCGGATGATCGGCTTCAGGTGACCCGTCTGGCTGTTGGAATAACGTGCGAAAATGGTGGGGTTTTCCACCTCTGCCCGGCCGGTTTCCTTGCGGTGCATCTCGTAGTTCAGGCCGACGCAGAGGATTTTATCCGGGTTCGGAATGACCGGCAGCCACTCGATCTCGGAGAGCGGAAATGCGTCAGCGGCAATCGCAGCTCCTGCAACACCGGCAAGGCCTTCCGTGACGGCGGCCTTCAGGTCAGCATACTGGCCGGCCAGAACAGCGCCGGCATCACGAAAGGTTTCGCCGTCGATCACGCCCCAGGTGGTGCGGCCGGCAATCTTTACGGTGGACAGTCTCATGAGGGTTACTCCTTCAAATGGGATGAGCGGATCCGGTGCGTCTCAGACGAGACGCGCGCTAAGATTCTCAATCTGTTGGCGAAGAGCATCGAGGTCGGCAGCGGCACCAAAGACGTAATGATCCGGGCGCACGAGCGCGGCGATGGCGCCATGCCGCTCAAACCAGCCGGCGAGCACGCCATGTTTTTCGCGCAGCGCCGCATCATCGGCGACATCCGCGCCCTCGGGTGCGACGGCAAGAACCGTCAGCCCCTCGATGGTGGCCGCCAGTGCCTTGCCTTGCGCCAGTGTGATCCGGCGACCGTCCAGCACCAGCCGCCAGGTCGGGCCGGTATAGTGATCAAGCAGCCGGCTTTCGCCACTCTCCACAATGGCCGGCTGCGGGAAGAGCAGGCCGCGCGCCGGCGTACCTTGCGCGGCAATCAGCCCCACTTCGATTGGCGGCACGATATCCTGGCGGGTGATGACCAGCGGCTGCCCGCCGCCATCGGCAAGAATGCGGGCATCGCGGGCTTCAGCTGCGTCAGCGTCACGCTCGCAGATGGCCTGACCGATGGCCTTGATCCGGCCCGTCAGCGTCTCGACATGGCGCTTGCGCTCCTGCGTGTAGGTTGCCAGCAGGCTTTCATGCGACTGGCCCTTGAGGATCCGGTCAAGCCGCCAGATCAGGTTCGACACATCGCGCAATCCCTGGCACATGCCCTGACCGATAAAAGGCGGCTGCTGGTGGGCGGCGTCGCCGGCAATCACCACCCGGCCCTTGGTCCAGTCATCCGCCACCAGGGCGTGGAAGCGATAGGCGGCGGCGCGCCACAGTTCGCCATCGTCAGGTGCCAGCCATGGCGACAGAAGCCGCCAGACATTTTCCGGCAGGGCCATTTCCCGCGGATCTTCACCCGGCAGAAGCATGATTTCCCAGCGGCGATGGTTTTTCGGCCCCATGATGAAGCTCGCAGGACGGGCGGGATTGCAGAACTGCGCAGAGGTCTGGGGAAGCTTCGCCAATCCCTCGTCACGGACCAGCACGTCGATCACCAGCCACGGCTCATCGAACACCAGATCCTCCAGCGTGATGCCGGCAAGGTCGCGCACGCGGCTCGATGCCCCGTCACAGCCGATCAGGTAGCGGGCGGCAACCTTGCGGGTCTCGCCCGAGGCCTCCTTCAGCGTCGCAACGACCTCGTCCTTGCGGATATCGAGGTCGATCATCTCGACGCCGAGTGAAACGGTGACGCAATCGAAACTCTCGGCATGGGCGCGCAGCACCGCCTCAACCGGCGGCTGGGTGAAAACCATGCTTGGCGTGTAGCCGAGCGGATAAGGCTCCGGCACCATGTCGATGCGGCGGATAAGCTGGCCCTTGGCGCCAAAATGCTGCGAGGCGGTGAAGGGCGCGATATAGGGCATCACCTCATCGGCAATGCCCATATTGTCGAAGTGGCGCAGGATCTCGTGGTCGATCGCGATGGCGCGCGGTTTGTCATAGATGTCGGTCAGCCGATCCACGACCAGGGTGGAGTGGCCGCGCGCGCCCAGCATGCCGGCTGCAACGGCACCGGCGGGGCCGAAGCCGACCACCAGCACATCATAACGGTCTAGAATGGAAGTCTCGTTCGTCACGGATCAAGCCTCTGCGATGTGAAAGACGGCGGCCTCAGGCGCCGGAAAACCCGATGGAAATCTGCGCCTTCTTGCAGGCCTCGCTTTTGGGCGGCGCAATGCCCCAATGGTCTGTCCGGCCGGGCGGCCACACCCATTCGTCCGGCCCCTTCACGCGGTAGGTCTCATCCACCTGCAGAACTTCGGCCGTGTATTCGATGACGACCCCCATCGGATCGACGAAATAGGCAAACACGTTGTCGCCGGGGCCGTGGCGGCCGACACCCCAGCCGATCGGGAAACCTTGGTCGACAACGAGGCCGGAGCCGCGCATCACCGATTCCAGGTCCGGCATCAGGAAGGCGATGTGGTTTAGGCCGTGTGCGGCGGTATCGGCCAGCACGACGGCATGGTGATCGCTGTTGCAGCCAAGGAAGGCCATCATCTTCGACCTGTCCGTCAGGCGAAAGCCGAGCACCGTTCGGTAGAAGGCGGAGAGCGCGTCGATATCGGCGCTGTTGATGTTGACATGCGCCAGACGCAGCACCCGGTTCGGCACCATATTGGCGTGCCGGCGGCGGTCGCCATGCACGAATTCCAGAACCGAGCCCTGTGGCTCGCGGATGACGAACCGACGTCCGCCGGTCAGCGGATCGGCCGCACCAGGCTCGCGCAGCACCGTGCAGCCAAAGGCCACGGTCTTTTCATAAAGAGCGGCAAGATCGTCCGCCGAGCGGGCGCGGAAGGTGATCTTGCGCAGTTCCGAGCGATCGCTCTGCTTCAGTTCCAGCACATGGCAATCATCACCGGTCGCGGCCAGGAACACCTTGTCTCCGGCTTCAGCGACCTTTTCCAACCCCCAGACGCGGGTGTAAAAATCCACCGATGCCGCCAGATCCGGCGTTCCCAGTTCGACGCTGCGCAGGGCAGTCACCGGAAAATCGTTCATGTCCATCAAATCTCCTCCTCCAGTGCAAGGAAGGCCAGCGCGTTGCGGAACGTCAGCCGTTCGCGCTGGGCAGCGCCATCAAAAGCCTGTTCGATCCGGGCGATCGGCGCCTTCTCCCGGAAATTGAAAGGGTAGTCCGTGCCGAGCATCACCCGGTCCTCGCCGAAGACGGAGACGATGCGCTTCAGCATGTCCTCGTCGAAAACAAGAGCGTCCACGTAGAGCTTGCGCGCCTCAGCCACCGGCGTCTCCGCCAGGCTGTCGCGCACGGCCGGGAAGGCATGGTAGCCCTGTTCGAGACGTGGCAGCAGGGCTGCAAATGTTCCGCCACCGTGACTGAAGGCAATGCGCAGTCTGGGGAATTTCTGCAAAAGCCCGCCGGTGATGACGGAGGCGGCTGCCAGCCCCACATCGGTCGGATAGGCGAGGATCTGCTGCAGGGGAGCAGGGCCGACCAGCCGATCCATGCCAGTGGGGCGCACCGCATGCACAAAGATTGCAGCACCCAGCCGTTCGGCTTCCGCAAAGAAAGGATGGAAGTGCGGATCGCCAATAGTGGTGCCATTGATATTGCTGCCGATCTCGACGCCCCGAAACCCGGGCAAGGCCATGAGCCGCTGGAGTTCCACAATGGCGAGATCGATATCCTGCATGGGCAGGCCACCGAGGCCAACGAAACGCCCCTGCCCTTCCTGCACCATTTCGCCGATGACGTCGTTGACGTGACGGGCAAGATCGGCTGCCGCATGCGCTTCGATCCAGTAGCCGAAAAGCTCCGGCATGGGAGACAGCGCCTGAATGGCAAGGCCGGCGCGATCCATCTCCTCGATCCGCCGCTCGGCCACCCAGCAGGCATCGCTGACCGTGCGGTAGGGCTTGTCATCGATCACCACGGTTGCGTGGCAATCCTGAACCGCGGTTATCGCGGGCCAGCCGGCCAGCGGCTTTCCGCCCGGCGCCGGCGGAAAGCGCGACGGCACCACATGGCAATGAACGTCAATGCCGACGCAGCCGCAACCACTTCTGAAGCGCCCCGCCCTGTTCAAGCCCTCACCCATGCCCATCTCCTCCGATGGCCATTTGGTAATGTACAAACTTTCTTTCGTAAAGACATAATTTATAAATTTTGCTTTTCATCCTGCGGGTGTATATAAATCTCGGAGGAAAACGGTGGAGCCACATGAACATCGACGTGCCGACCAAAGGGGCCGACAGTCCCGCCACGCGGGCAACCAGCATCTATGAGCGTCTGAAATCCGATATCCTGTCGGCGGCGCTCGAGCCGGGCCGCAAGCTGCAACTGCGCTTCCTGATGGAACATTACGATGCGGGCCAGACGCCGCTGCGCGAGGCGCTGAACCGGTTGACGACCGAAGACCTGGTGATCGGCAAGGAGCAGCGCGGTTTCTTTGTCAAACCGATCAGCCTGGAGGAACTCGGGGAACTGACGAAGACGCGCTGCTGGGTCGAGGGGCTGGCCCTCAGGGAATCGATGGCCAATGCGAATGCCGCCTGGGAAGAGGCCCTGCTTGTGGCGCATCACCGGTTGGAGCGTGCGCCGCGCTCGCTCAATCCCGATCGTTTCGACAGCAATCCGGAATGGGAGCGCCTGCACCGGGCTTTTCACGCAAAGCTGATCGACGGCTGCGGATCACGTCCGCTGATCGGCTTTTGCGAACAGCTGGCAGACAGGCTGAACCGCTACCGGGCGCTCTCCAGCCGCAAGGCGTTCCGGGTCAGAAAAGTCAGCCAGGAACACGCCGACATCTTGAAGGCGGTGCTCGATCACGACACCGAAGAAGCGGTGCGCCTGCTGCAATGCCATTACGGTCAGACGGCAGACTTCATCCACGAGGATCTGGTCTCGTCGCAAGCCGGCAACATGGAGCAGCCAGCCGCATCTCTGGTTCCGCCAACTTCTTAAAAGCCCGAACGGGCCGAAAAGGCGCTCGCATGCGAACAGGTTCTTGAGTATTTTTGACAGTTCAACACCTAACGGTGTCTGAACTGAAGTCGGATCCTTTCTGGCCTTTTCTGACGTTGCGGCAAAGCTTGGACGCAAGGCGCCGCAGTTTCCCACCAAAGACATCTCTTGCGCAGGCGGATTAGCCAATCAAAGAACCGAAGCACAAACAGGCGTAAGGTCGAACATGTCATCCTATCTCTGCGCTGTCTGATGCATTGTCCCCTCAAATAATACTTGACTTCTTTCATCATGTATCATTTGGCTTCCGCTGGTTGCAGGCGCTTGCCGCACCAGAAGTTACGTGTAGTTTCCAGCATTTAAGCGTTCGGTCACGATATGGGCATGAAGGAAGATGATAGGCGATATCAGGCTTATCTCGCGCACCGCATCGATCTGATCAACTACGCGACGCCGATCCTCGGGTCCCGCGCGGATGCCGAGGATGTCGTGCAGGAGGCTTTTCTCAAATTCGTTCCTGAAGATGCGAACAATCCCGATAAACTGAAGCCCTATCTGCTGCGTATCGTGCGCAACCTGGCGCTCGATGTGCGCAAAAGGCGCCGATATGATCTGCGCGAGACGCCCGATGACACGCCCTTCTGGGGCCTGCCGCAGGACCATGGAAGTCCGGAAGACCATGCACTGTTGTGCGAGCAGATCCGTGGCGTGGAGGCGGTGTTGTCGCAGATGCCGGCCCGTACGCGCATTGCCTTGGAAATGCACCGTTTCGGCGGCTACCGGATGGAGGAAATTGCAAGCCATCTCGATATCTCGGTTCCAAGTGTACACAGGTTGATCAAGGCCGCGGTTGCGGAATTGGCCAACACAATGAAATGAGCGACCCGGGAATGCCCACAGCCGATGAAAAAAATCTTTGCGTCGATCGTCATTTAAAGGAGAACAAATGCCGGGGCGATGCAGCATGACGTACTGGAACAGGCTTGAGCCTCATGACTGTTGATTCTGACGGAAAGATCGAGGTTCCTTCGCAGGTCTTGGCGGAAGCGGCGGAGTGGCTGCTGCAACTGCAGGAAACGCCGCAGGATGAACGGGTGCGGGCAGGTTTCGAGGCCTGGCTGGCCGGTTCGGCAACCAACCGTCTGGCCTGGCAGCGCACGCAGCGCGCCTGGCAGGCTTTCGGCGAAACGCAACCGCAATATCGCGATCATTGGGAGCATGCTCCGCGCGCAGGCAGGCCGGCGGCTTCTGTGAAGCCAAAGGTGCGGCAGCGCTCCGCCTGGCGCTCGCGCGGCGGGCTGGCGGCGATGGCGGGCGCAGCCTTCTGTCTGTTCGTGGCTTTCCTGCCGACAATGCTTCTCCATCTGCGCGCCGACTACAGGACCGCGACCGCCGAAAGTCGCCTGGTGACCCTTTTGGACGGCAGTACGGTGCGGCTTGCGGCGTCAAGCGCGATCGCAACCGATTTTTCCCAGAACCGGCGCCAGGTTACCCTTCTGCAGGGACAGGCATTCTTTGAGGTTGTGCCGGACCGGGCGCGGCCGTTTACCGTCGATGCAAATGGTGTGACGGTCGAGGTTCTCGGCACCGCTTTCGACGTCGAGATCAACCAGAATCTGACAGCGGTCGCCCTGGAACACGGCAGTGTCCGGGCGTCTCTTGATGCCCTGCCCCCGGCCGCCTCCGAAACGCTTGTGCCGGGAGAACTGCTGGTGGTCGATGTCAGCGCAAGGACGATGCACAAGGAGAGCATCGCACCCGATGACATCGGCAGCTGGCGTAATGGCCGACTTTACGTTGTCAACAAGACGATCGGTTCGGTGATCGAGCAGATCCAGCGCTATCATCCGGCCTGGATCACCATTCCCGACCCGGCCCTTGCCCGCCAAACCGTCACTGGCTTTTACGACCTGCGCGCGCCGGACCGGGCGCTCGAGGCATTGGTGGAACCCTATGGCGGAAAGGTTCGCACGGTCTCTGATCTGGTCCGGATCATTACCCGCTTCTGACAGTACCTTTTGAAGGAAATTCCTTCGTGATTTCAATTCAGTAGAAGAAATCGCGAAAAAGCTGAAAAAAAATCGAACGACAATCGTCTCTTTGTTGAGTGGAAATATCAAGTATTCCACCACCGAAACCAGGAGAGACGAGAGAATGATGCCGTGTCGTGTTCGCAGGAGACATCAGCAAGGATGGCGCAGGGGCTGGACCTGCCGGACGGCATTGCTGGCCACATCAACTCTGGCTGTTTTGTTTGGTAACGTCCCGGTTTCGGCACAGACAGCATCGGCAACGACCGACTCGCAGCCGAAGTCGCAGGAAAAACGGTCTTTCAACATTACTGTTCAATCGCTGGCTGGCGCCATCAGCGCATTCGGTCGCCAATCAGGATTGCAGGTGACGCTGTCGTCCACCTCCTCGGGCAGCCTTCAGACGAAAGCCGTCATCGGCAGTTTTTCGCCAGCGGAAGCTCTGGCCCGGATGCTGGAGGGGACCGGTATCAGCTACCGCCTCTCCGCAAGTGGCACGGCAGCTTTCATCGGCGCACCGCAGCCAGCTGCAGGCACAATGGCCGATGACGGATCGATAACCCTCGATACAGTCCTCGTTACCGGCAAGGCGGGACGGAATGCCGCTGCCGGAACAGGCTACCAGGGCACGCCGGATTGGGTCTATCAGGAACCGGCCAGCGTCAGCGTCGTGTCGCGCCAGGCGATCCAGAACGCGTCGGCACGCAATGCCCGCGACCTGCTGGCAAACACCGCAGGCGTTCTGGTGTCTGGCGATAGCGGTCAGAACCAGGGGCTGAACGTCAATATTCGCGGTCTTCAGGACCAGAACCGCGTCGTCACGATGATCGACGGCGCGCGTCAGAATTTTCAACGCGCCGGCCATGGTTCCTCAGGTCTTACCTATGTCGATCCGGCCCTGATCCGATCGATCGAGGTTGAAAAAAACAGCACCTCGGGTGCGGGCGGTGCGGGCGCGCTGGCCGGTTCCGTCAACTTCAGGACGCTTGAGGCGGATGACCTGATCCGCGATGGCAAGCAATGGGGTGTCGAAACCGATCTGACGAGCGGCACCAACAAATATCATTTCTCCGGCTCCGGATCGGCCGCCGTGCGCCTGTCCGACGGTTTTGCCGTGGTCGGCGGCATCAGCCGCAAGAGACTGGGCGAATATGACATCGGCAAGAACGGTTCCGTCGGCGGGGACTGGGAAGACCTGGGGATGGACAAGCCGATCTTTACCGGATCGGAAACGACATCGGGTCTCCTGAAGGCGCAGATGCAGCCGACGGACGATACGACACTCGACCTCAGCTGGCTGCACTACCGCTCCAATTTCAGCCAGGGAACAGCCGACGCAACCACGTCAGGTGGTCGACGCGAAGACACCCAGGATGTCACCAACAACACGTTCGTCGCGGCATTCGGCTGGGATCCGGACAGCGAGCTCATCGACCTGAAGGCGAGGCTCTGGCTGAACCGTGTCGAGGACGAGGAATTCAGGCCAAAGAGAACAGACGGCGTGGACGACGCCAATGTCAACTACGGCATGAAGACGTTCGGCGGCAGCATCGAGAACACCAGCCGGTTTGCACTCCCCTTCGGGGACCTGTCTCTGAACTATGGCATGGAGGCCTTCCGCGATCTCGGCAAGACCACCGTGACCGGGGCAGCCATCGAAGCCGATCCGAACCAGGCCCTGTGGTACAGCGGCTCAAACCCCTCCGGGCGGCGGGACATGATCAGCGGTTTTGCCAACGCCACGCTGGAGCATGACAACTGGCTGACCCTCTCCGGCGGATTGCGATACGACTACTATCGCCTGACGGGGGCATCGACCGTTTTTCTGCAGCCTTATACGGAAACCGTATCGACAACGACCACGGTGCCCGGAACCTGCACGGCCATTCCAGCGTCAGTTCTTGCCTTTCGCACCGCCGGAGCAGCGCAGTGGACGACCTACGTCAATGCTCAGACAAGGATCGGAAATACCATCGTCGGCGATACTCTTTGCCGTCCTTCGAGAGATGTTGTTACCACTGAAGATGTCATCCGTTACCCGACGCAGGACGTTGACGTCGATATCTCCGACAGTGCCCTGCTTCCCACCGCAATGGTGGCGGTCAAGCCTTGGGATGGCGTCCAGATTTTCGGTAAATATGCCCAGGGTTTCCGGCCGCCGACGATCATGGAAGCGCTCCTCGGCGGTTCACATGTAGGGTCATACGGTCCGGCCAATGCACCCAATCCGGGCCTTGGTGCCGAAACCGCCGATACCTTTGAGCTTGGCGTCAATTTTTCGCAGGATGGCGTCTTTCAGACCGGTGACAGCTTCCGCGCCAAAGCCGTCGCCTTTTATCGCGAGGTCGATGATTACATCGCCCTCGGCACCATTAACCTTGGGGCAACGCAATACGCCTCCTACGTCAATCTCGACGGGACAACCCGGATGCGCGGCGTCGAACTGGAGGGCAATTACGACGCCGGCGGTTATTATCTCGGCGGTTCGTTCACCTATACGAACGCGGACTATGCCTCCAGCTACACCTTTAATGGCACCACATACAACACAGGGCAGTATGTCATCTTCGGCGTCCCCAAATTCCGCTTCACCGCGGATGCCGGGGTTCGGTTCCTGGAAGAAAAGCTGACGCTTGGCGCCAAGGTCACACATGTCGATGCGCAAGAGCAGGAGGTCGGCACCATGCAAAGCCTGCTGAGCGCCTATGCGACCGACAGCTACACGACCGTGGACATATACGGTTCCTACGCCTTCAACGAAAACACGAAGCTGCGCTTTGCCGTGAACAATGTCGCGGATGTCGCCTACCTGCCGGCCTTGGGGGCTGCGAGCTACCCGGCGCCTGGCCGCACTGCAACGCTTTCATTGAACATCAGGTTCTAGCAATTCCATCCGCTTGTCGGAGGGAGGGTGTCCATCATGGCGATGGACGACAACACAAGGAGAAACGAAATGGTTGCAAAGATCTACCAGTATGCCGGTGCTGAAGACATCAAGGCATACCTGACGGCCTGGACGGCACTCGATCCGCTATCCGGTCACGGTGATTTTTATCCGGCTTCGACCCCTTATTCGCAATGGACGGGTGGCGATGAAGGCGGAAGCCGGCCGGTCGAATCCGTCC
Organism: Neorhizobium sp. PAMB6630; assembly: GCF_058242775.1. Taxonomy (NCBI): domain Bacteria; kingdom Pseudomonadati; phylum Pseudomonadota; class Alphaproteobacteria; order Hyphomicrobiales; family Rhizobiaceae; genus Neorhizobium; species Neorhizobium sp. PAMB6630. Next base: position 690,206 of record NZ_JBZAYV010000002.1, read on the forward strand.
TGCTGGACGGATCGTTCAACTATCCCGCGAATGGTGGCTTCTCCGGCACCGTCGATACGCTGACCTTCGGCGAAGGCCTGTCGGGTGGCGGCAGCACCCCGTACAGCATTGATACCGTCGAACTCCTCATCGATCTCGGCGGGGCGACGCCGAATACCACCTTCAACTACGCCATCTATCAGCTGATGGGCACTGCGGGCACGGCATCTGCTGCGAGCCTCTACAGCTATCTCGGCGGTGTCGGCACCGAACAATATGGCACGAGCGGCAATGACAAGCAGTACAGCTTTGCCGGCAACGACCAGTTCACCGGTTATGCGGGCAATGACACGTTCGTCTTCACGGACAATTGGGCGACCGACGTTGTAACCGACTTCGGCACGAGCGCCGGAAATACCGATGTTCTCGACTTTACCGCAGTCACAGCCATCAGCGATGTGGATGACCTCGTCTACAGTTACAGCAATTGGGGGGATAGCAGCAGCGTCCTCACCATCACCGTCGGCACGAACGTTCTGACCCTCACCGGCTATGTCGGCTCGGACATCGTTGATCTGCAGGCCAATGGCCAGTTGCTGGCCTGAGATATAAACATGACGAACCCCTCAACGGTTCGGACGCCGTCGCAGCTTCGTGCTGCGGCGGTTGTCTTGCCCCTTCGGCGAACCATTCTCGGCATTGCCCTGATCAGCGGCGTGGTCAACGTGCTGGCGCTGACCAGTCCTCTGTTCATGTTGCAGGTCTATGACCGCGTGCTTTCCAGCGGCAGCGTTCCGACGCTGCTCGGTCTCGCTGTGCTTGCGGCGGGGCTTTATGCTTTCCAGGCCCTTCTGGACATCATCCGTTCGCGCGTGCTGCTGCGGATCGGCGAACGGTTCGACCTGCAGATGTCGGGACGGGTTCATGACGCCGTGGTGCGCCTTCCGCTTCTGACACGCATGCCAGGTGACGGCCTGCAGCCGCTGCGCGATCTCGACAATGTGCGCGGCTTCCTGTCCGGTCAGGGGCCGACTGCCCTGTTCGACCTGCCCTGGATGCCGCTCTATCTCGGCCTCTGCTTTCTGTTCCATGTGTGGATCGGCATGACAGCGCTTGTCGGCGCCATCGTTCTGGTGTCGCTGACGGCGCTCACCAATGTGTTGTCGCAAAAGCCGATCCGCGACACCATTGCCTCAAACATGGTGCGCAATGGCCTGATGGAAGCCGGTCGCCGGAATGCGGAAGTGGTGCAGGCCATGGGGCTCGGCCGCCGCATCGGAGCGCGCTGGAGCAAGGCCAATGCCGATTATCTTGCCGCCAACCGCAAGGCCGGCGATGTCGCCGGCGGCCTTGGCGGGATTTCGAAGGCGCTGCGTGTGATGCTGCAATCGGCCATTCTCGGTGTCGGTGCCTGGCTGGTCATCGAACAGGAAGTGTCGGGCGGCGTGATGATCGCCAGTTCGATCATGATGGGCCGGGCACTCGCTCCCGTCGATCTGGCCATTGCCAGCTGGAAACCCTACCTGATGGCGCGCCAGAGCTGGGAGCGGCTGACCGACCTGCTTGGAAAACTGCCGCCGGAAACACCTGTCACGGCGCTGCCAAAACCGGAACACGAACTGCGCGCTCAATCCATCGCAATCGCGCCGCCGGGAGAGCGCAAGCCGACCGTGATGGGACTGGACTTTGCCGTGCCGGCCGGCAGCGCGCTTGGCATCATCGGCGCCTCCGGATCCGGGAAATCGACATTGTCTCGCGTTCTCGTCGGCGCGTGGTCGCCAATTGCCGGCAAGGTGCGGCTCGACGGGGCAAGCTTCGAGCAGTGGGACCGACAAGCGCTTGGCCAGCACATCGGTTATCTGCCCCAGGGGGTCGAACTGTTCGATGGAACCATTGCCGAGAATATTTCGCGCTTCGATGACGATCCCGATCCGCAGGCGATCGTGGCAGCTGCAAGAACCGCCGGTGCCCACGAGCTGATCCTGCGCTTCGAAAAGGGCTACGACACGCCGATCGGAGAGGCGGGCTCCGCGCTGTCGGCGGGCCAGCGCCAGCGCATTGGGCTTGCCCGTGCGCTCTATCGCGATCCGTTCCTGGTCGTGCTGGACGAGCCGAACGCCAATCTCGACGCCGAAGGCGAGGCTGCCGTGGTAAGCGCCATTGCGTCCGTCCGCTCGCGCCGGGGCATCGCCATCGTGGTGGCCCATCGGCCAAGTGCCATCGGGGTCGTGGATCTCGTGCTCGTGATGGAAAACGGGCGGCAGAAGGCATTTGGACCCCGCGACGAGGTGCTGACCAAAGTGCTGAAGGCAGCGCCGGCCTTATCGCCGACCGGCCGCAAGGGTTTTGCTGTCACGGGGCACGGATTGACACCGCTGCGCGTCGTCGCCGAACCCGCGCGACGGGCAGACGATCTCGAAGTGAGCCATGCGACGGAGGAGCCGGATGGGAAGCATTGAAACTGTGTCGCGCTCCATCCGCCGCCACCTGGCGATCGGGCTTTTCGCCAGCGTTGCGCTGGTCGCAGGCGTCGGCGGCTGGGCGGCGGCAACCAACCTTGCCGGCGCGGTTGTCGCGTCCGGGCATTTGGTGGTGGACAGCTATGTCAAGAAGCTCCAGCACCCGACCGGCGGCGTGGTGGGCGAAATCCGGGTGCGCGAAGGCGACAGGGTGAATGCCGGCGAGGTCGTGATGCGCCTCGATGCCACTCAGACACGCTCAAGCCTTGCCATTGTCACCAAGCGGCTGGACGAGCTTGCCGCACGCCTTGCACGGCTGGAGGCCGAGCGTGACGATCTCGACGGGATCACTTATCCTGATTGGCTGCTGGCCCGGCGTGACAGTCCCGATGTGACGTCCGCCATCCACAGCGAAACGCGGCTTTTCGAGTTCCGCAAGCAGTCCCGCGAGGGCAAAAAAGCCCAGCTTGCCGAACGCATTGCCCAATACGAATACGAGATCGAAGGGCTGAAGGCGCAGGAGACCGCCTATGCCAATGGCTTAAAGGTTCTGGAAGAGGAGATCGTGTCGCAACAGGGCCTGCACGAGCAGGGGATCGTTTCCGTCCAGCGTCTCAACAGTCTGAAGACCCAGGCGGCCACCTATGGCGGCGAGCGCGGCGAGAAGATTGCCTATCAGGCGCAGGCGCGCGGAAAGATCACCGAAACGCGGCTCCAGATCCTGTCCATCGACCAGGACCTCAAAACCGAGGTCGGACGCGAGCTTCGCGAGGTGCAGGCTCAGTTTGGCGAATATGTCGAGCGGAAGGTGGCGGCCGAAGACGAACTGAAGCGCGTCGACATCATTGCGCCGCAAACGGGCGTGGTACACCAACTCGCCGTGCATACGGTCGGAGGCGTCGTCAATCCCGCCGATGCCATCATGCTGATCGTACCTGAAGGTGACGACCTGGCGCTTGAGGTCCAGATCGCGCCACGCGACATCGACCAGATCCAGCCCGGCCAGCAGGCAGTGCTGCGTCTTTCGGCCTTCAACCAGCGCACCACGCCGGAACTGAACGGCCATGTCAGCCGCATCGCAGCCGACCTGACGAGCGACGAGCGGACCGGCGCCTCCTATTATCTCGTCCGCCTGTCGGTCCCCGAAGAGGAACTGGCGAAACTGAAGGACCTGACGCTGGTGCCGGGCATGCCGGCCGAAGCCATGATCAGGACCGGGGAGCGCACGGCACTCTCCTATCTCGTCAAGCCGCTCTCGGACCAGATCAACCGTGCATTTCGCGAGGAATGAGTGCTCGTGAAACATTGGGGTGTTCAAGACAGGATCGACATGCCGCTGACCGAACGGCAGAGCAAAAGGAGGCGGGCGCACAAGGCGCCTGAAGACAGAAGTGGGTCGCAAAAACCTGCCGAGATCGTCTCCCGGCTGGGTGGCGACATCCTGACGAGCCTCCTCTCCGGATGCCGGGATGGTCCCAGTTAATCCTTCACCATGCTGGCTTCCGAATGCAGCCATTGTTCGAAAAGCCGCATCGATTCACTTGGCAAAATGTTGGCCGGCTTGGTGAACCAGTAGCCATGGTCACTGCGGTAACCCAAGCCTCCAGGATTGACGAGGCGGCCGGCAGCAAGCTCATCGACGATCAGACCTTGCGGGATCAACGCCATGCCCTGCCCTGCAAGGGCCGCGCGGATCACCATCGTGTAATAGCCGAAACGCATGGTGTGGCGCACGTCCAGCCCGTGCAGTCCATTCGCCTGCACGAGGAACGGCCAATGGAACGGCGTCTGCGGATGCTCCAGCATCACACCCCGCGCTGCAGCTTCCACCGTCGCGGGATTTCCCAGTTTTTCCCAGTAGGAGGCCGCGCTGACCAGCCGAATGTCATTGCCGAAAAGATAGGTGCCTTCCTCGTCCGGGGCCGGGGCCACCAGAAAACGCACATTTCCATCGGGGATTTCGGTCTGTGTCTTCGACACGAAAGTCGTGAACTGCACCTCGATTTCAGGATGAGCCTCGGTGAACTGAACGAAGCGCGGCAAAAGCCAGCGATCGCCGAAAATCGGCGGCACCTGAAGACGAAGGACACGCGGGCCCGGCTTGAGGCGGGCGACCTTCAGGGCTGCATCTTCCATGGCCTTGATCGCCGTGCGGGCATGTTCGATGTAGATCGCGCCCAGTTCGGTTGGAACCATGCCGTTCGGCGTGCGCTGGAAAGCCGGGCCGCCGATCAGGTCTTCCAACCCGATCAACTGTTTGCTCACAGCACTCTGCGATAGCGCAAGCGGCTCTGCCGCAGCACTCGTCGACCCGCGTTCGCCCACAGCCAGCAGAACCTGCAGCGCCGTCATGGATGGAAATTGCTTGCGGCCAGACATTCTCACTTCGCCCGTTCAGTCGTTTTCAGACTAACCGTCCATGGCGCTGCTCGCTAGTCGTTTTCGGCATACCCCAATGAATTAACTTCGCTTGCCCAGTTTAGTGGCGCATGGGAGCGTTGCCTCAATATTAAACAAAAGGGAATAATCATGTCGGAGCCGACCCAGCTCTGGGGTGGACGCTTCAAGTCCGGCCCCTCGGAGGCACTTGCCAATCTTTCGCGCGCACACCCCTCTTTCTTCCGGCTTTACCGGGAAGATCTCGCCGGTTCGCGGGCTCATGCCTCCGAACTGAAGCGCGCAGGCGTCCTCGACGAGGCCGAATTTACGACGATCCGGGAAACGCTCGACCACATCGAGGTTGATGTGGAGACCGGACGCGAAAAGCCCATCGCCGCCGACGAGGATATTCACACCTTTCTTGAACGCCTGCTGATGCAGCGGCTCGGTGTGCTGGGTGGCAAGCTGCGTGCCGGGCGCTCGCGCAACGACCAGACCTCCAACAACACCCGCCTTTATCTGCGCCGCATGGCGCGGGAACTGTCGCGCGGCATTGTCGAGATCGAACTGGCGCTCGTCTCGCAGGCCTCACGGCATTGCGAAACGGTGATGCCGGGTTTCACGCATCTGCAGCCAGCACAACCGATCGTCCTTGGACATCACCTCATGGCCCATGCGCAAAGCCTGCTGCGCGACCTGGAGCGTTTTGAGGATTTCGACCGTCGTTTCGACCGTTCGCCTTTGGGTGCGGCAGCCCTTGCCGGTTCCGGCATCGCCTGCCGTCCGGACCTGTCGGCCCTGGAACTCGGCTATAGCGCAGCCTGCGAAAACTCCATCGATGCGGTGTCGGCGCGCGATCATGTCGCCGAATTCCTGTTCATCTGCTCGCTTGTGACGATCAGCCTGTCACGCCTTGCAGAAGAGATCTGCACCTGGAGTTCCAAGCAGTTCAGCTGGGTGCGGTTGCATGATTCCTATTCGACCGGCTCCTCCATCATGCCGCAGAAGAAAAACCCTGACATTGCCGAGCTGACCCGTGGCATGACCGGCACGCTCATCGGCAACATCGCCGGTTTCCTTGCAACAATGAAGGCGATGCCGCTCGCCTATAACCGCGACCTTGCCGAAGACAAGCGGGCGCTGTTTGAAAGCATCGACATTCTCGAACTCATCCTTCCGGCCTTTGCCGGCATGGTCGAGACCCTGGAATTTGATGTGGCCAAGCTGCGCGAGGAAGCGCCGAAGGGCTTTACGCTTGCAACCGAAGTGGCGGACTGGCTGGTTTCGCAGAATGTGCCGTTTGCGCAGGCCCACGAGATCACCGGCGCCGTGGTGCGCTATTGCGAAGAGCGCGGCCATGATCTGGCAGGCCTTGTCGAGGAAGACCTGCCCCGCATCGATGCACGCCTGACGCGCGGCGTTCTCGACGCAATCACGCTGGAAGGCGCGCTTGCCAGCCGCACCGGCTTTGGCTCGACCTCGCCGGCAAGAGTGCGCGAACAGATCGAGCGTTTCACCGGCGCGCTGGAAGCCAAAAAAGCCTTTGCGGGAAGCACGCTAAACCTGCCCGGCAGAGTGTCCGCGTCCGAGACCGCGCGAGGCGTCCGATGACCACATCCGCGCCTCAGCCCGCCTCCAGCGATCAGACATACGAAATCGCCCATCTGACGCTCGTTCCCAAACGCCATATCGGGCGCATGGTGGCCGCGGCCCTGGTTCTGGCCGCTCTCGCCGCCCTTGTGCGCGCCTTCAGCGTCGGCCAGATCGAGTGGTCTTACGTCCGCGACTTCCTCTTTGCACCGGCGATCCTGCAGGGGTTGCAGAGCACGCTGGTGATGACAGTGGCGGCCATGTCGCTCGGCATCGTGCTGGGTGTGGTCATCGCGCTGATGCGCGTATCGGGCAATCCGGTGCTGTCCTCCATCGCCGTCGGTTATGTCTGGATCTTCCGCGGCGCGCCGGCACTCCTGCAATTGATGATCTGGTTCAACCTGGCGCTGATTTTCCCAACCATGGGCATTCCGGGCCTGTTCGAGTTCCGCACCGTCGACATCATGACGCCGTTTGTCGCGGCCATGCTCGGCCTTGGCATTTCCCAGGGCGCCTATACGTCCGAAGTCGTGCGCAGCGGTCTTCTGTCGGTGGATAGCGGGCAGTATGAGGCGGCCCGCTCCATCGGGATGACGCAGATGTTGATGCTGCGCCGCATCGTGCTGCCACAGGCCATGCGCGTCATGGTTCCGCCGATTGGCAACGAGGTGATCGGCATGGTCAAGCTCACCTCGCTTGCCAGCGTCATCCAGTATTCGGAAATCCTGCACAATGCGCAGATCATCTACTTTGCCAACACCCGGGTGCTGGAACTGCTGCTGGTCGCCAGCTTCTGGTATCTCGCGGTCGTCTCCGTCCTCTCGGTCGTCCAGCATTATATCGAGCAGTATTTCGGCCGCGGCAGCAAAGCCGTCAGCGCATCGATGTGAGGGGATGAGATGAGCAAGGAAATCGTTGTAAAGGCCGTGGACGTTACCAAGCTCTTCGGCACGTTCAAGGCACTCGACAAGGTCAGCCTCGACATCGCCAAGGGGGAAGTCTGCTGCATCATCGGCCCGTCCGGATCCGGAAAAAGCACTTTTCTGCGCTGCATCAACCAGCTGGAAAAGATGAATTCCGGCGCGATCTGGGTGAACGACGAACTGGTGGGTTATCGCCGCGAAGGCAATAACCTGCATGAAATCGGCGATGCGGAAATGTCGCGGCAGCGCCGCCGCATCGGCATGGTTTTCCAGCGGTTCAACCTGTTTCCGCACAAGACCGCGCTGGAAAACATCATGGAAGGGCCGATCCAGGTTCTGCGCGAACCGGCAAGCGATGTGCGCAAGCGGGCGCAGGATCTGCTGGTGCGCGTCGGTCTCGGCGACAAGGGCGGGCATTATCCCTCGCAACTGTCCGGCGGCCAGCAGCAACGCGTCGCCATCGCGCGCGCCATGTGCATGCGCCCCGATCTGATCCTGTTTGATGAACCGACTTCGGCGCTTGATCCGGAACTCGTTTCAGAGGTCCTGGAGGTGATGAAGGATCTGGCCGCCAGCGGCATGACCATGATCGTGGTGACCCACGAACTGGGTTTTGCCCGCAGCGTCGCCAACACCGTCGCCTTCATGGAAGCGGGCAAAATGGTCGAGGTCGGCCCGGCATCTGAGGTTCTCGGCATACCCAAAAGCCCACGCACGGCAGAGTTCATCAAAGCCGTTCACGTCTGATGTCGAACGGAACGGCCGAAACCGCCTTACGTCACACCCAATCCGCCAATCCAACCAGATTCCAACAAGGGGAACTTGCATGAAAACAGCTCTTATCACGCTCGCCGCAATTGTTGCCGCCACGGCGGTACAGGCCGAAGGCCTGCCGGACCGCATCAAGTCCGCCGGCAAGGTTATCGTCGCCAACCAGCCCAACTACCCACCGATGGAATACAAGGACCCGGCCACCAACACGCTGATGGGGGTTGATATCGATCTTGGCGTAACGCTTGCCAAGCAGCTGGGCACGACCGTCGAATGGGCGGATATCGGCTTCGAGCAGATGATCTCCTCTCTCCAGACGGGCCGCGTCGACCTCATCCATAGCGGCATGAGCGATCTTCCCAAGCGTCGCGACACCCTCGATTTCGTCGATTACATGAAATCCGGCGCGCAGTTCTACACCTCCGCAGCCCGCAAGGAGGAGTTCAAGACCCCGGCCGATTTCTGCGGCAAGACGGTGGGCATGAGCCGCCGCACGTCCTTCCCGGATGAAACGGCAAAGTGGAGCGCGGCCAATTGCGAGGCCAAGGGTCTTGCCGCCATCAAGGTGGTGGGCACGGAAGGTTCGGCCGACGCGCGCGCCCAGCTGAAGCAGGGCCGCCTCGATGGCGCCGTGCAGGGTTCCGAAACGCTGCCCTACCTGATGACGCTTGAGAAGGATACCTATGCCATCGTCGGCGAACCGATCACGGCCGTCTACCAGGGCATTGCCTTCTCCAAGAAGGACCCGGAATTGCGCGACGCCTATGCCGCGGCGCTGAAAGCCATCATGGCTTCCGGCGAATACAAGGCGGTTTTTGCAAAACACGGTCTGGAAGGCACGATGCTGGACGGCATCTACATCAACGGCGAAGCCGTGAAGTAATCCGGGAAATCCCGCAACGACAATCCCGGGCGCAGCTGACCTGCGCCCGGGCTTTCTCCCGCAGTTGCGCTGCGGGCAGCCTGATTTCCCAAGGACATAGCATGAACCGTCTTCTTGCCGACGCGCCGATCGACAGGCTTGCGCGTTTCGTCTCGGCGCTCGATTATGACGCCATTCCCGAAGCCGCCGTCGCAAAGGCGAAAATCCACATCGCAGATACGTTGGGTGCGGCCATCGCCGGTGCCCGTTCCGTCGAATTTTGCTTGACGCTTAAGGCGATGCAGCCCGTGGGCGCCACGCGGCTCTGGGGCGCCGGTCTTTCCGGCTCGCCGCGCGATGCAGCGCTGATCAATGGCGTTGCAGCCCACGCCTTCGAACTGGACGATTCCGGCGGCTGCGACCATTCGGGCGCGGTGATCATGCCGGCCGTGTTTTCGGCACTGCAGGAGACCGGCGCACCGGTGAGCGGGAGGCGGATGATCGCCGCCGTTGTTGCAGGTTACGATGCCGGGCGCCGCATCCTTGAGGCAACGGGCGGTTATGATGCGCATAACAGTCTGGGCTGGCATTCGACCGGCACCTGCGGCACCTTTGCCGCAGCCGCCGCCGTTGCCAACCTGCTCGGCCTTAATGCCGCAGCGACCCGCGATGCCATGACGCTGGCGACAAGTTTTTCCTCCGGCCTCTGGGCCTTCATCCATGATGGCTCGCAGGCAAAGAAGCTGCATGCCGGCCGCGCCGCGGAAGGTGGCCTGCTGGCAGCACGTCTGGCGGCCCAAGGTTATGCCGGCCCATCCCGCGTTTTCGACGAGGTCTGGGGCGGCTTCTTTACGTCATTCAACAAATCCGCATGCCAGCCTCAGCTTCTGTCGGAAGGGCTGGGCGAGGTCTGGAAGGTCAACCGGGCGGTTCTGAAACCCTATGCCTCCTGCCGCGGTGCCCATTCCGCCGTCGATGCGCTGGAGGACCTGCTTGCCGAAACCGGCCGCGCGCCTGAAGACATCGCCCGCATCGGCCTTCGGATGAGCGGCATGCTCGCCGACATGTGCGGCGCAAAGGCAGCGGGCGCCATGGCGCCAACCCAGATGAGCCTGCCATTTGCGCTTGCCGCCCGGTGTGTCTTCGGCACCGCCGGCCTTCAGGCCTATACCGAGGAGCGGCGCAGCCATCCGGCTGTCAAAACGATGATGGAGCGGATCGACATTGCCGTTGATGCATCGATGGATGCCATGGCCGAGCCAATGGTGACCCTGACCTTCAGCGACGGCCTGGTTGTCGAGCGGATGGTGCCGCGCGCCACGGGCTCCGCCGAGCGGCCGATGTCGCCGCTTGCCGTTGCGGCAAAATTCCGCGAGCTTGCCGCCATGAGCATGGCCGAAGACCAGGCGGAAACGCTCTGGCAAAGGCTCGGCCACCTTGAGGAGGTCGGCGACTGCACCGAGATCGAGGCGCTGATGGCCGGCCACGCCGATACGCTTCCCACTTACCGCTGAAAGGCACCGTCATGACGTTTGATCTCACACCGCGCGCCCTCAATCCGGCCGCGAAGGCGCCGCAGATGGTCTGGCCGAACGGCGCGAAAAGCGCGCTGTTCATCGGCTTCGACGTCGACGCCGAAACCGCCTGGATCGGCAACAATCCCTCCAATGTCGACCGCATGGTCACCACTTCGCATGGCGGTTATGACGCGCGCGTCGGCATTGCCCGCATCCTTGGCCTGATGGACGAGCTTGGTCTGAAGGCGACCTTTTTCACGCCCGGCTGGACGGCGCTGGCGCACCGCGCCGAATGCGAGGCCATGGTGGCAGCCGGCCACGAGATCGGCCATCACGGCTACCTGCACAAGCTGCCGGACCGGACAAAGCTGGATGAAGCCATGGAGGAAATCGACCGGGGTTTCGAGGCGCTGCAATCGGCGCTAGGCGTGCGCCCGGTCGGTTACCGCGCACCATCGGGCGAGAATTTCCCGGAACTTCTGGCCTATCTCAAAAAATCCGGTATCCGCTATTCCAGCTCCTTCCGCGATGACATCCTGCCCTACCGGCATGGGCCAAGCGATGGCGTGCCCGGTCCGGTCGAGATCCCGGTCAACTATGCCTTCGACGACTGGAACTTTGGCATGACAAGTCGCACCAGCCCGCGCGCGATCTTCGGGCGCGATATGATCCTGCCGCTCTGGATCGACGAATTCGAGGCGACCCATGCCTGGGGTGGGGTGACGACGCTTGTGCTGCATCCGCAGGTGTCCGGCCGGCCGATGCGCTGGCATCTGCTGCGCGACTTCCTGAAACATGTGCTTGCCCGGGGCGATGTGTGGATCGCCACCGGACGAGAAATCACCGACCACTTCGAGGTGCAGGAAACGGCAGGCCTGTCGATCTGAACGACTGGCGGAGGACGAGCCGACCCCTTCCGGATGCCGCAACGGCACCCGAGGGGACCATTTCCCGCGTAAAACCTGCCCGGCGGCAGGCGTGAAGGCCGGCGTCGCCGGCCTCAGTCATATGCCGAAAGAAAATCCGAGACCGTCTTCAGGCAAAGCTCGCGCTCCTCGACATGCGGCATGTGGCTCGACTGGTCAAACAGCACCCAGCGGATATCGGGAACGCGTTCGCGATAGGGGCGCACCACCTCCGGCGTCGCCTCGTCATGCGCGCCGGAAATCAGAAGCGTCGGCGCCACGATGCGGTGGAGCCGGTCTTCGATGGTCCAGTCCTTCATGGTGCCGATGACGTGGAATTCCGTCGGACCGTTCATGTTGCGATAGACGGTATTGTCCTCGTCCATGGCCGCAAAGGTGCGGGCCACATCCTCCGGCCAGGGGGTGACGCGGCAAACATGCCGGTCGTAGAAAACACGGGAGGCGGCGATATAATCGGGATGTGTCAGCGTGCCGGCTGTTTCATGGGCGAGCAGCGTTTCCTGCACCTCGGCGGGAAGCGCGCGGCGCAGGCGGTTCGCCTCCGCCACCCAAGTGTGCATATTGGCCGGGGAGTTGGCAATGACCAGCGCCTTCAGGCCGGCGGGTTGCCGCACCGCATGTTCGGCGCCCAGCATGCCGCCCCAGGACTGGCCGAGGAAGGCGTAGCGATCGGCGATGCCGAGATGGGCAAGCAGACTGTCCAATTCCTCCAGGAACAGCGGCACCGTCCAGAAATCCGGCCCCTTGTCCGGCAGATGCGTGGACTTGCCGTTGCCGAGCTGGTCGTAATGGATGACGGCGCGCCCGTCGAGCGCGGCAATACCCTTGAAGCTGTCCACATAGTCATGCGTGCAGCCCGGCCCGCCATGGGCAACGACAAGCGGCAGGCGATCGCTTTCGAGATTGCCGGTGATGCGATACCAGGTCTGGTAGTCACGGAATGGCAGGAAACCTTCGCGCGTTTCGACAGGTTGCACAGTGCGCTCCTTGAATTGGGAAATCCTTCTGAGCGCACAATAGGGCCGCAGCCGGCGCGGCGGCAGCTATCACAACTGATAGGGTGCGGGATGATCAGCCGCGCGGCTGGTCGAACAGGCGCAGATGTGCGGCCCGGGCAACGGCCTGCGTGCGATTGCGGGCACCGAGCTTGCGGGTCGCGGCATTCAGATGCATCACGACGGTTGGCACCGAACGGTTGATGACCCGCGAGATCTCCTTGGCGGACAGGCCCTGCGCCGAATGGCGCAGGCACTCGCGTTCTCGCATGGTGAGGTGCGGCAAGCCGGTCAGCGTCTGCTCACCGGCAATGCGAAGCGCTGCCGCGCGCTGGAAGAGATGCGCGATCAGGCTGAAATCGCCAAGACACAGCCGCACGTCGCGCTCCAGCCGCACAGGGTCTCCGGCGCGAATGCCGGTGACGGTTGCGTAATCTCCACCCGGCAGATGGATCGGCACGGTCACACCCGCCGTCAGGCCGCGCTCCCACAGGAATTCCGCCACGGGCGCCGATGCCTCGTTCATGAAGGCATGGATGAGTGTCTGCGCCTTCGGGTCATAGTTCCAGAAGAAGGGCGCGCTCGTGCCAAGCGCCGCGTGCTGCACGGGATCGTGCCGGAAATAGCCGCGGCAGAACCAGTAGTCGCGCATGGCCTCATCGACATTGCGCAGTTCCAGCACCGTCGGGATCATCAGCTCGCCGCTCAGATCGTAGCGGCCCGGCGTATAGTCATAGATCAGCGTGTCGAAGCCATAGTCCTGCATGGCGAGGAACAATTCGTCGGTCTGGCCGGACAGGCTTGGCGCCGCCGCAAACCGCTCTTCGATGCCGATCGTGTCCATACATACCTCTCGTCGCCCTCAGCCGGGCTCATACCTGGACATTCTTCCAAGGATGTTCACCCTATCACTTCTGATAGCTGGTGTAGAGCCTCATTTGCTTTAGAAATAAGCCTGCATAAATGTTGTGCAGGAGCAGGGCGAACCATGTGGCGCGAGATCGAACCGGACGAGAGGCATGAGCTGACGATCCAGGGGTTCCGCGTCGTTGCCTATGTCTTCGGCGCCGGACCGGAAACTCTGCTCTGCCTGAATGGCGGACCGGGTCTGCCTTGCGATTACCTGCGCGAGGCACATTTCTGTCTGGCAGAGCAGGGTTTCCGTGTAGTTGCCTTCGACCAGCTTGGCACCGGCGCCTCCGACCGGCCGGACGATGCAAGCCTCTGGACGATCGAACGTTACGTCACCGAGACGGAAGCGGTGCGCCAGGCGCTGGGGCTCGGCCCGGTGCATCTGCTCGGCCATTCCTGGGGCGGCTGGCTTGCCATCGATTACGCGCTGGCGCATCCGGATGCGATCAAGAGCCTCATCCTCGCCGATACCGTTGCCGACATGCCGCATCTCACCGGCGAACTGGAGCGCCTGCGGGCAGCACTTGGCCCCGAGACGGTGGCGATGATGCAGGCGCATGAGGCGGCCGGCACCTATGATCACCCCGAATATCTGGCGGCTATCACGCTTCTGAACTACCGCCATGTCTGCCGGCTGCCGGAATGGCCGGCCCCGGTTCGCCGCTCGCTCGGCGACTGGAACATGGCGCCTTACATGACCATGCAGGGGCCGAACGAATTCCTCTACACCGGCAATCTGAAGGACTGGAACCGCATTCCGGACCTGCCGAAGATCAAGGCACCGGTTCTGATCGTGGTGGGCGAGCATGACGAACTGACACCGGCCTGCGCGCTGCGCATGAAGAACGCCCTGCCCGACGGCGCGCGGATCAATGTGGTGCGCAATGCCAGCCACATGCCCTTCTACGAAAACCCTGGGGGCTATTACCCGCCGCTCCTCTCCTTCCTGAAGGACGTGTCGCGCTGATGCTGCACCGCTATCGTTTCATCCTCACAAGGCCGCTGCAGTTTCTGCCGGTCATCCTCGGCGTCAGCATCATCACGTTTGTGCTCGTGCGCCTGATCCCCGGCGATCCGGCCCGCGTGCTGCTCGGCACCAAGGCAACGCCGGAGGCGATTGCCAATATCCGCGCCCAGTTCGGTCTCGACCAGCCGATCTGGCAGCAATATTTCTACTTCGTGCAGAACCTGCTGCATGGCGAAATGGGCCGGTCGATCACCTTCAGGATCGACGTGCTGAAACTGATCTCGACCCGCATCGAGCCGACGCTGGCGCTTGTCTTCTCCTCGGTCCTGCTCTCCGTTGCGATTGCCGTTCCGCTGGCCGCGATTGCTGCGCGCAACGAGGGCCGCGTCATCGATCATGCCGTGCGTCTTGTCTCGACCTTCGGCATCGGCTTTCCCTCCTTCTGGCTGGCGCTGATGCTGATCCTGCTGTTTTCCATCAGCCTGCCGCTGCTGCCGGTGTCCGGTTACGGAAATACGCTCTCCGACAAGCTCATCCATCTCATCCTGCCATCGCTGACCATCGCGCTTTCGCTGTCCACCGTCCTGTTACGGTCACTGCGCGCGGCGATGATCGAGTGGCTGAAATCGGATGTGGCAACCGCCGCCCGCGCCCGCGGCATGCCGGAAAGCATAGTCTTCTGGCGCCATGTCGTGCCGAACGCCGTTGTGCCGACGATCAATCTCCTTGCCGTCAACATCGGCTGGCTGATCGGCGGAACGGTGGTGGTGGAAAGCGTCTTTGCGCTCCCCGGCATGGGGCAGTTGCTTGTGCGCGCCATCTTCTCGCGCGATTACATGGTGGTGCAGGGCGTGGCGATGGTGTTTGCCTGCGCCACCGTCTTCGTCAATTTCCTGGCCGACATTGCCACTGTTGCCGCAGACCCGCGGGTGAAGCTGTGAGCGGCGCGATGATCTCGAGACGCAAGGCGACACTGACAGCCGGGCTTTCCATTCTCGCGGTCTTCGTGCTGATGGCCGTGTTTGCGCCGCTCGTCGCGCCCTATGATCCGATCTTCCAGGATGCGGCGGCGCGGCTGAAAAGCCCGAGCCTCCTGCATCCCTTCGGCACCGACAATTTCGGCCGCGACATCCTCTCCCGGGTCATCCATTCGACCCGCATCGACCTGCAGATGGCGCTGATTGGGGTTGCCTTTCCCTTTGCGATCGGCACCGTGGTCGGCGCCATATCGGGCTTTCTTGGCGGCATCGTCGATGCCGTGCTGATGCGGCTGATCGATGTGATCCTTGCCTTTCCCTTCCTGGTTCTGATGCTGTCGATCATTGCCATCCTCGGCCCGGGGCTCTCCAGCTTCTACATCGCCATGGCGCTGGTCGGCTGGGTGTCCTATGCGCGGCTGATCCGGGCGCAGATCCTGGTCTTGAAGAACAGCGACTATGCGATGGCCGCCGAAAGCCTCGGTTTTTCCAGGGCGCGCATCCTCTTTCGCCATCTGCTGCCCAATGCGGTTGCGGGCTCGATCGTCTTTTCCATGTCGGATGTGGTGCTCGTGCTCCTGTCGGGGGCAGCGATCAGCTATCTCGGCCTCGGCGTGCAGCCGCCGACCGCCGAATGGGGCGTGATGGTGGCGGAAGGCCAAAGTTTTGTCACGCAGGCCTGGTGGATCACGCTGTTTCCGGGCCTGTCGATCGTCGTGCTCGCCTTCGGCTTTTCCCTCATCGGCGATGGCCTTGCCGAACGGCTGGGAGTGAACGGATGACGACCAACATGCTGTCGGAGACCCCGCTTCTTGCCGTGCGCGATCTCTCGGTCACCGTCGACGCCCCGGAGGGGGCGCGCACCCTGCTCGACCGCGTCTCCATCGAAATCGGCCGAGGCGAGGTGCTGGGGCTTGTCGGCGAAAGCGGTTCGGGCAAAAGCCTGCTCTGCCGCACGCTGGTCGGGCTGATGCCGTCCATCACTCTTCGCCGCACCGGCGGGTCGATCCTGCTCGATGGCCAGGAGATCGCCGGAGCCGACGAAAGGGCGCTGCAGGCGATCCGTGGCGCGCGCATCGGCATGATCTTCCAGAATCCGACCAGCCACCTCGACCCGGTGATGCGGATCGGCGACCAGATCGTCGAAGGCATCCGTTTCCACCATGCGCTTTCCCGCGAGGCGGCGAAATCGCTTGCGCTCGACATCATGGATCAGGTCGGTTTCACCGATCCGCCGCGCCAGTTTGCCAGCCATGCGCATGAATTTTCCGGCGGCATGCGCCAGCGCGCCATGATCGCCATCGCACTCGCCTGCAATCCGGAAATCCTGATTGCCGACGAGCCGACGACAGCGCTCGATGTCACCATTCAAGCCCAGATCCTGCATCTTCTGCTGGATCTGAGGGCCAGACGCGGCCTTTCCATCATTCTCGTCACGCATGATCTTGGCGTCGTTGCCCAGACCTGCGACCGCATTGCCGTGATGCGCCACGGCCGCATCGTCGAGACCGGCGCCAAACGGCAGATCCTGAAGGCGCCGCAGGCCGACTACACACGTACGCTGATTGCGAGCCACCCCTCCATGCCGGCAGAACCGGAGGCCGGTATTGCGATTGCGCATTCGGCTGAGGCTCGGCAGGCGGCCGGCACGCCGCTGATCGAGATCGATGACCTGTCCGTGCGCTTTGCGGCCGGCGGCGGCCTCTTGTCCAGGCGCCGCAGCGTCAGTGCCGTGGACGGCGTGTCGCTGCAGATCTGGCCGGGCGAGACGGTCGGCATCGTCGGTGAAAGCGGATCGGGCAAGTCAACGCTTGCCCGCGCCATGCTTGGCCTCACACCGGCCACATCAGGCCATGTGAGCTTTGACGGCACAAGCCTTCGCCTGCAGCGCACGCAGGCGCTACGCGCCCTGCGCAGCCAGGCGGCCATGGTGTTTCAGGATCCTTATAATTCGCTGAACCCGCGCATGACGATCGGCGAGACGCTTGCCGAGGTGCTCCGCGTCCAGAAGAAGATCCCGGCGGAGCAGATACCGGAGCGGGTGGGCGAGCTTCTCGATCTCGTGGAGCTTGACCGCAGCTTTGCCAGCCGCAAGCCGCGCACGATGAGCGGCGGCCAGTGCCAGCGCGCCGGCATTGCCCGGGCGCTCGCCATCGATCCGCGCGTCATCGTCGCCGACGAATGTATTGCAGCCCTTGATGTCACCATCCAGGCGCAGATCGTCGCGCTCTTTCGCAAGCTGGTCGCGACCATGGACCTGACACTGGTGTTCATCGCCCATGACCTGCCGGTGGTGCGCTCGCTCTGCCGTCGCGTCATCGTCATGCATCACGGCCGCATCGTCGAAGAAGGCCTGTCCGACGATGTCTTCGCCCATCCGCGCGAGGCTTATACCGCCGCCCTCATCGACGCCATTCCCGATATCGACCCCGACCGGCCGCTTTCAGGACGTTCCACCCCACAATAACCACCAGAGGATCGCTCACATGAAGTTCAAGATGACAAAAGCCATAACCGTCGCCTTTGCCGCCGTCCTGTCTCTTTCGGCCTCCTATGCGGATGCAGCGGGCGTGCTGACCATCGGCCGCAACGAGGATTCCACCACTTTCGATCCGATCAAGTCGGCGCAGAATGTCGACAACTGGGTCTTCTCCAACGTCTTCGACGTGCTGGTGCGCGTCGATGCCAAGGGCACCAAGCTGGTGCCGGGCCTTGCCGAAAGCTGGACGGTTTCCGACGACGGCCTGACCTATACGTTCAAGCTGCGCGATGCGAAATTCTCCGACGGCAGCCCGGTAACGGCTGGCGATGCCGCCTTTTCGCTCACCCGCATCCGCGATGACAAGGGCTCGCTCTGGTCCGACAGTTTCAAGATCATCGACACCGCGACCGCCGCCGATGACAGGACGCTCGTCGTCAAGCTGAAGAGCAAGTCGGTTCCCTTCATCTCCATGATGGCGCTGCCGAATGCCTCGGTACTGCCGAAGAAGGTGGTCGAGGCCGATCCCGATGCCTTTGCCGAAAAGCCGGTCGGCTCCGGTGCCTTCACCGTCGCCGAATGGCGGCGCGGCGATCGCATCATCCTCAAGAAGAACCCTACCTACTGGGATGCCGGCCATGTCAGCCTCGATGGCGTGGAATGGATCGTGATCCCCGACGACAACACGCGCATGCTCAACGTTCAGGCCGGCCAGATTGACGTGGCGATCACGGTGCCTTTCTCGCGCGTCGCCGAAATGAAGAGCAACCCTGATCTGACGGTGGGGATGGATCCTTCGACGCGCGAGGACCACATGCTGATCAACCATGCGCACGGCGCGCTCGCCAAGAAGGCGGTGCGCGAAGCACTCGATCTCGCCATCGACAAGAAGGCAATCGTGGAGGCTGCCACTTTCGGCCTCGGTGAAGTCGCCAATTCCTATATTCCAAAGGGCGCTCTCTACCACTATGCCGACAACCTGCAGCGCCCCTATGATCCGGAAAAGGCGAAACAGATGCTGAAGGCGGCCGGCGCCGAAGGGCTGACGCTGAATTACATCGTTAATGCCGGCAAGGAGACGGACGAGCAGATCGCCGTGCTGATCCAGCAGCAACTGGCAAAGGCGGGCGTGACGGCCAAGCTGCAGAAGGTCGATCCGAGCCAGAGTTGGGACATGCTTGTCGCTGGCGACTACGACATCTCCCTGGCCTACTGGACGAATGATATTCTCGACCCGGACCAGAAGACGACCTTCGTGCTGGGTGACGACTCCAACTTGAACTATTTGACCCGCTACAAGAATGAGAAGGTCAAGGAACTGGTGGCCGCCGCCCGTCTGGAGACGGATCCCGTCAAGCGCGAGGCAATGTATGTCGACCTGCAGAAGATGGCCAAGGCCGACGTCAACTGGATCGATCTGTTCTACAGCCCCTACATCAATGTGATGCGCAAGAACGTTACCAATTTCTACCAGAACCCGCTCGGTCGCTTCTTCCTGGAAGACACCGTGAAGAACTGAGGCGCGAGGCTGCCGGCGCATCTTGGCATTGCCGAGGTTCGCCGGCGCCTGATCCGGGGGAAAGCCTCCGGAACAATCAATCGACCCACCGCAACGCAACGCCTTCAGGCGCCAAGGACCGGTATCACCAGCTGCGCAGCTGCTGGTAGACAACGCTCTGGATGCGCAGGTGGGCACGCGCCAGATCCTCGGCCTTCGGTGCATCCCGCGCCTCCAGTGCAGCGAGGATCTGCCTGTGCTCCTCCATTGAGCGAGCGAGCCGGTCGACGGCAAACAGTTGCGCCTGCCGGAAAGGGCGAAGCCGTCTCTGCATGCTGCGGGTCTCTTCCGCCAGGAACGCATTGCCGGCCGCATCGTAGATGATGCCGTGAAACGCGGCATTTTCATCGTAGTAGCGATGATAATCCTTCTGCCCTAGCGCCCTTTCACACAGGCTGGCGGCCTGGCGCAGCAACAGCAGTTCCGCCGACGTGATCCTGTGCGCCGCAAGCCTTGCACACCACGCTTCCAGTTCCGCCATCACCTCGAACATTTCGACCAGCCGCGTGAAATCGGGCTGGCGCACAAAGGTGCCGCGGTTCGGAATGAATTCGGCAAGCCCGGCATTGGCCAGCAGGCGCAGGGCTTCCCTGAGCGGTGTGCGCGACACGCCGAACTCTGCCGCCAGCCGCACCTCGTCCAGCCGTTCGCCATCGCCAAAGCGCCCCTCCGCCACCAGGCCTTCAAGACGTTCATAGATCAGGTCGGCAGTGGCTGTTTTCGGTCGCGACACGATGTTTCCCCGGGAGATTCCGGGCGCTGACCCGATCCTCGACCATTTCATTAGCGTGAAGCCAATTTGCGTTCAAACGGAAAAAATTGTGTACAATCTTCACGACGCGTCTATACTGACGGCAGTTCATAAAAATGCACAACAAACGTGCAAAGGGGAACGATATGAGACTGATCAATGCCGTGGCAGCGGTGCTGCTGCCCGTTTGCCTATTCTCGTCGACTGCTCTTGCCGGAAAAGCCGATGACACGTTGAACATCGCCTTTTCCAAGGAACTGGAGCATGTGGATCCCTATTACAACACGGCACGAGAGGGCATTCTGCTCGGCGGCGCCGTCTGGGACGCGTTGCTTTACCGCGACCCGAAGACCGGCGACTATGTCGGCAATCTCGCCACCGGCTGGACCTGGATCGACGACACGACGCTGGAGCTGACGCTGCGCCAGGGGGTGACGTTCCACAATGGCGAGCCGTTTGATGCCGATGATGTGGTCTTCACCCTGAACTATGTGATCGATCCGAAGAACGGCACCAAGTCCCAGGCCAATACGAACTGGATCAAGTCGGCCGAGAAGGTCGACGCCTTCAAGGTTCGCATCCACACCAACGGGCCCTTCCCGGCAGCGCTCGAATATCTCGCCGGCCCGATCATCATCCAGCCCAACGAGTATTACGCCAAGGTGGGCCAGCAGGGCGTCGCTTTAAAGCCGATCGGCACCGGTCCTTACCGTATGGACAGCGTCGAGCCCGGCAAGCATTTCGTGCTGAAGCGCAACGATGCCTATTTCGCCGCCGCCAAGCCGAAGGCGGCGATCGGAACCGTCGACATCCGCACCGTGCCGGACGCCAACACCCAGATGGCAGAACTGTTCAACGGCGATATCGATCTTGTCTGGGGCGTGCCAGCCGACCAGGCGGACAAGATGGCGAAGATGGGCAAGTTCCAGGTCATCAATGCGCCCACCATGCGCGTCGGTTATCTCAGCCTTGACGCCGCAGGGCGGTCGGGCGCCGAGAACCCGATGACGGATCTGAAGGTTCGCCAGGCGGTCAACCACGCGATCAACCGGCAGGGCATTGTCGATGCGCTGATGAAGGGCACATCCGCCGTGATCAACAGCGCCTGCTCGCCGGTGCAGTTCGGCTGCGAACAGGCGGTCACCACCTATGCCTATGATCCGGAAAAGGCCAAGGCACTGCTGGCGGAAGCCGGTTATCCGCAGGGTTTTGCCATGGATTTTTATGCCTATCGCGACCGGCCGCTGGCCGAAGCCATGATCGGCATGCTGGCCGAAGTCGGCATCACCGCCAAGCTGAACTACATGCAATATTCCGCGCTGCGCGAAAAGCGCATCAAGGAAGGCACGCCGATCTCCTTCATGACGTGGGGCTCCAATTCCATCGCGGATGTCTCGGCGATCACCAGCGCCTTCTTCCGCATGGGCGGCGAAGACGATGCACGCGACCCTGACGTCGCCGCCCTTCTGGAAAAAGGCGACAGTTCCGTGGCGCTGGATGAGCGCAAGTCAGCCTATACCAAGGCCCTGACGACCATTGCGGACAAGGCCTACTGGGTTCCGCTGTGGATCTATTCGAGCAATTACGTCATGGGCGCCGATGTCAGCTTCACCCCGACGCCGGACGAACTCATCCGCTTCTACGACATCAGCTGGAAATAGACCAAGTCTGCCGCTGCCCGGCCTCTTCCACGGTCGGGCAGCCTCCTGCACAGGCAAACCTGCCGCCCCCAAGGGCCGGTCGCATGAGGTGACGGATGCTGAAGTTCATTTCGATGAAGCTGGGACTGGCTGTGCTTGTGGCGCTGACCGTGTCCTTCATCAGCTTCATCCTGCTCTACATGGCCGGCGATCCGGCCGTTTCGATCGCCGGCGAAGGCGCCACGGCCGAGGTCATCGCCGCCGTGCGTGAGCAATACGGCTTCAACAGGCCTTTGCTGGCACAGTATTTCGAGTGGCTCCTGCGGGCGCTCTCCGGCGATTTCGGCATGAGCTATTATTTCAAGACGCCGGTCTCCGACATGGTGGCGGCGCGCCTGCCGGTCACCATGACGATCGGCGCGCTCGGCATGGGCTTTGCCCTGGTGCTGGCCATCCCGATGGGGGTTCTGGCGGCCGCCTTTCCCAACAGCTGGCTGGATCGGCTGGCGCTCGGCATTGCCGTCGTCGGCCAGGCCATTCCCAGCTTCTGGTTCGGTCTCATCCTCATCGTCATCTTTTCGGTAAATCTGGGTCTGGTTCCGGCATCGGGCACACGGCACTGGACCGGCTATATCCTGCCGATGATCGTGCTCGGCTATTATGCCACACCCGCCATCATGCGCCTCACGCGGGCCGGCATGCTGGACGTGCTGTCGGCAGATTACATCCGCACTGCCCGCGCCAAGGGTTTGAACTGGCGCTCCATCCTCTTCAAGCATGCCCTGCGCAACGCCATCATTCCCGTCGTCAGCCTGGCCGCCGTACAGCTCGGCTTCATGTTTGGCGGGTCTGTGGTGGTGGAAACCATCTTTGCCCTGCATGGCGCAGGCTTCCTCGCTTGGGAATCCATCTCGCGCAACGATCTGCCCACCATGCAGGCGCTGATCCTGATCTTCTCGATGTTCTACATCGGGTTCACCCTTCTGGCCGATATCCTGAATGCCTGGCTGGACCCGCGCCTGAGGAGTGGCTGACATGAGCGATATTCCCATGACAGAGGCAGCGACAATCACTGCCCCTCCCTCGCCCACCCGTCTTCTCACACGAAAGGCGCTGCGTCATCGCGGTTTCCTGTTCGGCCTCGTCGTCGTCGGTTTCATCACGCTGGTTGCCGTCTTTGCCCCCTTTCTTGCCCCGCATGATCCCTACAAGCAGGATCTGCTGGCCCGCATGGCGCGGCCTGTCTTCCTGGGCGGCGACTGGAAGCACATTCTGGGCACCGATGCTCTCGGCCGCGATTACCTGTCGCGGATGCTCTACGGCGCCCGCGTATCGCTGATGATCGGTTTCGTGGCCGCCATGATCTCGGCGGTCATCGGCACCACGCTCGGCATTCTCGGCGGTTATTTCGGCGGCAAGGTGGATGCGGCGGTGATGTTCATCGTTTCCGTGCGTCTGGCGCTGCCGGCCACGCTGGTGGCGCTGGCAGTGGTTGCCCTGTTCGGCGGTTCGCTGAGCGTCGTCGTGCTGGTGCTCGGCTTTCTGCTCTGGGACCGGTTTGCCGTGGTGATGCGCAGCGCGACCATGCAGGTGCGCCAGATGGACTATATCGCTGCCGCCGAAGTGCTGGGCGCCAGCCTGCCCCGCATTCTCTGGAAGGATGTTTTGCCCAATGTGATGAATGCGCTGATCGTCATCACCACATTGGAAATGGCGCATGCCATCATTCTGGAAGCAGCGCTCTCCTTCCTGGGGCTTGGCGTACAGCCGCCGACGCCCTCCTGGGGGCTGATGATTTCGGAAGGCAAGGAAATGCTGCTGTTTGAAAGCTGGCTGATCACCGTTCCCGGCATTGCGCTTTTCATTCTGCTTCTGGCCATCAATGTGTTGGGCGACGGCATACGCGACATCACGGCTCCGGAGGGACGCAACTGATGACTGAGCATGATCCAACATCGGTGCTGTCCATCCGCAACCTCACCATCGACCTGCCGAAGGGGGGCGACCGTCCGCATGCCGTCAGCAATCTTTCGCTCGATATTCGCGAAAAGGAGATCCTGTGCATCGTCGGCGAATCCGGCTCCGGCAAGTCCATCACCTCCTTTGCCGCCATGGGGCTTCTGCCAAAGGCGCTGACGCCGTCGGGCGGCCAGATCTGGTTTGATGGTCGCGATGTCCTGTCGATGTCGGCGAAGGAGCATGCGGCCCTGCGCGGCAAGCGGATGGGCATGATCTTCCAGGAGCCCATGAGCGCGCTCAACCCGTGTTACACAGTGGGCGATCAGATCGAGGAAGTGTTTGCCGCCCACACCAACTTGACGCGTGCCGAGCGGCGGCAGAAGACGCTGGCGCTCCTTGCCGAAGTGCGATTGCCCGAGCCGGAGCGGCTTTTCCATGCCTATCCGCACCAACTGTCCGGCGGCCAAAGACAGCGTATCGTCATTGCCATGGCACTTGCCATGGAGCCGCGCCTGTTGATTGCCGACGAGCCGACCACAGCGCTCGATGTGACCACCCAGGCGCAGATCCTCGACATGTTCAAGGAGTTGAAGGAAAGCCGCAATGCCGGCATTCTGTTCGTCACGCATGATTTTGATGTCGTGGCGGAAATCGCCGATCGTGTTGTGGTGATGCAGAAGGGTGTGGTCGTTGAGCAGGGAAGCGTGGATGAGGTGCTGAACAACCCCCGTCACGCCTATACCCGCAAGCTCATCGATGCCGTGCCGCGCCGCCACGTTGCCAAGGGGGCGCCCGAGCAGGACAAGCCCATCGGCCTCCGCGTGGCTGGCATCGAAAAAACATTCATCAGCCCGCGCACCCTGTTCAAGCCTGCCCGCACCGTACATGCCGTTCGCCCAATCGATTTCACCATTCTGGAGGGCCAGACACTTGGCATCGTCGGCGAATCCGGATCGGGCAAATCGACGCTGGTGCGCTGCCTCATGGGGCTTGTCGAGCCGGATGAGGGCAGCGTGTGGATTGGCAATGAACGACTGCAAACCAATACCGCAGCAAGCCGTCGCGCCTTTCGCAAGCATATCCAGATCGTTTTTCAGGATCCCTATGGCTCGCTCAATCCGCGCCGTCGGATCGGCGACCTGTTGATCGAGGGGCCGCTGAATTTCGGCGTCTCGAAAGCCGAGGCGCTGAAGAAGGCGCGCGAATTGCTGAAGATCGTGCGGTTGGAAGAGGATGCGCTCGATCGTTATCCCTCGCAGTTCTCCGGCGGGCAGCGTCAGCGGATCTCGATTGCCCGCGCGCTGATGGTGGAGCCAAAGATCCTGATTGCCGACGAAGCGGTGTCGGCGCTCGATGTCTCGGTGCAGAAGGATGTGCTGAAACTGCTCGACGACATCAAGCGCAGTGTCGGCCTGACGATGATATTCATCACGCATGACCTGCGGGTCGCAGCCGAGATTTCTGATCATATCCTTGTCATGCAGAAAGGCCAGGCGGTGGAATATGGTAGCGTCGATGCGGTCTTCGGCAATCCACAGCGCGATTACACAAAACATCTCCTGGCAGCGATGCCCGGTAATGGCTGGGAGGCGCCCGACATGGCAGCGCTTTCCGCCGCACAAGACAAGATCATGGCATAAGGTGGCAGGAAACATGGAACGGCAGACGATACTGGAGGGGGCCTCGGCCTATGTGACGGGTGGTGGGCTTGCAACCGATCTGGCGCGGCTGGTCGCACATCGCTCCGTCAGCCAATCGGAGGGTCGGCCGGAGGATCTCTTTGCCTATCTTGAGGCGGAGATGCAGCCGATGCTGGAGGCGATCGGCTTTTCCTGCGCGATCTTCGACAATCCGCGGCCCGGCGGCGCGCCGCTGCTAATCGGCACGCGCATCGAAAATGAAGCCCTGCCGACCGTGCTGATCTATGGTCACGGCGATGTCTGCAATGGCGAGGCGCATCGCTGGCGCGAGGGGCTTGATCCCTTCGTGCTGACGGTCGAGGGTGACAGGCTCTTCGGACGCGGCACCGCCGACAACAAGATCCAGCATCTCATCAACATCAAGGCACTTCAGCAGGTGATCCGGGCCAAGGGGCATCTCGGCTTCAACGCCAAGATCATCATCGAGATGGCCGAGGAGACGGGCTCGTTCGGCCTGCGCGAGTTCTTTGAGGCAAAGAAACAGGCGCTTTCGGCGGATGTACTGATTGCCTCCGACGGGCCGCGCCTTGCGGTGGATACGCCGACCATGTTCATGGGCTCGCGCGGCGGCCTGTCTTTTGATCTGGTGGTGAACCTGCGCGACGGTGACCACCATTCCGGCAATTTCGGCGGCCTGCTGGCAGATCCGATCATCCTTCTTTCGCATGCCATCGCCTGCATTGTCGATCGTCGCGGCCAGATCCAGATACCGGAATGGCGTCCGACAAGCTTGACGCCGGAAATCCGGGCAACGCTGAAGGATCTGCCGCCGCGCCGGCATGATGCCGATTGGGGCGAGGCTGAACTGACTCCGTCCGAGCGTGTCTTCGGCTGGAATTCGCTCGCCGTGCTTGCCATTTCGGCCGGCAATATCGAGGCACCGCAGAACGCCATTTCCGGGTCCGCCCGCGCCACCTGCCAGCTGCGCTTCGTCGTCGGCACCGATATGGCCGAAATTCTGCCGGCGCTTCGCCGCCATCTGGACGCCCACGGCTACAAGATGGTGGAGGTCCGGGCCTCGAAAGGCGAGCCCTTCAAGGCCACCCGCTTTTCGCCCGATCACCCGTGGGTGCGCTTCGTCGAGCAGTCGATCGCCCGCACTTGCGGCAAGCCACCGCATGTGCTGCCCAATCTGGCGGGCTCGCTGCCCAATGATGCCTTTACCGACATCCTTGGCCTGCCGACCATCTGGATCCCGCATTCGCATGCCGAATGCGGCCAGCATGGTCCGAACGAACACGCGCTGCTGCCGATTGCAGAAGAGGGAATGCGCATCATGACGGCGCTTTTTCTCGATATTGCAGAAAGTGCGCAGCGGTTGAAATAGCCGAGGATTTTTCATGCACGACGCGAGCCATCCCGCAGATCTCTCAGCCCATGACGCCGCCCGCCGCATCGCCCGGCGGCAATTGTCGCCGGTGGAACTGGCCGAGGCCTGTATTACCCGCATCGAGCGGCTGAACCCGGCAATCAATGCCGTCGTCGCGCAGGATTTCGATCGCGTTCTTGACGACGCGAAGGGGGCGGAACGGCAGGTGATGCAGGGCGAGCGGCTGGGCGTGCTGCATGGCCTGCCCTTCGGCGTCAAGGACATGATCGATGTGGCCGGCCTGCCGACCACCTTCGGCTCGGAGATCTTCCGCGACAACATCGCGACGAAGGACGACGCTATCGTTGCCGCCATGCGTCGGGCCGGGGCCATTCCGCTCGGCAAGACCAACAATCCGGACTGGAGCGCGGGCGGCAACACGATCAACCGGGTTTATGGCGCAACCGGCAATCCGCATGATCCGACAAAAAGCGCCGCCGGCTCTTCCGGAGGCTCTGCCGCGCTGCTGGCCGCACGCATGGCACCGCTTGCCACGGGATCGGATACCGGCGGCAGCCTGCGCAATCCCGCAGCGTTTTGTGGTGTCGTCGGTTTTCGTCCCTCGCCCGGCGTGGTGCCCGGCGACACACGGGCGCTGTCCCTGCTGCATCTGTCGACAAGCGGCCCCATGGCACGCAGCGTTGCCGATGTCGGCCTGATGCTCTCCGTCATGGCGCGGCCGGACCGGCTCGACCCGTTCACCACGGTGGTGGATGGCCACACGCCCTGGGATGCATCGGCATTCGCCACGCCGGGCCGGGTGAACCTCATTGAACAACGCATCGCCATCACCGAGGATTTTGGTTTCGCGCCGACGGAAGGTATCGTCCGGCGGGCTTTCCGCCGGGTGATGGCGCAGCTGTTGCCGCATCTCGGCAGGATCGAGGAGCGCCATCCTCTCTGCGATGATGCCGACCGCATTTTTTCCGTGCTGCGCGGCCTCGCCTTCATCGGCCATGGAAAATACCTTGAGATGGCGCCGGAAAAGGTCGGTCCCAACGTCACCGCCAATGTGGCGGAGGGCCTGAGCTTCGGCCCGCAGGATATCTATGATGCCATGGCGGCGCAGGGACGTTATTATCGCGACTGGCAGGTTTTCTTTGAAGGCTGCGACGTCATTCTCTCCCCTGCCGTCACGATATCGCCGCGCGACTGGCACGAGCTTTACCCGACAGAGATCGATGGCGTGGCAACGAAGAGCTATTACCACTGGCTCGCCATGGCCTATGCCTCGACCTTGTCCGGTCACCCCTCCATCACCATTCCCGTTGGGCGTGACGAGACAGGCATGCCCTTCGGCCTGCAGATCGTCGGGCGGCGTCACGACGATCTCGGCACGCTGAGGGTCGCCGCCGAAATCGAGGCGATCCTTGCCGACGATACCGATTTTGCCGCGCCATCTGTCGATCTCGACAGGCTTGCCGCAGGCCCGCCGATTGCCGCCTCGCCCGGCTTCTTCCCTAACTGGTAGGTTTGGCGCGCGCAGCCCTTAAGGTGGTCAGCGCGCGAACCGGCTTTATGGAAACAGCAGCAGATCCGACACCAGCTTGCCGCTGGAGAGGCGCGAGGCCAGCTTGACGATCGACTGCGTGTCGATGCCGAAATGGCGATAGAGATCTGCGACACGGCCCGTCTGACCGAAATGCTCCACCCCAAGCGGCACGGTTCGATGGCCCGCAACGCCACCGAGCCAGGCAAGCGTTGCCGGATGCCCGTCGATCACGGTCACCAGCGTGCAATGCGCCGGCAGGTCGCCAATCAACTGCTCCACATGGGATTTTGCTCCGGCATGACCGCGGGCGCGAGCCCGCTGTGCGGCGGTCCATCCGGCGTTCAACCGGTCGGCGGATGTGACGGCGAGAACACCGATATCCCGCCTCGCCTCGCCGATCAGGCCGGCTGCCTTGATCACCTCGGGCGCGATACAGCCCTGATAGACCAGCACCACCTCTGCATTGGCACCGGGCGGACGCAACCAGTAACCGCCGGAGATCACGTCGCTGCGAAACCGATCGCTGTCGCGCCAATGCGGCTGTTCAAGCGGACGTGTGGTCAGTCGCAGATAAACCGAGCCACCGGTCTCGTCGCGCAACCAGGTCTTCTCGTCCGGCATGCCTTCGCCATCGCGCTGCATATAATCGAAGGACCAGTCCATGATGGTGGAAAGCTCATCCAGAAAGGCGGCCTCGAAACTGGCCAGCCCATCCTGGCTCATGCCGATCAGCGGCGTGCCGATCGATTGGTGCGCACCGCCCTCCGGGGCAAGCGTGACACCCGAGGGCGTGCCGACGATCATGAAACGCGCATCCTGGTAACAGGCGTAGTTCAGCGCATCCAGGCCACGGGCGATGAAGGGATCGTAAACCGTGCCGATCGGCAGCAGGCGCTCGCCAAACAGCGAATGCGAAAGTCCGGCCGCCGCCAGCAGCAGGAAGAGGTTCATTTCGGCAATGCCGAGTTCGATATGCTGTCCCTCTGGCGCAAAATGCCATTTCTGGGTCGAGGGAATACGTTCATCCCGGAAGGTATCGGCCTGATGCGCCCTGCCGAACAGGCCGCGACTGTTAACCCAGGGGCCGAGATTGGTGGAGACGGTCACATCCGGCGCGGTGGTCACGATCCGGTCGGCGAGCGGATGGCGCGATTTGGCGAGCCCATCGAGGATCTTGCCGAAACCCGCCTGGGTGGAGAGCAGGCGATCCTCCAGCCTGACCGGGCCGGGCGTCGAAATCCGCTTGCCCTGGTAACGGCGCGGACCTTTTCGGAAAAACGGCACGTCTTTGAGGACGTTGCGCATCTCCGGCCCATTGCCGGCGATTGACAGGGGCGCCCATTCCTCGCCCGGGGCAACGCCCATGCGCTGCTGGAACTCGGCCATCTGCTCCTTCGTCATCAGGCCGGAGTGGTTGTCCTTGTGGCCGGCCAGCGGCGTGCCCCAACCCTTGATCGTATAGGCCAGGAACACGGTCGGCCTGTCGTGATCGATACGGTCGAAGGCTTCGGTGAGGCTTTCGAGGCAGTGACCGCCAAGATTGTTCATGAGGTCGGCAAGTTCGCTGTCACTGCGCCGCGCCAGAAGATCGCTGAACGCCCCCTGGTCGCCGAGATCGTCCAACAGGCGCTTGCGCCAGGCGGCACCACCCTGAAAGGTCAGGGCGGAATAAAGCTGGTTCGGGCAGGCATCGATCCAGGCGCGCAAGGCCTCTCCACCCGGTTCGGCAAAGGCTGCCTTCTGCAGGCTGCCATATTTCAGGATCACCACATCCCAGCCGAAGGCCTTGAAGATGCTCTCTATCCGCTGCCACAGCGTTTCGCGCACCACGCCGTCGAGGCTCTGGCGATTGTAATCGATGATCCACCATGTGTTGCGCAGATCGTGCTTCCAACCCTCCTGCAGGCATTCATAGATATTGCCCTCGTCCAGTTCGGCATCGCCCGCAAGCGCAATCATTCGCCCCTGCGGAATGGCCTTGCCCCAGGCCTTAGCGGCCACGTAATCCTGGATCATCGCGGCAAAGGCGGTGACGGCGACACCGAGGCCCACAGAGCCGGTGGAGAAATCAACGTCATCAATGTCCTTGGTGCGGCTGGGATAGGACTGGGCTCCGCCAAGGCCGCGAAAATTCTCGAGCTTCTCGCGGGTCTGGTTGCCCATGATGTATTGAATGGCGTGAAAGACGGGGCCCGCATGCGGCTTGACGGCCACGCGGTCCTCGGCACGCAGAGTGTGGAAATACAGCGCCGTCATGATCGAGACGAGCGAGGCCGAGGACGCCTGATGTCCGCCCACCTTCACCTCGTCCTTGTCGCGCAGGTGGTTGGCGTTGTGGATCGTGTAGCAGGCAAGCCAGAGAGCCTGCTGCTCCAGGCGTTTCAGAAAAGCATGGGGGCGGTCGATCATGGCGGGCTCCACAGGGCGGTGAGGCATGTTGAGATCTTGAAACAAAACGGCCGGGCATCAAGCCCGGCCGTTCGTCACGTATCAGCCATTGCGGAAGGCATAACCGTAGCCGTTCAAGGCCGGCGCACCGCCGAGATGGGCGTAAAGAACCTTCGAGCCCTCCGGGAAATAGCCCTTCTTCACCAGATCGATCATGCCCTGCATGGATTTGCCCTCATAAACCGGATCGGTGATCATGCCTTCGAGGCGGGCGACCAGACGGATGGCTTCCTTGGTTTCTTCCGAGGGAACGCCGTAGACCGGATAGGCATAGTCTTCCACCAGAACGACATCCTCCTCGGTGATCTCGCGGCCGAGTTTGACGAGGTCGGCGGTGCGCCGTGCGATTTCCAGCACCTGCGCCTTGGTCTGGGCAGGCGTGAAGGAGGCGTCGATGCCGATGACGCGCTGGGCGCGGCCGTCCTTGGCAAAGCCCACGGTCATGCCGGCATGGGTGGAGCCGGTGACCGTGCAGACCACGATATAATCGAACTTGAAGCCGAGTTCGGCCTCCTGGGCGCGGACTTCTTCGGCAAAGCCGACATAACCGAGACCACCATATTTGTGCACGGAAGCGCCAGCCGGGATCGGATACGGTTTGCCGCCCTTGGCCTTCACGTCCTCGATGGCGTCTTCCCAGCTCTTGCGAATGCCGATGTCGAAGCCGTCATCGACCATCTGCACGTCGGCGCCCATGATGCGTGACAGCATGATGTTGCCGACGCGGTCATAGACGGCATCTTCGTGCGGCACCCAGGCTTCCTGCACCAGACGGCACTTGAAGCCGATCTTGGCGGCGACGGCGGCAATCATGCGCGTGTGGTTGGACTGCACGCCGCCGATGGAGACGAGCGTATCGGCATTCGACTTGATGGCATCCGGAATGATGTATTCCAGCTTGCGCAGCTTGTTACCGCCATAGGCAAGCCCCGAATTGCAATCGTCACGCTTGGCGTAAAGCTCAACCTTGCCGCCCAGATGGTCGGTCAGGCGATCCAGCTTCTCGATATGGGTCGGGCCGAAGGTGAGCGGATAACGTTCGAATTCTTCCAGCATATGATGTTCCCCTGGGGTTTCGGTTGGGAACATGCTAGGCAGAAACAGGATGAAAGGTCCTCTCTAAGTTTGACCTCCATTTTCCACATAGACACCTGAAATCGTAGATATCTGGAAGACATCAGCAAAAAAGATCGCTTTCATGAAAGAAATCACCGCCGACGAAAATATCGATCGGATCGACATGAAAATCCTGCGGCTGCTGCAGAAGGACGGGCGCATTTCGAACGCGGATCTGGCGGAATTGGTGGCGGTTAGCCCGGCCACCTGCCACCGGCGCACGCAGCGCCTGTTCCGCGAGGGTTACCTCAGCGGGGTCAGGGCACTGGTCAATCCGCAAAAGGTGGATCGTGGGGCGCTGGTCATGGTGGGCGTGGTTCTCGACCGCTCCACGCCCGAAAGTTTTGCCGATTTCGAAGCGGCGGCGGCAAGTCTCAGCTTCGTGCTCGATTGCCATCTGGTGGCAGGCGATTTCGACTACTTCCTGAAAATCCGGGTTGGCGACATGGCCGATTTCAACCGCATTCACGGACAGCAGTTGATCGGACTGCCGGGCGTGCGCCAGACCCGCACCTTCTTCGTGATGAAGGAAGTGGTCGACAACCGCCCGCTGGACTTTTGAAGAGTCCGCAGATCACTTCTTGCGGCCAGGCTGGCCCTTCAGGCGCGCGCGTGCTGGGGCTCGGCCTCAAGGAATTCGTCAAGCACAGGATGCAAGAATTCGCCGTGGTGCTTTCGTCAGCCGTTCACCGCTATCCGGCCTCACGACCACGGTTTCGCTAAAACCGAGCCCGTGGGCTGTGGTATAGACGTGGAAGACCATGCCCTCCTCCAACGCCCAGTTCGCAGAAGGCAGGAAAACGCGTGAAAAGTCGCTGCTGCGCGGGGTTCGGGTATAGAGCCCGAGCGTGTAGGCGGTGACGTTCTGGTAATGGGTGCGCAGCCCCGCGGCAAGCGCACCGTCGCGCATCACCGCGTCGACATCTAGCGCCACCGCCCCGGCTTTCATCGCCGCGATCTGCTTGTCCTGCAAGGCGACCAGCTTTTCTGCCACAGCCGCCAGCTCCTCCGGCACTGTCCCGACCATGATGGGCCGCATCATCCTTGCGCTGTAATTCGCCACGCGGGGAATAAGCTCCACATGCAGGATGTCGCCTGGCAGGATCGTCTCCGTCTTGAACACGCCATGCAGGAATTCATGCGCGCCGGCGGCCTTCACCACCGGACCGACCTCGCCGGTATCGGCGCCTTCCCGGATGAAGGCAGAGGCCGCGATTGCGGCGGCCTCTCTTGTCGTCATGCCCTCGCTGGCCCGTTCAGCAATTTCAAGCATCGCCGCGTCGGCGATCCCTGCCGCCTGACGCAGCACCTCGATTTCAGCCGCCGACTTGACCCAGCGAAGACTGTCGCTCAGGCCCGGCATCGGCACAAATTGCGCCTGTGGCAGAAGCTGCGTGAGGCGCATGAAATTTGCCGCGCTCATGCTGCAGGAATTTGTATCGAGGCCGATCCGGGCGCTGCCAAAACCATGGTCGCGAAGACTTAGCGCAACAGCGCTCTGCGGCTCCTGCATGTCGTCAAACCCGACGACATCGGTGATCCAGCTCTTTTCACGGCAAGGTGCCTCATCCAGCCCTCGCAGGCAGAACCAGGCCTGGCCCTCGCGCGGCAGAAAGGCCGCGCGATAAAGTGTTTCGGAAACGGTATAGCCCGTCAGCCAGGCCAGAAGTTCCCCGCTGTCGATAAGCAGCAGATCCGTACCGGCACGCGCCATGGCTTCCCGGGCAAGAGCGACACGGTGATCGAATTCCGCCCGGGAAAACATGTCATGCCACCTCGCAGATATCGAGGATGGTCAGCATGTAGACACGGATCATGTCGAGATAGTCGATGATATCGACGCGCTCGTCGGGCATGGTGTTGTAGCGACCACCCGGACCGCAGACGATGCCTTCCATGCCAAGCTCATGATAGAGATGGCCGGCATCGGTTCCGTAAAAACGTGTCGGGGTGATTGCGCCGGTGGGCTGCGCTTGGCCGCGCACAGCCTCATAGGCAGCGTTGATCGACTTGACGATCCGCGAGTCGGGCGAAACCTCGAACGGCGGCATCAGCGGACGCCCCTCGATCATTTCAGGCACCAGCTTGGCCTTCAGCCCAGGGAAACGCGCCTCCAACTGGCGCAGCTCGGCATCGAGATCGGCCAGAACACCTTCCTGCGTCTGCCCCGGCGCATAACGGCAGGAGCCTTTGAGGCGGACGAAATCGGCAACCTGCGGCGGACGCCACTCCTCAAGTCCCCGGCCGAGCGCGCCGTGTACGACGCCGACATGGCCGCGATTGATTGACCGGTGAACCTCACTTCTGGCACCACTGAAGGTCATGGCATTGATGCGGGGAATGATATCGCAGGCAGCGGCGATGGCATCGACAGATTCCTCGCGCTTGGAGAGGTGTCGCGTGTCGCCGGTCAGTTCGATGACATAGCTGAGGGCCGCGGCATGCATGGTCACGGCAACGAGATCACTCGGCTCGCTGTTGACGAAATAGTCGGCAGTCACGCCGCTGCGGATGGCGGCAAGCGTGCCCACCCCACCCTGCAATTCGCCAACCACATAGGTCAGCACGACGTCTCCCTTCAGCTTGACGCCCGCATCGATCAGCGTTTTGACAGCACAGAAATAGGCCGCATCGCCAGCCTTCATGTTGGAAACGCCGATGCCATAGATGAACTTGTCATCGACAAGCCCGGCATAGGGGTCCACCGTCCAGCCTTCGGTGACAGGGTTCGTATCAAGGTGGCCGTTAAACAGCAGGCTCTTGCCGCCGCCGGTGCCCTTCAGGCGCCCGATGGCATTAAAGCGCGCGCCGTCATTGAAGGGCTGCAGGTCGGCGTCGAGCCCGATTGCCTTCATCTCCTGCGTCATCCGGCGGGCCAGTACACGTTCGCCCTCCGTCTCCGAATGGCTTTTGTGGCGAACCATCATCGACAGGAAGTCGAGGCAGGCCTTCTCGTCGATCCTGGCGACAAGTGATTGCGGGTCCATGGTCATGCTCCTTGCATTACGAAGAGGGGTGTGTGGCTCCCGCCGGCGGCGCCACCGTCTGGATGAGGCGGCGGGTATATTCGGCGCGGTCGGGGCTATCGATTGTCTCCGCATCGGCGATCTCGATCAGGTCGCCGCGATACATCACGGCGATCCGGTGCGCGATCTGACGGATCAGGTTGAGGTCGTGGGTAATGAACAGATAGGCAGTGTCACTCTGCTTCTGCAGGTCGAGCAGCAGTTCGATCACCGATGCCTGGACGGAGACATCGAGGGCCGAGGTGATTTCGTCGCAGATGACGAGACGGGGGCGCGAGGCAAAGGCCCGCGCAATCGCAACACGCTGCTTTTCGCCGCCCGAGAGCTGGTGAGGATAACGATCGGCATGGGTGCGGGGCAGACGCACGCGCTCCAGCATGTCGCCGATCTGCTGGTCCAATTGCGCAGCGCTGCCATAAAGCTTCAACGGCCGCGACAGGATCTCGCGGATCTTCTGTCGCGGATTGAGCGAGGCGTCCGGATGCTGGAAGATGATCTGGACGTCCTTGCGATAGGCCGTGTCCATGTCCTTCAGCCCGGTGATCGGCCGCCCGTCGAACCAGATGCGGCCCTCGAACCGGTTGAGCCCGGTCATCGCTTTGGCAAGGGTCGATTTGCCGGAGCCGGATTCGCCGACAATGCCAAGTATCTCTCCGCGACGGATATCAAGGCTCACCGCCCTATTGCCGGTCACCCGCTCCCGCGCGCCCGTCAGGCTGGAGAAAAAGCCCGTACGGCCGTAGTGGACGCTGACCTCTTCCACCTTGACCAGCGCCTCGCCAGAGACATCCGGCCTGGTCTCAACCAGACGCCGGCGCGGATCCGGCACCGCGGCGATCAGTTCCCGTGTGTAGGCCTGTTGTGCCTGGGCGAAGATCGCATTGACCGGACCCTGCTCAACAATCTCGCCGCGACGGATCACCGCCACACGCTGGGCCGTGCGCGCAACAAGCGCCAGATCGTGCGAGATATAAAGCGAGGCAACGCCGGTTTCGGCCTGCAGTTCGACGAACAGGTCAAGGATCTGCCGTGCGGTGATGACATCGAGTGCCGTGGTCGGCTCGTCGAAGAGGATGCATTCGGGATTGCAGGCAAAGGCGGCGGCAATCACCACCCGTTGCTTTTCGCCTCCGGACGCCTCATGCGGCATCCGTTGCATCATGGCGGCCGGCGTCTTCAGACCAACGCGCCCCAGCATCGCCTCGCCCTCGCGCCAGGCCTGCCGCCGCGTCAGGCCGCGATGGCGCGTCAGGACTTCGCAGAGCTGTGTTCCAAGCGACAGCGTCGGATTAAGCGAGGTGCTGGGATCCTGAAACACCATGCTGATGCGCTTGCCGCGCATTGTCTCGATGTCGGATACGGATTTCTTCATCAGATCCTCGCCGGAAAGCAGGATCGTGCCGGCGGTCTCGCGTGCATTCTTCGGCAGATAGCGCATGATCGACCAGGCAAGCGACGTCTTGCCCGATCCGGACTCGCCGACCAGCCCGAGAATTTCACCCCGCGGCACCGACAGATTGATGTCCTTCAAGGCATGGAAGGCGCCGTTCGGTGTCTCGTAGTCCAGGCTGTAGCCACGGATATCGAGGACGGGCGGCTGTTGGAGATCGGCCATGATGATGTCCTCAGGTGCGGGGGTTGAGCGCATCGCGCAGCCCGTCGCCAAGCAGGTTGAAACCGATGGCGACAAGGGCAATGGCGATGCTGGGCCAGACGAGGATGCCGGCGCTCAAGTGCATGTAGCGGCGCGCTTCCGAAACCATCAGCCCCCATTCCGCCGCCGGCGGCTGGGCACCGAGGCCGAGAAAGCTGAGCGTTGCAAACAGCATGACGGCAAACGAGACGCGGATCGTCATCTCGACGATGATCGGCGCAATCACATTGGGCAGCATCTCGCGCATCACGATGTAGGACGCGCTTTCCCCGCGCGCGATGGCGGCGCTGACATAATCCTGCTTGCGCACCGACAGGGCAACGCTGCGGGTGATGCGCGCCATGCCGGGAGCAAAGGCGATTGCGACGGCCACCAGCGCATTGGCGGTGCTGGACCCCAGCAGATTGACGATCAGCAGCGCAAACAGGAGGCTCGGGATGGACATGACAGCATCGATGGTGCGCATGATGACCTCGTCGGCGCGTCCGCCGAGAAAGGCACTCGTGGTGCCGATCACGGCGCCGGCCAGTGTGCCAACAACCGTCGCCAGCACCGCCATGGTAACGGTGGCGCGGGCACCGATCAGCAGACGGCTGAAGATATCGCGCCCGTATTGATCGGTTCCAAGCCAATAAGCGGCGCTCATGCCCTTGTAGCGGGCAAGCGGTTTCAGGCTTTCGGGGTCATGGGGCGCAAGCGACGGTCCGAAGATGACGACGATCAGGACCAGGAGGACAAGAACAAGTCCGATTGCGCCTTGGGGCGTGCGCAGGAGGCGCTTCAGGAACTCAGTCATATTGGATCCGCTTGTCGAGCCACGCATAGAGGATGTCGGCTGCAAAATTGACGATGGAATAGGTGGCGGCCATGATCAGCACGCCGGCCTGAATGGACGGCAGGTCGCGCGCCTGGATGGCGACGATCAGCTGCCGGCCGATGCCGGGGATGGCAAAGATCTCCTCGACGACGATGACGCCGCCGAGCAAATAGCCGACATCCAATGCAACGATGGTGATGGTGGGCAGCAGCGCGTTGCGCAAGGCATGGCGACGCAGAACCGTGCCGCTCGAAAGCCCTTTCATGCGCGCGGCGCGGATATAGTCGGAATGCAGCACGTCCACCAGTTCGGAGCGCACCATGCGCGAGACATGCGCAATCAGGATGATGGAGATGACGCAGACCGGCAGGACAAGATGGGCGAGGCCATCGGCAAAATTTTCGGTGAGCGGCACATAACCGGTGGGCGGCAACCACGCCATCAGATCGGCAAACACAAGCACTGCGATTGTCGCGGTGACGAATTCGGGAAGCGAGACACCGATATAGGAGACGAGGCTGACGAGCATGTCGGCGATACGCCCGCGGCGGATGGCGGCGATGATGCCCAGCGGCACGGCAATCACCAGCATGAGGCCGATGGACAGCACGGCCAGCAGCATCGAGCGGCCCAGCGCCTCGAACATGACCGGGCCTATTGCCTGGCCGGTGCGCAGCGAGTGTCCGAAATCGCCCTGCAGCAGGTGGCCAAGCCACTGGCCGTATTGCATCCAGATCGGCGCGTTCAGCCCCATCGACTGGCGCAACGCTTCCAGCGCCTCGTCGGTGGCATTTTCACCCAGCATCATCACCGCCGCATCGGCCGGCAGGATCTGCGTGATGGCAAAAACGATCAGCGACACGACAAGCAACGTGTAGACGATCATCATCAGCCGCTTGAGAATGTAACTTGCAGACATTCAGGCCTCCCCTCTCGAAAAAGACGCCGGATGCAGCCCACCGGGCCGGCATCCGGCGCAACGCGCGCGGCCGTTAGCCGCGCTTGGGGGCCTTTGCCGACAACGACACGTGGTCGAGACGGAAGACGGAGGCGCGGGGATGCACCTGATAGTTTTCGACCCATTCGCGCTTGGCGCCCAGGACGTCGAAGAAGGCGGGGATGATCGAGGGAACCTCTTCGTTCATCAGGGCCTGCGCCTTGGTGTAGAGGTCCGTGCGTTTGGCTTCGTCGGTGGTGCCGCGCGCTTCGGCAATCAGCGCATCGAAGGCCTTGTTGTTCCAGCGGGTCTCGTTCCAGGCCGCATCGGAGGTGTAAAGCAGCTTGAAGATCCCATCCGGCGTCGGCTGCATGTTGTAGAAGCCGACATAAAAGCTGCCCTTCTTCCAGACCTGTTCCAGATAGGTGGCATGCGGCATGGTCTGGACGTTGATGGTAATGCCGGCTTCCTTGGCCATTTCCTTCAGTGCCACGGCCAATTGCGTGCGCACGGCGGGCCGGTCGGAGGCGATCAGGGTTGCTTCGAAACCATTGGGATGGCCGGCCTCGGCCAGCAATTTCTTCGCCTCGGCAATGTCGGCCTTGCGCTGGGCCACGCTCTTGAAGAAGCGGTAGGAGGCATTGAGCGGCGTGTCATTGCCTGGTGTGCCAAAACCTTCGGTGACGAAATCCACCATGGCCTTGCGGTCGACGGTAAGAGCCAGCGCGCGGCGCACGCGTGGATCATGGAACGGCGGCGTGTCGCAGCCGAAGTTGACGTTGCAGAACTGGCCGGAGGCAACGCGCAGCACATCGACGCCACGGCTGCCGTCAAGCCGCAGATATTCCGTTGGCTGCAGCGTCGAGATGATGTCGACATCGCCGGCAATCATGGCCGAGCCTTCGGCAGAGGTGTCCGGGAAGACCTGGATCTCGATCCGGTCAAGATAAGGGCGGGCGGGATCATAATAATCGGGGTTGCGCTCGACGACGATCAGGCGGTCCGGCTCGTAGGAAACCAGCTTGAACGGCCCGGTCCCGACGGCCTTGGTGGACAGGCTCTTGAAATCGCCCGTGGCGATCTTGGCAGGGATGATGCGGGCCGTGGTATAGGCAACGGAGACGGGGAAGTCGGCATAAGCGGTCGCCAGCTTGAACACCACGGTCGTCGCATCAGGCGCTGACACGTCGGCAATCGGCCCGACATTGTTGCGCCCCGGCGAGGCATTGGCGGGGTCGAGAATTGCCTTGAATGTCGCAACCACATCCTCTGCGGCACAGGGCGAACCGTCATGAAACTTGACGCCGCTGCGCAGCTTGAACGTCCACTCGGTCAGCGCCTCGTTGGCGCTCCAGCTTTCTGCCAGATCCGGCTCCACCGACATGTCGACCTTCAGCCGCGTCAGGTTGCTGTAGAGCAGTTCGGTGATCAGATATTCGGGGTTGACCCGCGTCAGCAGTGGATGAATGACGCTGGCCGCCTGGTCGATCGACACGCGCAAGGTGCCTCCCTTGGTCGGTGCAGCAGTCTGCGCAAATCCCAGCGATGGGGCCGTGAGGACCGCCGCCGTGCCGGCGAGGAAAAGGCGTCGTTTCATTGCAAGCATGATCAGTTCCCTTCTATCGTTGTTGTGGTGTTCTGTTCAGGAATGTCATCGGAGGCAAAATCCTGCGCGAGATAGGCAAGAATGCTCTTGGCGAGCGCGATGATGTCCTGTTTTGTCGTGTGTTCATCGGCGCTGTGGATGCAGCTTTGCGGGCGACCAAGACCGCCGAGCAGAACTTCCTGCGCAAAGCCGCTTTGCTGCACATAACCAAAGTCGGAGCAGCTTGCCGCACCCCAGCG
The DNA here is from genome assembly GCF_058242775.1 of Neorhizobium sp. PAMB6630. Classification (NCBI taxonomy): domain Bacteria; kingdom Pseudomonadati; phylum Pseudomonadota; class Alphaproteobacteria; order Hyphomicrobiales; family Rhizobiaceae; genus Neorhizobium; species Neorhizobium sp. PAMB6630. The sequence continues at coordinate 730,254 of NZ_JBZAYV010000002.1, forward strand.
GCTGAAATCAGAAGGCGCATAACCGAAACCGGCCGAAAGCGCCTTTTGCCAGCGGGGCCAATGCGGGCCGTAAGGGTCTGCGGTCGGGATGAGATGTCCCACGACATCGATATCCATTTGCAGGTGTTCGATGGTCGGCAGGGCATCGCGCACAGCCGCTTCGATTTCCCGGCGCGCCACGTCGTAGTTCTCTTCCGGCGCATAACGTCGGCTGACGAGGATTTTCACTTCGGCTGGCACCTGCCCGCCGGCAGTTCCACCATGGATCGCAGAGATCGTCAGCTGCGGCCGAAGGGGCCCAGTCGCATGCGGCGGCGGCGCGAGCGCCGAAACACGGTCTGCCACCTTCGGCTTCAGCGCCATCAGGGCCGCCATGACCGGAAGAGCCGCTTCGATGGCATTCACGCCGGCGCCCGTGCGGTTGCCTTCGCCGGCATGTACGGCATGACCCTTGATGGTCAGTTGAAGATTGAAGATGCCAAAACATCCGGCCCAGATCCGCGGCGCGGCCGAACCGTTGAAATTGACGATATGTCCCTTCAGGTGCCCCTGCTCCGCCAGATAACGAATGCCGGGATAAAGCCCGCCTTCCTCGTCGGTGCACAGAAGCAGCATCGGGTCGTAGGCCAGCTTGAGGCCGGTTGCCGCAGCCGCACGCAACGCCAGCAGAGTTGCCGCGATCGTGCCTTTCATGTCGGCTGCGCCAAGTCCGAACAGGGCGTCACCCTCGACGGTCAGCGTCAGTGGGTCGCGCTGCCAGCCCGGCACAACGGGAACCGTATCGACGTGGTAATAGAGACCGCAGGTCGGCCGGCCGGTGTCGCGGCTGGCAATCAGGTTGATCCGCTCGCCAGCGGCTGGCCCGCCCTCGACATGCCAAAGCGCATACGGCACCGTCACGCGTTCAAAATCATATCCCAGCGGCGTGAGAAGTTCGGTCATTAGATCGGCAAAGGCGCCATAACCGAGGCCCGGCGGAAAGGAGGTATCGACAGCAATCATCCGCGCCAAATCCGAAACGGACCGCTCGACATCGCTTTCAATCGCTGCCATGGCAGTGGTCAAAGGCTCTCGGCTCAGGTCAGGTCGCTGCTCGGTCATGGCAGATCCTCAAGGCATCCAGCGCCGCCGCCTCAGCTTGCGCTTTCATATAAACTATATAGTAATAGTGCTCAGCTCGAAGCACCAAGTCAACTCCAAAGAAGAGGCAAATCATTGCCGGAATTGCCCAATAATTCATCAGAACCCATGCGATTGAGCGAATTGTCCCTGCCCCTCTATGAAGTCGTGAAGCGGCAGATCACCGAAGCCATCATGCTGGGAAAACTGGAGCCGGGTGCCGTGTTGCCTAGCGAAGTGGCGCTGGCGCAAACTTATGGTGTCGCAGTCGGCACTATCCGGCGCGCTCTGATGGATCTCACCAATGACGGATTGCTGAGCCGCCGCCGCAAGACAGGGACGGTGGTGACGGGTCGAAAGCCGCAACACAGTCTGCGCCTGTTCTTCCAGTATTTTCGTCTGCATGGGCTGGATGGCACACTGAGCAAGTCCGTGACCACCGTGACCGCCATTGCCAGCGCTCAGGCGACTTCCGTGCAGAGTGCCAAATTACAGATCGAGGAAGGCACCCCCGTCGTCACGTTTCATCGCGTGCGCCACGTCGATGACCGCCCTATCATGCATGAAACATTGACACTGCCCCGCGAACGCGTTCCGGACTTCCCAGACAACCCCGCCCAGGTGCCGCCCCTCTTCTACCTGCATCTGCTGGACAAATACGGCATCCGTATTTCGGCAATCCGCGAGCAGATCGGCGCGGACCTCGCAACGGACGCCGATGCCCGCTGGCTCGAGCTGACGCTTCCCGCCGCAGTGCTGACGATCGATGAAGTGGCCTACGACCAGATGGCCGTTCCGGTGCTGATTTCAGCACACCGTGCAACCACCGCCAATCATCGATATGTCAACGAAGTCCAGTAAAGGCTTGCAACACTGCGCCCCTCCGGTCCCTACCCCGGAGCTTGCAGCACGGGAAGCGACTGACCGACAATCAAGCCACTTTTGGCTGGAGCCCCAGCCCCTCAGGTTGATGTCGCCCGGCCAAGGCCTAAAAACCGGCAGAATGGCATTAGCGATCGAAACGGTGTTCAGCGCCAGGTGTCGGCGTCGCCCATACCGTTTCGCCCGGCTGGAAACCCGCATTGCCGGTGGTACGGGCTACCATGTCGCCCAACCCTTCGACCTTGAAGTAGACCAGCGCGTCGGCGCCAAGCCGCTCGACGTGACGGATCCTGCCAGTCCATCGGCCGCTTGCGGATGAGAGCGTCAGGTCTTCCGGCCGGATTCCGTAGGTCTGGCAGCCAAGGCTCTCGGCAGCAGCACCCGAGTAGAGGTTCATTTTCGGACTGCCGATAAAACCGGCCACAAACGGTGTTGCCGGTCTGTTGTAGAGATCCATAGGGCTGCCGACCTGCTCGATTTGCCCGGCATTCAGAACCACGATCTTGTCTGCCATCGTCATTGCTTCGACCTGATCGTGGGTCACATAGATCATCGTTGCCCCCAGTTTCTTGTGCAGGTCGGTGATTTCGAGCCGCATCTGTGCACGCAAGGATGCATCGAGGTTCGAGAGGGGCTCGTCGAACAGAAAGACTTCCGGATTGCGCACGATGGCGCGGCCGATCGCGACTCGCTGACGCTGGCCGCCTGATAGCGCCTTCGGTTTGCGATCGAGCAGATGGGTCAGTTGGAGCGCATCCGCCGCCTCCCGCACCTTCGCCTCGATCACCGCCTTGGGACGACCCGCCAACGACAGGCCGAAGCCGATATTTTCCGCAACCGTCATATGGGGATAAAGCGCGTAGGACTGAAACACCATTGCGATGCCGCGCTTGGACGGGTCCGCATAGGTCACGTCGTTTCCACCGATCGTCAGCTTGCCGGATGTCACATCCTCAAGCCCGGCGATCATGCGCAGCAGCGTGGATTTTCCGCATCCGGAGGGGCCGACAAAAACGACGAATTCGCCAGACTTGATGTCGAGATTGATGCCCTTGATGATTTCGAGCGCACCGAAACTCTTGCGAATGTCCTTGAGTTCTACACCTGACATACACTTAGCCTTTCACGCCGCCGGCCGTCATGCCGGCAACGATCTGTCGATTGAAGAAGATAAAGACAATGAGCGGGGGGATCGTCACCAGGAGGATGTTCATGAACAAGAGATTGTACTGGCTCGTGTACATGCTCTGGAAATTATAGAGCGTCAGCTGCACCGTCACGTTTTCCTTGCCCGGCAGATAATAGAGCGGGTTGGTGAAATCGTTGAAGATGGCAATCGACTGCACGACGATATTGGTGACCGTCACCGGCTTTAGAAGCGGCATCACCACCCGAAAGAAGATCTGCCACGGCTTTGCGCCATCGATCAGTGCCGCTTCATCGAGATCGCGCGGAATGGTGCCTATGAACGAGCGATAAAGCAGCGTCGAGAACGAGAGATTATAGGCAACCTGAATCAGCACCATGCCGGTCATGGTCTTGAACAGGCCGATCGACTGAAGAAGCCCGATGGTCGGCACTACGGCGGGCGGCATCATCAGCCCGATCAGCAGCGCAGTCTGCGCCACACCATTCCAGCGGGAGCGGCGACGCTGCATGACATAGCCCACCATCGCTGAAAGCACGACGAGGATCGTGACCGAAAACACGGTGATGACGGTGGAATTGAAATAGGCGAGCAGCAGTTGATAGTTACGCGCCTCTATGACCGCGACCAGGTTGTCCCAGAGCAGCCATTCCTTCGGCAATGCAAAGTTGAGACGCGATGCCTCCGCGCGGGACTTGGCAGCCTGCAAGGCTATAAACAGGAACGGGACGATGAAAACGACGGCGGCGACGGCAAGCGAAATGCTGCCGATGACGACCGGGCGATAGCGCATCATTGTTCGATCTCCCGTCGGTTGAACATGATGGTCAACGGCACCATGATGACCGCGATCAGGGCAAACAGGATGACATTGCCCGCCGTCGAGAGGCCATAGAACCCGGCCTGATACTGCTTGTAGATGACGGAGGCGACGACATCGGAAGAGAAGCCCGGCCCACCGCGCGTCATCGCCCAGATCAGATCGAACGACCGCAGGCCACCGATCAGCGACAAGGTAACAACCGTTATCGTTGCCGGCCGGACCAGCGGCAGGGTGATGCGGCGGAACTGCTGCATTCTTGTCGCGCCATCAATTCGGGACGCCTCGTAATAATCCGGGCTGATGGCGGCAAGACCGGCAATGAAGATCAGCGTTGCCAGCCCGACACCCTTCCACAGATCGACAAGCGCCACGGAAAACAGCGCAAGTGCCGGATTGGTCAGCCAGCCCGGCCCATCAATGCCAACCGCTTCCAGAGCCACATTGATGATGCCGCGTGTCGGATGCATCATCACCGTGAAGGTAATGCCGATACCGATAGTCGAGACCAGAACAGGAAAGAAGACCACGGCGCGCAGAAAGCCGCGAGCAATCAGATTGCTGGTGAGCAGAACGGCAAGCAGCAGGCCGAAGATTGTTTTCAGCCCGCAGGTCATGACGGCATAGATCAGCGTATTGATCACACCCTGCACCAGAAACGGCTCGGAGAAAAACTGGCGAAAGTTTTCCAGACCGATGAACTGCGCCGTCATCAGGTCCCAGCGCGTCAGGCTGTACCAGAAGGACGTCGCCGTCGGCAGAAGGAAAAAGACGCCATAGATCACCGCTGCCGGCAGAAAAAACCAGAGCGGATAAGGCGAAGTGCGTTTCGTGGCCTCGACCATGGGTCCTCCTTCCACGGCTTGGGGGACCACCCGCTCTCGCGGGCGGTTTGCTCTTCTGGAGCGGCGCTTACCAGTTCGCAATACCGAGCTGCTTGGCCTGCTTGCGCACATCCTCGTCGTAAAGGGCAGCCGCCTCTTTAGCCGGTCGCATGCCGGAACCCACTTCGACGGTGATCTGCTCCAGTGCCGGCCCCTTGATCGGCGACAGGAATTCAAGCGCCGGCGCCGTCTTGCCGTCCTTGAAGTATGGCAACATGTCGACGATCGCAGCGGGGACGTCTGCCGGCAGCTCGCAGCCATCGATCAGCGGCGGCCCCTGCACGGTGTTGACGGCCATCATCGCCTTGCAACCATCGACACTGCCGACGAAATCAGCGAATTTCTTCGCTTCCTCGGCATTGGCCGTTGTCTTTGGAATATAAACCGCTGGCGGCATCCAGATCGTCAGGCCATTGTTGGCGGCATCATCTCCCGGCTGGGCGAAAAAGCCGACATCGGCCATGTCATCGGGATAGTTCTGCTTCAGCGCGCCGATGGCAAAGGACAGCATCGGATAATGCGCCGCTTCTCCGGTCGCCACCATGCGCAGGCCATCGTCATAGGTGCCAGCCCCGAAGTCCTTGTTGAGCAGGCCCTTGTCATGAACGTCCTGCAGCCGCTCAAAACCTTTGACCGCGGCAGGCGTCGTTGCATATTTCGCCTTGTTGGCCGTGTAATCAGCCGCGAAATTGGGTGCCTGTGCCTGCAGATTGTAATAATCGGCCAGCACGAAAAGCTGCGACGTCCAGGTGTCGCGATAGGTCTGGGCGACGGCGACCTTGCCGGCCGTCTTGACCTTATCGTTGTTGGCCATGAACTCGGCCCAGGTCTTGGGAGGCGTCAGACCAAGTTCGGAATAAATCTTCTTGTTGTAGAAGATACCGCCGGCCATCGTCGTACCATAAGGCACACCGTAGACCTTGCCACCGGACGAAACGACGGATTTGAAACCATCGGCAACCTTTGCCTGCGACGGCAGGTCGCTCAGATCCAGCAACGATGTCTCGGGCTTCAGCGCCTGCAGCAGCGAGCCGGAATTGTATAGGAACACATCGGTCATCTCGCCGGTCGCAAGCCGGGTCTTGACGATGTTGTCGCCCTCACCGCCGCCAGGGCGCTGTTCGATTTCGACGGTCACCGCGGGGTTCTTCTGCGAATAGGCCGTGGCGAGCGCCTCGGCAGCCGCGACCGAGTCGGCGTTATTGTCGACCAGAAAGGTGAGCGTGGTATCGGCAAAGGCCGTTCCCGACAACAGAAGCGCTGTCAGGGCCGTTACAGCCGTCAGTCTTGTCTTTATACGCAGTGTCATGATGTTCCTCCTCCGAACAGTAAGACGACACGATGGAATGCACTAGAGCCGTTCCGGTGAAAACGGGATCACCTTCAATGCTCTATCGATTTGCTTTCATGCAGTCCGGACGCAAAACCGCTGACGCACTTTTGCTGGACGTACTCTAGTTGCTTTTCGGACTGTCGAAGGTGATCAGATGACGCCCGGCCGCCAGCAGGGTATCGCCGGAAACGGGCTTGCCATCCACAACCGGATTGACGTGCCGCGCCGTCGGCACAAACAGTCCCTCGCAGCCTTCAGGAAGGCTGATGCTGTATTCGACCTTGCCATCAGCCATCGTCCACGACGCCTCGATCCGACCCTTGGCGATCTCATGCCAGGCGGAAACCGGGTTCAGCCTTTCAAGCGGCACCGGCGAAATTTTGACCCGCCTGAAACCGGGATGCTCCGGATCGGGTGAAATACCGGCCACGCTCTCAAACAGCCATTGGCATACGGCACCATAGGAATAGTGGTTGTAGCTGTTCATGTCGGGATCGTAGATCGTCCCGTCCGGCGCCATGGAATCCCAGCGCTCCCATATCGTCGTCGCCCCCTGCTTCACCTGATAGAGCCAGCCCGGCACTTCCTCCTGCAGGAAGACCGTTTCGGCGAGATCGTCCATGCCAAGCTTGGTCAGCGACGGCAGAAGGGCGGGCGTACCGATAAAGCCGGTGCCGATCTTGTAGTCCGCATCTTCGACAACACGACGGAAATGCCCCTTGGCCGCCTCGAAATGCCTGGCCGGAATAAGGTCGTTCAGAAAGGCGAGCGCGTAGGATGTCTGGTCGTTATGGGCGAGACGGCCCGAAGGCGCGATGAACTCGAAAGCAAAAGCCTCGCGGATATCGCCCGCGCGGCGTGCCATCGCCTGACGCACACCGTCATGCCCGAGAACACCGGCAATACGTGCCAGAAGATCGGTCGAGATGAAGTGGTAGAGGGTCGCGGCGCAATCGTCGGCTATGGTTGGTCGCGGCTTACGGTTGTCGCCTACCGGTTGCAGCCAGTCGCCGAAGGTGAAACCACGATCGCCCCAGTGCGGCGGCGGATGAACGATCGGGCCATCCGAGATCGACCACAGGAAATCAACCCAACGCACCATGGCATCGAAACACTCGTCGAGTACAGCGCGGTCACCGTAGTGTGTATAAAGAACCCAGGGAATGATGACGATGGCATCGCCCCAGCCGGTGGAGCCGGCATAACCCGGAAAATGCTCGGGATGCAGCCGCGTCGGATCGGGTGACACATGCGGGATTGCGCCGTCCGGGCGTTGATCGGCCATCACGTCGCGCAAATATTTGCGCAGAAAATCCTCGCTGTCGGCCAGCCAGCAAGCTGTCGGCGCAAAGACCTGCGCATCGCCGGTCCAGCCAAGACGCTCGTCGCGCTGCGGGCAATCCGTCGGCACTTCGATGAAATTGCCGCGCTGCGACCAGACGGTGTTGAGAACCAACCGATTGACGAGCTTGGAGCCGCTCTCAAAACCGCCCTTGATATCTGGGACCGAGGAGATCGGCACTGAGGCGATGGAGACGATTTCAGCCTCGCCGGTGATTGTTACGCGGGCATACCGATACCCCTGGAAGGTGAAGTAAGGCGCGTAGGTCTCATTCCCCTCGCCTGCCAGCGTATAATGCGTTTCAGCCACCGCAGTGCGGTAGTTGCGATTGTCGAAATAGCGATCCGGTCCAAGCACTTCCGAATGCTCGACACGCACCTGCGCACCCGCTTTGCCCCGGACCGTATAACGGACATAACCGCCGACATTCTGACCGAAATCATAGACCAGGCATCCCTCGGTATCACGCCACTGTTCAAGAGGAGCAAGTGCCGAAAGCTCGCGTACGGGCGCCGTCTCATGGGCAACGAGCAGGCCCGTGTCAAAGGCAATGGTGCCCGTGCCATGCGTCTCAGCCGGCGCGATGCGTGCGTCATAAACCTCACCGAAATAGATGCCCGACTTTGATATCGGAAGAACGCCGCTCTTCCAGCTGGCATCGGTCAAAAGCAGCGTACGGTTACCAGCGACCAGCTCGGCGATAACAGCGATCCGATCACCCCAGCAATTGGCAATGGCGTTTTCGCCCCACATGATCGGCGAACGATACCAGCCGTCCGCCAGCCAGATCTCGATACGGTTCTCGCCAGCGAACAGAAGCGGCGCAACATCATAACGCTGAAAGGCGATGCGATGGTCGTAATTGGTCCAGCCGGGCGTCAGCAGGTCTTCGCCGACACGCTTGCCGTTGATGAAGCAGCGATAGAGCCCCTGCGCGGAAATGAAGAGATCGACAGCAGCCGGAATGGCCTCCAGCGCAAATGTCTTTGAAACGAAACTTGCAGGACGACCGACGCCCTCATCCGACAACGGCGCGATCATTTCCGCGGCCCAGCGGCGTTGCGTCAAGCCCTTACGGCTGGCGGGCGCGTGAATGTTCATGATGTCCTCCCTGACGTCTTGTAGAACGTTCTATGTGTAACGTTCTACATTTTCTGCCGAGATGCAATAGATATTTGCTGCGCCATCTGCCATGGTGATCGCAGCAGTTGAAAAGACGGAAAAAATTATGACCGCAAGAGACGAAACGGCCACCACCAGGGAACGGGTGACGATCCGAACGGTGGCCGCTCATGCAGGGGTATCGGTCGCCGCGGTCTCAAAGGTCTTGCGTAACGCCTACGGGGTCAGCGAGGCGTTGCGCGGTCGGGTCGAAACCTCGATAGACACGCTTGGCTATCGGCCTTCGCGCACGGCGCGAGGCTTGCGCGGCAGCACCTTCACCATCGGGCTTCTGCTCGTGGATATCCGCAACCCGTTCCTGCCGGAAATCATCGATGGCGTGAACGGCATTCTCGCGCCGTCCAATTACAGCGCAATGATTGGCGTCAGTGAGGCCAAAATTCAGCTTGAAACGTCACTGATCGAATCGATGATAGACTACAAGATGGACGGCCTCATCCTGGTCGCACCTCGCCTGCCCTCCGAGACGATCTCGCGTTTTGCAGAACAGATACCGATTGTTGCCGTCGGCTATCACGACCCGGCAGCCGAGAATTTCGACACGGTCAATTGCGACGACCAACAGGGCGCAGCGCTCGCGGTACAGGCCTTTATCGAGCGCGGCTATCGCAGGATCTCAATGCTGACGCTCGGCTCTATCGAGGGTCACCGGGTGTCTGTCGTGCATCAGCGCGAAATCGGCTATCGTCAGGCCATGGAAACGGCAGGCCTTGCCGCAGAAATCGATATACAGAGCATACCGGTCTTTTCGCCGGATCGGGAAGACAGCATCCGCACCTTTCTACGCCGCCCCGATCGCCCCGAAGCCGTCTTCTGCTGGAGCGATCTCGACGCCGTCACCCTGCTTAACCTGGCGGCCGAAATGGACGTCCGTGTGCCGGAGGACCTGGCTGTTATTGGCTACGACAATTCCCCCGTGGCCGCACTCAGTCTCATCAACCTTTCCAGCATCGATCAGTCCGGCCGTGCGCTCGGCGTACTCGCCACCGAAACCCTGCTGTCGCGCATCCATGGACGAAAGGCGCCACTGGCGCTCACCAGCACGCCCTCCTTCATCGCCCGCCACAGCAGTCTCAAGGACCCTGTCAAAAGCTAGACAAAGCAACCGGTCTGATGAACCATTCCCGTGATACGGGCGGTCAACGCCGCTTCGTCCTCTGGCGGCCTTGCGATCTGGCACTGCGCGGAACCATGTTGGCCGGGAACCCGGCCTGTTGCAATCAGGCGACGGTTTTCGGAGCAGCCCGCAAGCCGGCCTTTTCAATGCCGACGATAGCGCAGATCTCGTCATTGTCGCCGATATCTCCGGAAATGCCGACGGCGCCGATCACGATGCCCTCCTTGTTGACAACGAGAACGCCGCCCCGCGACGGCACCATGCGCCCGCCGCTGACTGTGGCCAGAACCGTGATGAACGCAGGGTTCTTCGCCGCACGCTCCGTCAGTTCGCGGGTGCCAAAACCCATGCCCAGAGATCCCCAGGCTTTGCCGTAGGCGATATCGAAGCGGACGATGCCCGCACCGTCTTCCCGCTGATAGGCAATGAGATGCCCGCCGGCATCCAGCACGGCCACCGCAAGCGGCGCGAGTGAGCGGGACCGCGCTTCGGCAAGTGCCGCATCGATGATGATTGTGGCGTCGGAGAGCTTGAACATGGTCATATCCAGTTGGGGATTAAAGATTATCGAGTGGCCTGCCACCGCAGGAGACGTGCTTCGGCAAGAGACAGGAGACGGCTGCCGACAAGGCCGATCGCGCCCAGGATCACAATGCCGGCGAAGAGATCCGCCGACCGGAAACTGCGGCTGGCAAGCAAGATGCTTTGGCCAAGGCCATCGCGGCTTGCCAGCATTTCACCGACGATGGCAAGGATCAACGAGATGGTGAGGCCGAGCCGCAAGCTGGCCAGAATCATCGGCATGGCGTTTGGCAAGGCGAGTTTCCAGATGGTTTGCAGGCGGGTGAGACCCAGCACGGCACTTACCTCGTAAAGTCGCGGCTCCATGGCGGCAAAACCGTGAATGGTGGCAAGCAGCATCGGCCATAGCGCGCCAAAGGCGATGACCACCAGCACCATCGGATCCGAAAAGCCGAGAAAGGCAATCGCAATCGGGATCATGGCAGAGGCAGGCAGCGGCCGCAGAAGCTCGAGCGTCGGGGCAATGAAGGCACGGGTCCGGCGGGAAACACCGATCAGAGCACCGAGCATGATGCCAACGAGCGACGCAAGCAGCCAGCCAAGCAGCATGCGCTGAACTGTCTCAAGCGTCTGCCCCAGAAGAGTACCGCCGGAAAGCCCCTTGATGAGCGACGCCAGGGTGCGCTCCGGGCTTGGAAAGAAGATCGGCGAGACGAGTTTGGCGTCGGTGATCAGCTTCCAGACAAGGATGAACACCGCAAGGCCCAGGAGCCCAAGAAGGAGCTTGCGCAAAGACCTCGTTCTCATCGTGCGTCTCCCTTTGCAAAGGCCGGCAGGACACGGCGTTGCGCCGCGTTGAGCAGGAGGCTGATCAACCAGCCGATGGCACCGATCCAGAGCAGATAAGCAAACATTTCCGCCGGCCGCAGCGCCTGCTGCGCCATCATGATCCCATAGCCAAGACCAAAGGGATTGGCGGTGATTTCCACTGTCACCGCGACCACTAGAGCGTAGCCTGCGGCAAGCTTGAGCGACATGAACAATTGCGGCACGATGGCCGGAAGAACGATCTTGGTGAGCCTTGCAGAAAAGCCAAGCATGAGCACGGCCGACACTTCCATCAGCCGCGGTTCGACGTCCCGAACGGCTGCGCGCGCCAGCACGACCGAAGGCCACAAAAGCCCGAGCGCGATGATGACAATCTCCATGCGCGCGCCAAATCCCAGCAACATCATGACCACAGGGATCAGGGCAACAACCGGCACCGGTCGCAACAGCTCGATGGTCAGGTCGAGACTGTCATCGGCCAGACGAAAGAGCCCCAGCACGACGCCGATAAGCGACCCGGCGCCGACACCCAGAACGCAGCCGCAGAAGGCAGCCATCAGCGTATCGGCCGTTGCCCGCAGCAGCGATCCATCCGTGAGGACAGCGAAGAAGGCTGCAACGATGTCCAGGGGGCTTGCAAGACTGTCGCTTTCCAATTGTGTGGCGGTCGCGGCAATCTGCGCCACCACGATGACGACAGCGGGCAGAAGGGCCGCGCGCCAGCTGGTCTTGAGCACGGATCTCATTGGTGATCGTCCTTGATCAGATCGTAAAGCTCACGCCGCAGGCGCAGGAATTCAGGATCCTCGCGGGTCATCAGCTGATCGCGCGGCCGGGCCAGCCGAACATCCACCATGCGGCCAACACGACCCGGATTGGGCTGCAGGCAGACGATACGATCCCCCAGATAGATCGCCTCCTCCAGATCGTGGGTGACAAACACCATGGTCGCGCCCGTCATTGCGACGAGCGACAGAACTTCATCCTGAAGCGCCTGCCGGGTCATGGCATCCAGCGCGCCGAAGGGTTCGTCCATCAGAAGCACCTTCGGTTCCTGCGCAAGACAGCGGGCAATCTGAAGACGTTGCTGCATGCCCCCGGACATTTCCGACGGATATTTGTCCGCATGGCGACCAAGGCCGATCTTGTCCAGAAGGTCGCGGATGATCTCCGGGCGTTCCCGTGCAGGGCAACCGCGTGCCTCGAGCGCCAGCGACACATTTCCAGCTGCCGTGCGCCAGGGCAAAAGCGCCTTGCCGTAATCCTGGAAGACGATGGCGACGGAACGGTTCGGACCGGCCAGAACCGATCCGTCAAGCTCAACGCTGCCGGAGGTGGGTTTTGCAAGGCCTGCCAGCATCCTCAGCAATGTCGTCTTGCCGCAACCGGACGGGCCGATGACTGAAATGGTTTCGCCCGGAGCAATGTCGACACTGATACCGCCTATGATTTGCAGGGCGCCATAGGAGAGCGTCACATCGCGAATGCGGATGCGTGGTTGCACGCTCAGTGGCACCGGGTCGGCCCTATCAAACTCTCCGGCATGGAAAGGGGCTTGCGTTGCGGCCATGTCAGGCTCCTTTCACGAGAGCAGCATGCGGGCCGGCACTGGCACCCTTCGGATAACCATAGGCATTCATCCTGGCAAAATACGGCATGCTGGGATGCGCCTCAAAGCGAACACGGCAATCGAGAACCGCCGGAAGACCAGAGGCTATCGCTCTTTCAAGGGCTGGACCAATCTCCTCTTCTTGCGTCACAACCTCGCCATGGCAACCAAAACCACGGGCGATCTCGGCGTAATCCGTTCCCTCCAGATCCGCCCCGAACGAGAAATCGAAACTCTTGCGCTGGCCCATCTTGATGACGCCCCAGGATGCATTGTTGTGAATGACGGTGATGATCGGCAGACCATAACGACGGGCCGTATCAAGTTCCGACAGTGTAAAGCCGAAGGCGCCATCGCCGCAGATATTAAAGACCGGACGGTCGGGATGCAGCAGCTTCAGGGCAACCGCATAGGGTGTTCCAAAGCCGAGCTGGCACATGCCGGGCTCATGAAAGCGCGTCCGCTCCACGGTTGCCGGCGTCAAGTCATTGCTCCAGAAAGACGTGTGACCGCCGTCATAGGCAATCAGCGCATCCTGCGGCAGCAACCGACCGAGGGCCGTTCCCAGGCGCGCCGGGTGCATGATGGCACCCTCGTCCTTGCTCATGTCTGCAAGCTTTGACTGGTATCCCGCATGGATACCCCGCAGATGCGTGAGCCAGCCGGAGGTATCCGCCATCGTGCGGCTTGCGATTGCGTCAATCAGATCCTTGAGCGCGCTGGCCGCATCGGCCCATATACCCAGCGCATGGGGCGTATTGGCGCCAAGGCTCATGGGGTCAATGTTGATGTTGATGAGTTGCGCATCACCTTTGGTGAGCGCCCCACCGTCATCCCATAACCAGGATGAAAACCGGCAGCCGACCGCAAGGATCACATCCGCCTGCTTGAATGCCGTCTGGACAGCATCGCCGCCGATGATGCCGCCATGTCCGATGAAATAAGGCGAATTCGACGGCACCGTGCCGATGCCCATCTGGGTCGCAAGTGCCGGAGCCTTGATATGGGCAAGAAGCTTGCGGAACAGATCGCCGCCATTTGCCGACACCACGCCGCCGCCGGCGACCAGAAGCGGCCGTTGCGCCGCAGCCAACACGTCGGCGGCCCTTGCAATCTGCCCGGCCGGCGCACGCGGCCCTTCGACCGAGCGATACTGTTCGGGCAAGAGGGAAAACACCGCCTCATCGAACTCGAAGCGACCGCCGAGGATCTCCTGCGGCACATCGAGATGCACCGGCCCCTTTCGCCCGGTCAGGGCATGGCGGAAGGCGTCGCGCACGAGATCGGGGAGCCTGCGTCCATCATGAACAACGGCACTCCATTTGGTGAGAGGCTTCAGGAGTGCGTGCGTATCGAGATCCATGAACATGCCGCGGTTTGGATAGGAGGCCGCAAGATGATTGTTGGAGGTGATGAGCAGGAGCGGCAGGTTGTTGTTGAAAGCCGTTCCGAGGCCGCCGACCAGATTGGCGGAACCCGGCCCCATTTCGCCAAGGGCGACGCAGATCCGCCCGCTGGCTGCCGCAATGGCCGCGCCCATCAGCGGGCCGGCTGCCTCATGCCGAACCCCCAGATAACGGATGGAAGGTTCCTCAGAAATGGCATGGAGCAGAGGGTTAAGCTTGCCCCCGGCAATGCCGAACACGAAGGGCACGGCTTCGAGAACGAGCAAACGGGTCAGCGCTTCTGCGCCGGTCATCTGGATCATGATGTCACCTGTAACGTGTCAAAAAGGCGGTCGTTGAACGGATCTGCGCCCGCCGGCGCGCGTGCGGTCAGGGTGCGATCAGCCCTGCGGTATCGATCCTGCCGCTCAGCAGTCCGCCTTCGCGCATCGCATCCTGGAGGTAGTCGAGTGCTGCAACCGTGGGCACGGGCTTGCATTCCGGCAACTCGATCTTGGCCAGAACCTCGATGGGCAGACGTGTGTATTTCGAGACGATTTCGCGGGTCTTTTCCTGATTCTTGCCAATGAAATCCGCTGACTGACCGAAGGCTGCGCGAAAGGATGTGATGGCAGCAGCATTCGCCTTGGCCCATTCGCGCGTGGCGACAAAGGTTGTGTAGGGAATGTCTGCGGGAAGATCCGACATAAAGTGGAAGGCCACCTTGCCACTGGACTGGCTGACAGCGCGTCCCAGCGAGGGCTGCCCGGCGATGATGGCGTCAATCGTGCCGCCCTTCAAAACATCGGCAGTGTTGGGGATCGGCACCTCGATGAAGGTGACGCTCTTTTCCGCAATGTTCTTCTGTTTCAGCCACTGCCGAAACAGAATATCAAGCGTGCCGCCAATGCTGGGCGTTCCCACCTTCTTCCCCACGAGATCCTCCGGTTTGTCGACGGCAACGCCCTCACGCACGGCAAGCCCGACATTCTTGGCGGTGCGTGGTGCAGTGACGCCGCAATTGGCGACGACGACAAGATCGATGCCACTCTCCACCGCCTGCAGCAGCACGGTTGGAGATATGGCGACGATCTGGTGAGAGCCCGCGACCAAAGAGGCCACCAGCGTCTGGTTCGATCCTGTGGGCAGAAACTCGACCTGAAGGCCCTGTCTGTCGAACAGGCCTTCATCCTTGGCGACGAAAGCCGCTTCGACTTCGGCGATTGGCGGCGTGCCGATGGCGATCTTCGTGTCAGCAAAAGCCGGAATGGTGGCAACGGCGAGCGTGCTCGCGATCATGATGGCGCGTTTCAACATGGTTTCCTCCTCGAATGCGGGCTCCTCAACCCTTGGACAGCACTATCCCAGGGCGCCTGACTTTCATCAATAGACAGAACAGCAGTTCAGCTATAACCTCGAATGCATATCTGCCGAGGGTCCGGAGCCTCTCATGAACCTGCGCAAATGGGAGTATTTTCTAAAGGCCGCCGAATTCGGCAATCTGTCACGCGTGGCGGAAAAACTCGACATTTCGCAGCCCGCGCTGAGCCGGCAGATTGCCGCTCTGGAGCAGGAAATCGGAACCTCCCTCTTCCATCGCACCGGCCGTGGCCTGACGCTTACACCCGCCGGCGAGGTGTTTCGCGCCCGAGCGGAGGCGATCCTTGAGGAAATCGCACGCGTCCCAGGAGAGGTGACCCATGCCGCCAACACCCCCTCCGGCCGGCTTGCCTTTGGCGCACCGCCTTTCATGGGGCGCGTCTTGACGGGGGAACTGGTCGCGACCTATGTCGAGACCTATCCACATGTGCGGCTTCGCGTGCGCGGCGCGCATTCTTTTCAGCTGCGCGAGGCGATCTTCTTCCGGGATATCGATATCGGCATTCTTGTCGCGCCGTTGACTGAACCGGACCTGCATACGGAACCGCTGCTGAAGGAACAGCTCTATCTCGTCGGTCCGACCGATAGCGGACTTTCCGTAGACCAGCCGATTTCCATCGACCGGGTGGCCGATTGCCCGCTGATCCTCACACCGCGTCCGGATGGCCTGCGCACCCTGATCGAAGGCGAATTCGCCCGCATCGGCCGCCGCGCCAGGATCGCCATCGAGACCGAATATGCGCCGATGGACGATCTCATCCGCCGCAAGGTGGGATACGCCATCATGCCTTACTGCGGCATGGTCAACTCACCGCTGACCCAGTTTGCCTGGGCGCCAATCGAGGGGCTTTGGGTCACCTGGCTCATCGCCACACTCGACAATACAGAACGCACGCTCGCCGCCCGCCACTTCATCGACATGCTCCACGCCGCCGCAAGAGACAATATCGAACAGGGACGCTGGACCGCGACCTATTTGGGAAACAGCACCAGGTCTTTGCCTTGATGGGATGTGATCCAGCTACGTCGCCACCCCGTCCGCCTTCTGAAACTGCACCATTCAACACGCCAATTGGTTCGGTTTCACGATGGTGCGTTTGGGTCCGGGAGAAGACACGCCGCTTCCGGAGTTTGGAACACGTGAACGGTCATCTGGCGGGCGCATGCCGATTTCCGGAGCCCGGCCGGCGCAAGTAGAGCACCGGCAGCAAGCGCCCTATAGGGCAGACTTCCCGATCGAGGCTCCGCCATCGACGTGCAGCGTCTGCCCGGTGATGAACGCGGCATCGTCCGACAGCAGAAATTCAATCGCCGCGGCAAGCTCGTCCGGTTGGCCGACCCGTCCCATGGGAACACCGGAGAGATAACGCGCCTCACCTTCATTGCCGATCGGATTGTTCGCCCGGAACAGTTCCGTTTCGGTTGGCCCGGGCGAAACGGCGTTGACCGTGATGCCGGTCTGGGCGAGTTCGAGCGCCCAGCTTCGCGTGAAGCTGACCAGTGCGGCCTTGGCAGCAGCATAGCTTGTCCGCTGTACGCTGCCGAGAACGGTGAGACTGGAAATATTGACAATGCGGCCCCAGCCGCGGGTGCGCATGCCGGACAATGCGGCCTGTACGGCCACGAGAGCAGGATGCAGATTGACGCGCATCACCTCTTCAAGGGTTTCAAGGGTTTCAAGGGCGATGTCGCCAAGCGGCGCAGCCCTGACCAGCCCGACATTGTTGACCACGCCATCGACGTTGCTTTCCTTGACGATCCTGGCCAGTTCGTCGTTGGCACTGCGCTCGGAAAGATCGAGAGTATGCAGCAAACCTGGAAAGGCGTCTGTCGGCTTGCGGGCAACGCCGATGACGGTATGGTCGCGGGTGGCAAGGCGATGGGCCAGGGCGAGGCCTATGCCCTTGCTGGCGCCGGTGATCAGAAAGGTTCTCTTCATCGGGAAAATCCTCTGGCCCTGCCTCAAGGCAGCAGGGCCTTATGGGGTGAATGATGGATCAGACGGCGGTGCGGCTAGCTGCGAGGCGGAGCGCCGGCAGCATGTCTTCCGGTTCCGGACGGCGGGTATAGTCCGGGTTCACCTCCGCGTAGAGGATCACGCCATCTGGGCCGACGACGTAACGGGCCGGCATGGGCAACGTCCAGCTCGGATCGCCGTTGAAGGCCGGAAGGTCATTCTTCAGCGACTTGTAAAGCTCGACCAGGTAATCCTGCATTTCGAAGCGCAGGCCGAAGGCGGCGGCCACGTCATTGTGCGGGTCCGACAGGATCGGGAAGGTCAGGTTGTTCTGGCGCACCGACTTGCGGCTTTTGACCGTATTCTGCGGCGAGATGGCAACAAGTTTCGCGCCGAGCGCCTCGAACTGTGGCAGCGTTTCCTGGAGTGCCTGCAGTTCCATGTTGCAATAGGGGCACCAGACACCCCGGTAGAAACTGACCACCAGCGGGCCGTGCGCCAGAAGATCGGCAGATGAAACCGTCTTGCCGTCGGGATCTGCAAGGCTGAAGGCCGGCAATGTGTCGCCCGCTTTCAGGGCCTTCTCGGCCGCGCCGGAGGCGGTCAGTTCGGCGGTGGCGCGGCGCATGGTTTCGATGACCGACGAGGGTACGTTATAGGGCGGCTTGCCGGCTTCGAAATCGGCCTTGAAGGCATCGAGCTTGGACTGCAGTGTCATGATCTTGCTCCTTGAGTTCTCAAATTTTTGCGCGCGAGCCTCAGAACTCCCTCTGAAGCTCGGTGATTATTGGGCAGTTGTCAGCCGTTGGAGGTCATCGAACGGGCGACTTCCGCGGCGCTGATGCCTTCGAGAGCCAGGCCATAGCCAGCACCTTCGTCGATGATCCGGCGCAGCTTCTGCGTCAGCGCAATGCGGGTATAGCGGCTCGTCAGCGGCGGAAGGGCGGCAAGGCCCTCGGCAATTTCACGGGCACGGGCGAGCAGTTTGTCGGCCGTCACGATCTCGTTGACGACACCCCATTCTTTGGCCGTTTGCGCATCCAGTATCTGCCGGGTCAGGATGAAGTAACGGCCGCGGATTGAGCCGATCACTTCCGGCCAGAGCAGGTTGACGCCATCGCCCGGCACGATGCCGAAGTCGAAATGCGGCTTGTCCTGGAAATCGGTTTCCGGTGTGGCTCCGGCGAGGAGCGCTTGAAGAAACCGGCATTGCCGAAAGCCGGGCTTAGAGCGGAGGCGTGGAAAAAGAGCTGTTCGAAGACACGAGCGCGGTCATTTGCATTTTCAGGAAGCAGCTTGCCGGTATTTTCCGCCAGATGAACGAGGATCGCCGCACTTTCCGTGAGAACGAAGCCGTCGTCCACCAGGACCGGCACCTTGCCGTTGGCGTTGAGCGAGAGAAATGCTGCGCCTTTCTGTTCGCCCTTGCGGACATTGACGGCCTTCAGTTCGCAATCGAGGCCGAGTTCCTCAAGCGCGATCAATACCTTGACGCTATTCGTGGTAGCAAAGGCATAGACTTCAATCATGCTTGTCTCCATCGGTTCCTGTTCGCTGGAGAACGTTATGACCATTCCCGGATGCTTGCGGCAGACGTCTTCAGGCGATAACGCTTATTCCAACGGAGAATAAGCGATGGACAGATTGCAGGCGATGACCGCATTCGTGCGGGTTGTGGAAACGGGATCGTTCTCACAGGCCGCCCGCCAGATTGGTGTCGGCCAGCCCGCCATCTCGAAGATGATTGCGCAATTGGAGGACCGACTTCAGGTTCGCCTGATCATCCGGTCGACGCACGGCCTCTCGCCAACCGACGCCGGCGTTCGTTTCTATGAACGAGCGAAAGCGGCGATCCACGAAGCGGACGAGGCGGAGCTGGAAGCCAAGGGGGCCGGCGCTGGGCTGTCGGGCCGACTTCGCCTATGCGCCGCCACGACCTTTGCGAGGCTCATGGTCATTCCGCGTCTGCCAGAGTTCATGGCGATGCATCCCGATCTGGACGTGGATATCGTTCTCGACGATCGGGTGATCGATCTCGTGTCCGAAGGCATCGACATCGCGCTGCGCATGGGTGATCTCGCCGACTCTTCGGCCGTAGCCCGCCGACTTGCTACCGGTCGACGGTCCGTGGTGGCGACCCCAGCCTATCTTGAAAGGCATGGCATACCACGGGTGCCCGCAGATATCGCCGCCCATCAGGCGGTGGTTTATACCCAACTCGACAGGAACTGGACTTTTCGCAAGGATGGAACCGAAGCGTCCGTCGCCGTCTCCGGACGGGTTCAGTTCACCGCTGCCGAAGGCATTCGTGCCGCGGTTAAGGCCGACATGGGGCTTGCCGTTACCTCCGATTGGATGTTCTGGCCGGAGCTCATGAGCGGCGAGGTGATCCGCGTGCTTGAAGACTGGGAGCTTCCAAACATTGACCTCTGGGCGGTCTTTCCCACCGGGCGCCTTGCAAGCGCCAAGGCGCGGGCGTTCGCAGACTTCGTGGAGCGGGTCGTCGGGTAGATCAAAGCTCCCGGTGGCCCGGGCTTGCCATTGGGCTGAGATGCAGAGAGGTCCGCCTTCTAGCCGTACACAGCACGCAGGCTGCAGCCGAAATGACGATGCATTGCCGACCGGCCGGATCCGACCTAATCACGGTCATTCACGTCCTCCCCAAGCCATGGTCCCGTCTGGCCCTGAGCAGCCAATCGCCGTTGCTCGGGATGACCGGACAAAGCCGGTGTGTGGTTCCCGGCACAGTCGTCTTGTCATCGTATCTCCTGCTCCCGGCACCCAGGCCGAAGTCCGGTAGAAATTCCCCTTATCTACGCCGTTCAAATTTGCCGAACCCGCTCGGGATGAGATCCGCAAGGGCGCCCCTGAGCGTCTGCGCGCGCCTATAGATCGGCAGAACAGGTTGATCAGGAAACCCTTTTGATACGGCGCCATGCGGCCGGTGTTGTGCCCTTCAGGCGCCGGAAGACACGGGAGAGGTGAGATTGGTCGGCAAAGCCGCAATCGAGGGCGATCTCGGAAAGCGGGATGTCGGTCGTTGCCATTAAATGCTCGGCCTGATGAAGGCGACGCCGGCAGATGTAGTCATGGGGAGAGGTGCCGAAACTCACCCGGAACGCAGCGGAGAAATAGCTGCTGCTGAGCCGCGTCATCTGCGCGAGATCGTCGATGTTGATGCGATCCGGATAGGCTTTATCGATATGCCGCTTCAGACGTTCGACCTGCCAGGGAGCCAGGCCGCCGCGGGTCGATGGTTGCGAATTTTCCCCGAGACTGTCGGCATGGCCTGCAAGCGCAGAGGCCCGCCGCACAAATTCCAGCGCACCTTCCTGATCGCGCTGGACGAGAGACATGGCATGCGCCAGCAATCTCGTCACCTGATCGTGCTCAACTGCAACCGGCCCCATGCCTTGGGGCATTCGGTGGCCGCTCTCATTGGCTGGAGTGAAAAGTGCTGACATGACGCCCCCCATCTGGTGTGACCTGATGGAACAAATCTTCCATCGAACGGTGGGTGAAAGAAATTATACATACATCAATCGGCGTCAGACAGCAGTGCTAGCCACCCATACATCCGTATAGGGTGTCCTGTCCGGACAGGATTTACGGACGGTCGCGGCAGCATGAGAAGCGGTTATCTGCTGGGAAAAACAAACAAAAAAAGGCCGCCGCGGGTGACGCGGCGGCCTGTTTGGCGTGCTCTTGCCTCAGCTCTTCACGAAAGCCAGGAGGTCGGGATTGAGGACATCGGCGTTGACGGTCAGCATGCCATGCGAAAAGCCCTCGTATACCTTGAGCGTTCCGTTCTTGAGCAGCTTCACCGAAAGTTCTGCGGACGCTGCGATCGGAACGATCTGGTCGTCGGCGCCGTGCATCACGAGCGTCGGCACGGTGATCTTTTTCAGATCCTCGGTCTGGTCGGTTTCCGAAAAAGCCTTGATGCCGTCGTAATGCGCCTTGGCGCCGCCCATCATGCCCTGGCGCCACCAATTCTGGATCACGCCTTCATGCACGGTCGCACCCTTACGATTGAAACCGTAGAACGGGCCGGCGGGCACATCGCGGAAGAACTGGGCGCGGTTGGCCGCCAGCGCAGAGCGGAAACCATCGAACACCTCGATCGGCAGACCGCCGGGATAAGCGGCCGTCTTCAGCATGATCGGCGGAATGGCGCTGACCAGAACGGCCTTGGCAACACGGCCCTGCGGTTCGCCGAAATTGGCGACATATCGTGCGACTTCGCCGCCACCGGTGGAGTGACCGATGTGAACCGCATTGCGCAGATCAAGCTTTTCGAAAACGGCAGCGGCGTCTGCGGCGTAATGGTCGATGTCGTGGCCGTCGCTCACCTGCTGCGACCGACCGTGTCCACGGCGGTCATGCGCGATAACGCGGAAGCCCTTCAGGACGAAGAACAGCATCTGCGCATCCCAGTCATCCGAGGAGAGCGGCCAGCCGTGATGGAAAACGATCGGCTGCGCATCCTTCGGACCCCAGTCCTTGTAAAAGATCTCGACGCCGTCCTTGGTGGTAATGAAGTTCTCGGTCATTCGTATCATTCCTTCCATTTGGAGTTGGGTTGAGGTTTCCGAGGCAAAGACCGGGACCGTCATTGCCAGCGAAAGAGTGGCTCCCGCCAGCATGGCCTGCCTGCGGGACAACAGGATTTCGTATTTTTCATCCATTGGCTTGGTTCTCACTGTTTGGATGAACAAACCCTAGAACCTGAGCCCCACTCAATCTTGTCGCCTAGGCTGATTTTTTGGACATTTGTCTTGTCACGTCGATCCATCCAATGCGGATGAAGACAAAGCAGATCTGCTGAACCCGTTTCGCGCGATGCGCGTGTGCGCGCATGGCGACGATAGACAACACCAAAACAGGGATCTGGCCGAGCTTACCCAACAGCGGTTGATGAAAAAATGAAGGGGCGCCGACAGCAGAACAACTGCCTTACGCCAAGGCGCATACAAGCTGTGTCGCAAGCCAGACGAATGGCTGGCGCACATCACGGGCGCGCAAAATCGTCTTTCTCAGCTCGGGCAAGAGCCTGGAAACGTGTTCAGAGGCCGTTAAAGCCGCGATAACCCAGAACAGGAATGTCGCAGCGCCTGTCGAATGTGTCTGCGCTTCCTGTCCGCGCACAATCGATCCTGGTCTTGAAATTGTGGCCCTCCACGTGGCCGGTGCGCGGGCCGCCCGGTGAAGCGCATCCGGACCCGATGCTGAAAGCCAACGCGGCCAAAAACGTCCACTGCGCCAACAGGCGCGGGCATTTCCTGACGTCATCAGGCTGTTCTAAAATATGAAGTGATACGGTCATGATACAATCACCGGTTAAACAAAAATGGGAGAGGGCCTGGTCTGTGAGGACGGACCCGGCTGGAGGGCGCTACTCTTCAAGATCTATGTCTCGACGGAGGGGTAATCGCTGCCGCGCCAATGCTGCAGTCTGTCGGCAAACAGGCGTTGAAATGTCAGCGGGCCTAGTTTTGCCGCGTAGGGTTCGTCGTAGATGCCGACAAAGATCGTGAGGTTGAGGAAGAAATGCGCGCCCATTTCGAACAGCGCAACGAAGTCATGATCGACAAGCGCCCTGCGCTCGTCATCGGTCAGGTGATGCACCGAAGACAGCTCCACCTCGCTGTTCAACAGCCTGGGGCCGATCGATTGTTCCCAGGCCGACACGAAGGCCTCGGGGTTTTCGATATAGCGCTGAAGAAGCTCGGGATCGCGATCGACCGAGAACAGGAACTTGTTCACATAATATTTGCTCATTGCGCCAAACCCTTGGGGTACCAGGTAAAATAGGCCTCCATCGTGTGGAAGAGGTCGAGATAGTCGGCGTAGTCGGCCTCACCGGGGCCGGCCACACCCAGCATCAGTATGAAGTTCAGGAAGCCATGGGTGGCATTGCCGCTGCGTTCCAGGCTGTCATGGGTCACGCTGTCCAGGATGGCGCCTGCATCCCCTGTCCGCAGCCATGCGATGGCTTGATGGTCGAAGGCGGGATCCGGCCCGGTCTCCATGAATTGTCGCGGGCCTCCCAGTTCCAGCGAGAGATGACCGGTGCCGATAACGGCAATCCTCTTGTCGGAGGGATAGGCTTCGATTGCTTGGCGGATGGCGCGGCCGAGTTCGAAGAAACGGCGCGGTGTATGCAGCGGCGGCGCGAAAATATTGGTGTAGATCGGCACAATCGGCAGATCGTTTTGCGGGCGCAAGGTGATGATCGGGCAGACGATCGAATGATCGATTTTCAGTTCGTTGGAAAACGCAAAATCGAAATTCTGGTGCAGCAGGGATTGGTGCAGGAACCGCGACATCTCTTCATCGCCGCGAAGCCTGTAGCGGGGTAGGCCGAACTCGCGTTCCTCGTTATAGAAGGTCGCATCATAGGCCGGTGCCTTCCCGATCAGAAACTGCGGATAGTTATCCAGAAAGATCTGATGGAAGTGATCCGAGCCGATCATCACCATTATATCCGGCTCGGCACATGTCAGCGTTTCCCGGTAGGCTTCGATCTTCCGCTTCCATTGCGCAGCTTGCGGCATCTGGTCTTCGGGAGCGGCGGTGGTCGTCTTGAGGTAAAAGGGATGATGCGTGGATGCGAGTGTCGCGACAAGTTTTGCCAAAGCGGATCTCCAAGAGGGCAGCAGGACCGATAGCCATTGCCTCAAGGTAGAGCCGGCGTCTTTTGCGCGTATTTCGAACGGGGCTGATTGGATTGCGTTTGAAATGGTCTTCCAGGCTGCAACCGAATAGCGGGCGCCCCGATGAGACGCAGAAAGCCCCTAGTCACGCCGTCACCGGTTGCCGCCGCGCTCAACCCTTATTTCGATGGATCACCTTCACATCGGCATCGAAGAGGTAACCGGCGCCCCTTTCCGTCTTGATCAGGCCGGGTTTCGAGGGGTGGACCTCAAGCTTGCGGCGCAGCCGCAGGATCAGCACATCGATGCTGCGATCGAAAACCTCCTCATTGTGGACGCGGCTTGCAGACAGCAGTTGCTCTCGCGACAGGATCTGGCGTGGAGACCGCAGGAATGCCGTCAACAGATTGAATTCGCCGGCGGTCAGCTTAACCTCCTCACCCTCATGGGTCAGCCTGCGCAGCTTGATGTTCAGTTCCCAGCCGTTGAATTCGTAGATGGTCCTGTCCTTTTTGGAGCCGACGACAGGACGCTCCCGCAAGGACGAGCGCACGCGCGCCAGCAATTCCCGGGTGCCGAAGGGTTTAGTGATATAATCCACAGCGCCGAGTTCCAGCCCGACAACCTTGTCGGCCTCTTCCAGCCGGTCACCGCTGATGATGATGATCGGGCAATCCGACGTGCTGGAAAACTTTCGAACGATATCCAGACCGTCTTCTCGCCCCAGGTTGAGATCCACAATCAGCAGGTCCACCTCATCCGTGCTGAGGACCCTCTGCAGATCCTGGCTGCCACTCAACCCGGTGACACGGAGGGCGTGTTGGGACAGATAATCCGTCAGTAAACTTCGGATGGCCAGATCATCATCAATGACCAGAACGTGCTTCACGACGGCTCTCCGAGATGGCCGGCAAAGCAAAGCGCCGGCTTCAGGTGAACCAGACGTCCGCCGCCTTTGGAGACCGTGGACCGTTCACTGCCGGGTTTTCGTCTCCTGTTCATCCGGTCACCGTGCTGCCCGATGGGCTGCGAATTGATGCAGCGTCTGCAAGCCGGCTCCTCGAGCATATCGCTCATCACGCCATTCCTTCGTTTTCTGAGGAAGGCTCACAATAAGCGTAAGCAGGCGTTACCGCAATATCATTTATATCAATTTAATCATTTTTGCGTACTTATCATTCGTGAACTATCTCTTATGGCGGCGGGTATTGGTGCGTTCGACCGCTGGTCGGTCCTTGCAAGCCTCTTCCCTCACATTTTCTGGCTCCACCTCAAGGAGATGGTCCGGGCGGGGATAGGAAGGTACTCCGTAAATGGATGCAGCCGCCGCAGATCCGAAGGCCTCCAGAAGGACGAGAGCTGTCCGTCGGTAATCGATCCCTCTTGCTCTTTCACAGATCAGGCCTGGAAAACGGCAGGCCACAGTCAGTGACAGAAACATGCATGACCTCCGTCATTCGAGAAAGATGGATGGGGAGGTGCCCTGCGCACTCGCGGGCGCTTGGCGTCCTCTGATCAGGGCGCTGGCGTCTCCTCTGCGGGCGGTCTAACGCCAGCGGACAACAAGATCGTCCACCTGACGGATGCCCGCATGTCCGTGGATGCACAGGCTCTGCTCACCAATATCGAAGTCGAGATGTGCATTGAGGAGCGCATGAAGGGCCTCTTCCATCTCGATCCGCGCCAGCGCTTCGCCCAGACACCTGTGTTCTCCACCGCCGAAAACCGGGTGCCATTTGCCGAGAGGCCGCGTGAGGTTGAACCGATCGGGATCGATGAAGACAGCAGGATCGCGAAGACCGGACATGGTGGACAACAGGACCGGACTACCCCTCGGGATCACATGTCCGTCGAGGCTGATGTCTTCGATTGCAAGGCGCGGGATCGATGCGACGGCCGGCTCGAACCGCAATGCTTCCGAGACCGCAGCCGCCACCATCGCCGGTCGATACCGCAAAGCCTTCCACAGCCCATCCTGCCGCTCGAGAAGCAGCCCGACCATGATGACGATCGCCGCCCGCGTTGTATCGGAGCCGCCCAGCACGACCGAGACGATCTGCATGACAGCCTCGACGGGCGACATCTCGGCGGCCTGATCGACGCTTGCGACATAGTCCGAGAGAAAATCACCCTGTGGCCACTTGCGGCGATCATCGATCAACGCGGAGACATAGGCGGAGAGATCGCGTGTGGCCGCTTCGATGTCGGGCAGGTCATCCTGCGTCCAGGACGTCGTCAGGATCTTCGATACCCGGTAGGCCATGGAGGTGAAGAGAGGAACATCATCGCGCGGAATGCCAAGGATCGCGGCAATCGTGACGGCGGGAATAACGGCGGCATAATCATCGCGCAGACGCATTTCGCCAGCGCTACGCTTGGAGGCGACGAGTTCCTCGGCCAAAAGTCGGACATTGGGGCGAAGTCCCTCCATCATCCGAAACGCAAAGCTGCGGGAAAGCGGCCGACGACGGCGGTGGTGCGCATCGCCGTTCGAAAATAGCAGGCTGTTGGACACCAGTTCCATGACGGGGCCGTCCGCAATGCCCCGTGCCCTCAAAAGCTCGGTCTCGATCTGCCGTGTGCGGGGATCGCTCACCAGCTTTTCGACATCATGGGCGCGCAGAACGAGGAAGGCACCGTCCTCCCGCTGCACGAAGGGACAAACAGGCCGCAATTCCTTGAAGAATTCGTGCGGTGCCGAATTGAGAGCGGCAAAACTCAGAACGGGTGGAGAGACGGTGATCTGGGACGAGAGTGACATCGGGAACGGAGGCCTCTTTTGTTGACTGACCCCGTTCTCGACCCTTCACAATGCCCGATGTTTTCAGGATCGGGCATTGTGGTTTCATCTGTAGGACGAGCCACGGTTTCAGGCGGTATTTTTCAACGGATTGCAGGAGAAGCGCATCGGATCGCGTATTGACGCTGCCAACTGACCCGGCACTCCGTCGTCTTGCGCACAAACATGTGCCCCTGAAACGCCGGCCTTCCCTCGAGCCGAAGGCCTGGTAGCCGTTCCACAAGCGCAGAAAGCCCCTCTTCCAGCTCGGCGCGCCCCAGTGCATCGGCAACACATTTGTGGGCTCCGCCCCCGAAGGCCAGCCGTGCCAATTTCAGGTTGGGCCGTGAGATATCGAAGGCATCAGGCTGATCAAAAACACGCTCGTCCCGCAGGGCGGAAATGAACGACAGCAGCACCAGCTGCCCGGCCGGCAGAACCCAACCGTCGATCTCGATCTCCTCGACGGACACCCGCACGACACCTGCTATACCCGGCTCGAAACGCAGGCCTTCTGCAACAGCGTTCGGCACCAGCGTGAGGTCGTCGCAGACCGCTTGCCATTGCTCCGGCTCCGACAGCAGGTGAACGGCTTGTGCGACGAGCCCGGTTCGAACCGACTCCGTGCCTCCGATGATCAGTTGGACAATCTGGACCAGCAGTTCCAGCCGCGTCACGGCATCGTCCTGCGAAAGCGTGAGATACCGGGATAGGAAACTCTCCGACGGATCGGTTTCGGCCTCTCGCAGCAGGTCATCGAGATAGCTGCGCAGCCGAAGTGCCGCCTGCTCGGCTTCCGTGATGGCATGCTCGGTGGGATCCGGTCGAAAGAACTCGTTCATGGCGTGGATATCCTGCATGAACGTGGTCACATCCGGATCGGGAACGCCAAGAAGGCCGGCAAGGGCAAGGACTGGAAGCTTTGCCGCATAACCGGCGGCGAGATCGAGGCTCGCGCTGTCGTCACATTCATCGATCAACGCTGCCGCCGCGCGACGGACATGCTGGCGAAACTCTTCCGACACCTGGTGTGAAAGCGTTCTTGATAGCCCAGAACGCCGACGGGTGTGCGCATCGGCATTGGCCGTCAGCATGCCATGTTCGAAGATGTCAAACAGGGCGCCTTCGCTGATCCCGGCTTGGGCGGGCATGGCCGTTCCCGTTGCCTGCAACCTCGGGTCCAGCAGGAGACGGCTGACATCGTCATGCCGCAGGATCACGTAGCCGCCGGTATCGAGCGCAATAAACGGATAGGCCGGGCGGTATCTGGCAAAGGTGCCATGAATGTCCGTTTCCAGATCGGACGATGCGACGACAGGAACGGTGCGGGTAGTATCCAACATGATGTTTTACTGCCTTTTGAGATCGCGAGATCGATGAATGTGAATGGGGGACGTCAGGACCGGCGGGCATTGGGCGGGCGGGACTTACCGAGGCAACGCAGCCGAAACCTTCAGTGAGCGACACATGGTGGGTCGGCGCGCGGGCGCGCCGACCTCCAACAGCCTTACAGTTCGTGTGTCTTACAGCTCGTGCTGGGTGCGGATGAGATCCGCTGCCCTTTCGCCGATGACCACGCACGGTGCCATGATGTTGCCGGTCATGATGCGCGGCATGATCGAGGCATCCGCGATGCGCAGACCCTTGATGCCGTAGACTTTCAACTGATGGTCAACCACCGACATGCTGTCGCGGCCCATTTTGGCCGTGCAGGACTGGTGCCAGTAGGTGACCGCCGAGCGGCGGATGAAGTCGACGAGGCCTTTCCGGTCGCGAGCGCCCGGAGCTGTCTCGCCCTTCACCAGCGGCTGAAAGGCGGCACCATTTCCAAGCTCCCGGCAGAGTTCGACTGCAGACATTGCCGCGGCCATGTCCTCCGGTTCACTGAGGGAATTGGGTTCGATCAGCATGGGATCGTTCACGCCGGCACCGGAGAGCCGCAGCCAGCCGCGACTTTTCGGCTGCGCCAGCCCGGCAAACATGGTCCAGCCGTGTTCCGGGGTTTCCAGTCCCGTTTCCGTCGGGGACGGCACGGGAAACTCCAGCTGGCATTGCAGGAGATCAGGCTGCGTCAGGCGGGAATCGCTCTTCCAGTAGAGCGTTGCCTCGCACCCCCCACCGCCGACACCCTCGGGCTTGCGATAGGCCCAGGTACATCCAAACGCGATATGGTCCTGATGATTTTGCCCGACGCCCGGCAGATGCTGAACAACAGGAATGCCATGGGCCGACAGTTCGTCCTGCGGTCCGATACCGGATTGCATCAGGACCTTTGGCGTGTTCACGGCACCCAGCGACAATATCGTTTCGTAATGCGCCTTGAAGCGCCGACGCTGGCCGTTAACGATCGCCTCGACACCAACCACCCTCTTACCGTCAAACAGCAGGCGCGACACCAGTGCCCCGGTCATGATCGTCAGGTTTTTCTTGGCCGAATGCGGCGCGACATAGGACTGGTAGACGGATTGACGCTTGCCGTCCCGGATACGCAGCTCCGCGATCGACGCGCCTCCCTCGCTCTCCATCATCGCCCCGTTCGGTGTGTCGAAGACAGGAATTCCGAGCGCCTCGGCAGATTGCAGGAGGGCATGGGCAACTGGCTGCGGAGCATCGGGTTGCGCCACATAGGCAGGGCCGCCGGTACCACGACGCACCGGATCGGGCGCGCCGCGCCAGTCTTCGATGCGGCGGTAATAGCTGAGGGCGGATTCGTAACCCCAGGCGTCATCACCAGATTCTGCGGCGAAGTGGTTCCAGTCCTCCTTATGGCCTCGCGACCAGACCATGACATTGATGCTCGATCCGCCGCCGAGCCCCTTGCCCATGCTCAAGGGAAGCTGGCGCCCTTCAAGGCCAGGGGTCGGCTGGCCGACAAAACCCCAGTCGCGTGACGAACCGAGATTAAGCGGCCACTGGGCCGGCTCGCGCACGCTGTCGGCACGATCATCGCCGCCGGCTTCCAGAAGCAGGACGCTTGGGCCGCCACATTCGGCAAGGCGTGCAGCAACAACCGAGCCGCTGGAGCCTGCGCCGCAAACGATAAAATCGAAGGCCTCGGCGTCGTGGCCTGAGGGCATGTCTTCTTCGCAGTTCTCTGGTTCTTGGGCATTGGGGAGCATGGGGATCACCTCGTTGACGACTGTGTTGGGTGATCTTGCTTACTGCCCTAGGTTTCGATTTTCAATGTTTTTATCAAATTTATCATTTTTCAAATGTAACTTGAGCGTGATCTTATTGTGACGCAGGCAACGAAAGCGCGCGCCCGCGGTGATTGCACCGGAAAGTCGGAAGGGAAGCATTGAGTGGCGGAAGGGTACAGGTCCCCGATGGACACAGCGGCATTGTCAACTGCCGGGCCCTGTGGCGGCACCGCGCGCGGAATAAAACTTAGGCGGCCTCTACGGATCGCGCCAGCGTGTCGAAAATTGCGTTCGCCAGCGCAGCCGAACTGAACGGCGTTCTCAACACCCGAGCCTGTGACGGCTGCAACCCAGGGCGCAGTTCAGACGTCCGATCCGTGAGAAGAAGTATCTTGCCGGAGGTAAACGCCGTCTCCACCACGGTCAGGTCGGCTGTAGATGTGAGGCACGTCTGATTGAGGATCACCATGTCGGCGGCAATCCCCGAGCCGAGCAGCTCCTGAAGGCATCCGATGCTTCCGCAGCCGATCGGCTCGTAGCCGAGCGCCGCTGTCTTTTCCTCGTAAAGATCGCGCAAAGTCTTGTCGTTCTCGACAATCATGATGCATTCGCCATTGCCTGTGGGCACGGCGCGTTCGTTGAAGAAACTGTCGATCGGCAAGGGCGCGAGACTGCTCGCCGGAAGGAAAAGTTCGAACGTGGTTCCCACGCCAGCCGTGGCTCTGACATGAATGCCGCCGCAGAGCGAAGAAACGATGCCATGCACGGCCGAGAGGCCGAGCCCCGAACCGCCGGACTGCGCATTCGTGGTAAAGAACGGTTCGAAGATATGGGGCATGACGTGAGGCGCGATGCCGGGCCCTTCGTCGGTCACCGCCAGACGCACGTAGGATCCGGGCGAAATATCGCCATGCGTCAGGACCCGCCTGCGCTGCACCTGGACGGGCTGAACATCGATGGTCACCGTTTTTCCCCGTGCCGAAGCCTGGCTTGCGTTCTTGCACAGGTTCATCGCCAGCTGATGCACCTCGACCGGATTGCCCTCAATGACCGCCGGCTCTTTGCAAAGCGTGGAATGAATGATGACATGGTTGCCGAGTGTGACCTGCAGCAGCGGGAGGATGTCGGCAACGGCATCCGCGACATCAAACGGCTTGACGATCCGTTCGCGCTTGCGGCTGAAGGTCAGGATCTGGTCGACGATATGTTTGG
Source organism: Neorhizobium sp. PAMB6630 (assembly GCF_058242775.1). Classification (NCBI taxonomy): domain Bacteria; kingdom Pseudomonadati; phylum Pseudomonadota; class Alphaproteobacteria; order Hyphomicrobiales; family Rhizobiaceae; genus Neorhizobium; species Neorhizobium sp. PAMB6630. Next base: position 761,548 of record NZ_JBZAYV010000002.1, read on the forward strand.
CGCGCGCGCCGCTCTTCAGAATTTCCTCGACATAATGGCGCGTCGGCGATGGCTTTCGAAGCATTTGGACCGCCATTTCGCCATAACCGAGGATCGCACCAAGCACATTGTTGAACTCGTGCGCGATGCCACCGGCCAGGGTTCCGATGGCCTCGAGGCGCTGGGCATGTTCCAGCCGATGTTCAAGCCCCTGCTTTTCCTGCCGGCTTTTATCGGCATCGGTAAACTCCATGAATGTCTTCAGCGTGGAGTGAAACAATTGCCTTTCGTCGAGGGTCAAACGGGGCTTTCCGCGTGCGAACAGAAAGACAAGAGCGGCGACATCCTTGTCTGGCAATCCGGCGCCAACCAGCAGGCTGCGAGACATACCGTCTGCCTGCATCATATTGCAGAGACGGATCACCGGGCAGCAGCCCGACTTGTTCTGCAGGCGGATCGATGGCATCTCCCTGTCACGATCCAGATCCTCAGCAAATGCCATCAGGTGTTGGTGTATTTGCAGCCCATCTTCGAACTGATAGGCGTCCTTCACCTCCCCCCGATCAGGATCATAAACGACGTAGCCGCTGCATCGGGCGCCGAAGAAGCAGGACATGGTCTGCAGGGCTTTGCCCATGAAGATCGGGAAATTGTCGTGCCCGGATTGGATGAGATCCGCCTTGATGTCTGCCACCACCTGCTCGTAATGCAGCCTTCGCTTCAATTGCCGCGTCTGTTCGCGCAGGCGATAGATCAGGATGCAGATGTAGAGGGAAAGCAGTGCTGCCGTGATGCCGAGGACGATGCGGCTGATATGGGCAAGGGAGGCAGCATCGGCTGCAATTCTCAAATATTCGGTCTGCAGCTCACCGGCCCGGATCGGCGTCGCTGACGCCTGGATTGCGGCAATCTTCGCGTCGACCCTTGGCATGACGGCCAATATCATCTTCGCGTGCACGATGACTGTGGCGAAATTTTCCAACCGCGGGGCCTGCGTGTCATATCGTTCGAGTTGTGCAAGCTTGTAGACGATCCGTTGCTTGAGGTCGTCGTTGTGGCTGGTCGAAAACCGCATCATCAGGTTGCTGAGGTCGCCGACGCGCGCCAGAACCCAGGCTACACCTTTATCCTCGGTCTCGTTGAGCGATGTCAGTGTCTGGCCAAAAACCCCGAGCGAGTTTTGCAGCAGGGCATTGCGCGTCTTGAAACCTTCCACCTGGATCTCGTCACGATCGATATCCAGCGTGAGATCGGAGACGAGGCTGTTGAGCTTCTCTTCGGCGGCGAACTGGGGGCTACCGAACAGGTCCCGCAAGCCATCGACGGCACGTCGAAGATTGACGACTGACGTCACGAGGCCGTCATAGGACGGCAACAGCCCTGCCCTTGCCCTCAGCACGTCTCGCTGCAAGGCAGCGTGGTTCACATCGACCGCTCGCAGGTTCATCATGATCGCTTCGTGAACCGATCTATCCGGATGCTTGCCCGCAGCCACCACAGCCACCACGATAACAGTGACGATCAGGATCGACAGCGGCAGCGTTTCAGTGAGCCGGTTGAGTGACAACCGTCGTAAGACGTTTCCCATCATATTCCCCGGTCAGACTTTTCAGGAAGGCTTCGAGATCGGCAATATCGTTCTGCGAGAGCTGGCGGCCGAGCTGGCTTCTGCCCATCACCGCAATCGCCTCGCGAAGCGTCGCAACACTTCCGTCGTGAAAATAGGGGGCGGTTACTTCGACATTGCGCAGGCTGGGGACGCGAAACACATCCGCATCCCCATCCGGGACCGACAGCCGTTTGTCGAGATCCGACCGTGTCTGCAAAACTTCTGCATCGGGCGGACCAAACACACCAAAAATCTGGAACATGTTGCCGCCGACATTTGCCCCCTGATGGCAGGAGACACAGCCATAATCCATGAACAGCTTGAGACCGTGCCTGGCGGCGGGAGCAAGTGCTGCTTGATCGCCATTCAGGAAGCGGTCGAACGGCGCATTCGGTGTGGCAAGCGACATCTGGAATGTCACCAGCGCATCCAGAACGTTCTCGCGGCTGGGCAGCGCTCCGTATCGCTGCCTGAATGCGGATAGATAAGTCTCGTCCTGCGTCAGGCGGGACAGCACAGTGCTCCAATCGGCAGCCATAAGGTTGGGATCATCCAGCACCGCTTCGTTCTGGACGCTGAGCGAGGTAAAACGTCCACGCCATCCCAGCCGATAATTGGTGCCGACATTGAAGATGGTGGGGGCGTTGAAGGCATGAACCTTGCCTTTATAACCAATCGTTCTGGGCACCCGAACCGTACCGCCCGTCTTCAGGTTGTGGCAGGTGCTGCACGAAAGCCTGCCCTCGCCCGATAAAACCGGATCATGAAAAAGCCGCTCGCCAAGCAGGACCTTGCCGGCATTCAGGCTGGCCGGCGGCGGCAGCGGAGACAAGGCATTCGGCTGAACTGTGTTGAGAGGTGTGTTCTCTGCCGTCACCGCCACGGTGCCGCCAAGAGCAACAATCCCTGAAACAGCCAGAACTGACGCGGCAAGGCCGAGACTATAGCCAATCGCTGCTACCGCGCATCGCCTCGTGCTCATCAGGTGCCGCTCTCCGAAAGCCTGTTCCCGGTTAGGGATGGAGGCGCTTACACCCTCAGGGTAACTCGCCACCGTGATCTATTTATCATAAATATCATATTTATCATTTTTAAACTCGCCTTGTCAAATCCACGATCCCCGGCAGTCGCGAGGAAATCACGCGGGAAAGCGAACGACTGCCTTGATCATGGCCAGCAGACCCCAATAGATGCCGATGATCGAGCCGCACGAAATCAAGGCGATGAAGGCCGGCAGCCAGAAGCCCGGCTCCTTGATCGGCGCGGGTTGCGCAGCCGCCGGCATCTCCCCCTCGCCAGCGACAGGGGCATACTCATAGGCAGCAGCATCGTCGCATAGTGGATGATGGGCGGATCGCCATAACCGGTGCGCATAGAGAGACACGACAACGCCTTCAGGTTGCAGCCTTTCACCCGCGCGCCACAAACCCTTCATGGAGACCTCGTCTTCGCAATCCATCGTTTTCGCCCCCTGTCGTCATCGCACCTATTGGATACCGATCATGGTGCCGCGCCGATGTTTCCCCCAAATTGCGCAAGGCCCGAGAACGATTGCGTTTGAAACAGGATCGGGAGACGTCGTGCATCGCCGCTCCACGCGGCGATGCCGTGCTGTCACATCCCTTGCTGCCACCAGACAAATTTCGATTGCAACGAAATTTGCCGGCATTTGAAACGGCGTTGCAGCACCAGCCCTTCAGACGAGATGTGGCCTGACGCAGTGTCAGGGAGTGCAAGAGGAAATTTTGAATGAATATGGTAAAGGCGAAAAATCCCTTCGACCAAAGGGCTTCGAGCGAATGGCTGGAGATTACACCCGGCGAAAGATTCAAGCTCCGGACATCCGCCACAGAGACGGATGGCATCTATATGACCCTGGAGATCATTGCCGATCCTCGTAACGGCGTGCCGATGCATGTTCACGCCAACGAAGAAGAATGCTTCATCGTTCTCGAAGGCAGCCTTTATCTTGTCAACGGTGACCAGAGGCTGAACTTGTCGGCGGGTGACGTGGCGACCGTCAAGAGGGGGACGCCGCACGCGTGGTGCAATATCTCGGAAAACAGTGCGCGGTTTCTGATCGTTTTCACTCCCGGCAATATGGAGAAAACCTTCAGGCGCATCGGCTTGATGAAAGGCGGGGATCTGGCCGCGATTTCAGAGACAGCCGAAAGTGATGGCTCGACGATTGTCGGACCTCCGCCTTTTGATGACATCTATTCCGTCCTGTCACCGCGGCCACAAGCCTAAAGACCCGTTGCTCGGTGTCGGAAAGGCAGCAACAGATCAGGTTGCTGCCTTTCCGGATAAAAGCAGGGTCCGTTTACGGCTCGCCAACCTTGCAAACGCCAAATGGGCACGGCTGTTCAAACGTTGTGCCGATCTCGGCTGCGTGGGCGGCGATGGCTCCAAAGGCGAAATACATCACCGCCGCACCGATGGCCGACGTGTGGATGAGATGGCCGAACAGACGTTGGCGAAATGAAGCGGGCAAAGGAATGTCGGCAAGTGCAGGCGCAGGGGTAAATGTCATATTGAAAACCTTGGGCTTATGGGTGACTTCCCTCTGCTATCGCGTTCAAATCGCTCTCGGATTTCAAAGCTGCGGCACTCCGTTGCAGATAAAACGGAGACAAGGCATAGGGCCGGACGATGACCTTTGACTGCGCGCACATGTTCAGCACCGCCCCGGTGAAGGCAGCACCAAAAAAATCCGGCACCGAAACGCTTTTAAGCGCAGGTGCCGGCGGATGGGATGAGGATTGGGAGCGACTTTAAACCGACGAAAGCTCTATGGCGGGAGGCAGGGCGCGATCATGCCCGCCGTCAAACATCGTCAGGCGGATCAGGTTCGAGATGGCTTCGGCAATCGTTGCAAGCGCATCGCGCTCCTCACGCTCCAGCGATCGCGGCACCACATCAATGACGCAGATGGACCCAAGAGCAAATCCAAGCGGATCGCGCACCGGCGCGCCCGCATAAAACCGGAAACCGAATGGCTCGTTCAGGGTCGGGTTTTCCTGGAATGCTGCGCTTCGGGTGAGATCTTCGATGACGGTGAAGTCGTTGGCAACAAGTGTCTCGTTGCAAAAGGCCCAATCTCGTGACGTGCTCTCGCCATCGAAACCCACCCGGGACTTGAACCATTGCTGGTCCTGCGTGATCAGCGTGAACATCGCGATCGGCGCCCGCAGGGCATAGGCGGCCAGGCGCACGAGGCGGTCAAACCGACCGTCCGCACCGGAGCCGAGGAGCGCTGATCTTTTGACGGCATCAAGCCGGGCCTTTTCGTTCCACGGCAGATCGAAGGCCGCAAGATCGGTCTTGTCCTGCAGGCTGGAGCGCAGGTAATCCATCACCATGGCGCTCGCAGCCGACACATCCGGCAACATCTGCAAGTGGATGCGTTTGGCGCTGCGGCCGACCGGCGACGCCGCGCCCTTGTCGGTCATCGTGAAAATGACGGTTTGCCTGTAGCGGGCATCGTTGCCGAGCGTAGTCGCAAATTTCTTGCGCTCCCCGTCTTCGGCGTGTTCGACGATGAGCAAGGTCGGCGGGGCAGGTTCGAGCAGCTTTTGCAGCGTGTCAAAATCTTCTGCAACGTCGATCAACAGGCCGGAGCCGGGAAGACCAGCCCGGGTCCACGCAGCGCCCCTACCTTTGCCTGCAAAGATCACGGCATGGGCTGAAAGATCAACAGGTTCCTGCGTGGAATCCTCGATCAGATCCAGCACGGCCTGGCGCGGGATGCGACGATGCCCACCCGGCGTTTTCCAGGAGGGAAGTTGCCCGCTCTCGACCCATAGCTGCGCCGTGCGCACCGAAACGCCAAGCAGTTCCGCGGCTTTTGCCGTCGTCAGAATATCTTTCATCATTTCAACCCACTTCTATGGGGAGAAACGTAGTGAAAACTAGAAAATTTGCAAGAAGCGGAAAATACGCGCACCAATACACCTCCAGGACAGAGGCCTACAAACCACTGCGCCGGAGGTGAAGGCGTCTATTCAAGGCGGAAGCGGGATCGCTTCAGACGGTCCCGCTTCTATCGGGTGATCACATGGCCGCCGTCGTTTTTGCAGCCTCGTCGATCGTGTCTGCAATCTCCTTGGCGCGGGTGATGAACAGAGCGTGGCTGCCCGAGACCCTGGTGATCTTGGCCTTCATGCGCTCTGCCATATGCACCAGCATTGCCTGATCGAAGGCCTTGTCTTCCGTTGCAATCACGGCCCAGCTCGGCTTGCTGCGCCAGGCGGCATTCTTCAGCTTCGTACCGAAGGATGACATGTTGATCGGCACCTGGGAATCCCGCATGAATGCCGCCTGCGCGTCGCTGACGTCATGGGCAAAACCCTGCTTGAACATTGCCGGCTTCACGAAACCAAACCCGTCGGCACCGATTTCGATGACGAAATCCGGCGTCGGAGCAAAGCCTTCATATTGTTGGGCCGTCGTCTCACCGGCATCCGGCGACAGGGCCGAGACAAAGACCAGGCCCGCCACTTTGGGATGGATACCGGCTTCCGTGATCACGGTGCCGCCCCAGGAGTGACCGACGAGGATCGTCGGGCCGTTTTGCTGGTCGAGCAGCCGGTTGGTGGAGGCGACATCATCTTCAAGCGATGTCAGGGGATTCTGGACGATCTGGACGTGATAACCGCGTTTCGTCAGTTCATCGTAGACGCCGCGCCATCCGGCTCCATCGGCAAAAGCACCGTGAACGAGCACGACGTTCTTCACGGGGGCGGCATTGGCCACAACCGGGGTAAACATCGCGAGCGCAAGGGTCGCCGCGCTAGCCAGGCTGAGGGTGAGCTGGGTCATTTCCATTGTCATGTTCCTTCTTTGGAGTTTGCGTGTGAGACGTTGAAACCCACCTCCGCGCCGGGCAACGGACTGGGAAACGTTGCCCGGCTGGAGGTTGCTGAACAGACCCATCTGGAGGGGACATGAGGCCGTCGATCAGCACCTGTAGAATTGCAGACATGCCCCACCGGGCCTATCGGCCATCCGTCTCGCCAGGGCATGCCTTGGTATGATCTGACTAGACGTCACGTTCATTAAGGCTGCACACGCAGGCACGTGATCGCCTGAACGCGCGCATTAACGTTAGATATTACTTACATGGCGCGAAACGCACGGACGGAAAACGGCGGGTGGCCTCACGCATCCCGCGGCTTCGATTCTGCAGCCGTGATGGGATAATCGAGATGGGACCTGGTCAGACCGATATCCTTCAGCAGGAAGTCCGGCATGTTTCGCAGCGTCTCGATGCCCTTGCGCCGCTCTTGCCAGCGTCGAAAGCGCCGATAGAGATTTTCCATGGGCTTGGCTTCATGCGAGCACACGGCTGGCCGCACGAGCAATTGTCGCAGATTTCCAAACATCTGTGTCACCGTCCTTCATGACGCACCTTCGGCCGATGACCTCGGCTGGTGCCATTGAACTGGACACAGTTCTCCATGATGCATGACGCACCGACATTTCAGGGAAACAAAAACTGCTTACGGATGAAACGGAAAGCCAAAGGCCTCTCCTTAGGGCCAGGACCTAAGCTTACCCGCGCTCGATCTCATTACACGGCGGGCAGGACAAAGGAAAACCGTGCACCGCCGAGACGGCTGCCATTGTCGGCGCTCATTTTTCCGCCATGCGCCTCGATGATGGAGCGCGAAATCGGCAGACCCATCCCCATGCCACCATTCTTCGTGGTGAAGAAGCTCTCGAAGATCCGAGCTGTTCCCTCCACGGGAATTCCCGGCCCGGAATCCTCTACCGAACAACATACCTGAGCCCCCTCCTCCGTGGTGCGCAAGACAACCTCGCGCCGCTCGCACTGGGTCGTGGAGATCGCCTGGATGGCGTTGACCGCCATGTTCACGATGACTTGCTGAAGTTGAATGCGGTCGACGGTGACACATGCCGGGCCGGACGAGGGCAGATGAACGACATTGACTTTGTGCGCCTGGAACTCGTGCCGCAGGAAAAGCACGGCTTCGGCGACAAGTTCGTCCAGCGAGACGATTTCTTCGTCCTGCATGCGATGGCTTGCCATGTTGCGGACACGCGCGATGACGCTGGCGGCGCGCTGCGCATCTGCAACGATACGCGTGACGATATCCCGGACTTCCGAAAGCTCGGGATTAGGGCGGTTCAACCAACGCAGGCCGGCTTCGCCATAGGTGGTGATTGCGGCAAGCGGCTGGTTGACCTCGTGGGCAATGGATGCCGTCAGCTCCCCGAGCATCGAGATCCGGGCTGCATGGGCATATTCCGCCTCGATATGCCGCAGCCTGCGCTCCGCCTGCTTTTTCTCCGTCGTATCGATGAACGCGCTGATGGTCACTCCAAGCTTTGCCATGGCGGGAGGGAAGGTCACCGTCAGTGTCCCCTCGCGCACCCGACCATCGAGTGTGGTCAGAGAGATCTCCTCGTCATAGGTCTCCAGGCTTTGGTACCGGTTTTGCAATAGTCGCGCATAAATCTCGGGGTGGTTGCCGAAGAACGGGGCGACAGATCCCCCTTTCAGCTCATCGTGATGTGTTGCACCCAGCAGTTTGAGCGCGGCATCATTCGCCTGCTCGACAACAGTATTTTCCATCGCGTGCCAGAGGAAATCCGGGTGTTCGGCAAGATGTGCGTTGAGATCGGGAACACCTTCATCCTTGAGGTCCTGGAGAGCCCCCAGAAGTCTGGCGGACCTGATCTGAAAAACAGGAAGAGGCAAATGCTGGAACAGGTCGCGAAACCGCTGCTCGCTGTGTTCAAGCGCGTTGAAGGCGTTTACACGCTCACTGATATCGGTAACTGCGGCAAGCCCGCGGCGGCGATCGTCTGCTGAAAACCAGAGCGTGAACTGCGCATCAAATTCGGACCCATCAAGACGCCTGAGGCGGGTCTCGATCGTCACGCTGGCATCATGGACCAGGACGTTGAGGACAGCCGCGGCACCGTCCAGCCAGCGATCCGGTGACCAGAAATGGTCGAGGGTGCCGAGAAGGTCCGACTTTTGGCGCCCGCCAAACAAGATCAGCGTCTGATCGTTGACATCGACGATCGTCGTCGCGCTGAGGATCCGTGCAACACAATCGGGATAATTGCGCAGGTAATCAACGATATCGCCGTCTGCTGCGAGGCCATTTTCTTGCAAGAGATCATTGATGGTTGTGAGGTCGAGTTCCCAGAACGATACGGTCATCGCCTGAAACAGGTCCTGATAACGCCGTTCGCTGCGCCGCAGCGCCTGCTCGGCGATATTGCGCTCGGTGAAATCGATGAAGCTGCAGACCGCGCGATCCTGAAGGTAACCGTGCCTTGCCGTCGCAAACAGGACCTGGACGGTGCTGCCATCGAGACACCTCAAGGTAACCTCGGACTGGAAAAACTCCTCTCCCCGATAACGGGCCTCGAAGGATTTTCGCAGCACCGGCATGCCGAGATCCCAATAAGGGGTGAGATCACCAAGAATATCCTCCTCCCTTTCGCCGGCCATCATATGAACATGCGTGGGGTTGGACTGAACGACCTTCATGGCGCGTAATGCCGCATCCAGGAACTCAGGATGCTCGTCCAGGTAAGGTGACAGGTCGGTGACACCCTGCTGGCGCAGCTCGCGAAACATGTCGGCAAGCCCGCTGGCATCAATCTCGGCTAAGGCGATCGGCAAGTGGTCGAAGACGTGCTTGTAACGCAGTTCGCTGGACTTGAGTTCAGCGAAGGCTTCCCGCTCAACCGAAACGTCGCGGACGGACAAGAGTACAAAAGCATGATCTGCGTCTGGAGACGCCGGAACGACCGTCACTTCGGCGTCAAAGGTCTCGCCGTCGCGACGCACCAGTTGACAGGAACCGCGTGCATGGCCGTCACCTGCAAGGACCGACAGGATGGTATCAACGAAGACCTCTGCATTCTCCTCCGGCCAGAAGGAGGACAGTTCCCGACCCACAGGACCGAATGCCGCCTCGGCTGCAGGCGAAAGCGCCTGCCCTGATGGTTCCATCGCCGCAACCCTTGCAGACCGCATCATCTGCCGAACCAGCTGTGGCTCGGTTTTCAGACAATCACGCAAGTTCATCCTCTGGTCCGCGCCGAGAGCTGCAAGGCTCTTTGCCACCGCTGTGACGTCGATCGGCACAACGACAACGCCCGCGGCATCCAGCAGCCGCGCCAAGCCGTCGTTTTGAACCGGACCTCTAGCGCAGACGACAGGATGCGACGTCTCGAAAAGAGCGACCGGTTGTCCGGCGTCATCTCGCTGAACCTTCACCATCACGGAAACCAGAACAGATTTCAGCGTCCCTCTCGTCACGCGATTGACCGTGCCGGACCAGTCGGAGACAACCGCAAGGCGGTCGTGAGCCTGCTGTTGGGCCTCGTCTGCCGCGGGTTCGAACAGTGCCTCCATGGGAGCGCCGAGCGCTTGCTCGCGCGAGATGCCATAAAGCTTTTCTGCTGCACGGTTCCAGCCCGTTACGCGACCGCCAAGCTCTCGAATGATGATGCAATCATCCAGAAGATCGATGATCTCGCTGCAATCTCGACCGGAACTCATGACGGCATCTCTCTCCTGAAAGGACTGCAGCGTATTCGAAGACCAAAAAAATCGGGGTGAAGCTGTCGCAGTAAGCGCGCCAATGCGCCGCAAAAGCTTGATGAAGCATTACTAGCCTAATGCAAGCCAGGTTGTAGATCTTGCCCAATCACGACTTTGTCAGCGATCAAAGCCGAACGGATGTCTCTTCTTAAACGTGTGCAAGGCAGCAAACCAAGGCCGCGCCGGCGCTTCGGGTTTCCACAGACAGCGTTGCGATCAAAACGCTTTCCATCGAATTGTTTTCTTGGCATGACCTTGGACTTGAAGTTCAAGAGTCCATCGTCCGGGGAAGAGGCCACAGGTGAAGAAAAACGCACCGTTCATCTACATAATCGATGATGATGAATCCATTCGGTCCTCTCTCGACAGCCTTTTCCGCTCGGTTGGCTTTGCCACGCACACCTTTGTTTCGACCCAGGAATTCCTGGCAGTCGAGCGCCCCGATGCAGAAGCTTGCCTCGTGCTCGATATCCGCCTTCAGGGAACGAGCGGCCTGGATTTCCAACAGCAGCTTGCGCAATCCGGCATTGAAATCCCTGTGGTCCTGATGACGGGGCATGGGGATATCCCGATGTCCGTGCGCGGGATGAAGGCCGGCGCCGTTGATTTCCTGACAAAACCCTTCCGTGATCAGGATATGCTCGACGCGGTGGCCGCTGCACTCAAGCTGGACCGAGCACGGCGCGTCAATCAGGAAGCATTCGCCAGCATAGAAGAACGATATCAATCCCTTACCCTTCGTGAGCAGCAGGTCATGCTGCTGGTAACCCGGGGCCTTCTCAACAAGCAGGTGGCCGGCGATCTCGGCATCAGCGAAGTCACCGTGAAGATCCACCGGGGTTCCGCGATGAAAAAGATGGGTGCGCGAACCCTTCCAGACCTTGTGCGCATGGCGGATGCCCTCAAACTGCGGGATATAAAAGAAGCAGGTAACACTACCGTATGATTTCCGTGGCCGGCGAAGTGTGCGATTGAGGGGCGCTTGAAGTCTCTTTGCCAAAAGGCCTAATTCGATGCCCGCGTCCCGGAATGTGCATATCGCAGTGATCGATGACGATGATTCCTTCCGCACCGCGACGGAAGGACTGATCAGATCGCTCGGATATGACGTGTCGGGTCATGCCTCTGCAGAATCGTTCCTGGATACACGCCCGGTTTGGGATCCCGACTGCATTATTTCCGACATCCAGATGCCCGGAATGACCGGAATTGAGCTGAAACAGCGGCTGAACGCAGAAGGTTCAACCGTCGCCGTGATCTTTGTCTCGGCCCAGACCGATCCGACATTGCCACGCAAGGTCAAGGAATGCGGTGGCTTGATCTTGCTGCAAAAGCCGTTCCAGGGCCAAGTCTTGATCGATGCCATCCACCAGGCCATCAGCGATCTCGTGCGTGAATAGGGGAAACGGCAAGCGATCTCGCAACAGCTTGAACCTACGCCACCCTTTTGTTGGGGCGGCATAGGTCGAACTCTGCAAAACATCGTGCCGTCCAGAACCGTCCGAAGCCGTTAAACCGTGGGCACCGTGCCGCCGTCGATGACATGTTCGGTTCCGGTAATCGAGGCAGCACGATCTGATGCCAGAAAAGCAATCAGATTGGCGACCTCTTCGGGTTTGCTCGGCCGGCCGAGCGGTATGCCGCCGAGACTGTCCATGATGATCTTCTTGCCGCCTTCGTAATCGGTCTTGGCCTCAGCGGCCAGCCGTTCGGCAAGGCGCACCGAGGCTTCCGTTTCGATCCAGCCAGGCGAGACGCGCACGACACGGACCCCATGCGGTGCCACCTCTTTCGACAGCGCCTTGCTATAGGTCGACAATGCAGCCTTTGCGGCGGCATAGGCCGTTGTCGATTGGGGCAGAGGCAGAATGCGCTGGATGGAGGTGACGTGGATCACGACCCCTCGCCCCTCCGCCACCATCTGAGGCACAAGCAGCTTGTCCAGACGGACGGCTGGAAACAGGTTTGCGTTCAGCTCCTCTTGCCAATCGTCCTCACCGAGCGCTGCAAAACCGCCGCCCGGAGCCGACGAACCACCCAGCATATGGACGATGATATCGACCCCGCCCAACCGTTCGCGCACCGCTTGCGCCACGGTGGCGCAGCCTTCCGTCGTTTCGAGGTCAGCTGCAACAAACAGATCCTCTGGCAAGGCATCCGGCCGGGAGCGAGCCGTTGCAAGAACGCGCGCACCAAGGCTTCGAAAGAGGTCTGTCGTTGCGCCGCCCGCACCCTTGGTTCCTGCGGTGATGAGGGCACGTTTTCCTTCCAGTGCAAGAAAGCTGGTCATGCGCCGATCTCCAGTTCACGGATTTTGCCTGTCTCGAGGACGAAGCGGAAATGCAGTTTAGCGGGGCTATTGGGGAAGTTTCCACTGACGCTCGCGAGCACCGCGACGGCCTCGCCATTCGTGTCCGCGCTGATCGGCTGTGCCGCGTGCTGGTACTTTTCCTTGGCGTCGCGCCACCAGCTGCGGATTGCCGGGAGACCTCTGTGGGTGGCTCCCTCGTCCTTCACGACGGCTGTGTCGCAGAATGCGCCGATCAGCGCGTTCTCGTCACCTGTCCGGTCGGCATCGAAGTAGGTCTCTAAGGCCTGAGGCAAAACCATCTGAGCTATCCTTGTTCACTATGATGGTCGAAGATTAGCACTTGACGATTGTGAAGATAATCAGGACAAACCGGGATGAGGAATTGAGGCAATCGGGACAATGGAACGCGGCGCACTGGAGGATCTACACGCGGTTCTGGCCATTGCGCGCAAGGGCACGTTTCGTGCAGCAGCGGTCGAGCTGAACATGTCGACGACGGCCCTCAGCCATGCGATCGCAAAGCTTGAGGCGAACCTCGGGGTGCGCCTGTTCAACCGAACGACCCGCAGCCTTTCCCTGACGGGTGCCGGCAAGATCTTCGTTGAACAGGTAGGCCCTGCGCTGCAAGATATTCGTGGTGCGCTCGATGCGGTCAGGTCCGAACGCGACACGCCTTCCGGCACGTTGCGCATCAACGCCGCGCCTTTTGCCGCACAGGCCATCATGACGCCGCTCGTGATCGACTATCTTCGCCGCTTTCCAGACATGACCGTGGATCTGGTCACCGAAGGGCGCTTGGTGGACATCGTGGCTGACGGTTTTGATCTGGGTGTCCGCGTGGCGGGACTGGTTCCGAGCGACATGATTTCCGTGTCGCTCGGTCAGCCGCAGCGATACGCCGTCGTCGCCTCCCCCGCCTACTTTGCCACACACCCGATGCCGATGGCGCCTCCCGATCTCCTTAAGCATCACTGCATCCGGGTTCGCCTTCCAGACGGTGCCCTGTTCAGGTGGCGTTTTGAAAAGGACGGGCAGACGGTCCAGCTCGACGTTGAAGGCCCCATCATTCTGGACGAGGCAAACCTTGCCCGCACAGCCGTGATGGAGAATGTCGGCATCGGTTATTTCATGGAGCAGAATGTCATCGATGATATCAGGACAGGTCGTCTGATCCGGATCCTCGACGACTGGACGCCGGCTTTTCCGGGTCTTTGCCTCTATTACCCCGGCCGCCGAAACCTCCCCGTCGGCGTCAGGGAGTTTCTCAACCTCGCCCGCCGCCACGCGGCCGAGATGTCGAAACGCGGTTAGACCTTCATGAAGTTCCTTATCTGCCCGGATGACGACAGAACTTGCCAAAGCGCAGTGATCGTGTCGCTCTCCCGCCCGTCCCGGCACGTGTGCCGAGAGAAGTGGAACAGGGGCATGGCACACCAAAGAGCAAGGGCGGTTCGAAACTGGGGGCACTTTTACGCGTCTCATGGCGGAGCCTGGCGACGGCAAGATCGAGCCCGAGGCTTATCACCGTGTCCGAATTCACATCGGCCGGGCAAAGGGTGCAATGGTCACGCCTTCGGCGATCAGTGCTTCCTTCAGCGCCCGCGTGATCGTGGCAGCGCCCGGCGTGTCGCCATGCACGCAGAGCGTCTCCGCCTCGACGGGCAGTTTCTGGCCGCCGATCGTCGGGATGAAACCATCGCGGACCATGCTCAGCACCTGGTCGACGCTTTGTGCGGGATCATGGATGACAGAACCTTCCATGGCCCGGGATGTCAGCATGCCTTCATCGGTATAGGTGCGGTCGGCGTAGATTTCACTGGCGGTTTTTAAGCCGATGCGTTCCGCAGCCTTCATGGTTTGCGAATAGGGCAAGGTGATGAAGATCAGGTTGGGATCCACCGCCCGGACGGCGCGCACGCAGACATCGGCGAGGACCGCATCCTCGGCGGCCATATTGCCAATCGCGCCATGGGTCTTGACGTGGGTGATCGGCCAGCCGAGGGCTTTTGCCATGCCTGACATCGCCGCGATCTGGTAGATCAGTTGCGCTTCGATATCTTCCGGCTTTTCGCCCGATATGCGCCGGCGGCCGAAACCGTAGAGATCCATGAAGGAGGGATGTGCGCCGACCGCAACGCCCCGCTGCCGCGCCATCAGGATCGTGTTGCGCATGACCACCGGATCACCGGCGTGAAAACCACAGGCCACATTGGCGGTGGTCACCAGATCCAGCATCGCCTTGTCATCGCCCATGGAATAGGCGCCGAAGGCTTCTCCCATATCGCAGTTCAGATCGATCGTGGCCATGGCAAGCCCTCTTTGTGTAGTTCCAGTTTAAGTCAGAAGCGGAGATACAGACGGCAAGCCGGCCTTGTATCCCTTAGCTGTCGCGCGTCTTTCCAGCAGTGCTGAATTTAAACCGCTTCCACATCAAAACTGGAAACCGCCTGTTTGAGGTCGGAGATAAAGGCATGCAGCAGCCGGGAGCGCGGCACACCCTTGCGGGTCAGCATCACGGCACAGATCTCGCTCGGTGGCTGGAAGGGGCGTGCCACCATATGGGTCTTGCGCTGGAAGGCCGCGCTATAGGGATCGATGACGGCAGCCCCGATGCCGGTATCGGCGAGAACCGCCGCCGTCGAGCAGTAACGCACCTCGACACGCGGGTCGTAATGGGCGCCGTGGCGTTCGAAGGCATGGCGCAGGATCTGGCCCATGCGCGATTCCGCTTCAAGACCGATGAAGCTGCCGGAGGCCAGATCGCCGGCCGAGACGATGTTCTTTGCCGCAAGCGGTCCATCGAGCGGCACCAGCGCCACCATATGCGTGCGTGCAAGCACCTCGATGTTGACGGCCGGGTGACGATCGAGGCCAAGCGCCAGCCCGATATCGGCTGCCCCGCTCTGCACCGCCTCCAGCACGTGTTCAAGTCGGCGCACATCGTAGGACACCGAGACGTCCGGCCGGTCCTTCAGGAAGGTGCGCAGGGCGGCCGGCGCCACGGTATGGCCAAGCGGCGGCGTGGTGATGATCCGCAGCCGTCCCGAAAGCCCCTGCCGCATGTCCCTTGCGCGTGCTGAAAAGCCGCGCAGCAGGCCAAAGACCGGGCGTACTTCCTCATAGAGCAGAAGCGCCTCTTCCGTCGGCTGCAGGCGGCGATGCAGGCGCTCGAAGAGGGTGACGCCCAGCTGGCTTTCCAGCTGACGGATGCCGTTCGACACGGCGGGTTGGGAGATCCCGAGCTGTTCTGCCGCCTCGACGGTTGTTGCGCAGCGCATCATGGCACCAAATATCTCCAGCAGGCGTAGCGAGATATCCGGTGGGGCGACGGGTTCGGTAAGAGACGGTTCGTTCTCTGCCATGTTCATCGGCTGCCCGTTACCAGATGGCCAAAGGCCATGGCAACCGCTGCCTGGGTCGGGTCGATAACGGCAAGGCCCAGTTCCGCCTCAAGCCTTGCGCGGTGGCCGGCCATGCCGGCACAACCCAGAACCACGGCACCGGCCCCCATGGCTTTCAACCTTCTGCCCGCAACAACAAGGGCAGCATAGCTGTCCTCGCCGTGGCCGCTGTCGGCAACACTGATATCGCCCTCTAATGCCACTTCACCGGCCAGCCGGTTGTCGACGCCAAGCCGGCGCAGATTGCGCAGATGACGGGGAATGGAGGCTTCTGCCACCGCAATGACGCCAAAGAGATCGGCGCGCGCCAATGCGGTGAGAACGCCGGCATCCTGGATGCCATAGACGGGAACCGGTGTGAGCGAGCGGGCGAGATCAAGTCCGGGCTGCGAGTAGCAAGCCAGCACGAAGGCGCCGGCATCGGGCCGCGCTTCGATGATTTTTGCCACATTGAGCGCCGCCTCGTCGACGTCGCGTTGCGTCACGACGCCGGGCGGGCCCTCAGCAATGGTCAGACACTCGATGGCGGGGCCACCGGGAAAGCGGAAACCTGCCAGAGCAGTGCGCAGCCCCTCGGTGACGCTTTCCGAACTGTTGGGATTGATGACGACAATCGGCCCGCTCATGGTGCAATCTCCGCGCCGAAATTGCGGACAGGATCCAGTTCGCCGGCGCGATGGCCGGGAATGCCGGTCAGGTCGACCGGCTTTCGGGCAACGAACCGTCCCCGGCCACGCTCGGCTTTCAGTGTGCCGTGCTCAACCACGATATCCCCGCGGTTCATCACCAGTTCCGGCCAGCCGGTGATCTCCATGCCCTCGAAGGGCGTGTAATCCATGTTGTCGTGCTGATCGGCTTGCGTAACGGTGCGGGTCTCGCTCGGGTTCCAGATGGCGATATCGGCATCATAACCGGGCGCGATGGCTCCCTTCTTTTCCAGCCCGAAGGTTTTTGCCGCGTTGGCGGAAGACAGTTGCACGAATTGCGGCAAGGTGATGCGGCCCTTCACGACGCCCTCCGAAAACAGATAGGGCAGCCGCATGGCGATGCCCGGCATGCCATTGGCGATTTTGGGATAAGGCACGTCAGCGCCGTTCAGGAATTTTCCGCTTGAATCGGCGCGGTAAGGCGCGTGGTCGGATGAGACGCTTTCAAACGTGCCGGTCTGGATATGACGCCACAGGGCCGCTTGCGTCTTTGCATCGCGCAACGGCGGCGAGCAGATATATTTGGCGCCTTCCATTCCGGGACGGTCGAGATCGGCGCGGGTCAGCGCCAGATATTGCGGACACGTTTCGGCAAAGAGCTTTGCGCCGGCAAGCTTTGCGCGCCGCACGATTTCGGCACCGCCGGCCGTAGAGACATGCACGATGAACAGGGCCGCATCGACCAGCTTGGCAAGCGACACCGCCCGGTTGATCGCCTCTTCCTCGGCAAGTTCCGGCCGGCTGATGGCATGGTATTTTGGCGCGGTGAGGCCGACGCCCGCCAGACGCCGGTTCATCCATTTCACCATGTCGTTGTTTTCCGCATGGACCATGGTCAGCGCGCCGTGCGCCTTGGCAATCGTCAAAATGTCGAGCATGCCGCCATCGCCGATATTCATGAGGTCATAGGTCATGAACACCTTGAACGAGGTGATGCCGCGGCCAAAGACATCAGGCAGTTCGGCAAGAACGGAGGCCGACGGATCGGAAATGATCAGGTGGTAGGAATAGTCGAGCACCGAATTGGGTGCCGCGCGATCGTCATAGGTGGAAATCACCTCGGCAATCGACTGGCCGCGATGCTGGGCGGCGAATGGAATGAAAGAGGAATTGCCGCCGAACGCGGCCGATACCGAGCCGGAATAATAGTCGTCGGCGGTCATCACGCCCGACGAGCTTTCCTGCGCGATATGGCAATGGCCCTCGATGCCGCCGGGCATAACTAGGCGGCCGGTGGCGTCAATACGGTGCTCGCCACCGTCGATCGTTTCGGCAATGGCTGCAATGCGGCCGTCGCGAATGCCGATATCGGCAAAAAAGACGTCGGAGGCGGTGACCACCCGGCCCCCGTGGATGACGGTGTCGAACGTGGTCATGGCCTGCTCCCTCAAACTTCCACAATCACGCCGGTCTGGCTGGTGATACGGCCATAATGTTCGATGCGGCGGTGACGTTCAAAATCGAAGATCGTCGATTTGCCGAAGGCGCACTTGGAAAAATCGCAATCAGCGAAAATCAGTTCATCGTCTTCCGTTTCGGCGCGGGCCATGATGAAGCCATCGGGATCGACGATCACCGAGCCGCCCATCAGCGGATGGCCATCCTCAAGGCCGGCCTTGGCAATACCGGCCACAAAAGTGGCGTTCTGATAGGCACCGGCCTGTAGCGACAGTTCCGAATGAAACAGTCGCTTTTCCAGTCCCTCTGCGCTCATCTGGCTGTTTACCGATGGCGTGTTGTAGCCAATCGTCACCAGTTCCACCCCCTGCAGGCCGAGGCACCGGTAGGTTTCCGGCCAGCGGCGGTCGTTGCAGATCGCCATGCCCATCACGACGCCCTCGTTGCGCCAGACGTTGAAGCCGAGATCGCCGGGCAGGAAGTAGCGCTTTTCCATATGCTGGAAGGCGCGTTCGGTATCGTATTCGACATGGCCCGGCAGATGCACCTTGCGGTATTTGCCGATGATCTCGCCGCGGCGGTTGGTGAGGATCGAGGTGTTGTAGTGCTCGCCCTCAGGTGTCAGTTCCGCGTAACCGAAGGTGATCGCAACGTTCAGTTCCCGCGCCCGCTCGAAGAGAGGCAGGGTCGCACCGTTCGGCATTTCGGTCTCGAACCAGGTATCAACCTCGGCCTGATCGGGCATGTACCAGCGCGGAAAGAAGGTCGTCAGTGCCAGTTCCGGATAAACCACCATATGCGCGCCCTTGGCGGCAGCCTCGTTCAGAAGTTCGATCATCCGCGCAACCACCATCTGCCGGCTGTCACTCTTCTGGATGGCACCGAGCTGGGCGCCTGCGATCATCATGCGGGTCATGGAAAATGTCCTTTCAAGTCATGGGAAACGTCAGGCCGCAAGCCGTCGCTGGAAGCGGCTGACGAGCCGCACCAGAGGCCAGAGCAGGACGAGATAGATGAGCGCCGCCAGAACCAGCGGCGAGGCATTGTAGGTGACGGAACGCGCCATGTTGGCGCTGTAGAGCAGTTCGGCAAAGGAGACGGCGGACGCAAGCGAGGTGAGTTTGACCACCTCGATCGTGTTGGACAGGAGGTCTGGCAGCACGTTGCGCACGGCCTGCGGCAGAACGACGTGCACCAGTGCCTGCGCCTTCGACAGCCCCGTGGAACGCGCCGCCTCAAGCTGGCCTTTCGGCACCGACAGGATGCCGGCGCGATAAACCTCGGCATAATAGGAGGAATTGTTGAGGAAAAAGGCGAGCACCACCGCAGTGAAGGGCGAAATCTCGACACCGGCAAACGGCAGGCCGGAATAGATGAAGATCAAGAGCACCAGCGGCGGCAGGGCGCGGAAGATATCGGTAAAGACGATAGAGGGCAGGCGTAGCCATTTTCGCGGGCTCAGATTGCCGAGTGCCACCAGCAGGCCGCCGGCAAGCCCAAGCAGGATGACGGCGGCGCAGAGCTTCAGGGTCATGACGAGCCCCTTCAGCATCAGGGGCATGGTCTTGATCATGATGGAGATATTGAAAAACTGGTCGAGAAGCGTCTGCATCGTGTCTTCCTCTCAAGCCCTGCCCCAACGCTGCCGGGTCTCCAGGAAGCGCGCCAGGAAGACGACCGGCAGGAAGATGATGAGATAGGCAATCGCCGCCAGCGACAGCGGCGTGGCGCTGCCGGAAAAACTTTGCGCCGTGGTTGCCGCCGAAAGCACTTCCTCGACACCGATCACCGAGCCAAGCGCCGTCATCTTGGTGATGGCGAGAACCCGGTTAACCAGCGGCGGCGTGGCAAGGCGCATTGCCTGCGGCAGTGCCACATGAACAAGCGTGCCGGTAAAGCCAAGGCCTGTTGCGATGCCGGCTTCCCACTGTCCCTTGTCGATGGCCGAAAACCCGGCCCAGAAGATTTCCTCGGCAAAGGCGGCCAGCGTCAGGCTGAGCACGAGGAACAGCACCATTGGCCCCGACAGGAGGATGCCCGCCGACGGCAGGCCGAAATAGAGGATGAGGATCAGCACCAGTGGCGGCAGCGCCCGGAAGATATCGGCAAAACAGACGATGAAAAAATTGAAAAACCGCCGGCCGTAGGTGCGAAGGCAAGCAAGCAGCAGCCCCAGACCGATGCCGGCAACGATGACGGCGAGACCGATCTCAAGGGTGATCCAGACACCGGCGAGAACCGCCGGCGTATGGGCCTCTATCATCGCCGGGTCGAAGAATGTCGCAAGGAAGCGGTGAAGACCTTCCATCGCCACGGCCTCAGTTCTTCACGCGGGACAGGAAGGCCCGCGTGCGTTCGGCCTTCGGCGCGCCAAAAATCTCGTCGGGCGTGCCTTCCTCGACAATGACGCCGCCATCCATGAAAACGACGCGGTCGGCGGTCTCGCGCGCGAACCCCATTTCATGGCTGACGACCAGCATGGTCATGCCCTTGTCGCGCAGGTCCTTCATCACCTTCAGCACCGATCCCACCAGTTCCGGGTCGAGCGCGGATGTCGGTTCGTCGAACAGCATGACCTTCGGATCGAGCGCCAATGCGCGGGCAATCGCAACGCGCTGCTGCTGGCCGCCGGAGAGTTCGGACGGATAGGCCTTTGCCTTGTGTGCGAGGCCGACATTCTCCAGCATGTCCATGGCGCGCGCGTCCGCCTCCGGGCGGGAGCGTTTCAGCGCCTTGCGCTGCGCCAGCGTCACATTGTCCAGCACCGTCATGTGCGGATAGAGGTGAAACCCTTGAAAGACCATGCCCACCTGCAACCGCATGCGGTTGAGATCGGCCGTGGTGCCGCTCATGATATTGCGGCCGTTGACGATGATATCGCCGCCGGACGGCTCTTCCAGACGGTTGCAACAGCGCAGCATGGTGCTCTTGCCGGAGCCGGAGGGGCCGATCACGAAGACCAGTTCGCCTTCGGAAACCTTGAGATCGATACCTTTGAGAATCGTGTTCGTGCCGAAGCGCTTCTCCAGCGCAACGATCTCAAGCATGGGGCGGTTTGTCATGAGCACGAACTCCGGGCAGGCGTCAGTCGGTTCGACGCGGCACGTGCCGCGCCGAACCGGATACAAGGTCATTTCAGTGCGCAGGACGGTGCGTGACTATCATCGACATAACCGTCGAAGCCTGGAACGCCATAACCCTTGGTGGGGGTGACGATGGTCGTGCCGGCAGCCGGCGTTACGCCGAACCATTTTTCCGAAAGCTTGGCCATCGAGCCGTCGATCTTCAGGCATTCGATCGCCTTGTCGACGAGATTGCGGCCCTCGACATCATCCTTGCGGAAGGCCAGACCCCAAACGAGGCCGGTCGGATATTCGTAGGACAGTTTCAGTCTGGGGTTCTGCTTGACGGCCCAGGCGGCAACGGTTGCACCGGCAAGGTTTGCGTCGGCGCGGCCCGCCAGAACGGCTGCCACCGCATCGCTGTTGGTGCCATAGCTTTCGACCTTCCAGCCGTATTCAGCCGCCTTGTCCCGCAGGAAGCTGTCATAGGCGGACCCCTTGTTGACGGCGATCGTCTTGCCCTTCAGGCCGTCAAGCGAGGTGTAGTCTGGCGCGCCGGCCGGCACGACGAAACCGAAATTGGTATCCATGAACCCTTCGGTGAAGAGCAGGTTGGCGGAGCGTTCGGCATTAACGGTGACGGGGGCTGCGAGGAAATCATAGGTCTTGGCCTGCAGCGCCGGGATGAGCCCGGAAAACTGCGCCGAGGTGAGGTCCACGGTCTTGCCCAGGCGCTCGCCGATCAGGTTGACGAGATCGACGTTAAAACCTTCGACCTTGCCGTCGAGCGTCGGCATGGCATGCGGGGCAAAGGTGCCGTCGAGCGCGGTCTTGATTGTTCCGGCAGCAAGCGCTGGCGAAAGGGCGCAACAAAGCGCCAGCCCGGCAAGGCCGGACTTGAAAAAGCGGTTCATGATGTTCTCCTGCTGGTGGTTATCTCGGCTCTTGCGGCCTCGTTATCGAAGGATAGTTCCACGGCTCATGCCGCAGTGCAATATAATTGATTATGATAATTCGAGTTGAATTATACGTCTGGATTATAGTTGGCCACCAGATCTGGCGGTCGCCCGGCCGCAGGACATGGAGCTGCGGCCGGCGGGTCTATTCTCAGGCCTTGCGGGTCAATGCGCAAAAACGCTGTCGAAGTCCTTGAAGCCTTTGACCTCGATCGGGTTGCCGGAGGGGTCGAAGAAGAACATCGTCCGCTGCTCGCCCGGCTCACCGGCAAAGCGGATGACCGGCGGGATATCGAAGGCAATACCTGCCTTGACGAGCCGGTCCGACAGCGCAAGCCAATCCTCGAGCGGCAATACGACGCCCAGATGCGGCATCATCACCATGTGATCGCCAACCTTGCCGGTGCGTGTCACTTCAAACGGTTTTCCCAGATGCAGCGAGATCTGGTGACCGAAGAAATCGAAATCCACCCAGGTGTCGGTCGAACGGCCTTCGGCACAGCCGAGCACGTCGCCATAAAATTTGCGCGCTTCATCGAGATCGGTGACGTGATAGGCGAGATGAAAAGAGAACGCATAAAAGCTCCTTGCGGTTTTTTGACTTCAGGATACGGCGATGCCGCGGGGAAGAGTGGAGAGGATGTCACAGCCGTGTTCGGTGACGATCACGGTTTCGGAGGCGCCGACGGTAAAGCGCCCGAAAGCCCGCAGCGTCGCCGGGGAGCAGACTGAGGATGCCGCCTTCGCCCCAGTCGGGCGCGAACGCCAAACCCATAGTCTAGTCGATGCGCTTGCGAAAGGCGGCGGCATCGCCTGCCCGGTCGATCACCGTCTGCGCGGCCTCATGTGGCGCGGCGCAAGGTGCGTCCGTCCGGATCTCGCCAAGGGCTGCATCCAGCGCCTTGCGGGCACAGTCGTCCATCATGCGGCAGACCTCGGCCGGTAACGGGCTCTTATCATTCTATAAGTTGACGCCATGGATCCATCGGCACGATAAGCGCAAAGGCTGCCCACGCGCCGCATGCCACCCCTTGAGGAGAACTGCCCGTCATGTCCCGCATCGTCTATCTCAACGGCCAATGGTTGCCGGAAACCGAGGCCCGGATTTCCATCTTCGACCGTGGATTCGTGTTTGCCGATGCCATCTACGAGGTGACAGCCGTGATCGGTGGAAAACTGATCGACTATGCCGGCCATTCCGGCCGCCTGAAGCGCTCTCTCGCAGCCCTTGGCATTGCAGCCCCAGTGTCCGACGACGACATGCTCAGCCTGCACCGGGAAATTCTGAAGCGAAACGGCATGACTGACGGGCTGATCTACCTGCAGGTCTCACGCGGCGCCGAGGATCGCGATTTCCTGTTTTCCGATGACCTGACGCCGACCTTCGTGATGTTCACGCAGAGCCGGCCGGTGCTTGCAAATCCGAAATGGCAGACGGGCATTTCCGTCATCACCATGCCGGAAGGCCGTTGGGTCCAGCGCCAGATCAAGACGGTACAATTGCTTTATTCGTCGCTGGCCAAGATGGAGGCCCGCAAGCAGGGCGCCGATGATGCCTTCTTTGTCGAAGACGGCGTCATCACGGAGGCCTCGTCCTCGAATGCGCATATCGTCACCAAAGCCGGGACGCTTGTCACCCGCGACTTGTCCAATGCCCTGCTGCACGGAATCACCCGCAGTTCGGTGCTGGACCTTGCGCGGCGCGCCGGTATGGCTGTCGAAGAGCGTGGTTTTACGCCGGCAGAGGCAAAGGATGCAGCCGAGGTCTTTATTACCTCTGCCACCAATTTCGTCATGCCGGTTGTCAGCATAGACGGCCATCCGGTGGGCGCTGGCACGCCGGGGCCTGTGTCTGAAACCTTGCGGAAGCGCTATATCGAGGATCGGCTGGCAAGCGCCATCTAGCGCATATCCTTGGGGCTGGCTGAGGGCGACAGCGACGCGAGGTATGCCGCGACCCTGCTCCATCCGTCGCCGGACGCAGGGTATTGCGCCTTGGCCTGATGCCGATCAACGTTACAGCCTACCCTCATGTCCAGTCGCGAGCGTCATGGACATGGCGGAAATCATCATGAGGGCGGAGGCTGCACCGGGGTCGATGTGGCCAAGAGATCGTTCCCCGAGCTTTGCGGCCCGCCCCTTGATGGCGATCATCGAGCGTGTGGCGTTTGCACCGCTTTCTGCGGCCGCCATGACCTCCGTCCAGAAGGCGCGTGTGGTCTTTTGCGATTTTGCTGCTGCCAGTGCAGCATCTGCTGCGGGAAACCAGACGTCGAGCATCGTCTTGTCGCCGCGCTGCCCTTTTCGCGTTGTGCAATGCCAACCGCAAAGCCGCGCAGAAGCCGGGCCATAGGAATGGCCGGCATCAACTTGCGTCCATGCCGGCCAGTTATTAAGCAAATGATCAGGCGGAGAAAACGATCTGTGCCTTCATGGCCTGGCTGCGGTCGGACGCCAGCTGGAATGCCGTTTCCGAATCTGAAAGCGCCACGGTATGGGTGATCAGCGGCTTGACGTCGATCAGCCCCTTGCGCATCAGTTCCACGCCGATCGCGAATTCGGAGTGAAAGCGGAAAGAACCGCGCAGGTCGAGTTCCTTGGCGGTGATCGCCATCATCGGCAGGCTCATATCACCGCCGAGGCCCAACTGGAGAATGACGCCGCGTGGCCTCATGGCCGGAATGGCTCCAGCCAGGGCCGCTGCAACGCCCGTGCATTCATAGAGAACGTCAAACGTGCCTTTATCTGCGGCATACTGTGAAAGGGCATCCGGCTCGTTTGCCGTATTGATCACACGATCTGCCCCGACCTTTGCCGCCAGCGACAGGGTAAAATCGGAAAGGTCTGTCGCGACGATCTCGGCAGCCCCTGCCCTGCGGGCGGAAAGGATCGACAGAACGCCAATCGGGCCGCAACCGGTCACCAGAACACGTTTGCCGAACATACTGCCTGCCCGGGTCGTGGCGTGCAGGGTAACGGCCAACGGTTCGGCCATCGCCGCCTCTCCGGCAGAAAGACCGGTCGCATCGACGCATTGAATGGCGTCGGCGACAAGGCTTTCGCGAAAGGCGCCCTGAACGTGCGGAAAGGGCATGGCGCTGCCGTAAAAGCGCATGTTGAGGCACTGGTTGGGCAGACCCTCCAGGCAATATCGGCAATGAGCGCAGGGCCGCGAGGGAGAGACCGCCACCAACTGGCCGATCTCAAAGCCGCTGACACCGGGGCCGATGGCATCGACGAAGGCCGAGACTTCATGGCCAAGGATCATCGGTTCACGCAGGCGAACAGTGCCGAACCCGCCATGGTTATAATAATGAAGGTCCGATCCGCAGATCCCCCCGGTCGCCAGCCGCAACCGCAACTGGCCGGCTGCCGGCACCTCGTCGGGGCGCTCCTCGATCCGGAGGTCGCGGGCGGCATGAATGACAATAGCTTTCATCAGAGCACCGGAGTGAGAAGGGTTGCGCCGGAAAAATGGGCGATGAGGTTGTCCCGAACGAGTTTGCCCATGGCCATGCGGGTTTCCTGCGTGCCGCTGGCATGGTGTGGCTGCAAGAGAACGTTGGGCAAGGTCAGGAAGCGCGGGTTGAGATTGGGCTCACCTTCAAAAACGTCAAGGGCAGCAGATCCGAGCGCTCCGGTTTCGAGTGCGATCAACAAGGCCTCCTCGTCGATATTGGAGGCCCGGCTGATATTGATCAGCATGCCTTCCGGCCCCAGCGCTTCGATGACCTGCCTGCCGACGATGTGACGCGTTGCTGCGGACGCGGCAAGCGTCACGAACAGGAAGTCGGAGCGAGCGGCAAGGGCGACCGGATCTGCGATGAATTCCCAATCCTTGGCAAAGTCCTTGGCGGATACGTCGCTATAGGCAATATCGAGATCAAAGCCGGCAAGCCGCTTGGCAACCTCAAAGCCAATGCGGCCAAGACCCAGCACCCCTGCCCTGCGGCCCCAGACACGGCGCTTCAACGGGTAAAGGCCCTTTTGCGCCCAGGACCCATCGCGCACCCAGGTTTCAGCGCCGATCATGCCGCGCGACTGGACGAGCATCATCGCAACCCCGAGATCCGCCACATCGTTCGTCAGCACGTCCGGCGTATTGGTGACACGAATGCCGCGGGCGCGGCATGCCTCGAGGTCTACCGCATCATAACCGACGCCATAAACACTGATGACCTCCAGATTGGGGCAGGCCGCGATCATAGCCGCATTGGCGCCAAGCTCGCCGCGTGTGGCAATGCCACGGATCTTGGAACCCACTTCGGCCAGAAACGCCGCCTTATCAGAGGCCTCGAAATAACGATGCATCTGGAACTGCGCGTCCAGCGGAACCTGATCCCATTCCGGATAAGGGCCCACCTGCAGGATGTCGGGTTTTGTCATGATGTCTCCGATCTCGATGCTTGACATTCGTTTGTTATCGATAACATATACAGGCCTATCGACGCTTGTCGAGAGAGAAATCGAGAGGAGGACGCCATGACACTCAACCTGTTTGACCTGAAGGGGCGCCGCGCCTTGATCACCGGCTCGTCCCAGGGCATCGGATTTGCCTTGGCAGAGGGGCTGGCTGCGGCAGGGGCTGACGTCGTGCTCAACGGGCGTGACGAGACCAAGCTTGCAGCGGCTGCGGCGCGCATAAAGGGCGCCGAGATGCTGGCTTTCGATGCGACCGACCATGACGCGGTGCGCACGGCCGTTGATGCGTTCGAGGCATCCGGAAAGCCGATCGACATCCTCGTCAACAATGCCGGCATGCAGCACCGCGCACCGCTGGAAGACTTTCCGGCCGATGCCTTCGAGCGGCTACTGCAGACGAACATCGCCAGCGTCTTTCATGTTGGCCAGGCCGTTGCCCGCCACATGATCGACCGTGGCCGGGGCAAGATCATCAACATTGCCAGTGTCCAGACGGCGCTCGCCCGCCCTTCGATTGCGCCCTATACAGCGACAAAAGGCGCTGTCGGCAACCTTACCAAGGGCATGGCGACGGATTGGGCCAAACACGGGCTGAACTGCAACGCCATCGCGCCCGGTTATTTCGATACGCCGCTCAATGCCGCCCTCGTCGCGGATGCGGATTTTTCCGGCTGGCTTGAAAAGCGCACACCGGCCGGGCGCTGGGGCAAGGTCGAGGAATTGCAGGGTGCCTGCATCTTCCTCGCCTCGGATGCCGCAAGCTTCGTGAACGGTCACATCCTTTATGTCGATGGCGGGATCACGGCATCGCTATGACATTGCGTCTGGTCATCATGGGCGTTGCCGGTTGCGGCAAGTCGACTGTCGGCGAGGCCCTGTCGCGCCGTATCGGCGTCAGCTATCGCGATGGCGACGACCTCCACACAGCCGAGGCGGTGGAGAAGATGCGGCGCGGCATCCCGCTGACGGACGAGGATCGCTGGCCCTGGCTGGAACGCATTGCGCAAACGCTGAATGACAGCGCACCGCTCATCGTCGGTTGTTCTGCCCTTCGGCGGATCTATCGCGACACCATCCGCACCGGTGCGGGTGGCCCGGTCACCTTTGTCCATCTGGTCGGAAGCCGCGCGTTGATCGCCAGCCGCATGGCCACCCGCGACGGGCACTACATGCCGCTATCGCTTCTCGACAGCCAGTTCGCCACTTTGGAAGCACCCGGCCCGGACGAGGCAATCAACGTGGACATCGACCAGCCGACGAATGACATCGTCGCCGAAATCTTAGACCTTCTGGCCAAAACCTTGCCCTTTCTGGAAGGAACGCGATCATGACCGACACCATTGCCCTGATCGGTGCAGGCGCCATGGGAGGCGCCATTGGCGCCCGCCTCGTGGAAACGGGAACGCGTCTTTATGTCTATGATCGGGATCCGGACAAGGTTACCGCTCTTGTGGCCCTAGGCGCCATTGGTGCCGCCTCTGCAGCGGAGGCGGCATCCAAGGCAAAGGCGGTCATCCTGTCGCTCAATTCGGCAGCGATCGTGCGGGCAGCGGTCTTTGGCCCGCAAGGCGTGGCGGAAGGCGCATCAGAGGGCACCCTGATCATCGACATGTCCTCGATCGATCCGGAAACCACCAAGGCCATGGCGACGGATGGCGCTGCCAGGGGATTGCGCTGGGTGGATAGTCCCCTCTCCGGCGGCATTCCCAAGGTTGCGATCGGGCAGCTTACCCTGATGCAGGGCGGCGCCGAGCCTGACGTGGCGGAGGCCCAGCAGATCCTTGCAAATCTTGCTGGAAACCAGACCCATATGGGCGGTTCCGGCGCCGGGCAAACCACAAAAATGATCAACCAGGTTCTCTGCGGCCTTGGTTTCCTGGCGGTCGCCGAGGCAACGGCACTGGCAGAAGCGGCCGGTGTCGATGTGCTCAAGATCCCGCAGGCCCTGAAAGGCGGCCGCGCCGACAGCGCGCTGCTGCAGGAATACATGCCGCGCTATGCCGCGCGCGACTACCGTCGCACGGGCCGGATCGACAACATGGTCAAGGACCTCAACGCCGCCCAGGATCTGGCACGGCTGACACACACCGCCATGCCGCTGACGGCAATCTGCGCGGAAATACATCGCATGCTCACCGCAGCCGGGCTGGGTGGCGAGGATCAGGCAGCCCTGATGGAGTTCTTCAAGGGGCCGAACAAGGAGATTTCAGAATGATTACCCGTTATGCCCTTTTCGAGGGGAAGGTTCACGAAGGCCAGAATGCGGCATTCCGTGAGGCTGTGCTGACAGAGATCCTGCCGAAATGGCGCGCCTTTCCCGGCGCATTGTCTGTGCGTGTTACCTTTGCCGAAGAGCGGGATGAGGGCGCGCCGGAATATCCGATGATCCTCGCCATCAGCTATGGCGACCTGAAGGCCGTGGAGACAGCACTTGCAAGCCCGGTGCGCAGCGAAGCGCGGGCTGCGACGGAATCGGTTCTCGCGCGATTTTTCACCGGTCGCATCCATCACCACGTCACGACCGCACACGAGTTTGAACCCGTCTAAGACGCATGGGGTGGGACTGGATTTTGCACCACTATAACGATACCACAAAAGGATGATTCCACCGCGCAAAACCCCGACCATGGCTGATGTCGCCCGCCTTGCGGGCGTCTCACCCATGACGGTGAGCCGGGCGTTTAAGCAAGACGCGTCGGTGAGTGAAAACACGCGCAGTGCCATTCTCGAGGCAGCCGATCGCCTCGGTTATGTTTTCGACAGCACAGCATCCAACCTGCGCTCGCAGCGAACCGATTTTGTCGCCGTCACTATCCCATCCATCAACAATGCGAACTTCGCCGATACCGTGCGCGGCTTGTCGGAAGGTCTGAAGGGACGCGGCCTGCAGATCCTTCTCGGTTATACCGATTACGACATCAACGAAGAAGAGCGGCTGATCGAACAGCTGTTGCGGCGGCGGCCGGAAGCCATTGTGTTAACCGGCGGGCGCCACACGTCGCGTGCGCGACGACTGCTCGAAAACGCCAGCATCCCGGTGATCGAGACCTGGGATCTTCCCGAAACGCCGGTCGGCCACGTCGTCGGCTTTTCAAATGCCGCTGCGGTTCGCACGATGGTGGACCATTTCGTCTCCAAAGGGATTACGCGCATCGCCTTTATCGGCGGTGATGCCGATCGCGACACCCGTGGCACCGACCGCCGCGCGGGCTTCATCGCCGCCATGACGGAGCATGGCCTTCAGGCGGATCGCCTGATTGCAGCAGGCGCGCCGCCGATTTCGATGCGCGAGGGTGCCGCCGCCATGGGGCGGCTTCTGAATGATCTGCCGGACACGCAGGCCGTGATCTGCGTCTCCGACCTTTCGGCCTTTGGCGCCTTGACCGAATGTCAACGGCGGGGCGTGGATGTGCCCGGCCAGATTTCCGTGGCCGGTTTTGGCGACTACGAGATTGCCAATATCTGCGTACCGTCCCTCACGACCCTCAATCCGTTCCCGCGAGAGATCGGCACCCGTGCCGCCAAGCTTATTTTAGACGTTCTGGATGGCCATCAGACGGAACCGGCGACCATCATTGTCGCACCTGAATTGATGCGCCGGCACTCCAGCCGGTAAAGCATCGGGGGCGCAGATGACTGCGCCCCCGAGCAAGCCGTTGCCGACAGTTTATTTCTGTGTGGCGACGATGGCGTTGACGACGGCATCGCCGTTCTGCGCGACGTAAGCGTCCCAGACCGGCTTGACAGCTGCCTGGAAGGCCGCCGCGTCCACATCGCTGTTCACCTTCATGCCGGCAGCCGTCAGCTCCGCAATCATCGACGCTTCCTTCTCCTGAGCAAGCTTGCGCTGCATGGTGATGGCTTCGGCGGCAACATCCGTGATGATCTTCTGCTCTTCAGCCGTCATGCCTTTGAACTTGGCATCGTTGATGGCCAGCGCCAGCGCGGAATAGGCATGCTGCGTCAGGCTGAGATACTTTTGGACCTCGTTGAACTTGAAGGACAAGACGATGCCGATCGGGTGGTCCTGTGCATCCACGACACCGGTTTCCAGCGCGGTATAAAGCTCGGCCACCGGCAACTGCGTCGGATTGGCCCCAAGCTTTGCAAACATGTCGTTCAGCGCCTTGGAATTGTTGACGCGCATGTTGAGGCCCGAAACATCGGCCGGCACTCGAATAGGACCGCGATTATTGGTCATGTTGCGGTAGCCGTTTTCCGGATAACCCAGCATTTTCAGGCCATGCTGGGTGAATTGGGCCGAGACGCCCTGCCCGACTTCGCCGTCCAGAACCTTGTAGGCGAGGTCACGGTTCGGAAACATGAAGGGCAGTTCGAAGGCGCCGGCCGCCGGCACCAGACCGGTCAGATTGTTGAGGCCGGTCATGACGATGTCGATGATGCCGGAGCGTGCGCCGTCGATCATCGCCTGGTCGTTGCCGAGCTGCCCTTGCGGGAAGATCGTGACCTTTACCGTTCCTTTGCTGCGGGCCTCAACCTGCTGCTTGAAGAACAGCGACATCGTCTGCTGCAGATCGGTATCAGGCGCCGCATGGGCAAGCTTCAGTTGTGTTTCTGCCTGGGCAGAATAGCCGGTCATGGCAAGGATCGATGCAAGACCGAGGACTTTCAAGAGCTTCATTTCAGGTTCCTCCCTGGTTGTCGTCTTTAGCCACCAAGAAACTTGGCGGGAACGATGATGAGCTGCGGAAATAGGATAAAGAGACCGAGCAGAGCCGCGTAGGCGAGCAGGAAGGGAACAACGCCCCTCACCGCAACGCTCATCTGCACCCGGCCAACACCGCAGATGACATTGAGGACAGTGCCGACCGGCGGCGTGAGCAGGCCAATCGAGCAGTTCAGGATGAACATCAGGCCGAAATAGACCGGATCGATGCCCGCAAGCTTCACCACCGGCATCAACAGCGGCACCAGGATCAGCACGGTGGGCGACAGATCCATCACCATGCCCACGGCAAGCACGATCAGCATGATGACGAGCATCAGCAGGCGTGGGCTGTCGATCAGCGGCGAAAGCGTTTCAGCCAGTTGCTGCGGCAGCTGGGCGACAGTGATCAGCCAGGCGGCAACCATCGCAGCGCCCACAAGAAGCATCACCATGGCCGTGGAGCGTCCCGCGGTGATCAGCACTTCGAGCAGGATCTTCCATGTGAGCGCCCGATAGACAAGCGATGACACCACGATTGCATAGACGGCTGCGACAACGGCTGCTTCCGTCGGCGTAAAGGCGCCGGACCTGATGCCGCCAATGATGATGATGGGCAGAAACAGCGCCCATATGCCCTCTCTGAGGGCCTTCATCCGCTCGGCCCCCGTTGCTTTCGGCAGGGTTTCGATCTGTTCGTTGCGCATGATGAAGGACCAGACGACCATGAGCGTCAGCCCCATCATCAAGCCGGGCGCGATGCCCGCCATGAACAGTTTGGCAATCGAGATATTTCCGGCCACACCAATGAGGATCAACGGCAGCGATGGCGGAATGATCGGTGCGATAATGCCGCCCGAGGCCAAGAGGCCGAGGCTGCGCCCTTCCGGATACCCGGCCTTGCGCATCATCGGGTAGAGGATGGCAACCAGGGCTGCGGCATCGGCGACGGCAGAACCCGAGAGGCCAGCAAGGACGATGGCAGTCATGACGGCAACGTAACCGAGGCCGCCGCGCTTGTGCCCGACAAGTGTCATGGCAAGCCGCACGATCCGCTCCGACAACCCACCCCTCGACATCACCTCGCCGGCGACCAGAAAGAAGGGAATGGCAAGAAGCGGAAAGTTATCGACGCCGTTGATGAGGCCTTGCGCCAGGATATCCGGGCTGAACGTGCCCAGATGAACCATCAGCACCATTGCGGCGAGCAGCAGAGCAAAAGCGACCGGCAAGCCCAGCACGATCGCGATGAACAGAACGCCGAGAAAAAGGATCAGGGTCATCAGACAGTCCCTTCGTCACTATTGTTTGGGACATTCATCGGATCGATCAACCGGACGACGGCAATGCCGGCCATCAAGATCGCCGATACGACGCCTGCAAGGTAGAACAGGCCCGAGGGCAAGCCGGTGAGCTGTGAGATATTCTTCCAGTTGGCCATGGTCTGGTTCAATGCGCCGACGAACAGCATGCCAACGGCCACGATCACAATGATCCAGCAGATGCGGCGAAGCGTCGGAACGGCGCGTGGAAACAGCGCTTCGGAGAATTCGGCAACGGCCAGGTGCTCGCCCCGGCGCAGAACGACCGCTGCTCCGAGCATGACGATCCACACGAACCACAGTCTTGCCAGTTCGACCGACTGGCGAATGCCGGACGAAAAGCCGTAGCGCATCACGACATTGACGAACACAAGCGCGATCATCGCAGCCAAAAGGATTGCCATTATCAAGTCGATGACCGACCAGAACCGCTGGGCAATGCGTCGCATAAGATCCCCCTCCCGAAGTCTCGTTGCGTAAACCTCAACACAAGGTTATCGTTAACATGATTTGGTATCGATAACATTTTCATGAGTCAAGGCCCCTATCGCCGCACATTGCGACTGAAGAAGGTGCCGAGGGAGGCCGAGAACGAGTGCGGTTAGAATAACTTGGCGGTTAAATGGTTGTTATATTTTCGCAATGAGCGATTTGTGCATGAAGTGGTTGAGGGGGGAGCCTGAACGCACGGGGACTGGCACACCTGCAGCAACGTTCGTGCTTCATCGCGCTTGTTCTGGCCTCGCGACGTCCATGACGCCAAGCTAAAAATCCCTCATTTTTCGCAGTTCGAGCTGTAGATTGCAGAACACGGAATACCGGTTTTCGTGCGTCTGCAGGATATCTCCAGGAGCGGGCTGGTAGACACGGCCAGGCCTGCTCAACGCCTGCATCGCCTGCTTCAGATCGGCAAAACTCCTCGCCGCCGTCGCACCCAGCAAGGCGGCCCCCAGCAGAACGGGCTCGGAGGTCTGAGGCGCGATCACCGGCTTGCCACTGGCATCCGCCAGGATCTGCCGCGTGAGATCATGCTGCCCGGCGCCGCCACTGATAATGATCTGCTGTACGTCGGCGCCAGCTTGCGCCTGCGCTTCGATAATCTGGCGCAGGCCATAGCCGATGCCGCACAATCCGGCGACATAGAGCGCGATCAGGCTGTCCAGATCCCGTTCCATGCCGAGGCCGGCGATTGCGGCACGCGCGGCGGGATCGGCAAAAGGCGCGCGATTGCCGAGAAATTCCGGCACGACATGAAGCCCCTTGGCGAGTGACACGGCATCGGAGGCAGAGGCCTGCTTTGCAACCGCCAGATCCGCCAGCATCACCGGAAGCGGCACACCAAGTGTGCGCGCCCGATTGCTGGCGTCCGGGAATGCCTGATGGAAACTCACCAGCTGATCGATGGCCGCACCCGCAGCGCTTTGTCCGCCTTCGTTCAACCACAGGCCGGGAACCATGGCCGAGAAATACGGCCCCCACACACCCGGCACAAATTTCGGATCGGTGGTCGAGGTCAAGGTACAGGAGGAAGTGCCAAAGACGTAACCCATGTTGAGTTCGGGCGTACCGCCAATGCCGACCGTGCCGATGCCGCCGGCATGCGCGTCGATCATGCCGGCAGACACCGCCGTTCCAGCCTCTAGACCAAGATCGCGCGCCGCCTCATCGGTGAGGCCCTGCCCCACCGGCGTGCCGGGCTCAACGATCTCCTGTCCGATCCGGGAAAACCCCTCGTCCGCCAGTTCGCCAAGACCGATCTGCCGGAAATAATCCGGATCCCAGCGGTGTTCATGCGCGAGGTAGGTCCATTTGCAGGTCACCGTGCAGGTGGAGCGGGCAAGGCTTCCCGTCGCACGCCAGGTGAGGAAATCCGCCAGATCAAAGAACTGCCAGGCGCGGCCAAAGGTGTCCGGCCGGTGTTCCTTCAACCACAGGAGCTTCGGCGTTTGCATTTCGGGAGAAATGCGGCCTCCGACATAACGCAGCACATCGTGACCCTGCGCATTGATCCGCTCCGCCTGCCCAATGGCCCTGTGGTCCATCCACACGATGATATCGCGTTCCGGCCGCTCCGAGGGCCCGACAGCAAGAGATTTGCCGCCTTCACCGGCCACGACGAGAGAGCAAGTGGCATCAAAGCCGATGCCGACGACCTTTTGCGGGGAGACCCCGGCCGCTTGCACGGCAGTCCGGACGGAAAGGCAAACGGACTGCCAGATATTGGCGCTCGATTGCTCGACCATATGTGCCTGATCGCGAAAGATCTCGATGTCACTCTTTCCGGTTCCAAGGCATTGGCCTTCTTCATCGAAGACACCGGCGCGCGCGCTGCCCGTGCCAACATCGACCCCGATAAAATACCTGGAACCATTCATGCCTTACTCCTCCGGCAACTTGATGCAGATTCGGTCAAGCCTATAGATCGACGCTATTGGGCAAGATCACAAGATCCCGGATGACCACATTGCGGGGACGAGACAACATGAAATAAACCGCTTCGGCGACTTCCTGCGGCTGCATCAGACTGCCGTTTGCAAGAGCCTCGTCCATCTTTTCTTTCGGCCAGTCATCGAGAAGAGCCGTGACTACAGGGCCCGGAAGAACGGCACCGACGCGAACTCCATGCTGCGAAACCTGGCGGCGCGTGGCATGCACAAAGGCCTGCACGGCAAACTTGGAGGCGGTGTAAATCGGCTCCCAGACGACCGGCACGACACCTGCAACCGAACTCGTAAATAGGATATCGCCGCTCTTCTGGGCGATCATGTGTGGCAACACCGCATGCACGCTGCGAAAGGCGGCATTTATGTTGAGGTTCAACATGCGGTCCCAGCTGTCGGGATCGCCGTCTGCCACCGCGCCGCCCACATAGGCACCCGCATTCGCGTGGAAAATATCAAGCCCGCCGGCAACCTCCAGAATCCGCGGCAAAAGGCCGGAGACCTGCGGGCCATCCAGAAGATCGACCACCAGCATGCGGCTGCGCTCGCCAAGTTCGGCACACAACGAGTGAAGCTTATCTTGCGCCCTGTCGATCAGCACGACTGTCGCGCCCTCATCAATGAGCTTGCGCGCGCAGGCAAGCCCGATCCCGGAAGCTGCGCCCGTTATGGCCGCGACCTTGCCGTTCAAACTCTTCGTCATGATGAAACTCCCGTCGGAATTGTCCGCATTCAATCGCCAAGCCGAATTTGCAGCTTCACATCTTCGGCCAAGCCTTTCGCCGCTCGCTCGAAGGCTGCGATACTGTCGGCAAATGCATAAGTGTCTGTGATCAGGGGCTTCAGATCCACCTTGCCGGAGGCTATGAGGTTGACTGCGCGATCAAAATTATTGGCGTAACGAAACACGGTTTCGATATGCGCTTCCTTGAAGATCGCGGCCGGAATATCAAAGGCCACCGGCTCAACCGGCAGACCAACGAGCACCAGAGTTCCGCCGGGACGCAGGAGATCGAAAATCCCTTGATAGGCTCTCGAGCTGCCGCTCGCCTCTAACACGATATCGGCACCCCATCCATCCGTCGCCTTGGCGACGGTTTCCGCCAGCGAAGCCTCGGTGATGTTGACAGGCGTAATGCCGGCATATTGGCCTGCAATGGCAAGCTTGGGGGCACTGAGATCGGAAATGATGACCCGTGAACAGCCGCCGGCCAATGCCGCAATGGCCGTCATGATGCCGATTGGGCCGCAGCCGATCACCACAGCCACGTCTCCGGGCGTAATGCCGGCGCGGGTTGCCGCCTGCATGCCGACGGCGAAAGGCTCGATCATCGCGCCTTCGGCAAAGGAGACGTTATCGGGAAGCTTGTAGGTAAAGGCTGCCGGATGCACCACTTCCGCTGTCAGCACGCCATGGATCGGCGGCGTTGCCCAAAAGCGCACATCCGGGTCAACGTTGTAGATGCCAAGCTTGGAAGCGCGCGAGGCCATGTTCGGGACACCGGGCTCCATGCAGACACGGTCGCCCACCTTCAGCGTCTTCACCTCGGCACCGATCTCGGTCACCGTGCCCGCCGCTTCATGCCCCAGCACCATGGGGTCACGCACCACGAAGGAACCGATCGCACCATGGGTATAATAATGCACGTCGCTGCCGCAGACGCCGACGGTATGAATGGCAATTCTCACATCATTGGGACCAACATCGCGCGGCAGATCGATGTCGCGGATTGCCAGTTCGCCTTTACGTTCCAGAACCAGAGCTTGCATGTTTTTCGTTCCTCAAGTCAGAGTGCCAGTCCATCCGGCGTAAAGAGATAGATGTGGCGGGGATCTATTCCAGCCGTGATCGCGCCGCCGGGCGGCAGATCCGGCCTGCCATTTGCAAGGATGATGACGGTCTCATCGCCGGTTCGGGCGTAAATCTGCGTCGAGCCGCCGAGGTTCTCGGTAAAATCTGCAGTCAAACGCAGAAGCGGGTTCGTGGCAGCCACATCCAGATGCTCGGGACGAAGGCCAACCGTGAGCGTGTCACCGGGGCGAACCTTTGAGGCCGAGCCATGGGCGAGGGAAAGGGTGCCGCCTTCGAAACCGGGATGTTCCAGCCGCAACCCCGATGCATCGGCACTTGTAACCTTTGCCGTCAGGAAATTCATCCTGGGCGAACCGATGAAGCCGGCCACAAAGGTATTGGCGGGGTGATCGTAGAGTTGCGTCGGTGAGCCGATCTGTTCGACAAGTCCGGCGCGCAGGACGACGATACGATCCGCAAGTGTCATCGCTTCCACCTGGTCATGCGTCACATACACCATGGTCGCCCCCAGTTTGCGGTGCAGCTTGGCAATTTCCACGCGCATCTGGCTACGCAGTTCCGCATCAAGATTGGAAAGCGGCTCATCGAACAGGAAGATCTTCGGATTGCGCACGATGGAACGGCCAATCGCCACACGCTGGCGCTGGCCACCGGAAAGTGCGCGCGGCTTGCGTTCCAGAAGCGCCTCGATCTGGAGAATCCGTGCGGCCTCCCCCACCCGGCGCTTGATCTCGTCTTCCGGAAGTTTGGCCATGCGAAGACCGAAAGCCATGTTCTCGAAGACGCTCATATGGGGGTAAAGCGCATAAGACTGGAAGACCATCGAAACCTCGCGCTTGGCGGGCTCCTCATAGGTCACATCCTTGCCATCGATGGAGAGCGTGCCGGAGGATACGTCTTCAAGGCCTGCAATCATACGCAGCAAGGTTGACTTGCCGCAGCCGGAAGGCCCCACGAACACGACGAATTCCCCCTTGGAGGCGGATATGTTCACACCCTTGATGACGCTCATCTCTCCAAACGTCTTCTTGATGGTGTCCAACTGCAGGAAGGTCATGCTCTTCTACTCCCGATCACCTCGCACCGCATTAAGATGCGGCACGTGTTCTGTTCTATTGGCTATTGTTTGGAGGGCTGTGCGCCCCATCCAGCAGGGCAGCGGCGCATTTTTCGTCCGTCACCAGACGCTTGACGTAACCGCCGCGCAGGATGGCGCGGATGATGTTCACCTTGTACCAGCCGCCGGAGGCCAGAATGGAATGGCGAACGGATTTCAGCTGTTCCGGTGAAACGGACAGCACGCGTTCATTGAGAGGATGGTTCACCGGCTTTCCGTCGCTGTCGAGGAAAACGCCCAGCAAATCTCCGACGGCTCCAGCCGCCAGAATATCCTTCAGGTTCTCAGACACCGTTGGTGTCTGCACCAGAAGTGAACGGGCTGTCATATCGCCGCAGGACACCAAGGCGACATCCACGGAGCGGGCGCGGCGCATGGTTTCGCGAATGCCGTGATGGGACAGCAGCGCTTCGCGGCTCTCGACAGAGGGGAAATAAAGCGGCGCTGTCAGATAATAGCATTCCGCCGAAATCGCCCGCGCATAACCTGTCGCGACCTCGAACGTGCTGGAGCCCGATCCGCGCGTAAGCCCTCCCATAAGGGAGGTCACCCAGCTGTCCGGCAGCGGGCGCGATGTGAGCCTTTTCAGGCCGGCCGTCAGCGTTTTTCCCCAGCCAACACCCAGACCCATGCCATCTTCCAGAAGCCTGTCGAGCATGCCGCCCGCCGCATCACCGACAGCCCGCTGATTTTCCAGATCATCCGGCAGGGTGGGGATGACGCAAACGTCTTCCAGCTGATAGTGCTCCCGCACCTTGTGCTCAAGCTCAATGCACCCGGCCAAGGGCAGACGAATATCGACAACCACGGAGCCATCGTTTCTCAGCTGGCCGAGCGTCTTGTTGACCCGCAGCCGCGTCAATCCCAGCTGGTCGGCTATCTCCTGTTGGGTCAGACCGCCGATGAAATACAGCCAGGCAACGCGGGCGCGGATCTGTTGCGCGTCCATATCCTCAATGACGGGATTTCC
Source organism: Neorhizobium sp. PAMB6630 (assembly GCF_058242775.1). Classification (NCBI taxonomy): domain Bacteria; kingdom Pseudomonadati; phylum Pseudomonadota; class Alphaproteobacteria; order Hyphomicrobiales; family Rhizobiaceae; genus Neorhizobium; species Neorhizobium sp. PAMB6630. The sequence goes on from NZ_JBZAYV010000002.1 coordinate 800,312, forward strand.
GTTGTCTGGTCCCTTGGTTGCCATGTTCATGCGTCTCCTTAGATCAGGCAAAGGCCTGCTTGAGAGACAGGACCGAAGCCTTCAGTGCGTCCAGTATGGATTTGCTATCCCGTTCGAAAGGATAGAACACTTCAAGGAATACCGGAGATTGTGCAAGCCCCGTGCTGGCAAGCAGGTTGCGGGCGTCAACCGGATCCACCCTGCCCGCCTCGGTAAAATCCCAATGGCGATCAAACAGATAGTCCGTCTGCTGAATATGCACGGCGGTGATCACATCGTTCAGCGCGGCGAACCACGGTTCCATCGTGTCGGCCTCTGGCCCGTACAGCGGCAGGAAGGTGCCGTGGCCCCAATCGACGCAGAGGTTCCACGGGATGGCACTTGCCGCCACATCGCTCATCATCTGGCGCGCCTGACCGATCGTTGAGGGCCACTCGCGGCGCATCGGCGTCGGCTCGACGTAAAGCTCACTCAGCCCCGCAGCCTTCGCCTTTTCACCCAGCCGGAGCATACATTCGACAAGACTTGCATAGTCCGCAGCCTCGAGGCTGTCCGCCTCGCTGCCATCCACGCGAGAGGCGATCGCTCCCAGCGGTCCGCCAACCCGTGTAATCCCGGCTTCTGCCGCAAAGCCATAAGCTCGCTCCAGCCATTGCTCCGCATAGGCTCGAACATCCGGATCCGGATGCAGCAACTGGTTGAAAGTGTAGTGAGCAAGGCCAATGAAGGCGCTATGAATGGTGATCCCGTGATCGTCCGCCGCCTTTCGCACATCCCGCGCATGGCGGGAGACGAGTGCTGACGGCCACATGGGATCAACCAGATCGAACGAGAACTGGATGAGATCGAGACCCAGTTGGTCGCGCACGACGGGCGCCCAAAGGTTGGGTGTCACCCAGCGTTTGACACAGAAGGACAGATTGATGCCGAGCGGGTTTGCGCTGCTCATTTGGTCGCTCCCATGGTCAGGCCGCGCACCATGTGGCGCGACACAATGAGCGCAAAGATGGTGACGGGGAGAACGATGACCGTGCCGGTGGCCATGATCTTGCCCCAGGGCAGTTCGTAGCCGGACATGAAGCTGGTCGCGACGACAGGGGCGGTCTGCACATCGCGCCGGGTCAGCACCAGCGCATAGAGCAGTTCGTTCCAGGAAAAGATGAACGAGAAGATGGCCGAGACCGCAATGCCCGGCGCGCCGAGCGGCAGATAGATCTTGCGGAAGATCGTGAACTGGTCGGCACCATCCAGACGTGCTGCCTGTTCCAGATCCGGCGGAATGGACTTGAACTGGTCGGTGCAGATCCACACCACGATCGGCAGGTTGAAGGTGAGGTAGATGAGGATGAGGACAAGATGCGTATCCAGCATCTTCAGCTGCAGCGCCAGAATATAGACCGGCAGGGCCAGCACGATCGGGCTCGTCATGCGGTTAGAGATGAACCAGAACCACAGGTCGGATTTGCCACGAAACTCATAACGGGCAAGCGCAAAGGCGGCCGGGGCGCCGAGCATTACAGCAAGTGCGGTGGTGGCGGTTGCGATGATCAGCGAATTGCCGACGGCGCCCAAAACCTTCGAATCCGCAAAGATTTCCCGGTAGTGATCAAGCGTCGGCGCAAACAGCCAGACTGGCGGCGAGGCGAGAATATCGGACTGCGTCTTGAAGCTGGCGGATACCATCCAATAGAACGGAAACAGCGTGAACAGGATAACAGCTGTCAGCCCGATGGCATGCAGGATCTTGCCCGACGAGAGACGCATCAGTTGACCTCCTTGTAGAGTACGCGGATGTAAAGGCGGCTGATCAGGATGGTGATGATGAGAAGCAGGATGGCCTGCGCCGAGGCCGTGCCGAGATCGAAAATACGGAAGCCGACACGCTGGATGTAGATCGATACGAGATCGGTGGCCGAACCCGGCCCTCCCCGCGTCATCACGAACACCATGTCGAACAGCTTCAGCACGTCGGCCGAGCGCAGGATGAGGAGCGCCGTCAGGCCGGGCATCAGATAGGGAAGCTGGACATGTTTCAGCATCGCCCACTTGGATGAGGTTTCCAACCGCGCCGCCTCCTCGATTTCGCCCGGCACCATGGAAAGACCTGCGAGAAAGATCAGCGCGCAAAATGGCGTCCACTGCCAGATATCCATGATGACGATTGCGGCAAATGCGCCGGTCTGGGAGCCCAGCCAATCGAGCGCGCCAATCCCGAGACGATCCAGGAACCAGTTGGCGACGCCAAAATCACGGTTGAAAATCAGGCGGCCGATCAAACCGACCACGGCATATGTGGTGGCGAGCGGCACGACCAGAGTGACGCGGGCAAGCGACTTCAGAAAACCCATTCCGGTCTTGTGCAGAAGAAGCGCGATCATCAGCCCAAGTGCGACCTCGATCGGCAGCACGGTGACATAGAATTTCGCTGTCAGGAACAGCGAGGCCCAGAACGTGCTATCGGTCAGCACGGACGTGTAGTTTTCCAGACCGATAAAGGGAAATCCATCGCGGGGGCGCGCAATATTGTAGCGCCGGAACGATGTGACCACCGCAAAGATGGTGGGATAAATGCCGATGATAAACAGGGTCAGCACGGCCGGCGCCAGGAACCAGAACGGCGTCCAGCGACCATAACCGCGATTGGGTCTGATGTGGGGTTTAGAAACAGGTCCAGGCATCAGGTCTTCCTCTTGATGCGGCGGCAATGCCGGCTTGGCATCATTCCAGATTGGTATGGTTGGCGCGCATGGCAGCGGGCCTCACGCCGAGCTTGTCGCGCACGGCAAGCACCAGCAGTTCAAAAGCGACATAGAGCGCGCCCTCGTACAGCGATCCCATGGGAAGCACGGAGGTTGTTTCACCCTGGTCGTTTGCCATGGTTTGCGCTGGAACATGCAGCACCACATCCGCTTTGGCCGCGGCCATACCGGAAGGCTGTGCCGTCACCACAAGAACACGGGCCTCTGCAGCCTTTGCCACCCCGATCAGCGCCGACACGGTGGAGAAGTCGCCGGGCCCTGCCGAGACAATCAGCAGATCACCCTTTTCAACCGGGGGCGTGGTCATATCGCCCACAACGGCAGATTTCAGGCAAAGGTGGAACAGGCGCATGGCCAGACCCTTGATCTGAAGTCCTTCGCGACCGACGCCGTAAAGCGCGATGCGCTTCGCGTTGCAGATTTCGCTGACCGCTGCCTCGAATTGATCGCCATCGATACCGGAGAGGCAGTGGCCAAGTTCTGCCAGCGCCCGTTCATGAAGATGAAGCATGGTGTGGTTCCGCAGGATAAAGAGAGGCGGTCGGTGGTGGCGACGATGCACCACCACCGACCTTTAGAAACACCCTGGGAGGTGTTGGAGGTTGTCAGAGGCTTACTGCAACAGCTTCTTCTTGCCGTCGTAATAACCTTCCTTCTGCAGGATATCTTCCATGCGGGTGCCGATCTCCTTGGAGCCGGCCTCGACGGAGACCTGCCCCAGCATCATCTTGGAGCCCCATTCGGCAACGACTTCCGAAATCGCCGGCCATGCGGGGAAGCGCGGACGGAATTCCGGCACGCCCTTCTGCCAGGAGGCAACCATGGGCTCCACGAACTTGTACTTCGCCTTGATCGCCGGATCGTTGTAGACCGACATGCGGCCCGAGACGCCGCCGGCTTCCACATAGGATTTGGCAATGTCTTCCGATGTTGCCCACTGGATAAAGAGCCAGGTGGCCTTCTTCTGTTCCTCGGTTGCTTGTGCGGCGACGGCCAGCGAGAAACCGCCGAGTGCCGGCAGACGACCGGCGGGACCGGCCGGTTCTGGACCCACAGCCAGGCAATCGCCGAGCTTGGAGGTTGCCGGATCAACCAGCGTTCCGTAGAACGCCGACCATTCGGTGATCATCGCAACCTGCCCTTGCGCAAGCGCATTCACGGCTTCCGCATGGTCGAAGCTGACGATACCCGGCGGCATGTACTTCATCAGATCCTGACGGAAGTTGAGGCCGGTCTGGCTTTCCTTGCTCATCAGGTTGGACTTGAACTGCTTGTCGAGCAGCGAGCCGCCGAACGGCCACAGGAAGCGCATAAAACTATCGGCAGACTGGGTTTCGCCGCGCAGCGACTGCAGGGCATAAGCGTACTGGTTCTTGGAAGCGTCCGTCAGCTTGGGCGCGTAGACCTTCATCAACTCGTCCCAGGTGGCCGGCGGCTTGTCGAAACCGGCTTCCTTCAGCTTGCAGGAATTGTAGAACAGCAGGCCGGAATAGTTATCGAAGGGAAGGCCGTAGGTCTTGCCGCCCCAGGAACCGAAGGCGTCCAGCAGAAGCGGGAAAAAGCCATCGAGCTTCAGGTTGGGGTCGGTGATCGACTTGTCCTTGGTGAATTTCTCGATCGGATCGATCCATCCGTTTTCAGCGAACTCGCCGATCCAGACCAGATCCACCAGCGCCATCGTCAGGTCGCCCTGCGAGGTGAAGTTGAGCACTTCCTTCTCACGGGTGTTCTCGTAGGGCACGATCTCGTAGTTGACCTTGATGCCGGTCTTCTTTTCGAACTCCGGCAAAAGCTTGATGATGGCGCGGTAACCGGGGCGATCCAGGAAGATGCCGCTGATTTGCGTGCCCTTAAGGGGCTTGGCCGCATCTTCAAGCCAGTCGGCATGGGCAGACAGCGGCATGCTCGCAGTCGCGGCCGTCAATGCCAGCACGCTTGCGCAGATTTTCAACAAACGTTTCATTCCACTCCTCCTTACGGTGAAGGCAGCCTCCCCGGCAGCCTCGTTCGAATTTCAGACAAGGGCATCCGAGACGGTTCAAGGCGGGATATCGCCTCCATCCAGGACACCCAGAACTGCTTTCCATCCCCTCAAACCCAGGAAAGCGCAAAGCTTCGCCAGCCGCATGAAATATGCGTTTCGATAGCAATGTCAGTAATTTAGGTTCGCCGTTCCTCTCAGCGGGACGCAGTATCGATACATCTGTATTTTTAGATTTGCAATAGCATTATCCGTCGATTTAAGGTGCGTTCACCATTAGTGAGGGAGGTCACTTTGAACGATCAGCACCGCGACTCTATTGACATGGTTGCACGCTCTGCGCTTGCTGAACGGATGGCGCGAGAGGCGGGCGCGAAAGCCCGTTCGTTCCTGGCGCATCCGGACAAGTTGGGCTGGACGGAGAAGGCTTCTTCGCAGGATATCGTCAGTGCCGCTGATGAGGCGACGGAGGCCTTTCTGCGCGAGATGATCCAGCAGCACTTCCCGGCAGATGGCATCGTGGGGGAAGAAGAAGGATCGACGACAGGCAGTTCAGGCTTCGATTGGGTCATCGATCCCATTGATGGCACCATGGCATTTCTGGTGGGACAGCCGAACTGGACGGTTTCGGTCGCAGTGCTGCACAACGGCGAACCGGTGATCGGTGTCGTTGCCGCCCCCATGTTCGACGAGATCTATGTTGGCCGGTCTGGAGGAGGTGCAACACTCAACGGCCGGCCTCTTGCCATCAATCCCGGTTGGACGATCCGCTCGACGACCGTCGGTTTTGGCGGCACCGAAAGAGCCAACCCGCGCCATGTCGGGGGCTTCGTCACGCGGCTTTATCAGGAAGGTGGCGTGATCTTTCGCGTTGGCTCCGGCGCGCTGATGCTCGCCTATGTGGCGGCCAACCGGCTTGCCGGCTACTACGATCCCACCTTGTTCTGCTGGGACTGCATGGCCGGCATGGTGCTGATCCGCGAAGCAGGCGGCCTGGCGGAATTTGCCGGCAGCCTGTCAGAGCCAGGAGAGATATGGGCAGGAAACAGCAATGTCTTCCAGGATCTCAAGCGCATCAGTGCGCTGCGTGATGAGGGCCTGTGATGGAGCGCCCGCAAGACCGGCTTATCTCAATACGCGAGGTTCGCTCTTCAACCGAAGAACCAACCTCGCATGGAGATATCTGAGGACGGAACGTCAGCCGCCGAGGACAAACCTCGAAAACGCCAGCGAATTGCGCGCATCGTCATCCAGCTTGGCTTCATCGGCACCATCCGTCAGGTCGCGCCAGACGCGAATGTCCGAGCCGATGGTTCCGCCGGTCTTGACGAAGGGTTCCATGACCACGGCACCGGTGTAGTTGATCTCGCGCAACGCAGCACCAATCTCATGCCAGGGCATCCGGCCTTTGCCTGGAACGCGGCGATTGCTTTCGCCGGTATGGAAGTGGCCGAGAAGCGGACCTGCGGTGCGGATGGCATCGCCAAAACTGTCTTCCTCGATATTCATATGGAAGGTATCGAGCATCACCTTGACGTTCGGCTTGCCGACCTCCTTCACGAAGGCGACACCTTCGGCAGCTGTGTTGAGAACGTGGTTCTCGAAGCGGTTCAGCACCTCGATGCACAGGTTGATGCCGAGATTGTTGGCGAAGTCTGCAACACCGTGAATGCCTTCAACGCCGCGCGCCCGATCGCCCTCCTTGTCGACCGGCTGCGAATAATCGACCGGCCAGTAGGAATGCAACGCGCCGCCGATGGTCTTGATGTCGAGCTTGGCGACATTGGTCAGCGTCTTTTCGAAAAAGGTCTTGCCCGCCGCACGCACAGATGCATCCGCCGACGCCAGGTTCTTGGCCTTCGACGGGCCAATGCCGGCGGTCAGGATAATGTTGTTGTCGATGGCGCTCTGTTTGATGGCAGCAAGTTCGGCGTCGCTATACTCGTTGATATGGTGCGCAGCCACCTCGATCACGTCGAAGCCGAGCTTGGCGACCTTCTCGATATAGGGACCGAATTTCGCGCTCCATTCATGCTCCCAATACGAGTAATAAATTCCGTGTTTCATGGATGTCTCCCTTTGATAGTGACGCATTAGAGGCTGCCGGATATTTTCGGCTGGCTCACGTGTTGTTCTTCACGCGCAGATCGGGCTCGGCGCTGTTCGACATGATGAAGAGGCCGTTCGGCAGGTCGTTTTCCTCGACCTTCCGGGTGATCTCCTCGGGCGACAAGCCGAAACCCTGCCACCGGTCCTGAAGGCGACGGCGCAATTCGTCCACGTGAACGTCGACGAAAATCGTGAGGTCGAAGATGGATTTAAGCCGATCCCAGTGCGCCTGTTGGGCCAGCAGATAATTGCCTTCGCAGACGATGATCTCAGTCGATTGCGCAATCAGCCGGCCGCCGGCGCGGGCAATCTCGATCGACCGGTCGAACACGGGAACGGCGATGACATCGTCTTCATTCGCCTTCAGGCGTTGCAGCATGTGCCGCAGACCGTGCGCATCAAAGGTATCGATGGCGCCCTTGAAGGCCCGCCTTCCCATCTCGTTCAGCACGGCATCATCATAATGATAACCATCCATCGGAAAAAGCGCGGCTTGAAGCTCATAGTGTGACTCCAGCAGATCGACGACCTGTTCCGCCAGCGTCGACTTGCCGGAACCCGGCGCGCCGGCAATGGCGATGAGAACGCGCCGGCGACCTCGCGCATTGAAGCGTTCGACAGACGCCGAGGCGATGATCTTTGCCGTCGCCTCGACCCCCGATGATCTCGTATCAGCCATTTGATGCCGTCTCCCTGTCTGCCCGAACCGGCTCACGCCAGCCCATACTGAACCGCTTTGTTGCGCAGGAAGGACAGGCCGTTTTCGAAGACCTCTTCGGCATCGCGGGCAACGGGGCGCCATGTGGAGATGGCGCCGGCCATCTCAGCTGGCATCGCCGCGAAGCTCTCCAGCGTCAGCGCGCCCTTGAAACCGATGGCGGCGAGTGCTGCGAAGATCGCATCCCACGGCACGTTTCCATAGCCCGGCGTACCGCGGTCGCTCTCGGACATATGCATGTATTTCAGATGGTCGCGGGCATCGATGATGCCGTTCGCCACGCCCTTTTCCTCCATATTCATATGGAAGGTGTCGAGATGAACGAAGACATTGTCGAGACCGATGCGTTCGACCAGTGCAACGGCCTGGGCGGCGGAATTGACGAGATGGTTCTCATAACGATTGACGGCTTCAATCCCGAACTGAAGCCCGAGGCTTTTGGCGTGTTTTGCTGCAGCTGAAAGTGCGCGCGTCAGATTGTCGTATTCCGCTTCGGTGGGGGGAAAGCCGGTTCGCTCGTTGGTGCCGCCATAGGTGACGCCGGTCAGCGCCTCGGCGCCCATTTCGGCGGCCGTGTTCAGTGCAGATTTGAGGTGCTCGATCGCTGCATCGGGGCGCACCGAGGCCCATGCATGCTCCGGAAGAACAAGGGAACAGGCGGCGCGAAGCGCATGTTTTTCCAGCAGAGAGCGGCTATGCTTAGCATCGACAGACGGAATATCGATGAGCGGTATCTCGATAAAATCCTGTTTGTAGCGGGCCGCACCCGCGATTGCCCGTTCTGCTCCTACGTGATCCCACACGGTGGTCCACATCATTGCGTGAATGCCAAGTCCCTGCACGTCAGGCCTTCTTTCTCATGAAAATACGATAGTTGGATGCAAGGGTGCGTGCCGTCATGACCACGATCATCAACACACCCCAGAGTGCGGTCGCCAGATGCTGGTTCGCGCCCATGAGGTTGAGGCCCGACGACAGGAGTTGCAGGACGACCAAGGCAACAAAGACCGGCAGCACCCGACCAAACCCGCCGAACGGATTAACGCCCCCGAGGAATGCCGCGAGCACAGTGATCAGAAGATAGGATTCGCCATGACCAACGCGCACCGAATTGAACCGGGCGAGCATGATGATGCCGGCGACCGCACACATGACCCCTGAGAGCGTGTAGACGAGGACAACGATCTTGCGCGTGTTGAGGCCCGAATAATCGGCCGCCTCCATGTTGGAACCGATCATCAGCAAACCGAAGCCGAGCTTGCTGCGCGTCAACAACACATGCCAGGCGGCCACGCAGAGGACGAAGATCAGGAGCGGGATGGGAAGGCCGAAAAGCGACCCATGGCCAAGCGGCGCCACATAGGCCGGAAAGCCCGAGACATCACCGCCGCGCGTCAGAAACTCCCCGAGCCCGCGCAGAAAGATCATCATCGAAAGCGTGACCAGGATGGGGTGCGCGCGGGTATAGGCGATGGCAACGCCCGTCAGGGCGCCGGCTGCGGCACCGGTCGCAAGGGCGGCAAGGCAGGCCAGCAAAAAGGCGCTGACCGGAGCATCCGCCCCGCCATGCGCCTGCAGCACCCAGGCGGCCGCAAGGCCGGCAAGATTGGCGGTAAAGGTGATCGACAGGTTGATGCCGCCGGTCAGGAGCGGCAGCAGCATGGCCAGCGTCAGCAGGCCGAGTTCCGGAAGCTGAAAGGCAACCGAGCCGAACGTGGCAAGCGACAGGAAATTATCCGCTGCAAGTCCAAAAATCAGCATGACGGATACGAAGGCGATAACGGGACCGCCCATGTCCGCACCGAAGGTCGCGTTGAACTTCTGCACAAAGGTCTTCATGAGCGCTGGCTGCCTTTTCGGGAGGAACTCTTCAGGGCCTCAGGCAAAAGCTTGTCGAGCCTTGCGGACGAAAGCGTGATGGCGGTGAGGATGATCGCACCGACAATCATCTTGAAGGCAAAGGGGGAAACGCCCATCAGATTGAGCCCGTTCTGGGTGATGGAAACCAGGAGGACGCCCAGCACGCAGCCAAGCACCGATCCCTTGCCGCCACCGAGGCGCGCACCGCCCAGCACCGTCGCGGCCAGCACATCAAGCTCTCGGCCATAAAGCGCGTTCGGCACCACCTCCTGCGCGTAATGCGCCTGCATGAGCCCGGCGATACCCGCCATGAGGCCAAGCCAGCCGAAGGAGATGTAATGCATGGCACCGATATTGATGCCGAAACGGCGCGCACCTTCCGGGTTGTCGCCAAAGGCGTAAAGCTTGCGACCGGTTGTCGTGCGCGAGATCATGAAGGACGTGGCGATGCAGCAGAGGATCATCACCACGACCGGCAGGGTAAGTTCCACCCAGGACCCGTCCGCCATCTCGTGTTCGTAAAAGACGACACGATTGGAAAGCCAATCCGGCAGATTGTAGATCGACACGCCCTTGGTGAAGAACATCAACAGGCCGAAGAAGATGTTGAAGGTCGATATGGTCGCGACGATCGAAATGATCTGCAGCCGGTAGACCAGAAAGGCATTGATCGCCCCAAGGCCGGTGCCAACGACGCCGGCAATCAGAAAACCCTCGGCCCAATTGCCGCCGCCCAGAGCCCCAAGCGCCAGCACCGTCACATACTGCACGACAGAAGCGGCGACCGCGAAGGAAATGTCGATACCACCCGAGATCAACACGACGAGAAGCCCGACCGCGAAGATGATGTTGACGGCGGAGATGTTCAGCACGTCGAAGGCGTTTGCGACGGTGAGGAAACGGTCAGTCCCGAAAGACAGGCCGATGCAGAGAAGAACCGTGACCGCAATAAGAGTAGTTTCGGTCGTATGATCCAAGACGAGCCTACGCATAGACGGCGGACTCCAATTCTGTAAGTGACGTTTGCCGCGGGTCGTAGACTGCCTGAAAACGCCCCTCCACCATGTGGATGACGCGGTCGGCGTTAAAATAGACTTCCGGCGGTTCGTCGGAGATGAGGATGATCGACAATCCTTCAGCAGCAAGCTTTCGGACAATGTCGAAGATGCCGGCCCTCGCCCCGACATCGACCCCCACAGTGGGAGCATCGAGGATCAGGATCCTGGGTCCGATCGCCAGCCATTTGGCAATCGCCACGCGCTGCTGGTTGCCGCCGGACAGTGTGCGGATCGGATCATCGGGCGTACCGATCTTGACGCCGAGTTCCGAGATCCAGTGCGCAACGACATTCGCTTTTCTGGAGGAGGAAATAAGACCGCCCGACAATATCCTATCGAGAGAGGCCATGACGAGATTGTCGGCGATGGATTGCGGCTGGTTCAGCCCGAGTGACAACCGGTCCTCGGAGAGATAGGCGACACCTGCGCGGATCGCGTCCCGGTTTGAACCGAAACGGACCTTCTCTCCCGCAAGGAGGATCTCGCCGGAATGCGGTTGCCGCATGCCAAACAGGGTCAGCGCCAATTCGGTGCGCCCGGCCCCCAGAAGGCCGGTAATACCCAGCGTCTCACCGCGTCGCAGATCAAAGGAGACGTTGCTGAATTCGCCATGGCGGGTGAGGTTTTTGACCGACAGAACCACCGGCGCATCATCATGATCGGCGGCGATCACGGCGCTGTCGAAATTGCGGCCCGTCATCAATTCGGTCACACGGGACTGGGTCATCCCCTCAACAGGATAAACGCCAACGAGCGCACCATCGCGCAGCACCGTGATGCGGTCGGAGATTTCCAGCACTTCCGCCAAACGATGGGAAACGAAAACCACGGCGACGCCCGACGCTTGGAGATTGCGCACAATCTCGATCAGATAATCGGTTTCCGATTGCGTCAGCGATGCGGTCGGCTCGTCCATGAAGACAAGGCGCGCTTCGCCGACAAGGGCGCGCGCGATTGCCACGATCTGGCGCTGGGCTATAGCCAGCTCCTTGAGCGGCATATGAATATCGAGTGCGATGCCAAGGCGCGCCAGTGCCTTTTTGGCTGCAGCATCGATGGCGCTCTTGTCGATCAAGCCGTATTTGCCCTTGACCGCCAGCTGGAAACCAATGTTTTCAGCGACCGACATTTCACCGAAAAGCGCCAGATCCTGCCAGATCACCTGAATACCGAGAGACTGGGCAAGTGTCGGCGTCATCGCGGCAATCGGCTTGCCATCGAATAGGAATTCTGCGCCATCTTCGGGCGTATAAACCCCGGTAATGACCTTGATAAGCGTGCTTTTGCCGCAACCATTTTCCCCCGCCAGGCAATGGACTTCCCCTGGATTGACCTCGAAGGATACGCCTTTCAGGGCACGGACGCCGCCGAACGTAACCTTGATGTTTTTGAGGGAAAGAAGCGGGTGTGAGGCCGTCATGAACGTGTACTCCGTCTGGCCACGCTTGCCGTGACCATTCGACTGACTTGCATTTTTTGAAAGAAGGGGGCCACGCGGACGTTGCCGCCCGCGCAGCCCTCAGGCTCCGGGAGGATCAGAGCCCCATGGAAACCAGCTTATCGATGCTTTCCTTGTCGATCTTCAAAAGCTGATCGACGACGATGGTGTTACCCTCTGGCGTGATGGTGCCGAGACCTTCGATGGTTTCACCGGCTTTCGGTGTCTGCCCCTTGGCAATTCGGTCGGCAAGGGTCACGAAGACTTCGCCGGCCTGCTTGGGGTTCCACATGAAGCCACCCGTCAATGCGCCGCTCTTGATCAGCTTGGCGCCCTGTCCAGGTGAGAACGGCCCGACAACGAAGATCTTGCCATCCTTGCGGCGTTCTTCCACGGCGCGGCCAGCGCCGATCGGACCCTGAGACCCGAACGCCATGAAACCGGCAAGATCGGGATTGGCCGACATCAGGTCGAGTGCGGTGGAGCGGCTCTTGTCGAGATCTTCGGCAACGCCGTAGCGGTCACCGACGAGCTTCATGTTCGGATAATTGGCCTTGATATAGGCGATCGCCGCATCGGCCCAGGCATTGTGCAAAGGCACCGTCAGCGAGCCGACGAAAACGGCATAGGAGCCCTTGCCGCCCATCTTTTCTGCAAGAAGCTTGCCGTGCGCTTCACCAAATCCCTTGGCGGAGGCAAGTTCGAAGTCCCAGTCCGCACCCGCCTGCTTTGGCGATTCGTGCGTGATGACCTTGATGCCAGCCGCCTGGGCCTTCTTCAGAACCGGCTCAAGCACCTTGGCGTCGTTCGGAACCACGCCGATAAAGTCGACCTTCTGAGCGATCAGGTCTTCGATGGCGCGAACCTGGAGCGCCGGGTCGGCACTGGTGGGGCCCACCATAAAACCATTGACGCCGAGCTTTGCGCTCCGTTCCTTGATGCCTGCCTCCATGGCGTTGAACCATGGAATACCGCCAATTTTTACCACAACGCCGATTTTGGTTTCGGCAGCAAATGAGACGGTGGATGTAAGGAGCGCCAGCGAAATGCCAAGCGCAACTGAAATAAGTCTGTTCATGGGGTCCTCCTCCTCTGAATATCCCTCTGACGCAGAAAGGCGCGCCTGCAAGGGCTCGCGCCCTGCTGTCGTATTTCCGATACCCGTTACAGGCTCCTCCCGCGTCGCTCCTCAAGCGAACCATCTGCACAATCGATATTTCTAAGTTGCACAATCGATGGTGCAAGCACATTATCACCAAGCGGCCTTTCGTCAAGAGGGGCTGCCATCTACAACGTGAAAGACGTGAAGGGGTGATTCCAGGATGACGGAAAAGGAACAGAGGAAAGCAACGATTTACGATCTCTCGGTCAAATCGGGCGCATCGGCATCGACGGTGAGCGCTGTCCTGAACGGCACCTGGCGCAAACGGCGGATCTCGGAGGAGACCGCGAACAAAATAATTTTGCTGGCGCAGGAGCATAAATATACGGCCAACCAGCAAGCCAGGGCGCTTCGGAGTTCACGGTCGGGATTGGCGGGATTGCTGCTGCCCATCTACGATACGCGCTTTTTCTCCTCCATGGCCCAGACATTTGAAGCGCAGGCGCGCAAACGCGGCTTCCTGCCAGTGGTGGTCGCGGGACGCCGTGATCCGGAAGAAGAGCGCCGGACGGTGGAGTCGCTCGTCGCCTATTCCATTGATCTGCTGTTCATCGCGGGCGCGACCGACCCCGATGGCGTCCACAAGGTGTGTGCTCGGGCGCGGCTGCCGCATGTCAATATCGACCTGCCGGGAACACTGGCGTCTTCGGTCATTTCCGACAACAGGCAAGGTGCCAGGGCGCTTACCCTTGCGATTATTCGGCATGCCCAGCAAGGCGGTCCGCTGACGCCAGACGATGTTTATATGTTCGGCGGTCGCGACGATCACGCCAGTCGCGAACGCACCATCGGCTTTCACGCTGCCAAGGCGGAGATCTTCGGAACCTGCAGGGGCGACGACATGGAAAGCACTGGCTATTCGCCCAGCATGACGGCCCTTGCCTTCGAACGCTTCTATGAGCGCCACGGCAGGCTGCCCCGGTGCTTCTTCATCAATTCATCGATCAACTTCGAAGGTCTGCTTCGCTTCATGGGAAAACACGACGGGGAAGCCTTTGGCGACATCGTCGTCGGTTGCTTCGATTATGATCCCTTCGGCTCGTTCCTTCCCTTCCCCGTCTACATGATCAGACCAGACATTGAGGGAATGCTGAAAAAAGGTTTTGAACTGTTAGACCTGGAAGAAGATGCGCCCCGCATTGTCCTGATAGAACCTCAGCTTGTGCTGCCGCGCACGGCTCTGGAGGGACCACTGGATGAACTGAAGGATACCGTTACATCCGTTTAGCGCCGGAGAGCGCCCCGCAGCGCCGGCGGTCATCTGCGACTGAGCTAGGACGCAGGCTGGCGTTCGCGCCTGGATTGACCATCGCTCGGCAAGGACAGAGTGGCAATAACAGCACCAAACCTGTTTAAGCCCGCAGTTTCTCCCGTTGTGCCGGCCCAGCCGGCAGCGCACGACTGGCAAGAATTGAGCCGACCACCAATGGGAGGCACACGAGATAGGCGTTGCGGATGCCAAAGGCTTCGGCCACGAAGCCGAGCAGCGGCGGACCAAGGAAAAAGATGACGAAAGCCATTTGAGCGATTGCGGCAACGTTGATTATGGCCGGACGGTCCGTCCGCTGGGCGGCTGCCGAGACGGCCATCGGATAAACGGCGCTGCAGCCTGCCCCCATCAGCGCAAAGCCGAAGAGCGCGAGATAAGGATGTGGCGCAAGCCAGGCCAAGGCAATGCCTGCTGCGGCAATCAAAAGAAGCACCCGCCCGACGAGCCGTGCCCCATATCGATCGACGACCGGATCGACGGTGAGGCGGGCAAGGGCCATGAAGAAGGCAAACAGCGTCAGGCCCGAACCGGAAATGAAAGGCGAAACGTCAAATACCTCTTCCATGTAGATGGTTGACCAATCGATTCCCGCTCCTTCGATCAGGAAGGCCGAGGTCCCGATGATGCAAAGTGGCAGCAATGCCAAAGTCGGCAGCGCAAAGTGTGGCTGCTTCTCAGTCGGGCCGGCATCGTCGAGAGGGGCCGCGTTCTTCATGCCTGCCAGGTTCAGCGCGCCAAGCACGAACATCACGCCGAGCAGCAGATGCATATGCACTTGCATGCTGATGCCCGCCTGCCTTACCAACGATGCGGTAACCGCCGTCACGAAGAAACCAAGGCTCCAGCAGCCATGCGCTCGGTTCATGATGCCGAAGCCTGCTTGCGCCTCGATCCTTCCAATCTCCACATTGAGGCAGATCTCCAGAGCGCCCGCGAGGAGTCCGGTGGCAAATAGCGTTACGAAAACGAGCGGCGCCGACGGCAGAAGCGGGATAACGCTCAGCAGCGCCATGATCCCGAGCAGGGTCACGGCAAGCGTGGCCCGTGAACCAAGCCGGGCAATCAAGGGCGAAGAGACCGTCAGTGAAATCAGCGAGCCTATCGCCATGCCAATCAGCGTCGTGCCAAGTTCGGCCTTATTGATCGCAAGATGCGCCTGCAGGTCAGGCAGGCGGGAAAACAGCGAACCTGTCGACATGGCAAACAGGAAAAAGGCGACATAGACGCGGTACTGAGGCTGAAAACGCATTCGGGCGACTCTGTTATCACGGTCACCCGTTCAACCTGAGGCGGTGGAGACTGTCAAATTCTAAAACCCGTTACGCCCTGTCGTTTCAGACGTTTTCGCATCAGACGTTTGGCGGCTTTGGTATTGCGGCGGCTCTGAACCAGCACGTCGGAAACGAAGCTATCCTGATCGACAGCCCGCCACAGCCAGTGGGTCTCGCCGCCAATGCCGATGACGACCTCATCGAGGTGCCATGGGATAAATGGCGAGTTCCGCACCGGGGCCCTCCAAGAGGTGTTCAATTTTTCCGATAGGCCAGTTGGATCGAACGCGGGTATACAAGCACCGGCGTCACTCGCATGATCGGGCACTTGAAAATGCTCAAAGGAACCGTGAGTGACCTCTGACGTCCTGCCCATCGCCGGCCATGCAGCAGCCCAAAATGCCCCCGTGACACAGCGGCAGGACCAGTCCTGTCGCAGCATGCTTGCAGCGCTTGCCGCCAAGGGAGAGCTTCTGGTCGTGGATGACGAGGTCAATCCGCTGTTCGATCTCTCGGCCCTTCTCTCGCTCACCCATGATACGTTTGCGGTGCGGGCAAACCGCATCCGGGGTTTTGACATGCCGGTCTTCGGCAATCTCCTGTCGAGCCTCGATCGCATCGCGCTTGCGCTTGGCGTGCCCAGGGCGAAAATCCAGACATCGCTGCTCGAGTCGATCAAGGCACCCATTGCACCTGTTCTGGTCGACAATGCGCCTGTGCAGGAAAAGATCTTTGAAGGTGGCGTTCTGGCGCATCTGCCCGTCCCGACCTTCTTTTCGCAGGAGACCGGTCCTTATATCAGTGCGGGCCTGATGGTGGCCGTTGATCCGGAAACCGGGCTCGGCAATGCCTCCTATGCGCGGCTTAAGATCCTTGGACCGAGCGAGGCGCTGATCGGCATCGCGCCGAACCATCATCTGGCGATCATGGCCCGCAAGGCCGCCGACAAGGGCGAGACGCTGCCGTTTGCCGTCGTGCTCGGCGCCCATCCGATCATCCAGCTTGCCGCCTGCCTCTATCTCGGCCTCGGCGACGACGAGATGCATTGTGCGGGCTCGCTGTTCGGCGAGCCGGTGCGCATGACACGCTGCCGCACCAGCGACATTCTCGTTCCCGCAGAAGCCGAGATCGTCATCGAAGGGCATATCCATGCCGACAAGCCGATTGTCGAGGGGCTGGTGTCGGAATACCACGGCATGTACGAAAATTACGGCAGCGGCGTGCTGGCGACCTTCGACTGCATGACCACCCGTTCCGATGCGATGTTCCAGGTCATCGAGCCCGGTTACCATGCCGAACATATCTATCTCGCCGCCGTGCCCATTGCCGCCAGCCTCAAGGCGCAACTGTCGCGCGTCATTTTGAACGTCGGCGAAGTGGCGGTCACGGAATCGGGGTGCGGCCGCACCAACGTCGTCATCCAGATCGACAAGCCCCGCCCTGGACAGGCCCGCCGCGCCATGGCCGTCTGCTGGGGCGCCGTCAGCATCGTCAAGACCGTCACCATCGTCGATACGGATGTCGATCCGTGGGATCTCGCCGCCGTCGAACTGGCAAAATCCACCCGCATGCGCGCCGAGCGCGACATTCTCATCGTGAAGGACATGACTGCCGACCGATCGGAACCGCAGGAAGACGGTTTTCTCGTCACCAAGCTTGGCTACGACGCGACCTGCAAGCCGGGCGACCGCAAGGAAGGTTATGGCAAGGCGCAACCGCCGGCCGAGGCCTATGCGCGGATGCGCAGCCTTCTCGACCGGATGACGCCGGGGACATCGTCATGCGTCGGCTGATCGTTGCCATCACCGGGGCGTCGGGCACCTGCTACGGCGTACGGGCACTGGAAATGCTGCGCGAACTCGGCGGCTTCGAGACCCATCTGGTCATCTCGCCGGCCGGCCTTCGAACGGCTGTCGAGGAAGGGGTCGGCTATGAGGTGGACGAGATCCGCGCCCTGGCCGACGTCTGTCACAGCCACAAGGATATCGGCGCCTCGATCGCCTCCGGCTCGTTCCGGTGCGACGGCATGCTGGTTGCGCCATGTTCGGTGAAGACGCTGAGCGGCATCGCCCACTGTTACAGCAACGACCTGATTACACGGGCCGCCGATGTCTGCCTGAAGGAGCGCCGCCGGCTGGTGCTGATGGTGCGCGAGACGCCGCTTCATGCCGGTCATATCGCGTTGATGGATCAGGCAACCCGCAGCGGTGCCATCATCATGCCGCCGGTTCCGGGATTTTATACCCAGCCGAAAACCATTGACGATCTGGTCAGCCAGACCGTCGGACGCGCCCTCGACCTGTTCGACATCGACCACCCGCGCGTGCGCCGGTGGAAAAAGGAGGACGCGTCCTAACAACCACATGCATGCCTGCCGGCAGCGGAACAAAAACCGCTGACGGACCAAAAAGGGGAACGCCGATCGCTGCAAACAGTGACGGCAAACTGGAGAAAAATCCATGACTGATGCATTCGACGTCAATACTACTGCAACCTCCGCCATGCGGGCAGGACGAACCGCCCGCGCTGCGGCGGTCGCCCTCGCCATGCTTTGCGCATCGACTGCCGCAGCGGCCTATGCCGCAACCCAGGCCGAACCCGTCAAGGGTGGCGAGATCACCATCGTCAACGGTTCTGACATCAAGAGCTGGGATCCGGCCGTGACCAGCGGCACCTTTCCGGGCGGCCCGATGGACATGCTCGATGCCATCTACGGCTTCATCGTCTACACCGACGTCAACGGCAAGGTGCAGGGCGGCATGGCCGAGAGCCTGACGAGCCCAGACGCCAAGGTCTGGACGCTGAAACTGCGTCCGGGCGTGAAATTCACCGACGGCACGGCCTATGACGCCGAAGCTGTAAAATTCAACTGGGACCGCGCCGCAGATCCGGCAACACTTGCGCCCGCACAGGCCTTCGTCGCCTCCTGGAACAAGAGCATCAAGATTGTCGATCCGACGACCATCGAGATCACGCTTGCCAATCCCGACCGCAATTTCGGATCGACGCTGGCGCAGCTTGCTCCCTTTATCGCGTCGCCGGCAGCCCTGAAGGCTGCGGAAAAGAAGACCGACATCAAGCCGGTCGGCGCCGGCGCCTTCCTGCTCGACAGCTGGAACCAGGGCGTCTCGATGACGATGAAGCGCAATCCCGGTTACTGGGACCAGCCGCGTCCCTATCTCGATACGCTGAAGTTCGTCGTCATCCCCGAAACCAACAGCCGCATCTCCACCGTCGTCCAGGGCGGCGCGACGATGATGGCGGGTTACCCCTACCAGTTCGGCTCCAATGCCGAGGCGGCTGGTGTCACCACCCATGAAATCCCGCTCCCCGGCCTTTACCGCGCCTATTTCAACCAGACGAAGGGCACGTTCACGGATCGCCGCGCCCGCGAAGCGTTCTACGAAGCGCTGCAGCGTCCGCGCCTTATGAAGGCCTATACGCAGGTCGAAGGTTATGTTGCGCCGACGAACTATTTCACCAAGGATTCGCCGTTCTACGACGCGACCTACAAGCTGCCGGACTACAATCCTCAGCATGCCCAGGAGCTGTTCAACGCGCTTGCCAAGGATGGCAAGCCGTTCGACATCAAGATCGTCACCTATTCCAACTCCGACCTGAAGCGCCTCGGCTCCTATCTCCAGCAGGCGCTCGGCGCGTATGAGAATGTCTCGGTGAAGCTGGAACTGGTCGATCAGGCAATGTTGACGCCGACCTGCAAGGCGCAGGGCAATTTCGACCTCTGCGTGGATGGCGGCGTGCTCGTCTCCAACGGTGCCGAGCCGATCATCAGCAACCTCCTGAGTTCCAAGGGCAACGATAACTGGGGCAAATACAACAGCCCCGCCATGGACAAGGCTTTGGCCAGCGCCAACGCGACGATGGACCCGGCAGCGGTGAAGGCAGCCTATGGCGAGGTTCAGAAGATCGTGGCGGAGGATCTGCCCCTCTACATCTTCGGCTCTGAAACCCGCCACCTGCTGATCCGCAACAATACCGGCGGCATCGTGCCGTCAAACGGCGGCATCCTGCAAAAGCAGTTCCTGTTCGTCTGCAAGGAAGCCTGCACGACGAAATAACCAAGCGCCACGGCCGGCCCCTGCCCGCGAACGCGCGGGGCCGAGCCACGATCAGCGGCGCCTTTTCAGCCGCGAGACGTCCGGTCACTTCCGGGCGACTGCCCTGACAACCCCTCTTGAAGGTAAAATCCGATGTTTGACAAACGGCCCAGAACCACATTTCGCGAACTCATGTCGGCTGGACAGGTGTTCACACCGTGCGTCTGGGACTGTTATTCGGCCAAGGCTGCCGAGATGGCCGGCTTCAAGGCCATCCTTCTCAGCGGCGCGTCGCTCGGCTTCAGCATGTCGGGTGTTCCCGACATGGGCCTGCACAACCAGGAAGAACTGGTCTGGGCGACAGACCGCATTTCGGATTATTCGCCGCTGCCGCTGATCATCGACGCCGACGATTGTTTTGGTGACGTGGCACAGGCCTACAGAACCTGCCGCCGTCTCGCCAAGGCCGGTGCGGCCGCCATCCTGCTTGAGGATACACCCAACGAGCGCGGTTATGCCCGCTTCGGCCGCGCCATGGAGGCCGCGACCCTTGCCGGTAAGCTCGACGGCAATATCGACCACCCCGTCATCTCCAAGGAGCTCTGGCTGGCCAAGATCAAGGCGGCCCTCGATGCCTGCGAAGGCACCGATTGCGTGGTGATCGCGCGCACTGAATCGAAGCTGGAACTGGGCCTGGACGACGCCATTGAGCGCTGTATCCGCGCGGCGGAACTGGGCTGCGAGATGACCTATGTCCACGGCCTTCGCACGCTTGAGGAATGCCAGAAGGTGGCCAAGGTTCTGCCCGGCTGGAAGATGTTCGGCGATGTCGCCACCCAGAACGGCAAGGCTTTCGTCGAGCTGGAGGATATTGCCGCTCTCGGCTTCAACCTCGTCACCATGCATTATCTCGAAAAGGGTTCGATGTGGGGCATGATGGATTACGGCCACCGCGTCTTCAAGGACCAGAGCACCCGTTATGCCGACGAGCACACGATGGGCGGCCTCACCAAGGCCGAGCAGCGCGAGTTGCTGGAACGCGACATCGGCTGGATGGCGGCAGAAGACGAGTGGAAGAAGATCTGAGCCCCGCCGGCCGGCACCGCAAGGTCCCGGCCGCACCGACCATCCGACAAGAGAAACCGAACAGGGAGAATGGCGCTTGATGACCGGGTTGAAGCCTTATGTGAAGGCGGTCTCGACGCGGATCCTTGCCGGGATCCCCGTTTTCCTTCTCGTCACCTTCGGCGCCACGGCCCTGTCGAGCCTGGCGCCCGGTTCCGCCGCGCAGCTGATCCTCGGCGACAATGCAACAGTCGAGCAGGTGGCGGCGCTGAACAGCGCTTACGGCTATGATCTGCCGCTGTGGGAGCGTTATCTGAAATGGCTTGGCAACCTCCTCCAGGGTGATCTCGGCCAGACGCTGTTCAGCCAGCAGCCGGTGCTTGACGTGGTGTTTGATCGTGCAGCCGTCACCTTCGAGATTGCCTTTCTCGCCATGGCCCTGTCGCTCATTGGCATTCCCGCCGCCATGTACACGGCAAGCCATCCCGGCGGGATCGCCGACAGGTTTTTGCGCTCGCTGTCCTCCCTCCTGCTGGCCGTGCCGACCTTCGTCATCGTTGTCCTGTTGTCCTATGTCTTTGCCATCGTTCTGCGCTGGCTGCCGGCCACCGGCTGGGCCAATTTCACCGACGATCCCATCGCCAATCTCTGGTACGTGGCCCTGCCGGTCATCTGTCTCAGTCTCCACCAGACGGCCTACCTTTACCGCGTCGCGCGCAATGAGATGATCACCGTGCTGCAGGAGGACTTTGTTCAGGTGGCCCGGGCACGTGGCCTGTCACTGTCCTACATCATGCTGCGGCATGTGCTGCGGCCGTCCATGCCGCAGATCCTCACTGTCATGGGCCTGTCGCTCACCTATATGCTGGCCGGCTCCTTCGTTGTCGAAAGTTATTTTGCTGTGCCCGGCATCGGTTGGACAGTGCTGACCGCGGTCAAGAGCCATGACATTCCCCTCGTCCAGGCCATCCTGTCGCTCACCGTCGTCATCTTCGTCATCGTCTTCATGCTTGTTGACATCGGTTACGCCATTATCGATCCGAGGGTCATCGTATCATGAGTTCCCCAGGCACCCCTCTTGTGCAGGGCACGCGGCTTGGCGATATCGCCCGCGCCGCCATGCCGGCCACCAGCATGCTGAAACTTCCCGGCGGCACGCTGTTTGAAATGCTGGCCGCAGCCTTCCTCATCCTTCTGGTGCTGATCGCCCTGTTCGTGGATTTCATCCCCGGCCTTGTCAGCCCGAAATTTCCCTATGGCGATTTCTCACAAATGCCGGACCTGACGCTGAACGGACTGCTCGGCACCGACGATATCGGACGCAGCATCCTCTCGCGCGTCCTCTACGGCGCCCGCGCATCGCTGACGATCGTATTTGTCGCAACCTGCCTGTCGGTGTCGATCGGGCTGCTTCTCGGCATGCTGGCCGGCTATTATCGCGGCATGCTGGAGCGCATGGTCGATCTCTACGCCAACACCATGTCGGCGCTGCCTTCGGTGCTGGTCGTTCTGGCCTTTGTGACGGCCACCGGCACCTCCGTCGGCGCCATCATCCTCATTCTCGGCATTCTCGATATCGGCACCTATGCGCGTGTCGCAAAGGCCGGCGTCATCTCGCAGAACAACCGGGATTACGTGCTGGCAGCCCGCGCCATGGGGGCAACGGATGTGCGCATCCTCATGAAGGAAATCCTGCCAAACCTGATACCGGCGCTGACCGCCGTCATGCCGACGCTGATGGCGGGCCTCATCATCACCGAGGGGTCGCTGAGTTTCCTTGGTTACGGCATTCCGGCACCGGCTCCCTCCTGGGGCGGCATGATCGCCAGCTCCACCGACCTGCTCAGTCGTTTTCCGGTGCTGATCGTCGGCCCCACCATGGCGATCGTGCTCACCGTCTATGCGCTGAACACGGTTGGCGACTATCTCGCCCACCGCCTCAACAGCCGCGAACGGGGGAACTGAGATGAGTGAAGACCTCCCCATCCTCGCCTGCCGGGACATGTCCTGCCAGATTTCTGCGCGCCCGAAGCCGCTCGACGTGCTGCAAAACATCGATTTCACCGTGGCGCGGCGCACGGCGCTCGGCATCGTCGGGGAGTCCGGCGCGGGCAAGTCGATGCTGGTGAAGTCGATCATGGGCATCGCGCCGCAAAGCGTCAGGGTCAACGGCCAGATCATGCTCGACGGCCAGGATCTCTTTGCCATGAAGCCAAGGGACCGCGCCCGTTTCATCGGTCGCAAGGTCGGCATCGTGTTCCAGAACCCGATGACCTCGCTTAATCCATATGTTCCCGTCGGGCGCCAGATTGCGGAAGCCTGCCGGCAGCATTTCGATGTGCCGCGGGACGAAGCACGCCAGCGGGCAATCGAGCTTCTGCGCACCGTCGGCATCGCCGACCCGGAAGATTGCTACGATTATTATCCGCACCATTTTTCCGGCGGCATGAAGCAACGCATCATGATTGCCGCCAGCCTGATCTGTCATCCGGACCTGCTGATCGCCGACGAGGCAACCACTGCGCTCGACGTCACCGTGCAGAAGGAAGTGCTGGACCTGCTGCAAACCATTCAGGAACAGCGGCAGATGTCGATGATCCTGGTGTCGCACAATCTCGGCGTCGTGGCAGGACGGACCGATGAGATCCTCGTTCTCTACGGCGGCCATGTCGTGGAATACGGCCCGACGTCGGAGGTTTTTCGCAATCCGCGCCATCGGTATACCGAGGCACTTTTGTCTGCCATGCCGCAGATGGATCAGCCGGCCCATACCCGCCTGCGCACCATTGCCGGCCAGCCGCCGAGCCTTGCCAACCAGCCGGCGGGATGTCCCTTTGCCCCGCGCTGCGGTGCAGCCGAAGGCCCCTGCCACACGACCAT
Organism: Neorhizobium sp. PAMB6630; assembly: GCF_058242775.1. Taxonomy (NCBI): domain Bacteria; kingdom Pseudomonadati; phylum Pseudomonadota; class Alphaproteobacteria; order Hyphomicrobiales; family Rhizobiaceae; genus Neorhizobium; species Neorhizobium sp. PAMB6630. The sequence goes on from NZ_JBZAYV010000002.1 coordinate 823,941, forward strand.
GCCTGATATGCGCACCGGAACGGATAACCGCCACCGCTTTGCCTGCCATTTCCCGCTGGAACAGACCGTCGGCCTGGCAGTGGTTTCCGGCGCGACAGATCGGGGAGCCCGGGCATAATGACCAACACACGTCTCCCCGTCACCGGCCCATCGCCATCGCGCCTGCTCGAGATCGAAAATCTGGCCGTGCATTTCAGCCGCTCCGGCAAGCTGATGCGCGCGGTGGATGGCGTTTCGCTGCATGTCGCGGCGGGCGAAACCTTAGGCCTCGTCGGCGAAAGCGGCAGCGGAAAAACCACGATCGGACGTGCGCTTCTGCGCCTTCTGCCGGAGGCCAATACGCAGTGGCAGGGGTCGATCCGTTATCAGGGCACCGATCTTGCCAGCCTGTCGCGGGCCGGCATGCGGGGCATGCGCGGACGCATGCAGATGATTTTCCAGGACCCGGTCTCCTCGTTTAATCCGCGCCGCAGGATCGAGGATATCGTGGCCGAAGGCCTTGTGATCCAGGGTGTGCCGAAGGCCGAGCGTCGCACACGGGTGGAAGCAGCCCTTGCCGATGTCGGTTTTGCGCTGGCCGACGTGGCAGGGCGCAAACCGCACCAGTTTTCCGGCGGCCAGTGCCAGCGCATCGCCATTGCACGCGCGCTTGCGGTGCAGCCGGACCTGATCGTCTGCGACGAACCCGTCGCCTCGCTCGACGTATCGGTGCAGGCGCATGTGATCAACCTGCTTCAGGATATCCGCGAGGCGCGCCGTCTGGCGATGATCTTCATCTCGCATGATCTGGCGGTGGTGAAAAACGTCAGCGACCGGGTGGCGGTGCTTTATATGGGCAAGGTGGTGGAAATGGGCTCGGGCGAGCAGATCTACGATCGCCCGGCGCATCCCTATACACGAAAGCTTCTGGAAGCTGTGCCTGTCGTGGATGCCAGTCGCAAACTGCGCCCGGATGCAGATCAGCAGGCCATACCCTCGCGAATCCGGCCCCCGTCCGGCTGTGCCTTTCGCACGCGTTGCCCCCGCGCAGTCGCCCGCTGCGGCGAGGAGGAACCGATCCTTACGCCGGCGCCGCGCGGCCAGATGGTCGCCTGTCATTTTCCCCATGATGAACCGGCCCCGTTCTTAACCGCGAGGCAGGCATGACACCGGTGATGCAGAGCCCTGAATTTGCCGAAAGTGCATGGCCCGCCATGCTCAGCCTTTACGCCGACAGCCGCATTCCGCCGCTCTGCCTTTCCCTGCAGGAAGAGTTCGATACGGACATTCCGCTTCTCCTCGTGCTGGTGCTGGCCGACCGCAACGGCATCACCTGCATGCCCGAGGCGTTCGAGCGCTTTCTGGCCGATGCCGCCCTCTGGCGCGAGACGGTCGTGCGTCCCTTGCGGGCAGTCCGCCAGGCGATGAAGCAGGTCTGCGCCAGCGATGCGGAATTAGCGCTTCGTGAAGACATCAAGCGCACCGAGTTGCAGGCGGAAAAACTGCATGTCGCGCGCCTGACCAAAGCCCTGCCCGCAGACACAGGCGGCATACACGCGCTCGCCGACGTCTATCTGGCAAAGTGCCACCTTTCTCCGGAAAGACGGGCAGCGAGCCTGTCGCTGTTTGACGACGCGTGGGAACAGCAAGCGGCCGCGCCGACATCGATCACACCGCACCACCCTTGAGACCAGCAGGAAAGACGATTTCATCATGAGCGATTTCGATACAGTCATCCGCGGCACGCTGGTCAATGAGGACGGCGTTACGGAAAACGGGTTCGTTGCCATCCGCGACGGCCGGATCGCCCGGCTCGGCCAAGGCACACCGCCTGCAGCGGCGGAAACCCTCGACTTCGGCAGCGCACTGGTACTGCCCGGGACGATTGACGGCCAGGTGCATTCCCGCTCGCAGAAGGATCAGGAGGACTTTGTCTGGTCCACTCGCTCGGCAGCCGCCGGCGGCGTCACCACCATCGTCGACATGCCCTACGATGCCGGTACGCTGATCTCCACCGCCGACCTTCTGACCGAGAAGGCGACGAGTGCCGCCGAGCAGGCCCGCGTCGATTTCGCCCTCTACGGCACCATCCGCCCCTCCGAAGGGCCGCAGCATATCGAGGCCATGGCAAGGGCTGGCGCCATCGGCTTCAAGTTCTCCACTTTCGATACCGATCCCAACCGCTTCCCGCGCATCCCGACGCCCCTTCTGCATGCCTGCTTCGAGGCGGTTGCCAGAACCGGGCTGATTGCCGGCGTCCACAACGAAAACGACGAATGCGTGAAGGTCTGGAGCGAGGCGGTGAAGGCAACCGGCCGCACCGACTATCGTACCCATGGCGACAGTCGGCCGCCGATTGCCGAAACGCTCGCCATCGCGGAGGTCTATGAGATCGCCGAGGCGACCGGGTGCCCGGCGCATATCGTGCATTGCTCGGTCGGGCGCGGTTACGAGATGGCGGAGGCTTACCGCCGGCAGGGAGTCGACGCCACCATCGAGGCCTGCATCCATTACCTCGTGTGCAGCGAGGAAGAAGACGTCTCGCGGCTCATCGGGCGGGCCAAGTGCAATCCGCCGATCCGCTCGGCCAAGGAGCGGGAAAAGATCTGGCAGCATCTGGCCGCCGGGCGCGTCACCATCGTCTCGACCGATCATGTCGCCTGGAGCCTTGCGGCCAAATCCTCGCCCGTGATGCTGGAAAATTCCTCCGGCATGCCGGGTTTGGAAGTGCTGCCAAGCCTGCTGCTCGACGGGCTGACCGACCGCGGACTTCCCCTCGCCCATGCGCCGCGGCTGCTTGCTAGCAACCCTGCCCGACTGTTTCGCCTCAGCGACCAGAAGGGTTCGCTGGCACTCGGGCTCGACGCCGACATCGCCGTTTTTGCCGAGCGCCCGCGCCTCTACGATCCATCCGCCAGCGGCCATAACGTCGTCGGCTGGAGCCCCTATGAGGGCCGCCGCATCCGTCATGCACCGATTGCCACTTTTCAGCGCGGCGGCCTGATCTTCGATGGGACCAATGTTCTGGCAGAACCCGGCGCCGGACGGTTCGTGCGCCCCAGCGTCAACGCGCTCACCCCGGTTGCGTGAGAGCAGATGATGTCCCTGCCAACAACCGACCGCAACCGACTGCAGCAGGATCTCGATGCGCTCTCGGCCATCACAGAGCCCGGCATTCCCTGGACCCGTCGTTCGTTCACGCCGATGTTCCTTGAGGGACGTCGCCATCTGGAGGGACGCTTTCGCGCAGAAGGCCTGTCGACCGAAATCGACGCATCCGGCAATCTGATCGGCCGCTGGCAGGGCGAGGATCCGTCCCTGCCGGTGCTGATGACGGGATCGCACAGCGACACTGTGCCGAGCGGCGGCCGTTTTGACGGGATTGCCGGCATTGTCTGCGGGCTTGCCGCCATCGGGGCGCTCCGCGCGGCAGGCTATCGTCCGCGCCATACCATCGAACTGGTGGACTTTCTCGCCGAGGAACCCAGCGAATGGGGACTTTCCTGTATCGGCAGCCGCGGCATGGCTGGCGCGCTGGGGCCAGAACATCTGGCGATGAAAGGTCCCGACAACGAGGCGCTTGCAGATGCTATCCGCCGTGTCGGCGGCGCGCCGGAAAAGATCCGCCAGCACAGGCGCTCCGATATCGGCGGTTTCGTCGAGATCCATATTGAACAGGGTCCGGTTCTCGAACGTCTCGGCATCCCCGTCGGCATCGTCACGGCCATTGCCGGCATCGCGCGCCTGCGCATCCGCATCGAGGGCGAGGCAGCCCATGCCGGCACGGCACCGATGACCATGCGCGCCGATGCCGGCGTCGCCATGGCCTCCCTCGTCATTGCGCTGCGCGACGCCGCCCGCGCCGTGGAGGGACAGGGGCATTTTACGGCAACGGTCGGCATCATCCGCTTCGAGCCGGGCGGAGCCAATGTCGTCCCCGGCGCCGCCGAGGTGATTGTCGACATCCGCGCCGAAGACGACCGGGCGATGGACGATTTTCTTACGCTCGCCGAAGATCTGGCACGCCAGGCGGCCGCGAAGGAAAACTGCCGCGTCGCCGTGCTGGAAAAACTGAGCCGCACCTTCGCCGTGGCCTGCGACCCTTCACTGCGCGCGGCCATTGCAGACAGTGCAGGCGAACTGAGCCTTCAAACCCTGCCGCTCGCCTCCGGTGCCGGGCATGACGCCGCCTTCGTGGCGCAGATCGCACCGGCCGCGATGATCTTCGTGCCCTCGCGCGATGGCAAAAGCCATACGCCCGAGGAATGGACCGATACCGAGGCACTGGCGCTCGCCGCAGACCTTCTCACCCGCATGCTGGTGCGCCTGGACCAAAACCCCGAAACACCCCGCCATCCCTGAACACGCCAGGCGCCTGCGCCAGACCAATGACCTTAAGGAAAAACTCCATGACCACCATCATCTTCGACGGCGACAGCCTGACGATTGAACAGACCGTGCGGATTGCGCGCGAACACGTGCAGGTCGAGATCGCGCCTGCAGCAAGGGCCGAAATCGTCAAGAAGCGTGCCTATATCGAAGAAAACTGGCTGACTGAAAACGCACCGGCCACCTACGGCTTCAACACCGGCGTCGGCAAGCTGAAGGACTACAAGATCAACCAGGCCGACAACGAGCAGTTCCAGCTCAACATCGTCCTGTCGCACTGCTCGGGCATCGGCGAACCGGCGTCCGAAGAAATCGTCCGTGCCATGATGGCCGTGCGCATCAATGCCTTCTGCGTTGGCGTTTCGGGCCTGCGCATGGAGGTCGTGGATCGTCTGGTCGCCATGCTGAACCGCGGCGTGCATCCAGTCGTGCCGATACAAGGGTCGGTCGGCGCGTCCGGCGATCTGGCGCCGCTTGCCCACATGGTCTCCGTTCTGATCGGCTACGAGGATGCGGAAGCCTTCTACAAGGGCGAACGCATGTCGGCGCCGAAGGCGCTGGAGCTTGCCGGCATCAGCCCGGTCACCTTCGAGCTGAAGGCCAAGGATTGCCTCGCCCTCATCAACGGCAACAGCCTCTGCGCCGGCATGGGCGCCCTCACGCTCTATGACGCCGAACGGCTGATGAAGACCGCCGATGCCATCGGGGCGCTCAGCCTCGAAGCCGTGCGCGGCGAGCAGGCCGCGTTTGACGCGCGCATCCACGAGGTGCGCAAGCAGCCGGGCCAGATCGCCACAGCCGAAAACATCCGCCGTCTTGTGGAAGGTTCGCGCCGGGCTTCGGAATCAGCGCGCGCCGTGCATCTGGAAGACGATATCCTGCACCCGACCTATCATCCGCGCGTGCAGGACCAGTATTCCTTCCGCTGCCTGCCGCAGGTGCATGGCAGCTGCCGCGACCAGCTGGATCATGCCAAGGCAATCATCACCCGCGAACTGAACGCGGCCACCGACAACCCGCTGGTGTTCTGGAACGAAAATGGCGCGCTGGAATTCCTCTCCGGCGGCAATTTCCACTGCGAACCCATCGCGTTTGCGATGGATATCCTGACGATTGCGCTGATCGAAATCGGCAATATCTCGGAACGCCGCCTGTTTGCGCTCTGCGATACGACGCTGAACTACGGTCTGCCGCCAAACCTTGCCGGCAAGCCCATCGGCCTCAACTACGGCTACGGCATCATCTCCACCGCCGCCGCCGCCGTCGCCTCTGAAAACAAGACACTCGCCTTCCCGTCGGTTGCCGATACGATCCCGACCAAGAGCAGCCAGGAAGATCACGTCTCCATGGCCGCCTGGTCCTGCCGCAAGGCGCAGCAGGTGCTGGACAACCTGCCGAAAATCGTTGGCGTGGAATGCCTGCTGGCAACCAAGGCGATTTTCCTGACCCGTGATGCGCTCGGAAATTTCAAGCTCGGCCGCGGCACGCAACCGCTCTACGACGCCTTGTCCGCTGTCATTCCGCTGCAGGACGGCGACAGTTACATGCAAAAGCAGATCAAGCCGGCCTTTGCCATGGTGACAGAAGGCAAGGTTCTCGATGTCGTCGAAAAAGCCGTCGGCGCGCTGCGTTGATTGTAATCTGGCTGACGGCGCAACGCATTGTTGCCGCCGTCAGCGCACCTTGCCGGCAGAATGCGTATACCCTTGAGGCTTTGCGTGCCGCCGCATAGTCTGCCGTCCATGGACAAGATCAGCCTTGAACTTCGACCGCTCGCAAACTTCGTTGTGGCCTGTCAGAACACACGCATTTCCGAGACAGCCGCGAGCCTCGGCCACACATCCTCGGCTCTGAGCACAAGCCTGCATACCCTTGAGGAAAGGCTGGGGCTCAGCCTGTTCCTGCGACAGGGCGGTCATCTCGGGTTGCGGCCGGCAGCCTTCTGGCTTTTTCGTCACGGATATCAATTGCTGTATCTGGAGGAATATGCCCGCGGCGCATTTTCATTGCCGCGGGAAAGGCTGGACCGGATCGTCGTGTGCCTCGATCTCAGCCTTGCGATCGGCCGGTTTTCCAAGGCCCTTATCCGCGCCACCCAGGAAATGCTTCATCACGCTCCGGAAACATTCGTGGAATGGCGGTTTGCCAATTCCCATGACGGGAGCGAGGAGCCGCTGCTCACACCTGCGCTGGAGGCGCTGTTTGGGGCCAGAACGGAAACGCTCGGCATATTCTACGACGAGAGCGGCCATGATGAACCGCAGACAGTGCATCTCGGCGACGATCCCTGGATCCTCGTTGGCCAATCCGGCGCGGACCTTGATCTTTCGGCTTCTGCCGGACCGGTTGTTGTGATGAAAATGCGGCCACGCCTGATGTCGGCAATCTCTGCCTATGGCGAGCGCCATGGACTTGGCGGACGACTGAAATTCGTGGATGACGACCCCACCCAGCTTGCCCGCCTTATTCTCGAATGGCCTCACCTGCGCTTTCTGATGCCGGCCAGCATGCTGGCGGGCAGAATGGGGCTATCGCGTCTGGAATGGCGGGCTCTGACGCCAGCCCTTGTTTCACCGTTGTTTGCAAAAACGCAAACCGGATCCACGGGGAAAGGCGCAACGTTCCTGGAGATCCTGAAAAACAGCCTTGCGCGGGAGGACCAGTCTCCCGCATTCGAGCCCCGGCTGACGACACGCCAGATCCATTATTTCAATCTCACCTCCCGCAGTGGCGGATTGTCGGCCGCAGCCCGCGTTGCAAACGTTGCGCAATCCTCGATTTCGGCCCAGATCCACAAAATGGAGACGGCCATGGGGGTAAAACTTCTCGCGAGACGCAGCGAAGGTGCAGGACTTTCGCAGGCAGGCGCCAACTTGTTGCCCTTCACGATGGCCATCGAAGAGCGGCAGGCCTGGCTGATGCGCAAATCCCGCGATGTGGCAGCCCATAGCCAGGCGAACGTGCGGATTGGCACACTTCCCAGTTCAGGCCATGACAGTGCGATGACGGAAAAAATCGCTCGGGCAATCACGGCCGTCCATTCCGGTCAACCGAGCTGGAAACTCCAGATCAGCGAAGGCTCCAATGCCGTGCTGCATGAGCGTGTGAAGGCTGGTTTGCTCAATCTCGCTGTCGTTGGCGCTGCCCAGCCACAGGTGGCGCGCATTCCATTGGGCGCCAGCGAGCCGCTTTCGGTTGTCGCCAATCCGCAACTCCGGCTTCCAGATATGAGCGAAATATCCCTGGAGGATGCCTGCAAGCTGCCTCTGGTGCTCGGGGCACGGCAGTTGAGCATCCACCAGAACTTTGCCGACGCAGCCAAGGCGCGCCATCTTCCGTTGAAACCCGTCATCGAAGTCGGCTCGCTCGCACTGGCCATTGCCATTGTTCGAAGCGCACCGCTCTGCACGATCCTGCCGGCATCATCGGTTCAAAAGGATGTCGAGGCCGGTTTGCTTGTCACCATTCCCATCAGCCGCAATGAGGTGCCTGGCGCCTTGTCCATCATCTTTTCCGCCGACCGCTCCTTATCGGAGGCCGAGCGCACGATCGTGCAGACGCTTGTTGACGTGTTTGGCAAGTTTTGAACACACAGCGGAGCGTGTCGCAAAGATTCCAGCAGGGATCAACGACGTGCCGGCCGCTGCTATTGATCGTGTCCCAGTTGAACTCCGTGTCTTGCCGCAAGCCGTGTTTTCGTGGCGCGCAGTTCCGATTGCAGGCGCTCTTGCTCCCAGCCCCGGGATACGGCGAGGGCTTGCGCAATGTCATCCAGATCACGCGCGGTCAGCCGGCCGGTAATGGCAAGCGCGGTACGGCGCAGCACGAGATCTTCCAGATGCTCCACCTGTTCATGCGCTGCAATCCACGCCAGTTCCTCGAACGAATAATCCGGCGCATCGGCAAGACCGCGGGGATGTGGGCCTTCGGCTTCCAGAATGGCAAGCGCCGTCGTGCCATAACGCGATAACAGCGTATCGGCCCGCGCCTTATCCGCACCGGTTCTTGCGCAGGCCATGTCCAGCCACTTGACCCGCTCGTTCTCGCGCGGAAAACCAAGACCGCCACCGATGGCCAAGCTTTGCGTGCTGATGCGGCGTTTCTGCTGAAGCCGCGCCAGAACCATCTCGGTCACTTCCTCGGCAAAGCCGCGAAATGTTGTCCACTTGCCGCCAACGAGCGAGACGATCGGCCAGGGCCTCTCGCCCTCCGGCTCGATGACCGGCGCCGAATGATCGCGGCTGATGAGGCCGGGGGCCGTGCTGTCGGAGGCGGGAAGCGGGCGGATGCCGGCATAGGTATAAACGATCTGGCTCCTGTCGAAGGTAAGACCCGGCAACAGGCCGCTGAGGCTCTGCAGCAGGTAATCGATTTCCGTATCGCTGCAGGTGACCTGATCCGGGTCATCGTCGCGAATATCCGTCGAGCCGACCAGCGCCTTGCCGAGATAATCGAAGACAAGGCAGATGCGTCCGTCATCCGCCTCGAAATAGATCATCCGCCCGCCAAGCGTTGCGATGAGATCGGGATGATCGAGGAGAATGTGTGAGCCCTTGGTGCCGCCGATCAGACGGGAGGTTACGCCGAGATCTTCATTCACCCGGTCGATCCAGGGGCCGGCGGCGTTGATGACGAGGCGTGGGCGAATGCGCTGCTCGTTCCCGTCCTCATCGACCAATACAACGGCCTGCCCATCCGTGCCGCCGATCCGCGTATAGTTGTACGCACGCGACAAAGGGCTGGCCCGCAGGCCATCCTCGACAAGTTCCAGCACCAGCCGTTCCGGATGACTGATCTTGGCGTCATAATAGAGGCCGGCCGCCACGATGCGCGGCGTCAGCGCCGGAATGGCGGCAAGCGCCCGCGCCTTGCTCCACAGCGAATGGCGCGGCATCATGCGGTGGCGCGAACCGTAGAAATCGTAGAGCGCAAGACCGATCTTCATCAGCACCGCCCCGCGGCTTCGCGGCGCCGTGGTAGAGCCGAACAGCGTGCGAAGTGCGGCCGGAATTCCTTTGAACCAGGAGAAGATGGGGATCACCGTCGGCAGGCGGTTCACGCAATGGGGCGCGTTCTTCAAGAGAAGATTGCGCTCCAGCGTCGACTGCGCGACGAGGCGAAACTCGCCTGTCTCAAGATATTTGATGCCGCCATGGATGAGGCGCGAGGGGGCAGCCGACGTGCCGGAGCCAAAATCGGCCTTGTCGGAGATGACGCAGGTCAGCCCCTGCTCGCAGAGATCGCGAAACACCCCGGCTCCATTGATGCCGGCACCGAGGATGAGCACGTCCACGTCTTGAATATCAGTCATTGTCTGTCACCAGCTTGAGGCTCACTCCGGCCGCCCGCAAGGCATCGGCCGTTTTTGCGGGCAGGCGATCATCGACGTAAACAGCGTCGAATTCCTTGAGATCGGCAAAGAGATGCAGCGCCACCCGGTCGAATTTCTCAGAATCCACCAGCAGAACCTTGCGCACGGCGGATGCCATCATCGCCTGCTTGACGCGCACGACGAGCGGATCCTGGATCATCGCCGACGTTCCGCTGATGGCGGACGCCGAGCAGATCAAGAGATTGACGCGCAGGCGCGATAGCGCGCTTTCGCAGAGATGGCCGATAAAGGCGTGATAGGTCGGGTGATATTCGCCGCCGAGGCAGATCAGTTTCACCTCATCGAGCGCACTCAGCCGTTCCGCCAGATCAAGACTGTTGGTGACGACGGTGAGCGGCGTTACCTCCGCGATATGGGGGGCAAGCGCATTGGCCGTGGTGGAATCATCGATGAGGATGACGCTGCCGGGCTCGATTTCAGCCACGGCAGCCTTTGCGAGTGCGGCCTTGGCGGCAAGCGCGCGGGTCTTGCGAAAGCTGAACAGGCTTTCGTAAACGCCCGACGGCTGGGCGCTGACGGCACCATGCAGCTTGCGCAACACGCCCTGGCGCGCCAGATCCTCCACATGCCGATGGATCGTCATGCGCGAGACGCCGAATTCGGTGACGAGATCATCGATGCGGGCTTCGCCGCGTTCAATCACATAGGCGGCGATGGCCTCACGGCGGGTATCGGCGGTCATTCCGCGCCCTCCGATCCCAAGGCTTCGATACGGGGCCAGAGCGGCGCAAGAGCCTTCGCCAGATCGCAATGCAGGTCAAACCGCTCTTCAAGCGCCTTTTGCCGGGCGGGGTCTGGATGGTAATCATGGCCGATGGCTGTGAGGTCACGCGGATCATCGGTCGGCGAGGCAAAAAGCCCGATACCGGAGCCGGCGCAGAGGGCAGCACCCCAGGCGGCGGCCTCTTCGGTGTCTGTTACCGTCACTGTCATCCCGAGCACATCGGCAAACAATTGCGCAAAGAGCGGATTGCGCGAAATGCCACCCGTCAGCTTTGCCGTCTTCATCTCAAAACCCTGGCGCAGATCGTCCACATGGACCCGATGGTTGAACGCAATACCCTCGATCACCGCCCGCAGCATCTCTGCCCGACCGTGCCAACCGCGTAGGCCCAGAAATCCGGCGCTGGCCGTCGAGCCATGTGGCGAGCCGAACAGGTAAGGGTGAAACAGAACCGTCGAAGGGTACTGCAGTGCTTCGCCGATTTCGCGGCCAAGACGCTCATGGATAGATGCACCTTCTGCCTCTGCCGCCTTCTGGTCGGCCGCACACAATTGGTCGAGGAACCAGTCGTAATTGGCCGCAGACGCCGGCGAAATCGCCATATTGTTCCACTCCCCGAACCTCAACCCGTTGCGGCAGAACCAGCGGGCATCGACTGCAGGATGCGTCGAGACGGTCTCGTTGATGGAATAGGTGCCGGCCACCACCGCCACCTGTCCCACGCCATAACCGCCGATGCCAAGCGAAGAGGCCGTGACATCATGCAGGCCGGCAACAACAGGCGTTCCCGCGACAAGCCCGGTCAAAGCCGCTGCCTGCGGCGTCACGCCACCGATCACCGCATCCGGCAGCGCCACTTCCGGCAGGGCGGGAAAAAGTGCTCCCAGACCGTAAAGCTCGAGGATGTCAGGCGCATAGGCCTGCGACGCCACTGCGGTGAAGGAGGTGCTGGCTTCCGTCAGGTCTGTGCCGATTGTGCCGGTGAGGCAGTAACGCAGCCAGTCCTTGCAGGCAAACGCCGTCCCGATGGCGCCAAACCGCTCCGGTTCATGCTTCCGGATATAGGCCAGAAGTGATGCCGGCGCGGATGCATGGGGCCGCTGGCCGCTCAATGCGAGTGCCGCCTCCGCCGTTCCATCACCATCCCAGCGGGCAACGATGTCGCCGGCGCGGCTGTCGAGCGACAGGATGCCGTGACCGAGCGGGTGGCCGTCGCGGTCCAGAAGGTAAAGTCCATCGCCATGGGCGGTGGCAGAAACCGCTGCGATCTCGGATGCCGGCCGGCCTGAGCGCGCAACGGCTTCCGCAATCGCCTCGGCGGTTGCCGTCCAGAGGCCGGCCATATCGCGTTCCACATGATGGGCGTGCGCCATGATCTGGGGAATACGTCGCCGCGCCACCGACAGGACGGCACCCGTCTCATCGAAGACAACCGCCTTGGTGACGGTAAGGCCATTGTCGATCCCAAGCAGGCAAGGCATCGGAAGCTCCGCAAGAGCACACCGCGCGTCGAAGACCCCTGGAGGTATCGGACGGCGCGATGCGTGAAATTACCAGGCGTCCCCTCAAGGGCAGACGGCTCGCTTTGTGCAAGCGAGCGAATTACTGTTAACTTCACATCATTGAGCGTTACAAATCACTATTTGTATCAATCGCGCTGCCATTTGGTGCGGCAACGACGAGATTGATGCCGCGCGCGCGCAGCCGCTCGATGGTGCGCGGCGGCGTGGCGCTATCGACGATGACGACGTCGAATTCATCCAGCGATCCCATGGCATGCAGAGCGCGCCGCTCGAACTTGGTATGGTCGACCAGCAGGATACGGCGCGAGGCACATTCGAACATGGCCCGCTTGATATCCACCATGTCGGGTGACTGGTGAAACAGCATGTCCTCGCTGATGGCGGATACGGAGAGAAACACCTGATCGGGGCGCAGGCGCCGGATCTCGTTGGTGGTCACGGGCCCCATGAAGGCATTACACCAGTTCTGGAACTGCCCGCCAAGACAGAGCAGCGTCAGATCGCGCACTTCGCGCAGCGCATTGATCATCGTGATGGAATTGGTAATGGCCGTCAGCGGCACGCGGGCTGAGAGATGCGGCACCATCTGCAGCACAGTGGTGGAATCATCAAAGAAGATCGCCTGCCCCGGCTGGACGAATTCGGCGGCAGCAGCCGCAATGGCGCGCTTTTCGGCGGCCTGCCTCGTGGAGCGATAGACGTCGCTGGATTCGATGAGGCTTGTCGGTGCAGCCGAGACGATGCCGCGTGTCTTGCGCAGCAGGCCGCGGCTGACCAGTTCATCGAGATCGCGGTGGGCGGTCATCAGGCTGATGCCGAAGCGTTCGGTCAGATCCTCGATGCGCATCGTGCCTTCAGCCATCACGGCTTCGGCCATCAACTGCCTTCGAGCGATCTGGCGGGCCTGGCGGCTGTCGCTGGAAATCTCCTCGCCCATCAGGCGCTCGAGAGGACGTTCCTGTTGGTCGCGCATGCTCATTGCCCACATCTCCCGGAGAACCGCGCGCCCTGATGAACGCACATCCCCATGGCTCCGGTCTGTTGCACCACCGCTCGCCCGTGGCGAACATCGGCATGCCATGCGCGCCGCTGGTGCAATCGACATCTAGCACGTCTTCAGCCGGGCGCCACCGGTTGGCGTGGTCTTCCACGCAAAGAAAGAACCTTAAATCGCAAAAGGTCGGGGCCGCAGCAAAGTGCGGCCCCGATGGATGGTAACGGATTACTGCGACAGGGTGAACGGACCGGTGTACTTGGCAACGTTATCCTTGGTGATCAGCAGGCAATCGAACAGCTGCTTTTCGGTGGCAGCGCCGGTCTTGCCCGTCTTGATGAAGGAATCGGCCTGCTTGACGGCTTCTGCCGAGAAGACGGCAACCGGCTGGAGGACCGTATACTGCATCTCGCCGGACTTGATGGCGGCAACAGCATCCGGCGAACCGTCGAAGCCGCCGACCTTGACCTTGTCGAGCTTGCCGGCTTCCTTCAGCGCAGCAATCGCACCCAGCGCCATTTCGTCATTGCCGGCAATCACGCCGTTGATGTTCGGATTGGCCTGAAGCAGGGACTGCATCTTCTGGTAGCCCTGGGTACGATCCCAGTTGGCCACTTCCTTGCCGACCTTCTTCATATCAGGATACTGGGTGATGACGGTTTCATAACCGTTGGAGCGGGTGGCGGCATTGTTGTCTGCCGGGTTGCCGAACAGTTCGACATAGGTGCCCTTGTCACCGACCATAGAAATCCAGGTTTCGGCGCCGAGTGCTGCCCCTTGCGCGTTGTTGGAAACGAGCTGTGCCTTGGCAAGGCCTTCCTGGTTGATCTCGGCATTGACGAGAATGACCGGAATACCGGCAGCAACGGCCTTCTTCACTGCGCCGACGGAACCATCGGCATTGGCCGGATCGAGGATGATGGCCGCCGACTTGTTGGTGATCGCCGTATCGATGAGCGTCGATTCGGTGTTGGTGTCACCCTTGTGTGCAGCGACATTGGCCTTGTAACCAAGGCCTTCGGCCGTCTTCTTGGCGACTTCGCCTTCGGTGCGCCAGTAGGGGTTGGCCGGATCCGTCACGATGATGGAGATGAGGCCATCTGCCATCGCAGCTGTCGTCATAAGGCCTGTCGCCACGGCGGCAAGCATGAATTTCTGAAAGGATTTCAACATCGTCTACTCCCATTGGAATGTTGCAGTTTTCGCCTCTTCAGGCATCCTTTCCGCGGTACCCTCCCAGATAGGCCTTGGCGGACAAGTTCTTGGACGTCAGCTCTTGGCGGAGCGAGAGCCGTACTGAATTGTGTTCATGAGGACGGCGAGCACGATAACCGACCCGGTAAAGACCGTTTGCCAGTAGGACGAGACGCCGATGATGACGAGGCCATCGGAGAGGAAACCGATGACGAAGGCGCCGAGCATGGTGCCGCGCACCGTGCCACGACCGCCGGTAAGCGCGGCCCCGCCAACCACGACCGCAGCAATCGCCGTCAGCTCGTAGGTGCTGCCAGCCGTCGGGCCAGCAGACGTCAGCTGTGACGACAGCACGAGCCCGGCCACGGCCGACAGGATGCCGGAGAGCGTATAGACAGTGATCTTGACGCGCTTGACCGGCACGCCGGAGAGGTCTGCCGCCCGCTCGTTGCCGCCGGATGCATAAAGCCAGCGACCAAAGGCCGAGCGTGCAAGCATCAGGCCGGCCAAGAGGGCGATCACGGTTAGAACGATGACGGAGATCGGCACGCCGGCCAAACGGTTGAAGCCCAGCCAGTCGAAACCGGTATTGCCAAGCTCGGGACGGCCCGACAGGTTGTTGTAGGTGAGGCCATTGGTCTGCAGAAGCGCGATACCGCGCGCCACATACATGACGCCAAGCGTTGCAACAAAGGCCGGCACGCGGAACCAGGCGACCAGTATGCCGTTGATCGCACCGACAAAAGCCCCGAACACGCAGGTCAGCACCACCACGGCCCAGACCGGCGGATAGAGGATCACACCGAAGGGCGACAGTTCCACGCCCTGCATCAGGGCACCGGCCACGACCCCGCACAGCGCCAGGATCGATCCCACCGACAGGTCAATGCCGCCGTTCAGGATCACCAGCAACATGCCGATGGCCAGAATGCCGTAAATGGCCACATGCGAGGCCATGATGAGAAAATTGGCGACGGTGAAATAGTTCGGCGACAGGTAGGAAAACACCGCAATGATGATGATCAGGGCGAAAAAGGCACGCCCCTCCAAAAGGAGTTGGCCAATGTTGACGCGGCTCACTTTGTCGGTTTTGGCGGATGCGGCCTTGGGTGCGGTGGTTTGGTTCATGGTCTGGAATTCCCCAATTGACGGCATCAGGCAGCCACGGACTCGCCGGAGGCGGCCATGATCTTTTCCTTGGTGACGCTCGAATCGAACTCGGCCGAGATGCGGCCCTTGTGCATGACGATGATGCGGTGTGCGACCGACAGGCACTCGCTGACTTCGGAGGTGGAAAACACCACCGCCAGGCCGGTGCGCGCACGCTCCGCCAGAAGCTTGAACACTTCCGCCTTGGCGCCGATATCGATGCCGCGCGATGGCTCGTCGAGCAGGAGCACGGTCGGATCGGTCGCCAGCATCTTGCCGATGACCACCTTCTGCTGGTTGCCACCCGACAGCGAGCCGATGGGCGCGCTACCGCCAGACGTCTTCACGGTCACCTTGCGGATGGTATCGGCAATCAGCGACTGCTCGATCCGCCGGCTGGTAAAGAGGCCGCGGGTGAAATTCATGATCGAGGCAAGCGACATGTTTTCCCCGACGCTCATGGTCTGCACCAGGCCATCACGCTGGCGGTCTTCCGGCACGAGCGCCAGACCGCAGGCAATGCGATCGGCAATCGATAGCGACGAGATTTCCTCGCCCTCCAGAAAGATCCGGCCCGATTTTGGCTTGAGGCGGCCGGCAAGCGTTTCCAGAAGCTCGGTGCGCCCGGCCCCCATCAGCCCGTAGATGCAGACGATCTCGCCAGCCTTCACATCGAGCGACAGGCGGTCCACCAGATTGAAGCCGGCATTGGGATCGGCAACCGTCAGGTCCACCACCGAAAGCGCGGTTTCGCCGAAGGCATAACCTGATGGAGGGGAGCCGAGATCATAATGTTCGCCCACCATGTTGCGCACGATCCATTCCAGATCGATGTCGGCGCGCGGCGCATAAGCGGTCATGGTGCCATCGCGCAAAACCACGGCATGATCGGTGATTTCGAGCGCTTCTTCGAGATGATGCGAGATATAAACGATCGATACGCCCTTGGCGGTCAGATCCCGAATAACCTTGAACAGAACCTCGACTTCGGCGGCAGAAAGTGCCGAGGTCGGTTCGTCCATGATCAGGATGCGGCTGTCGATGGAAAGCGCGCGGGCAATTTCGACGATCTGCTGCTGGCCAAGACGCAGGTCTTCGACGGGCGTCAGCGGATCGATGTCTTCTTCCAGCTCTTCGAGCAGAAGCCGCACCTGGCGCTCTTCCTCGACAAAATCGACGCCGGTGGCGCCCGGGATCTCGCGGCCCATGAACACATTGTCGCGCACGGACAAATTGGGGGCCAGGCTGAGTTCCTGGTGGATGATCGAAATGCCGTGGTCACGCGCATCGGTCGACGAGATAAAGTTCATCCCCTCGCCATCCAGCACGATTTCACCTGATGTCGGCTGAACGACGCCAGACAGGATCTTCATCAGCGTCGACTTGCCCGCACCATTTTCGCCGAACAGCGTGGTGACCTGGCCATAACGGATATCGAAATTCACGCCCTTCAGGGCATGGATGCTGCCATAGGATTTGGCGATGTTGTGCGCCGACAGCACGACATCGCCGCGGCGGGGGCCTTGCGTCTCTGGCGCGCTCATTTCACATCCACCTTCACCGGCGTGACCATCCAGTTCTTCGGATTGACGAGGCGAAAGGCGCCGACGACATCAACCGTCTTGCCCGTAAGCGCGGAGGTATCGATCGGGTCGAGGACCGAGGCTTTCATGGCGCGGTTGATGGCCGAGCCGGCATCCTGGTATTCGATCTGGTTCTTGAACGAGCCGAAAGCGATATCGCCCGGCGCATCGCGCAGGTCCGTGCCGTTGATGGCGGGTCCGGTCTGCATGCGTAGCTTGATATCGGTGGGCATGCCGGCAACGCTGACATCATAGATGCCGGACTTGCCTTCGCCGACGACGCCCGAAAATTTGACCATCATCACCGTGCCGGTGGTGGAAGCCGTGCCGTATTTTTTGCCGGCAGCGGCCTTGTCGGCAAGCACTTCCGGCGCGATCGTCACGGCGTCGACGGCCTTTTGCAGCACCACGGACTGGACGCGCGGAAATTCCTTGGCGCCAAACGTATCGGGTGAAAACGCCTGCTGGCGCACATCCGCTTCCGATCCGACATGGACAACCGTCGTGTCGAGCACGATGGCGCACAGAACCAGCAGGCCGGCACCCACGAGGACAACACCTGTGCGCTTCGACTTTTGCTTTGCTTTGCGCGCACGCAGGGCGGCGGATGAAGATTGGAGGGTGCTCATGAGGCGGCCTCGCTTTTCGCACGATGTTCAATGGGAGTGGAAAGGAACGGGATAGCAGCCCGAAACCGGGTCTCCCCGATCGGCGGCAAACGCGTGCAGCGCACGGCGTATAGCAGCATGGTCTCCTCCCATTCCTGATCGCAGCAGCACCATCCTCCAGGCCCCGCGATCGCTCCATATCACTACGCTATATTCGCGTTATATCGCCCGTCAAGTGTGTTATGTTGAAGATGAGTTCTTTTTAGGTCACCGCTCACGCAGAGGTGAGATTCTCCACAGGATCGATTGGAAATTTTCCGCCCCAGGTGGCGTTCCGGGCGAGTTTCAGCATTCCTGCACAAGCCGGACGGGCTCTTTCACAAAGCAACCCGCTAGACTGGCCTTACCAACCGCACCTGAATCAATATATTGCTTTTAAAGCACAATATGGAAATAATCCTAGCTCCGCACCACAATCTTCGGGTACTGGTGAGCGAGAATTCCGGCGCAGAAGACTGCCGCGCGTCGCAAGACAACACCAAGCCGGTCTTGGCCTTCAAGTTCTCAACATAGCTGAAAAAAATTTCCCTGTCTGCAAAAAAAATCATTTTGATTGTTATCATTGTGATATGTATTATTGGCTTGCGAGCGATCCGGATCCGGAGGGTCAGGCATGTCCTGAAAGGGTGCGCCGGCATCGCGCGGAGGAGGAAGCTGCATGAAGACTATCGCCAAGACGCCGTCGTCCGCCCGCATCCATGCGAAGGTTCATGGTGTGCGCCATGCGTGATGTCATCATCGGCATCGATGCCGGCACCTCGGTCATCAAGGCGGTGGCCTTTGATCTGGCGGGTCGGCAGATCTCGTCCTCCAGCGTGCCCAACAGCTATCTGTCCAGTTCCGATGGATCCGCGACGCAGCCGCTCGACAGGACCTGGGCCGATTGCACACGGGCGCTGCGCGGTCTTGGCGAGCAGGTTGCCGATCTTGCCCGTCGGACGGCAGCGATTGCCGTGACCGCACAGGGTGACGGCACATGGCTTGTCGGCCGCGATAAGCGGCCCGTTGGCGATGCCTGGCTGTGGCTTGATGCCCGCGCGGCCCCGACCGTTGGTATGCTTGCCGCAAAGGCTGAGAACCGGGCGCGTTTCGAACTGACGGGCACCGGGCTCAACACCTGCCAGCAGGGTGCGCAGATGGCGCATATGGACCGGTTTTTCCCAGAGCTTCTCGATACTGCCGATGTGGCCCTCCATTGCAAGGATTGGCTTTATCTCAATCTCACGGGCGTGCGCGCTACCGATCCGTCGGAGGCAAGTTTTACCTTCGGGAATTTCCGCACGCGGCGTTATGAGGACCAGGTGTTTGACGCGCTGGGTCTTGGTCACCGCCGCCATCTTCTGCCTGAGATCGTCGAGGGCACGCAGACGCTCAATCCGCTGACCGCGTCTGCTGCAGAACAGTCGGGCCTGCTGGAGGGCACGCCGGTGTGCCTGGGTTACGTGGACATGGTGATGACGGCTCTTGGCGCCGGCGTTTATGGTGGAACCGGCGATACCGCCTGCTCCATCGTCGGTTCAACCGGCGTCCACATGCGCGCAACCCATATCGATGGCGTACACCTGAACGCCGAAGGCACCGGCTATGTCATGGCGCTCCCCGTACCGGATATGGTCGTGCAGGCCCAAACCAATATGGCGGCCACCCTCAATCTCGACTGGGTTTTGAGCCTTGGCGCCGATCTGCTGCGCGAGATGGGACAGGAGATGACGCCACGCGACCTGATGGGGCGTATCGAAGGCTGGCTTGAAAAGTCCACGCCCGGCCAGATCGCCTACCATCCCTATATTTCCGAGGCCGGCGAGCGCGGGCCTTTCGTGAATGCGCAGGCCCGCGCCGGTTTCATCGGCTTGTCAGTCGGTCATCGTTATCCGGATCTGGTGCGCGCCGTGGTCGAGGGTCTCGGCATGGCGATGCGTGATTGTTATGCGGCGATGGGCGGTTTGCCTTCCGAACTGCGCCTCAGCGGCGGTGCTGCGCGCTCAAGGGGCTTGCGCGCCGTTCTCTCAGCCGCGATCAATGCCCCGGTCCGCGTCTCCGATCGTGAAGAGGCGGGCGCTGCGGGTGCAGCCATGATGGCAGCCGTCGCCATCGGCGCCTATCCCGACATGGACGCCTGCGTTGGCGAATGGGTGACGCCGCTGCTTGCTGCACCGGAGGCCCCGAACGCAGACCTTTCCGCCACCTACGACCGGCTGTTTCCCGCTTTCCAATCCGCGCGTCAGGCGCTGGTTCCCGCCTGGACGAAACTGGCGGCGGCCCGCGATGCGACATTTCAGAGGAAAAAGACATGAGCACGCAAACACAGACGATCGACCTGTTCGTCATCGGCGGCGGCATCAATGGCGCCGGCATGGCGCGCGATGCGGCCGGCCGGGGTCTGAAAGTGGTGCTGTGCGAGAAGGACGATCTGGCCGAAGGCACGTCCTCGCGCTCCGGCAAGCTGGTGCATGGCGGCCTGCGTTATCTCGAATATTACGAATTTCGTCTTGTGCGCGAGGCGCTGATCGAGCGCGAGGTGCTGCTGAAGGCTGCCCCGCACATCATCTGGCCGATGCGCTTCGTTCTGCCGCATAGTCCTGAAGACCGCCCGGCCTGGCTGGTGCGGCTTGGCCTCTTTCTCTACGATCATCTCGGCGGCCGCAAGAAACTGCCGGGCACTCGCACGCTGGATCTTGCCCGCGATCCGGAAGGCGCGCCGATCCTCGACACCTACACCAAGGGGTTTGAATATTCCGACTGCTGGGTGGACGATGCGCGCCTTGTGGTGCTGAACGCCGTCGATGCCGCCGAAAAGGGCTGCGAGGTGCTGACCCGCACGGCAGCCGTCACCGCACGACGCGAAGACGGCGCCTGGTCCATCACCACGAAAAATGTCGTGACCGGCGAGATCCGCCAGTTCCGCGCCCGCTGCATCGCCAATTGCGCCGGCCCCTGGGTGTCAGACATTATCGGCCGGGTCGCCGGCTCCAATTCGTCGCGCAATGTGCGGCTCGTCAAGGGCAGCCATATCATCGTGCCGAAGTGGTGGGTGGGGCCGCAGGCCTATCTGGTGCAGAACCACGACAAGCGGGTGATCTTCATCAACCCTTACGAGGGCGACAAGGCGCTGATCGGCACCACCGACATTGCCTATGAGGGCCGCGCCGAAGAGGTAAGTGCCGACGAGCGGGAAATCGAATATCTCCTGTCTGCCGTGAACCGCTACTTCAAGGAAAAGCTCCGCCGTAGCGATGTGCTGCACACGTTTTCCGGCGTGCGTCCGCTGTTTGACGATGGCAAGGGCAATCCGTCCGCCGTCACCCGCGATTATGTCTTCGATCTCGACGAAACGGGTGGCGCGCCGCTTCTTAATGTCTTCGGCGGCAAGATCACCACGTTCCGCGAGCTTGCCGAGCGCGGCATGCAGAAGCTGACCCAGGTGTTTCCCACCATGGGGGGCAACTGGACGGAAACGGCACCGCTTCCCGGCGGCGACATGCCGAATGCCGATTACGAGACATTTGCCAATAGCTTGCGTGATCTCTATCCGTGGATGCCGCGCGCGCTGCTTCAGCATTACGGCCGCCTTTACGGCACGCGTACGCGCCAGATCGCCGGCACGGCAGACAGTCTTGCCGCCTTGGGCCGCCATTTCGGCGGCCAGCTTTACGAGGCGGAGGTGCGTTATCTCGTCCAGTCCGAATGGGCCCGCACCGCCAAGGACGTGCTCTTCCGCCGCACGAAACATTACCTGCACTTGACTGAGGCCGAACAGGCCGCCTTTACCGCCTGGTTTGACGACGCAAACCTGGCAAGCGCCGCCTGAGAGACTGGAGTTCTAAGATGCCGCTGACCCTTTCGCTCAACACCAACCCACTGGTGAACCGGTTTGCCGAGCCCGCCGATCTCATCGAGACCGTGGCGCGTGACCTTAAAATCCGCGACCTGCAGTTGACGCATGAGTTCATCAACCCGAGCTGGCCGGCGCCTGTCATCCGCCGCCTGACGCGGGAGATGAATGCTGCCCTCAAACGCACCGGCGTGCGCGTCACCAGCGGCATGACCGGCCCCTATGGCCGCCTCAACCATTTCGGCCATCCGGATGCGGATGTGCGGCGCTATTATGTCGACTGGTTCAAGACCTTTGCCGATATCACCGCCGATCTCGGCGGCACGTCCGTCGGCACGCAGTTTGCGATCTTCACCTACAGGGATTTCGATGATCCGGCCCGCCGCGAAGAGCTGATAAACATCGCCATCGACTGCTGGGCCGAGGTCGCAGAGCATGCCAAGGGTGCCGGCCTCTCCTTCCTGTTCTGGGAACCAATGAGCGTCGGGCGCGAATTTGGCGAAACGATTGCCGGCTGTCTTCAATTGCAAGATCGGCTGACGGCAGCCGATATGGCGATCCCCATGTGGATGATGGCCGATATCGACCACGGCGATGTCACCTCATCGAACCCCGATGATTTCGATCCTTACGCCTGGGCGCGTGCTGTGCCAAAAGTCTCGCCGATCATCCACATCAAGCAGAGCCTGATGGACAAGGGCGGCCACCGGCCGTTCACCGCCGAGTTCAATGCCAAAGGCCGCATTCACCCCGAGCCGCTGCTCGAAGCCTTTGCGCAAGGCGGGGCAAAGGACAACGAAATCTGCCTTGAACTTTCCTTCAAGGAACGCGATCCGAACGACCGGCAGGTGATTTCCCAGATTGCCGAAAGCATTGCCTTTTGGGCACCCCATATCAATAGCGGCATTGAGGACCTGCATATCTGATCCAATCTGGTCAGACAGGGGCTCTTGCATGACACGGCGCAGAGGGCGCATTGCAGGGAATCTTTTTTGACCGGACATGCATGACGACAGACAGCAGCAGAAGGAAGCGCAATGGCCCGCCGCAGTGACAGCGATCCCGAAGAAAGCCTCGCGATCCGCGCCGCCTGGCTGCATTACGCCGGCGGACTGACGCAGGCCGCCGTTGCCAAACGCCTCGGCGTACCCTCGGTCAAGGCGCACCGGCTGATTGCACGCGCGGTGGCCGATGGCGTCGTCAAGGTTTCGATCGATGGCGCCATCGTCGAATGCGTCGAACTGGAAGCGGCACTTTGCGACCGCTATGGCCTTGATTTCTGCGAGGTGGCGCCGGATCTGGGCGAGGACGGTCTTCCGCTTCGCGCGCTTGGCCTTGCCGGCTCGAGCTTTCTGCGCCGTACGATCGAGGGTGGCGATTATAATGTCATCGGCCTTGGCCACGGCCGCACGCTGGCGGCAGCCGTGCGCCAGATGCCGCGCTTTGAGGCAACCGGTGTCCGTTTCGTGTCGCTGCTTGGCGGGCTCACCCGCAACTACGCCGCAAACCCGCATGACGTGATGTATAATCTGGCTGAAAAGACGGGATCGCAATCCTATGTGATGCCGGTGCCCTTTTTCGCCAATTCCGCCGAGGATCGCGAAATCCTGCTCGCCCAGCGCGGCGTGCGGGAAATCTTTGACATGTCGAACAGTGCAGGCCTCAAAATCGTCGGCATCGGAACGGCCGACGCCAGCGCCCAGCTTGTCGCCTCCGGCATGATCGAGCGGCGCGAAATCGCCGAAATCACCGCCGTCGGCGCGGTCGGCGAAATGCTCGGCCACTTCTTCGATGGCGATGGCCGCGTGCTGGAAACGACGCTCAGCGCCCGCACGCTGTCGGTCGATCTCGAAACGCCTGAGCACACCCGCATCGTGGCGATTGCCGGCGGCTTGCAGAAGCTCGCCTCGATCCGCGCTGTCCTGCGCAGCCGCCGCCTCAAGGGCCTGATTACCGACGAACCGACCGCCCGCGCACTGGTGAGCTGACAAGAGGCGACACCGGCACCCCTGAAGATAGCAACCGAACAACCGGAATGACAAAAATGACCAAGCCGCATGTGTGGATCGGCACCAGCTGGAAGATGAACAAGACGCTGGCAGAGGCGAAAACCTTTGCCGAGGGACTGAAGACGGCCGATGCGGTGCGTGATCCGCGCATCCAGCGTTTTGTCATTCCGCCGTTTACCGCCGTTCGCGAAGTGAAGGCCATGCTTGCCGAGACCTCCGTGAAGGTCGGCGCGCAGAACATGCACTGGGCCGATGACGGCGCCTGGACCGGCGAGGTCTCAGCCCCGATGCTGAAGGATTGCAACCTCGACATCGTCGAGCTTGGCCATTCCGAGCGACGCGAGCATTTTGGCGAAACCGACGAGACGGTGGGCCTGAAGACACAAGCCGCGGTGCGACACGGCCTCATCCCGCTCATCTGCATCGGCGAAACGCTGGCCGAGCGTGAAGCCGGTGCGGCGCGCACGGTTCTCGAAACGCAGGTTCGCGGCGCACTCGGCAAGCTTGCCGGGTCAGAAACGGAGGCCGAAATCCTCTTTGCCTATGAACCGGTCTGGGCGATCGGCGTCAATGGCATTCCGGCCACCTCCGATTATGCCGATGCCCGACAGGCCGAAATCATTGCAGTCGCAGAAGAGGTGTTGGGCCGCAAGGTGCCCTGCCTCTATGGCGGCTCCGTCAATCCGGACAATTGCGAAGAGCTTATCACCTGCCCGCATATCGACGGGCTGTTCATCGGGCGTTCCGCCTGGAATGTCGAAGGTTATCTCGACATTCTCTCGCGCTGCGCCGCCAAACTTTAACCAGGGAGAAACATCATGAAGATTGCAGTTGCAGGCGACAGCGCCGGAGAAGGCCTTGCCAAGATTTTGGCCGATCACCTGAAGGGCACCCACGAGGTGTCGGAGATATCGCGCACCGATGCCGGCGCCGATGCGTTCTACGCCACCCTGTCTGACCGCGTGGCAAACGAGGTTCTGGCGGGAAAATACGAGCGCGCCATCCTCGTCTGCGGCACCGGCATCGGCGTGTGCATTTCCGCCAACAAGGTGCCGGGCATCCGCGCAGCACTGACGCATGACACCTATTCGGCCGAGCGGGCAGCGCTTTCCAACAATGCGCAGATCATCACCATGGGCGCCCGCGTCATCGGCTCGGAACTGGCAAAAGCCATCGCCGACGCTTATCTGGCGCAGACCTTTGACGAAAACGGCCGCTCCGCCTCCAACGTGCAGGCGATCAACGACGTGGACGCCAAGTACCACTCGAATTGAACGACCGGGAGGCGCAACAGCGCCTCCCCTTCGGTCTTCCGCAGCTTGACCGCATGATCTCGCTTGTCACGAGGGTGGTCCACCATGACGGCCAGTATGGCGTTCTGATCTTATGGCTTACGCTGGCGCGCATGCCTGCAAACTTCCTCCACCTGCGATCACTCCTGCGATCCCTGCTGCAATCATTGCCGCAGTTCCTCGCCAATATTGACACCGCAGCCGCAGCGACGGATGAAGAGACAATTGCGGGCCGGGTGGATATTGGGAGAAAAACACCATGACGAAAATCCTTGATCAGGCTGAAGGTTTTGCCAGCACGGCACTTGCAGGTTTTGCCAAGGTCTACCGGCGTTATGTTCATCTGGTGCGCGGCGGTGTGGTGCGTGCAACAGCCGTTCCGGACGGCAAGGTTTCCGTCATCGTCGGTGGCGGCTCCGGCCATTATCCGGCCTTTGCGGGATATGTCGGGCCGGGCCTTGCCGATGCGGCGGTGGCCGGCGAAATCTTTGCCTCCCCCTCGACCGCGGGTATCACGCGCGTCTGCCGCGCCGCCCACTTTGGCGGCGGCATTCTGCTCGGCTTTGGCAATTACGCCGGCGACGTTTTGAATTTTGGCGTGGCCGCTGCCCGGCTGCGGGCGGAAGGCATCGACGTGCGCATCGTCGAGGTGACCGATGATGTCGCAAGCGCTCCATCAGACAGTATCGAAAAGCGCCGCGGCATTGCAGGCGATGTCACCGTCTTCAAGATCGCTGGGGCCGCCGCCGAGGCGGGCCTTTCGCTCGATGAGGTGGAGCGGCTGGCGCGAAAGGCCAATGCTCACACATTTTCCTTCGGTGTTGCCTTTGGCGGCTGCACGCTTCCCGGCGCAAAAGAACCGTTGTTTACCGTGCCGAAGGGGCAGATGGCGCTCGGCCTTGGCATCCATGGCGAGCCCGGAATCGAGGAGCGCCCGCTTGCTTCTGCCTCCGAGCTTGGCGCTCTCATGGTGGAGACGCTTCTCACGGAAAAGCCGCCGGGTGCCACGCGCGCCGCCGTGCTCCTGAACGGCCTTGGCGCCACCAAATATGAAGAGCTTTTCGTTCTCTGGAACGTCGTTGCCGAACAGCTGGACGCGGCCGGCATTACGGTTGTCGGTGAAGACGTGGGCGAGCTGGTTACCAGTCTGGACATGCAGGGTTGCTCGCTGACGCTGATGTGGCTGGACGAGGAGCTGGAACGGTTTTGGCTTTCGCCCTGCGATACCCCGGCCTTTCGCCGTGGAGTGATCGCAGCCGGTGAGGCAACGCCGGCGATTGCCATGGAAGATACGCCCACATCCCTGGTGGAGCCTGCCACGCCCGCCTCTCAGGCCAGTGCCGCCTGCCTTGAACGCGCCTTCGAGCGCCTGCTGCAGACCGTGATCGACGCCGAGGCGGATCTTGGCGCGCTCGATGCAAAAGCCGGCGACGGCGACCATGGGCAAGGCATGCGGCGCGGCGCAACGGCGGGGCACGAGGCCCTTCGCGCAGCCGTCAAGGCCGGCGCCGGATCAGCCTCTGCCCTTGCCTCTGCCGCCGATGCCTGGGCAGATCGTGCCGGTGGCACATCGGGTGTCATCTGGGGTCTTCTGCTCAGATCGTGGAGCCAGGCATTTTCCAACGATTTAGCGATATCGCCGGACATGGTGGTGCGCGGTGCGCGTCTGGCGCTGGATGACGTGATGCAGTTGGGCGGTGCAAAACCCGGCGACAAGACACTGGTCGATGCACTGGCGCCCTTCGTCGAAACGCTGGAACGAGAGTATGCCGCAACGGGCGCGCTGCCCTTAGCCTGGCAGAATGCCACGGCTGCCGCAGAGACAGCGGCAACAGCCACCGCTGCGATGCGCCCCCGCCTTGGCCGCGCCCGCCCATTGGCCGAGCGCAGCATCGGCCATGCGGATCCCGGCGCAACGTCGCTGGCCCTTATCGCCAGATCGCTTGTGGACCGTGTGGGTGAGATCCGGCAGGCTTGAAATGACCGTCGGTCGCATCGAAACCCCGCATTGGGGTTTCTGTCGTCCTGCCCGTCAGATGGCGGATCGTCCGCCGGCGCGGATCATGGAAAAATAGTCGTCATTCCCCACCTGTCCGCCCTTCAGGGCAATCTCCAGTCCGTCCACCGGACCGCCATGCGCCACGCAAAGCGGCGAACCGGGCGTCTGCGGCAGAGGCAGTTTCAGGGTCAGTGCCGCAATGCCCATCTCGCCGAGCGCATGGCTTGACGTATCACCACCGGCGACAACCGCGCGGGAAAGCCCGGCGCGGGTAACCAGTTCCACCTGGATGCGCCCCAGCGCCCGGCCAAGGCGATGGCGCGCCTCCGTAGCGTGATCCAGCTCTGCCCCCTTGTCGGCCGAGGGGCCAAGGGCTGTGTAAACCACGACGCTTCTGCCTTGCTGCAGCGATGACAGCCCGGCTGCCACAGCCTTGCCGATTTCGATCTCACTTTCCTCACCGGACAGAGCAAGCGGATCGAGCGAGACGCCGTCAAATCCGTTCGACAGCGCGTGACGGATCTGCCGCTCGGTGGTTGGCGATACGCTGCCGGAAACAACCGCCAGCCGATCGACAGCACCGGGGGCGGCAAAGACCGGTTTTTCGCCAATCTCTCCCGCCTCAACCCACGCCTTCACCAGCGCATATTCCACCCCCGACGAACCACAGACAAATGGGGAGGTCGCGCGAAAATCGTTCCACAACAGGCGGCCGGCGGCGGCCTGCGTTGCCGCATCGAACACATCGATCAGCAGCATATCTGCCTTTTCCGGCGCATCGCCCGCCAGCAGTGCCACATTATCCAGATGGGCCGCCGAAAGCGTCGTCTGGCGCGCCAGATGCCGCAGAAGATTGGCCTCGTCCATTGGCGTTACCGGATGGCGGGACATGACCGGATGCCGGTCGATGCGATAATTGCGGCCCTGATAGGCGGCAAAGAGTTCGCCAAAGGCCGTGTAGCGGCGGATCTGTGGGGCGCCCACCACAAGCGGCACGGTCTCGACACCGAACACCGATCTACCGATCTCGATGGCCCGGCCGATATTGCCGATATGGGCGGCGGAATCGAAGGTCGAGCAGACCTTGTAGTGGCAAAGCTCGGCGTCCAGCGTCTTCAGCCATTGAAATGCGGCGCGCAGATGCGTGTCCATCCAGTCCGGCGTCTGGCTGCGGCTGGTGCCGGCAAGGCCAAAGGCCCGCGCGCCTGAAAAGCGCTGCATCAGGGCGTCATCCGGCTGCGTCAGGAAGAGAACCGTTTCAACGCCGTTGGAGGCGAGCGCCTCCATGACATCGGTGGAGCCGGTAAAATCATCGCCATAATAGGAAATCAGCGGTCGCGCCATCGGCTCAGGCCGCCTTGCCGTCGGAGAATTTTTCGATGGATTGGGCAAGTTCGGGATGGTCTTTTGCGTAGACCGGCAGCGGAATCCCCGCCACCGCGGCCTCCCACGCCTGCCGCACGGCGCGCACACCGGCGCCGGGGCCACCGGGATGGCTAACGATGCCGCCGCCGCAGAGATAGAGAAGATCCGTCGAGCCGCCGCTGACGGCAATCGTATCGGGCGCCTGCCCACCCCATTGGCCCGACCCAATGACGGGCAGCACGACATCCTTTTGTGAAAACAGCGGCGTCGTAACCGCCTGGTAGGAGCGCGCGAAACTTTCGTCCGGCTCCCAGTATTTGACGCGGATGCCATTGATCTGAAACTGATCAACGCCGAGCAGGCGCCAGAACTGCTGATAGACGGAAAACTCGAAGCCTAAGCCTTCATGGCGTGTCAAAACATCCCAGCCGTTGCGATGGGCATGCAGCACAAGGCCGGAGCGTTTGCGCAGGAAGGCAAGGCCTCCAAAACCGATCGAATGGATGTTGATGACGGCGCAATTGCCGCCGGCTTCAAGCACCATATCGTGGTTGCGCATCATCTCGTCGGGATCGGCATGGCTGATCCCGAAGGCATACATGACCTTTTTGCCGGTCTTCTGCTCGTGATCGAGAATACGCGGCATGATCGCTGCGATCCGGTCCTTCAGCGGCGAATAGGCCGGGCTCATCAGCTTTTCATCGTCCTTGATGAAATCGACGTCCGCCTCGATCAGTTCGCCCACCATCTCCGCCGTTTCGTGCGGGCGAAGGCCAAGCGCCGGCTTGACGATGGTGCCGATGATCGGCCGGCCGGTGACGCCCGTCAGAGCAAGGCTTCCAGACACGCCGAACTGTGGTCCCAAATGGGCTGCGGCAAATTCCGGCGGCAGCTGCATGTCGACAATGCGGATGCCGGTCATCCCCTTGATCGAAAACACGCCGCCAATCGCAATCGTCATCAGCGCGGACAAATCAGTGCCCACCGCATCGAGCGGAAACTCGATATCGACATCGGCGCGGTTGAAATGCGTCGCGCCCGCCGCTTCACTCGGAAACGAGGCATGGCGGCTTGGCGCCAAGGGGCGGATGGCAGTGACGCGGGCTGCGACGCGGGCTTTCAGCTCCTCGGTTTCCCCGGGAAGGGCCACAAACGTGCCCGTCGACTGGTCGCTGGCAATCTTCGCGCCCATGGCCTCCACCGAGCCTGATGTTTCGATGCGATAGGTCAAACGGATCACGTCATCCTCCTCCACTGCCGGGGCAGCGCGCTTGTCATATTGGCTCAACTGGTATAATGAGTATTTATGTTATTGCAAGCGCGTGCGCCAGAAAGCCGTTGCGCATAAAGGCTCAGATGTTATTCAGAAGCGTTGAAATCAGGTGATCCATGAGCATCGTTTCCGAACCCATCCTGCGCCGCAAGATCGCTGACGAAGTCTTTGCCAGGCTCAAGTTTCTGATCGAAAACGGCGAGCTGCGCGCTGGCGATGAAATGCCCTCCGAGCGCGAGCTGATGGAGCGTTACGGCGTGGGCCGCCCGGCCATTCGCGAAGCCATGCAGGCGCTGGCGAGCAAGGGGCTGGTGGAAATCTCGCAAGGCGAGCGGGCCAAGGTGTTGCGCATCACCGCCGAATCCATCATCCGGCAGGTCGATCTTCCGGCAAAGCTGATGCTGTCGGGTTCGGAAGATTCGCTGGAGCACCTGAAAAGCGCCCGTATCTTTTTCGAGCGCGGCATGGTGCGCGAGGCCGCAGCACGGGCGACCCCCGAGCAGATCTCTGAGCTGGAGGCGGTGCTCGAGCGGCAGGTGCAGAACCTGGGCAATGCCGATGCCTTCATCGAAGCGGACATGGATTTTCACGTGTGCATCGCAAAGATTTCCGGCAATCCGATCTATGTCGCTGTCAGCGGTGCCATGCTCGGCTGGCTGAAAGCCTATCATTCCGAAATGCTGATCTGGACGGGGCGTGAGAATTTCACCCTGACCGAGCATGAGGAAATCATTCGGGCGATCGAGTCCGGCGATTCCGAGCTTGCCGAACAGGCGATGATCAAGCACCTGGAACGCTCGCGCGCGCTTTATGCCCTGAAGAACCGCAAATAGGCGCTGGCCTCACGGCGAAAGCCAGCGCAGTTGCGCAACGGCATAGGGGGCGAGAACGAGCACCCCACCGGCAAACGGCGTGGGCGAAAGGCCGTGAGCGGCCGCGTTGTTCATGGTGTTCTCGTCCAGCATGGAAAGCTGCACCGCGCGCGGAAGACCAAGCTTGCCAAGATCCACCGACACAGCGCCCGGCGTCACGTTGACCAGCAGCAAGGCGGCGTGACCGATCCTCTCTTTGGCTGCAAGGCCAAACACGGCGCGGGACGAGCCTGTATCAACGGCCTGCGCGCTCCAGCCCGCCATGCCGGCCAGCATTTCCACGCTGCGACCGACCGGCCGCACCGTTCCAGGCGGCACGGGCTCCCCCTCCCCAGCGATCAGGCCGAATGGCCCGGTCAGCGCCGAAAGTGTCAACTGCTCAAGCCGTGCAGAGGCAAAGGCCGCCGCGTATCCGGCCGCAAAGGCTGCGCCGAACAGTCCATTGTGGCGCGGATCGCGGTTGGCCATGGCAATCCGCCGCCCGTCCGGATTGTCCATGGTGCGGCTGCCGTAGGGGTTCTGGCGCATGGCAAGCGTGGATGGTCCGACGCGGTAGGGCCTGTCACCATAAATCGCGCGCAGGGATCTGCCGATGAAGGGCAGCGCCTCCAGCGTTTCCATGACGCTTGCATCATCGGCCGCATGGACAATCGGATTGGTGGCGTGGCAGACGAAATCCAGCCTTTCGGCGGGCACGCGCTTGCGGTTGATTTCCGTGAAATAGCTCAGCATGCCGCCGCCGAGGCGCACGGTGGGGAAAGCGGCCGCTGCTGCCGCATAGACATCGGCAAGCGGCGGGCAATCCGGCCAGCGACTGCCCGGCGGCGTCGACTGCCGGTCAACGGAGGGGGAGACGATGATCGCATCGAGCCGCAGCCCCGCCTCGCCGACAAGGTTTGCGATCTCCGCCAGCTCCTCCGCTACCGGACGCTGGCAGGGGAGCGCAATCTCCAGGCTGGTGGCGCCGGAAAACGACGCGGCAAGCGCTGCAAAATCCTGCAGGGCCGCAAGCCCGTGCCCTGCCCCCGGATCAAAATGCAAAATGAGCGCCGAGGCGCCGAAATGGCCAATTTCCGCAAGTGCCGTTCTGGTCGCGCGCGCTTCTTCCGGCGTCACAACGAGACCGATATCCGGCAGACGGCCCAGATCCTCGCCCCAGGCGAGGGTGACGGGCTTGTCGCCTTCGCGTTGAAACGGCGGTTTTTCAGCTCGGCGATCGGACACGGTGAGCGAAATTGTCTGCGCCACGCGTTCCGCAGAACCGATCAAATAGGGCCACGGCAGCGCCAGCGGCCGCACATAGGTCTTGTAGGAGGCATCCGACCAGTTTCTCTGGTCCTCCATCTCGAACGTGTCGCCCTCCATGCGGCATTGCGCGTCAACGCCTGGCATCACCTGATGGGTGAGCGCGCGGATGTCTTGAAACGGCTGCCATGGCGCGATGCGGTCGGGAAAGACGGCATCCTCCACCGACCCATCCACATGCTCTACCTTGACCGGTGTGCCGGCGACACCGACAATCGGATGCAGAACGCAAAAGCCGCAGCGGTTGGTTTCAAACCCGGTGTCCGTCTCGGCATCTGCCCTGAAGACCAGGCTGCCCGTGGCCGACAGGGTGATTGCCGCACGGAGAAAAAGCCGGCTTCGACCCGGCCTCTCGCAAAGGGCGCGGTAGGTGACGACGGTTTCCGTCTCCCCCTCCTCCACCGTCAGATCGGTGATGTCAGGACTGTAGGTGCCCCAGTCGCGGTCGCGCACCACAAAGGCGATGGCGCGCAAAACCTCGACGCCGTCATAGGAAATCGTCCGCAGCCCGCCGGCCACAAACCGTGCCGTCATTCGTCCGGCCCGCAGAAGCCGAGACGCGGGTTCTTGAACGCGCGTGCCAAAAAGCCGGAAGGCGCGATCGTCTGTCTCCTGCGCCGTCATATGAGAAGCGGCCCGATGGCAACGGTCTGACCGGAGGCTGCACTCTGATAGGCGGCCTCGACCAGAGCAAAGGTTTTCAGGTTATCGTCGCCCGATGTCGAAGTCTCCGCGCCCGCCTTCAGCGCATCCACCCAATGCTGCTGGATGAGAAGCACACTTTCCTGGATGTTGTGCCAGGGGCGTGAGGCAAAGGAGAGGAGTGCGGGCGACACATCGGTGACTGTCGTGCCCGTGGCGTTCGTGACCGTCAGGCCGTACCCCTTCGTCAGGCGCAGCGAACCTTCATCGCCATCCAGTTCAATCAGCGTTTCGGGAAACGGTTCGCTCTCCTGGCGCGTCGCATAGCTGACATCCACAATGGAGGTCGCGCCATTGTCATGATCAAGAAGAATGGTCGCGACGTCCTCGCCCTTGATCTTTGGGTTGATGCGGCGTGTCCGTGCGGTCAGCGACCGCACGTCGCCCAGGATAAAGCGGGCGATATCCAGCGTGTGGATGCCGAGATCCTCGATGATGAAGCGCGGCGTTTCAGCCAGATAGGGCTGGGCTGCAAACACGTCAAAGCCGGAGCGGAACGAGAAGCGCCCCCAGAAGGGCGTGCCGATGGCGCCTTCCTCCAGCACCTTGCGCACCGCCTGGATTGGCGTCTGCCAGCGGAAGTTCTCATGGATCATCAGGGGAATACCGGCCGCCTTCGTCGCTGCCACCATGGCCTTTGCATCGGTAAGCGTCGGCGCAAAGGGCTTTTGGCAGATGGCCGGCACCTTGTGGGCGGCTGCCATCTCGACCAGCGCCCGGTGGCTCTGGACGGTAGTGGCAATATCGACAAAATCGAACCCGCCGTCGGCAAACAGGGCGGCTGCATCCGTGTAGCGTCGGGCAATGCCGAACTGATCGCCGACGAGACGCAGACGCTCCGGATCCCGGTCGCAGATCGCGACGATCCCGGCGCCTTCCACCTCACGCCAGCAATGCATCTGGTTGACGGCGAAAAACCCGCACCCGATGAGGGCACCTTGAAACTCTGCCATGTCCGCTTATCCCTGCTTCGTCATCTGCATCAGTGTCACGCGGGCCTGAAGCTTGCGCTGCGCCTGATCGACCACCACGGCGATGATGATGACAAGTCCCTTGATGACCATTTGCCAGAAGGACGAGACCCCCATCATCACCAGCCCGTCCGACAGGATACCGATGACGAAGGCGCCGACAATGGTGCCGCCGATCGTGCCACGCCCACCGGACATGGACGTACCGCCCAGAACGGCTGCCGCAATGGCGTTGAGTTCAAGGTTCGTGCCGGTTGCCGGATGGGCGGCCATCAGTTCCGACGAGATGACGAGCCCGACCAGCGCCGCGCAGAAGCCGGAAAACATGTAGACGAACATTTTCACCCGGTCGACGCGGATGCCGGACATGCGCGAGGCCCGTTCATTGCCGCCAACGGCAAAGATATGGCGCCCGAGCGGTACGAAACGGGCAAAATAGGCAGCTCCCAGCGCCACCACGACCAGCATCCAGATCGAGACGGGAATGCCGAGCCCGGTGCCGGAACCGAAGATCGCATAACCGGTATTGCCAAGCTCCGGGCGGCCGGCAAGATTGGGCAGGGTCTGGCCATCGGAGAACAGAAGGGCAGCACCGCGCGCCACATAAAGCATGCCAAGCGTTGCGATGAAGGGGGCCACGTTGAGGCGCGTGATCAACAGCCCGTTCAGTGCCCCGATGACGATGCCGACCACCGTGACGATGACGGCCACTTCCAGAATGTTGAAATAGACCGTGTAGCCCATCGGCAGGTCGATGCCGTTGAGGATGAGGCCGCCGGCAATCATGCCGCAGAGCCCGACAATCGAGCCTACGGACAGATCGATGCCGCCGGTGACAATGACGAAGGTCATGCCGATGGCCAGAAACGCGTTCTGCGTGGCGTGTTTCGACATCAGGATCATGTTGGCCGTCGACAGAAAGTTCGGCGCAAAGATCGAGAAAAAGAGGATGACCGCAAGAAGCGCGATAAAGGTTCGAAGCTTCATCACGGTCAGCAGCAGCGAGCCGCTGTCTGCGGGCCGGGTCTCTGCCATCGGGGTCACTGTTGTCATCGTGCAGAAATCCTTTTGGTCTTGTGGCCCTCGGCGGAGGCTTTGACGATGCGGTCTTCGGTTGCCTCGGCCCTGTCCATGATGGCGACCAGCTTGCCGCTGCTCATCACTGCGATCCGGTCGGAAAGCGCCATGACCTCATCGAGGTCGGAGGTGGAAAACAAGATGGCAAGGCCATCCCCGGCAAGCTTGCGCATGGTGCGAAACACATCGGCCTTGGCGCCGACATCGATGCCGCGGCTCGGCTCGTCCATCAGAAGCACTTTCGGCCCGGTCATCAGCGCCTTGCCGATCACCACTTTCTGCTGGTTGCCGCCCGACATCGAGGTCACCTCGAAGGCTGGATTGCGCGCCTTGATCGACAGGCTGCGGATGGCGTCTGCCACCGCCGCACTCTCACGCTTGCGATCGATATGGAAGCCGAAGCGAACCATGCGGCCAAGGCTTGCCAGCGACAGGTTCTCCGCAATCGACAGGCATTGCACCAGCCCCTCGCGCTGCCGGTCTTCCGGAATGAGCGCAATGCCACGCGCAATGCGACCGGTCGGATCGCGCTCCAGAAGCGCCTGCCCGTCAAGCGTGATACGGCCGCGCGCATGGGCATGGCGGCCGATGATGCATTCGAAAAGTTCGCTGCGCCCGGCGCCCATCAGGCCATAGATGCCGAGGATCTCGCCTTTGCGCACGCAAAGCGACACATCATCGACGGAAAGGCCGCCGGTTGGACGCGCAAGCGTGATATCCTCCAGCCGCAGGACTTCCGGCCCCAGCGTGTGGTTCACATCCTTGGCAAAGTCCTTGGCATCCGAACCGATCATCGAACGGACGATCCAGGCGGTGTCGATGTCCTTGACCATGGCAGCGCCGGTGATCTGGCCATCCTTCAGCACGGTGATGTAATCGCCGATCCGCATCAACTCTTCCAGCCGGTGCGAGATGTAGACGATGGCAACGCCATGCGCCTTCAGTTCCGCAATCACCCGAAACAGCACGTCGACTTCGGCAGCGCTAAGCGCCGAAGTCGGCTCGTCGAGGATCAGGATACGGGTATCGAGTGAGACGGCGCGGGCAATTTCCACCAGCTGCTGCTGGCCGATGGGCAGATCCTCCACCAGCGTATCGGCGGTGATGCCCGCTTCCAGCCGGTCGAGAAATTCATTGGCCTTTGCCACCTGCGCCTTGTGATCGATGCCGCGCAGGCCGCGCGTCAGCTCGCGCGTGGCAAAGATGTTTTCCGCCACGCTCAGATTGCCAAACAGGTTCAGTTCCTGAAAGACGATACCAATGCCGTGGCGCACCGCATCGGCCGGCGATGACAGATGGATGCGGCTGTCGCCCATCCAGATCTCGCCAAGTGTCGGCTGCTCGACACCGGCGATGATGCGCATCATCGTCGATTTTCCGGCGCCGTTTTCGCCGACCAGCACATTGACCGCGCCGCGCCGCAGCTTGAGGTCAGCCTTTTTGAGAGCCACGATGCCCGAATAGGCCTTGGTCACATCGCGCAGTTCAAGGATGACATCATCATCAGCTGCCATGGCCATGTCAGCCTCCAACCGTGATCGTTGCCGGCACGAACTGCGGCAGTTCTCCGGCAGGCGGCTGCGGAAAGGCGCCGAGCGCCTCGATCTTCTTTCCGACCAGCCCGTCGCGCGGCAGCTTTTCCAGCACCGTCGCATTCACATGGGTGTTGAAGGATTTGCCATATTGCGCCCAGTCGATCTGGTTCTTGAAGGCGTTGAAGTTGACGAAGCCGAGACTGTCGCGCAGCGCGGTTCCCCGAATGGCCGGACCGATGGCAACACGCACATCCGGCTTGCCATCCCCGTTCACATCCACCTCCACAGAGGCGGCGCGGGATTTGGTTTCGGCGGTCACGATGGTTCCCTTCACCGTTGCCACATAGGTCCAGGGAGCGTTGCCCTCCTTTTCCTTGTGGCCGAATTGCTTAGCCGCGGCATCGGGATTGGAGGTGATCAGGGCCATCACGTTTTCGAACGCGCCGGCGCGCTGCTTCATGTAAGGCAGAACTTCGGCGTCCCAGGCGCCGGCCACCATCTTGTCCGGATCAAACGCACTGGCAGCGGCCTGCGCCTGCTGGTCAGCCGTCTCGACGAATTTGCAGCCGGTCACCGCAAGACAAAAAGCGGCAAGGACAACGGCGGTACGCATCTGCGACATGGAATTTCTCCGCTCATGGACTGCCGCGGCGGAACCGACCGTGGTTCCGCCGCCGCCTTGTCGATCAGCTCACTGGCTGAGCGCGAAGGTCTCGAGCTTCTTGGCATTGTCGGCAGTGATGAGAATGCAATCCATCAGCCGCTTTTCATCTGCCGGCTTCTTGCCGGTCTTGATGAATTCGTGTGCCTGTTCCACGGCAAGCTGCGCCTGCGCATAGGCGGGCTGCATGACGGTTGCCTTGATGCCGCCGGCGAGAATGGAATCACGCACGTCATTGGATCCATCGAAACCAACGACGATCACATCCTTGCGGCCAGCGGCCTGAAGGGCTGCAATCGCGCCCATCGCCATCGTGTCATTACCGGCAATGACGCCCTTGATGTTCGGATTGGCCTGCAGAATGGTTTCCATCTTGGAATAACCTTCCGTCTGGCTCCAGTTGGCCGATTGCTGCGAGACCATCTTCATTTCCGGATAGTCGTCAATGACGTCATGATAGCCCTTGGAGCGGATGCCGGCATTCAGGTCCGCCTCGCGGCCGAGCAGCTCGACATAATTGCCCTTTTCGCCCATCAGCTTGACGAACTGTTCGGCACCAAGCTGCGCACCCTGGTAATTGTTCGAGACGATCTGCGACACGGCAACGCCGGTCGCATTGATCTCACGGTCGATGAGGAAGGAGGGAACGCCGGCATCCTTGGCCTTCTGGACGGCGGCAATCGAGGCTTCCGAGCCTGCATTGTCGAGAATGATGGCCTTGGCACCACGGCCAATGGCCGTATCGATCAGCTGCGACTGCTTGTTGGCATCATCATCATGCACCAGAACCAGCGTCTCGTAGCCAAGCTCCTTGGCCTTCTTTTCAGCCCCAACGGCTTCGGCCTTGAAGAAGGGATTGTCATGCGACGGCGTGATGATGGCAATCAGATCCGCGGCAAAGGCCGGCATTGCGGTGGCTGCCGCAAGTGTCGCGCCAAGGGCTGCAAGGGTAAGCCTGCGAGTAAGTTTCATGTTATCCTCCCAATGAAACCGTTCCCCCCGCTCCCCGCGAGGGGCATGCATCGGCCGGGATGTTTTCCCGGCCAAAATCGAAATCAGGTGATGCGGCGAATGCTGTCGGTGATCTCCTGCGGTTCGAAAACCTTCTTCCAGTCGTCGCGCATGAGGGCCGGAATGCCGAACTCGATGGCCTTGTTGCAGGCATCGGAAAACACGCCCGGCGTTTCTTCAAAAATCACAGCGCCCAGCACGTTCATGTGGCCGAGCAGAAAATCGCGCGCCGCCTCCTTCGGCACGCCGCGGGCAACGCATTCGTCCATCGCCTGGCGCATCACCACCAGAAGCGAGGCACAGACGGTTTCCGAAAGCCCCGGCTCCAGCATCGCCATCTGCTCCACCGTGACGCGATGCGAACGCATGACCGGCGACCAGATAACCTTTGCGATCTCTTCGCCGAGCGCATAGGCCTCCTCCGGCCCCTGCATCAGCGCAGACACGATATGCTGCTTGGCAAACAGGCCACCGAAATGGTCACGCTTGGCCTGCATGTCCGTCTCGTCGTTGAAGATCGGCGGGTGGCAGGGATGCGTGACGAAATAGGTGAGGTCCGCGCGCTCCGGCAGATGGCCGGCAAAGGGCGCTGCCGCATCAAGCGCAACCACCATCGTGCCGGGCTTCAGCCGGTCGGCGATCGAGACCGCAACCTTGCCGATGGCCGTATCGGGCACGGCAAGGATCACCACATCGGCGCTGCCAAGCGCGTCATCTGCCGACACGCAGTCGA
The DNA here is from genome assembly GCF_058242775.1 of Neorhizobium sp. PAMB6630. Taxonomy (NCBI): domain Bacteria; kingdom Pseudomonadati; phylum Pseudomonadota; class Alphaproteobacteria; order Hyphomicrobiales; family Rhizobiaceae; genus Neorhizobium; species Neorhizobium sp. PAMB6630. The sequence goes on from NZ_JBZAYV010000002.1 coordinate 862,173, forward strand.
TGTCGAGTTCACTCTTCAGACGCGCCTTGCCCGCCTCGCCAACCTCGACATGGTGCACGGCAAAGCGCGACCCCTTCAGGTTCTTGGCCAGCCGGCACCCCATTTTGCCGCCCGCTCCGAACAAGGCAATTGTCGTCATTGAAGTCCTCCTCAGGAATGGCAAAGCGCTCCCGCGTGTCATATCCCGACCCGCCGCCTTTTATTGCATTCAACTGGTATGACATGTCAATAGGCATATCATCAAATAAGCTGCTATGCATTTGGGCCGTTCTTTGCGAACGTGGGGCCGTCCATCACGAAACCGTGCCCGTAATTGTTTGCCCCTTCGATTGGTCGCCGACCAAAACGGCACTACGTTTGACAGAGTTCAAAAACAAACCTGCGATGGAGATCGACATGCCAGACATCGGTTTTGAGCGGCGAAACGTGCTTGCCGCGGGTGGTGCCCTTGTGGTGGCCGGGCTTGCTGGCATCCCCCTGACCGCCCGCGCTGCAGCGGTTGCCGAAACGCCTTCCATGCGCGGCGGTTCCAACAACTATATTCCCGGCGCAAAGATCGTTGACAGGATCGGCGGCGGAGGCTTCTGGATGTCAGGCACGGTGCGCCGTGCCGGCGACGGCGCACCGCTCGCTGGACAGCGGATCCAGATCTGGGCCCATACGACCGAAGGCAGCGAGCGCGACCTGCGCAGCCATGGCGCAACGCTGACAGATGCCAACGGCATGTTTCGACTGGAAATGCCACAGATCGTGCCGGCACTTGGTCAGGCCCATGCGCACCTCGCCTATGACAGCGGCGAGTATGACACGGTCTTTCTGCGGCCCTTGCTGCCAAGTCCAAAGGTCACAAGTCTGGAAGCGCATTTCGTCCTCCAGCCGGCTTGATCCGAGAGACCATGCCAAGAGTTCGCGCTTTGCTGATCTGGACTGTCCTGGGGCTCGCGCTCATCCTGCCGCTGGCTTTGGCCGCTAGCAGCGAATACCTGGCTTGGCGCGATCCGGTCTATATTGTCGCCGGCTTTGCAGGCATCCTGGCGCTCTGCCTTGCCCTCGTGCAACCCTTGCTGGTTCGCGGCTGGCTGCCCGGCCTTCGCCTGACACGCGGCCGCCGCCTCCACCGCGCAACGGGGGCCCTCCTCGTTGCAGCCGTTGTCATCCATGTTGCCGGCCTGTGGGCCACCAGCCCTCCAGATGTCATCGACGCTCTCTTGTTTCGCTCTCCGACGCCGTTTTCAATCTGGGGCGTCAGCGCCATGTGGGCCGTATTTGCAGCAGCACTCCTGGCGGCGCTGCGGCGTCGTCTTCCACCCCGTGTGTGGCGCTTCAGCCATACGATCCTTGCCGGCATTGTCGTGCTTGCCGGTGCAGTCCACGCGCTTTTGATCGAGGGCACGATGGAACCTGTTTCAAAGACCATACTGTGCGGTCTCGCCATTATTGCAACGCTGGCCGCGTTCATTGCCCCATGGCTGCGAACGAAACGGCTGGCATCTCGGGGCCTGCTTTAGCGGCTACGCAACACGGCCTCGCGTTGGTGGCAGCACCGCAGCCCCTGCCCCATCAGGATCCATGGCTGATGGCACGGCCTTGGGCATCAAACCGATGCAGGTGTCCCGGGGCTGGCGCAAGGCGGATGGTATCGCCTTGCCTCGGGGCAAAGCTGCCATCGGTGCGCACCTGCAAACGCCCGGCCTCCTCGGTTTCCACGCTGAGATAGGTGTCGCTGCCGAGATATTCGGCCGAGAGCACCTGCCCGCTCCATCCCTCACCATCCGATCCGACGATGAGATGTTCCGGCCGCACGCCGATGGTGGCCGCATTGGCGCGGTCGGCAACCGGCCCGGTGATGAGGTTCATCTGCGGCGAACCGATGAAGGTTGCGACAAACAGATTAGCCGGCTCGCGGTAGAGATCAAGCGGGCGGCCGATCTGCTCCACCTGCCCCTGCTGCAAAACGACGATCTTGTCGGCCATGGTCATTGCCTCCACCTGATCATGCGTGACGTAGATGGTGGTGGTATCCAGCCGCTTCTGCAGGTCACGGATTTCCGAGCGCATCTGTACGCGCAGTTTGGCATCGAGGTTGGACAGCGGCTCATCGAACAGAAAGACCTTTGGCGCCCGCACGATGGCGCGCCCCATGGCAACGCGCTGGCGCTGCCCGCCGGATAGCGCTGCCGGCTTGCGCGCCAGATAAGGGCCGAGATCGAGAATGGTGGCGGCGCGCGCCACCCTCTCCTTGATCTCGTCGGCGCCAAGACCTTGCAGCTTCAGCGCAAAACCCATGTTCTTCGCCACCGTCATATGCGGATAAAGCGCGTAGTTCTGAAAGACCATGGCAATGTCGCGGTCCCGCGGCGCCAGATCGTTGATCATGCGGCCATCCACGGCGATCTCGCCGCCGGTGATCGATTCAAGGCCGGCAATCATGCGCAGCAGCGTGGATTTCCCGCAGCCGGATGGCCCCACAAGCGCCACGAACTCGCCGTCTTCGATGTGAACATCCACGCCGTGGATGACCTCCAGCGCACCGTAACTCTTGCGCAGATTGGTGATTTCGACCTGTGCCATCATTTCCTCCCGAGCGTGCTTGACACAAAACAAAAGTGATTTAATCTATTTTCAACGGCCTGGAAAGCACGTTGTTGAGGAGACAGCGCAAGGCCGCGAAAGACCGGAGGGAAAGGCGACGCGGCTTGGAAGGCCGGCCTTTTCGGCTGGCTGAACATGCACACGCGCCGCACATCCGGCGCATTCCTTGGGAGGGAACCACATGACACGCACAACGCATTGCCGCGCGCTCATCTGCGCGCTTGCCGTTTCCACCGCCCTTCCGGCGATGGCGCAAAACACCATTACCGGCGATAGCGTCGGCCCGTCTGACGCCAAGCAGACGCTGACCTTCCGCATGACGACAGACGGCCCGCGCAACAACGAACCCGCCATTGCCGAAGGTTATGGCAAGCTGTTCAACGAATTCGTCGCCCGCCATCCCGGCTGGAAGATCGAGCTGCAGATGATGTCGGGTGATATCGGGCAGGAACAGGCACGCATGCTCGAACAGTCGAAGTCCGGCAATGCGCCCGATTGCGCCGCCGTCGATTCCTTCGTGCTGCCGCTGTTCAAGAAGGCCGGCGTTTTGTCTTCCTTCTCGCCCTATTTCAAGAAGGAAGAAATCGACCAGCTTTTCCCCTTCATCCGCGACGGCGTGACAGGCACAGATGGCAAGATCTATGCCTGGTGGTGGTCGACGGACCTGCGCGTCCTCTATCGCAACAAGGCGATCATCCCCGATGCGCCGCAGACCTGGGACGAGACGAAAAAAGCAGCGCTTGCCTCGGTTGACCAGGGCATGGAAGGCATCCTCTTCAACGGCAGCCGCTACGAAGGCACCACGTTCGACTGGCTGGCGAATTTCTGGGGCCAAGGCGGCAAGCTGGTGGATGATGCCGGAAAGCCGATCTTCGGCGAGGGAGAAGACCGCGCCAAATTTGTGAAGGCGGTCAACTATTACCGCGACCTGGTGGCATCGGGTGCGGCCCCGAAGCGCGTCGCCACCATTGGCAATTACGACGATTTCAACGCAGCGGCCGCTGCCGGCACGGCGGCGCTCTTTGTCGGCGGCAACTGGCAGATGTCGCAGCTGAAGACCACGCTGGAACCGGAAGACCTTGCCAACTGGACCTTCTCGGCCCTGCCCGGCCCGACGAAGGACCAGCGCTCGACCGGCACCGGCGGCTGGACGGTCGCCTCCTTCGCCAAGGATCCGGCCAAGGTGGAAATGTGCGCCAATCTGGCGCGCGAGGTCTATATGGGACCGGCCAACGAGCTGCAGCAGCAACTGCCGACCCGCGCCGACCTCTATGACAAATATCCGGTGTTCTCGACGCCGGAAAACAAGGCCTTTGCCGAGGCGCTGAAGGTGGGGCAGGCCCGTCCGGGCGCGCCCGTCTATCCGGAAATCTCCAACCAGATCCAGATCATGATGGGCAAGGTTCTAACTGGCAGCCAGCCGACGGACGCGGCGGTCGATGAAGCCTTCAAGGCGTCTCTCGACGCGTTCAAGCGTCTCTGATCCTCCCAGCCGGGGAAGTTTTGGGCTGCCGCTGCTTCCCCGGCGCCTTTGCCCTCATCATCATAACGTCCGACGGGATGATCCCATGCCCCCAGCAAGCGCCATAACCGCCCTGCCGAACACGGCAGCCCCGGCTCGCGCCCGGCAAAAGCCAAGGGTTGCGCCCTGGCTGCTGCCCCTGATCCTCGTGCTCGGCCTGTTCTATCTCTACCCCGTGTTCGACGTCTTCCGGCTGGCGCTCACCCGCGCCACGCTTCTGGGTGACGAGGGCGGTTACACCTTGGCCACCCTTGCGCAGACGCTCACGCGCCCTGAAATCCCCGGCATCCTCGGCGTGACGGCCACGTTTACGCTCGCCAGCGTGTTCTCCCAGCAATTGCTGGGGCTTTTCATCGCACTGGTGGTGGTGCGCGGCGAAAAACGCCGGCTGTTCGGCACCACGATCGTGCGCACCACGGCGCTGATTGCCTGGGTTGTGCCCGGCATTGCCGGCGGCATCATCTGGAAAATGCTGTTCAACGAGGCGCCGTTCGGGGGGCTTAACAGCCTGCTGCGGCTGATGGGGGCCTCCCCCGTGCAGTGGCTGTCGGATCCAAACCTCGTGATGTGGTCGGTAGTCGTGTCCAATGTCTGGCGCGGCACCGCGTTTTCCATGGTGGTGATGTATGCGGCGCTGAAGGCCATCGATCCGGTGCTTTATGAGGCAGCCTCCGTGGATGGCGCAACGGCGCGCCAGCGGCTTTTCCATGTGACGTTGCCGCAATTGCGCTCGGCCATCCTCGTCAACATGATCCTCATCACCATCCAGACGCTGAACACGTTTGATGCGATCATTTCGCTGACCGGCGGCGGCCCCGGCCGCTCCACAGAAGTGCTGTCGCTCTACACGTTCAACGTCGTCTTCCGCAATTATGACCTCGCAAGCGGCGCGGTGCTGTCGATCCTGATGCTGATCATCAGCCTGGGGCTGGCGCTCATCTACGCGGCCTTCCTGCCCAAGGGAGAAGAAAGATGAAAGCCAGCACCAGCGAACGCATCGGCGATGTTTTGAGCTATCTGTTCATGCTCGTCATCTTCGCCTTCTTTGCCTGGCCGCTTTTGTGGCTCCTGTCGCTCGCCTTGCGCACCCGCAAGGAAGTGTTTCTCGGCGTCAGCCGCTTCATTCCGAAAGCCCCGACGCTCGACAACTTCATCACCATCCTCTCCTCCGACAAGTTTGCCGGTTATCTCTGGAATGCGCTGAAGCTGTCGTCCCTGTCGGCGCTCGGCTGCCTGGTCGTGGCGCTGCCGGCGGCCTATGCCTTCTCTCGCTTCGAATTTCGCGGCAAGGGAGCGTGGATGATGGCGCTTCTGTCAGTGCAGATGATTTCGCCACTCGTCATCATGGTGCCGCTCTATCGCTACATGGCCTCGATCGGGCTCACCGACAGCCATTTCGGCGCCACCATGGTCTATATCGCGCTTGCGGTTCCCATGGTCACCTGGATCCTCAAGGGCACGATCGACGGCATTCCCGCCACCCTCGATGAAGCCGCCATGATCGACGGATGCAGCCGCTTCGGCGTTTTCCTGCGCGTCATCCTGCCTCTGTCCACACCCGGCATAGCGTCGGCCTTCATCATCTCGGTCATCGGCGGCTGGTCGCAGTTCCTCGTGCCCTTCCTGCTGATCACCAAGGAATCGCTCACACCCATCGGCGTCGGCATCTTCCAGTATGCCGGCACCCAGAACGACAGTTCCATCCAGTTGCTGGCCGCCGCCTGCCTCGTCTCCGTGGTGCCGGCCATCATCGCCTTCCTCGCACTCCAGCGCCTGATCCTCGGCGCCCTGACGGCTGGCGCCGTCAAGGGCTGAGATCGGACCCATGCAAACGAGATAGATCCCATGACCCTTACCCATGCCCAACGCCTCGAACGGCTCCAGGTCCGCACGGCCGAACTGCAATTCTGGCGCGCCCGCGCAACGCTTGCGCTCGACAGCTGGTCCTTCAACGGCGCTCCGATTACCATCGGCGACCGCTGGCCGGTGAAGGACAGCCTCGTGCATTTTTCCACGCAAGCGACAGTGCCCTCGGACTGGCCGCTGGAGCGCGCCCGCCTCTATCTCGATTTCGGCGGCGAAAGCCTGATCACCATCACCGCGGCCGATGGCAGCGCGAAAAGCTACGGCGTGGACCCCTATCACCGCGAATTCCGCCTCCCCTCCCAGCAATTCTCCATCACCTCGGACACGGTGGCACGCCTGCCCTTCGGCGAACCGGTGCGCCAGCCGCGGCTGGAACGGGCCGAACTGTTCTGGATCGAAGAGGAAGTGGATCATCTCTGGCTGCTGCTTCGCCAGATCGCCGAAGCGCTCACCGTGCTCGATGGGCATGACGTCGTGCCCTATCTTCTCTCGGCTGCCGAAGAGGCCTTCTTCAGCCTCGACTGGCCCTCGGCCACCGCCGATTACGTGTCACGCACAGCTCCCGGCCCGATGCAGCAGAAGATCTGGCGCCTGCCGGAGCTGAAGGCAAACCCGGAAGGCCTGACCGAGGCGCAGCGCGCAAGCGTCATCAGCGCCTATGACACGCTGATGGCAAAGCTTGCCGGACTTCGCGAGCGTTTCCCGCCGCAGGGCAAGATCGCGCTGACGGGCCATGCCCATATCGATCTCGCCTGGCTGTGGCCCTATGACGAAACACGCCGCAAGATGCGCCGCACCTTCCACTCCACCCTGTCGCTGATGGAAGGCAATGACGATTTCCGCTTCAACCAATCCACCGCCCATTATTATGCGCAGCTGGAGGAAGACGATCCAGCGCTTCTGGCAAAGATCGTCGAGAAGGTGAAATCCGGCCAATGGGAAGTGCTCGGTGGCTGCTGGGTGGAGCCCGACACCAATATGCCGACAGGCGAGAGCCTTGCCCGCCAGATCCTCTACGGCCAGCGTTATTTCGAAAAGACCTTTGGCACCCGCCACAGCATCTGCTGGCTGCCCGACTGCTTCGGTTTTTCCGGCGCCCTGCCGCAGCTTCTGGTGCAGGGCGGCATGAAAAGCTTCTTCACCATCAAGGTCAACTGGTCGGAATCCAACCATATCCCCTCAGACCTGTTCTGGTGGGAAGGGCTGGATGGCAGCCGGGTGCTCGCCCATACATTCGACAACCCGATGCATGGCTATAACGGCTTTGTGCAGCCGGATTGCTTCGTGCCAACCTGGAAGAACTTTCGCCAGAAGGATCGCCACGACACGACGTTGCTCTGCGTCGGTTACGGCGATGGCGGTGGCGGCGTCACGCCGGAAATGCTGCTGCGCGAAGAACAGCTTCGCGTCTTCCCGGCCATTCCCGAGGCACGCTGGACCCGCGTCGAGGACTTTTTCGAAAGAGCCCATGCCACCGCTGAAAACCAGAAAATGCATGTCTGGCAGGGCGAGATCTATCTGGAACTGCACCGGGCAACGCTGACCAGCCAGAGTGACGTCAAGCGCCTGCACCGGCGCGCCGAACGCGGCCTGATAACCGCCGAGACCGTGGCGAGCCTCGCCCATCTTCTCGGCGCAGAGCGTCCGCAATCGCTTGAGCCGGTCTGGCGCGTGGTGATGAAAAACGAGTTCCACGACATTCTGCCGGGCTCCTCCATTGCGGAGGTCTACGAGGATGCCCGCGTGGAACTGGAAGGCGTGATTGAAGGCGCAAAGGCGGTGGAAACCGCAGCGCTCGACGCCCTTGCCGCAACGTTGCCGGAGGGCAACGATGGCACGGTGCTGGTCGTCAATCCCTCGCTCTCGCATCGCCCCTTGCGCCTATCGCTGCCGCACGGCACCTTCTCCGGCGAAGGCACGCTTGCGCCTCTCTCGGTCACGGTACTGCCCGCTTCGGCGCTTGCCGCACAACCCGGCCTCAGCGCCACCGATCGCAGCCTCGAAAACGATATCCTCAAGGTGACGCTGGCCGATGACGGTTCGATTGCAAGCCTGCTGCACAAGCCAAGCGGCCGCGAGGCTCTTGAAGGCCGCGGCAACCGGCTGTTTGCCTATCCCTCAGACAAGCCGCGCAGCTGGGATGCCTGGGATGTGGAAGAGGATTATGCCGAACGCGCCGAGGAAATCACCGGCTTCGAGAGTATCGAACTGGTGGAGAACACAGCGCACCGCGCCGCCATCCGCATCCACCGCCGCTGGCGCAATTCCACGATTACCCAGACGCTTTCGCTCGGTGCCAATGCCTGCCGCCTCGACATTTTTACCGAACTCGACTGGCATGATCGCCGCGTGCTGCTGCGCACGGTGACGGATGTGGCGGTGCGCAGCCCGCGTGCCGTCTGCGAATGCGCCTATGGCGTGGTGGAACGCCCGACCCACACCAACACCTCCTGGGACGAGGCGATGTTCGAAGCGCCGGCGCACCGTTTTGTCGATCTCTCCGAGCCTGGCTTCGGTCTGGCCCTGTTGAACGACGCCAAATACGGCCACTCGATGCGCGGCAACCGTTTGGGGCTTTCGCTCCTGCGCTCGCCGATCTATCCCGATCCGCTGGCCGATGAAGGTGCCCAGGCGTTTACCTATGCGCTGATGCCGCATGAGGGTACATGGCACGAGGCGGGCGTGCGCGAGGAAGCGGAAGACTTGAACCAGCCGCTGGTGGCCATGGCCGTATCCGGCCGCGACTGCGGCACGTGGCAGCCGATCAAGGCAGATGGCATTGCGGGCGCGCTATCGGCGCTGAAGCCTGCCGAAGAGGGCGATGGCCTGATCCTTCGCGTCTACGAACCGTCCGGCCGTCGCGGACCTTTCCAGCTGGCACTAGCCTCCGGCTGGCAGAGCGAGGGACCGCTGTCGATCCTGGAGGAGCCCATGGAGGGCGTAACCGCCGATGCACTGTCGCCCTTCGAGGTGAAAAGCTGGCGTCTTCGCAAAGTATAAAACGCCCGCTTTCTTAAGGCGAGGCTTTGAGGCATCATCCCGGCGAGGTTGCACAACCGCCGGGATGAGACTGAAAAGGAAGATAAGTGAACTACCTAGGCGCCAATGGCGAACAGGCCGCAGCCCAGAACCGCGCCATGATCCTCAATGCGATCCATCGCGGAGCGCCAATTTCGCGCACCGAGATTGCCCGTCAGTCGCGCCTCACCAAACAGGCCGTGACCCGCATCGTCGACCGGCTGCTGGATGAAGGGCTGGTGATGGAAGCACGCCGGCGGCAGGGGCTTCGCGGCCAGCCGGCCATCGAGCTGGAAATCGATCCCGAAGGCGTCTTTGCCATCGGCGCCAATATCGACCGCGATCACCTGACGGTGGTTGCCGTCGATGCCGCCGGCAATATTCGCGGCCGTATCCACCACGAACAACGTTTCATCCTGCCGCGGGATTTCACCCGGCTGATGGAGGAGGCATTGTCCTCCTTCCTGCGCCGCCGGGTCATCCACGAGCAAAGGCTTGCCGGTATCGGCCTTGCCATTCCCGATTGGCTGGGTGAGGTCAGTGTCATCGGGCGTCCGCCGCATTATGATGAATGGAGCGGTTTTGACGTGCGTGGCGCGCTTTCGCGCGTGACCAGCCACCCGGTGTTCATCGACAATGATGCGAATGCCGCAGCCTTGGGCGAAATCGAATACGGTCTCGGCACGGAAATCGGCAGTTTCTTTTATATCCTCGTCAATGCCTGTCTCGGCGGCAGCCTCGTCATCAATGGCGTGCGCCATAAGGGCGCTGGCGGGCTGGGTGGGGAAATCGGCTGGTTGCCGGTGGTCATGACAGAGGGGGTGGGTGCCGGCGAAACGCGCCCCCTCGGCGACATGTATTCGCTGTTTCTCCTCCTCGACCACCTGCAACAAAACGGCATTGCCGCTTCCCGGCCGGCCGATCTTCTGACGCTCGATGTCCGCGGCCGGGATCTGGTGAGTGGCTGGCTGAAGCGGTTTGCCGTGACGCTGGCGGAAGCCATCATCGACATCGGCATGCTGGTGGATCCCGAAGCGGTGCTGATCGGCGGGCGGCTGCCGGTGCGGCTCATCGATGAGCTGCTGATCCACGTGCGCGACGAGATCACCCGCCGGGGCATGCCGGCTCCTTCGCTCCACCGTGCCGCAAGTTCGGAGGATGCAGCAGCGCTGGGCGCGGCCACCATGCCGCTCTCGCACCGCCTCTGTCTGCCATCGGCCGAAACGGCACAGCAGACGCGGGTGCCATTGTCCGGTTCGCCGCACAGTGATGCGCTCGTTAATGCGGCTTTGGCAGCAGCAATTCCATAAAGGGCAGCATCGCCGCCCCGCGAGCAACACCGCAATGGGAAAAGGAAAGCCGCCTGATCGGCGGAATCCAGGACGTCGCCACAAAATAACTGCGCTTTTTCTCCCGGTCCGCAATCATCATGCCGATCACCCGATCAAGCACCTCATCGGGCAAATCGCCACCGATCAGCACAGCACCCGGAGAAACGAAGCCGGCAATGGCAACCACGGCATCGAGAAGCCGTGATGCCGCCTTGCGCATCCAGTCGTCCAGTCCGCCTTGGCCAAAAGCATCAAGATGTCGACGCAGGGAAGCAGCACTTGCCACTTCATTCAGGCTCCTTTCCTCGCGGCCCGGCCGCATGGCGCCGATATCACCTGCCCTGCCATGGACGCCGCGAAAGAAGGCGCCTCCGGTCATCAGGCCGGCGCGCACGGTTTCGTCCAGCAGGATGACCACGAAGCCACCTTCCGGCTCGCCAATGCCGAGCATCCGTTCGGCGGCAACGGCTGCCTCGGTATCCTTGGCATAAAACAGGGGTCGTCCCGGCAGAATCGCAGCCAACATATCCCGATCCGGCTCGACGCCTGGGTGGCAGGCAATACCGGCGCCGCAGAGATTTTGCCCGTATTGCGACAACGCGAGCTTCACCGCAGCCGCCATGTCCGCCGGTGCAAAAGTCTGCTCTTCGAGCACATTTCCAAGGAGATCTGCCATGACAAGCTCGCCACGGTCCGGGCAGAGCCAAAGGCCAAGCGCGTGAGCGCTTGCCGGGCGAATGGCAAATTCGGCAGCCTTGTAACGCGCGCCGACGTCACGTTTTCCCTCCTCAAGGAAGCCCGCCTCAACCAGGCGCCGGATAATCCCGCTGATGGCGGGTTCCGTCAGGCTCAAGTGTCCGGAAAGCTCCTGGCGCGTCAACGGACCGAGGCTGCGCAACAGCGCCAGAACGACCCGAGAATTGTGGTCGGCAATATCCTCCGGGCTGATACCCGGTCCCGTGCGAGCGCCCTCACCTGTGCGCGCCCGTGCCCGCGCCAAACGTCGGCCAGTTTTCAAATGACAGCCCGCTTCCCTGCTTTGGTCTGAAATAGTCATCACATGACCAATGCTTTAGCGTATTTTATCGCCGAGCAAAGCGCTAGTGACTGCGCGCTTCCTCAGCAATTCGCTGATTTGGAATGGTCCGACGCTTGCCCCAGCCCCGCAGCGGCGTCCTATCGGTTTTGCCGGACGTTTCATTCACACAAACGAGACGTCAGGGCTCTTTTGCAAAGCGAGATGACGAAGCTGGTAATAACACCCCGGCATCGACAAGACGTGATGCCGCCTTGCGGATTCAGTCGTATTGCTCAAACGACAGCGCAAACCGTTTTGGTTTCCAGATAATTCTCCAGTCCCTGTGCGCCGTTTTCATAACCCCAACCGGATTGGCGGTGGCCGCCCTTGGGCAGTTCGGGCGAAAAATAGGAATGGCAGTTGATCCAGATCGTGCCGGCTTTCACCTGTGCCGCCAGTCGGTGGGCGGCGGAGAGATCCTGTGTCCAGATGCTGCCGGCCAGGCCGTAGGGGCTGTCATTGGCATAACTTATGGCCTCTTCCACATCGTCGAAGGGCGTAACGGCGACGACCGGGCCAAAAATTTCCTCGCGCATCAGGCGCATGTCCGGGCGAACCGCGGTGACCACGGTCGGCGCGTAGAAGGTGGCGTTTTCACCGCTCTGGATGCCGCCGGCCGTAATTTGAGCGCCTGCCGCGCGGCCCTCCGCCACATAGGCTGCGACGCGGTCTGCCTGACGGCGGTTGACCAGTGGTCCAAGATCGGTTGCCGGATCGAGCCCGTGACCGAGCCTCAACGCCGATGCTGCCTTCGACAGCCTGTCAACCACTGTGTCACAGATGGAGCGATGGGCATAAACGCGCGAGGCGGCAACGCAAACCTGGCCGGAGTTTGAAAAGATGCCGCGTGCCACGCCATCGATTGCCAAGGTCATATCGGCATCCGGCATGAGGATAGCGGGTGATTTTCCGCCCAGTTCCAGCGTCAGCTTCTTGAGGTTGCCGGCAGCCGCCGCAACGATCAGCTTGCCCACCTCCGTCGAGCCTGTGAAGGCAACCTTGTCGACATCGGGATGAGCGGTGAGCGCTGCGCCGACGATCTCGCCAAAACCGGTGACGATGTTGACCACGCCGTTCGGCAACCCGGCTTCCAGCATCAGTTCGCCCAGCCGAAGCGCAGTCAACGAGGTTTCCTCGGCCGGCTTCAGCACCACGGTGCAACCGGCAGCGAGAGCGGGTGCAAGTTTCATCGCCGCCATCAGCAGCGGCGAGTTCCATGGCGTGATGGCGGCGACCACGCCGACCGGTTCACGCGTCGTATAGGCAAAGATCTGTTTTCCTGCCGGCTGGTAGCTGATCGAAGTGGGAATGGTGGTGCCGAGGATTTTCGTGCAGAAGCCGGCGAAATAGCGGAACTGCTCGGCAGAGGCTGGAATTTCAGCAAAGCGGCTGGTCCTCAAGCTCTTGCCCTGATCGAGCGTTTCCAGTTCGGCGAGTTCGTCTGCATGGGTATCGATCAGTTCAGCGATTTTCCACAACAGCTTGCCGCGTTGCGACGACGTCAATCCTTTCCAGGCGGTCGAGGAAAGGGCTGCGCGGGCGCAGGCCACAGCCTCGTCGACATCCGCCACCGTGCCTTCTGCCAGTTCGGCAAGGATTTCGCCGGTGGCCGGATCGGCCGTTTCGAACCAGACAGCCGATGCGCCGTTCCGCCATCTGCCGCCGATCAGCATCTGCTTGCGGCCCTTTGCCAGAAAATCTCTGGCGCCCTGGCTCTTCGGGGCAAAGGGGGTGAGTGCTAGGGTCATGTCGGTATTCCTTAAGTGCCGGACGCGGCGCGGATGCGGCAGGCGGCGTTCAGCGCGCCCCTGATGATCGAATGATAGCCGGTGCAGCGACAGAGATTACCTTCCAGCCCGGCACGGATTTCCCTTTCCCCGGCATCGGGTTGTTCGGCAAACAAAGCAACCAGCGCAAGCGACATGCCTGGCGCGCAATAGCCGCACTGAAAGGCGTTTTCCTCGGCCAATCCTTCCCGCACCGCCTGCCCCAGGGGATGCACCGGGAGCCCTTCGACGGTCATGATCTCTGCGCCCTCAAGCTGGAAGGCCATCAGCAGGCAGGCATTGGCAAGCCGGCCGTTGATCAGAACCGAACAGGCGCCGCAGCGACCGATTCCGCAGGCAAGCTTGGTGGCCGTCCGCGCCAGATGCTCGCGCAGGATATCCGTAAGACGCGTATCGGCCGTGCATTCGAGCGAAACTGGTTTGCCGTCGAGGGTAAAATCAAGGGTCATTCGGGCACCACTAGCCGGGAAAGAAGGGTCTCCGGATCAATCGGCATCACGGCAGGGCAATAGCCGGTGGCAGCAAAAATGGCGTTGGCGATGGCCGGCGAGATAGAGCCGATGCCAAGTTCGCCTGCCCCGCGCGGCCCAAGCTCGTCGCCGGCATCCAGATCCTCCAGTGCGAAGATGCTGAGGTCCGCCGGTGCATCCTGGATGCCGGGCAGCATGTAGGTGTCGAGGTTGGTGGCAAGATGGGCGCCGTCGCGCATCTTGCAGTCTTCGCTCAGCGTAAATCCCAGCCCCTGCACGGCACCGCCCTCAAGCTGGCCGAGATAGGCGGCAAGATCGATGATCGGGCCTGCGGCAGAATGCTGATGTAGATCGAGCACGCGCAACTGGCCCGTGACCCGGCTGATCGCAACGCGGGCCAGCGCTGCCCCGAAGGCAAAGATATAGCGGGCATTGCTGGCGGAATAATCGGTCTTCGGAAATTCGTAAGTCACCGTCACGGAGGGAAGATCGGCGTCCGGCAGGTGGTCGGCGAGCTGCCGATAGGTCACGAGCAGTTTCCCGCTATTGCTGCCTGCCTCCGCCAGCCCGCCGGGCGCAAACACCAGCCGCTGCGGATCACATCCCAGAAGACCCGCGGCCGCGTCACACATCTGCCGGCGGAATTCAGGGGCGGCTTTGCGCGCGGATGCCCAGACGACATAGGTGCCGCGTGAGGCGGTGGTGGAGCCTGAATCCGGCGCCAGCCGCGTATCACCAGTGAGCGGCCGGACATCGGAGCGCGCGCAGCCGAGTTCGGCAGAAACCGCCGCGCAGATGGCGGTGAGCAGCCCCTGCCCCATCTCGTCCAGCCCATAGGCGCCCTCGATAAAACCATCCTTCGTGAGGGAAAGCCGGCCAGCACAAGGGTCGGGGATGACCGATCCGAGGCCATTTCCCTGGTAGTTCATCGCCATGCCGGTGCCGATCAGCCATTCTGCGTCATCGCAAAGCCCTTGCGGCCGCCTCCAAAGCGGGCTCGCCTTGGCGCAAGCCAGCATTTCATCAAGCCGTTCGCTCGGGGCAACCGTCTGACCGAGATAACCGGGGGTGCCGGGGAGGCGCAGGTTGCGCTGCCTGATCTCCACCGGGGACAAACCGCACAGAGCTGCCAGCCGGTCCATCTGGCATTCGATGGCAAAGGTCATCTGGTTGGCGCCAAAACCGCGAAAGGCGCCGCACAGCCCGTTATTGGTATAGGCAAGGCGGCCGCGCGTGGCGATATGGGAAACGTTATAGGGTCCGGCTGCATGCTCCATCGCGGTTTCCAGCACGCCGGGACCGAGCGAGGCATAAGCACCCGCATCCGCCAGCACGTCCACCTCCTGCGCCAGAAGAATGCCGCTTGCCTCGCAGGCGGTTTTCATGCGGATCGTCATCGGGTGGCGCTTTTGGCCTGATAGCACGGATTCAGCGCGTGTCAGTTGCAGGCGCACCGGCTGCCGTGCCGTCATTGCCAGAAGCGCCAGCACCGGCTGAACCGAAAGCTCGTCCTTGCCGCCAAAGGCGCCGCCTGTCGGGGACGTGACCACCCGGATCCTGTCTTCCGGCAGGCCGAGAATGCGCGACAGCTGCAACCGGTCGCGCCCACCATGCTGGCCGCCGGCGCAGACATTCAGCATGCCATCGGGGTCGATGAAGGCATATCCGCCCTCGGTTTCCATGAAACCGTGCATCTGGCGGGGCGTGACATAGGTGTCTTCCACCACATGAGCAGCACCTGCAAAACCGTGCGTGACATCGCCGCGGGAAAAGCGGATTTCCCGTTGCAGATTGCCGTTTTGATGCACCTGCACGGCCTGCGGCAGCAGGGCGGCCTCGACATCCGTGACGGGGGCAAGCGGTTCATAGACAACCTTGATCAGCGAGAGCGCCTTTTGCGCCGTCTCTCCATCGACGGCAGCAACGGCTGCGACCGGATCGCCGCGGTGGCGAACCTTGTCGAAGCAAAGCGCCGGCTGATCCTGCACAACGATGCCGAAGGCATTTTCACCCCTGATGTCGCGGTGCGTGACGACGGCAGCGACCCCGGGCAAGGCTTGCGCTTCTGTTGTGTCGATGGAGAGGATGCGCGCATGGGCGATGCCGGCCCGCAGGATGCGCCCGACAAGCATATCGCTCTGGCGGTGGTCGGTGAGGTAAGTCAGGGTGCCCTCGATCTTGGCGGGCAAGTCCGGGCGGATATGCCAGCGCTCCGGCGAGCTGGTGCGGCCAAGTGCCGTCTCGACTTCTTGTGTCTGTGCGCTTTGGGGCTCCATGGCGGCCGACATTGCGGGCGAGCGGCCGGGCAGAAAGCCGCCAAGGCCGAAGGTCAAGGCATTTGCCGCGATGGTGCGCCGATAGGCTGCGGAGCGAAAGCCATCGTCCGGCGCCTCGATCGTCGACAGGAGGACCGCATGAAGTGCTGCCCAGTCGCCATCGCCACAGGCAAGCGCTTCCGCCTCCCGCAGGCGTGCCGGCGAAACAATGCCGCCGCCGACCGCAAGACGGGCAAAGCGGGGGCTACCTCTGCCCGGCAAAATCCGGCCGGCGACATTGATGATGCTTGGCGTGAAGGCGGCGCGCAGTCCTGTCTTGCGAAACACGAAACGTTCGTCAGGTTCTTGCGGCGCGATGTGGATGGCGGTGAGGATTTCCGGCTCTCGGTCGATATCGGCAAGCCAGTCCTCCAGTGGCAGGCTTGCTGTTCCGGAAAGGCTGGCAAATTCGACAACCGCATCGAGCGCCAGAAGGGCTGGCAGAAGGCAGCCGGTGCGCCCGGCGATATTGCCGCCGATCGTTGCCAGATTGCGAACCGACGGGCTTGCCACCACGCGAATGGCTGAGGCGAGAAGCGGCAGTTGCGCGGTGATTTCTGGCGCGCGCAAAAGCTCTGCAAGCGGCGTCATGGCGCCGATGCTAAATGTGGTTTCCTGCTCAATAACCCCCGAAAGGGCTGGAATGCGGCCAAGACTCACCATCCGCCGGGGCTGGGCACGCCCCTTTGCCGAGTCGAGTTGAAGTGCCGTACCCCCCGCAATAAGGCGCGTTTCTGGGTGACTTGCTTCCAGAAGCGCTTTTTCCAACGTGTCGGGGGCCGGAACCTCCATGTCAGGCGGCCCCGGCCGTGGTGCCGAAACGGATGCCTTTTTCTTTCAGCCAGCGGCGATAGGCAATGGAGGAGGAATCGGCGCGCGTCGGAATTTCCGCGCGCGGCTCCAGCGGCAAAAGCAGCGGGCGCTGGTTTTCCACGATGATGCGGTCCTGCAGGAAGATGACCTGTTCGAAGTTGAGGAGCGCCTTGTGCGGCGAAACCGCATCGACCAGATACATCACCGGCTGGGCGCGACAAAACCCCTCTTCCATCGGCTGGATGAAGAGCGCAATCGCATCAAGCCGGTTCGGCGACGTTGGACAGACCCGGTAGAGCATCACCACGAAAGGTGATGGCACGCGGTAGGTCAGTTGTACGAAATCGCCCTCGCTTTCGGTGGCAGCGATGCGGGGCTGGAAGAAGGTGCAATTGGTGGCCCAGACCTCGTCCACGTCGCGGCGGATCTCGGACAGGTAATTCGGCACTTCCGTATACGGCTCGGAGCCGAGGATATCCGTATGGACAAAAGGAAAATGCGCCATATCGAGAAAGTTCTCGACCACCCGAAGGCCGGAGGCGCGCATGGTCACCCAGCCGCAGAGCACAAAACGCCGATCCGCCTCCAGGGCCTCCTCGATATGGACGATATCCTTTTCCGGCGTGCCGAGCGTGACGAACAGACAGCCATACTTCACCTGCACGGGCAGTGCGGGTCCAAGCTGGCCGCCGGGGCCAATTTCGCGCACCAGCGGTTGACCGTTCGGGCCAAGCCGCATTTCGATATCCTGGCCGAGCAGCTTTGTGCGCACCGGCTCTGCCGTCAGGTCTCCAGCCGTGGCAACGGCATACCAGTCATCGAGTGCAACCTGGTCCGTCGTCTTCATGCGACAGATGCCTTTTCGCTGATCCATTGCTTGGTGCCGCCGCCGTTTGCCGCAAGCCATTCGGCGCGGCGGGCAAAATGGGCCGGTGCCATGGCATGGAAATCGGCAATGATCGCCTTGATATCGCCGGTCTTCAGGACGCCGTCTTCGACGATAATCTGCCCGTCCACCATGGTCATGGCGACATCGCCGCCGCGCACCGCATGGACGAGATTGTGCTGCAGGTTGAAGTAGGGGCCCTCGCCAAACAGCGGTGTCATGCGTGGCGTATCGGTGCGCACGGCGATGATATCCGCCCGCTTGCCCACTTCCAGCGAGCCGATCTCGTCTTCGAGCCCGATTGCCTTGGCGCCCAGACTGGTTGCCATGCGCAGGCACTGCCAGCTGTCCATGGCCGAGGCATCGTGGTGCCGCAGCTTGCCCAGAAGCGAGGCCGTCTTTATCTCCTCGAACATGTCGAAATTGTTGTTTTCCTTTTCACCGTCGGTGCCAAGCCCGACGGGAATGCCGGCTGCCAACATGTCGGCAATCGGGGCGATGCCGGAGGCAAGCTTCATGTTGGACACCGGATTATGGGCGACCGATACGTTATACTTCGCGATCAGCTCGATTTCCGCGTCGTCCAGCCAGACCGCGTGGGCAAGCATGCTGCGCGGCGTCTCGAAGAAACCGAGATCCTCCAGCACATGCATCGGCCTCTTGCCATAGGTTTCGAGGAACCCGCCGACCTCCACTTCCGCTTCCGAACAATGGGTGTGAAAGCCGGTATTGTGGCGCTTGGCCATGGCAATCGCCCGGCTCTGGCCTGCCGCATCGGCGTAAAACAGATGCTCAAGACCGACCCAGACATTGATGCGGCCATTGGCCTTGCGGTGCCATGTCTCGATCATCGCCTCGTTCATGTCGAGCGTGTCGAAATAATTGTAATCGGGATGTTCGCCGACATAGGGCACGGCCACGAGCCGGGTGCCAATCGCCTCGGCGGCCCGCGCGCTTCCATCCATGTAGCGCCACATGTCAACCACCGTCGTGGTGCCCGACAGCGCCGATTCCGCGTAGCAGAGATAGGACGCCGCTTCTGCCTCGTGGGGCAGCAGTACGCGGTGCATCGGGTTGATATGGATGGTCAGCCAATCCCAGACCGGCAGGTGTTCGGCCGTGCCGCGCAGGAAGCCGGAATGGGCGTGGGCATTGATGAGACCCGGCATCAGCAGCGCGTTCTCGATCCTCTTGACGGGAAGCGTCGGATGGCTGGCCTTGACCACCTCCAGCGTGCCGACCGAGACAATACGCCCATCCTCGATGGCGACGGCGCCTTCCGGAATGACACTGTTTTGCGCATCCATGGTCAGAAGATAATCAGCCGTCAGGATCGTTGCGGTCGAGGTCATGGTCTGCTCCAGGGTTTCAGGACGAAGGACGCAAGTTTCACGCCGCCTCCAGAAGAAAGGCTGCGGCCCGCTCGCCGATCATCGTGACGGGCGCATGGGTGTTGCAGGTGGGAATGACGGGGATGACCGAGGCATCGGCAATCATCAATCCGTCGAGCCCATGTACGGCAAGCCGGCTATCGACCACGGCCATGTCGTCCCGACCCATTTTTGCGGTGCCGACCGGATGAAAAAAGGTGGAACAGCCGTTACGGGCAAATTCGCGCAAGGCCGCGCGCGACAACCGGCCGTTGGGGGCGGCAAACCCGTCAAACAGGGCGGCAAAGGCCGGGGTTTCGGCAAGCGCCATCACCGTCTCGATGGCGCACACGGTTGCTTCCAGATCCGATGGTTCGGCAAAATAGCTCGGCTGGATGTCGAGCGGGCCGAACGGATCGGCGGACAGCAGGCGCAGATAGCCGATGCTTTTCGAATGCATCAGCCCGGCGCCCAGCGAAAACACCGTGCCCGACATATCGTGGAGCGCGAGAAGGCCGGGGGCCGCACTGTTTCCCTGCACGGGAAAGCTATGCACGTCCGGCTGCCCAAGGCCGGCTTGCGATTTCCAGTTCATCATCGTGCCGCCGCCATTATCGAGGACCTCGCCCAGCGGCACTTTTGAGCGGCAGACGACGGCCTGTACCAGCGGATGATCCTGGAGATTGCGCCCGACGCCCTTCAGCGCATGGACCAGCGGAATGCCGAGCCGTTTCAGTTCGGCCGGATCTCCGATCCCGGACAGCATGAGGAGGCGCGGCGTATCGAAGGCGCCGGCCGACAGCACCACCTGCGTTGTCGCACGGGTCTCGACAACGGCTCCATTCACCAGATGGCGAAGACCGGTGCAGCGTCCATTTTCGATTATCAGGCCGATGGCCTGCGAGCCGGTCAGTACCGTCAGGCGCGGATGATCGAGGATCGGATAAAGATAACCACGCGCCGAACTCCAGCGCCTGCCATCGGCTATGTTGAGATTGGAGGGACAGGCGCCCTCGTTACTTTCTCCGTTCGGATCGGCAATCACCGGAATGCCAAGATCGCCCGCGCCATCCAGCATCGCCTGCGCCACCGGATGCAGCTTTTTGCTGGTGGTGATTTTCAACGGCCCTCCGGCCCCGCGCCAGAAGCTTTCGCCGCCCTCCCAATCCTCCGCCTTCTTGAAGAAAGGCAGTACATCGCTGAAACACCAGCCGTCGCAGCCGGCCGCCTGCCAGGTGTCATAATCGTTCGGATGGCCGCGATACCACATCATCGCATTGATCGCCGATGACCCGCCAAGCGCCCTGCCGCGCGGAATGCCGATGGTGTGGCCATTGACGCGGGGCGTGGGCGTATAATCATACCCCCAGTCCCAGCGGCCGCGCCCCAGCGGCACCCATTGGCGCGGATCGTCGATTTCCGCGATGCCGAGCCCCGGTTCGCCCGCTTCCACCAGAAGCACGGTGGAATCCGTGCCATCGATCAGGCGCCGCACCACCGGCAGCCCGCCGGAGCCCGCGCCGATGACGATATAGTCATAGGCTTTTTGCAGCGCGCGGCTTGGCAGGATGGGCGGGACGTCGGTCATTGCATCGGTCTCAATTGTGCTCGCTCGGCCCCATGATCACGATGCCTTCGGTCGCCTCCACATGGCGCACGAAAATATACTTGTCCTCGCGCCCGTCCGAATGCTTGCGCTTGATATCGGGCTGCACGGTGCCGGCCACCTTGGCCACGACCACGTAAGGAACGTCAGCGGTAAGCCCCGCCGCGCAATGGGTCTCGAACTCTTCAAGCGTGCGCACTGTGTAGGCGTGCTCGACGCCGGCACCACGGGCAATCGCGGCAATATCCACGCGCCCAAAGGCGGTATGCGTCGGCGGGCCGCCGATCGACTGGTAACATTCGTTGTCCCAGACGACGATGAAGAGGTTCTTCGGCTGTTCATTGCCAAGCGTTGCCAGAATGCCGAGGTTGAACATCATGCCACCATCGGTATCGAGCGAGATGATACGCCGGTGCGGAAGGCCGGTTGCAAGACCAAAGGCCTGCGGGGTGACGCAACCGAGCTGCTGCTGGAAGAGGCTTGCCGTGCGCATGTGCGGGGCTGCATTGTACCATTCATCGACGGAGGCGCCGAGTGACAGGATCACCAGCTCGTCCTTCAGCCGTTCGGCCAGAATTCTCATGCAGTCATAACGCTTCATCGAACGATGCTCCCGCCAAGGGCGATGGCCGAATGGTAATAGGCATTGTAGGACCAGTTATAGGCATCGACGATCGACTGCTCGATCTCGTCTTCCTCGCGCACCACACGGTAGGGAATGCGCAGCGCGTTCAGCACCGGTTCCATGGTGATGCCGTGAGGAATGGCCCACCAGTTGTTCTCGCCCAGTTCTCCGCGATAGCTCATCAGCATGATGACGGGTATGCCAGCCCCCAGCCCCATGCGCGCCAGCGGCTCGACGGAGGCGCGCAGGCCGGAATTTTCCATGATGAGCGCTGCCCGCTTGCCCGAGAGAAAGACGCCGCCGCAGATGGCAGCCCCTTCGCCTTCATTGGTGACGCGGATGGTGCGGATATCCGGATCGGCATCGAGTGCCGGGTAAAGCTCCTTGAAGAGCGAGTCCGGCAGGTAGCAGACGGTGCTGACGCCGGCTTTCTTCAGCCCGCGGATCACGGCATCGACGGATGATGGCTTCATGGTTTTCCCTCGTTTCGAGCAAAGGATCGCAAACCTGACGTGTTCCGAATAGCCGATATCTTCTGACGCATTCGTTGCGCAAAAGGCAACATCTCAAGGTGCCTTTCCCAATCCCTGCCCACCCGTCTGCCCCGATGCCTGCGTCAGCTGCTCGACCGATTGCTCCAGCAGCCGGCCGAGTGCGCTTGCCGCATCCGACATTTCCTTGGTCGAGCGGGACAGCAGCATCAGCTTGCGGTTGGGAAGCCGCGTGTCGGTGAGCGGCACGAAGACAAGAAGACCCTGTGCCAGCTCCTGTTCCACGCCGACGCGGGTTTGCAGCACAAGGCCGAGATCTCTCAGCGCGAGTTCCACCATCAGGCCGATGGAATTGGTGCGCGAGCGGCGCGACAGGTCAAGCAGCGACCCGTTCAGGGCATCCTCCACGGAGGCACCAAGCGTCAGGCTCTTGTCGGAGAGGATCACCCTCCGGTTGGCAAGATCGAAAAGCTTTAGTTCGGTCCGGCTGGCAATCTCGCTTCCGGGCAGCGCCAGAACCCCGATCGGCAGCGAGACGCTGGCAATGCGCCGCACGGTGCGCGGCACGCGCACGTCAAACAGCACGGCAAGATCGCATTCGCCTTCGGCCACCGCATTGGCGGCCTCCTGCGAGGCCATCACCTTGATATCGACGGTGATGGCCGGATGGCGCGCCCAGAACGCGGCAAGGGCTGCCGGAAGCAGGCCGCGCGCCACGCTCTCCACCACGGCGATAGAGACTGTTCCGCGATGCAGGCCATGCAGGTCATTGATCTCGGCGCAGGCGCGGGCAAGCTCGGATAACGAGGCCCGCGCGTGATAGAGCAGAAGCTCGCCGGCGCTGGTCAGCTTCAGGCGCTGGCGCACCCGCTCAAACAGCGGCGTGCCAAGTTCATCTTCCAACTGGCGCAGGATCCGGCTGACCGAAGACGGCGCGACATTCAGCGACAGCGCCGCCTGCCGGATCGATCCCAGCCGCGCCACCAGCTGGAAATAATGGATGCGGGTGGCAACCAGACCCAGCCGGTAGGCGTCCATCAGGCCGCCTCGAATGGCGGGACGATGGCCATCTGCGGCACAGTGACGAGGCCCTTGTCGGTGATGCGGATTTCCGGGATGACCGACAGCGGAATGAGGTTAAAGCCCATATAGGGAATGGTGCAGCCGGCCTTTTCCCACTCCACTTTCAGGGCCTGCACTTCCGCCGAGACCTCATGCACGCGCTTGTCGGACATCAGGCCCGCGACCGGCAGCGGCACCATGGCCGTCACCTTGCCATCCTGCACCACGCAGACCCCACCCTGATGCGCCTCGATGGCGCGCAGCGCCACCTGCATGTCGGCCTCATTGGTGCCGGCGATGATGATGTTGTGGCTGTCATGGCCAACGGACGAGGCGACGGCGCCGCTTTTCAGCGCGAAATTCGACAGAAGCGCATGCGCCACATTGCCATCCGATTTCCCATGTCGCTCGATGACCGTGACGAAGCAAAGCCCGTGACGGGAAAAATGGGTTTCCCAGTCATTGGCCGGCTCCAGCGTGATTTTCTCGTGGCCAAGGATGATGCCCGGCAGTTCGGTGCGGATGGTATTGGCAATCACCGTGCCGCCCGGCAGATCCGGGGTTAGCTTTACGTCCTTCGGCAGCTTGACCGTGTGATAGGCGGCCTCCGGATAACGCCAGCGGTTGGAGAGGGCGGCATCGAGCGCCGGCGTGATGGCCTTCTGATCCACCACCAGTTCGCCGCCATACCAGGTGCTGTTGGGGTTCAGATCATCATCGAGCAGCACCAGATCGGCGCGCCGGCCACCGCCCATGCCGCCGATATCGCCTTCCATGCCAAAGCGGGTCGCGCCGTGGAGCGAGCCCATCGCCCAGGCCTGTTCCGGCGTCATGCCGGCGCGGCGTGCTTCGCGCACCACCCAGTCTAGGCCGAAGGCCAGAAGATCTTCGGCGTCGCGGTCATCGGTGCAGACGGCAATGCGTTTGTGCGAGGCACCAAGCTCGGTGACGGTGCGGATCGCATCCGGCAGCGAATGCCACGGTGTCGTCGGCGGCCCGCCGCGCAGGAACAGCCAGATGCCGGCTTCCAGAAGGTCATCGGCAATGTCGCGGTCGATGGCCTCGTGCGTATCCGTGACGCCGGACGCGGCATAGGCGGAAACAAATTCGCGGCCATAGACATGACCAGAGACCGGCCTTCCGCGCGAAAGCGCTGCGGCCAGAATGGCGTGTGACCGCTCATCCCCCATGGTGACGGGCACAAAATCCATCTTTTCACCCAGCGCCACGGCTTCCGGCCATCTGTCGAAGAGTGCCGCGATCTTCTCTGCCGTCAGGTCGCCGCCTGCCGTTTCGAGATCGGGCGATGTTGCCGGCACGGTCGAGGGAACGGTGAGGAAAATCGACAACGGCGCATGGCGGGCATCCTCCAGCATCGCCTCGACGCCCGCCACATCCATCACGTTGCCGATCTCGTGGCTATCGCAGAAGATTGTCGTCGTGCCGTTGAGAAGGGCCGCTTCCGCATAGGCGCAGGCCGTGACCATGCTCGATTCGATATGGATATGCGGATCGACCAGCCCCGGCGCGATAATGCCGCCTCTCGCATCATAACGCTTCGCACTTGTGCTTTTCGATGTGCCGGACGGTTTAACGGCCGCGATCCGGCCACCGGCGATCCAGACTTCCCGCTCCGGCAGGATGCGCTCCGAATAGGTGGAGAGCACGCGGGCTCCGGTGATCACCAGATCCGGGCTTGCACGTCCGGAAGCGACATCGGCCATCCGCCGCGTCATTTTAGCAAGCGGGGCGACGGAAAATCGGGTGAGCGCCATTGGCAAGGTCTCCTCTTGTGACGGGATGCGGCAGTTGCGGCTCCCGCCTTGTCTTCAATGATAATCTGGAATGCCCGGCATGGTGCGGAACCCGGGCAGGATGCGGAACCGCCGCAGCCAGCGGCGAAGGGCGGGAAACTCGTCATGGTCGATGCCGTAATCGCGGCTGAGCGCAAAGCTTGGCAGGAGCGACAGATCGGCAATCGTCGGAGTGTCTGCCGCAAACCACTCAAAACCTTCGATATGGCGCAGGACCATGTGATCATCCATGATGCGCAGCGCCTGGCGCGCCTCGTGCTTCAGCGCCTCAAGATCTCCGCCAAGGCCGAACACGGCGACGCGCCGTGCCGCGATGGCGCATGAGAGTGCGGTGGCGGAAAAGAACGTCCACTGCATGACGCGTGAAAAGGTGGCGGGTTCAAGCGGCAGCCAGACGCCCGCCGCATCATGGGCGCGCGCCAGATGGGCAAGGATCGCCTGCGTTCCATAGAGCACAAGGTCGCCATCCTTGAGAATGGGAAGGCTGCCAAGCGGGTTGAGCGCCCGCATCGCCGGTCCCTTTTCCTCATGACCGGGCACCATGTCGATGGCCACGATCTCATGGGCAAGGCCGAGGAAGGAGAGCATCAGCCGCACGCGATAGCAGTTCTCGTCGAGATCGTGATTGTAGAGGGTGATTTCAGGCATCACGCCACCTCCGCAACGGTGACAGGCGCTTCAAGGGCAAGCCGCAAAGCCTGCGCCCAGCGTGCAAGATCTGCAATCAGATCCACCGACCCCTCGTCGGCCAGGATATGGAGCCCGATCTTTTGCGGACCGATCACCTGAACGGCAATCGACAGGCTGAGCGCGCCGGTCTCAAGTGTCCATACATGCGGAGCAACGACCTGCAGCCGGCCGGGACACGTCTCGCCTTTCCCGACAGGCAGCAGCGTCTGTTTCAGGATGGCAAGAGCGTGGGCCGCGGAACAATCCGCATAAAGGCTGCGCACCGGAAGGTTTGTGCCCATCGTGGGAAGCGGATCGGCAGCCTGCGCAGCGGTTGCGAGCTGCGTCCAGATCACGCCGCCGGTTTCTTCGACGGCGTAGGTGGCGATCTTGACGGTCTTTGGTACGTCGAGATCGGGATGGGCGGGAATATGGCGACATTGTCCGGCCGTATCATAGGACCAGCCGTGATAGAGGCAGGCAATATGGTCGCCGCGCACGAAGCCGAAACTCATGCGCATGCCGCGATGCGGACAGCGGTCTTCCCAGACATGCGCCACGCCCTTGGCATCGCGCCAGACAACCAGTTCAGCGCCCTCGACAACGGCGCCAGCCGACGTGCCCGGCTCGATGGAGGCCGAGAGCGCCACCGGCACCCATGCTGCTTCACTCGACATAGTTCATTCCCCTTGAATTCTGAAAGCTTGCGCATCTCGACATCAGGCATCGCTGCGCGTCACATCCATCACGATGCAGTCTGTTGGGCCAAGGCTGCAGGCCATCTCGAACATGTCGACCAGTGCCTCCTGCCCTGAAACCGACAGGCTGACGCGTGTGCCGCTGCAGGCATTGACGTCAAGATCGATATCGAGCCTGTCAGCACGGTGACGGGCAAAGCCGAGAAAGCTGTCGCAATCGAACGCGCCCTCGAACAGGAAATGCACGGGCGGGTTCATGGGGCGGCCCCAGGATGGCGCCCGGCAAGGCGTGTTCGATCCGCCCTCTCCTGCCCGTTCATGCTGCTGCGGCGCATTTCGTCTCCGATTGTCTGCATCTTGGGCATGTGACTAAACTTTGACCATGCCTTAATTTTATTCAGTCTAGCCTCAGCCAGAGCCCGCTTTCAAGCAAATTCTGTCCGGGCAGATGTTGCCTTTTGCGCATGCTTCCGATCCGTTTTTTTCGACTATGCGGAACACTGGCGATTTGAAAAGCTCGGGCTCGAAGGGTGTTGGCAGCTTTCCAACTGGAAGCCGAGGTGTCGTTGCGTCTCTTCAGGGCAGTCCGATTGGGCAGGCAGCAGGCTTGAAAGGACGCGCAGAAGCTGGGCAAAGACCCGCTGTCTTGCCCCAGCACTGTCGCCTTGCGGTTTGGCACGGGAGTTGCAGCAGATTGGCTGCCAATTTCAGGCTGACGGGGGAATGCCGCTTCCCATCGCATATTCGAAACAGAAACAATAAGGGGTTCCAATGATCGACCTGCGTAGTCTTTCCCGTCGCGGCTTCCTGAACATGGCGGCGGCCGGCAGTGCCTCGCTTGCGCTGCCCGGCCTTGTGCGTTCTGCCTCTGCCGCAACAGCACTTCCCGCCGTCAACGAGAAGGATGCCGTGATCGGCTTTGGCCATGTCGGCCCGGTCACCGACGAGGGCTGGACCTGGTCGCACCATCAGGGCGTTCTGGCGGTGAAGGAAAAATTCCCCAACCTCAAGAAGGTGCTCGAGGTGGAGAACGTCCCCTATTCGGCGGATGCCACCCGCACCTATCGCCAGTTCGTGTCGGAAGGCGCGAACATGATTTTTGACACGTCCTCTACCGGTGACTTCCTGCACGAAGTGGTGCGCCGGGCCAAGGATACGGCCTTCATGGAATGCAACGGCCACGTGCTGATGGACAATCTCGGCTGGTATTACCTGGCGCACTGGTATCCGACCTATGTGCTGGGCGTTGCCGCCGGCCATCTGTCAAAGAGCGGCAAGCTCGGTTATGTCGCCTCCTTCCCGGTTGCCTCCGTCTATACCTCCACCAATGCCTTCCTGATGGGCGCGCGCACGGTAAACCCCAGCGCCACCTGCCAGACCATCACGATCAATTCCTGGTTCGATCCGCAGGCGGCGGCCCAGGCCGGCACGGCGCTGATCGACAATGGCTGCGACTTCCTGTTCGGCATCATGGATGAGGCGGCCTATCTGCAGGTGGCCGAAAAACGCGGTGTCTGGGCTGCCATGTGGAATACCGACATTCGCCGCTATGGGCCCAGTTCCTATGTCTCGTCGATTATCATCGACTTCAAGGATTATTACGTCGAACAGGTGCGCAAGCGGCTCGCCGGCGAATGGACACCGACCGAAAGCCTGTTTGCCATGGGTGCCGGCGTCGACCGTGACGCCTGGGGCGAAAAGGTTCCGGCAGATGTCGGCAAGGCTGCTGACGCGGTGCGCACAAAAATCCTCGGCGGCTGGTCGCCCTTCGTCGGCGAACTGAAGGATTCCAAGGGGGCGGTGCGTTTGGCAAAGGGCCAGAAGATGTCGGAAATGGATCTTTACAACTGGGATTGGTCCGTCGAAGGCGTCACCGGGCTTTAAGCACCCGACGCAGCCGATCAGGGACCGGGCACCTTGCCGCCCGGTTCCTTTACCCGCCTCTCATGCCGGAATGACCCGGACGGTATATCGCCCGAATGACGGAACCAAGCCCCCGATATGTGGTGCCGACAGGTGCAGCGCCGCTCGTGCAGCTGAAGGGCATCGCCAAATATTTCCCCGGCGTGATTGCTAACCAGGATGTCGACCTGGAGGTGATGCCGGGCGAGATCCACGCGCTACTTGGCGAAAACGGCGCGGGCAAATCCACGCTGATGAACATTCTGACCGGCATCTACCAGCCTGATGCCGGCGAAATCATCATTGATGGCTATGCATGCCAGTTTGCCTCGCCGGTTCAGGCCATCGCGGCCGGCATCGGTATGGTCCACCAGCACTTCAAGCTGGTCAACGCCTTCACCGTTGCCGAAAACATCCATCTCGGCTGGAGCGAGACGCCAAGGCGCGCCTCTGCCCCTGTCCTCGAAGAACGCACGGCGGCACTTGCGCAGAAATTCAATCTCCAGGTCAAGCCATCGGCACGCATCACCGAGCTTTCGACCGGCGAACAGCAGCGGGTGGAAATCCTGCGGGTTCTGGCGCGCAAGGCCCGCGTGCTGATCCTCGATGAGCCGACTGCCGTGCTGACGCCGGCCGAAGCGCGTGAGCTCTTCAAGGCATTGCGCAATTTCGTCTCCACCGGCAATGCCGTGATCTTCATCTCGCACAAGCTGGACGAGGTTCTGGAAATCTCCGACCGGGTGACGATCCTGCGCGGCGGCAGGAAGGCCGGCACGGAATTTGCCGCCGATTGCACGCCGGCAAAACTTGCACGCCTCATGGTCGGGCGCGACATTGTGCTCGCCGATATGCGCGCCCGCCCCCCGGGGGCGGCTGGCGTGTCGTCGTCGCCGGTGCTGCGTCTGCGCGACGTCAGCGTGTTGAACGATAACGGGCATGTGGCTCTGCACAGCATCTCGCTCGATGTCCGCGCCGGCGAAATTCTAGGCATTGCAGGGGTTGCCGGAAATGGGCAACGCGAACTGTCGCAAGTGCTGACTGGAACGCGGCCGGCCGCAACCGGCGTGATCGAAATCGATGGACACGCCATTGCCCATGCCAATGCGGCCGATTTCGTGCGCCGCGGCATCGGCCATATCCCTGAAGACCGGCTGCAGAGCGGGCTCGCCCCCGGTCTTTCCATCACCGCCAATGCGGTGATGCGCGAATATGGCAAGCCGCCGGTGACCATTGGCGGCCTGTTTCGCCCGGGCGCCGCAAAGACGCTTGCCCGCAGCATTGCCAGTGCCGCAGAGGTTGTTATCCCCGATTTTGCCATGCCGATCCGCAACCTGTCGGGCGGAAACCAGCAGCGGCTGGTGGCTCGGCGCGAAATGCGCATCGCCTCGAAAATCCTTGTTGCCGCCTATCCGAGCCGCGGGCTCGATGTCGGCGCCATCAACATCATGCTGCGCTATATCGTCGACCTGCGCAATGCAGGCGCCGGTATCGTGCTGATTTCGGAGGAACTGGAGGAATTGCTCAACCTGTCTGACCGCATTGCCGTGCTTTACGAGGGACGCATCATGGGCGTGCTCGACAATGACCGAGTGGATATCGACGAGATTGGCCTGATGATGGGCGGGCGCCTTCGGGGCGAAAAGGGTGCAGCCCATGGCTGATTTTCGTCTGCAACGCCTGCCCTCCGCCACGCCAGCCGCAGCGCTTGGCGCGCGCATCCTGGCAATCGCCCTTGCGCTTGTCATTGCCGGCGTCATTCTGGCCTTCGTCGGAAAAAACCCGCTGGCGCTTGGCCTGCAGGTCGTCACTTCCTCGCTCGGATCAAGCTTCGGCCTGGAAGATCTCGGGCTTCTGGTCATTCCGCTGATCCTCACCGGATTATCGGTGACGGTTGCCCAGCAGATCGGCGCATGGAATATCGGCGCGGAGGGGCAGTTTTATGCGGGCGCCTTTGCCGCCAGCGCCGTCGGCCTTTTTGCGCCGCTGTCGGGAGGCTGGAGCCTTGTTGGCATGGGTGTTGCAGGCGCATTCGGCGGGCTCGTCTGGATCCTCATTCCCGCCCTTGCGCGTGCCTATGCCAATGTCAACGAGCTGATCACCACGCTGCTGCTCAACTTCGTCGCCATCCTGCTCGTTTATTATGTATCGACCGACGCCTGGCGCGAACGCGGCGGCGTTGCCAATTCCGCCACACCGCGCATCAAAGCCGAAATACCGGAATTCTGGGGACTGGTGCATTGGGGTCTGCCGATTGCCGTCCTGCTTGCCCTGGCGATGGCCGGCCTCCTTGCCTTTACCCGCTGGGGCTATGAGGTACGGCTCATCGGCTCCAATCCGGCTGCGGGCAAATATCTCGGCATTGCGGCGCGCCGCCACCTGATCACCGTCATGCTGCTATCGGGCGCTATTGCCGGCCTTGCCGGCATGCTGGAAATTGCCGGCTCCGTGCATCGCCTGCAGGGCGGCATTTCCAACAATTACGGTTATCTCGGCATCATGGTCGCGGTTCTGGCGCGCGGCTCCTCGATCGGTGTCATTTTTGCCGCAGCCCTGATGGCCTTCATCCTCAATTCGGGCATCATCCTGCAAACGCAGGGGCTGACCACCTCCACCGTGCTGGCGATTACCGGTCTCATCCTCTTCCTGACGGCGATTGGCGACGAGCTGTCGCATTACCGCGTCGTGCGCGACAAAAGCTGAAAGGAACCCGTACGATGGATCTCTTGACCGGACTTCTGACGACAGCCTTTCTTGCCGGCGGCGTGCTGGCGCTGGCGGCCATGGGCGAGGTGCTGGCCGAACGGGTGGGTGTCGTCAATCTGGGTGCCGAAGGGCTGATTGCCATGGGCGCCATCACGGCGGTTGCCACCGTCAGTGCTTACCCCTCGCCGCTGGTCGGCTTTTTGGCGGCGCTCTGCGTCGGCGCCCTGTTCGGTGCGCTGTTT
Source organism: Neorhizobium sp. PAMB6630 (assembly GCF_058242775.1). NCBI lineage: Bacteria > Pseudomonadati > Pseudomonadota > Alphaproteobacteria > Hyphomicrobiales > Rhizobiaceae > Neorhizobium > Neorhizobium sp. PAMB6630. The sequence continues at coordinate 893,033 of NZ_JBZAYV010000002.1, forward strand.
GCCCTTGCCACCGTCACCATCCGGGCAAACCAGGTGCTGTGTGGCCTTGCCCTGACGCTGATCGGCACGGGCCTTGCCCAGACGATCGGCAAATCCTATTCCGGGATGCCGGTTGCAGCGACATTTCAGGGTGTGGAAATGCCGCTTCTGTCAAAACTGCCGGTCATCGGCCCGGCCTTCTTCAGCCAGAACATTCTGGTCTATCTCATCTACATCATCCTGCCGTTCGGCCTTTCTTACCTGATGTTTCGCACCCGCCACGGCATGAACATGCGTGCGGTGGGCGAAAACCCGGCGGCGGCCGATGCTGCGGGCATTCCTGTTACGCTCTTTCGCTTCGGTTATGTCTGCGCAGGTGCCGCCCTTGCCGCCGGTGCCGGCGCCTATCTGGTGCTTGCCTTCGTGCCGGCCTGGTCGGATGGGGTTGTGGCCGGGCGCGGCTGGATTGCCGTGGCCCTCGTCATCTTTGCCGGTTACCGGCCCATTCCGGCCGCCCTTTCCGGCCTGCTCTTCGGTTTCATCACGGCGCTCGGTTTTGTCGGGCAGGCGCGCGGCTGGCCGATTGCGCCGGCCTTCCTGTCCATGTTGCCCTACGCCGGAACCATCGCCTTCATCATCGTGCCCGTCATCGCATGGCAGCGCATGCGCCGGCTGATGGCGGCACCGGCAGCCCTTGGCCAACCCTATTTCCGCAGCGTCCGGTGATGGACAGCATGGGCAAACCGCGTAAAACGTATCCGAAGGCTGGAAACGACAGGCACGAGAGGGTTTTTCCATGAAGGCGACAGACCGGGCGTCACTCGACCAGTGGTATCCAATCGAGACGGAGGCCGAAATCCCCTATGGCACCTCGGCCAACCGGCTGCTCGGCACCGATCTCGTGGTGACCCGCACCGGGCAAGGCGAGGTGACCGTTCTTGCCGAAGGACAAGGCCTGCCGCTTCCGATCAAGCGCCGTTATGGTTATATCTGGACCACGCTCGGCACGCCGGAAAAGGACATCTTTCCCATTGTGGAAGCAGACGAACCGGATCGACGTTACGTGCCCTGCGGTGCCGTGTCGGTCAAGGCATCCGGCCTGCGCATCATCGAGAACTTTCTCGACATGGCGCATTTCCCCTTCGTCCACACCGATATTCTCGGCTCCGAACCGCATACGCAGGTGGAACAGTATAATGTCGAAATCCGCCGTGATGTGGATGAAGTCTGGGCAACCAATTGCCAGTTCTTCCAGCCGCAGGCTGCCCTTTCGGCAAAAGACGGTCTGATGACCCAGTATATCTATCGGGTGATGACGCCGTTCACGACGCTGCTTTACAAGACCTGCCCGAACTCCGACACGCGCTGGGATGTGATCTGCCTCTTCGTGCAGCCGCTCGACCCGGATCGCTGCCGCGCCCATCCGGTAATGTATCTTCTCGACGATCAGTCGACGACGGCCTCGCTCATCCAGTTCCAGCAGCTGATCTTTCTGCAGGACCGCATCATTCTGGAAAACCAGCGCCCGGTTCTCCTGCCGATGGAAGCGCGATCCGAAATTCCGACGCGGGCAGACGCAAGCTCCATTGCCTATCGTCGCTGGCTGAAAGAAAAGGGCGTGACCTACGGCACATCGCTGCAGGCGGCCTGATGTTTCTCCACGATGATTGCGCCAGCGCTTCCGTTCTGAGGATCGCGGATTTGACGGGAAGATCGGCATGCGCGATCTGAGGAACAAGGTGCTGCTGGCGAGCGGTTTTCACGCGCCGGTGCCGGGCGAGATCGAGGTTTTGAGGGACAGCCTCATTGTGCTCGATGGCGAGGGCATCATCCAGTCTGTTCTTCATCCGGGTGATGAGGCCTATGGGCTGCAAAAATCCGATGCCGAGCGGCAGGAACGCCTGTGCCGGCTGCCGGCGGGACATAGTCTGCTGCCGGGCTTTGTCGATTGCCATGTGCATGCGCCACAATATCCGCAGCTAGGCACGGCACTCGACGTGCCGCTCGAAACCTGGCTGCACACCTACACCTTTCCGCTCGAGGCTCGTTATACCGATCTTGCCTTTGCGCGACGCGCCTATCGCCTGCTGGTCGAGGATCTCCTGGCAAACGGCACAACGACGGCGCTTTATTTCGCCACCATCCATCAGGATGCGACGCGGCTGCTGGTCGATATCTGCCTGGAGAAGGGCCAGCGCGCCCTGATCGGCAAGGTCGCGATGGACAACCCGGACGAATGCCCGGACTATTACCGCGATGCTTCGCCCGATGCGGCGATCAAGGGTACGAAGGCGCTGATCGATTATGTTCGCGCGCATCCGGACAATACCGCCGGCACCGTTTTGCCGGTGGTGACACCGCGTTTCATACCGGCCTGCACGGATGCAACGCTTCAAGGTCTGGGTGAGCTTGCAAGCGACTGCGGCTGCCATGTGCAGACCCATTGCTCGGAAAGTGACTGGGAGCATGGTTATGTGCTGTCCCGCCACGGCATGACCGATACGATGAGCCTCGATCGTTTCGGACTTCTGGGCCGGCGCAGCATGCTGGCCCATTCAAACCTTTTGACGCCTGATGACATGGAGCAGATCAAGGTGCGCCAGGCAGCCGTCGCCCATTGTCCGCTCTCCAACGCCTATTTTGCCGGTGCGGTATTTCCGCTGCGGGCAGCGCTTGAAAAAGGCTTGCATGTCGGGCTTGGCAGCGATGTGTCCGGGGGCCCAAGCGCCTCGCTTCTGGAAAACATGCGGGCGGCCATTCTTGTCTCGCGGATGCTGGAAAGCGGTGTTGATGGCAATCTTCCACCCCATCTGCGGGCAAGCGGGGCAAAAACCCGCATCGATTTTCGCCATGCTTTCCACGTGGCAACGGCTGGCGGCGGCAAGGCGCTGGATCTGCCGGTCGGCCAGTTCACGCCGGGCTATCGTTTCGATGCCATCACCATCGATCCGCAGGCGGATGGCGGCACGTTGCGCCTGTTCGACGGCGACGAAGGCAGCGAAACGGCCTTGCAGAAAATCATCTTCACAGCCTCCCGCGCCAATATCGCCGCTGTTTACGTGGATGGCCGCAAGGTGGCATAAGCCGCGTCCCGTAGCCGTTTTGAGCGAAATGGCGTTGTCGCGCATTCGACGCCTGATCAAGGAAAAGGTGGAGCAACCGGCCGGCGCCGGCCGAAGCGTCGCCGGGCCCCGGCGCATGCTGCATCGAGATTTGTCGCCAGCAGGTCGTCAAACGACAATCAGGGCTCAAGCCCGGCGCAGCGGGCCGTGTTGCGGATATGGCCTTCCATCTCGCGCTTGGCCTGCGCGCCGTCATTGGCCTTCAGGGCGACGATGATCCGCCGGTGTTCGGCAATCGACTGACGCATGCGTTCCGGATCGGTGATCGGGATGGGTTGGGCCTGCGTTTCCGTCAATTGTTCGCGAACCGTCTGATAGAGAGCCTTCAGCATGGAGTTGGCGCAGGCGGAGACAATGGTGCCGTGGAACTCCAGATCCGCCTCGACATTGGCCAAGAGGTCCTGGCTTGCCCAGCATGTCTCCATCGTGTGTGTTGCCTTCTCCATCTTTTCCAGCTGCATTTGCGTGAGGCGGCCGGCGGAGAGCCGCGCGATCTCGCCTTCCAGCAGGATGCGCGTCTGGAAGACATCAAACACCGAGTAGCTGTCCGAATAACGCCAGGGCGCCATGTGGCCGGGCTGCCCGGCGGCGGCTTGCGACGGTTGCGTCACGAAGGTTCCGCGCCCTGCTTCGGTCTTCAAGAGGCCAAGCGTTTCAAGGGTCAGCAAGGCTTCGCGAAGCGAGGCCCGGCTGATGCCGAACTTTTGCGAAAACATCCGCTGCGAGGGAATTTTCTCGCCCGCCTTCAGCGCACCGGACTGGATCATCGCCTGGATCTCCCGGGCGACCGATTGCGGAAGAAGTGTCTTGTTGAACATGCGATCCCTATTCCGCCCTGTGGCGCCAGCCAGCAATCTATTTTTTTAGCGGCCGTCTTGCAAAGCGGAAAGCATCATGCTTCTTTGGCCTTACTGGTCTGACCAGTTAGACCAATCTAGTTCAAGTCATGTCCAAAAAACAAGGGGAACCATCATGACAGGCAGAAACCGGATCAAGACGATGATGCTCGGCGGCCTTCTGGCCATTGCAAGCCTTGGCGCGACTGAGGCCGCCGATCTCACTGTGGGCGCCAATATCGGCAATGTGCCCTGGGAGTTCCAGGATGCCAGCGGCAAGACCGTCGGCTTCGAGGTCGATCTCGTCAGCGAAATTGCAAAGCGCCTCGGCAAGACTGTCGAGTTCGTCAACACGCCGTTTGCAGGCCTGTTTCCGGCGGTGCAATCCGGCCGCATCAACATGGCGGTGTCTTCCATCACCATTACCCAGAAGCGCCTGGAATCGGTTTCCTTTGCGCAGCCTTATTACGATAGTGACCAGTCGCTGACCGTGACGGCCGCATCCGGTATCAAGGGCTTGAAAGATATGGGCGGCAAGGTGGTCGGTGTCGACACCGGCTCGACCGGCGACATGTGGGCCGACGCGCACAAGGGCGACTACAAGCTGGGAGAAATCCGCAAGTTCGAGGGCCTGCAGCCCGCCATGCTCGATCTCGTGGCCGGCCGCGTCGACGGCTATATCTCCGACATTCCGGCCCTTCTCTACTATGTCAAGGACAAGCCGGAACTGAAGGTGGTGGAACGCATCCCGACGGGTGAGAAATATTCGATCATGTTCAACAAGGGCGATCCGCTGGCAGCGCAGGTGAACGACGTCATCACCACACTGAAGAAGGAAGGTTTCATCGCAAAGCTGCACCAGACCTGGTTTGGCGCCAAGGCCGAAGACACGACCTCCACGGTTGCCGTCCTCGACATGCCCAAGGCCAAGTAACGGCTTGAACTGCCCCGGCGGGATGCATCACGCCTCTCGCCGGGCTGCCAAGGGAGCCGGTCCGGCATGAACCTCATCAATACTTTCTTCAATCTGCGCGTCCTCATCGACAGCCTGCCGCAACTGATGTGGGGCCTTGTGGTAACGCTGCAGATCGGCGTGACCAGCATCGTCTGCGGCCTTATCGGCGGCCTTTTCCTGGCGGTGGCCCGGCTTTATGCGCCGCAGTTCGCCAAGGTGCTGATCCGCATCTACATCGACATCTTCCGCTCCATTCCACTGCTGGTGCTGCTGATCATCGTCTATTACGCACTGCCCTTCGTCGGCATCCGCCTGTCGCCCTTTTTCTCGGCTGTCACGGCCCTGTCGCTGGTGTCGGCGGCCTATACGGCAGAAATCTTCCGGGCCGGCATCGAGGCGATCCCGCATGGCCAGTTCGAGGCCTCGGCAGCACTCGGGCTTTCCAACCGCCACACGATGGTCGACGTGATCCTGCCGCAGGCGATCCGCATCGTCATTCCGCCGCTTACCAACAACTGCATCAATGTGATGAAGGATACCGCACTCGCCTCCGTCGTTGCCATGCCGGACCTTCTGAAGCAGGCAACGCAGGCGCAGGCCCTTTCTGCCAATCCGACGCCATTGATTGGCGCTGCCCTCATCTACATCGCCCTGCTCTGGCCGATGGTGGCCGTCGTTGCCCGTCTTGAGAAACATTTCAGCCGGGGGAAACGCTGATGCCTGACATCATCTCCATCCGCAATCTCACCAAGGCTTATGGCACGTTCACGGTGCTGCACGGCATCGACCTCGACATTGCCGAAGGCGAGGTCGTCTGTGTCATCGGCCCGTCCGGGTCCGGCAAGTCGACTCTCATCCGCTGCATCAACCATCTGGAAGCCTTTTCCGAAGACAGCACGATCCGTGTCGACGGCATCCGGGTGGAGCCCGGGCCGGCGCTTGCCAAGGTGCGGGCGGAGGTCGGCATGGTGTTCCAGTCGTTCAATCTCTTCCCGCACATGACGGTGCTTAAAAACGTCATGCTGGCTCCGATGCGGGTGCGCCGGACGCCGGAAGCAGACGCCGAGCGACTGGCACGCGAGCTTCTGGCCCGTGTGGGCATTTCCGAGCAGGCGGAAAAATATCCCGGCCAGCTTTCCGGTGGCCAGCAGCAGCGTGTCGCCATTGCCCGTGCGCTTGCCATGCAGCCGAAGGTTCTGCTGTTTGACGAGCCAACCTCGGCGCTTGATCCGGAAATGGTCGGCGAGGTGCTCGACGTGATGCGCAAGCTTGCCGGCACCGGCGTGACCATGGTGGTGGTGACGCACGAGATGGGCTTTGCCCGACAGGTCGCCGATCGCGTCATCTTCATGGACGGCGGAAAGCTGGTGGAGACAGGCACGCCGCAGGCGCTGTTCGATGCGCCGCGCGAGGAGCGCACCCGTGGCTTCCTGCGCGCCGTCCTCAACCACTGAACAACAACAAAAGCATAAAGGAGGACATCCAGGATGACCGACACCAAAACGCTTGATCTCGACTTCGTGCGCAGCCAGTTCCCCGGCCTTGCCCGCGGCTGGACCTTTTTCGACAATGCCGGCGGATCGCAGATCCTCAAAGGCGCCGTTGAGCGCATCAACACCTTCCTCATCGAAAAGAACGTCCAGATCGGCGGCTCCTACGAGGTGTCGCAGGCAGCTGCATCAGCGCTTCTGGAAGCGCGCACCGCTGCCATGCATCTGGTCAATGCGGGTCGACCGGAAGAGATCGTCTTTGGCAACTCCACCACCGCGCTGTTGCAGAACCTTGCGCGCGCCATGCAAAGCCAGCTCTCGGCCGGCGACGAAATCATCATCACCATTGCCGATCACGAATCCAATATTGGCCCCTGGGACCGGTTGCAGGAGCGTGGCATCGTCCTGAAGATCTGGCCGCTGAACAAGGACACGTTGACGCTTGACCTCAAGGATCTGGCGCCGCTGATCAGCGAACGCACGAAGCTCGTCTGTGTCACCCATTGCTCCAATATCCTGGGCTCGATCAATCCGATCCGCGAGATCGCCGATTTCGTCCATGCCCGTGGCGCAAAGATCTGCGTGGATGCGGTGGCCTATGCCCCGCACCGGGCGGTCGATGTGCAGGCGCTTGACGTCGATTATTACGTCTTCAGCCTCTACAAGACCTATGGCCCGCATTACGCGCTGATGTACGGCAAATACGACCTGCTGCTGGAGCTGGATACGCTCTACCACTACTTTTACGGCAAGGACAAAGTGCCGGGCAAGCTGGAGCCGGGCAACCCGAATTATGAGCTTGCCTATTCCACCTGCGGCATTGTCGATTATCTCGTAAGCCTCGGTGAACAGGCCGGGGAAACCGGCACGGTTCGCGAAAAAATCGTCGCGGGTTTTGGCGCGATCACCGAGCAGGAAAACCGGCTGACCGAGCGGCTTCTGGCCTTTCTGCGCTCTCGCAACGATTGCCGCATCATCGGTCAAACGGTCAATCAGGCCTCAAGCCGCGTGCCGACGATTGCCTTCCGTTTTGATGGCCGCGATGCCGCAACGCTCTGCAAGGCCATGGACGGCGAGAAGATCGCCATGCGGTTCGGCGATTTCCATTCGCGCCGGCTGGCGGAATATCTTGACCTGACCGATCATGGCGGCATGCTCCGGGTTTCGATGGTGCATTACAACACCGTCGAGGAGGTCGATCGCTTCATCGCCGCACTGGAAAAGATCCTTTCGACCGGGACCGGTCTTGCCAAGGCAAGCTGAGCAAAGACAACAGGCAGGAAAAGACACATGCGCTTCGACACGATCATCCGGCATGGAACGGTGGTAACCGCCAGCGACACGTTCAAATGCGATGTCGGCATCAGGGATGGCCGCATCGCGGCGCTTGCGGCGGACCTGACGGATGCTGACGAGGTGATCGATGCGACCGGTCTTTTTGTCCTGCCGGGGGGCATCGACAGCCATGTGCATCTCGACCAGCCCTCCGGCGACGGCATCGTCATGGCGGATGACTTCGACAGCGGCACGCGCTCGGCCGCCATCGGTGGCAATACCACGGTGCTCGCTTTCTGCATGCAGGAGAAGGGCCAGACCCTGCGCGAGGCGCTGAAGGTCTACCACGCAAAGGCCGACGGAAAATGCCATGTGGATGTCGCGTTCCACCTGGTGGTGACCGATCCGACGCCGGAGGTGCTGGGCCAGGAGCTGCCGGCGCTGGTGGAGGATGGCTATACCTCGCTCAAGGTGTTCATGACCTACGAAGGGCTTCGCCTGCGCGATGACGAGATCCTTGCAACGCTCGATGCTGCCCGGCGCACCGGCGCGCTGGTCATGGTCCACTGCGAAAACGAGGATGCCATCCGCTACCTCATCGGCCGGCACGAGGAAGACGCGAAATACGCGCCGAAATATCATGCCACGACCCGGCCGATTGCGGCCGAGCGGGAAGCCACCCACCGGGCGCTGTCGCTTGCCGAGATTGTCGACGTGCCTATCGTCATCGTGCATGTCTCCAACCGCGAGGCGATGGAGGAAATCCGCCGGGCTCGTCAGCGCGGCCAGAAAATCGCTGGCGAAACCTGCCCGCAATACCTGATGCTGACGGCGGATGATCTGGATCTTGAAGGTCTGGAGGGCGCCAAATTCGTCTGCTCGCCACCGCCACGCGACAGACAAAGTCAGGATGCCTGCTGGGAAGGTATCGAGCAGGGCGTCTTCGACCTCTTCTCCTCCGATCACTGCCCCTTCCGCTTCGACGATCCGGAGGGCAAGCTGAACGAGAGGGGTAAACGACATTTCCGCTGGATCCCGAACGGCATTCCAGGCGTCGGCACACGCCTGCCCATCCTGTTTTCCGAAGGCGTGATGAAGGGCCGCATCGATATCAACCGGTTTGTTGCGGTGACCTCCACCAACCATGCCAAGCTCTACGGGCTTTATCCGCAAAAGGGTACGATCGCGATCGGTGCCGATGCCGATATCGCGCTGTGGGATCCGACAAGGCAGGTGACGCTCACCAATGACATGCTTCAGCATGGCGCTGATTACACGCCCTATGAGGGGCTCGATGTGAACGGCTGGCCGGTGCGCGTGCTGTTGCGCGGAAAGACGATCGCCTCCGATGATGCCCTGACAGACCGGAGACCAGCCGGGCACTATCAGGCACGGCAGAAATCATCGCTGCTGCGGGCGGGAGGCCTGTAAGGGCAGGCCTCCCGCGCTGGCACTGTCAGTACGCCACAGCCGCGCCCACATCTATCGCAGCCCTTTCGTTTTCTCTAAGATGAAGAAAAATCGAAAGCTGGGTTATACTGTGTCTGCACGCCAGGTGAAGATCGAAGTGTTTGCCAAGGCGTAGGGACGGGTGCCACCGATGAACTTGTGGCCGTGACGCCGCAGCCCACCGCAAGTCCTGGAGCGCAGCTTTGCGAGGGGAAGGTGGCACAGGCGACTGTCTCTGATGCTTTGAAATTCACGCGCTGCGCATCGGCCATATTTTGCCGGTTCACACCATCATCTGTGGTCATTGTCCGCTTCGAAGCGTCAATATGGTGTGCGCCACGCAAGATGTGGCTGCCATCGAAACGGGCCCCGTCGCACGTTGTCCTGTTGACGAATAGCATTCGTTTGACATTCATTTTATTTTCGCTCTACAGTGCATCAGTTTCGCATATGCTCACAAATGGGACAGGGCGGCGCATCAGACAGGTTTTTTCCTGTCGACCAATGTGGCCGCAGGTCTGGAAGTTTTGATGCCGGTGCTCTGTCCTGCCGCTTGATGGCGGCGTGATGGGTGAGCTTTCAAGCCTTGGAGGGGCTGAAGGCAACCGGTCATCGACAGCTTAGGGTTGGGAGGCCCAAGGCATGCTGGAATTGCATAATGTGTCGAAGGTGGTGGGCCGCGACTATCATATTTTCCCGACTACCCTTGCACTCAAGCGGGGAACGCTGAACGTCCTGCTTGGTCCGACGCTGTCGGGCAAGACCTCGCTGATGCGCCTGATGGCCGGGCTTGATCGACCGACGGAGGGGCAGATCCTCTTTGATGGCACGGATGTCACCGGCATGCCGGTGCAAATGCGCAACGTCGCCATGGTCTACCAGCAGTTCATCAACTATCCGGCGCTGACGGTTTATGAAAACATCGCATCGCCCATGCGTATTGCCGGCAAGGATGCCGCCACCATCGACCGCGAGGTGAAGAAGGCCGCCGATCTGCTGCGGCTGACGCCTTATCTCGATCGCACGCCGCTCAACCTCTCCGGCGGCCAGCAGCAGCGCACGGCGCTCGCCCGCGCCATCGTCAAAAACGCCAATCTCGTGCTTCTTGATGAGCCGCTGGCCAACCTCGATTACAAACTGCGCGAGGAATTGCGCGAGGAACTGCCAAAGATCTTTGCGGCATCCGGTGCGATCTTCGTCTACGCGACTACAGAACCATCCGAGGCGCTGCTGCTCGGCGGCAGCACGGCGACACTGAGCGAGGGCCGCGTCACCCAGTTCGGCGACACCATCCGTGTCTACCGTGAGCCGTCGGATCTTCTGACCGCCCGCACCTTTGCTGACCCGCCGCTCAATACCATCGATCTCGTCCATGAGGCGGGACAGTTCCTGCACGGTGGCCAGCCGATCCTTCCCGTACCGCCGCATCTGGCAGCCATTCCGACCGGCCCGGTGACGGTGGCGTTTCAGCCGCATCACCTGATGCTGAAGGCCAGACCGTTCACCCACCCGCTGCCGGTCCGCACCCAGGTGTCGGAAATCGCCGGGTCGGAAAGCTTCATCCATGTGGAATTTGCCGGGGAACGGTGGGTCATGCTGACGCACGGCATCCACGATATCGATCCGGACCAGATGATCGATGTGCATCTGGATACGCGCCATCTGATGGCATTTAACCCGGCAACCGGTGCGACGCTTGCCGCGCCGCATCAGACGGCGGCGTGAGGAGGACACCATGGCCCGTATCAGCCTCGATCATATCCGCCACGCCTATAACGCAAAAGCCAAGGCAGCCGGCGATTATGCCCTGAAACAAGTACATTACGAGTGGGATGATGGCGGCGCCTATGCGCTGCTCGGACCCTCCGGCTGCGGCAAGACCACGCTGCTCAATATCATCTCGGGGCTCTTGCATCCCTCCGATGGCCGCATCCTGTTTGACGGCAAGGACGTGACGAACCTTTCGACCGAGGCGCGCAACATCGCTCAGGTTTTCCAGTTCCCTGTTGTCTACGACACGATGAGCGTCTTCGACAATCTCGCCTTTCCGCTGCGCAACCGGCATGTGCCGGAGGCCGAGGTGAAAAAACGCGTCGAGCACATTCTTGACATGACGGACCTCGCCTCCATGGCGAACCGGCGCGCGCAGGGGCTGACGGCCGACCAAAAGCAGAAGATCTCGCTCGGCCGCGGGCTGGTGCGCTCGGATGTCAATGCGATCCTGTTCGATGAGCCGCTCACCGTCATCGACCCGCATATGAAATGGCAGCTGCGCTCGCAGCTGAAGCGGCTGCACCGCAGTTCGCGTTTTACCATGGTGTATGTGACGCATGACCAGACCGAGGCGCTGACCTTTGCAGACAAGGTCGTCGTGATGCATGACGGACAGATCGTCCAGATCGGTACGCCTGCCGAACTTTTCGAACGGCCGAGCCACACCTTCGTGGGTTATTTCATCGGTTCACCGGGCATGAATGTCATGCCGGTTGCGGTGGAGGGTGCATCTGCCCGTATCGGCGATCAGACGATTTCGCTGTCCGGCGCACCGAAGCTTGATGCCGGAGCCAAGGTGGAGCTTGGCATCCGCCCGGAATTCGTGCGGTTATCGCGCGAAGGCATGGCGATCGACATCGCCAAGGTCGAGGATATCGGCCGCCAGAAGATCGTGCGGGCGCGGTTCTGTGGGCAACCGCTCTCCATCGTTCTTTCGGAAGACGACGAAATCCCGGCTGATCCGCGCGTCACGTTCGATCCGTCTGCTATCGGCATCTATGCCGATAGCTGGCGCGTCGGCATGGAGGGCTGAAACATGAACAAGACGTGGAACAACAAAGCCTGGTTCATGGTGCTGCCGGTCTTGGTGCTCGTTGCGTTTTCCGCCGTCATTCCGCTCATGACGGTGGTGAATTATTCGGTGCAGGATACGTTCGGCAACAACCAGTTCTTCTGGGCCGGCACCGACTGGTTCGTGCAGATGCTATCCTCAGACCGCTTCTGGAATGCGCTGGCGCGCAATCTTGTCTTCTCCGGCATCATTCTTGCAATCGAGGTGCCGCTTGGCATTTTCATCGCGCTCAACATGCCCAAGACCGGGCCAGGCGTGCCGGTTTGCCTCGTGCTGATGGCGCTGCCACTGCTGATCCCTTGGAATGTCGTCGGCACCATCTGGCAGGTGTTCGGCCGCGTCGATATCGGGCTGCTCGGTTATACGCTGAACAGTCTCGGCATCGACTATAATTACACGCAGGACCCCGTTGATGCCTGGGCAACCGTTATCGTCATGGACGTCTGGCACTGGACGAGCCTTGTCGTGCTGCTCTGCTATGCCGGTCTCGTGTCCATTCCGGACGCCTATTACCAGGCGGCCAAGATCGATGGCGCGTCGCGCTGGTCGGTATTTCGCTATATCCAGCTGCCGAAGATGAAGCGGGTGCTGCTGATTGCCGTGCTCCTGCGCTTCATGGACAGCTTCATGATCTACACCGAGCCTTTCGTGGTGACGGGCGGCGGGCCGGGCAATTCCACCACCTTCCTCTCCATCGATCTTGTCAAGATGGCGGTTGGCCAATTCGATCTCGGGCCGGCGGCGGCCATGTCGATCATCTACTTCCTGATCATCCTTCTGCTGTCATGGGTCATTTATACCGTGATGACGCAGAGCGATGCCGAAGAGAAGTGAGGGGAAAACATGAGCCAAATCAGCACCCGCAGCCGCTTCGGTTTCCTCGTCCCGACGATCTACATCGTCTTCCTCATCCTGCCGATCTACTGGCTGGCGAATATGAGCTTCAAGACGAACAGCGAGATCCTCGGGGCCTTTTCGCTCTGGCCGCAGCAGCCGACACTGCGCAACTACACGGTGATCTTTACCGATCCTTCCTGGTACAACGGCTACATCAACTCCATCATCTATGTGGTGATGAACACGGTGATTTCGGTCAGTGCAGCACTTCCGGCCGCCTACGCTTTTTCCCGCTATCGGTTCCTCGGCGACAAGCACCTGTTCTTCTGGCTCTTGACCAACCGCATGGCGCCGCCGGCCGTGTTTGCCCTGCCCTTCTTCCAGCTCTATTCGGCTTTCGGCCTCATCGACACCCATATTGCTGTGGCCATCGCGCACTGCCTGTTCAACGTGCCCTTGGCGGTGTGGATCCTGGAAGGGTTCATGTCGGGCGTGCCGAAGGAAATCGACGAAACCGCCTATATCGACGGTTATTCCTTCCCGAAATTCTTCGTCAAGATCTTCATGCCGCTGATTGCCTCCGGCATCGGTGTCGCGGCCTTCTTCTGCTTCATGTTTTCCTGGGTCGAGCTTCTGATTGCCCGGACGCTGACGACCACAGATGCCAAGCCGATTGCAGCGACCATGACACGAACCGTCTCAGCGTCAGGCATGGACTGGGGCGTGCTGGCGGCGGCCGGCGTGCTCACCATCATTCCCGGCGCGCTCGTCATCTATTTTGTCCGAAACTACATCGCCAAGGGCTTTGCCCTGGGGAGGGTGTGATGTCTGTTTTTTCCTGGGGCATATTCTGGAAGATAGCTCATCTATCGATGAACTATATATTGTTTTTTGGATTGCTAATACTTGGCCTTTCAATATGCATCGGCTTTGTAGCCGCCTTAGTATTGATAACAGTTAAGCGAGTGCCATCTTGGCCACAGACGATACTTGCTGCGTTCACCTTGGCGCTAGTTGGTGTCGTTTCCGGATACTCGGCTTCTCTGAGCCGTGAGTCAGTTATCGGAGACCTTCTGCCTGTTTTGTTAGGTGGATTCGGCTTCCTTTGTTTCACGGCGGTGAAACGTAGAGAGATCGATGCGCCTCAAGCGTTCATTGTTGTTATCTGTTTTTCAGTAGCCGTCTTTGGAGGTCTATCGTTGGGAGCGGTGGCACGAGACTTTGGCGCACCTCAGTATCAGCATCAGGGGGCTAGTTATTAATGATCAATCTGTCCTGGATGGCCTGGACACTGCCGACGGCACTGTTCTTCATCGGCATCTTCATGTTGATCGCGGCCATGGGCGTCTGGGAATACCTGTCGCCGGGCGGTGGTCCGCGGGTTGGCATTTTAAGGTTCGAGACGACGCGCGGCGACCGCCTGTTCGTGTCGCTGCTGGGCTCCGCATTCATTCATCTCGCATGGCTGGGTCTTGGAGGGCCCAGTCTGTGGTGGGCTTTGGCCCTGTCCGTGGTCTATGCGATCGGCGTGTTCCGCTTCGTTTAGCCAGGAGGGCCAGAAGGCCTGCCGGGTGGGACCGGCAGGCAATTCTAAACGACTATCTGCAATCGCAACGTTGGGAGGAGACCTTATGCGACGGCACCTGATGACGACAACGGCAGCCCTGCTGCTGGCAATGACCGGGACGGCCTTTGCCGACATGAACGCGGCAACGCAGTTCCTGGACAAGGAAATCAAGGACATGTCGGCGCTGACACGCGCCGACCAGGAAAAGGAAATGCAATGGTTCATCGATGCGGCAAAGCCCTTTGCCGGCATGGATATCAAGGTTGTTTCCGAGACCATCACCACGCATGAATACGAATCCAAGGTGCTGGCGCCGGCTTTCACGGCAATCACCGGCATCAAGATCACCCATGACCTGATCGGCGAAGGCGATGTGGTCGAAAAGCTGCAGACCCAGATGCAGTCCGGCGAAAACATCTATGACGCCTATGTCAACGATTCCGACCTCATCGGCACCCACTGGCGCTACAAGCAGGCGCGTTCGCTCACCGACTGGATGGCCAATGAAGGCAAGGCCGTGACCAATCCCGGTCTCGACCTGCAGGATTTCATCGGCCTGAAATTCACCACCGCGCCGGATGGCAAACTCTACCAGTTGCCGGACCAGCAGTTCGCCAACCTCTACTGGTTCCGTTATGACTGGTTCAACGACGCCAAGAACAAGGCCGATTTCAAGGCCAAGTACGGCTACGATCTCGGCGTTCCCGTCAATTGGTCGGCTTACGAGGACATTGCCGCATTCTTCACCGGCCGCGAGCAGGACGGCAAGAAGGTCTTCGGCCACATGGACTATGGCAAGAAGGACCCATCGCTCGGCTGGCGCTTTACCGATGCCTGGCTTTCCATGGCCGGCAATGGCGACAAGGGCCTGCCGAACGGCCTGCCGGTGGATGAATGGGGCATCAAGGTGGACGAAAAATCCCGTCCGGTCGGCTCCTGCGTGGCGCGCGGCGGCGATACCAACGGGCCGGCCTCCGTCTACGCCATCCAGAAATACCTCGATTGGTTGAAGGCCTATGCACCGCCGTCCGCGCAAGGCATGACCTTCTCGGAATCCGGGCCGGTGCCATCACAGGGTGAAGTCGCCCAGCAGATGTTCATGTACACCGCCTTTACCGCCGATCTCGTCAAGGATGGCCTGCCGGTCGTCAACGCCGACGGGACGCCGAAATGGCGTTTTGCGCCAAGCCCGCACGGCGTCTACTGGAAGGACGGCATGAAGCTGGGTTACCAGGACGTCGGCTCCTGGACGCTGCTGAAATCCACCCCCGATGACCGCGCCAAGGCGGCGTGGCTTTATGCCCAGTTCGTCACCTCCAAGACCGTCGACGTGAAAAAGAGCCATGTCGGCCTGACGCTGATCCGGGAATCGACCATCCAGCACAAAAGCTTCACCGACCGTGCGCCAAAGCTTGGCGGCCTCATCGAGTTCTACCGCTCGCCGGCCCGCGTGCAATGGTCGCCGACCGGCACCAATGTGCCTGATTATCCAAAGCTTGCCCAGTTGTGGTGGCAGGCGATCGGCGATGCCTCTTCCGGAGCAAAGACCGCGCAGGCCGCCATGGACTCGCTGTGCTCAGAACAGGAAAAGGTCATGCAACGCCTCGAGCGCGCCGGCGTTCAGGGCGATATCGGCCCGAAGCTCGCCGAAGAGCATGATCTGGCCTACTGGAACAAGGATGCTGTCGCCAAGGGCCACCTTGCGCCGCAGTTGAAGGTTGCGAACGAAAAGGAAAAGCCCCTCACCGTCAATTATGACGAGCTGGTGAAGAGCTGGCAGAAGAAGTAATACGGGCGGACCAAGTGAGCGATTGCGCCGGCGGATGTTCATCATCCGCCGGCCTTTTTTGTGGGATATGGGTAGCTGGCGCAGAGATCATTGAAGGTCAATAGCCATTCATTGAAGCGCGAGACTGTGTGTGATCGGCGATAACAATCCGAGAGGCGGCTGCCATCAGAACCGGTGGATCCGCAACCCGAGCACTTTCTCCGAAATGATCACCACGGCCAGCGTCAGCACGATCGAAACCGTCGAGACGGCTGCGGCCTCCGGAGTGAAATTGGTGCGCAGGTAATCGTAAAGCTGGATGGGCAGCGTTGCCGTTCCGATATTCTTCAGCATGAAGGAGATGGTGAAGATATCGAAGGAAATGATGAAGGCAAACAGGCAGCCGCCGATGACGCCGGGCTTGATCAGGGGCAACATGATGCGGCGAAAGCGGGTGAAGGGACCCGCCCCGAGGCTTCGTGCCGCAAGGCTCCAGGCAGGATCATAAGATTCCATCGCAGCCGAGACATTGATGAACACGAAGGGCAGCGTGATCAGCACATGGCCGATGATCATCGCGGCGATGGTCTTCGTGCCGATGCCAATCGAATAGACGAAGAACAGCAGCGATATGGCGGTGAGCACTTCCGGCAACAGAAGCGGCAGCAGCATGGCAAGCCGCACACTTTCCTTCCAGCGACCGGAATGCTGGATGTAGAACATCGCCGCCATTGTGCCGATGATCCCCGAAATCACCGTCGAGACCGCAGCCACCCAGAGCGATGTCCTGATCGCCCGCATGAAGACGTCGTTGTTGAAGAACACGACATACCATCGGAAGGACAGACCCTGCGGCGGAAATGTCAGGAATGCACCGGCATTAAACGACGCGCCGACGACCACGAGGATTGGCAGGAGCAGAAAGGCGTAAATGACCAGGCAATAGCCCGTCAGCAAGGGTTTCGACATCAGTTCGCCTTCCATTTCATGCGGGTGAGCCGGGCAAAGATCAACACGACAAGCGCGCCCGTCAAAGAAAGCATCAGCGCCATGGCCGAACCGAACGGCCACTGGAACGTGTCGATCAGGGCATCGACCACACTGACGGCCATTGTCTTCACCCGCAGGCCGCCAATCAGCGAGGGTGTCACATAGGCACTGAGCGAGAGCACGAAGACCAGGATACATCCGGCCTGAATGCCCGGCATGGACAACGGCAGCACGATGCGCCGGAACGCCGTGATCCTGCCGGCACCAAGCGAGCGTGCCGCGGCCTCGATGGAGGGGTCGATCCCCTGAAGCGCGCTCATCAGCGGCAGGATCATGAAGGGCAGGAAGACATGGACGAGGGCTATGACGATGCCCAGCGAATTATACATCAGCCCCAACGGATAATCGATCAGCCCCATGTTGATCAGCGTGCGGTTGATCATGCCATTGTTGCCGAGAAGGATCGTCCAGCCATAACTGCGGATGACGATGCCGACGAGGAGCGGCGACAGCACGAGCCCATAGGCGAGGCCACGAAACCGCATCTGGGTTCTGGCGAGCTGCCAGGCGACGGGAAAACCCAGAATAAGGCAGGCAAACGTCGTGATGGCGCCGATCATCAGCGTATTGGCGATCTGCTCCAGATAAAAGCTGTCGGAAAACAGCCTGAGATAATTGCCGGTGGTAAAACCGGGGGTATAAGGAGAGCCATTGCCCGGATTGCGAAAGCTCATGATGCCGATATTGATATAGGGCAGGACGAGGAAGAGGCCGAGCAGCAGCACGGCCGGCGCAATCAGCAGGAACGGCTTTGCGGAGCGGGAACTGATACTCATGACGGCGCCCCGAGCGGCCAGAAGCGTTCACCGTCCACCTTGATGGTGACGCGATCTCCCGCAGCCCAGCGATTGCGCGGGAAGGTCTGCACATTGATCGTCTGGCCATTGTCCAGCGTCAGGCGGTAATCGACAAGGCTTCCCGAGTAATAGCTGGCGGAGATGGTGGCCTGGGCGCCACCGTTATCGGCGCTTGCAAGCTCGACGGCTTCGGGACGCAGTGTCAGTATGACTGTGCCGTTGACATCAGGTGCGACACCGCGCACCAGAAACTGCCCGAGAACCGTATCGACAAGGGTCAGATCGCCGGCGGCCGGTGAAACCACTTTGCCTTCCAGGATATTCACCTGACCCACGAACTGCGCGACCTCAAGGCTGGCTGGTCGCTCGTAGATATCGGAGGGTGAACCATGCTGCGCGATGCGACCGCCGAACATCACGACCACCCGGTCGGACATGGTCATCGCCTCGGCCTGATCATGCGTCACGTAGACGGTGGTGATGCCGACCCGCTTTTGCAGGTCGCGAATGAACACCCGCATTTCCTCGCGCAGCTTGGCATCGAGATTGGCCAGCGGCTCGTCGAGCAGCAGGATACGGGGCTCGATCACCAGAGCACGGGCCAGCGCCACACGCTGCTGTTGTCCGCCGGAAAGCTGGCGTGGATAGCGGTCGGCGTATCCAGACAGCTGTACCATGTCGAGGACGCGTGCCGTGCGCGCGGCAATGTCCGATCGGGAGACGCGTCGCATTTCAAGGCCGAAGGCCAGGTTTTGCGCCACCGTCATGTGGGGAAACAGCGCATAGTTCTGAAACACCATGCCGATGTCGCGCTTTTCGGCGGGCACGTTGACCACATCCTGACCGTCAAAGCGGATGGCACCGGCCGTCGCCTCTTCGAAGCCGGCAATCATCTTCAGCGTCGTCGTCTTGCCGCAACCGGATGGGCCGAGCAGAGAAATGAACTCGCCATCGGCAATCTTCACGGAAATGCCGTTCACCGCCAGAGAGCTTCCATAGTCCTTGGTCAGCCCTTCAATGCTCACCTCTGTCATGATCGATCTTCCAAATTCTGCCCGCGATGGTGTTGCGCGCGCCTATGCCGGGATGCCGGGCCGCTCTACGCGGCCCGGCCACTGTGATTGAGGAGGAAACCCTGCAATCAGCGCATGACCTTTGCCCAGGTCTCGGCAAAGGCGGCCTGTTTCTCGTTCATGAAATTCCAGTCCCAGGTCAGGACCTTGTCCATCATGGCGCCCGAGATCGGCACGTCCTTCTTCAGGTCCTCGGGCACGATCACCTTGGAATTGGTGGGCGAGACGAAGAACTGCTTCATCAATGGCAGCTGTCCCTCGGGAGACAGCAGGAAGTTGGCGTATTCGTAGGCCAGTTCCTTTTCCGGTCCGTTGGCCAGAATGTTGAGCGTCTGGTCGAACATGATCAGACCCTCTTCCGGCACCACGACATCGATCGGCAGGCCTTGCGCGCGAAGACGCGCCACTTCGCCGAAATCGAAGGGAGCAACGACAAATTCACCCGAAGCAATGCCGGTCGAGAGATTGAAATCGGCCTGAATGACGGGCCCGAGCTTTTCGAGTGCCTTGAAGCCGGCGTCGATATCGTACTGGTCCTTGCCAAAAATCTTGGAGGCCAGCATCAGTTCCATTTTGCCGGCCGTGTTGGCAAAGTTGTAAAGACCGATGCGTCCCTTGAATTCCGGATTGTCCCAAAGATCCTTCCAGCTTTTCGGTGGCGTCTTCACCATGTCGGTGCGGTAGGCGAGCCCGATGGGCGACACCATGGCGACCGCGCCCCAGCCATCGGTCTTCTTGGCCAGCGGATAGAGGTCATTGTAGTTCGACAGCTTGGTGAGATCGAGCTTCTCGAAAAAACCTTCCTTGCGAAGACTCGAGGCGAAGGCTTCGTTGGTCATCAGGATGGAATAAGGCGGGTTCTTCACGCCTGCGGCCCGCAGGTTGGCGCTCCACACCCGGCCGTTGCCAGCGTCAAGCGTCACGGCTGCGCCGCTCTTGGCGGTAAAGGCCGGTGCCAAAGTCGTGCGCCAGAACTGCTCCCACGCGCCGCCAAGCGTCGGCACAACGAGTGTCTTACCCTCGGCGCGGGCGGGCATGCCGATCATTCCGGCAGCTGCAAAGCCGCCCATTCCGGCAAGAAGGTGCCGTCTGTTCATGGTCATCATTTCAGTTCCCCTTATCGTTGCGGTGTCATGGGTGAGAGCAATGGGCGACGGACGATCTTTCGTTTCCTGTCGTCAGGATGGCTTGCCGAAGGCCTGGCTGGTCTTCAGGGCGATGTAATCTCCATAGGTGATCGGCTCGTAACGGGCCGCAGCCTTGGCCGCGAACGGCGGCAGGCATTCGATAACGGTGTCCCGCGAGGGATTGAGAAAGAACGGGATCGACTGGCGTCGTGTCGTGCCTTTGAACTTGCCCGGCGGATTGGCCACCCGATGGGGTGTCGAAACCCACTCGTCATTCGTCCAGCGCATGAAGGCATCGGCGATATTGACGACATAGGCGCCCTCGATATTGGGCGCGTCCAGCCAGTCCCCGGCGCGGTTGCGCACCTGAAGTCCGCCGGGAGACGCTTCCGAGCGCAGGATGGTCATGAAACCATAATCGGTATGAACGCCGGCGCGCAGTTGACCGGGCAGCGGGCTTTCGCTCTGTTCGGGATAGTTGATGACCCGCAGTGCCGAGAGATGGTTCTCGAATGCCGGCTCGAAATAATCCGGCGCAAGGCCGATCGCTTGGCAGAACGCCCGGCGCAAATGGCGTGACAGCGCTTCCATTTCGGCGAAATAGGCGTGGAAGGCGGCTTCCAGTCCGGCAGGTTTTGACGGCCATGTGTCGCCGCCAAGCCGATGGCCGAAATTAAGGCTTTCCTTGTAGTCGCCCGGCGTCTTGATGCCGAGCGTTGCACTCAGCGCCTCGTCGGCCAGTGGCGAAAACGATACGCCCCCTTCAAGGGCCGTGCCGCGCCCCTGCTGCTTTTTCCACTCCGCCGGCTCATCAAAGAATGCGCGGGCCAGATTGTAGAGATCGGAGGTCGCCTCTTTGGAAACACCATGGCCGGTGACGAGGAAAAAGCCGGTTTCGCGGCAAGCCGCCTCGATGGCCGCGACAACGGCTGCACCGCCGTCCGTGCCTGCAATAAAAGGCGCAATATCGATCACGGGGATGCTGTTAAGGCGCGGTGTGGCGGTTGAAGCCGTCTGCATTGTCATACCCTTTTCCGGTTCTGGTCTCGCCTTGGCGGCTGCGGGATCAATCAAGGCCCTTGAACGGCGCATCGCGGAATTCGAGATATTCCTTGAGCGACATCTTCTGCAGATTGCGCATCCACTCCTGGCCCTTGGTGCTGACGTGAAGAGCGGCGATGGCGTGGACATTGTAGTCGAAGGCTGTGTGAAGGCCCGCGGCGACCTGCTGGTTGTTGATCGAGGCCTTGGCAAACTTGATGGCCGGAACCGGCATACGCGCCAGCTTGCGCGCCAGGTTCTCGGTCTTTTCCTTCAATTGATCGGCCGGCACGATCTTGTTGATCAGATGCATGCGCAGCGCTTCTTCGGCGTCCACCAGATCGCCCGTGTACATCAGCCAGCGCGTGTCGCGCGTCGAGAGCAGCCACGGCATGAACAGCGCCGGCGGACCGGAGTTATGGCGCACTTCGGGTTCGCCGAACTTGGCATTGTCAGCAGCAATCGCCAGATCGCAGGACATCATCAGCTCCAGCGCACCCGCCAGCGCATAACCGTTGATGGACGCGATGACCGGGATTGGCGCTTTCCAGATATTGAGAAGCGCCTGGGCGTTCTCGGTCATGTCCGCCTGCCAGGATTCGATGTCGACATCATAGTCGGCGCCCTGAAGATCGTAGCCGGAGGAGAACGCACGGCCGGCACCGGTGATGACGAGCGCATTGACATCAGGATCGGCCACGGCCATGGCGACGGCCCGGTCGATTTCGCGCACGGTCGTCTTGTTCATGGCGTTCAGTTTATCGGGGCGATTGAGGGTGATCGTCGCGAACTTGTCCGTGCCGTCCTTCTCGTAGAGGATGGTTTCGAACGGGGCGGTCGTGCTCATACGGTCTTCCTTCTTGCGGTCATGTCTGTGGGCGTGTCTGCGGAAATGGCGCCGGCGGTGCTGGCAGCTTTTGCCAGAAGGTCGGCCTGGCTTTTCTCGAACCGTGCGATCGCTGCCATCTTGACCGGTCCGAAGCCACGGATCTGGTCGGGCAGGCCGGCAAGTGCGGTGGCGTGATCGAGATTGCCTTGCGACAGCGCTGCCGCAAGCCCGTCGATCAGGCTAAAATAGTCGGCCACCAGCCGGCGTTCGGTGCGGCGCTCGTGGGTGTAGCCGAAGACATCGAGCGGCGTTCCCCGCAGCACCTTCATCTTTTCGAGCGCTGCAAAGGCCGGGGAAATCAACGTGCCGGGAATGGCAATCTTGGCCGGGTTGCCGGTGCGCTTGTCGATCCTGCGAGAGAACAGCGGCGGCGCGAGGTGGTGCTTCACCTCGAAATCGCCCTCGAATTGTGCGGCGATCTTGTCGTGAAAGCTCCGGTCGCGGTGCAGGCGGGCGACCTCATACTCGTCCTTGTAGGCCATGAGCTTGAAGGCATTGCGCGCCACGGCTTCAGCAAAGGCTTCACCCCCGACAAGACCGGTGGCTGCGGTGCGAGAGGTTTCCACCAGCCTGCTGTAGCGCCGCGCATAGGCGGCATTCTGGTAGGCGGTCAGGAAGTCGACACGCCGCCTGACGATATCCTCAAGCGTTTCGGCCGGCTTGTCCTCAGGCGTCCCGACACCGGCCGCCGTGCTGACGGCATCCGGATCGATCGCCGAGCGGCGGCCCCAGCCGAAGGCCGCCCGGTTCATGGCGATACCGGTGCCGTTGAGATCAATCGCGGCAAGGATCGCATCGAGCGTGATCGGCACCAGGCCGCGCTGAAAGGCATGGCCGAGCAGGAACATGTTGGCGGCAATGGCATCGCCCATCAGGGCCAGACCGAGTTTTGTGGCGGCAACGAGCGTCACCGCATCGTGGCCGGCGGCCTTGCGCAGGGCGTTAAGCGTGGCTTCCTGGCGGAAATCGAGTGCGGTGTTCTGCACGAAGGAAGCGGTGGGGGCAAAGTGGTCATCGAGCACGGCCTGCGTGCGGCCCGCCTTGAAGGTCTGCAGGGCGCTCTTTGCTGCCGAAACCACGATGTCGAAGCCCAGAACCAGATCGCTTTCGCCCGAGCCGATGCGGATCGAGGAAATATGCTGCGGGTCTCGTGCAACACGAAGATGCGACACCACGGCGCCGTTCTTCTGCGCCAGCCCCGTCTGGTCGAGCGTCTGCACCGCCAGACCATCGATATGCGCGGCCATCGACAGGATGGCGCTGACGGTGATGACGCCGGTGCCGCCGATGCCGGCAAGCAGCATGTTATAGGGGCGCTCCGTAAGGGTGCGCATCTGCGGCAGCGGCAGGTCATCGAACGAAACCTTTGCCGCCTTTGCCGCCGGTTTGCGGATCGTGCCGCCTTCGATGGTCACGAAGCTTGGGCAAAATCCCTTGATGCAGGAAAGATCCGTGTTGCAGCTTGATTGGTTGATGCGGCGCTTGCGGCCGAACTCGGTTTCCTGCGGCTCGACCGAGATGCAGTTCGACACCGCCGAACAATCGCCGCAGCCTTCACAGACCAGTTCGTTGATGAAGGCCCGCTTGTCGGAGACGGCAAGCGCCCCACGCTTGCGGCGGCGACGTTTTTCTGCGGCACAGACCTGATCGTAGATGAGGACGGTGACGCCCTCGACGTCACGCAACTGCCGCTGCACATCATCCAACTCGTCGCGGTGATTGACGCTCACCCCCTTTGGCAGTCTGCCCTGCCAGACCTCCGGGCGTTCAGCGACGACTGCCACACGCGCGGCGCCTTCGGCGAGCATCTGGCCGACAATACCGGGAACCGTGACCTCGCCATCGTGTTTCTGGCCGCCGGTCATGGCCACGGCGTCGTTATAGAGGATCTTGTAGGTGGCGTTGACCTTGGCGGCGATAGCGGCCCGGATGGCCAGAACACCGGAATGGAAATAGGTGCCGTCGCCCATGTTGACGAAAATATGCTTCTCGTCGGTAAACTGCGAAAGGCCGATCCAGGCGCCACCTTCGCCGCCCATCTGGGTGAATGTCGAGGTGTTGCGTTCCTCCAGCCCGATCACCATCATGTGGCAGCCGATGCCGGTCGAGGCCCGGCTGCCTTCCGGCAGGCGGGTCGAGACACTGTGCGGACAGCCGGAACAGAAATACGGATCGCGCTTCAGTGCCGGTGTCTCAACAGCGCTGGCAGAAAGGGCCGCTTCGATGTCATGGGCGCGTGCGGCCAATCCGGCATCGTGATCGTTGAGAAGCGACAGGATCGCACCGGCCACGGAGATGGCATCGATCTCACCGGCAGCCGGCAGCAGAGGTTTGCCGTTGACGCCGGTCTTGCCGAACACGCGTGGTCGCTGGTCGGTTGCCATGTTGAACAGCAGGGATTTGATCTGGTCCTCGATGATCGGCCGCTTTTCCTCGACCACCAGCAATTGCTCCACGCCGGATGCAAACCGTGTCAGCCCTTCCGGTTCGAGGGGCCAGACGAGCCCCACCTTGTAAAGCCGGATGCCGAGCGCCAGCGCCCGCTGCTCGTCGATGCCAAGGCTTGCAAGCGCGCCCTTGAGATCGAGCCAGGATTTGCCGGTGGAGACGATGCCGAGCCGGGCCTTGCCGGTCGGGATTGCCCAAAGTGAGCGATCGATGGCATTGGCGCGTGCAAAGGCATGCACGCCCTCCATCTTGTTTTCCAGACGCCGTTCCATGGCATGCGGACCATCCGGCCAGCGCAGGGAAAAACCGCCCGCTTCCCTTGGATAAACAAGGGTCGAAGCGTCCGGGTCAAGGGTGACGGTCGCGGTGCATTCGACCACTTCCGTCTGGCACTTGAAGCCGATCCAGGCGCCGGAATAGCGGCTCATGGCCCAGCCCAGCAGGCCGTAATCGATGTATTCGCCGACACCTGCGGGAGACAGAAGCGGCACCATGGCCGAGATGAGGTTGTGTTCGCTCTGGTGGGGCAGGGTCGAGGAGACAGCACCATGATCATCGCCCACCAGCAGCAGCACGCCGCCCTTGGCATCGGTGCCGACCGCATTGGCGTGGCGGATGACATCCATGGTCCGGTCTACGCCCGGTCCCTTGCCATACCACATGGAAAACACGCCATCGTAACGCGCGCCGGGAAACAGCGAGGTCTGCTGTGTTCCCCAGACGGCCGTGGCGGCCATGTCTTCGTTAAGGCCGGGCTGGAAGCGGATATGGTGTTCGGTAAGATAACGTTTGGCGCGGGCCATTTCCCGGTCGAAACTTGCCAGCGGCGAGCCGCGATAGCCGGACACGTAACCGGCGGTATTGAGCCCGCGCGCCAGATCGCGCTGGCGCTGCACCATCGGCAGGCGCACCAGCGCCTGCGTGCCCGAAACCAGAATAGCGCCACGCTCGAGCGTGTAGCGGTCATCAAGCCTTGAGGCCGGTTCGGAGGGCGTGGGTTCGGGGCGTTGGGAAGCAGCGGGCGTTGCAGACATTAGACGTACTCTGCAGCCGCAGGCTTCAGATCGAAGACGCGGCCGGGATTGAGAATGTTGTGCGGGTCGAAGGCTGATTTGAGACGGCGCATTGCCGCCATTTCTGCTGGCGTTCTGACCCAGGGAAGCCAGCGCTTCTTGTCGAGGCCGATGCCATGCTCGGCGGAGATCGCCCCGCCATAACGGGCAACGGCGGCAAAGGCGGCATCCGCCACGCGCGCATGTTCGCGGGTGCGCACGAGATAATGCAGGTTTCCATCGCCGAGATGGCCGAAGATATAAAATTGCGCATCGGGATCGGCGCTCAGCACAGCGTGCGACGCCGTCTCGATGAACGCCTGCATGACCGGGATCGGCAACCCGATATCAAAGCCGGTGACATGGTCCATGCTGAAGATGAACTGGCTTGCACCCTCGCGCAAAGCCCAGATCGCCGCGTAGTCGCGCGCCGAGGTCGAGACCGCCACGTCGCTGACAAGGCCATCGTCATAAGCCACCATCAGCGCCTCTGAAAACCGTGCCTCGTCATCCGTTTCCGACTGGCCCTGGATCTCGATCAGCGCATACATGCCGGCATTGACCGGAACCGGCGGCGTGGCACCCGAATGGGCAATCACGCCTGCATAAACCTCGGGAAAAATTACCTCGAACGCGGAGAGCAGCGGCCCAAGCGTGCCGCGCAGGCTCTCCAGAAGGGTAATGGCAGCGCCAAGCGATGGTAGTGCGCAAAAGGCATTGGCCTGCGCGCGCGGCTTTGGATGAAGTTTGAGGCAGGCCCGCGTGATGACGCCAAGCGTGCCTTCCGTGCCGATGAAACACGCACCGAGGTCATAACCGGAATTGTCCTTGGCCAGACCCTTGAGATTGGAAAGGACGGTTCCGTCGGCCAGGACAGCCTCAAGACCCATCACCTGGGCGCGGTACATGCCATAACGCAGGACCCGGATGCCGCCGGCATTGGTGGCGATATTGCCGCCGATGGTGGCCGTTCCCCGCGCGCCGATATCAACGCCGAACATCAGGTCGTGATCGAGAGCCTTTTCCTGCACGGACTGAAGCGTTGCACCCGCATCGGCCATGATCGTTCCGGCAGCCCTGTCGACGGCGCCAAGAGAGGTCATGCGTTCGAGAGACAGAGACACTTCGCCGGCCTGAGGCCGCGCGCCACCGGAAAGGCCCGTGCGCCCACCCTGGACAACGACAGGCTGGCCCGCCGCGTTGCATGCCGACAGGACGGCTGCGACCTCCTGCGTGTTTCTCGGGCGAAACACGAGGGCGGGGGCAGCACCCCGCTCGTCGGTGGCATCCCCGCAATAAGCGGCCCCCACCGCCGCACCGGCAAGGATGGCATTTTTGTCGAGGACGCGCGCAAGATTTGCGGCAAGCGCGTCAAGTCTTTCGGAGCACGCCGTCATGAACAGCTGCCGCCGCTATGGACGGATTTCGGGCATGAAATGCCCCGGTACAGCGATCCCACCAATTTTTGTTCCCCTGGTTATATGGATCTGTGGGGCAGGTTATCGCCAATCCGATATTTGTCAAACCTATATTTAAATGGTAATGGCTTTCTCGCTCGAGCCATGCCATCAATGCGTTCAAGCGAAGGAAGAGGCGCCATGAATCTGAGATATGATGAGGTCGTGCGATCGGGGATTGCCAAGCAGGTGGCTGAAAACATCCGCTCGGCCATCATGGACGGCCGCCTGAAGATCGATGAACGCCTGCCGACCGAGGATGATCTGGCCAGAAGTTTCGGGATCTCACGCCCGACCGTTCGCGAGGCCCTGAAGAGGCTGGCGGCCCAGAATCTCATCCATTCCAGGCGCGGCCCCCAGGGGGGCAATTTTGTCAAGCGGCCGGATCCGGAGGGCCTCTCCAAGGCCATTACCGGGGCAGCAACCCTGCTGGTGGGGATCGGCGCTTTTGATATCGATGAAATCGTGACGGCGCGGCTGGAGACGGAAAAGATCTGCTGCCGCCTGGCCTGTGAAAACCGTCAGGAAGACGGCTTGCAGGCCATGGCCGCCGAGATCGTCGTGCAGCAGGATGCCTCCATCAGCGACGAAGAGTTTTGTGCCTCTGACGTGCGTTTCCACCGGGCGTTGGTCGATTCAAGCGGCAATGGCCCGCTGAAACTGATGATGTACACCGTCATCGAGGCGTTTATCCCGATCACCAACATGATCGTTTTCCGGGTGCGCGAGCGCCGTCAGGTCGTGGCATTCCACACGCAGATCATCGATGCCGTGAGGGCGCGCGATACCGATGCTGCAACGGCTGCCCTGACGTCGCTGTTGTCATATGTGCGCACCAGCTACTCGGCGGCACTCGATGCCCGCGCAAAACGTGAAAATACCTGAGCAAATCAGGGCTTTACCCATAGAAAATCAAAGAAGGGGATAACATGACCGGTTCATTCACAGCGATGGTTGTCGATACCGTGGACGGCAAGCCAAAGAGCGCGTTCAGGCAATTGTCGGTTTCCGATCTGCCTGATCATGATGTGCTGGTCGAGGTGTCCTTCTCGACGCTCAACTACAAGGATGGCCTGGCGATTTCCGGAAAGGGCCGTATTGCCCGCCGCACCCCCATGGTCGCCGGCATCGACCTTGCCGGTACGGTGGTTGAATCCCGCTCGCCGGACTGGAAGGCCGGCGACAAGGTGATCGTCAACGGCTACGGCCTGTCGGAAACCGAATGGGGCGGTTATAGCCGTTTCCAGCGGCTGAAGTCCGAATGGCTGATCGCGCTGCCCGAGAGCTTTTCCCTGCAACAGGCCATGGCAATCGGCACTGCCGGTTATACCGCAGCCCTCTGTGTCAATGCACTTGAGGACTGGGGTATGATTGCGACCTCCGATCTGCCGGTTCTGGTGACCGGTGCAGCCGGTGGTGTCGGTTCTGTTGCAATCAGCCTGCTGGCTGCAAAAGGCTATGCGGTGACCGCATCGACCGGCCGCGCAGAAACCCATGACTATCTTGCTTCGCTCGGGGCGACGAATTTCATCGCGCGCACCACCCTTGCCGAAAAGGCCGGCCCCCTGCAGAAGGAATTGTGGTCGGGTGCGGTGGATTCCGTCGGCTCCACCACGCTTGCCAATGTGCTGGCGCAGACCGTTTATGGCGGCGGCGTTGCTGCCTGTGGTCTGGCCGGCGGTGCAGATCTGCCGGCAACGGTGTTGCCGCATATCCTAAGAAGCGTCGCGCTCCTGGGGGTCGACTCCGTCATGGCGCCGCTTACCAAACGCCGGCGCGCCTGGCAGACGCTTGCCGATACGCTCGATCACGGCAAGCTTGCACAGATGACCCGTGTGGAGCCGATGTCGGCGCTGCCGCAACTGGCGCAGGAGATCATCGATGGCAAGATCCGTGGTCGTGTGGTCATCGACGTGACCGCATAAGCCCCAAGGGCCGTTGATCTTCGCGATGCGCCAGATGGCGCACCGCTTACAAGGATGACGTCTGCACTCTAGCCGTCCATGGCATCGGCGAGATCGGCAATGAGATCTGACGGATGTTCCAGGCCAATGGAAAGCCTTATCAGGGTGTCGGGGCAGCGCGTGCCGACACCTTCGGTCACGGCACGGTGCTCGATCAGGCTCTCGGTTGACCCCAGTGACGTCGATTGGCGGAAGACCTTTGCCGCCTTCGTCACCGCTGCAGCTTTTGCGCGGCTTGACACGCAGAACGAGAGCATGCTGCCAAAACCATGCAGGAACTGTCTGCTGGCACGATCGAAATCAGGAGATCGTGGCAAGCCCGGGTAATATACCACTTCGACGTCATCACGTGAGGCCAGCCATTCGGCGATCGTCAGTGCAGAACCACAGGCGCGCTCCATCCTGACTGCGAGCGTTCTGATCCCGCGCAGCAACAGCCATTCGCTCATCGGACTAAGCACAGTCCCATGGGCCGTGCGGTGATTTCTCAAAGCCGTTGAATTCTCCGCATCGGCAAGAACCAAAGCACCCGCGGTCAGGTCGCCATGTCCATTCAGAAATTTCGTCGCGGAATGCAGTACGATATCGGCTCCATGTTCGAGCGGGCGACAGAGAACCGGTGTCGCTGCCGTCGAATCCACCAGCAATGCAGCGCCGGCCGCACGGGCCAGATCTGAAAGACCGCGAATATCGGGAACACGCCACTGAGGGTTCGTCGGCAGTTCCGCCCAGATCAAGGCCGTTTGCCCCGGGCGAACCGCGGCCCCTGCCTGATCAAGATCGCAAAGATCGACGGTCTCGACCGTCATGCCTCTGACGGACCCCGCGCGGGCGATCATCTCCCGGAACTCATAATAACCGTTGGCCTCCATCAGGAGATGGCACCCCTCTGGAAGCATGGCAACGGCTGCCTGCGCGGCCGATGCACCGGAGGCAAATCCCACGGCATCGGCACCTTTCTCAGCCAAGATCATCATGCGCTCGAAATGAGACCCATCCGCCGGCCCGCTTCGCGCATAGCCGCTGGCCGGGCCGCCCTCTCCCAACACATGCGTGACCCCCATATGCAACGGCGGCACCAGACCACCCGTCTGCATATCGGTGAAATGGCCAATGCCGGCCAGAATTGTATCGATATGGGGGTCGACCGCCATACTGCACCCTTGCAAAGATCGATTGTCAATTGTCGATCCTTGACAGCATGCTTTCACCTTTGCAATGTTGGGACAATTGCTGCAGCCAAGGTTTCAAAGTCAGTCATGCCGAATTTGCCAAATGATCTTGGCCCCGAGATCGATGCTCTGGTGCGCGCCGCCGAGCATCGACTGATCGAAATCCGCCGCGATATCCACGCGCATCCTGAAACCGGCTTCGATACGATTCGCACCGCAGGCATTGTGGCAGCGGAACTGCGCGCGCTGGGTATTGAGCCGCAAACCGGGATCGGGCGCACCGGCGTGGTCGCAACGATCTCCGGCGCGCGACCGGGGCCTTGCGTCATTCTTCGCGCCGACATGGATGCGCTACCGATCCACGAGCAGACCGGCCTCGAATTTGCCTCGACCGTCCCCGGCAAGATGCATGCCTGTGGACATGATCTCCACACCGCCTCGCTGCTCGGTGCGGCGGGCGCCCTCGTCAAGCTTGCGCCGCGCCTGGCCGGATCGGTCCGGTTGATCTTCCAGCCAGCGGAAGAGACGCAGGAGAGCGGCGCCGCGGCCATGGTCGCCGATGGCGCGGCCGACGGCGCCGACATGGCAATCGCCTTCCACAACCGCCCCGAACTGCCGGCCGGCAAGATTGCCCTCAATCGCGGCGCCAGCACCGCCTCCAGCGACGAATTTCAGGTTGTCATCCGCGGCAAATCGGGCCATGCCGCACGGCCACATGCCGCCATCGATCCGATTGTCGCGGCCGCCTATGTCATCACGCAATTGCAGACGGTGATCTCGCGTGAGATGGACCCGGCACTCTCCGCCGTCCTGACGATCGGTCACATTCAAGGTGGCGCGACACAGAACATCATCCCTGATAGCTGCATGTTCGAAGGCACAGTGCGATGCCGTTCACCGCAATCGCGAGACCTGGCCGAGGCATCGTTTAGACGCATCTGCGCAGGATCTGCTGCAGCGATGAACGTCACCGCCGAGATCGACTATCTCAGGGGTGCGCCGCCCCTGATGAATGACGACAAGATGATCGATCAGGCAGCAGTGGCGCTTGGGCTGCAATTCGATGATGCGCCAATCGTCGAGCCGGGGACGAGTTTCGGCGCGGAGGATTTCTCCTATTTCTCAGAGCGGCTGCCTTCGATCCAGATCTTCATCGGCTCCGGGCAGGATGGTCGCAACGACCGCGTCCACAATTCCGATTATCAGCCAGACGAGTCCTGTATTGCCCAGAGTGCAATCGCATTGACGCGCATGGCCGTCGAACTGCTGCCGTAGCAGCATCTTTGCACAGACTTCATAAAAGGGAACTGAAATCATGACATTCACCCGTAAGGCCTTGCTTACTTTCGGTGTTGCGGCTGCCGCATTTGTTCTTGCCGGCGCGCAAACCACGTTCGCACAGGACAAGAAGACCTATGTCTTTGCCACCGAAGGCGCCTACCCGCCCTTCAACATGACCTCGCCGACCGGGGAATTGCAGGGTTTCGAGATCGAATTGATCGCCGAGATCGCCAAGCGCTCCGGATTCGAAGCCAAGGTCATCTCGCAGGCCTGGGACGGCATGATCCAGGGCTTGGTCGACGGCAAGTATAACGGCGCCATCGATGCGGTGACCATTACCGACAAGCGCAAGGAAGTCGTCAACTTCTCGCTGCCCTATACGACCGGTGGCTCCAATTTTGTTGTCCTGAAGGACAGCGGCACCGAACTGCCGGGCAATGGCAGCAATATCGACCTGGCCGACAAGGCCGCCGCCGACGCCGCAGTCGCCGACATTGCCAAGGCACTTTCCGGCAAGACGGTCGGCGTGCAGGTTTCGACCATCCAGTCGACCTTCCTCACCCAGTATCTCGCCGACAAGGGCGTGACGATCCGCACCTACCAGAACGGCCCCGATGTCTATCAGGACCTGACCAATGGCCGCATCGATGCCGCGATGGCGGCCACCACCAATATCGCCGCCTTCCTCAAGAAGAACGCCGACAAGGCCGCAACGACCGGCCCTTCCTTCAAGGGCGGCGTGATGGGCAGTGGTGCAGCCGTTGCGGTGCAGAAGAACGATACGGAACTGAAGCCGCTGCTTGACAAGGCCTTGAAGTCCATGTCCGAGGACGGAACGCTGTCGGCCATGTCGCAGAAGTGGTTCGGGCTCGACGTCACACCGAAGCTCTGATCGCCGATGTGGGCCGATCTCGATCTTCTCGGCTTCGGCCCAGACGGCTGGGGGCAGGTACTCCTGCACGCAGCCGTCATGTCCCTCCTCGTTTCGCTTGCCGCGTTTGCCTTCGGCATCGTGCTCGGAACGCTGGTCGCATGGGCGCGCACGGGCCGCAGCCGGCTGCTCCGCAGCCTTGCCGGGCTCTACACGGTCGTCATGCGCGGCGTGCCCGACATCCTCGTCATCTATCTCTTCTATTTCGGCGGTCGCCAGCTGGTGACTGCCGTCGGCACCGCGCTCGGCTTTGCCGGCCCCTTCGATATCAGCGGATTTCTGGCGGGCATGCTGGCGATCGGCCTGATTTCGGCTGCCTATCAGGCCGAAGTGCTGCGCGGCGCCTACCAGGCGGTCCCCAGCGGCACGATCGAGGCCGGTCGCGTCGTTGGCATGACGCGCTTTACCCTGTTTCGTCGGGTTATTGTTCCGCAGGCAATGGTGACGGCCATTCCCGGCCTTGGCAACCAGTGGCAGTCGGTCGTCAAGGAATCGGCGCTGGTCTCGGTCACAGGCATGGTCGAGATCATGCGACAGGTGACGGTGGCCGCCGGCTCTACGCAGGAGCACTTTCTCTTTTATGCCGCAGGCGCGGTTCTCTATCTTATCCTCACGACGATCTCGGGCCAGGTCTTCCGCATCATCGAGCATCGGGGCCTGCGCGGCCAGTTGGCGGGAGAGCGATAGATGAGCATGGACTTCTTCCTCACCACCATGCACCAGCTTCTCGTCGGCCTGCCGCTGACGCTTAATCTGGGCATTCTGTCGCTTTTCGGCGGCGGATGCCTGGCACTTCTCCTCAATCTCATGCGGGTTACGCGCACCGGTAATGCGGTGGCCTCCGGTTATGTCTTCTTGTTCCGTGGATCACCCCTCCTGATCCAGATCTTCATGATCTATTACGGCCTTGCGACCTTTGGTTTTATTCGGCACAGCTTTCTCTGGCCGTTCTTCCGCGAGCCCTATTGGTGCGGCCTCCTGGCGCTCATCCTCAACGATGCCGCCTATACGTCGGAAATCCTGCGCGGCGGGCTTCGCGCCGTGCCGAAAGGTGCGATCGAGGCGGCCCGCGTTTCGGGCATGACATGGCCGACCGTCTTGCGCCGTGTCATCTTGCCGCTCGCGTTCCGCCAGGCGCTGCCAGCCTATTCGAGCGAGGTCATTTCCATGCTCAAGGCAACCGCGCTGGTCAGCACGATCACGCTGATGGAGGTGACGGGACTTGCGCGCGCCCTGGTGTCTGAAACCTGGCGTGCCGTCGAGATCTTCCTCTGCGCGGCGGCGATCTATCTTGCACTTTCACTGATCGTGACGCAGGCGACGGCATGGCTTGAACGCCGCCTTTCGCCCTGGCAATTCGAAGGAAACCGATAGACATGCAACCGGCGATTTCGGTCAAGAACCTTCGCAAGCGTTTTGGCGACAACGAGGTCCTGCGCGGCATCGATATGGCAGCTCAAGATGGCGAGGTGATCACGCTGATCGGCGCCAGCGGCTCGGGAAAAAGCACGCTGCTGCGCTCGATCCCTTTCCTGGAAATCCCCGATAGCGGGACGATCACCGTCGGCGACGATCATCTGGCGCCGACCGGCGGGCATCTGTCACGCCGCGAAGAGGTCGTGGCGCGCCGTATGCGCGGACATCTTGGTTTCGTCTTCCAGGGTTTCAATCTATGGCCGCACCGCACCGTCCTGGAAAACGTCATCGAAGCCCCGATCCACGTGCAGAAGCGGCCACGGGCCGAGTGCATCGAGGAGGCCATGGCCCTTCTCGACAAGGTCGGGCTTTCGGAAAAACGCGACGCCTGGCCGGCACACCTGTCCGGCGGACAGCAACAACGCGTGGCCATTGCCCGCGCGCTGGCGCAGCGTCCACGCGCGATCCTGTTCGACGAGCCAACCTCAGCGCTCGACCCGGAACTGGTCGGCGAAGTGTTGAAGGTGATCCGGGCGTTGGCCGAAGATGGCCGCACGATGGTCATCGTCACCCATGAAATGGGCTTCGCGCGGGAAGTTTCATCGCGAACGATCTTTCTGAACCAAGGCATTATCGAGGAAGAGGGAACGCCCGACCAGGTTTTTGGCAATCCCGTTTCGGACCGCTGCCGCGCCTTCGTCAGCGGCCATTTCGATCGCAACCGGTGAAGGTTTTCCGATGCGCGAGCCGATCGACCGCAAAAGCCTGCTCGACAACGCCGCCGACTGGCTGAGGGATGCGATCGTCCGCGGAACGTTCCGCCCCGGCGCGACGCTGACCGAGACAGCGCTGACCGAACAGATCGGTGTCGGCCGAAGCACGGTTCGCTCGGCCCTTTTTGCGCTGGAGGTGCGCGAACTCGTCGTGCGCACGCCCTATTCGAGCTGGCATGTTGCGACACTCGACATCCGCGCGATCGAAGAAATCTACACGCTGCGTTCGGCTCTGGAGGGCCTTGCCGCCCGGATCATCGCGCAGAAGCGGCCCCATCTCGATCTCAGCCCGATCGGGCACTCGTTCCAGGCTCTGGAAGGTGCAAATTCGGGGGACGCGGGCACGCGGCTTGGCGCCGATCTCGGCTTTCATGCAAGCTTCGTGGCCCAGACCGACCATCAATTGCTGATCCGCCGCCATGCCCAGCTCGCTGACAAGATGGAATGGCTTTACCGCTGGTCGGAAGCGCATTGGCCGTGCCGCCGCAACCTGACCGAAGAGCATCAAAGACTTTACGACGCGCTCACTGGCGGATCGCCGGACGCAGCGGAACAGGCGGTTCGCGATCATATCGCCGAATCGATCGAAGCCGATACGGCCGGTTTTCATGAACTGGCATCGCGTTAAACCGCGCGCGGGCGCATCAAGCCGCCAAGGTATTCGGGATCGAGTTCGGGGCTTGCCGCGAAGAGTGTGCGGTCAGGCAGCATTTCCGCGGGGCGAGCAAAGCTGTCAGAAAAAGGTGCCCGCCATTTCCGGTGAGCCTTCGAGCGCATGGCCCATGAACTCCAGCGCAGCCTTCAGCGTGTCGCGCCGGATCGGCCCGCCGAGGCAGACGCGAACCGCTTCTTCCGCCTGGCCATCGACGGTAAATGCGTCGCTGGCGACGACACCGATGCCAGAGGCGCGCATCTGCGTGCCGAAGGTCGAGCGCGTCCATCCGTTCGTCAAAGGCAGCCAGATGTTAAAGCTGATCGGATCGCTTTTGTAACTGCCCGACGGCAACACTTCGGCAACCAGCGCCTGGCGGGCGGCCGCTTCGGTACGGATGAAGCGCAGAATGCTGTCGGCCGTGCCATCCTCGATCCAGCGCGTGGCAAGCGCGGATGACAGCGGCGAGGCCATGACGCAGGCCGCGCGCATGGAGCTGGCAAAGGGCCAGGCCGCCTTGGTATCGGGCACGACGACATAGGCGAGCCGCAGGCCGGCGCCGATGCATTTGGCGAGCCCCCCGATATGCCAGGTCAGATCCGGCGCCATGGCCGCCAGCGGCGCCGGTCCATGCAGCGGTATGAAACCGTAAGCGTCGTCCTCGACGATCGGGACGTGATATTTACGCGCGACAGCGCAGATTTCCTCACGCCGCTTTTCCGGAATGGTCAGCGTCATCGGGTTTTGCAGCGTCGGATTGAGGTAGAGCGCCTTAGGTTTGCCGGTCTTGCATATCTCGGCAAAAGCTGCGGGAATGATCCCCTCCTCGTCCATCGGAAGTCCGGTCAGGTTCAGGCGAAGCTGCGCTGCAATGGAGCGCATGCCGGGATAGGTGATATTCTCCGACAGCACCATGTCACCTGGTTTTGCGAGCAATCCGAAGATCGCGAGAAGCGCCGGGTGAGCACCGGGCGTCACGAAAATGCGCTCCTGCGAGGGCACCAGCCCGCGGCGGCTGAGCCAGGAGGCTGCAGCCTCCTTGTCCATGCCGGCGCCACCAAAACCCTGATAGCGCAGAAGCGGGATCATGTTGGTGGCGACCGAAGAAAGCCCTTCCTGCATGCGCGCCAGAAGATCGGGATCGTCAGGTTCCGGCGGCATGTTCATGGAAAAATCCACGACGGATGTGCGTCTTGCATCCAGCGCCGCCTGCGAGACGAACCCGCGTCGTTCCTTTTCAGGCCCGCCGGTGACAAAGGTGCCGCGCCCGACATGAGTCGCCACAAGCCCGCGCTTCTGCGCCTCGACATAACCGCGCGCGACGGTGGTGAAATCGATGGCGAGGCGTTTTGCCAGTTCGCGTTGCGGCGGCAACCGATCGCCCACCAGTAGCTTGCCGCTCTTTAGATCCATCTCGATGACGTCGGCAATTGCCATGTAGCGCGGGCCATTGCTGCGGGAGAGGTCGGGGAGCCAAGTCTTCATGGAAACTCATCAATGTTGAATATTGACTGTATATTGTTGCGCGCCACATCTGTCACGCGAAAAAGCGGTTTTCCACCGCGTTTCGGATGCAGCCGCGCCTGCTCTAATAAAAATTGACCGTCAATTGAATGCACTCAAACGTATCAGGCGCGCCTAAGCGCTGGCCAGCTTTTTGCCCTGAAAATGGGACCACGCTCATCGATAGCAGAGCATTGACTTCATCATTGACTGCATATTGCTCCATTTTGATTTGATATTAGGCAAAACGCGGACTGGCATACCCCTTGCAATTGAATGGCAGTGGCCCGCCGTGGGCCGACCTCAAGACAGGAGCCATTCAATGCCCGCAATCACCGCACCGGCCCACGCTGATGGAGACTTCTTCGTCGATTACGAAGAGAAGGTCTTTGAAGATGTCCAGGCCCTGGAAGGCGAAAAAGCCCTCATCACCTTTCACACCGTTGCCTTCGAAGGCTCGATCGGCCTCGTCAACCTGCTGCAGGCCAAGCGCCTGAAGCGCAAGGGATATGAGACGTCCATCCTGCTTTACGGCCCCGGCGTCACGCTCGGCATTCAGCGCGGTTTCCCCAAACTCGGTTCGGAAGCCTTTCCGGGCCATCTCAACTTCAACAACCAGATCAAGGGTTTTCTCGAAGAAGGCGGCAAGGTCTATGCCTGCCGGTTCGCCCTGCAGGCCCTCTATGGCCATGGTGAGCCGTCATTGATCCCCGGCATCACGCCGATCAGCCCGCTCGATGTGCTGGATCTCATGCTGATCCACCGCCGTGCCGGCGCTGTCATTCTCGATACCTGGACGCTCTGACCGGAGCCCTCCCCGCGCGCATCTTGGCGCGTTCGGAAGGCGGGGTCCGCTCCGCCTCCTTCACCGCAATTTGAGGAAACCGTCATGGCTGACATTAGGACCATCCGGGCTGCCGCGGCACAGATCGCGCCGGATCTCACCTCCCGCGACAAGACGCTCACCCGCGTGCTGGAAACGATCCGTGAGGCCGCAGCCAAAGGCGCGGAATTGATCGTTTTCCCGGAGACATTCGTCCCCTGGTATCCGTATTTTTCCTTCGTCCTGCCGCCGGTTCTCTCCGGCCGCGAGCATCTGCGGCTGTATGAGGAAGCAGTGACGGTGCCCAGCACCACGACCGACGCGGTGGCCGCCGCCGCCCGCGAACACGGCATCGTCGTGGCGCTCGGCGTCAACGAGCGGGATCACGGCACGCTTTATAATACGCAACTCGTCTTCGATTCGGATGGCGCCCTCGTTCTCAAGCGGCGCAAGATCACGCCCACCTTCCATGAGCGGATGATCTGGGGCCAGGGCGATGCGTCCGGCC
Organism: Neorhizobium sp. PAMB6630; assembly: GCF_058242775.1. NCBI lineage: Bacteria > Pseudomonadati > Pseudomonadota > Alphaproteobacteria > Hyphomicrobiales > Rhizobiaceae > Neorhizobium > Neorhizobium sp. PAMB6630. The sequence goes on from NZ_JBZAYV010000002.1 coordinate 931,113, forward strand.
TGAAAGTGGTCGAGAGCCAAATCGGCCGCATTGGCGCGCTTGCCTGCTGGGAGCATTACAATCCGCTTGCCCGCTACGCGCTGATGGCCCAGCACGAAGAAATCCATGTTGCGCAGTTTCCGGGCTCCATGGTCGGACAGATTTTTGCCGACCAGATGGAGGTGACGATCCGCCACCATGCGCTGGAAAGCGGCTGTTTCGTCGTCAACGCCACCGGCTGGCTGAGCGACGAGCAGATCCGCTCGATCACCCCGGACGAAGGCCTGCAAAAGGCGCTCCGCGGCGGCTGCATGACGGCGATCATCTCGCCCGAGGGCAAGCATCTCGCCCAGCCGATCACCGAGGGCGAAGGCATCCTGATTGCCGATCTCGACATGAGCCTCATCCTCAAGCGCAAGCGGATGATGGATAGCGTCGGCCATTATGCGCGCCCGGAACTGCTGCATCTCGTCATCGACGATCGCCCGGCAAACGCGATGGTCACCGCCCATCCTTTCCTCGAAACCGCACCGACAGGGAGCACTACCGATGGACACCAGACCCCCGCTTTCGACGGAAACACTGATCAACGAATTGCAATCGTTCGGCGCGAGGCTCGTTGATCCCAAGGCCGGCCACGAAAGCCGCCGCGGCGGCGCCGGCCCCTCCGATCACAAGGCGCTCACCATCGATGGCATGACGGTCATGGTGCCTGTTCACACCGCCCCCGCCTTCGAGAGCCCCTATCTGGTCGAAAAACCGGATGAAGCCGGAAACAGCCGCATCAGCCGCGACGGCCGGGTCATCGGCGAAGTCTCGTTTCCCTTACGCCCCCGCTTTTACGAGCGCTCGACGGCAGACGGCATTCCCTATTCGCAGATCGCCGTCTTGCACGGACGCGATGTGCTCGCCACCACCGTGCTGCAGACCTGCATTCGCTACCAGAGCCGGACGAAAACCTGTCAGTTCTGCGCCATCGGCCAGTCGCTGGCAGCCGGCCGCACCGTCGCGCACAAGACGCCGGCGCAGCTGGCCGAAGTCGCCAAAGCCGCCGTCGAGCTTGATGGCGTCAAGCATATGGTGATGACCACGGGCACGCCGAAGGGCGATGACCGCGGCGCGCAGGTGCTCGCAGACAGCGCCCGCGCCATCAAGGCCGCCGTCGACATTCCCATTCAGGCGCAATGCGAGCCGCCGGAAGACGATATCTGGTTTTCGCGGATGAAGGAGGCAGGCGTCGATGCGCTCGGCATGCATCTCGAAGTCGTGACACCGGAAATCCGCGCCCGCATCATGCCGGGCAAGGCGCAGGTCGGCATCGAGAAATACATGGCCTCGTTCAAGGCGGCGGTGGCCGTGTTCGGGCGCGGACAGGTCTCCACCTATATCCTCGCAGGCCTTGGCGATACCCGCGAAGCCATCCTCGACATCTGCGAAAAGCTGGTCGCCATCGGCGTCTATCCCTTCGTCGTCCCCTTCGTGCCGATCTCGGGCACGCCGCTTGAAAGCCATCCCGCACCAAAACCCGAATTCATGCATTCGATCCTCGGGCCCTTGTCGAAACTGCTCGTGGAAAGCGGCCTGAAGGCCGTCGACATCAAGGCGGGTTGCGGCAGATGCGGCGCCTGCTCTGCCCTTTCCACCTATGAGAGGATGCTGACGAAATGATCATCGAACCGTTTTCGCCCTTCCGCACCAGCGAATACCAGGTGAAGTTTGCCACATCCGCCTGGGAGCGCGACGAGGCCCATGCCCTTCGCCGGGATGTCTTCTGCCGTGAACAGCAGATCTTTGAGACAGACGACCGGGACGCCATCGACGACCATGCAACCCCCATCGTTGCGCTCTCCATGCTCGGCGTTGCCGCCGACAGGCTGGTGGGCACGGTGCGCATTCATCAGGAACAGCCGGGCCTCTGGTGGGGGTCGCGCCTTGCCGTACACGAGGATTTCCGCAAGATCGGCGCGCTTGGCGCCACCCTCATCCGGCTTGCCGTCTCCTCCGCCAATGCCATGGGCTGCCACACGTTTCTCGCCAATGTGCAGGTGCAGAACGGCCTGCTGTTTCGCCGCCTGCACTGGGATGTGGTCGAGGAATTCGAGATCTATGGCAAACCGCACCTGCGGATGAAGGCGGATCTTTCCTGGTATCCCCCCTGCGCCACGCCGGAAGCCGGCTTCGTGGCGCTCGCCAAACGGGCGGCCTGATCATGGCCGATGTCGACCTCGATGTGCTCGCAGAAAAGCTGAAGTCCAGCAACGGGATCGCGGCCAAACACGATATCGGCGGCGTCACCGCGCGGCTCGGCGTCCGGGACAAGGCCGTGCCCGTCGGAGATGACTGCGCCGCCCTCCCCGATGGCGACGGCTATCTGCTGTTTGCCATCGAAGGTTTTATGAACGCCTTCGTCGCCGCCGATCCGTGGTTTGCCGGCTGGTGCGGCGTCATGGTCAATATCTCCGACGTGGTTGCCATGGGCGGGCGGCCGACTGCCGTGGTCGATGCTGTCTGGGCCGATGGCGAGGCGGGAGCAGCCCCGGTTCTCGATGGCATGCGGGCGGCGGCCGAGGCCTATGGCGTGCCGATCGTCGGCGGTCACACCAATATCCGCACCGACCGGGGCCAGTTGTCGGTTGCCATTGTCGGGCGCGCAAAACGCCTGCTCACCAGTTTTGACGCCCGCCCCGGCGATGTGCTGGTGGCCGCCGTCGATCATCGCGGCCGCTACCGCGCGCCCTTCGACAACTGGGAAGCCGCAACCGACGCGCCACCCGAGCGGCTTCGTGGCGATCTCGACATCCTGCCGCAGATTGCCGAGGCCGGGCTTTGCCTTGCCGCCAAGGATATCAGCCAGGGCGGCATTGTCGGCACGGCAATCATGCTGGCGGAATGCTCTGGCGTCGGCATCGACATCGATGTGACCGCCATACCACTCCCCTCCGGCGTCAGCCTCGACCGCTGGCTGGCGACCTTTCCAAGCTTTGGCTACCTCCTCTCGGTCTCGCCCGACAACGTCGATGCGGTGCTCGCTCGATTTGCGACGCGAAACATTTCCGCCGCCGCCATTGGCTCCGTGCTGCCGGGTAGCGCGGTTGCGATCACCGATGGCTTGAGCCGCATCGTCATCCGCGACCATGCCACCACCCCCCTCATGCAGCTTGGCCCGACGGAGCATTTTCGATGACCCAGGCCCAAATGCCATGGCCCGGGATAACCCCGCCGCAGATGACGCGCCCCTTGCGCATCGCCATGCTCGCGCATTCCACCAATCCCCGCGGCGGCGTGGTGCATGCCATGCAGCTGTCCGAGGCGCTGACGGCACTGGGTCATACCGTCACCCTGCACGCGCCCGATGCAAAGGGAGCCGGCTTCTTCCGCCCGCCCGCCTGCCGCACGGCCTGTTTTCCCGTATCCCCTGCCCTCTCGGACATGACAGCAATGGTCGAGCAACGCATTGCCGAGTATGTCAGCCACTTCGAACGGGGAGAAAATCGCGATTTCGATGTCTTCCATGCCCATGACGGCATTTCCGGCAATGCGCTGGCAACGCTCAAAGACCGGGGCCTGATTTCCGGCTTCGTGCGCACCGTCCATCACATCGATCAGTTCGACGACCCGCGCCTGATGGCCCTTCAGGACCGCTCGATCCGTGCGGCCGATGCATACCTTGCCGTCAGCACCCTGTGGCAGGCCGCCTTGCGCGAAAGTTTTGGCGTGGAGGCGACCGTCGTCGGCAATGGCGTCGACACCACGCGATTTGCCCCCGCCTGGAGCGGCGAGCAGACGGCGTTGCGAGACCGGCTCGGTCTTCATGCCGGCCCGGTTTTTTTGAGCATCGGCGGCATCGAGGCGCGCAAGAACACAATCGGCATTCTCGATGCCTTCCGGCAGCTCAGGGCCGTGAAGCCGGATGCGCAGCTGGTCATTGCCGGCGGCGTGTCGCTGCTCGATCACCGCGATTATCACGAAGAGTTCCAGTCCCATTTGCGGGCGCTGCGCGATGATGCCGCCGCCGTCCATATCATCGGTGCGGTCTCCGATGACGACATGCCGAACCTCTATCGGCTTGCCGATGCGCTGGTTTTCCCCTCGCTGAAAGAGGGTTTCGGCCTCGTCGTGCTGGAGGCCATGGCCTCAGGCGTTCCCGCCATCGTGCCCTCGATTGCCCCGTTTACCGAATATCTTGGCCGCGACGACGCCCTCTGGTGCGATCCCCGTAACTCCGCCTCGATTGCCGAAGCCATGGCGCTCACGCTGATGCCGGAAATCCGCGCCCACGTCATTCCGCGCGGGCTGGAAGTGGCCGGCCGCTTTCCCTGGGGCCGTGTCGCCGAGGCCCATCTGTCCACCTATGCACCCTCAAAGGAGGCAATCCATGCCTGAGATGCGCTTTGTCATCACCTGGCCCGATGGCGAGGAAGAGACCTGTTATTCCCCCTCGCTGATCATCCGCGATTTCTTCACCGAGGGCGAAAGTTATCCGGTGGCGGATTTTGTCGAGCGCAGCCGACAGGCGCTCACCATCGCCAGTGACCGGGTCGCCGCAAAATACGGCTTTGCCTGCTCGGCCGCAAACGACCAGCTCGCCCGCATCGAAACGGCTGCAACCCCCTTTCTCGATCAAACGGACGCCCGCGTCCGCTGCGAGACCTTCATCCTCTGAAAGGACATCCGATGACCAGATCCCTCAAATCCCATTACAGCGCCGTCGTGGTGGGAGGTGGGCAGGCCGGCCTTTCCGCCAGCCATTACCTTAAAAAACAAGGGCTCGACCATGCCGTCTTCGAGAAAAAGACCGTCGCCCACAAATGGCAGAACGAGCGCTGGGATGCCTTTTGCCTGGTCACGCCGAACTGGCAATGCCAGCTGCCCGATCATCCCTATGACGGCGCCGATCCCCACGGTTTCATGGTGAAGGACGAGATCGTCGCCTATGTCGACCGTTTTATCAAAAAGGTCGATGCGCCGGTTTTCGAAGGCACCAGCGTCACCGCTCTGGAAAAGGTCGGCGATGTCTTCCGCATCGAATCCTCTGCCGGAACCGTCACGGCCGATAGCGTCATTCTCGCCACCAGCCTCTACAGCCAGCCTTTTGTGCCACGCGCCGCAGAACGTCTTCCCGACGGCGTGACCCAGATCCACACGGCCGATTACCGCAACCCGGCGCAATTGCCGCCGGGCGGCGTCATCGTCGTCGGCTCCGGCCAGTCCGGCTGCCAGATCGCCGAAGACCTGCATCTCGCCGGCCGCAAGGTGCATATGGTCACCGGCAATGCCCCGCGCTGCGCCCGGTTTTACCGGGGCCGCGACGTCGTCGACTGGCTCGCCGATATCGGGCAGTACGACATCACCATCGCCCATGACGGCATGGCGAAGAAGAAACACGACACCAACCATTACCTGACCGGCCGCGATGGCGGACGCGACATCGACCTTCGAAAATTCGCGTCTGAGGGCATGGCCCTTTATGGCCGGATGGTGGGTGTTTCCAGCGGAAAAATGCTGTTCGAACCCAATCTCAAAAGCAATCTCGATGGCGCCGACCGCGTCTATAACGGCATCAATGCCCTGATCGATCGCCATATCACGGAAAAAGGCATCGATGCCCCGGCCGGCAGCCCTTACGTGCCGCTCTGGGAACCGCAGAGCGAACCGACGGAGCTTGATCTCGAAGCCGAAGGCATCACGTCCGTCATCTGGGCGACAGGCTTCACGCCGGATTGGTCCTATGTCGGCTTGCCCATCTTCGATGGCACCGGTTATCCGGTGCAACGCCGCGGCGTGACCGGCATTGACGGGGTCTACGTGCTCGGCCTGCCCTGGCTCTGGACCTGGGGCTCCGGCCGCTTTCTCGCGGTTGGCAAGGATGCCGAATACGTCGTGGATCATCTGGCAAGCCGCATGCAGCAGACCCGGCAGCCGCTGAAACACGCAGCAAACGGATAAGAGATGAACCTTGCCGTCCGCCCCCCCTGCCCACCCCCTGAACCCTCGAGCCGCGACCTCATGGAGCGCGCGCTCGAACCTCACCTACTGGTCGGAATGCCGCATCTCACCCCCCACGGCCTGTCGGAGACATGGGCGATGAAGGAGCTGGGGCATCGCCACTGGCTGATGCTGGCGCGCCATCTCGGCATGGACAATGCCGATTTCCGCACCGCCGATGGAGAGGAGGCCTATGCGGCCATCTGCGCCACGTCGCTGTCTGAAGCGCGGCTGGACTGCGTCCGGGCAAACGCCGTCCTGACCATCCGTTCAGAACTGTCGACTGTCTCGCGCACCCAGACCGCGACGACCCACGACCTTTTCTGCGAAGGCCACACGATCGGACGGGTGGAATTGGTCTCAGCCTTTGTTCACCGGGGCGTGGAAGGTCGCAATCATTCTCTTGCACGGACGGCCGTGGAAACGCCAAAGGCACCACCCTATACCTTCAGCCAGCTGGCAAAGACGGCCGCAGACATTCGCAATTTAAGGATTGCGACCCATTGGGGCCTTCCCGTCACGGCCACGGGGCCTGTGCGCTCATTCTGCTTCGATCCCGCAACGTCCCAGGAGTTCAACGGTGCCGGCCTTTTCTATTTTGCAGAATTTCAGGCCCTCGCAGATCGCGCCCTGGAAGCTTGGTTCCCCCACCGAGACACGCTGAAAAGGCGGGATGTCTTTTTTCTCGGCAATATCGAAAGAGGAGAAAGCCTCGTTTTCGAGTTGGCCGAAGCTTCCGGCCATGGCGCTGCCCTTCAAGGGCAGATCAGACGGCAATCCGGAGATCTCATCGCAAAAATGTTCATGTCCTTTAAAGGCCCGACCTAAGGACCGGGTTGCTGATCATATCGAGCCCAAACAGAACAGGACGCTTTCGAGGAAGACGAAAGCCACCTTTGTCTTCAAGGGATCGGCGCCGTCCCACACTGCTCCATGATCAGCGCCTTCATCGCATGTCAGACCGATCGATCATTTTTTGACCAAATGGTCAGCTTTTGATCTGCTCTCACCGGAGTATTTTGACGCGATTTAGAATAAGAACAATAATATCATATGGATACTTGATGGCATGGACCTTGCATTAATTTATGCGGTGCAAAAACTGCCATCAGGGGAACGTCATGACCAACAAGCCTCAGTTGCCAAAAGACACGTCGTCACAGTCACACCAGATCTCGCGTCGCTCGCTTTTGGGAAGTGTCGCCGCAGGGGCGGCAACCGCAAGTTTCGGAAATTTCACCATATTCTCTCGCCAGGCCCATGCGGCTGAACCGCTGCGCGTTCTTTGCTGGCCGGGTTACGAAGAAAAAGACGTGATCGCCGAGTTCGAGGATCTCCACAAGACCAAGGTAGAGTTCAAGATCTATATCGGCGGCGAGCAGATGCTGCAGTTCTTCGCCCAGACCGCGCCCGGCACTTTCGACGCGATCATTTCTGATGCCGAATATGTCCAGAAGCTGAAGGCGAACAAGGCAATCGAGGCCTACAAGACTGACGGCTTTGCAGAACTTGCCAATTACCACCCGAAATTCCGCGATTTTGCCCCCACCAAGGGAGAGACGGCCGGCACGGTCTATGGCATTCCGACACGCTTCTCGTTCTACGGCATTTCCTACAATACCGACGAGATGTCGGCTGAGCAGGCTCAGGACTGGAACTCGCTGCTGGACAAGAAATATGCCGGCAAGATCGGCATGTTCGACTGGTACCTGCCGAACCTCGGCAATGCGAGCCTTGCCGTCAATCCGGGCAACCAGACGCCTTACGCGATCAACGACGATCAGTTGAAGAAGGTCAAGGAGTTCCTGACCAAGCTACGCCCCCAGATCGGCATGTTCGGCTCATCCAACCAGCCGATCGCACAGGCGATGCTTGCCGGCGACATTTTTGCCTCGCCGACCGGCGACCTAGATATCGACCTGAAGCTTGCCGGCTACGACAACTTCTCCTCGACCATTCCCAAGCAGGGCGGCATACGCTGGCAGGAAGTCGCCTGCGTATGCTCGGCTTCGAAGAACAAGGATCTGGCCATGGAATGGGTCAAGTACATGACCTCGCCAAAAGTCCAGTCGAAGCTCGTTTATACCAAGGCGTTCAAGGCGCGCGGCCCGAACATGAAGATCGTCGATTATTGGGACGACGACCAGAAGAAGCTTCTCTCCTATGTTCCGGACCCCGCCAACCCCGGCAAGATGCTGGTCGAGACGCTGATCGACCGCTCCATGCCGCGCGGCCTGCCGGCCAACCAGCCGGAACAGGCATGGATCGACATGTTCAACGAGTTCAAGACGGCCTGATCGGTCTTTTGCCAAGCTCCAGCGTCCCGCACAGCGCGGGACGCCATCTCCTCGTTTCCGGGACGTTCCATGACATCTGCCGCACCTTCACCTCATGATCTCGAACTCCTGTCGATCACCAAGAACTTCGATAGCTTCACGGCCGTCGACAGCATCAATCTCAAGGTCGGCCGCGGTGAATTCGTGGCCATCATGGGACCTTCCGGCTGCGGCAAGACGACCCTTCTGCGCATTCTTGCCGGTCTCGAGACCGCCTCATCCGGTCAACTTTATATTCGTGGCAAGGATGTCTCGGATGTCCCCGTCAATTTGCGCTCAACCCGTCTCGTCTGGCAGAATTACGCGCTCTTTCCGCATCTCGACGTCGCCGGCAATATAGCCTTCGGCCTGACCTTGAAGGCGCACGACAAGGCAATCGTCGCCGGCAAGGTGAAGGCCATGGCCGACCTTGTCGGCCTTTCCGATCTCATGGGCCGTAAGATCAGCCAGCTTTCCGGCGGCCAGAAGCAGCGTGTGGCGCTGGCCCGCGCGCTGGTGACCGAGCCGGACATTCTGCTGCTCGACGAACCGCTTTCCGCGCTCGACGCTCACCTGAGAATCCGCATGCAGGGGGAGCTACGCCGCATCCAGAAGCAGCTCGGCATGGCCTTCATCTATGTCACCCACAATCAGGTCGAAGCCTTTTCAATGGCCGACCGCGTGGTGGTGATGAACAAGGGTCACATCGAACAGATCGATGCACCTGAAGACATGTATGCCCGGCCGAAGACGGAATTCGTCGCCCGCTTCGTCGGCACAAATAATCTGTTTCCCGGCCGCATCCAGGAAATCGGACACGACAAGGCCATCGTCCATTGTGCCCATGGCCAGGTCGAGGTTTCTACCGATGATCCGCCGCCGGTCGGCACCGGCGTCTTCGTTGTGGTCCAGGCCGACAAGCTCAAGCCGGCGCCGACAGGCGTCGCCGGTGAAAACCGGCTGGAAGCAACGGTGCGCGGCCGCGAGTATGCCGGATCACACAACATCTACCTACTCGATCTCGTGGACGGGAGCGAAGTGAAGATGACGCTGCCGCAGGTCCTGCCGCTCGAAATCAACCAGCCGGCAACCGTCTGGTTCTCGCCGGCACATGCTGCACTGATCCGGGGGGCCGCATGACGACAGTCGAGACATCCGCCGCAAAGCCCATGAGAACGCCAAATGACAGCCCGCTCAAGATCTGGTTCCTGGCGCCGCTGGCCATCTGGCTCACGGTTCTTTTCCTGCTGCCGCTGATCTTCCTGCTCTGGATCGGCTTCTGGCGCGTCGAAAATTTTCAGTCCGTTCCCGATTTTTCGCTGAATAACTACGCGGACATTTTCGCAAGCTTCTTCTCGAAATCGCGTTACGGGCTGGCGCTGATCCAGTCACTCTGGGTGGCGATCACCACTGCATTCTTTGCGACCATCCTGTCCTACATGGTGGCGCTGTCGATCGCCTTTGCCGTGCCAGCCCGCTGGCAGCGGCTGGCACTGCTGATTGCGATTGCGCCCTTCTGGTCAAGTTATGTGTTGCGGCTCTACTCCTGGCAGACGATCCTTTCCCGCAACGGCGTCATCAACTCGGTGCTGAAACAGTTCGGGCTTTCCGACTACCGGATCGACCTCATCTATACCCAGATCGCCACCCGCATCGGCCTCATCCACTATCTGGCGCCGATCCTCATTGTCATCCTCTATGTCAGCATCCTCGCCATCGACCGGGTGCTGATCGAGGCGGCGCGCGAGCTTGGCTGCACACGCTGGCAGGCCTTTACCCGGGTCATCCTGCCATTGTCGCGTTTCGGGCTGATGACCGCCGCAAGCTTTGCCGTTATCGTCTCGCTGGGCGATGCGCTTTCCGGCAACCTGCTCGGCGGCGGCGCCGGCACCTCGATCATCGGCAAGTTGCCGACCTATGCCTCGATGATCATGTCGGATTATTCAAGCTCCACCAATCTGCCGCGCACCTCGGCGCTGGCAACCATCCTGATCGTCGTCATGGTTCTGGCGCTCGCTGCCGGTTTCGTGGCCGCGGATCGGGCAAGGCGCAGGACAAGCTGATGGCCACAGTCTCCAAAGGCAATCCGTGGATTTTTTTCGGACGGCTGTGGCTCGGCATCGCCTATGCCTTCATGTTCCTGCCGCTCGCGGTCCTGGTGCTTTTCTCCTTGCAGAAGAACCGCTTTCCCGGCTTTCCGCTGCAGGGTTTCACGCTGCAATGGTATGACAAGCTGTTTTCCGATGGCACGCTCCTGAATGCGCTCGGCAATACGATGATCGTTTCGCCGGCAGCCGCAACCGTGGCGACAGCGATCGCGTTCTTCGCAGCTTACGCCTTCAACCGCTTCACCTTCCGCGGCAAAACAACCTTTCTGGCGCTGGTGACGCTGCCGATCCTGATCCCGCCGCTCATTCTGGGCGTTGGTTTCCTCGGGCTCCTGGCCCGTATTCACCTCTCGGGCACGCTGTTTGCCGTCTTCCTCACCCATGTCGTTCTGATCACAGCGCCGGCGCTGGCCATTATCCAGTTGCGTCTGGCGCAGATGCCAGCCTCGCTGGAGGAAGCAGCCTGGGATCTTGGGGCGACCGAATGGCAGACCGTCGTGAAAGTCGTGCTCCCCTTTGCCATGCCCGGCATATTCGGCGCCTGGTTGCTCGCCTTCACCTTTTCCTTCGACGAATTCATCATCGCCTGGTTCGTTTCGGGCTTTCAGCCGACCTTGCCCGTCGCGATCTACTCGGTTCTCGTCGCCGCCATTGATCCGTCGCTCAATGCTATCGGCACCATCGTTTTCGGCATTTCCTGCCTCGTTCTCATCGGCCTCGAACTGGTCTTGCTGCCGCTTCTGATCGGCAAGCCGGAAAAACAATCATAGAGTATCCCATGCACCTGCTTTTCCGGAACGCCACCCTGCTTGCCATGGACAAGACCCATGGCGCCACGCCGTTCACCGGCGATCTTCTCGTTGAAGGCGACCGGATTTCGGCGATCGGCGCGGATCTTCCCCTGCCCGCCGATACGCGTGTGATTGATGCGTCCGGCAAGCTTGTCATGCCCGGCCTCGTCAACGCCCACCTGCATTCCTCGGAAACCTTCTTCAAGGGGCGTTATCAGGGCACGCCCCTCGAGGTCTGGATGCTCTACTCCTATCCGATCCTGATGAAGGGACCGATCCCGGAACGCCTGCTCTACCTGCGCAGCCTGCTGACGGCGATGGAATCCCTGAAATCCGGCGTGACGACGCTGGTCGACGATTTCTTCGATCCACCCGGCTTCGATCTTAGTCGCCTCAAGCGCGTCTACGATGCCTATGAGGATGCGGGCATCCGCGCCAACGTCTCCCATTGCGTGATCGACAAACATGTCTTCGATACCATGCCTTATCTCAGGGAGATCATGCCGGTCGCCCTGCAAGCCGAAGTCGAAGGCCCCTCGATCACCACGGCTGACTACATGGCCTATTGCAAGGACGTCTTTGCCTCAGAGCACGGTCGCGCCGCACGGCTCGGTTTCATGGTCTCGGCTTCCGCACCGCAGCGCTGCTCGGTGGAGATGATGCAGGCATGCGTGACGCTGGCGCAGGATAGAGGTGTGCCCTATCACACCCATGTGCTGGAGACGAAGACACAGGCGGTGACCGGCCCCGAATTCTACTGCAAGAGCCTCATCCGCTATATGCATGACCTTGGGTTGCTGACGCCAAACACCACCATCGCCCACTCCATCTGGGTCAGCGACGACGACATGGCGCTGATGGGGGCAGCCGGCTGTTCGGTTGCCCACAATGCCGTCTCCAACCTGAAGCTCGGCTCCGGCATCGCACCAATCCGTCGCCTGCTTGATGCCGGCGTCCATGTGGGCCTTGGCACGGATGGGCTTTCCAGCAACGACACCGCCCGGATCTTTGACGTGATGCGGTTCGCGGCATTGCTCCACGATGTGGCAGGCCCAGAGACCGACGGCTGGATGAAGGCGGCAGAAGTGCTGCGTGCCGCAACGATCGAGGGCGCGCGCACCGCGATGCTTGACGAGGTCACGGGCTCGCTGGAGATCGGCAAGCGCGCCGATCTCATCATGCTGGACATCTCCGGTTACGACTACATGCCGATGAACCGGCTCGACCATCACCTTGTCTATTGCGAGAACGGTTCGAACATCAAAATGGTCGTGGTCAATGGCAAGATCGTCGTGGAGGACGCCAAGCTGCTGACCGTCGATGAAAAGGCCGTTTTTGCCGAACTGCGCGAACTCCTGCCCGCCTATATGTCCGAACACGCCGAACTCGAAAGGCTGAATGCCCGGTTCGAGCCCTATATGCGGGAAATGTATCGTCGCGCGACGATCATGGACATCGGCATGAACCGCTATCAGGGTGACCTGCCGCTGTGGCGCGGCGCCAATCATTGAGGACGCCGGCATGAGCCTCTTTCTTCCGGCACAGGTCATCCGTGCCAAGCGCAATCACGAAACTCTGTCCGATAAGGATATCCGCCGCTTCGTCGAGGGCATCGGGGCCGGCGAGGTTTCAGAGGCCCAGATCGGGGCTTTCACCATGGCCTGTTTCCTCAACGGCATGACGACGCAGGAAACGGCCGCCCTGACGCTCGCCATGCGCGATTCCGGCGACGTGGTGGACTGGTCGGGAAGCGGTATCGCGCCAGAAACCATTATCGAGAAACACTCGACGGGCGGCACCGGTGACGAAAGTGTCAGCCTGATCGTGGCGCCACTCGTGGCCGCCTGCGGCGTGTCGATGCCGATGATTTCAGCCCGCGGGCTCGGCCATACCGGCGGCGAGGTCGATCTGATGGAAGCGATGCCGGGTGTGGCGGTCGCCCCCACGACGGACATGTTTCGCCAGGCGGTTGTGTGCGCCGGCGCTGCCATCATCGGCCCGACGCCACGGCTCGCACCGGCGGATGCCGCAATCTATTACGTGCGCGATGTCACCGCGTCGGTGGAATCGATCCCGCTGATCACCGCCTCGATCCTGTCGAAGAAACTCGCGGCCGGCGTTTCCGGCCTCGTCATGAGCGTCAATTATGGCTCCGGCGCCTTCATGCCGACCTATGCGGAAGCGGAAGCTTTGACACACAGCCTGATCGCTGTTGCCCGTATCGCCGGCCTGCCCATGGTCGCTCCGATCGTCGAGATGGACGAGGTCATGGGCGATGCGATCGGCAGCCGCCTTCAGCTGCGCGAGGTCATCGATTTCCTGTCCGGGACAAAGCAGGAAAGCCGGATACGGCTGCTGGCACTCGAAATTTCTGCCGAAATCCTGGTGATGGCGGGGCTCGCGGCCTCGAAGGATGAAGCAACCGTTATGGCTGAAGTGCGCCTTGCCGATGGATCGGCGCTCGACCGTTTCCAGCGCATGGTAATGTCGCTCGGCGGCCCGGAAGATCTTGTCGCAAACCCCGAAGCCTATTTCCCTCCTGCGCCCATCATCGCGCCGCTTGCCTCACCGGCCACCGGTTTCGTTGAGAAAGTGGATGCCTATGCGATTGGCATCGCCATGGTGGGCCTTGGCGCCGGCCGAAAACTGGCGAGCGACCTTCTCGACCACGATGTGGGCCTGAGCGGAATGGTCCATATCGGCGATGCGATTTCGCAAGGCGAACCTCTCTGCATCCTGCATTGCCGCTCTCAGGCCGACTTCGACACCGCGGCTGCAGCGATCACCGCGGCAATCACCATTGGCCTCTCAAAACCGGAGCGCCGGCCGGTCATCACCGGCCGCATTTCCACACGCGTTTAAGAAGGGTTGAGAGAACGATGGCCTTTGCCCAGGAACACGCAATCACCGATATCTGCATCCTCGTTAGAGACATCCAGCGCTCGATCGAGTTCTATACCGGAAAACTCGGTTTCGAGATCAATCGGCAGGCCGAGGGTTTTGTTGAATTCAACGGCGCCGGCCTGACGCTCGCCTGCTGGGAAATCGATCACCTGAGCGACAATACCGGCGTCTCCAATGCCAAGGCGGAAGGGCCGCACAAGGCCTGTATCGCCGTCCGCGTGGGGTCGCCGGATGCGGTGGATGCCGCCTATACCGAACTCAAGGACAAGGGCGTGCCCTTTTATGGCGCGCCCGCAGACTATGCCTGGAACGCACGGGGTGCCTATTTCATCGGCCCTGACGACGAGCTTTGGGAAATCTACGCGTGGAGGGAGGACGGCTCGGTGGGGAATTTCTAAAAACCCCCCGTCCCTATCTTACCTGGCGCCGGCTTCGACCGGTGCGTAACGCCAGGGCTCGATCGTTGCCGGCCGGCCTTCGAGTGAAAGCGTTGTGGTGCGCGGTGCGGTTTCGGCAATCACCCTGCCCCGGCGGATGACGGCAAGGCGGTTGGCTTTCATCCGCACCGCTTCGACCGTGTCGCGCGCCTCAAGCAGCACCAGATCGGCATTACAGCCAACCCCTATGCCGTAGCCGTCGAGACCAAAGGTCTTTGCCGGGTTTTCGGTGATTGCCCTGAAGCAGGCCGCAACCGCATCGCGACTGGTCATTTGGCCGGTATGGACCGCCATATGGGCGACTTCCAGCATGTCGGCGCTGCCGAAGGAATACCAGGGATCCATACAGCTATCTTGGCCGAACGCGACATTGACACCGAGCGCCATCAGTTCGGGCACCCGCATCATCCCGCGCCGCTTCGGATAGGTATCGTGCCGACCTTGCAGTACGATATTGGCGAGCGGATTCGGCACGCAATGGATTTCCGCCTCGGCGATAAGCGGCAAGAGCTTCGAGACATAATAATTGTCCATCGAATGCATGGAGGTCAGGTGCGATCCCGCCACCCGGCCTTTCAGCCCGAGGCGCTGGGTTTCATAGGCGAGCGTCTCGATATGTCGCGACATCGGATCATCGGTCTCATCGCAATGCAGATCGACCATCAGCCCACGTGCGGCGGCGATTTCACAAAGCGCCTTTACCGACAGCCGGCCGTCTTCCATCGTCCGCTCGAAATGCGGAATGCCACCGACCACGTCGACGCCCATGTCGAGCGCCCGCGTGAGATTGGTGCCCGCTGTCGGCGAGCGATAAAAGCCGTCCTGCGGAAAAGCGACAAGCTGCAGATCGAGATAGTCCTTCACGAGGTCGCGAACCTCAAGCAGCGCCTCGACCCCGGTCAGCCGGTCATCGCAGACATCAACATGGCTGCGGACAGCCAGCAGGCCCTGGGATACGGCAAGATCACAGTACCGCAGCGCACGTTCGATGACGGAGTCCTTCGTCAGGAGCGGCTTAAGCTCTCCCCACAGCTGAATGCCTTCGAGCAGCGTGCCCGAGCGGTTGAGGCGCGGTGTTCCAAGCGACAGCGTTGCGTCCATATGAAAATGGATGTCGATGAAAGGTGCGGTCACAAGCTTGCCACCGGCATCGATCACGCGGCCCGCCTCAGCGGTAATCCCGGCTTCGACCGCGACGATCTTGCCACCGGACATCGCAATATCGATGCCAGTTCGGTCATCGGGCAGATTGGCATTCTTGACGAGTAGATCGAAGGTCATTGGTTGCTCCGGACATGGTGGTGGTGCCGCTCCCCAGACTGAGCATCGTTTGCCGATTTCCTTGGCCGGATACGGTCGTTGTTATGGCACCAGACTAGCTTTAACCTGACCAGGTCGTCAAATTTTAGATGGCTTCGGCTTGTGGAAATGCAACTGTCCGCGCCTACCTCGGGCAGGGCAATTCGTTTATACGGCTGCAAAATGAACACACGTGGCAGATGCCGCCGCGAAAGGATGGATCATGGCCCGGACAACGGAGAAACTCGACGAGAAGATCCGCGCCCGCAATATCAGGATCATCCTAGACGTTGCCACAGATGTGTTTTCCCGCAAGGGTTTCGACGGCGCCAGAATTGCCGAGATCGCCGAATTGGCGAATTTGCCGAAGGCCAACATCTATTATTATTTTTCCTCGAAGGAGGATATCTATTCGACGATAATCACAAACCTGATTGCGGGTTGGGATGATGCTCTGTCAAAGCTGCGTATCGACCAGGACCCCGCGGATGCGCTGCGTCAATACGTCAGGGCCAAGCTTGTGTATGCGCGTGAAAATCCCCGGGAATCGCGACTTTTCGCAAGCGAGATCATCCAGGGTGCCCGCTTCCTGAGCAAAAAAGATCGCGCCCATATGCGTGCAGCGACCGATAGATACGTGGCGGTTCTCGACCAGTGGATGCAGGAAGGGCGGATGAGAAAAATCGACGCCAGGCATTTCTTTATCATGCTCTGGGGAGCCACACAGTTCTACAGCGATTTCGAACCACTCGCCTGCGACGCGCTTCACCGCAATTCCCTATCCGAGCAAGACTACGACAGTGCAGTGGATACAATCGTGAGTTCCATCGTCAGCGGCGTCATCCCAGTGGGCGGCTCATGCTGACCCAGAGGCGTCTTCCGCTTCGTTTCGCTCGAAACTGTGATGAGACGCGCCAGATTTGCTCGGGAAGAAGCATTGACTTGTTGAACTGACCGGAGATATTCGAAAAAGACGGTAATGGATTCTGCCGGGCATTACGCCGAACCGCTTCCTGGATGAAGCCGATGACTCCTACTCAACGCGCATCACGCGAAGGAGTAGAGTCGTGCCCGGAATTTCGCTTTTACCCCCCTCCAATCTTATCGGTATGGTTGACGGAGCGTCGCACTCATGACGCTCGCATCCGTTTTTGGCCTTCGTTTCCAGCAGTTTCGCAGTCTCGGAAAATGGATCGTGATCGTCGTGCCCATGGCGATGGCGGTCGGGTCCCTCGTCGCCCTGTTTCTGTGGAGCCTGGAGAGAGCCACCACGCTCCGCTTCGCGTTTCCCTGGCTGATCTACGGCATGCCGGTCGCAGGCTTTGTCATGGTCTGGGCTTACCAGAAGTTCGGCAGATCGGCCGAAGGTGGCAACAATCTCATTGTCGACCAGATCCATGAGCCGGGCGGCGGGGTGCCGCTGCGCATGGCGCCGTTCATTCTGGTCTCCACTGTTTTGACGCATCTGGTCGGCGGCTCGGCCGGCCGCGAAGGAACCGCCGTCCAACTCGGCGGCAGTCTGGCCAGCGCCTTCGGCAGGATGTTCAAGCTGACGCCGGGCGATGTGCGCATCGTGCTGATGGCCGGCATTGCGGCAGGCTTCGGCGCGGTGTTTGGAACGCCCATCGCCGGAGCTATCTTCGCTTTGGAAGTCCTGACCATCGGCCGGATGCAGTATGAGGCCCTGTTGCCCGCCTTGCTGGCCGCCGTTGTTGCCGACTGGACCTGCCATGCCTGGGGGATCCACCATACCCAGTATGCCATCGCCTATCTCGGCGGCGTCGGGGAAGCGGTTGGCTTTTACCTCGATGCGCTCCTTTTGCTGAAGGTCGTTATTGCCGGTGTGGCGTTTGGGCTGGCAGCGCATGTCTTCGCCGAGCTTTCCCACCTGGCATCGAGCGCCTACAAGGCGCTCCTGCCGTATGCACCGCTGCGTCCGGTGCTTGCCAGCGCCCTGTTGCTGGTGCTCGTCTACCTGCTTGGTACGCGGGAATATCTCGGCCTTGGCGTCTGGTCGCCCAACCCCGACGATGCAACACTGCTTGGCTTTTTCCGCCCAGATCACGTCGATTACTGGAGCTGGGCCTGGAAGGGGTTGTTCACGATCGTGACGCTCAGCGCCGGCTTCAAGGGTGGTGAGGTCACGCCGCTGTTTTTCATCGGCGCGGGGCTGGGAAGCGCACTGGCCGGTCTTCTCGGCGCTCCGGTCGATCTTTTTGCGGCACTCGGTTTTGTCGCCGTCTTCGCCGGTGCGACCAACACGCCCCTCGCCTGCATGATCATGGGTATCGAACTGTTCGGGGCCACCCATTCGGTCTACCTCGCCGTCGCCTGCTTCGTCGCCTATCTGTGCAGCGGCCATTCGAGCATCTATCTGTCGCAGCGCGTCGGCGTTCCGAAGACCGCCGCCGCCAACGACATCCCCCTCAATATCTCCGTCAGACATATGCGTGACATGCAGGCGCACACCATCGGCGATCTCGTCGGCAGGGGCCGTCTCCGCGCGATCGCCACCACCGCAACGCTCAACCAAAGGCCCATCATCGTGACGCAACACACGCTGCATTCAACCGAAATCGGCATGGTCCGCATCTACATGAAGCCGCGTGAGAAGACGCCCGGCACAGGCTCCTGGTTCGGCTCCAGACTGCTCTACCGGGAACTCGTCCTGCAGGCGAAATCGGCCGGCATCATGAACGCTGTCGCGCACCATACGCATTTCGGTTATTCCAACAGCGGCACGCTTCAGGACGAGGGTTTCGAAATCCCCAACCCGGATCTGACAATGTGCGTCGAGATGATTGCGCCGCGCGACCAGCTTGAGGAATTCTGCCTGACCCATGGTGCGCTCCTGAAACACAAGGTAATCGTCTACAAGCACCTGGAACAGTGGGATGTTGTCCATCACGACGTGGCGGCGGCAGACGCACGCAAAGTTGCGACATCCTGAAGGAGGCGATCCTCGTCTATCTGATCGTTTTTCACGACGCAGGGATCTGTGGTGCTTTCCGACACGCCGTCGACACGGGAGCTGCCGCCCCGGCAGCATGGGCATGAAAGCCACTCTCGACCACGCAATCCTGCATCAAGGCGGACAATGACCTTGTGAAGGATTGCCTCTCCTCACACGAGTTTCATGCGCAACATTTTTTACCAGCCGTTGGGCTGCAGCACGCGCTTTGCGGCGCAGGATTGTCCACGAGCCAGCGATCTCTCGGCTTGCAGCTCGACGGCCGAGCGTCCAGAGCCACCTCAAACACGCCCGCGTTCAAGCGCGGCGATGAGGCGCAATAGAGCGACATCGGTTGTTTTCCATCGCTGACCTCGAATGTCAGCCTGGCAGACGGGTCCAGACGCACATGGTCGGACACCTTGCAAATGATGGCGCAAAACTTGCTCGCCGGCATGTGGCTCCTTCCATCCTCATCGATATCCCAAAGCTGGATGAACATTTCCGACCAGGCTTCTGGATTGGCCCCACAGTCAAGTGCGGAGAACCGGCCCGCCTTGACCTCTGTCACGTGATAGCCTGCCTTCACGGCTTGCCCGCCGTAGAAAAACACCAGGGGCGCCTCGGGCGTAAGCGCGAGAGTGTCGAGTAGATGGCCAAGGGTGATGTCGGCAGAAACTGACTTGTCGATTGCGTTCATCTGGGCTACTCCATAATGCAATTATTCAAGGATTATTGAATTATGGACGACCGTCAAGCTCTAACGTCCTTTGCCGCACTGTCCCAGGAAACCCGCCTCGCCATCGTGCGCGCCCTTGTGGTTGCGGGCCATGACGGCCTTGCCGCCGGCGTCATCGCGGAACGCATGGGCGTCTCGCCCACGAATGTCTCGTTCCACCTCAAGGAACTGGAACGGTCAGGTCTGATCAGCCAGAGACGGCTGTCGCGGTCGATTATGTACAGTGCCAGTTATGACGCGCTGGCGGACCTGGTAAAATTCCTGATGGACGATTGCTGCTCCGGGCATCCGGCCATTCGCGAGACTGTCGAGCGCTCCGGAACAGCATGCTGTTCTCCTGACACATCATCTCCCGAGGGCTCCGTCATTGCATAAAACCCATGTACCTGCGGGGATTGTCTCCGCCCTCGGCCTGACACAGATCATCGGATACGGAACCCTCTATTACAGCTTCAGCATCCTCGCGCCGGGTATGGCGAAGGATCTCGATCTGACGCTTGCTGAGGTGTTCGGGGTGTTTTCTGCCTCCCTGTTCATTGGCGGCCTCTCCGCCAGCTATATCGGCAGACAGATGGACAGGATCGGCGCCGCAACCATCATGACGATCGGCTCGGTGCTTGCCGCTCTGACACTGGCGCTCTGCGCATGGTCACCGTCCATCGCGATCTTTGCCGTTGCCATCGTCCTCTTGGAGATATCCTCTGGAATGGTGCAGTATCAGGCGGCGTTCGCGGCCCTTGTCGAGAGTGATCCCCGATCTGCGTCCCGCAGCATCACGTATCTGACGCTCATCGGCGGCTTTGCGTCGACGATCTTCTGGCCCATCTCGGCAACACTTTCCGGATATCTGTCCTGGCGCGAGATCTATCTCGTCTTCGCAGGCCTGAACCTGTTCCTCTGCATGCCGCTCCACTACTGGATCATGCGTGTCGGGAAAACGGCAGCAAATGGCGATGCGGCCATCCGCCCGCGCGAAACGGTCGTCGGCGCCATCGCGCCGCATGCCAGACGCCGGGGAATGATCCTCGTCTCAATCGCATTCGCACTGCTGGGCTTCACGCTTGCGGCAATCCTTGCCCATATGGTGCCGATGCTCGGATCGATCGGGCTTGGTGCAGCAGCTGTGGTCATCGGGTCGCTTTTTGGTCCCGCACAGGTGCTCAGCCGTCTCATCAACATGGTGTTCGGCAAGAACATGTCGCCACCAGCGCTGGCCGTTCTCTCCGCAGTCTTGATCGTATCAGGCGTTCTGATCCTGCTGGCAAGCGGCAACAGCCTTCCAGGAGCCGTCGCGTTCGCGATCTGCCTTGGGCTGGGCTCCGGCATCAACAGCATCGCGCAGGGCAGCCTGCCGCTCTATCTGTTCGGGTCGGACGGTTATGGTGCGATCACGGGCAAAATGGCGGCCGCCCGGCTGGCAGTCGGCGCCGGCGCGCCGTTCATTTTTGCAGCAGCCATGGAAAAAATCGGCCTGAGTTTCGCGCTTGTCGCCAATGCCTCGCTGGGAATGGTCAGCATTGCCGCATTCGTCGCGGTGGCGACGGCGGCTCGACAACCCGCCGCCGCGACCGGCTGATCCGTCAGATCGATTTCAGCGAAACACGCTCCTCAAGCTTACTCGCCTGTTCCTTGCGTTCGCTGTAGCGCTCTGTCAGATAGGTCGAGGCATCGCGGGTCAGGAGCGTGAACTTCACCAGTTCCTCGCACACATCGACCACCCGGTCGTAATAGGAGGATGGTTTCATCCGGCCATCGGCGTCGAATTCCTGAAAGGCCTTGGCAACCGAGGACTGGTTGGGAATGGTGATCATCCGCATCCAGCGCCCCAGAATCCGCATCTGGTTGACAGCGTTGAACGACTGGCTGCCGCCGGACACTTCCATGACCGCCAGCGTCTTGCCCTGTGTCGGTCGCACGGAGCCGATCGACAAGGGTATCCAGTCGATCTGCGATTTCAAGATGCCGGTCATGGCGCCGTGCCGTTCGGGGCTGATCCAGACCTGACCTTCCGACCATTCCGAAGCCGCGCGCAGTTCCTGCACCTTTGGATGACTGACGGGGGCCTCGTCGGGAAGCGGCAGGCCCTTCGGGTCGAAAATCTGCACCTCGCATCCCAGCCGTTCAAGCAAACGCCTTACCTCAAAAGCCAGCAACCGGCTGTACGAGACCTCGCGGAGCGACCCGTAAAGGACCAGGATTTTGGGTTTGTGTGTCGAGAAAGCGGGACGCAGGGCGTCGAGGTCTGTTTCACGCAGATGCTGGTCCTGCAAGGCGGGAGATCTATCAGACAATGCGCTTGCCCTCCTCATCGAGGATCTTTTCGCCGTCTTCCTTGCTGAACGGACCCTTGAAGGCATCCGCCGGCAATATGTCGAGGACGACCTCAGAGGGACGCGACAACCGCGTCCCCATCGGGGTGACGACGAAAGGCCGGTTGATCAGGATCGGCGTCTCGATCATCGCATCGAGAAGCTGGTCGTCGCTCAGTTCCGGATTGTCGAGGCCAAGCTCGACATAAGGCGTGCCCTTCTCGCGGATGGCGGCGCGCACCGACAGGCCGGCATCCGAGATCATCCTTGCAAGCTGTTCCCGGCCAGGCGGGGTTTTCAGATATTCGATCACGGTCGGTTGGATGCCTGCGTGCTGAATGAGTTCCAGCGTGTTGCGCGAGGTGCCGCACGCCGGGTTGTGATAGATCGTGACATCCATGATCTAGGTCCTTTCAGAAATTGCGTTGCGGGAAACGGCGGGGGATGACTCGTACCAACCCTTTGAGCGGTTCACGATCCAGACGACCGAGAGCATGACCGGCACCTCGATCAGAACGCCAACGACGGTGGCGAGTGCTGCACCCGATTGAAAGCCGAAGAGGCTGATCGCGGCCGCGACGGCAAGTTCGAAGAAGTTGCTGGCGCCAATCAGTGCCGACGGCCCGGCGACGCAATGGCGCTCGCCCGACATGCGGTTGAGGATATAGGCAAGCCCGGAGTTGAAATAGACCTGGATCAGGATCGGGACGGCCAGAAGCGCGATAATGATTGGCTGGGCAATGATCTGCTCACCCTGGAAGCCAAAGAGCAGCACGAGGGTTGCGAGCAACGCCACAAGCGAGAGCGGCTGAAGCTTTTCCAGCAGGTGGTCCAACTTTGCCGTGGTGCCGCCGGCGATGAGCCTGCTGCGCAGGACTTGAGCGATCATGACCGGGACCACGATATAAAGACCAACCGAGATGGTCAGCGTGTCCCATGGAACGGTGATGGCGGACAGGCCCAGAAGCAATCCAACGATTGGCGCAAAGGCAATGATCATGATGGCATCGTTGAGTGCCACCTGGGAGAGGGTGAACAAGGGCTCGCCCCGGGTCAGGTTGGACCAGACGAACACCATGGCGGTACAAGGGGCTGCTGCAAGGATGATCAGACCGGCGATATAGGAATCGATCTGGTCGGCCGGCAGATACGGCCTGAACAGCCAGCCGATGAACAGCCATCCAAGAAGCGCCATCGAAAAAGGCTTCACCGCCCAGTTGATGAACAGGGTGACGCCGATACCGCGCCAGTAGCTGCCGACCTGAGCCATCGAGCGGAAGTCGATCTTGATGAGCATCGGTATGATCATCAACCAGATGAGGACGGCAACGGGGATGTTGACCTTGGCGATCTCTGCCGCACCGATGACATGAAAAGCGCCGGGAATGAAATGACCGAGCGCAATGCCGACCACGATGCACAGTGCAACCCAGACGGTGAGATATCGTTCGAACGTGGACATCAGGAGGACTTCCCTTGGGCGTTGGTGGTTCCCTCCATCGTCCCGATCTGCCGCAGCCGTGTTTCAAGCGCCAGGCGATCGATCGATGCGAGCGGGAGACTGAGGAATGCCGTGATCCGGTTTTTGAGGAACCGCGCCGCCTGCGCAAACGCGCGCTGGATTTCGGCTTGCGACCCGGTGACGGCCGCCGGATCCTCGACACCCCAATGGGCTGTCATCGGATGTCCGATCCAGACGGGGCAGGCTTCGCCTGCTGCGCTGTCACATACGGTGAAGATGAAATCCATCTGTGGCGCATCCGGCTCAGCAAACACGTCCCAGCTCTTGGATGAGAAACCTGTTGACGGGTAGCCAAGGGCTGCCAGTTCCTTCAGCGCGTACGGATTGACTTCGCCCTTCGGATGACTTCCGGCGGAATAAGCCGCAAAACGACCGCCACCTTCCTTATTGAGGATCGCTTCGGCGAGAATGGAACGTGCGGAATTGCCCGTGCACAGGAAGAGCACGTTATAGGTCTTTTCGGTCATGTCCGTGATCCGTGGTTAGGTTGGCGGTCGGATATGTTTCATCATGGTTGCCGATGGTGGGCAGAGAGCGGACATTTGCGGGCGCGCGAGCACCGCTCCCAGAATCTTGTCGCGCATGCATGGCTCAGACCCGCAAAGCCGGCCGTCTGTTTGTCGTCGAACATCATCCCCCGAGACCGCTCCCGTCCACGTGGTCTATTCCACACCCGCTCATGCCGGACGCTCCGGCGGGCTCGGGATACAGCAAGGCGTAAGTTCGGCGATGAGCGGGGCACACAGTTCCGCCGAGCCACCGCAACAGTCTTTCAAAAGAAACAGCATCATGTCACGAAGCTGCTCAATCTCGGCGCGATACATGATGACCCTGCTGTGCCGTTGCGAGGACACAAGCCCTGCCCGCGACAGAATGTTCAGATGCGCCGACATGGTATTTTGCGGCACCAGCAGCGCGCGCGCGATATCCCCTGCCGGCAGCCCTTCCGGCGCGTGTTTCACAAGCAGCCGAAACGTCTCAAGGCGGGTTGGTTGCGCGAGTGCTGCAAGAGCGAGAATTGCCTGTTCTTGTTCCATATATCCAGATTACTGGAAATATGGAACAAGTCAAGATGCTTGTTTAATCGCGCCCTGCGCGGCTCCGCCATCAAAGTTAGCTATTGTCTCTCTATGAAGATCCGGGGGCATTTAGCGGTCGCATTGATTTGTCCCTTCACGTGCAGGACCGCTCACGGCGAACACCTGCGCCGAAGCCGCTGCGATCGACAACCCGCCGCACCTAGACGAGTTTATGCTAGGACCCTCTCGCCTCACCATTTCCCCGGAGCCGATCCCTCATGTTGCCGCAGTCCAGTTTCGCCACATATCCCAGCCTGAAGAACCGCAGCGTTTTCATTACGGGGGGCGGCAGTGGCATCGGGGCCAGTCTCGTGCGGCATTTTTGCGATCAGGCCTGCCGTGTCGCTTTCGTCGACATTGCGCAAGCAGCCTCGAAGGCGCTGGTCGAGGAGATCGCTGGCTGCGGTCACAGTGCGCCGCTTTTCCTGCCGTGCGATCTGAAGGATATCGATGCGCTTCGCCAGGCGATCGACCGGGCGGCACAAGAACACGGGCCTGTCACGGTCCTGCTCAACAATGCAGGCAATGATGATCGGCACCGGAGCGAAGACGTGACCCCCGCCTATTGGGACGACCGGATGGGTGTCAACCTCAAGCACCAGTTCTTTGCCGCACAGGCCGTGCGCCCGATGATGCGCGAGGCAGGCGGTGGCTCCATCATCAATTTCAGTTCGATCACCGTCATGGTCGGCGATGCCGATTGCCCCGCCTATGTGACAGCAAAGGCTGGCGTCTGGGGCATGACACGCGCCCTGGCGCGCGAGTTGGGGCCGGAGCGCATCCGGGTCAACGCACTTGTGCCGGGCTGGGTGATGACGGAGCGGCAAAAACAACTCTGGCTCGACGACGCCGGCGAGCGCCAGATCCGCGATCGCCAGTGCCTGCGGGAAAAGGTGCAGCCGCAGGATATTGCGCGCATGGCGCTCTTTCTTGCAGCCGATGACAGCAGCATGTGCACGAGCCAACAGTTCATTGTGGATGCCGGCTGGATCTGATCTTTACCGCCGCCTCCAGGGTGCTTCTAGTGATCCTCGTTGCGATCTTCGTGCTCGCTTCGGTCGGCAGCATGCTGGTCGCGCGTGCCAAATTTCGACGGCTCGCTCAACCCGAAGGCCGCGCCCGGAGCATTCGGGCCCCAGCCAGATAGGCCCTTGGCCGCGTCCTCGGCGGCGAGCGGTGCGGCGTTGCATGGCGCAACCAAGACACACGCACTCTTCATCAACAAGACCTATCGGCGCTGCGGCGTGACGTGTAACACCGCAGTTTATGTCATGTCGTCGAGGCCGCTCTTGCCTTCGTGATGGCCAAGCGCATGGGCTGAAGGCGATCCCGATCGAAAACAGCGCCTACATGCTGGCCCCAAGTCCATGGCTGGCATCTTCGACCGCGACAAAAGAGTATCGACAGTCTCATCGGCGCGCTTTGCGACATTGCGGGCGCCCGTATCAAAACAGGAAGGACCGACAATGGAGAGACGCGCGAACGATCTGTTTCCAGGCTTTGAGGACAGGCGCGTCGAAACGGCGGATGCCGATCTGGCTGTCCTTTCGGCAGGCTCCGGTCCCGCCGTCCTGCTGCTGCACGGTTATCCGCAAACCCGTTCGGCCTGGCATCGGATCGCTCCGGTGCTTGCAGCCTCCCATACGGTGGTCGTGCCCGACCTGCCCGGCTACGGCGACAGCCGCATGCGCGCAGACGTGCAAGACCCAGGCTCCAAGCGCCGCATGGGCAAGAACCTGCACCAGATGATGCTGTCCCTCGGCCACGAACGCTTCGTCGTGATGGGCCATGATCGGGGTGGCCGCGTTGCCTACCGGATGGCTTTCGACCATCCGCAATCGGTGGCGGCACTCGTCTCGGTCACCGTCGTTCCAACGCCGAACATGTGGGAGGGCGCCAGCAAGGCCTTCGGCATGGGCGCATGGCACTGGTTCATGATGGCCCAGCCCGCGCCGCTGCCCGAGACGCTGATGGCCGCCGATCCGCGCCTGCTGATCGACCTTACCCTTGGCAAGATGGCGAGTGACCTTACACTGCTCGACCCGCTTGCGCTTGAGGACTATCGGCTTGCGTTTGGCCGGCCGGACGTTCGCCACGCCATGTGCGAAGACTACCGAGCCGCCGCCACGATCGATGACACCGACGATCGCGCCGATCGTGCGGCCGGACGCACAATAAAGGTGCCCGTCCTGCTGCTCTGGGAACTGGGACGGCTTTACGGCGGTGGCCGCGAGCCACTGGATATCTGGGCGGACTGGGCAGACACGGTGGAAGGCAAGGGAATTGGCGGTGGCCACCTGCTTGCTGAAACAGCACCGGAAGAGGTTCTCGAGGCCCTGGTTCCATTTCTGGGGAAGATTGCCGATGTCGGATAAAACGGCCAAGGAGCGACGGGCACCCAGTCTGGACGACGGACTGCTCAGTCTGCGCCAGATGGAGGTTTTCCACGCGGTGATGCAGGCCCGCTCGATCACCGGCGCCTCAAAAGTTCTCAATGTGTCGCAGCCGGCCTTGAGCCGCACCATCCGACGCATCGAGGACCTGCTGGGCATCGCGCTTTTTACGCGGGATCGCAACGGCCTGGTGCCAACCTCGGAGGCGCTCGAGATCTTTTCGGAGATCGATCCGCTGATCCGCCAACTCGTCGGTGTCGGCACGCAGATTGGGCGCATCGCCCGCGGTGAAACCGCCGTGTTCCGGGCAGGCTCGACGGCGAGCGTGGCGCGCGCTCTGGTTCCCCAGGCATTGCGCACGCTGTCCGTGGAAGTGCCCGGCATCGAACTGTTTTTCGATGTCTTGCCGGTCGATCAAATCGAGGAATACCTGATCACCGGCCGGGGTGAGGCGGTTGTCACCATCGTCTCGCCGGAACATCCGCTGATCGCCGTGGAGCATGTCGGGCGCGTCGACATGGTCGCCGTCATTCCCAAGGGCCATCCCCTTGCCAGCCATCGGATCATTCGCGCTGCCGATCTTGCCAATGCCGATTTCATCGCCTTTGCGCAAGGTGGCGCGCACCAGACCGTGGTCGACCGTTTTCTCAGCAGGGAAAATCTGACGATGAACACCCGCGCCGTGGCCAGGTTTTCGGATACGGCGCTGGCGCTGGCAAACGAAGCAATGGGCATCGTGCTGGTGGACTATGTCACGACGCTTGGCCCCGTCGGCAGCAATCTCGTCGTTCGTCCCATCGAGAACGCCCCGCAGTTTTCGATTGCTGTGCTGTGGAACCGGCGCAGGCCGCATTCCGCCAACCTGCGAAAACTGATCGAAATCCTGACCCGCAGGCTGCAGGATCTGCCGCTTCTGTCCCCGTGAAAAGGATATCCAGCGCCCACAGCCATGCCGCAAAGGCATGGGAGACATACTCATTATTCGTTGTCTTCGGTACCCGTCGATGGCAATGAGGCCAGGTGGCGTCCAGGGCGCCCCGCTTTGGGAGGAGAATTGACATGACCGTTTTCTTGAGCCGCCGTCAGGCACTGTTTGGCATTGGTGTGGCGAGTGGCGCTGCGGCCTTCGGCCTGCCTGCACGCGCTGCAACCCGTAATCTAGCCGTGCTTCATCTTGCCAGCCATGCGCCAAGTTTCATCGCGTATGAGCGTGGCTACTACAAACAAGCAGGTCTTGATATCGACCTGAAATTCTTCGAGGCCGCCCAGCCCATGGCCGTGGCCATCGCATCCGGCGATGCCGATTTTGGCGTCACCGCCATGAGCGGCGGTCTCATCAGCCTTGCGCAGAAGGATGCGATCAAGGTGATCGGCGGCGCTCTGACCGAGCAGAAGGGCGTGACCGGCGCCATCATCCTGGCATCGAACAAGGCCTATGAGGCTGGCCTGACCGACCCGTCAAAGCTTTCGGGGAAAAGTTTCGGCATCACCACCGCCGGCTCTTCGTTCCATTTCATGGCGCACAAGATCGCGCTTGCCAACAATATCAAGCTGTCCGACATCCAGCTTCGCCCGCTGCAGAAGCTCGGCGCCATCGTCGGCGCTCTTACCACGGGACAGATCGACGCCTGGGCCATTCAGCCGAACGTTGCCAAGAAGATGATCCGCGAAGGTGCGGCCAAGCAGATCGGTCTCGTATCCGATTATGCGCCCGACTATCAGGTGACGACCGCGTTTACATCAAGCAAAAATGCCGCCAACGAGCGCGACATGACGGCGGCCTTCGTCAAAGCCTATTCGAAGGCGATCGCCGACTACAACGCGGCCTTCATTGACAACAAGGCGAGCGATGCCGAGCGCGATGATCTCGCCAAGATCGTCCACAAATATGTCGAGAGCGACAGCCCGTTCGAACTGGCCAAGCAAAACCTGGTCGAGGGTGCCATGCGCATCAACGAAGGGCTCGCCTTGTCGCTCGGCAGCTGCGTCGAGCAGCTCGAATGGTTCAAGTCCGAAGGCATGGTGAAGGATGCCGTCACGCAGGCACAGCTCTTCGACACGTCCTACGTCAAGACCATCTGATCGGCCTGCTATACCGCGGAGGCCTTCATGGCCTTCGCCTGGAGGACCCATGCATCTGAAGCTCAACAACATCAGCCATTCCTATGGGGCAGTCGAGGTCCTGAAGGACATCTCGCTCGACATCCCGCAGGGACAGATCGTCTGTCTGATCGGCCCCTCCGGCTGTGGCAAGTCGACCCTGCTGCGCTTCCTCGGCGGGCTGGAACGGCCACGGTCGGGCGAGGTCCTGCAGGTCGGCAATCCGCCGCAAGGCTCGCTCAACCCGCTGACCTATGTCTTCCAGCACTTCGCCCTCCTCCCCTGGCGCACTGTCGAGGGCAATATCAAGCTGGTGCTCGAAGACCACGGCCTCAGCCGCCGCGAGATGGACGACATCGTCACCGATGTGCTCGACAGAACCCGCCTGTCCGAATTTCGAATGGCACTGCCCAAACAATTGTCCGGCGGCATGCGCCAGCGCGTGGCGATCAGCCGGGCGCTGGCTGTGCGCCCCGCGGTGATGCTGATGGACGAGCCGCTCTCTGCCCTCGACAGCCAGACCCGCGAACTGCTGATGGACGACCTGATTGCGCTCTGGACCCGCCAGCCGTTCACGTCGGTCTACGTGACCCATAATCTCAACGAAGCCGTCAGGCTTGGCCACCGGGTTGTCGTGCTGTCGCGCCGGCCCGGCCGCATCCGGGAAATCGTCGATATCGACATCCCCTTGTGCGACCGCCATCTGGGCGACCCGGTGCTGGAAGAAAAGCAGAAGCATCTCTGGGATCTGATGCGCGAAGAGGCGATGGCCGCCGACAAGGAGCTGGTCGATGTCTGATGCCCCTACATTTGCGGCCGCGGCCCCCACAAGCAGTGCCGACACCATTCCCGTTCGCGCCGTGACCTTCCGCGGAGGCGGATTTGCCCCGATCCCGGTCAAGGGCATGGGCATCGCCGTCTTCGTTATCCTGATCGCGCTTGCCGAAATCGGCACCCGCAGCGGGTTCATCTCGAACCTGACGCTGCCTCGGCCTTCCGCAGTATTTGAGACCTTCGTGCAGCTCTGGCAGACCGGCCTTCTGTGGAAACACCTTCTGCCTTCGCTGCAGCGTCTGTTCGTCGGCGCCTTCATGGGGATCACCGTCGGGATCGCCGCGGGCGTCATGATCGGCCTCTTCAGCTATGTCCGCGCCGGCCTCGTCCCCCTGGTGGCGGCGCTGTTTCCCATTCCCAAGATTGCTCTCCTGCCGCTCTTCGTCATCTGGTTCGGCATCGATGAAACCTCCAAATATGCCTTGATCGCGTTCGGCACGTTTACGCCGACCGTTGTTGCCACCTATGGCGCCGTCGACAATGTCGATCGCACGCTGATCCGGATGGGGCAGAGTTTTGGGCTGAACTGGTGGTCAATCGTGCGCAAGATCGTGCTTCCGGGTGCGTTTCCGGCCATCCTTTCCGGCCTGCGGGTCTCGATCGCCATTGCCATCATCCTGCTGGTTGCGGCCGAAATGCTCGGCGCCCAATACGGTATTGGATCCTATATTCTCGAAGCAGGCTCGCTCTACGATCTCGAGAAGCTGTTTGCCGGTGTCACCATCCTGTCCACCATGGGCCTCATCGTGAACTTCATCATCGGCCGGATCGAGCGCCATTTTCTGAGCTGGCGCGGATAAAGCCGCATTCACAGGAGACATTCCGACATGCTTGCCTTGCAAAAGGTACGCCCCGGCAGCGGCGTGCAATTAAACACGATCGCCGAACCGGATGCGCCGGCCGAAGGAGAGGTGATGATCCGCGTGCACTGCGCCGGCATCTGCGGAACGGACCTGCATATCGCCGAGTGGACGCCGGGTTACGAGGCAATGGAACCGGCAATGCCGGTTACTCTGGGACACGAGTTTTCCGGCACGATCGAGCATGTGGGCCCCAAAGTGCCGCTCGAAGCCATCGGTGCCCGGGTCACCGCACGCCCGTCCACGACCTGCGGCACCTGCGATGCCTGCCGGAGAAACGACGAGGACAATTGCACGGCACGCAAAGGTGTCGGCATCGGTCGCAACGGCGCATTCACCTCGCTCGTCTGCGTTCCCTACAGCAATTGCCACCGGTTGCCGGACAGTCTTGCCATGGACATCGCGGCCCTGACGGAACCGATGACCGTTTGCGCCGAAGCGGTGGCAACATCGGAAATCGCGGCCGGCCAGACCGTGCTCATCATCGGGCCAGGCTTCATCGGCCAGGGAATTGCGGTGCTTGCGAGAGCCAGAGGCGCGCACGTGGTTGTCCTCGGACGCAATGATGCGCCCAGACTTGACGCGTTGCGCGCCATCGGCTTCGAGCACCTCATCGATACACAGCACCGGCCGATGGAAGAGGCACTTGCGGAATTTGGCCCCTTCGATGCGATTATCGAGGCCGCTGGCGTGCCAGCCCTTGTGGGAGCCACTTTGCCGTTTCTGAAAAAACGCGGCATCTTCACCATTGTTGGCATCCATCCGCGTGCCGCCGAAATCGATCTGACCCGGATCGTGCGGATGCACCAGCAGATCCGTGGCTCCTACCGGGCACCTGCCAAGGACTGGGACGGCGTGATTGCCTTTCTGGATGCCAACCAGAAACTGATGTCGAAGCTGGTTTCACACGCCCTTCCCCTTGCAGACGTTCTGTCCGGCCTTCAGGCAGCAAAAGACCGGACCGCGTCAAAAGTGATGCTTCATATGGAAGCGCATCGATGAGCGGCGCCTTCCTGTCCCTCTGGAACGACTATCCCGCCGCCATGGCTGAGGAATACGAGGCATGGCACACATTCGAGCACGTGCCGGAACGGTTGACCACGCCTGGCATGCTGTCTGCTCGCCGTTATGTGTCGTGCAACAATTCCCAGTCCTATTTCACCTATTATGAAATGCAGGACATGCGCACGATAGAGCATCCGGCCTATCTCGACCTCGTTCGCAACCCGACGCCCTGGTCGCTGAAGATGCGTCCGTACTTTTCGAATGTGCTGAGAATTCCCGGTGAAACCGCAGCCTGCTCTGGATATGGCATTGGCGGTGCGGCACTGGTGCAGGCCTATTCCGTTGCACGAGACACCGCCGCACAGGCACTGCCTGATGTGAAACGCGCCTTGCAGCAGATGATCACCGAAGCTCGGATCCTCGGCTTCAGGATCGCGGTAGCCGAGCCGAACCAGGCATATGAGGTCTTTACCCAGGAGCAGACAACAGATCCGGATGCCGTCAATGTGGTCCTCCTGCTCGAGAGCGGATCCAGCAAGACCCTTTGCGCCTCGCATGACGCTTTAACCGCGCAGCTGACCGGGCAGCTTTCGCCGCGCGCCTGCCTGCGCAGCGATATCTTCGATCTCCTGATCAGTTATCGTGGCGACGAATTTCATTCCGCAAGAAGCAGGCGAGATGCTGCGAGGTGATCGGTGATCGCCTTGCCCGTGAAGGTCCGTCACGCCGTCCGTCCGGTTGCTGACTTTGAACTTCATCTTTCCGGCACGAGGCCACCGGCAAGGATCGTTCTTAAAAGGCATCCTGCGCAACCCGTTTGAAGATGGGCAATGGCTACGCGAGCCTGATCAACAGGACCTGAACCAGCGCGCGTTCGTCTCGAACTAAGCCCTCCAATAGGCAAATACTATAAAGGCAGTTCAGGCGGGCCGTTCTCCGGGCGGTCAAGCCGGCACACGCAGCAGAAGATCCGGCGCTTGGGCAGGCAGCAGAGAGACCGAAACAGCGGCGCTGGCGAGACAATCCTGGCGAGGCTCCTATGCCTTTCGTGCAGTTATGGTCGAATATCGCGCAATAACCGCACGCCCTGTCTTCTCTGTGAAATGTCCGATATAACGCCGTCAGAGGTTTTTCTCGCCGGCGAGGAAGATGCTCCTCGCTATGAGTGGTCGCTTGGCTCCGCCGTTCAGCACCATGTCCGGACGGGAGGTCTGCGTGGGGCGAAAATCGACCGAGCATTTCCATGCGCGAGGCCGCCCGCTCCCGTTATGCCGCAGATGTTCGCCCTGCCATGGCCCACGCGCAAGGTGCGGGGACTGCGGCGCATTGGCAAATTGCCTCTGCAAGTCCGAACTGAGGCCCCTCCCCTCTTCCTGCAACGACACCGGAAGTGGACCAAGACGTCCTCACCGTATCGACAAGACACGTCCGCAGAATTCATTGAACGTCTATCCCGGCGCAACGGGTTCAAGCGCCTGAAGAGATAGCCCGCAGGCATAAGCGCCACAGACCCGTGTGAGGATAAACTTGTCCAAAGGCGCAGGCTCAACCCAGCGCTCAAGTCCTGATATCAAGACCCTCTCACGGGAAACATGTCCTCGCCGTAGTGATGCAACCTTGTATGATGGCGACGGCACAGCCAGCGCACTTTCAATGGTTCGTCGTATTGATCGTGATGCGCATCAACCGCCTCGATGCCGCAAACCTCACAACTCTCCTTGTCGAGTTCGCCGGCCTTGACGGCACGCTGCACAGCAAGATGTGCTTCATATTTGCCGGGGTTGGCACGTCGCCAATTGGCCTGCCGGGTATCTGTCTTCAGCATGTTCGCGTTCAATCCCGATTCAGCCCTCGGTGCATGCACCAATGTACCAGAGGTCGGGGCATGGATAAAGGTCGTTGGTTATCACGACCTTTGACCCGAGAGACGGGCCTGATCGAAAAAGCCCGACGGATCGCTCCATCGGGCCTTACTTCACTCTGCCGGATTGAACGGGTTCAAGCCCGTTCCAGCACCACGGCAATGCCCTGCCCGACGCCAATGCACATGGTCGACAGCGAATAGCGTCCGCCGGTTTCCAGAAGTTCCAGCGCTGCCGTGCCGGTGATGCGGGCGCCCGACATGCCGAGCGGATGACCAAGGGCGATGGCGCCGCCGTTGCGGTTGACGCGGGCGTCGTCATCGGCAATGCCAAGCTGACGAAGGGTTGCCAGACCCTGGCTGGCAAAGGCCTCGTTCAGCTCAATCACATCCAGCTGGTCCTGTGTGAGACCTAGCCGGTCGAGCAGCTTTTGGCTGGCCGGGGCCGGACCGATGCCCATGATGCGCGGCGGCACACCGGCCGTCGCACCACCGACAATACGGGCAATCGGCGTCAGGCCATACTTCTTGGCCGCCGCCGCCGACGCGATGATAAGCGCTGCCGCCCCGTCGTTGACACCCGATGCATTGCCGGCCGTGACCGTGCCCCCTTCTTTCCGAAACGGCGTGCCGAGCTTGGCCAGCGTCTCGATGGTGGTTGCGCGCGGATGTTCGTCCTTGTCCACCACGATCGGATCGCCCTTGCGCTGCGGGATCGTTAGGGAAACGATTTCCTTTGCGAGACGACCGTTTGCCTGTGCCGCCGACGCCTTGTTCTGGCTGCTGACCGCAAAGGTATCCTGGTCCTCACGGCTCACATTGAAATCGGCGGCAACATTCTCGCCGGTCTCGGGCATCGAATCCACGCCATACTGCTTTTTCATCAGCGGATTGATGAAGCGCCAGCCGATCGTGGTGTCATGGATTTCAGCTGCACGCGAAAAGGCGGTCTCCGCCTTCGGCATCACGAAGGGCGCCCGGCTCATGCTTTCCACGCCGCCGGCAATCATCAACTCCGCTTCCCCCGCCCTGATGGCGCGGGCGGCAGCAATGACGGCATCCATGCCCGAACCGCAAAGCCGGTTGATCGTGGTGCCGGTAACGGAGACCGGCAGGCCGGCGAGCAGCAGCGACATGCGCGCCACATTGCGATTGTCCTCGCCCGCCTGGTTGGCGCAGCCATAGATCACATCATCGACAGCTTCCCAATCGACAGACGTGTTGCGCGCCATCAGCGCCTTCAACGGCACCGCGCCCAGATCATCGGCGCGCACGGAAGACAGTGCGCCGCCGAAACGGCCGATCGGCGTGCGGATGTAATCGCAGATAAAAGCGTCAGTCATTCTGATCTCCTCAAAGGGCCGGCACGACAAGATCGGCAACCGGGCCATCGGTATGAAGCGGCGCGCCCGTCATGGCCTGCAACTCCTCCATGGTCATGGGCCCAAGCTTTTCGCGCACGACAAACTGTTTATTCCTGATATCGATGACGGCGTGGCTGGTATAGACCCGCGTGATGCAGCCGACACCGGTCAGCGGAAAGGTGCAGGCCTCCACAAGCTTCGGCTTGCCATCCTTCGTCACATGTTCGGTAATGACGAAAACCTGTTTTGCGCCATGCACCAGATCCATCGCGCCGCCGACGGCCGGCACGCCCTTGGAGCCGACGCGCCAGTTGGCGAGATCGCCATTTTCAGCCACCTGATAGGCGCCAAGAATGGCGACATCCAGATGGCCGCCGCGCACCATGGCAAAGCTGTCGGCATGGTGGAAGAACGAGGCGCCGGGCTTCAGCGTCACCGCCTTCTTGCCGGCATTGATCAGGTTCCAGTCTTCCTCACCCTCCGGTGGCGGTTCACCGAAATTCAGGATGCCGTTTTCCGTGTGAAAGATCGCTTCCCGGCCCGGTGGCTGGTAGCGCGCCACCATTTCGGGAAAACCGATGCCAAGGTTCACATAGGCACCGTCTTCGATATCCTGCGCGGCCCGCCAGGCAATCTGGGCGTTAGACAGTTTGATGTCTTCGCGTGTGTCGGTCATGCGTAGGCCACTCCTGCCCGGATGAGCACTTCTTCCTGCTGCGGATCGGCGACTTCCACGACGCCGTTGACGAAAATACCAGGGGTGATCACCGCTTCCGGATCAATGCCGCCGGGGGGCAGGATTTTGGTCACCTGGGCAATGGTGGTCTTGGCCGCCATGCACATCAGCGGATTAAAATTGCGGCCGGCCTTGTTGTAGGTGAGGTTGCCGTGGGTGTCGCCAAGCTCTGCCTTCACGATGGCGAAGTCTGCTTTCAGCCAGCGCTCCTGCACGTAGGAACGGCCGTCGAATTCGGCGATCACCTTGCCATTGGCAAGTTCCGTACCGAAGGCGGTCGGCGTGTAAAATGCCGGAATACCGGCGCCGCCGGCGCGGATGCGTTCGGCAAGCGTGCCCTGCGGCACCAGTTCCAGCTCGATCTCGCCGGCGAGATACCGGTCGGTAAAGGCGCGCGGATCGGATGAGCGCGGGAACGAGCAGATCATTTTTTTCACCAGCCCCGCATCGATCATGGCGGCAATGCCGATACGACCATTGCCGGCATTGTTGTTGATGACGGCGAGGTTTTTCGGCCCCTTGTCGATCAGCGCATGAATGAGTTCAATGGGGGCGCCGGAACCGCCGAAGCCGCCGATCATCACCGTTGCGCCGTCGAATATGCCGGAGACGGCGTCTGCCGTGCTTCCGATGGTCTTGTCCATTTCAGTCTCTCTCCCTGACATATCAAGATGGCGCAGTTAGCGCCTCGCAGTTGCCAGCCGTCAACTTTTTTGTGCGTTATTTGACTTTTGTTCATATAGCGCACAATATCCACGGAAATGGAGGGGCATATGCGGGAAACGGATTTCATCGGGGGCTTTGCCAAGGGGCTCCGCGTCATCGAAGCCTTCGGTGAGGCAAGTGCACGCCTCTCCATCGCCGATGTCGCACGCCTTACCGGACTTGACCGGGCCACCGCCCGCCGCTGCTTGCTGACCCTCGCGGAACTTGGCTATGCCGATTACGACGGCAAATTCTTCGTCCTGACCCCACGTATCCTACGCCTGGGACACGCCTACCTTTCCATCACGCCGCTCCCGCACATCATCCAGCCCTTCCTCGACCGCCTGTCGGAAGAAGTTGGACAAAGTGCCTCGGCAAGCGTGCTTGACGGCTCGGAAGTGGTTTACATCGCCCGCGCCTCGCAGCGCCGCGTCATGTCCATCAACCTGATGCCCGGCAGCCGCCTTCCCGCCTATTGCGCCTCCATGGGCCGCGTCCTGCTGGCAGCTCTTGGCGAAGATGACGCCCGCCTTCTCATCGAATCCTGCGAGCGCCCGCAGCATACGCCCTTCACCCGCACCGACCCCACTCAACTGATGCAGGAACTGGCAATCGTGCGAACGCAGGGTTATGCCTTGATCGACCAGGAGCTGGAACTTGGCCTTCGCTCCATCGCCGTTCCACTTTCAAATGCGCGCGGAAAAGTGGTCGCCGCCCTCAACATCGGCGCGCCAGCCGCCCAGATCACACCGGAGCTGATGGCGCAACAATACCTGCCGCCGCTCAAATTGATCGCGCAGCAGCTGCGCCCGTTGCTGCCCTGAACCACGCACCGACCAGGCCCCGCAAGCCCAACCTCAAAGCCGTTGACAGCTGTCAACCCGCATGACGGGGCAGACCTTAACGGAAAACATTTGCCTGTTCACACGCTCGCATTCCGCCGCAGCGGACTTGCATGTCGCCTGAAAAAATCCGAGCATCCCGCGGTTCCATTTCTCGTTTCGCTTGGATGTTTCATGACCAGACTTTTGACGATCCATACCGCAGCCGCAGCACTTGATGCCGGCACAAAAACCGCCGTTACCCTTGCCGAGGAAGCCTTGGCGCGCATCGACGATTCCGCCGGCGAGGGCGCCCGCGTCTTCATTCGCCGCAACGATCAGCGCGCCTTAAAACTTGCAGCCGCATCGGATGCCACGCGCGCAGCCGGCTTTCGCCGCTCGCCGTTGGAAGGCGTGCCGATCTCGATGAAGGATCTGTTCGACCTTAAAGGCGAAACCACGCTTGCCGGCTCCGTGGCGCTGAAGGGCAAGCCTCCCGCCACAGCCGATGCGCCGGTTGTCTCCCGCCTCATCGCCGCCGGCGCCGTCATCACCGGCACAACGAACATGAGCGAATTTGCCTTTTCCGGCATCGGCATCAATCCCCATTACGGCACCCCGAAAAACCCGTATGACCGGGCAACCGGTCGCGTGCCCGGCGGCTCGTCCTCCGGTGCTGCCGTCTCGGTAACCGATGGCATGGCGGTGGCAGCCATCGGCACCGATACCGGCGGCTCGATCCGCATTCCTTCGGCGCTCTGCGGCCTCACCGGCTTCAAGCCGACGGCCCGCCGCGTTTCGGCAGAGGGCGTCGTGCCGCTTTCAACCTCGCTGGATTCCATCGGCCCGCTGGCCGCAAGCGTCACCTGCTGCGCCATCATCGACGCCATCATTTCCGCAAGTGGCGAGAGCGTGCCGGACGCCGCCCCGATCCGCGGCCTTCGGCTTGCCGTGCCGAAAACCGTCGTTCTGGACGACATGGACAGCACGGTTGCCGCTGCATTCCAGCGGACGCTGTCCGCGCTCTCGTCCGCCGGCGCCGTCATCACCGAAATCGAGATCCCGGAATTTAATGCGCTTGCCGGCATTTATGCACGCGGCGGACTGGTAGCGCCGGAAGCCTGGCACTGGCACCGTGAACTTCTGGAGGAGGCCGGCGAGACCTATGACCCGCGCGTCAAGGCGCGCATCCTGCGCGGTCGCGACCTCAGTGCCGCCGATTACCTCGATGCACTGGCTGCCCGCACAGCATGGAAGGCAGGCGTTGCCGACCGGGTCCGCGGATATGATGCCGTGATCCTGCCGACCGTTCCGGTTATCGCGCCGGAGATTGCGCCGCTCGTGGCAGACGATGCCGTGTTCTTTGCCGCCAACGGCCTCATCCTGCGCAACTCCACCTTCTTCAACTTCCTGGATGGCTGCGGGCTTTCCATCCCCTGCCATGCCGAAAACGAAGCTCCCGTTGGACTGATGGTGGCTGGCACTGAAATGCAGGACCGCCACATCCTCTCCGTTGGCCTTGCCATCGAGGCCGTTCTGGCATCGGTGCACGGTTAGCAGGCGGGGAGGGGAGGGCCATCCCAACCGCACCGACGAAAGATCGGCGGTTGGAGGAGCGGCTGACGAGGAAGGGGAAGGGCAACGTTTTTGCTGTTTTCCCTTTCCCCACAGCGCATGGCCATGGTATAAATCGGATGCCTTGAGGGACACACCGCCTTTCTTCTTTCTAAGTGCGATTTGTGTGCCAGCGCTCAAATTATCGGACATTATTTAAGTCCTCGCGCCTGTGCGCTTAACCTCCCTCTTTCTGCGAAAACCGCACATTCACTCTGCAGCCAGTACCTCGAAGCTGTCGACGATCCGTCGGATTTCCGGACGGCAGGAGCCGCAATTGGTGCCGGCAGAGAGTGCCTTGCCAATAGCCTCGACGGACCGGCAACCGGACATGACCGCGCCGCCAATCTCATTCACGCCAATGTTGAAGCAGGAGCAGACGAGGGCGCCGGGGTCTGGACGGTCCGCGCCGGGGCGGCCTGCAATCAGGGCGTGACGGGTCATCGGATCAGGCTGCGGCGCGGCAAGCTGCGACACGATCCAGCTGCGTGACACCGCCACCGGAGAAGGCGCAACGAAGAGCGCGCAGATCAGCTGGTCCCCCGCAAAGAAGGCAAGCCGCGTCCTGCCGCCGTGGCGATCGGAATACCCCGTCAGGTCGGCATCAGCGCCGATCGCAAAACTGCGCCGTGCCCACGCCTCCCAATCCTTCACCGGCTGATCAAAGGCAAGCTCGACGCGGTAACCGCCCTCTGCCTTGGCAAGTGCCCAATAGTCTGCGGCAAGCCCTTTCGGCTTGTGTCGCGAAACGGCAAAGGCGTAGACCGCCGGCGCATACCGCGCCACCGACACGGCACCCTGTTTCAACGCCGGCTGGCCGGAGACCGGATCCGTCAGCGGCGGAACAAGCACATTGATGCGGGAAAGAGAGGCCGTTTCATCCGTCCAGTGCATCGGCACGAAAACGCACCCCCGGCTCTGCCGCTCCGACAGAAGTGCCCGCACAATGACCCGCGCGCCGCCTGCAGCGCAAATTTCCACGAGGTCTGCGTCGTCAAGCCTCAGCGCATGGGCATCCAGCGGGTGGATTTCACAGAAGGGCTCGCCGATATGGGCAGAGAGGCGGGCGCTTTTTCCTGTCCGGGTCATTGTGTGCCAGTGATCGCGCACACGGCCGGTATTCAACGTCATGGCAAACTGACCGCCCTTGCGCTCAGAGAGAACGACCGGCGTTGCAATGAAGCGGGCCCGGCCATCCCCGTGATAAAAGCGACCGTCCTTAAAAAAACGACTATCCATGCGGGGCTGGCCGGGCGCCTGCGGCCATTGGAACGGCACCAGTGCCTCATAGCCGGCGCCATCGATTCCGGCATAAGCACCGATATCGAAATCCCGCTCGCCGTGGTTCTCAAAAGCCGACAGGGCGGCGTGTTCGGCAAAGATATCGGCCGGGCTTTCGTAAGCAAAAGCTTCAACAAAACCCATCCGCCGCGCCACCTCGGCCATCTGCCACCAGTCCGGGCGCGCCTCGCCGGGGGAGGGGAGAAAGGGGCGCTGGCGCGAGATGCGCCGTTCGGAATTGGTCACAGTGCCGGATTTTTCGCCCCAGCCGGTTGCCGGCAAAAGCACATGGGCAAGGCGGGTGGTATCAGTGTTCTGCTCAATGTCGGAGACGACCACGAAGGGGCAGGCAGCGATGGCGGCCTTCACCCGGTCGGCATCCGGCATGGAGACGACGGGATTGGTGGACATGATCCACAAAGCCTTGATACGCCCGTCGGCCACCGCCTCGAACATATCGACGGCTTTGTGCCCCGGTTTCTGTGCCATCCTCAGTGCGCGCCAGAACCGTTGCACCCGGTCGCGGTGTTCAGGGTTTTCAATCGCCATGTGGGCTGCCAGCATATTGGCAAGCCCGCCCACCTCGCGACCACCCATGGCATTCGGCTGGCCGGTCAGCGAAAACGGCCCCATGCCGGGGCGCCCGATGCGGCCCGTCGCCAAATGGCAGTTGATGATGGCATTCACCTTGTCGGACCCGACGGATGACTGGTTGACGCCCTGACTGTAACAGGTAACCACCTTCTGCGTGCGCGCAAACAGATCCATGAACTGTCGGATCTGCAAAGCCGGAAGGCCGGTTATCTCGATGAGATCGGCCATGGAAAGATCGGCAGCGGAAAACGCCTGCGCGAACCCTTGCGTATGGGCGCCGACATAGTTTTCATCTACGGCGCCCGCGCGGACAAGATGGCCCAGAAGCCCGTTAAACAGCGCGACATCGCCATCCGGGCGGATGGACAGATGCAGGTCCGCAATGTCGGATGTAGCGGTGCGGCGCGGATCGATCACCACCACTTTCAGACCAGGCCTTTTGGCCTTGGCCGCCGCAAGACGCTGGTAAAGCACGGGATGGCACCAGGCCATGTTGGAGCCCACCAGCACGACCAGATCGGCCAATTCGAGATCTTCGTAAGTGCCGGGCACCATATCCGTGCCAAAGGCGCGTCGGTGGCCGGCAACGGAAGACGCCATGCACAGCCGCGAATTGGTGTCGATATTGGCCGAGCCGATAAACCCCTTCATCAACTTGTTGGCGACATAATAATCCTCGGTCAGCAATTGCCCGGAGACATAAAAGGCCACGGCATCCGGCCCATGCTGCGCAATGGCTTGCGAAAACTTTTCCGCCACCAGATCAAGCGCCGCAGCCCAGCTTGCCCTTTCGCCAAAAATCTGCGGATAAAGCGCCCGCCCCTCAAGCCCGATCGTTTCGGCAAGCGCCGAGCCTTTTGAGCATAACCGTCCGAAATTGGCCGGATGTTCGGGATCACCGCGCACGCTGACGGCGCCATCATCCTCCACGCGCGCAATCACCCCACAGCCGACGCCACAATAAGGACAGGTGGTTTTTGTCTCACTGGACATCGGCAATCCTCCTGAAGGGTTGGCTCTCTGGCCGTGGTCGGGGCGAAAAGCCGAGCGTCGTCATGGTCGGGCTTGTACAGACCATCTGCCAACGCCTCCACACGAGCAGCCGCAGCAGATCCTCGGGACGAGCCCGAGGATGACGGAGAAAGCTGGCGCACCGAGACCACAACCGGGAACGTATAATAGCGGCTTTGTTCGCCAGCATCCGCCTCACTCCGCCGCAACCATCAACGGGCGCTCCAGCGTAATCGAAAGCCGACCATCCACGTTGCGCACGGGAATGGTTTTCACCGCGCCTTCGTCAGCCCCCAGCGCCATGCCGGTTTCGAGCGAAATCACCCAGTTGTGCAGCGGGCAGGTGACGGCCTTGCCGTGGACGATGCCTTGCGACAGAGGTCCGCCCTTGTGCGGGCAATGGTCCTCGATGGCAAAGACCTCGTTTTCGGCGGTACGGAAAACGGCGATCTTGCCGTCTGGCGTTTTCACGCAACGCGCGCCGCGAAGGGGGATGTCGTCGATGTGGCCGATGTCGATGAAGGTCATGCGATGCTTCTCCTGGTTGAAGTCCCCTCCCCAACCCCTCCCCACACGGGGGAGGGGCTTACAGTGCCGAACCGTCACGCGGAAAACGAAGCGGTGCTGCAACGAGTCTCCCCCCTCGTGGGGGAGATGGCCGGCAGGCCAGAGAGGGTGTTGCTTTGGCTATTCCGCCGCCTCGCCATAACCGACGGTCGCCATCGGCTTGAACTCGTGTTTGTCCTTGCCCGAGACACGCTCCGACCACGGGTCCACCTGCGCAAATTTCTGGGAAAACACGAAGCGGTCGTAATAGGCCTGGCGTTTTTCGCCATCCTCCATGATCTGGCGGCGGATCTCGTCGTGGCCGATGCGCTTTGCCCATTTGTAGATGCGCTCGAGATAACGCCCCTGCTCGCGGTACATCTGGGTCAGCGCCACGATATGCTCCAGCGCCTCGTCCGCGGTCTTTACGAGACCCAGAACATCAGTGCCCTTGATATCGAGGCCGGCGGCACCGGCAAAATGGATCTCGAAACCACTGTCCACGCAGATCACGCCGATATCCTTGCAGGTGGCTTCGGCGCAGTTGCGCGGACAGCCGGACACGGCAAGCTTCAGCTTGGCCGGCGTCCATGAGCCCCACATGAACCTTTCGATGCGGATGCCAAGGCCGGTCGAATCCTGCGTACCGA
Organism: Neorhizobium sp. PAMB6630; assembly: GCF_058242775.1. NCBI lineage: Bacteria > Pseudomonadati > Pseudomonadota > Alphaproteobacteria > Hyphomicrobiales > Rhizobiaceae > Neorhizobium > Neorhizobium sp. PAMB6630. The sequence continues at coordinate 973,905 of NZ_JBZAYV010000002.1, forward strand.
ACCGGCACCAGTCGGAGCCGACACAGGTTTTGACGGTGCGCAGACCCTTGGCATAGGCCTGGCCGGAGATGAAGCCGGCCTTGCCGAGATCGGCCCAGACCGCCGGCAGGTCTTCCTTCTCGATGCCGAGAAGGTCGATGCGCTGGCCGCCGGTAACCTTCACCATCGGTATCTCGAACTTGTCGACCACGTCTGCGATGGCGCGCAGTTCGGCGGCATTCGTTACCCCGCCCCACATACGCGGCACGACGGAATAGGTGCCGTCCTTCTGGATATTGGCGTGGACACGCTCATTGATATAGCGCGACTGGTAATCGTCGGCATATTCGTCCGGCCAGTCGCAAACGAGGTAGTAGTTGAGCGCAGGCCGGCATTTTGCGCAGCCGCAGGAGGTTTTCCACTCCAGTTCCTGCATCACGGCCGGAATGGTTTTTAAGGTTTTCGCCTTGATCAGCCGGCGGACGTCGTCATGGCCAAGCTCGGTGCAGGTACACATAGGCGTGACGGTTGCGGGGTTATAGGCATCGCCCAGCGTCAGCGCCATCAGCTGTTCGACAAGGCCGGTGCAATTGCCGCAAGAGGCGGAGGCTTTCGTGTGGGCGCGCACGCCGTCGAGCGTCGTCAGGCCCTTGCCGGTGATGGCAGATGTGATCTTGCCCTTGCAGACGCCGTTGCAGCCGCAGATTTCCGCATCATCCGGCAAGGCTGCAACGGCCGCCATAGGGTCCAGCGGGGCACCCCCCTGGTAGGACTGGCCGAAAATCAGGGTATCGCGCATCTGCGAGATATCGGTGCCCTTCTTCAGAAGATCGAAGAACCAAGACCCATCCGCCGTCTCGCCATAGAGCACCGCGCCGATGATGCGGTTTTCCTTCAGGACCAGGCGCTTGTAGATGCCCGCGGAGGCATCGCGCAGAACGATTTCCTCGCGGTCGGGCGCTTCGGCAAAATCGCCTGCGGAGAACAGGTTGATGCCGGTGACCTTCAGCTTGGTGTTGACCACAGAGCCCTGATATTCGGCCGAGCCGCCGGTCAGCCGGTCGGCGAGCACCCGGGCGCTTTCATAAAGCGGAGCCACCAGCCCGTAACAGATGCCGCGATGTTCGGCGCATTCGCCAAGCGCGAAGATCGAGGCATCCGAGGTCATCATGCCATCGTCCACCACGATGCCGCGATTGACGGCAAGGCCGGCATCCTTGGCAAGACCTGAAGCCGGGCGGATGCCGACGGCCATGACCACCATGTCGCCAAAGATCACGCGGCCGTCTTCCAGCTCGATGCCTTCAACCTTTTCCGTGCCGAGGATCCGCTTGGTATTGGCCTTGGTGATGATCTCGATGCCGCGCTCGTTCAGCGCCTTTTCGAGAAGGTAAGCGGCGGGCGGATCGAGCTGGCGTTCCATGATCGTCGGGTTGAGGTGAATGACCGTCACCTCCATGCCCTGCCGCTTCAATCCGTAAGCCGCCTCCAACCCCAGAAGACCGGCGCCGATGACGATGGCGCGGCCTTTTGCCGAGGCTATCTCGATCATCTTTTCCACGTCATCGAGATCGCGGTAGGCAAGAACGCCAGGCAGCTGATGACCGGGCACCGGGATGATGAAGGGCAGCGAACCGGTGGCAATCACCAACTTGTCGTAGGCAACCGTAGTGCCATTGGCGGAGGTCACCGTTTTCGCCTGCCGGTCGATGCCGGTGACTTTTGCGCCCTTGTGCAGCGTCACGCCATGCGCGGCGTACCACGCGTCATCGTGGATGACGATGTCACCATAGGCCTTCTCGCCCGAGAGAACCGGCGAGAGCATGATGCGGTCATAGTTGACGCGCGGTTCGGCGTTGAAGATCGTCACGTCGTAAAGGCCGGGTGCCTTTTCGAACAGCTCTTCCAGCATGCGCCCGGGCGCCATGCCATTGCCGATGATAACGAGATTTTGCGTCATGGTGCTCACTCCGCGGCTTCCACGAAGCGGTGACGTTCGTAGAGGAACTTCAGCACGGCTTCGCGGGATTTGAGGTAGGTGCGATCGGAGGCAAGCGCGATGCGGTCTCGCACCCGCGGGATCGGCACATCCAGCACTTCGCCGATCTTTGCCGCCGGCCCATTGGTCATCATCACGATCCGGTCGGAGAGAAGCACCGCCTCGTCCACGTCATGAGTGATCATGATCATCGTGTTTCCGAGCCGGCTGTGGATCTCCATCACGGCATCCTGAAGATGGGCGCGGGTCAGCGCATCGAGCGCGCCAAACGGTTCGTCGAGCAGCAGGATCTTTGGCTCCATGGCGAGCGCCCGGGCAATGCCGACGCGCTGTTTCATGCCGCCTGAGATTTCCGACGGACGCTTGTCCTTGGCATGGGCCATTTGCACGAGATCGAGATTGCGCATCACCCAGTCGTGCTTTTCGGCGCGCGTCTTCTTGCCGGCAAACACCTTGGAGACGGCGAGATTGACGTTTTCATAAACGGTCAGCCACGGCAGCAGCGAATGGTTCTGGAACACCACGGCGCGCTCCGGGCCGGGGGCATTCACCTCGATATTATCCAGGAGCACGGCCCCGGCGGAAACACGGGTGAGGCCGGCAATCAGGTTCAAAAGCGTGGACTTGCCGCAGCCGGAATGACCGATGATGGAGACGAACTCGCCCTTGTCGATGGTGAGCGAGATATCCTTCAGCACCTCGGTTTTCGTGCCGGCGCGTTCGAAATTCTTGTCGACGTGATCGATTTTCAGGTAGGCGCTCATGGGGTCGTCTCCTTAATTCTTGGCAGTGCCACGGGTGACGATCGAGCCGACAAGGCCCACCAGTTTGTCGAGGACAAAGCCGGTCACGCCGATATAGGCGAGCGCCACGATGATGTCGGTGAGGCGCGAGGAATTCCACGCATCCCAGATGAAAAAGCCGATGCCGACGCCGCCGGTCAGCATTTCCGCGGCAACGATGGCAAGCCAGGACAGGCCAACGCCGATGCGAAGGCCGGTGAAGATGTAAGGGGCTGCCGCCGGCACCATGATGCGGACAAAAAATTCCAGCGGGTTGAGGCGCAGCACGCGGGCGATGTTGCGGTAATCGTCAGGGATATTGCGCACGCCGACGGCGGTGTTGATGATGACAGGCCATATCGAGGTGATGAAGATCACGAAGATCGCCGAGGGGTTGGAATTCTGGAAGGCGGCAAGCGATAGCGGCAACCAGGCAAGCGGCGGCACCGTGCGCAGCACCTGGAAGATGGGGTCGAGCCCGCGCATGGCCCAGATGGATTGCCCGACGACCGCACCCAAAAGCACGCCGGCCACGGCTGCAAGACCAAAACCGATTGCCACGCGCTCCAGCGAAATCAGCACGCGCCAGGCAAGGCCGATATCCTGCGGACCGTTGTCGAAGAACGGGGAGGCGATGAGGTCGTAGCTGTCGATCCACACCTGCGAGGGTGGTGGAAGATTGGCGCCTGGGCCGGAACAGGCAATCTGCCAGATGGCAAGCAGCGCGATCAGCACCACCAGCGGCGGCAGGACATTGCGCAGCACGGCAAGAGCCAAAGGCGCGAGGTTCAGTTTCGGCGCCGGGCGCCGGGTGAGCGCAACGACGGTGCCGCTTGTGCCGGCCGTCGCCTTTGCCATGGTCTTCGCCGTCATCTCAGTCTCGGCCTTGCGGGCTGTCGCGGTCATGGTGTGGTCCTCGTGGGCGGTGTTATCAGGATCAATTACAGGTCAGGCGGTGGTGTCGGGCTGCCCCCATCCCTTGGCCAACTCTCCCCGCAGGCGGGGAGAGCGGCATTTGCATGAGAAGAAAATCCCCTCCCAAACCCTCCCCACAAGGGGGGAGGGCTTAACCCGGAGCCCGCTCTACGGCAGGAACCGAACGCCTGCCGCGTTGGGTCTCCCCCCTTGTGGGGGAGATGGTCGGCAGGCCAGAGGGGGTCTCCTTCCAAGGGCAGCAGCCGGGTGAGGGGCGCCCCCGGCTGCTGTCGCCCGATAATTCCCTCAGGCGCTTGCCTTGATCGACAGGCTGTCGAGATAGGCTTTCGGGTTTTCTGGATCGAAAACCTTGCCGTCGAAGAAGGTCTCTTTTCCGCGCGACGAGGTCGCCGGAATATCGGCGGCGGCCACGCCGAGATCCTTGGCGGCAGCGCGCCAGATGTCCTCGCGGTTCACCTTGTCGACCAGCGCCTTGATATCCGTGTCGGGCGCAAACTTGCCCCAGCGGATGTTTTCCGTGAGGAACCAGGCATCGTGGCTCTTGAAGGGATAGGACGCGTGGTCCTTCCAGAACTTCATCTCGAGGCCGGAATTTTCCACCAAACGGTCATTGCCGTAATTGATGGTGCCCTTCAGGCGCCCCGCCACATCCTTCGGCGGCACGTTGAACCACTGGCGTTTGCCAAGGATCGCGGCCATCTCTTCCTTGTTGTCCATGCTGTCGGCCCAGATCTGGGCTTCCATCACGGCCATCATCAGCGCACGCGCGGCATTCGGGTTCTTCTCGATCCAGTCGGAGCGAAGCCCGAGCGCCTTTTCCGGGTGGCCCTTCCACAATTCCCCGGTGGTACAGGCGGTAAAGCCGATGCCCTGGTTGACCAGTTGTTCGTTCCACGGCTCGCCCACGCAGAAGGCATCCATGTTGCCCACCTTCATGTTTGCCACCATCTGCGGCGGCGGCACGACGATGGTGGAGACGTCCTTGTCCGGATCGATGCCGCCGGCGGCGAGCCAATAGCGGATCCACAGATCATGCGTGCCGCCCGGAAACGTCATCGCAACCTTGATCTCGTTGCCGGCGGCCTTCTTGGCGGCAAAGGCCTCCTTCAGCTTGGCGGCATCCATCTGCACGCCGGTTGCGGCATATTCCTTGGCAACTGAAATGCCCTGGCTGTCGAGGTTGAGGCGGGCGATGATCGACATCGGCACCGGCACATTGTTCTGCGTCACCTTGCCGGTGGAGATGAGGTAAGGCATGGGCGTCAGGATATGAGCGCCATCGATGCCGTTTGCGGCGCCGCCGAGCACAAGATTGTCGCGCGTCGCACCCCAGGAGGCCTGCTTCAGCACTTCCACCTCGGGCAGGCCATGCTTGGCAAACAGGCCCTTTTCCTGCGCGATGATCAGCGGAGCGGCATCGGTCAGCGCGATGTAGCCGAGCTTGACACCCTTCACTTCCGGGCCGGCCCCTGCGGCAAAGGCGCCGGAAGGAAAGGCCATGCGCACGGCACCGATCAATCCGGCAGCCGCAGTCGTCTTCAAAATTCCGCGGCGGCTAAGGCCTGCACCTGTCGTCTTCGTCATATGCTGTTCCCCTTTTTTTGGTGACGGACATGCGGAAAAACAAAAAACGCCGCCCGGTATGATGCGTCTCAAGGGGAAAATCCCCACAAGTTGCAAAAACCAAGCGACGTCGGTGTCTCTGGTGAACGCGGGTTAGGCGTTCTTTGTCTCCGGTCGCCGTTGACCGGATCAGTATTTTCTATGCAATGCGTGTGCCAGTTTGGGGAGGCTGGTGTTATCTGGTTGAAACAGCGACGCTTTCGGGCGAAAGAGCTTGATTTATTCGGAACGGTCTGCGCGTCAGGCCTGCATAAATTGAGGGCACATGCTGCAATTGCTCAAAATATACCGCGCGGGAAATGGGCAGTGATGGCGGTTGGGAGGGATGAAAAGTCGGGTTACGCCATGCAGATCAGCGTATGCGGCTCGCCCCCCCTCTGCCCTGCCGGGCATCTCCCCCACAGGTGGGGAGATCAACGTGGGGCCAGGGCCGCACTCATTGTTTAGCGCATAACGCGTCTTGCCGTCGCTTTTGCATACCAAATGCCGGACCGAAAAATGTTCGGCAGCTCCGTGGTGTCCGGAGATCGGGAACCAGTTTCCGGCTGATCTCCCCACTTGTGGGGGAGATGTCCGGCAGGACAGAGGGGGCGGCCGCAAAACTCAGCGGCGACGGCCCGGTCCTATCCAAACCCAAAAACCCGCCTCAAAAATCTTGCGGCTCGCCCTCTGCAGCACTGGCGTTTTTCACCGCAAAGCCCGCCACATACTCTTCCATGCGCGAGGGATCGAAAACATGGCCGTCCATGAAGCGATCATTGTCAGCGACGCCCTCAAGACCTCCGTCCTCAACGGAGATGGCATCTGCCCCCAGCGCATGGCGATAAAGGTCCGGGCGGAAAGCGCTTTTCGCTTTTGCAGCGGAGGTCTGGCTATATCCCGTCTGGCCCCAGCGGATCATCTGGCTGAAAATCCACAACGCCTGATTTTGACGCGGCAGGTTGGCGTTTTCGCGGTGGAACTGGAAATAATCGGGGATCAGCCGCCGGTTGCCCTTGGCATCCAGGCTGAATTCGCCGGCGAGCACATGGCGGATGATATCCTTCGGCGCAGCAATATAACGCGGCCCCGCCAGCATGTCGGCCAGCGTATCGTGATTGTCCGCATCGTCGCACCAGCGCGCGGCAGCATCCAGTGCCACGATCAGCCGAGACACGGTCTCGCCATTCAACTCAGCCCAGTCGGGCCGCATGCCGATGACCTTTTCCGGGGCCGATGGCCATATGTCCTGCTTGGCCGCCACGATGCGCCCGACGCCGCGCTCTGACGCCACCATATTCCATGGCGCGCCGACGCAAAACCCGTCGATGGCGCCGGCCGCCAGGGCATCGGAGGTGAGGGGAGGGGGCACCACGACCAGCTTCACGTCGCGATCCGGATCGATGCCGCCGGCCGCAAGCCAATAACGAAATTCGTAATTGTGCGAGGAAAACGGATAGGTCATGCCAAGCGTCGGCGGCTGTTCGCCGGATTTGCGCATATCCTCGAGAACTGCGGCGAGCGCCTTGGCGTTTTCCAGTGCAGACGCCTGTTCGCCAAGCCCTGATACCGCCTGCATGCGGGCAAAAAGCCGTGTCGAGAGCGTAATCGCATTGCCGCCACGCCCAAGCGAAAACGGCGTGATCGTCGGCGACGGGTTAGAGCCGAGGCCGAGCATGGAGGCAACCGGCATGGGCGAGAGCATATGGGCGATATCGAACTGGCGAAAGGCCAGCCGGTCGCGCACGTTTGCCCAGGAAACATCGCGCACCAGATCAAGCGTCAGGCCCTCGCGTTCGGCAAGGCCCGTCTCGAAGGCGGCAATCAGGATGGAGGCATCCATCAGCGGAATGAAGCCGGCGCGCAGCACGCGCTGCTCCCGTCCGGCAATCTGTGCCGGGCTGTGGGGCACCCCGGTCTCGGCCTTCGTCGTCATGTCGCTCACTCCGGCCCCTTCCGATCGTTTGCTCACAGCAGCAACCCCGCTGCGGTCACCACGCTCTGGGCGATATCGGCCAGCTTTTTCTTTTCGTTCATCGCGGTCTGGCGCAAAAGCGTGAACGCTTCTTCTTCCGAGAGGCCGCGCATTTTCATCAAAATGCCCTTGGCGCGCTCGATCACCTTGCGCTCGCCAAGCTGGCTGCGGGCTTCCGCCAGCTCCCGCTGCAGCCGGCTGAAGGCATTGAACCGGCTGACGGCCATATCGAGGATCGGCTTCACACGCTCCTTGCGCAGGCCATCGACGATATAGGCGGACACGCCCGCATCCACCGCCGCCTCGATCGCAGCCGTATCGGAGCGATCGACAAACATGGCAATCGGCCGCGAGACCGTGCGCGTCAGCTGGAACAGATGCTCCATCATGTCGCGATTGGGGTTTTCGATATCGATGATGATGACGTCAGGCGCCAGCGTTTCGATGACGCGGGCAATTCCGTTCATCTCATGGGCGACAGTGACCTGCAGATGCCCCGCCTCGCGCAAACCTTCCTCGATGATCGCCGCGCGCACGGCATTTTCATCAATCACAAGAATGGTGAGGTCAGGGGCTCGCATGAAGAAGTGATGCCGCAGCGCAGCATGCTTGGCAAGCGCTATCGGCAGTCGGGGCGAGCTTATCGTGGCTGAAGGCGGAACCGCGGCCTCAGGCCCACATCATGGCTTCACCGGCAGTCGGCCATAGGCGCTCATGATAAAACGTTCGGCCAGGTTCAAATAGGTTTCCATCGTGTCTGCCGCCTTTGCCGGTTTGCCTTCCTCGAACTCGGTGAGGATCTTCAGGTTCTGGTCGATGAAGGGGGCGTGCAGGAACTCGGGGTCGCGCAGCAGGCCGAAGACTAGGCGCAGTTCCAGCGATACTTCGAAGAAGAAGGCAGAGAGACGCGGACTGTCTGCCAGTTCCACCACGGCGGCGTGAAAGGCGATGTCGGCGCTGCCGACGCCGAGCCAGTCGCGCGTGCTGCGGCACTGGTGGGCGGCTTCCACGGCGGCGCGCATCTTTCGGGCGCTCGGGTGGCTGGGATGCGCCTGCGCAAGCGCCGGACATTCGATCATGCGGCGCACCCTGTAGATATCCATAATGGTGGACATGCTGGGCGTGGCGACAAAAACGCCGCGATTGGCCTCGTGGCGCAACAGGCCCTCTTTGGTCAGCATGCGAAACACTTCGCGCAGCGTGTTGCGCGAGACGTGCATCTCTTCGCTGAGCGCCAGTTCCGACAGGTGGCTGCCGGGTGTCAGGCGGCCGGAGACCACCTGTTCGCGAATGCGGTCCGCCACCGTTTCCGCCAGCGTCTGGCTGGAAGCCGATGGAGCCTCGCCTGTTTCGTTCAAAATCTTCATCGGGTCTCGATCTGTCCGGGCACCGCCCCTGCCGCGCCGAACCGTTGACGGTCGACGCACTGTTTCCACACTGCCTTAGGCGCAGATGCGCTGCAACATCAACAGGAAAGGCTCGCACTCCCGCATTCTGATGCACTGCACAATAACACGGCATCTGACCAACTGTAGGGCAATGTGTAAATATTGTTCAACACTCTAGACTCAATTGTCCACCTTTGGTAGCCTCCTCACCAGTTCAGGGCGGGGAATGGCTTTTTCATGCGGGCAATCGATCTCAACAGTGATCTCGGCGAAAGTTTTGGCCCCTGGAAAATGGGTGACGATGCCGCCATGCTCGATGTGGTGACGAGCGCCAATGTCGCCTGCGGTTTTCATGCGGGCGATCCGGCCGGCATCCTGAAGACGCTGTCTGCTGCCGCCGCGCGAAACGTCGCCGTCGGCGCCCATGTCGGATACCGCGATCTCGCAGGCTTTGGCCGCCGCAACATGGATCCCTCGAGCGAGGAACTGGTGGGCGACGTGATCTACCAGATCGGCGCGCTGAAAGGCCTTGCGCGTGCTGCCGGCACAAGCGTCACCTACGTGAAGCCGCACGGCGCGCTTTATAACACCATTGCCTTTGACGCCCGCCAGGCGGCAGACGTGATCACCGCCATCCAGGCGGTGGACCCGGAACTGGTGCTGATGGCGCTTGCCGGTTCGCCGTTGGTGGAGCAGGCACAAGCCGCCGGCCTTCGCGTTGTTGCCGAAGCCTTTGCCGACCGCGCCTATACCGCCGATGGTCAACTTCTCTCGCGTCGCGAACCGGGTGCCGTGCTGCACGATGCGGAAGAGGTCGCGGAGCGTATGGTAAAGCTGGTGCGCGAAGGCGTCATCACCTCCATCGACGGCAAACCCACCCGGATCAAGGCGGACAGCATCTGCGTGCATGGCGATAGCCCAGGTGCCGTGGAAATGGCGCGCCGCCTGCGGCTGCGCCTCCACGAAGCCGGCATCACCATCGCTGCCTTTACGGATGCCGCATGAGCACGCGCCCGGCTCCCGAAACAGCAGAAAGCCCGCGAGACTGGCGCATCCTGCCGATGCGGACCGGTTGCGTGCTGCTGGAGCTTGCCGATCTCAAACAGACGCTGGCGCTTTACGATGCACTTTGCCACGCAGATCTTGCCGGCATCCGCGAAATCATTCCGGCGGCCCGCACTGTCATGATCGATTTCGATCCAGCCGTGCTGTCGCTCGAAACGCTGACGCTGGCCCTCCGCGGGCTCGACACCGCGCAGACTTCTGATCGAGCGGGCGAATGCATCCAAATCCCCGTGCGGTATGACGGCGAGGATCTCTTGGCCGTCGCAGAGCTTATAAAAATGTCGCGCGAAGATGTCGTGAGGCTCCATACGGGCCATGATTATCTTGTGGCCTTCACCGGTTTTGCGCCGGGTTTTGCCTATCTGGCCGAAGGCGATCCGCGCCTTGCCGTGCCGCGCCGACAATCGCCGCGCACGCTGGTGCCGGCCGGTTCCGTCGGCCTTGCCGGCGCCTTCAGCGGTGTTTATCCGAAAGCCAGCCCCGGCGGCTGGCAGCTGATCGGCACCACGCCGCTTGCCATGTTCGATATCGAACGCAAGCCGGCCTCGCTGCTGCAGCCCGGCCAGCGCGTACGCTTTTTCGACATAGCAAAAGACGGCGCCTATACCATTCAGGCTGGCGCCAACGCCGCCTCGTTTTCGAAACACACGCCGCGTGCGGCAAAACCTTCGAAAAACGCCGTGGAAATTCTAACAGTCGGCCTTCCGGTTCTGTTTCAGGATCTCGGGCGGCAAGGGCTTGTGTCGCAGGGCATCAGCCGCTCGGGCGCTGCCGACCGCGAAAGCCTTGCGGCGGCAAACCGCCTCGTCGGCAATGCGCCTGATGCGGCGACGCTCGAAATCACGCTCGGCGGCTTTTCGCTGGCAATGCGTGGGCAAGGCGTCATGGCGGTCACCGGCGCGCGTGTTCAGATCACAATCACCACCACGTCCGGCAAACGCATCGAGCCTCCGCACCATCAGGCCTTTGCCGTGGAGGATGGCGATACCGTCACCCTCTCCATCGCGTCATCAGGCATGCGCGCCTATCTCTCGGTGCGCGGCGGATTTGATATCACGCCCGTTCTCGGAAGCTGCGCAACCGACATGCTGGCGCAGATCGGCCCTCAGCCGTTGAAGGTGGGCGACGTGATTGGCATTGCCGACGCCCCGGCCGGAGCGTTCGTCACTCTTGGTGAAACGCCAGCCTTTACCATGCCGCGTGCCGATGAAACCGTGACGCTCGATATCGTGCTTGGGCCGCGCACCGACTGGTTCACGCAAGGCTCCGTCGCTCGCTTCCTGTCGGAGGAATGGACGGTGTCGGCGCAATCGAGTCGCGTCGGCATAAGGCTTCAGGGCGAGGCGCTGGAACGTGAAATCCCCGGCGAACTGCCGAGCGAAGCCACCATTCGCGGCGCCATCCAGGTGCCGGCCAGCGGCCAGCCGGTGCTCTTTCTGGTCGATCATCCGCTGACCGGCGGTTACCCCGTCATCGGTAATGTCGCGTCCCATCATCTCGATCTTGCGGGGCAGGTGCCTGTCGGCGCACGCATCCGGTTCAATGCGCTGATGCCGTTTACCCCGCACCTCATGTCAGGAAACAGCCTATGAAAAAGGTGCTGATTGCCAATCGCGGTGAAATCGCCGTACGCGTCATCCGGGCCTGCTGCGATTACGGGCTGGCAAGTGTTGCCGTTTATGCTGACGCCGATGCCGATGCGCTTTTCGTCACGCTGGCCGACGAGGCCTATGCGCTCGGCGGCAACATCCCGAAAGACAGCTATCTCGACATCGACAAGCTGATCGCGATTGCAAAACGCTCCGGCGCCGATGCGGTGCATCCGGGTTATGGTTTCCTGTCGGAGAATGCCGCATTTGCAAGCGCTGTCATCGCCGCCGGCCTCACCTGGATCGGACCGGACGCTGAGGTCATCGAAGCACTCGGCGACAAGCTGAAGGCGCGCGACATTGCCCGCAAGGTCGGCGCGCCACTGGTGGCTGGCAGCGATGGGGCGATTTCCAATTCAGCCGACGCGCTGGCCTTTGCCAGAAAATTCGGCCTGCCGATTGCCATCAAGGCGGCCCATGGCGGCGGCGGGCGCGGTATGAAGATTGCCCGCCATCTGGACGAGGTGGAAGACCTGTTTAATTCCGCCACCCGCGAGGCCGTCGCGGCCTTCGGGCGCGGCGAATGTTATGTCGAACAGTTCCTCGACCGCCCGCGCCATATCGAGGCGCAGGTTCTGGCAGACCGGCACGGCAATGTTCTGGTCGTCGGCACGCGCGATTGCTCCCTCCAGCGCCGCAACCAGAAACTCGTCGAGGAAGCCCCGGCGCCCTTCCTCTCGGACGCGCAGCGCACCGTCATCCACACCGCCGCGCGCGATATCTGTGCGGCGGCCGGTTATGTCGGTGCCGGTACGGTGGAATTCCTGCTCAGCGTCGATGGCGTCATTTCCTTCCTGGAGGTCAACACGCGCCTTCAGGTGGAACATCCCGTCAGCGAGGAAACGACCGGGCTCGATCTCGTCATCGAACAGTTCCGTATTGCCGAAGGCGAAGCCCTCTCGATCACGCAAATGCCGGAACCGCGCGGCCACGCCATCGAGTTTCGCATCAATATCGAAGACCCTGCCCGCGGTTTTTTGCCATTCGCCGGAAAGATCAAAACCTTCGCGCCACCCTCCGGCCCCGGCGTGCGGCTCGATACCGGTGTCACAAGCGGCTCGGATGTTGCGCCGATGTTTGATTCGCTGGTCGCCAAACTCATCGTGTGGGCGCCGGATCGTGACCGTGCGATTGCCCGTGCGCGCCGCGCCATGGCGGAATTTCAGATCGACGGCGTGCCCTCCGTTCTGCCCTTCCACCGCGCAGTGCTGGCGCATCCGGATTTTGCCGGCCCTGACTTCAACGTCCACACCCGCTGGATCGAGACCGATTTTGCCGGCGAACTGGAAGCCCAGCATCGGCCCGAACCTGACGACGGCGAAGGCATGTTGTCCGGCCATGTCGAGATCGATGGCAAGCGCGTGTCGCTTCGTCTGCCCGTCAGCTTTCTGGAACGTCTCGGGGGAGGCGGCATTGTATCTGCGTCAAAGCCCGCACCGGCTGAGACGGATGACACAGCGCTTCTCGCACCCGTCCCCGGCAACCTCGTTCACTGGACCGTGGCCGATGGTGCCGCCGTGGAAAAGGGAACCGTGGTTGCCATGATGGACGCCATGAAGATGGAAACCGCCGTTTCTGCTCCGCGTGCGGGCATCCTGGCCATTGCCGCAGAGGCCGGTTCCTTCCAGCAGGCCGGCGCCGTTCTTGGCCATATCCGGCCGGCCAATTCCTCTTCCACCCCCGTGGCTGACGTTCAGCCGGAGGCGCTGACATGACACCGACGAATGCGACCACAGCGACGCCGCTGATTGCGATTGAAAACCTCAGCGTCGAATTTTCCGGCAACCGGGTGGTGGATGATCTCTCCTTTTCCGTGGCAGCTGGCCGCACGGTCGCCGTCGTCGGCGAATCCGGCTCGGGCAAATCCGTCACCTCGCTCTCCGTCATGCGGCTTGCCGACATGATGGGCGCACAATTTGCGCAAGGGCACATCCGGTTCGGCGGACAGGATCTGCTTACCCTCTCGCAAAAGGCGATGCGAAGCATCCGCGGCAAGGAGATCGCCATGATCTTCCAGGAGCCGATGACCTCGCTCAACCCGGTCTTCACCATCGGCGACCAGATCTGTGAAGTGCTGCTGCTGCATGAAAAGATGAGCAAGGCCGAGGCCACCGCCGAGGCGCGCCGCCTGCTCGACATGGTGCGCCTGCCGGATTCAGCAGCACTCCTGAAGCGTTATCCACACCAGCTTTCCGGCGGCATGCGCCAGCGGGTGATGATTGCCATGGCGCTCGCCTGCCGGCCGAAACTTCTCATTGCCGACGAGCCCACGACGGCCCTCGACGTCACCATCCAGGCCCAGATCCTCACCATCCTGCGCGACCTGCAAAAGGAGCTGGGCATGGGCATGATCTTCATCACCCATGACATGGGCGTGGTGGCGGAAATGGCCGATGACGTGGTGGTGATGTGGAAGGGCAAAAAGGTCGAGGAAGGCCCTGTCGCAGACATATTTGCCAATCCGCAGCATCCCTATACGCGCACGCTTCTGGCCGCAGTACCGCGCCTTGGCAGCATGGCGGGCGAGCCGTTTCCCAAGCGCATGCCGCTCACGGTGCTGCAAGACGGCGCGCCTGTACTCGTCGGCGAGGAGCGGGTGCAGGATACCGCCCGTTACGACGAAAAGCCGCTGCTGACGGTGAAGGATCTCTCGGTCACCTTCGACATCCGCCGTACACTGTTCGGCACAGTTACGCATCGGTTGAACGCTGTTTCCAAGGTCAGCTTCGATATCCATCCGGGCGAAACGCTGGCGCTGGTCGGCGAAAGCGGTTCGGGCAAATCCACCATTGGGCGCACCATTCAGCAATTGCAGAAAAGCCGCTCCGGCGACATCGCGTTTCAGGGCAAGCCGCTCTCCACCATGTCTGCGGCCGAACGGTTTCGCCTGCGCCGCGACGTGCAGTATATCTTTCAGGACCCGTTTGCTTCGCTCGATCCGCGAAAGACCGTCGGTTTTTCGATTGCCGAGCCGATCAACACCCATGCCATCCTTTCCGGCAAGGACGTGCGCCGGCGGGTCGATGAGCTTCTGGAACGGGTCGGCCTGACGTCTGCCCATGCCGATCGTTATCCGCACGAATTTTCCGGCGGCCAGCGCCAGCGCGTCGCCATTGCGCGCGCGCTGGCCGGTGACCCGAAGCTGATCATCGCCGATGAGGCGCTGTCGGCGCTCGACGTGTCGATCCAGGCGCAGATCATCGCGCTCTTCATGGATCTGCAGGCCGAACGCGGGCTCGCCTATCTTTTCATCAGCCATGACATGGCGGTGGTGGAAGAGATCAGCCACCGCGTTGCCGTTCTCTATCTCGGCCAGATCATGGAAATGGGCAGCCGCGCCCAGGTGTTCGAGACCCCGCAGCACGATTATACCCGTCGCCTTCTGTCGGCGGTGCCGGTTGCCGATCCGACCCGGGCACGGCGCACCGCGCTCATCGAGGGAGAGATCCCGAACCCCGTCCACAAGGTGGGCGAAGAACCCGCCATTCTCCTCCACGAGGAAATCGAGACAGGCCATTTCGTCGCAAGACGCGCCTGAAAACTGCGACACAATCGCAAAGCCTTACGAAAAGGAACAGCATATGCACAGTCTGAAGCGCGGCCTTGCCGCAAGTTTCCTCGCCCTTGCCCTTTCAGGCACGGCCTTTTACGCCGGCCCCGCAGCCGCTGCCGGCAAGATGACCATCTCCAGCCCGCAGGACCCGGGCAGCTGGGACCCCATCGACACATTCCTCGTGCAGTGGGCTGCCGTTTCCACGAACATCTTCGATGGCCTGACCTATCGCGGCCCGGACCTGAAGCTGGTGCCCGGCCTTGCCGAAAGCTGGGAAGAACTGGATAACGGCAAGCGCATCCGCTTCAAGCTGCGCCAGAACGTCAAGTTCCACGATGGCGAGCCCTTTAATGCAGCGGCCGTCAAGTTCACCTTCGAGCGTCTGCTCGGTGAACAGGGCGCCAAGGGTCCGCAGCGTTCCAATTATACAGCCATCGACAGCGTCGAGGTGATCGACGACTACACGGTCGACATGAAGCTGAAGGCGCCCGATCCGGTGCTACTGACCAAGCTTGCCGGTTATGGCGCCATGATCGTCCCGCCGAAATACATCACCGAAAAGGGCGAGGACAATTTCAACACGAACCCGGTTGGCACCGGCCCGTTCAAGTTCGTGTCCTACCAGCCGAAGGTCAACATCAAGCTGGAAGCCAACCCGGATTACTGGGGCGGGGCGCCGAAGCTTTCGGAACTGGAATATCGCTTCATCCCCGAGCCTGCGACCGCCGTTGCCGAACTGCAAGCCGGTCGTGTGGATCTCGTCATCCCGCCGACCATTCCGATCGGCATGATCCCGGTCATCGAAGGCGACAGCAAGCTTGAGATCGTCAGCGTTGCCGGCCCGACGGTCACGGCGCTGCGCTTCAACACGCGCGATGGCATCACGGCTGATCCGAAGGTGCGCAAGGCCATCATCATGGCGGTCGATCGCGCCACCATCGTCAAGTCGATCCTCGCCGGCCAGGCCACTGAAATCGTCAGCTTCCAGGGCGCGCTGTCCTTCGGCTACGACAAGGACCTGAAAGGCCTGCCCTATGATCCGGCCGGCGCCAAGAAGTTGCTTGCCGAAGCCGGCGTAAAGCCGGGCGCGACCGTCCAGATCGACATTCGCGGCAATGACGCGACGATGAACGAAGTGGCGCAGGTTATCGCAAGCTACCTGCAGATGGTCGGCATCACCGCCACCATCAAGCCATACGAAACCAACGTGCTGCTGAACGACATCATCCCGCAGGGCAAGACCGGCGCGATGTTCCAGCAGGCCTGGGGTGGCTGGACCTTCGATTTCGATAACACGGCCTATTCCATGTACCACTCCGGCGAGAAGTGGAACCCCTATGACAAGGACGAAACGCTGGACAAGCTCTTGGAATCGCAGCGCCCGCTGACGGACCGGGCAGAGCGGGAAAAGATCCTGAAGGACGTTGCCAAATATGCAGCCGACCGGGCTCTGGAACTGCCGCTCTACAACACCAAGTCGATCTACGGCATTTCCAAGCGCGTGAAGGGTTTTGTCGCACCGCCGGACAACCGCCTGAAGTTGACCGACGTCACCGTCGAGTAACCTGAAACATCCGGTGCCGCCGAACCTGTTGCGGCGGCACCGCCTTCCTCGATCCTCAAGGACTAAAAACGTGGCCGGTTTCCTTATCAAGCGATTGCTGCAGGCGATTTTCGTCGTCATTGCCATCACGCTCATCGTTTCCTTCGCCATCCGCCTGACCGGTGATCCCGCGCTGATGATGTTCCAGGGCGGCGGCAGCATGACGGAGGAAGATCTGGCGCGCATCCGTGCAGCGCTCGGTACCGACCAGCCATTTCTCGTCCAGTACCTGAGTTTCCTCAAAGGCATGGTGACGCTCGATTTCGGCAAGAGCTTTACCGGCGGAACGCCAGTTTCCCTGCTTATCGGCAATGCGCTGCCGGCAACGCTGCTGCTCGCCTTCATCTCCATGGCCGTTTCGATCGTTCTCTCCATTCCGCTCGGCATCAAGGCGGCCACCGCCAAGGGCAAGGCCGCCGATCAGGCGATCCGTATCTTTTCGCTTATCGGCCTGTCATTTCCCAATTTCTGGCTCGCCACCATGCTGGTGCTGCTGTTTGCCATCACTCTTGGCTGGCTGCCGCCAAGCGGCATGGGCGGGGCTGCGAGCTACGTGATGCCGGCCATCACCATGGGCGTCATCCTCACGGCCACCAATGTGCGCCTCGTGCGCACCTCCATGCTGGAAACCCTGCAATCGCAATATGTCATGGTGGCGCGCGCCAAGGGTTTGAGCGAAACCAAGGTTCTCTACAAACACGCGCTGCGCAACTGCGCCATTCCGCTCATCACCTATTTCGGCCTGCAGTTCGGCGGGCTCCTCGGCGGCATCGTTGTCATCGAGCGGGTGTTCAACTGGCCGGGCATGGGCACGCTTGCCTTCGATGCGGTGTCGGCCCGCGATTACCCCGTGCTGCAGGCCGTCATCACCGTGCTCTCGCTGATGATCGTCGGCATCAATCTTCTGGTCGATATCGCCTACGGGCTGGTCGATCCGCGCATCCGGACGGAGTGATAGACATGGCCACCACGACCACACGCCGCTCGCGTTTTGCAAGCCTCGAATTCATCCTTGGCGCCACGCTCACCACCGTCATTTGCCTTGCCGTCCTCTTCTCCGACGTGCTGTTTCCCGGCGGCGCAGACAAGATTGACCTGATGGCGCGGCTGGCAAAGCCGTTCGCCAGCGCCGCCCACCCCTTCGGCACCGATCCGCTGGGGCGCGATGTGCTGGCCCGCGTCGTGGCGGGCGGCAAGATCTCGCTGCTCGTCGGCTTCACCTCCGTCATCGGCGCCGTCATTTTTGGCGTATTGATGGGGCTGATTGCCGGGTATTATCGCGGCTTCTGGGATATGGTGGTGATGCGATTTGCCGATATCCAGCTCGCCATGCCGTTCATTCTGCTTGCCATCACCTTCATCGCCATTGTCGGCGGCAGCCTCACCAACACCATCATCCTGCTCATCGTGTCGCAATGGGTGCAATATGCCCGCCTCGTGCGCGGATCGGTGCTGACGCTGCGGGAACGCGAATTCATCCTGTCAGCGCGTGCCATCGGCGTTGCCGACTGGCGCATCATCATCCAGCACCTGCTGCCGAACCTCATCGGCCCGGTCATCGTGCTGATGACGCTGAATGTCGCCAACAATATCCTGCTCGAAAGCAGCCTGACCTTTTTGGGCCTCGGCGTCGATCCGACCATTCCAAGCTGGGGCGGCATGCTGGCCGACGGGCGCACCTATCTGCAGATCGCCTGGTGGGTCAGCGTCTTTCCGGGTCTCGGCATCCTCATGACGGTGCTTGGCCTCAACCTTCTCGGCGACTGGCTGCGTGACAGCCTCGACCCGACCGGCAGAACCACGAGGTAAACCCCATGACCGAGATCTTTGCAAAATCCTTCGAGCGGACATTGGATCGTCTGGTGGCCGAGGCAAAGCCGGGGCAGACATTCGAGGCCTGGACCTTCGATGACCGTCAGAGCCGCAAGGCCGCCGAAGAGGTACTCAAGCAAAAGGGCATCACCGCCCGCATCCGCAGCGCTTACAAGCCGCTTCTCTGCTTCTTTCTCGAAGAGGTCGATCTGGTCGGCGTCGGTGAGATCGAGGTCCGCTATCCCGTCCATCCCGCCGCCCCGGAAAACCGCTTCCGGCTGGAAGCCTATCCGCTGGCCGGGTTGGTGGGGAAAGCGGCGATCACCTTTCTGCCACGCACCGACGAGAACCTGTTCTACGACGTGACGCTTCGTCGCGACGGCAGCGGGGAGACCCATCGGGTGCTTGCCCCGAACCGCGTGCATATGGATGCCGTCGGCGAAACCAACCTGTCGCCCACCGGCTGGCTGTTGCGGCAAGGCGAAGACGGTATACGGCTCGAAACCGATTACGAAGCGCTGTTTGAAGCCGCCATCCAGGCCGTGGCCGATCATGACTTTGGGGCTGAAGAGCCTTATTTCGAAGAGCTGAACATCCATGTCAGCTACCCCGCTGAAGATGAGCCGCTGCCGCTCGGCGACGAGGTGATGAGCCTGCGCGAGGCGCTGCACGAGGATTTCTATTTTTCTTTGCTCGAATATTTCCAGAAGAAATCCGGCCGTCCGCTCGGTGATCGCGGTTTAAAGCCCGGCCAGATCGTGCCGGAAATCGTGCAAAGCAAAGGTGAGGTGTCGGTGCGTATCGCCACGCGCGCCTTCGAAACCGGCTTTCTTGACGGCGCCGACCAGACAATCGACACGGCGCAGGAGCCGCTTGCTGCCCGCCAGATTGCCGCCGAACTTTCCGCCATCGGCGGCGAGGTTTTCGAGGCCCGCGCCCGCTCCGGACGCCGCCTCTTTGCCCATTATGTCAGGGGTTCGGACCTGCCGGTCATGATCAGCGGCGGCCAGCACCCGAACGAGACAACCGGTATTGTCGGCGCGCTTCGGGCAGCCTCCGCACTGAAGCAAAGGCAGGGCGCGCATTTCACCCTCTCGCCGCTCGAAAACCCCGATGGTTATGCGATCCACCAGCGCCTGCGGCAGGATAATCCCCGCCACATGCACCACGCCTCCCGCTACACGGCGCTGGGCGATGATCTGGAATATCGCACGCCGGAGAATTCAGGCGTCCATCTTAATGAGAAAGAGATCCGCTTCAAGGCGCAGGAGTTGAGCGGCGCGCAGTTGCACATCAACCTGCACGGTTATCCAAGCCATGAATGGACACGCCCGCTGTCGGGTTATGTGCCGCGCGGTTTTGGCATGTGGACGCTGCCAAAAGGCTTTTTCCTCATCATGCGCCACCACCCGAATTTTGAAGCTCACGCCGAAGCGCTGCTCGATCGCGTCACGCGGCATCTCGGCAAAATCCCCGGCCTTCTCGCCTATAACGACCGCCAGATCGCGCTTTACGAGATCCATGCCGGCGAAACCGGCTTTCGCATCATCAACGGCTTTCCGTGCCTGTCTTCGCTTGATGACCGCCACACGGTGCCGATGACGCTGATCACCGAATATCCCGATGAAACCATCTATGGCGATGCCTTCATCGCCGGCCATAAGGCACAGATGGAAACCGTGCTGTCAGCCTATGAGGCCTGGCAGGAGATCGGGGCGCAAAAGACCGCCTGAAGGGATGACACCACGTCAGCCGTCGCTGCCACAAGGCGGCGGCCGAATTTGCCAAATGGGTCGCCGGTCGTCTCAGCCTCGGCGCAGTTTTCCCGTTTCCCGGGTGAAGGTCTGCGCAATCATGTCGTCCAGCGCGTCGGGGTTCCACGGCTTTGGCATAAGCGGCACAGCGCCAAGCCGTGCCTTCAACTCCGGCAGTTCCGCATAACCACTGCACACGATGACGGGGATGCCGTGTTTCCTCAGACAGTCGATGACCGGGAAGGACAGTTCGCCGTTCAGGTTGAGATCGACGATGGCACCGATGAGGTTCAGCCGGGGAATATCGGCAAGGGCCTGACCAACGCGGCTGTAAGGGCCGCTGATCACATAACCACGGTCTGCCAGGTGGTCTTCCATGTCCATGGCAAGAAGCATGTCGTCTTCAAGCACCAGGATGGAAGGCCGGGGATGGCGAGAGGGCATATCCACGCGAAGTTCACTTTCCTGCAACACGTCGTCCGCGGGCATATCTGCGGCAGCACCTCCCGATTTCAAGGGTTTGTGCGTGTATTTCCATCAGCCTGGAACAGGCCACAATGGCCGATTAAGCTTCGGTAAAGCCTCATTTCCTATCGATGTCGCCATGACCAATCATCGGCGTTAGAGATGGCCGATGCAGATCCCGAACGGACCCCCTATGCAGGAAGACCAGATGCCCGCGCCACGCCGGCGCGTCCTAAAAGGGGTTCGGCTTGCCTTTAATGCCGGGCGCAGCACGATGAATGGCCTGATGCGTGATATCTCAGCCACTGGAGCCCGGGTGAGCGTGGAAAACTCCCTGACCGTGCCAGACACCCTGACGCTGCTGTTTTCCGATGGCAGCCGCCGCGAATGTCGTGTGGCCCGCCGCGAGTTGCGCGAACTCGGCTTGCATTTTCTCTGACCCGATAGATCCGGCCGCCCCCCTTTGGAGGATAGGCCGCAACCCCAGCCCGACTTTATCGGAACAATCCCTGCCGCGACCGGTTCGGCCCACTCCTGAGACAAGCAAGGAGACCGCCGCCGTGAAAGCACTCACCTGGCATGGAAAACACGATATTCGCTGCGAGAGCGTCGATGATCCCAAGATCCTCGATGGCCGTGATGCCATCATCAAGGTCACGGCCTGCGCCATCTGCGGCTCGGACCTGCATCTTTATGACGGCGTGATGCCGGATATGCACAAATGCGACGTGATGGGCCATGAAACCATGGGCGAAGTCGTGGAAGTGGGCCGGGACAACAAGGCGCTGAAGGTTGGCGACCGGGTCGTCGTGCCTTTCACCATTTCCTGCGGCGAGTGTTTCTTCTGCAAGCGCGGTTTCTTTTCCGGCTGCGAGCGTTCCAACCCGGATCGAGACAAGGTGTCCAAACTCTGGGGCAATTCGCCGGCGGGCCTGTTCGGTTATTCGCACCTTCTCGGCGGTTATGCCGGCGGCCAGGCAGAATATCTGCGCGTGCCCTACGCCGATGTTGGCCCGATCAAGGTGCCGGAGGGGCTAACCGATGAACAGGTGCTGTTCCTCTCCGACATCTTTCCGACCGGCTACATGGCCGCGGAATTCTGCAACATCCAGCCGGGCGATACGATTGCCATCTGGGGCTGCGGGCCGGTGGGCCAGATGGCGATCAAATCCGCCTTCATGCTCGGCGCCGAACGGGTGATCGCCATCGACACCGTGCCGGAACGCCTTGCCATGGCGCAGGCCTCCGGCGCCTTGACGCTCGATTTCCTCGAAGACGACATCTATGAGGAAATCATGGAGCTGACCGGCGGTCGCGGCGCCGATGCGTGTATCGACGCCGTCGGCACCGAAGCCGATGCCTCCGCCAGCTGGGACAGCCGCTGGGACCGTATCAAGGTTGCCGCCTTCATGGGCACGGATCGTCCGCATGTGCTGCGTCAGGCCGTGCATTGCTGCCGCAATTTCGGCACCGTCTCCGTGGTCGGCGTGTATGGCGGCTTCGTCGACAAGATGCCGATGGGCTCTGCCATCAACCGCGGCCTCACGTTCCGGATGGCGCAGACGCCGGTGCAGCGTTACCTGCCGGATCTGATGCAACGCATCGTGGAAGGCCAGATCGATCCCTCCTTCGTCATCACCCATCGCGGTACGCTGGAAGACGGCCCGGAGCTTTACAAGACCTTCCGCGACAAGCAGGACGGCTGCATCAAGGTGGTTCTGAAGCCGTAATGGCACGCCTCGTTTAACCGAACGAACGGGAGGCCGCCGCGATTAATGGCGGCCTCCAACGATCCCATTTACCCCCTACACCCCATGCGGAAAATCTTCGCCAGCGCGCGACTTTCCGTCCTGACGGAGGACATCCCATGAACCCTGTGGAAACCGGCAAGGGCCTTGCCGTCATCACCGGCGCCTCAAGCGGCATCGGTTACGAGCTTGCCAAATGCGCCGCGCGCGATGGTTATGATCTGGTCATCGCCGCAGACGAGGCTGAAATCCACGAAGCGGCGCAACGGCTGAAGGAGTTCGGCACCAGTGTCCAGGCGCTGGAAGTGGATCTTGCAACGCCCGATGGTGTGCGCGAACTTTCGGCCACTCTCGCCTCTGGCGGAGGTCCCGTCGATCTGCTGATGGCCAATGCCGGATCCGGTCTCGGCAAGGGCTTTCTCGATGAGGATCTGCAGGCAGCACTTCGCGTTGTCGATACCAATGTCTCCGGCACGATCGCGCTCATCCACGATATCGGCAACCGCATGCGCCGGCGCGGTGAGGGCCGCATCCTGCTCACAGGCTCGATTGCCGGCTTCATGCCCGGCAGCTTCCAGGCCGTCTACAACAGCACGAAAGCCTTCATCAACAGCTTCTCCTTTGCGCTGCGCGAGGAGTTGAAGGATACGGGCGTGACCGTGACCTGTCTGATGCCCGGTGCCACCGATACCGAGTTCTTCGATCGCGCCGAACTTCAGGATACCCGCCTCGGCCAGATGAAGAAGGATGATCCGGCCATGGTGGCCGAACTCGGCTACAAGGCAATGCTGGACGGCGAAGGCGACGTGGTAACCGGCTGGAAGAACAAGCTGCAATCGGCACTTGCCAATGTCACGCCGTCCGGAACGCTCGCAAAGGCCCATCGCAAGATGGCAGAGCCGCTGGAAGAGAAACGCTGACGCCAAGACAACGGGGAGCTGGTTGCAAAGCTCCCCGCACATTCTTCGCCTCGAAGCTAAGCCCGGCACCGACTGCCGGGCTTGTTGCCATCAGCGGCCTGGCAATTTCTTGGCTCCTGGGAGAAGCCGCATCGAGCCGCCCTGCGCTCCCTTGCGGGCGGCCGCAAAGATGAGCAGACCGGCACCGGCCGCAAGACCGATCGTCAGGACACTGTCGAGCGAGCGGCTACCCCGTTTTCGAAAGCCGCCATCGATGCCACCCGCCGTTACAGGCGGATCAAACAGGTTGCCGTCGGTCACCGGAACCTTGCCGGCGCGGCTGAAATAATGACGCATGGCCTTGCCCATCATCGCGCCGGTAAGTTTCGGTGACAGAAAATGGCTGAGCCGCGCAAGATGCGTAACGCCGCCAACCGGCACCGTATCGCGCGGTGTCTCGGCGGTCGCAACGATCGCATCCGCCACCTGTCGCGCATCGTAAACGGGAGACGGCGCGGTGATCTGGCGGCCGGTGTAATTTGCGCCGTGGCGCAGGCCGGGCGTATCGATAATGGCCGGATAGATATCGCAGATCCGAATGTTGGGAAACTCCGACAGTTCCGCACGTAGCGCTTCTGAAAATCCGCGCAGCCCGAACTTGCTCGCGCTATAGGCGGCTGCGTAAGGGGCAGCCGCAAAACCGCCGAGCGAAATCATGTTGATGAAGATGCCGCGTCCCTTGCGCAGGAAGATCGGCATCACCGCATGCGCGTCATTGATGTGGCCGATAAGATTGGCGCGGATAACCTGCTCATGGGCGCTTGCGGGTGTTTCGACAAAGCTGCCGACTGCGCCGACACCGACATTGGAGACCCATATATCAACGCTTCCCATCGCAAGCGCACGGGAGGCAAGCTCCCGCACCTGGGCTGCATCGGTCACATCCGTCGGCACAACAATCGATTCGGCCCCGTAGCGGCGGCAGGCAAAAGCAACCTTTTCAAGCGCCTTCCTGTCGCGGGCGGCCAGAACCAGCCGCGCCTTGCGTCGGGCAAAGGCATAGGCCGTCGCTTCGCCAATGCCGCTCGATGCGCCGGTGATCACCACCACGCGCCCGGCAATCTCCTGTTTCACAGGCATCTCCATCATTTGATCGGGGGGGGGACAGAAGGGGCGGTTCAATCGCGCTTGGGTACCGTCTCCGGTTCGCGCGTCTTGTCGGCCTTTTCCTTTTCCATCTTCTCGTCCTGACGCTTCAGTTCGCGGTCGATGGTGTCACGGTCGCCCTCGGATGGCTCGACCTGGATCTTATGATTTTCCGCTTCCATGATGTCGTTCCTCTCGGCTTGGCGCAGCATGATGCTGCTGGCCCTCAGAACGGAACCGGCTGAACAGGGGAATGTTCCGCAAGCAGCATGGCTGGAAAAACCGGCAGCCAGGCCGAGGCCGGGCCTCTTAATCCACCAGAGCGGCTTTTTCGCCGTCGAACGATTTCTGGATGCGACCGCGGCCGACATCGATGACGTGGCGCATGGCAGCGACGGCCTTTTCCGGATCGCGGGATGCGATTGCGTGGGCAATGCGCAGGTGATTGGTCGCGACTTCGTCAATCATTTCCGGCGAGGAGGCGGGTGAGGAGAGGCGAAACGAGATCGCAAGGGCTGCCTCGATCAACGCGCTTGCCGAGCGCATGAAGGGATTGCCGGATATGCGGGCGATGGCGAGGTGGAATTCCAGATCCACCTTGGCAATGGTTTCCGGCGTGTGATGGATATCGTCAAATCTGGCGGCGATCGCATAAAGCGCCACGATGTCGTCGCTGGTGGCGCGCTCTGCGGCAGCAGCGGCGGCTGCCGGCTCCAGTGCCATGCGCATTTCGGCCAGATATTCGATGAAAAGGAGGTCCATGCCCGCGTCGCAGCGCCAGCCCAGAACATCGGGATCGAAGAAATTCCAGTTGGAACGCGGCAGGACACGGGTGCCGACCTTGGCCTTCGGCTCGATCAGCCGCTTGGCGGCCAGCGTCTTCATCGCCTCGCGCAAAACGGTACGCGATACCCCGAACCGCAGCGACAGATCCGCATCACCGGGCAAAATTTCGCCCTCGGCAATAGCTCCGGATACGATGGCGCTCCCTAGTTCCGCCACCACATGCGCGTGGCTGCTGCCGCGCTTCTTGCCGGTGATCGTCGTCTCAAGCAGCCCCACGAAGTTCTCCCCTTGATGCGCCGTCCGCAAGGCGCCTGTTCGAATACCAGATGATAGCACGCTGCAGCGCAATAAAGGCAAACAACAGGATACCGATCACGATCTTGGTCCACCATGACGACAGGGTGCCGTCAAACACGATATAGGTCTGGATCAGCCCCTGGATGAGGATGCCGACCAGCGTTCCCGCCACAAGCCCGGTGCCGCCGGTTAAAAGCGTGCCGCCAATCACCACGGCAGCAATCGCGTCCAGTTCGATGCCAACGGTTGCCAGCGAGTAACCCGACGACGTGTAGATCGTGTAGGCAATGCCTGACAAGCCCGACAGGAAGCCTGAAAGGGCATAAATGCCGATAATCGTGCGGCCAACCGGCACGCCCATCAGCGCTGCGGATTGTTCATTGCCGCCAAGGGCATAGACATTGGCGCCGAAGCGCGTGCGGCTGGCCACCAGCGCGCCCACGGCAAACACCACCAGCATCAGCATGGCCATGGCTGTCAGCCGCCCGCCGCCGGGCAGGCGCAGGTACAATCCCTGGATGGTCTCGAAGAAGGGATGGGTGATCGGCACCGACTGGGTGGAGACGAGATAGGCGGCGCCGCGCGCCAGAAACATGCCGGCAAGCGTGACGACGAAGGGTGGTATGGAAAGGTAGCGGATCATCAACCCCATGCCTGCGCCAAACAGCGTGGAGAGCACCAGCGCCAGCACGAAGGCGGTCAGCGGATGCAAACCAAGCGAGCCGACAAGCACGGCCACGAACACACTGGTGAACGCAATGACCGAGCCGACGGAGAGATCGATGCCACCCGACAGGATAACGAAGGTCATGCCAACCGCGACGATGCCGAGAAAGGCGTTGTCGGACAGGAGGTTGGCAATCACCCGCGTCGAGAACATATTGGGAAACTGCAACGTGCAGAGCCCGTAGGCCACGAGAAACACGATGAGCGTGGCCAGAAATGGCAGGTTGCGGGCGTTCTTCATGATGCGCGCTCTCCCGTGGAAAGGCTCGTGGCCGTGCGATCGGTGCGGGTCGTGCCGGCCTTGTCAGCCGCGCGGTGTTCACCGGATGCCGTGCCGATCGGCTGGCCTGCACCTGGGGGACGGAAGAAACCGGCGATAAAGCCGAGTGCCGGCGATTGCAGCGTCAGCACGACGATGATGATGCTCGCCTTGATGATGAGGTTGAACTCCGGCGGGAAGCCGGAGACGAGAATGCCGGTATTGATCGACTGGATAATGAGCGCGCCGATGAGCGAGGCGGTAATGGAAAAACGTCCGCCGTTCAGCGACGTGCCGCCGATAACGACCGCGAGGATCGCATCGAGTTCCAGCCAGAGGCCGGCATTGTTGGCGTCGGCGCCGCGAATATCGGCGGTGATGATGAGGCCGGCAAGGGCTGCCATGACGCCGGACACCGCATAAACGAAAATCAGCAGGAAACGCGCCTGGACGCCCGCCAGCATGGCGGCCCGCCGGTTGATGCCGGTTGCCTCGATGAGAAAACCAAGCGCCGTGCGGCGCACCAGAAGCCCGACGAGCAGGCCTGCCGCAAGCCACAGCAGCACCGGCACCGGAATGCCGCCGAGCGCGCCGGACCCGATCACGGCAAAATCGTCATTGTTGAAGGTGAGGATGACGCCTTCGGTGATGAGCTGCGCGATGCCCCGCCCGGCCACCATCAGGATCAGCGTTGCGATGATCGGCTGGATATCAAGAAACGCCACAAGCGCTGCATTCCACAGGCCGCAGACCAGGCCGACGGCGGTAACGGCGACAAGAACGGCGACCAGTGGATAACCGTCCGCCACAAGGCTTGCCGCAACCGCCCCGCAAATCGCAATGACCGCGCCGATCGACAGGTCGATGCCGCGCGTGGCAATCACCAGCGTCATGCCGATGGTCAACAGCGCCACGGGGGCGGCGCGCACCAGAACGTCGATCAGGCTGCCATAAAGCCTGCCGTTCTGCACGGTGACGCTCAAAAAGCCGGGAGATATGGCGGTGATCAGGGCAAGGATGGCAAAAAGGGCGGCAAGCTGCGGGGCAAGGCGGCGCAGCTTGCGGGTGATTGCGCCTGATATCAGCGAGGTCTGCATCACGCGGCCTCCGTCGTTGCAGGGGCTGCAATGGCGCGCATGATGTTGTCGGCCGTCACGTCCGCACCCTTCAGTTCCGCCACATGGGCGCGGTCGGACAAAACGATGACGCGATGGGCAACGGCGGTCAGTTCCTCAAGCTCGGAGGAAATGACCACCAGCGCCATGCCTTCGCGGCACAGTTTCTCGATCATCTTGAGGATTTCCGCGTGCGCGCCGATATCGATGCCGCGCGTCGGCTCGTCGAGGATCAGCAGGCGCGGTTCGGTCACCAGCCAGCGGGCAAGAATGGCCTTCTGCTGGTTGCCGCCGGACAAAAACTTGATCGGACGGTCAGGATCCGGCGGGCGGATATCGAGCGAACGAATGAACTCCTGCGCAAGCGCTCTTTGCTTTTTTGCAGACATGGGGCGTGCCCAGCCGTCGCGCGCCTGCAGCGCAAGGGCAATGTTTTCCGCCACGGAAAACTCGCCGATAATGCCATCCGTCTTGCGTTCTTCGGGACAGAAGCCAAAGCCGTTTGCAATCGCCGCCTGCGGCGACGAAAGCTGCACCGCTTTCCCGTCGATCAGCGCCTGTCCGCTGTCTGCCCGGTCGATGCCGAACATCAGGAAGGCGGTCTCGCTGCGGCCGGAGCCCAGGAGACCGGCAATGCCCACGACTTCGCCGGGGCGGATCGAAAGGTCGAACGGGGCCACGCTGCCGCGCCGTCCATACTGTTCGAACCGGATCGGCGCATCGCCCGCAGGCGTGGTCACGGCATGGTCTGCGGCGTGATCGTTTTCGATTTCCAGAAGCTCGCGGCCAAGCATCATCGAAATCAAGTCCATGCGCGGCAGGCCTTCCAGCGCGCGGCTGCCGACGAGCCGCCCGTTGCGCAGCACGGTTGCGCGGTCGGCCACCGCATAGACCTGCGCGAGAAAATGCGTGATGATGACGATGCCAAGCCCTTCGGCCTTTAACTGGCGCAGAACTGTAAACAGCATCTCCACCTCATGACCATCAAGGCTTGCCGTCGGTTCATCGAGGATCAAGACCTTGCCGGAGAGATCGACGGCGCGTGCAATCGCCACGATCTGGCGGACCGCCACCGAATAACTGGAGAGCAGCGCGTTCACATCGATATCGAGGCCGTAGCGCGACAGAAGCGTTCTGGCACCGGCCGTCATCGCCTTGCGGTCGAGAAGACCGAAGCGGCGCGGCTGGCGGCCAAGATAGAGATTTTCGGCAACCGTGAGGTTTTCGAGAAGGTTCACCTCCTGATAGACGGTGCCGATGCCGAGCGCCTGGGCATCAGCCACCGTTTCCGGCAGGATTTCCGAGCCTTCGAGCTGGATACTGCCGCGGTCGCGACGGTAAACACCGGTCAGGATCTTGATAAGCGTGGATTTTCCCGCACCGTTTTCGCCGAGCAGCGCATGGATTTCGCCGCGCTGGAGGGTGAAATCAACGCCATCGAGCGCTGCAATACCAAGAAAGCTCTTGCCGATATTGCGGGCTTCGAGAAGGGGGATCTGGCTGGACATGTCTGACATTCCGCGACGCTTGCGCTCCGGAAAAGACGGGTTCCGGACGCTTTACGGGAGAGGGCGGACGGTGGCGCAAGCGGTTGCGCCTTCCATCGCCCGGGTGCAGCAAGGCCGCCCTGATCCGGCACGGCCTTGCCTTTTCCCTGTGGCGCGGCCCCTGGACCGCGCCGCTTTCCGGCTTAGTAACCGAGGCCCTTCTTGGCTTCATAGACCTTCATCGGGTCATCCTTGGCCGTGTAGAGCTTCGATTCGGTCTGCACCCACTTCTTCGGTTCTTTCTTGTCCTTGAGATAGGTTGCAAGGATCTCGAAAGCAGGACCTGCCATGTTGGGGGTCAGTTCCACGGTCGCATTGGCTTCGCCGGCGGCCATGGCCTTGAAGATATCCGGAACGGCGTCGATGGAGACCACCTTGATATCGGTGCCCGGCTTCAGGCCGGCTTCCTTGATCGCCTGGATGGCGCCGACGGCCATGTCGTCATTATGGGCGTAGACGGCACAGATGCCCTTGCCGCCGCCTTCGGCCTTGATGAAGCTTTCCATCACTTCCTTGCCCTTGGTCCGGGTGAAATCACCTGTCTGCGAGCGCACGATCTTGATATTGGCGTGCGAAGCGATGGCTTGTTCAAAGCCCTTCTTGCGGTTGATGGCGGGCGAGGAGCCGGTGGTGCCCTGAAGCTCGACCACTTTGCAGTCCTTGGCCCCGACATCCTTTACCAGCCAGTCGCCGGCAACCTTGCCTTCATGCACCTGGTCGGACGTGACGGCGGTGAGATAAAGGCTGTCGGGCGCATCGATCTGGCGGTCGAGCAGAATGACCGGGATCTTTTCTTCCTTGGCTTCCTTCAGCACAGCATCCCAGCCGGTGGCCACAACCGGCGCGATCAGGATGGCATCGACGCCCTGAGCGATAAAGCCGCGCACGGCCTTGATCTGGTTTTCCTGCTTCTGCTGTGCATCGGCGAATTTCAGTGTGATGCCACGCTTTTCCGCTTCCTGCTTGGTCACCGTCGTCTCAGCGGCGCGCCAGCCGGATTCCGACCCGATCTGCGAGAAGCCGACCGTCAAAGATTGCGCCGAAACGCTCGATGCCAAAGAAAGAGTGAAGGCGACGGCGATCGTCGCAAGTACCTGTCTCATCTAGTTCCTCCCAGAGATGATGCAGTTATGAACGAGGTGAACTGATCATATTATATTACTTTTGAAAAGTGCAATTTTAACGGTAACGCAAAAAAATGTGACACCCCTGGCAATTACAACGATATAATTCGTGCAGTCCGCTCGAAATTATTGCAGTGCATTGTTGTTGTGCAGCGCAGGGAAACCGCAGTTGGCTGCTTGACAACAGGCATTGCGGTTAAATAGTCATATTAATCACACAGCCGCGTCGCCCGACGCGGGAGGAGGGCATGGCAGGTCTGCCGTGCCGCACGCGTTGAATGGGTGCGTAAGAACATGTTGAGACTTTTGCAGGTCACCGTCGGTGGGCAGTTGCGCGTTGTCGCTTGGGATGGCGAGGGCGATGCCCGGATCGTCGAAGGCGTATCATCGACCTATGAACTGGCCCAGAAGGCCATTGCCGCCGGCCAGACCTTTGCCGAAGCCCTTGCCGGACTGGAAAAGGGCGCCGTGGTGGATCTGGAAGCTGCCGCCACTGAAAAGCGTCTTGGCCTGCCGATCACCCATGCAGACCCCGCCCATTTCATCGTGGCCGGCACGGGCCTCACCCATCTTGGTTCCGCCGATGGCCGCGACAAGATGCACAAGGCTGCCCAGTCCGAGGAAAAGCCGACCGATTCGATGCGCATGTTCCTGATGGGCGTCGAAGGCGGCAAGCCGAAAGACGGCGAGGCAGGCGTGCAGCCGGAATGGTTCTATAAGGGCGACGGCTCGCAGCTGAAAGCAACCGGCGACGATCTCGTCTCTCCGGCCTTCGCGCTGGATGGCGGCGAAGAACCCGAACTCGCCGGCATCTATCTCATCGGCCCTGACGGTACGCCTTTCCGCCTTGGCTTCTGCCTTGCCAACGAATTTTCCGACCACGTGACGGAAAAGGGCAATTACCTCTGGCTTGCCCATTCCAAGCTGCGCGAAGCAGCACTCGGGCCCGAACTTCTGGTCGGCGACCTGCCGGATCATGTTGAAGGCACCTCGCTGGTGCGCCGTGGCGGCGAAGTGATCTTCGAAAAGCCGTTCCTGTCTGGCGAAGCGAACATGTCGCACACGATCGCCAACCTGGAACACCATAACTTCAAGTACGAACTGTTCCGCCGCCCGGGTGATCTTCACGTGCATTTCTTCGGCACGGCGACGCTCTCCTTCTCCGAGGGCATCAAGACCGAGCCCGGCGATCAGTTCGAGATTTCGGCGGCCCCCTTCAAGTTGACGCTTGTCAACCGTCTCGCAGTCGCCGCTGACGCCCCCGTCAGCATCGCCAAGCTTTAAGGGTGGTGAAAATGTCCTCCATCCGCCTTGCCATTGTCGGCCTTGGAAAGATCGCCCGCGACCAGCATCTCGGTGCCATCGAGGCGACCGACGGGATTGATCTGGTGGCCGTTGCCAGCCGCAATGCCAAGCTGGAAAACATCCACTGTTTTGCCGACATCGAGGCGCTTCTGGCGTCTGGCGTCGAGGTGGACGCTATCTCGCTCTGCACCCCGCCGCAGGGGCGTTTTGCGCAGGCGCGCGCCGCCCTTCTCGCCGGCAAGCATGTGATGCTGGAAAAGCCGCCGGGCGCCACGATTGCCGAAGTTTTTGCGCTCGACGAACTGGCCAAGAAGCAGGGCGTCACACTTTACGCCACATGGCATTCCCGCGAGGCCGCCGCTGTGGAGCCGGCTCGCAAGCTGCTTTCCGAGCGCACGCTGCGCTCCCTCCACGTGGAGTGGAAAGAAGACGTGCGCCACTGGCACCCCGGCCAGGACTGGATCTGGGAGCCGGGCGGCCTTGGCGTGTTCGATCCGGGCATCAATGCGCTCTCCATCGTCACCCGCATCATGCCGGAACCCTTCCATCTGGAAGCCTCCGACCTGTCCTTCCCGGCAAACCGCGCCGCCCCGATTGCGGCAAACCTCACCTTCCAGTCGGCAAGCGGCCTTGCGCTGACGGCAGAATTCGACTGGCGCCAGACCGGCCCGCAGACCTGGGATATCCGCGTCGAGACGGAAGAGGGCCCGGTTGTGCTGACGCACGGCGGCAGCCGCCTGTTTGTTGACGGCGAAGCCCAGATTGTCGAGGAGGACCGCGAGTACCGCAATCTTTACAGGCATTTCGTTACTCTGGTAACAACAGGCCAGTCGGACACGGATTTCTCGCCTCTCGTCCACGTGGCCGATGCCTTCATGCTGGGCCGCCGCCATGTGGTGGATGCTTTCGAAGACTGACCGCAAGGCCGGCCGCACCTTTTAACGCCTTTCGCAGAAGAAGAAGATCATGAGCAATTCGGACAACCCGATCGCCACCGCTGTCGCCAAGGCCGGTGAAAACCGCAAGCTCCGCTCGCGCGCCTGGTTCGACAATCCCGACAATGCCGACATGACGGCGCTGTATCTGGAGCGCTACATGAACTTCGGCCTCAGCCAGGCCGAGCTTCAGTCGGATCGCCCGATCATCGGCATCGCGCAGACGGGCTCGGACCTGTCGCCATGCAACCGTCACCACCTGGAACTGGCAAACCGCCTGCGCGAAGGCATTCGCGAAGCAGGCGGCATCGCGATCGAGTTTCCGGTGCATCCGATCCAGGAAACCGGCAAGCGCCCGACGGCGGGCCTTGACCGTAACCTTGCCTATCTCGGCCTCGTGGAAGTGCTCTACGGTTATCCGCTCGATGGCGTCGTGCTCACCATCGGCTGCGACAAGACCACGCCGGCCTGTCTTATGGCGGCGGCCACCGTCAACATTCCGGCCATCGCTCTGTCCGTCGGCCCGATGCTGAACGGCTGGTTCCGCGGCGAACGCACCGGTTCGGGCACCATCGTCTGGAAGGCGCGCGAGCTTCTGGCCAAGGGCGAAATCGATTACGCCGGCTTCGTCAAGCTGGTTGCCTCGTCTGCACCGTCCACCGGTTACTGCAACACGATGGGCACGGCGACCACGATGAACTCGCTTGCCGAAGCACTCGGCATGCAGCTTCCGGGCTCGGCCGCCATTCCCGCACCTTATCGCGACCGCCAGGAAATCTCCTACCTCACCGGCCTTCGTATCGTCGACATGGTTCGCGAAGACCTGAAGCCTTCCGACATCATGACGAAGGAAGCCTTCATCAACGCCATCCGCGTCAACTCGGCCATCGGCGGCTCCACCAATGCGCCGATCCATCTGAACGGCCTTGCCCGGCATCTCGGCATTGAGCTGACCGTCGATGACTGGCAGACCTATGGCGAAGAAATCCCGCTGCTCGTCAACCTGCAGCCGGCCGGCGAATATCTCGGCGAGGATTATTACCATGCCGGTGGCGTTCCCGCCGTCGTCAACCAGCTGATGACCAAGGGCCTCATCCATGAGGACGCCATGACGGTCAACGGTAAGACCATCGGCGACAACTGCCGTGGCGCCGTCATCGAAGACGAAAAGGTCATCCGTCCTTACGACCAGCCGCTGAAGGCCCATGCCGGCTTCCGCGTGCTGCGCGGCAATCTCTTCTCGTCCGCCATCATGAAGACGAGCGTGATTTCCAAGGAGTTCCGCGACCGTTACCTGTCCAACCCGAACGATCTGGAAGCCTTCGAAGGCCGCGCCGTGGTGTTCGACGGTCCGGAAGATTACCATCACCGCATCGACGATCCGTCGCTGGAAATCGACGAGAACACGGTTCTGTTCATGCGCGGCGCAGGCCCCATCGGTTATCCGGGTGCCGCCGAAGTCGTTAACATGCGCGCGCCGAACTACCTGCTCAACCGCGGCATCACCTCGCTTCCCTGCATCGGTGACGGCCGCCAGTCGGGCACATCGGGCAGCCCGTCTATCCTCAATGCGTCGCCGGAAGCGGCCGCCGGCGGTGGCCTTGCCATCCTGAAGACCGGTGACCGTGTGCGCATCGACGTTGGCCAGGGCAAGGCGGACATCCTGATCTCGGCCGAAGAGCTGGCCGCGCGTCACGCCGAACTTCAGGCAGCAGGCGGCTACAAATATCCCAAGCACCAGACACCGTGGCAGGAAATCCAGCGCGGTATCGTCGGTCAGATGGAAACCGGCGCGGTTCTCGAACCCGCCGTCAAGTATCAGCGGATCGCGCAGACGGAAGGTATTCCGCGCGACAACCACTGAGGAAGCGCTGTTCCTCATGCAAGGGGGCCGACATCGTGCGGCCACATCCCTTGCAGCAGTTCTCTTTGGTGCCGGCGGGCAATCGTGGTGTTAACCCGAGCGCCCCAAGGCACCATCCGGCACCCCGCCGGGCGGGACTGCGGAAAAGCTTTTTGAATAACGAGTGGGCGGCACGCGTCGCCCACGGGGGCTAAGACGGGCTCGAAGGGAGACCCGTCGTTCAGGAGGAGTAACTTATGAAACTGATGAAGTACCTCACCACGGCTGCCATGTTTGCAGCCATGGCCATCGCGGCTCCGGCCGGCGCTGCCGACAAGGGCACCGTTGGCGTGGCCATGCCGACCAAGTCCTCGGCCCGCTGGATCGCCGACGGCGACAACATGGTCAAGGTTCTGAAGGACCGCGGCTACACCGTCGACCTGCAGTACGCAGAAGACGACATTCCGAACCAGCTCTCCCAGATCGAGAACATGATCACCAAGGGCGCCAAGGTTCTGGTGATCGCGGCCATCGACGGCACCACCCTGTCGGACGTTCTGCAGCAGGCTGCCGACCAGAAGATCCAGGTCATCGCCTATGACCGCCTGATCCGCGACACGCCGAATGTCAGCTACTACGCGACCTTCGACAACTTCCAGGTCGGCGTTCTCCAGGCCACCACGCTCGTCAAGGCTCTGAAGGCCGACACCGAGAAGGGTCCGTTCAACATCGAACTGTTCGGCGGTTCGCCGGACGATAACAACGCCTTCTTCTTCTACAACGGTGCCATGAGCGTGCTGCAGCCGCTCATCGACAAGGGCACCCTCGTCGTCGGTTCCGGCCAGGTTGGCATGGACAAGGTTTCCACGCTGCGTTGGGACGGTGCAACCGCCCAGGCTCGTATGGACGCCATCCTGTCTGCCTACTACAACGACAAGAAGCTGAACGCTGTTCTGTCGCCTTATGACGGTATCTCCATCGGCATCCTGTCGTCGCTGAAGGGCGTCGGCTACGGTTCCGGCGGCCAGGCCATGCCGTTCGTATCGGGTCAGGACGCTGAAGTGCCGTCCGTCAAGTCGATCATTGCCGGCGAACAGTATTCGACGATCTTCAAGGATACGCGCGAACTGGCCAAGGTTACCGTCGACATGGTTGATGCTGTCATGACCGGCAAGGAGCCGACCGTCAACGACACCAAGACCTACGACAACGGCAAGAAGGTCGTTCCGTCCTACCTGCTGAAGCCGGTTGCCGTCGACAAGACCAACTGGAAAGAAGTCCTGATCGGTTCCGGTTACTACACCGAAGCCCAGCTCAAGTAAGTCTGAACCGGTGCGGCGGCCACAAGCCGCCGCACTCTTCCGTTCCCCATCGGAGAAGATGGCATGCTCGATCCCGTCCCTGCGGCCGAACGCACCCCGATTCTGGAAATGCGCGGCATCTCCAAGTCCTTCGGTGCGGTCAAGGCGCTGTCAGACGTCAGTTTTACCGTGCGCGAGGGCGAAATCCACGCGCTGGTCGGCGAAAATGGCGCCGGCAAGTCGACCCTCATGAAGGTTCTGTCGGGTGTCTATCCGCACGGATCCTATGAAGGATCCATCCTTTATGATGGCGTGGAACGTAACTTCCGCAACATCAACGATACCGAAGCCCTCGGCATCATCATCATTCACCAGGAACTGGCGCTGATCCCGCTGATGTCGATTGCCGAGAACATCTTTCTCGCCAATGCGCCGTCGCGTTTCGGTGTCATCGACCGCTCCGCCGTGCATGAGCGCACCAAGGCGCTTCTGGCCAAGGTCGGCCTGTCGCGAGAAATGCCCGACCAGCTGATCACCAATCTCGGCGTCGGCAAGCAGCAGCTGGTGGAAATCGCCAAGGCGCTGTCGAAGGACGTGCGCCTGCTCATCCTCGATGAGCCCACAGCCTCGCTCAATGAAACCGACAGTGCTGCCCTTCTGGAACTCCTCAAGGAGTTTCGCAACCAGGGCATCACCTCGATCCTCATCAGCCATAAGCTGAACGAAATCTCGGAAGTCGCCGACCGCATCACTGTGCTGCGCGACGGACGCACCGTCGATACGATGGATTGCCACGCCGGCGTCATCGAGGAAGACGAAATCATCCGCAAGATGGTCGACCGCGATCTGGAAAGCCGCTACCCCAAGCGCGAGCCGAAGATCGGCAAGCTCATCTTTGAAGTCGAGAACTGGTGCGTCGATCATCCGCAGCATGCCGGGCGTCGGGTCGTCAAGAACGTCTCCATCTCGGTGCGTGCAGGCGAAGTCGTCGGCATCTCCGGCCTGATGGGCGCCGGTCGCACGGAATTTGCCATGAGCGTTTTCGGCCGCTCCTGGGGTCGCAACATTACCGGCACCGTGCGCATGCATGGTAAGGAAGTGGACGTATCCAACGTCAACCGCGCCATCGACGCGGGCCTTGCCTATGTCACGGAAGACCGCAAGCATCTCGGCCTGATCCTTGGCGAAGATATCCGCAAGAACATCTCGCTTGCCAACCTGCCGGGCGTCTCTCGCCGCAATGTCATCGACGATATTTCCGAGATGAAGGTGGCCCAGGAATTTCGCGCCCGCATGCGCATCCGCAGCCACAATGTCTATCAGGAAACGGGAAAGCTCTCGGGCGGCAACCAGCAGAAGGTTGTCCTGTCGAAATGGCTGTTTACCAATCCGGATCTGCTGATCCTCGACGAGCCGACCCGCGGCATCGATGTCGGCGCCAAGTATGAAATCTATTCCATCATCAACGAACTCGCGGACGCTGGAAAAGCGGTCGTGGTGATCTCCTCTGAAATGCCCGAGCTGATCGGCATCTGCGATCGCATCATGGTCATGCATGAGGGCGAATTTGTCGGCGAAGTTGCCGGCGAAGGCGCCACCCAGGAGAACATCATGCGCGCCATCATGCGCCGCAAGGGGAGAGAAGAATGAGCACGCCCGAGACCACAGCCCCCGTCCGGCAGTCCACCGCCGCCTTCCTGAAAGACAACCTGCGCGACTACGGCATGCTGCTGTCGCTCGTGGTGATCGTCCTGTTCTTCCAGGTCGCCACCGGCGGTATTCTCCTGAAGCCGCTGAACCTCACGAACATCATCCTGCAGAACAGCTATATCGTCATCATGGCGCTCGGCATGCTGATGATCATCGTCACCGGCCATATCGACCTGTCGGTCGGCTCGGTGGCCGGCTTTGTCGGCGCGGTGGCGGCGATGATGATGGTGCAGTACAATTTTGACTTCGTCACGGCGAGCATCATCTGCCTCATCATCGGCGGTGTCATCGGCGCCGTGCAGGGTTATTTCGTCGCCTATTTCAAGATCCCCTCCTTCATCGTGACGCTGGCCGGCATGCTTGTCTTCCGCGGCTTCATGATCGCGGTCCTCAGCGGCCGCTCCATCGGCCCGTTCGACCCGACGTTCCAGAAGCTGTCTTCCGGCTTCATTCCGGACTTCTTCGCGTCCGAAGGCGGGCTTTACATCACCTCGCTGATTCTTGGTGTGGCGCTCGCTCTTCTGCTGGTCTGGCAGAACATCCGCAGCCGCGCCCGTCGCCAGTCGCATGGCGTCGAAAGCGAGCCCTTCGGCTTCTTCGTCGGAAAGAACATTGTCGTTCTCGCGGCCATCAGCTACCTCGCTTACCTGATCGCCTCGCATCGCGGCATGCCCAACGTGCTGATCATCATGGCCATTCTGATTGCCGGTTATGGTTTCTTCACCAACCGCACGATCATCGGTCGCCAGATCTATGCCGTCGGCGGCAACATTCGCGCCGCTGAACTGTCCGGCATCAAGACGGCACGGCTGACCTTCTTTACCTTCGTCAACATGGGCGTTCTGGCAGCGCTCGGTGGCCTCGTGGTTGCCGCACGCCTCAACAGCGCCACCCCGAAGGCCGGCTCCGGCTTCGAGCTTGACGTCATCGCAGCCTGCTTCATCGGCGGCGCCTCGGCCTACGGCGGCGTTGGCAAGGTCACCGGTGCCGTCATCGGCGCCTTCCTGATGGGTGTCATGAACAACGGCATGTCCATTCTCGGCATCGGCATCGATTACCAGCAGGTCATCAAGGGCCTCGTTCTGCTCGGCGCCGTCTGCGTGGACGTCTACAACCAGCGTCGTTGATCCTCCCAAGCATTGCGACCTGCTCGAGCCGCGAATTCCGCCAGGAGTTCGCGGCTTTTTTTGTTGGAAGGGAGGGCATAGTCGGCGGCGGGATGGCGCAAAGGCATGATGCATGACTTGCCATTTGGCAGATTGTGATTACATTTATGCCAGAGAGAGGTGCATCCATGCAGTTCCAGATCCTCGAACGTCCAACCTCCCAGGAAGAGGCAACCGTCATCACCGATGCGGAGGCTCTTGCACTGGCACGCACCACGGTCAACCTTTTCAAGGCCTGGGGCCTTTCCGATGCGCAGGCCTCGACCCTGCTCGGCGGCCTGTCATCGCGAACCTGGGCGCGCTGGAAAGAGGGCGATATCGGCCGCATGGACCGCGATCTGCGGATGCGCATGGCGCATCTGATGGGTATTCACAAGGGCCTGCGCTATCTGTTCAAGGATCCGGCGCGTGGCTATGCCTGGATCAGGCACAGCAATGATGCCTTCGGGGGGGGCAGCGCGCTCGACCTGATGCTGCGTGGCGAACTGGAAGATCTTGCGGCCCTGCGTGGCTGGCTTGATGCGGAACGCGGCGCATGACGCAGGCATGTGCCGTTGCGCGCCTGGTCGATTGGCCGCAGACCTTTCGTATCATCCGCTCCATCCATCCGCCCATCGACCTGTTTGAAGATATCGCCGATCCGCGCGACTGGGATCTTCTGGCGGCCGTGGAAGCGAGAACAAATCCGCGCATCCGCATGGAAGTCGGCGATCTTGGAAAGGTGCCGGCACACCGCCGCGTTGCAGGGCCGGGGGCAAGCTTGCTGATGGCACCCTTCGTGCATTGCTCACCGCTTCGGCCCGGCCGCTTTACCGATGGCAGCTACGGTATCTATTATGCCGGCAATCGGGAAGAGGTGGCGCTGGCCGAAACCATTCACCACCACGCTCGCTTTATGGCCGCAACACGCGAAGCGCCCGGCTGGACATCTGATTTTCGCGTCCTGACCGGCAGCATTTCCCATGTGCTTGATGATGTGAACGCCGTTCCCGATGTTTTGGACCCCGATGATTACGCCGCATCACAGGTCGAGGGGAGGCTGCGCCGGGCAGCCGGCAGCGATGGCCTGTTATGGCAGAGCATTCGCTGGCCTCAGGGTCAATGCATCGGTCTCTTCTGGCCGGATGTCATCCCGATCCCCGCGCAAGGTCGCCATTACAGCTATCACTGGAACGGCGACCGGGTGGATTATGTCAGGCAATACGACACGGGAAAGGTTCTGGCGGTCGTCTGATTGGCCGCCGTCCCCCGCTCACCCCATCCGCTCGGACGCATAGCTTCCCGGGCTTGGCGGGAAGACGATTGTGCGGTTGCCGTTGATGAAGGTGCGGTGGTGAATATGGGCGTGGACGGCACGCGCCAGAACCTGCGCTTCCACGTCGCGGCCCATCGAGACATAATCGTCGGGCGACTGCGCATGTGTCACGCGCACCGTGTCCTGCTCGATGATCGGGCCTTCGTCGAGATCCGCGGTCACGTAATGGGCCGTCGCGCCAATCAGCTTTACGCCGCGCTCATAGGCCTGCTTGTAGGGGTTGGCGCCCTTGAAGCTTGGCAGGAAGGAGTGGTGGATGTTGATGATGCGGCCAGACATTTTTTGGCAAAGCGGGTCCGACAGCACCTGCATGTAGCGCGCAAGCACGATCAGTTCCGTGCCGGTCTGCTCCACCACATCCATCAGCCGGGCTTCCGCCTCCGGCTTGTTTTCCTTCGTCACCTTGATGTGGTGGAAGGGGATGTCGTGGTTGACGATGACCTTCTGGTATTCGAAATGGTTGGAGACGACACCGACGATATCGATCGGCAGCGCGCCGATCTTCCAGCGGTAGAGAAGGTCGTTCAGGCAATGGCCGAAACGCGACACCATCAGCAGCACTTTCATGCGCTCGGCGGCATCGAAAATATCCGCATCCATGGAGAATTTCTGGATGATGGGCGCAAGACCTGAAAGCAGGGCTGCGCGGTCAACGCCTTCTTCCGAGATGAAGGAGATGCGCATGAAAAATTTCTGCGTGTCGAAATCATCGAATTGCGAGGAATCAACGATATTACAGCCCTTGTCGGCGAGATAACCGGACAGCGCTGCCACGATGCCGCGCGAGGTGGGGCAGGAAACCGTCAGCACATAACTCTTCATCGTCATTCTTCTCCGCTTGGCCCGAAGGGGCCTGGTATATCCTGTGCGGGCCGGATGCCTTCTCCGCGCCCCATGCAAAATGCCGTGCTGCCGCAATAGCCCAGATGCGCCAGATATCAAGTCTTGATCGCCGGCAAAGCCACCGCTCAACACCTAGCGGATGGTGCAGAGCGATGCGCATCGGTTTGCGATACCGGCATGCGTAAAAGCGAAGGGCAAAAGATCCCGGCGTCAAACCGGCAAGACCTCGCGCGCGGCCTGCCGGATCGTCTGGATGAGGATGGAGAGCGGCAGCGATGGCGGCGCATCGGTGCGCAGTGTCAGGCCGACAGGCCCCTTCGTCTCGCTCGTGTCGATCGGCAGGGCTGCCAGCATTCCAGCCTCGATATCGCCGGCCACCACGCCGCTTGAAATGATCCAGATCGCATCACTCTGACGCACGAAAGCGCGGCCAAACGCGTCCGACACGGTTTCCACCTGCGTCGGAAGCGCACCGACGCCGTTTGCAATGAGGAACTGCTCGACAAATGGCCGGATGATCGAACCGCGCGTCGGCATCAGCACCGGATAAGCGGCAAGCCCCTGAAAGACCGATCCCTCCGACAACAGCGGATGACCGGCGCGCACAGTAAACAGCACCTGTTCGGAATAGAGATGTTCGAAGGAAAAGCCGGTCATCTTTTCAGGTGCGGCCAGCCGCCCGACGACGAGATCCAGTTCGCCAACGCGCAACTGTTCCAGCAGAACCGCGTTTTCACCGGTGACGATCTTGATGCGGCTGCGGGTCTGCTCCTCCAGAAACAGCGCCATGGCGCGCGGCATGATGCGGGTGGAGACCGTTGGCAGCGCGCCGATGCGCACCGGCGGCACATTGTCCAGAAGCTCCTGCGACACCGAATCAACGCCCTGGCGAAGCGCCGTCAGCGAGGCTGCCGCATGGCGCAGAAACACCTCCCCCGGCCGGGTGATGCGAATGCCGCGCCCATCGCGCTCAAACAGCGCAACGCCTAAAACCTCCTCCAGCTCGCGAATGGTTTTCGTCACCGCCGGCTGGCTGATGTTGAGGCTTTCTGCCGCCTTCACCACGCTTTTCTGCCGGGCGACTTCCACGAACGTATGAAGATGGCGATACTTGACGCGAGATCCGATCAATTCATAACTCATCGGTTAGGTTTGGGGGGCTTAAATGTCATTTTACCTAACCATTTTGTGGATGCAATAAAACCTGCGGAGGATGATGCAATGAAATTTCTTCGGATCGGTGACGTGGTGCTGAGCCACGACGTGCATGGCCTTGGCAGCGGCAAGCCGGCGATCGTTTTCATCAATTCACTGGGCACCGACCGTCGCATCTGGGATGCCGTGGTTGACGATCTTGCCGGTGATTTTACCCTTCTCACGTTTGACAAGCGCGGCCATGGTCTGTCCGATCTCGGCCAGCCGCCGTATCGCATCGAGGATTTCTCAGGCGACCTTGCCGGCCTGCTCGATCATTACGGGCTTTTCAACGTCATCGTCTGCGGGCTGTCTGTCGGCGGGCTGATTGCCCTTTCGCTCTATGAGACGCGGCCGGACCTGGTGCGCGCCATCCTGTTTGCCGATACCGCCCACAAGATCGGCACCGCCGAATTCTGGGCGGCCCGCATCGCAGCGGTTCGCGAAAACGGCATCGGCAGCATCCTCGAACCGATCATGACGCGCTGGTTCACAGCGCCGTATCGCGTCGCAGACAATGCCGATTACCAGGGCTATTGCACCATGCTGGAGCGCCAGCCGGCGGAAGGTTATGCCGGCACCTGCGCGGCTATCCGCGATGCCGATTTCACCCAGGTTGCCCGCACCATTGCCGTGCCGACACTCTGCGTGGTGGGCGCCGAGGATGGCTCGACGCCGCCGGACCTCGTGCGCTCGCTTGCCGATCTGGTGCCCGGCGCCCGTTTTGAAACCATTCCCGGTGCGGCCCACATTCCGTGTGTGGAGACGCCCGACCTTTTCCTTGCCCTTCTTCGCGGCTTTGTCGCGGATCTTTCCGGAGACTGACTTGATGGCCGACCAGACGCCCCGCACCGACCGTTACCGCCAGGGCATGGCCACGCGCCGCGCCGTGCTGGGCAATGCCCATGTCGACCGGGCAAGCGCCCATGAGACGCCGTTTGACCAGCCGTTTCAGGAAATGATCACCGAAGGTGCCTGGGGCACCGTGTGGTCCAGACCCCATTTTACAAAGCGCGAGCGGTCGATTGTCACCATCGCGCTTCTTGCCGCCCTCGGCCAGGACGAGGAGGTGGCGATGCATATTCGTGCCACGGCGAATACCGGGGCAACCGAGGAGGATATCCGCGAGGCGCTTCTTCATGTTGCCATCTATGCCGGCGTACCGG
The DNA here is from genome assembly GCF_058242775.1 of Neorhizobium sp. PAMB6630. NCBI lineage: Bacteria > Pseudomonadati > Pseudomonadota > Alphaproteobacteria > Hyphomicrobiales > Rhizobiaceae > Neorhizobium > Neorhizobium sp. PAMB6630. Next base: position 1,016,892 of record NZ_JBZAYV010000002.1, read on the forward strand.
CAGCCAACCATGCCTTCAAGATCGCAAAATCAGTCTATGCCGAAGGGCAAGCGGTGAACCACGCCGAGGAGGAGACGAAATGAAGAATGCACTGCCTGAAACAGGCGGATTTTTCGCCCGTAACCGCGAAATGCATCCGCCAGCCTATACGCCTGGATACAAGACATCAGTGCTGCGCGCGCCCCAGCGTGCCCTGATTTCTCTGGACGGCACCAAGAGCGAAATCACCGGACCGGTGTTTGGCCACAACATGATCGGTGAGTTCGACAACGATCTCATCGTCAATTACGCAAAGCCCGGCGAGATGGCCATCGGCCAGCGCATCATGGTGCATGGCCGGGTGCTGGACGAGCGGGGCGTGGGCGTCGCCGGCGCGCTGGTGGAATTCTGGCAGGCCAATGCCGGTGGCCGCTATCGCCACAAGAAGGAAACCTATCTGGCAGCGCTTGATCCGAATTTCGGCGGCTTTGGCCGCTGCATCACGGATGAGAACGGTTATTATGCTTTCCGCACCATCAAGCCCGGCGCCTATCCCTGGCCCAACGGCGTCAACGACTGGCGCCCGGCGCATATCCATTTCTCCATCTTCGGCCATGGCTTTGCCCAGCGCCTGATCACCCAGATGTATTTCGAAGGTGATCCGTTGATCTGGATTTGTCCCATCGTCAAGACGATCCCGGACGAGGAAGCGATCAAGCGCCTTGTCGCGCCGCTCGACATGAGCAATACCGTGCCGATGGACATGCGCGCCTATAAGTTCGATATCGTTCTGCGCGGTCGCCGCTCCACCTTCTTTGAAAACCGCAAGGAGGGCAACTGACATGGTTCAGCCCTTGAACTACCTGAAGGAATCGGCCTCACAGACGGCAGGTCCTTACGTGCATATCGGCTGCACGCCAAACTTCACCGGCATTACCGGCGTCTACGACAAGGACCTCGGCTCCGGCCCGATGGCGACGGAAAAGACGCGCGGCGAACGCATCACCATCAAGGGCCGCGTCATCGACGGCTCCGGCACGCCGCTGCGCGATGCGATGATCGAGATCTGGCAGGCCGATGCAGACGGTTTTTACAACAGCCCGTCGGAAACGCGCGGCAAGGCTGATCCGAACTTCTTCGGCTGGGGCCGCTGCCCCGCCGACATGGTGACCGGCGAATTTTCCTTCGAGACGATCAAGCCGGGCATTGTCCCGTTCAACGACGGCCGGCCGATGGCGCCGCATGTGACCTTGTGGATCGTGGCGCGTGGCATCAATATCGGCCTGCAGACCCGCATGTATTTCTCCGACGAGGAGAAGGCAAATGCCAAGGATCCGGTGCTGACCCGCATCGAACACCGCGTGCGCGTGCCAACCCTTATCGGCCAGCGGGACGGTGATATCGTGACCTTCGACATCCATCTGCAGGGCGAGAACGAAACCATCTTCTTCGACATCTGAGGCAGGGTATTTGAGCATTTCCGCATTCGATCATCCCTACCTGTCCGGTCTCCTCGGCGACGAGGAGACCGGCGCATTTTTTGACGCCTCGGCTGATATCGCCGCCATGCTGTCCTTCGAGCGGGCGCTTGCCTTGTCCGAGGGGCAGGCGGGGGTGATCCCGGCCGATGCCGCGGCCCGCATTGCCGAGGTGGCCGGCCGCTTTGAACCTGACATTGCGGCACTGCGCGCCGGAGTCAGCCGCGATGGCGTGGTGGTCGCCGATCTCGTCAAACAGCTTCGTGCAGCGGTTTCCGGTGAAGATGCCGCCTTCGTCCACAAAGGCGCCACCAGCCAGGATGTCATCGACACCAGCCTGATGCTCCGGCTTTCCGGCGTTCTCACGCTGTTTTCCGCCCGGCTGGACACGCTTCTCGCGCGCTTTGCAGCCCTGGACGAAGCCCACGGACAACGTCCGTTGATGGGCCATACCCGTATGCAGGCGGCCATTCCGATCACGGTGTCGGACCGTATCCGCAGCTGGGCCGCGCCGCTTGCGCGTCACCGGGCGAGGCTTGATGCCCTGGTTCAAGCCGGCCTTCCCCTGCAATTTGGCGGGGCTGCGGGAACGTTGGATGCACTGGGGAACAAGGCCGGCGAGGTCCGCTTAAATCTCGCCCGCGAACTTCACCTCAGCGACGTTGCCCAATGGCAGAGCCAGCGCGACCGGCTGGTGGAGATCTGCGATCTTTTTACGCTGATATCAGGCAGCCTCGGAAAATTCGGGCAGGACATTGCGCTGCTTGCCGAAATGGGTGGCGAGATCAAGCTTGCCGGCGGTGGCGGTTCGTCGGCCATGGCCCACAAGCAGAACCCTGTCTCGGCCGAAGTGCTGGTGTCGCTCGCCCGCTTCAACGCTGTGCAACTGTCTGGCATGCATCAATCGATGGTGCATGAACAGGAGCGTTCCGGGGCGGCCTGGACGCTTGAATGGCTGCTCTTGCCGCAGATGGCAGTTGCATCAGGCGCATCGCTGCGGCTGGGGATTGATCTTGCCGGAAAGATCCTCTCTCTCGGCCGAGATTGAGCATCCGAAACCGAAAATCGCCGCAGGTTCAAATTGTGCCTGCGCGCGAAAGTCTCTAGAGAAAATGTCCTGGCCGGCACCCCGACAAGGGTGCGGCACTGACCAGCCCCAAGGGAGGACATTCATGCTCATCAATATCGACCCGCTTCTGTCGCCGGAACTTCTGCACACGCTGCGGGCCATGGGTCATGGCGATGAAATCGCCGTGGTCGACGCCAATTTCCCCGGCACCAGCACCGCCCAGCATCTCATTCGTCTCGATGGCATTTCGGTGACGCGCGCAACGGAAGCTGTTGTCAGCGTCATGCCGCTCGACGATTTCGTTGATGTGCCGGCCGTAACCATGGAAGTCGTCGGCAATCCCGACGAGGTGCCGCCGGCGGTTGCCGAACTGCGCGCCGTCGTTGGCGATCGCGGCCAGTGCGGCACACTGGAGCGCTTCGCCTTTTATGACCGCGCCAAAGAATGCTTTGCCATCGTCCAGACCGGCGAAACCCGCCTCTATGGCAATATCATCCTGAAAAAGGGCGTTGTGCGCAGCTGATCTGTTGCAATGGCCTGACGCCATTTCGACCACCAGAAGAATAAGCGCCGGGGGAGAAAAACGACCCCGGCGCTTGCGCTTTTCCACCGGCATCGAGCCTTGGCTTATCCGCCCGTGACGACCGCGCTGCATCAGGCGGAGCGCATTTTCCGGCCCATGACATAAATCAAGGAGAGCTTCCAACGGAGGCGTAACCATCCCTCATCCGATGCGAACAGGCACAACGGTTGATGGAGGTTTCCTTGACGAGAAGAATTGAGGCCCTGGGCCTGGCAACGCTGATAGCGCTAACATTCATCCACCCCGTCGCAGCGGCAGACAACAGCCCGGCCGCCCTGAAGACGCGCTTCGAGGCCCTGTGGAACCGCTTGACGGGCAAGGACACCATGCCCGGCATCGCCACGTCCAACGGCCGGATCGAGGCACAGCAGATCCTTGTTTCGGCAAAGCTTGCCGGGCGTCTGGCCGACGTGTTTGCCGAGGAAGGCAAGATCGTCGATGCCAACGCGGTGCTGGCGCGCATGGATACGGCCGATCTGGAGGCCGAAATGGCCGGCGCCCGGGCGCAATTGCGCCGCAGCACGACGGCCGAAGTGGAGGCCGAGGCGGCGATTGCCCAGCGCAAGAGCGAACTGGTGCTGGCGACCCAGGAATATGAGCGGGCCCGCACGATGAGCGAAAAGGGCAGCGGCACCGTGCAGCAGCGCGACATGCGCGAGAGCCAGCTGCAGGTGGCGCAAGCGGCTCTGCGGGCGGCCAATGCCAGCCGCGAGGAGGCCGCTGCATCCTCCGAAGCGGAAGAGGCAGACATTGCCCGCATCCAGTCGCAGCTTGACGATACGGTGCTGAAGGCGCCGACGCGCGGGCGCATCGAATACAAGCTGGTGCAGAAGGGCGAGGTGGTCTCGGCCGGGGCGCCGATTGCCACCATGCTTGATCTTGCCGATGTCTCGATGACCATTTTTGTGCCGGCCCGCGTGGCGGCAGAACTTTCCATCGGCGACGAGGCGCGCATCATCCTCGATGCCGCCCCGCAATATGTCATGCCGGCCAGCGTCTCCTTCGTCGCCTCCGAGGCCCAGTTCACGCCAAAGACGGTGGAAACCGCTGATGAGCGCGAAAAGCTGATGTTCCGCGTCAAGCTGAAGGTCGCGCCCGAACTGCTGAAGGAGTATGAAAGCCGCGTCAAGACCGGCATTCGCGGCATCGGTTATGTGCGCACCCAGGCAGGCACTGCCTGGCCGGAGGCCCTCCAGACGAAGCTGCCGCAATGAACCCGTTCGTTGTCCGGCTGCAATCGGTCACGCACCGCTACAAGGACGTCGCCGCTCTCAGTGGCGTCACTCTCGACATCCCCGCCGGCTGCATGGTGGGGCTGATCGGCCCGGATGGCGTCGGCAAATCCACTCTGCTCGGCCTTGTGGCCGGCGTCACGCGCCCGCAGGCCGGCCGCATCGAAGTGCTGGACGGCGACATGGACAAGGCCGCCCACCGGCGCGACGTCTGCACAAGGCTTGCCTATATGCCGCAGGGGCTCGGCCGCAATCTCTACCCGACGCTCAGTGTGGCGGAAAACCTCGATTTCTTCGGCCGGCTGTTTCGCCTCGACAGCGAGACGCGCCGGCAGCATATCGATGATCTCCTGCGCGTCACCGGTCTCCTGCCTTACCGCGACCGTCCGGCCGGCAAGCTGTCCGGCGGCATGAAGCAGAAGCTTGGCATCTGCGCCTCGCTGCTGCACGATCCGGACCTCTTGATCCTCGACGAACCGACAACCGGCATCGATCCGCTGTCGCGCCGGCAGTTCTGGCAGTTGATTGATCGCATCCGCGCCAAGCGGCCGAGCATGAGCGTCATCGTCGCCACCGCCTATATGGAAGAAGCGCAAGGCTTTCACTGGCTGGCAGCACTCCATGGGGGGCAGGTGATTGCCACCGGAAGCCCGGCGGAGATTTTGGCGCAGGCGGGAAAGCCAACGCTGGATGAAGCTTTTGCGGCGCTGATGCCGGCCGTGGAGGGTGCCTCGACCGCGCCCCTCATTCTTGCGCCGCGCGCCATGACCGATGGCCCGCCCGCCATCGAGGCCGAGGGCCTGACGCGCCGCTTTGGCGATTTCGTGGCCGTCGACAATGTCAGCTTCTGCATTCCGAAGGGTGAAATTTTTGGCTTTCTCGGCTCGAACGGCTCAGGCAAGAGCACCACGATGAAGATGTTGACCGGCCTCCTGCCGGCCAGCGAAGGCGTGGCAAAGCTGTTTGGCCAGCCGCTTCTCTCCGGCGATATCGCCACCCGCAAGCGCGTCGGCTACATGTCGCAGGCCTTTTCGCTCTATGGCGAACTCTCCGTACGTCAGAACCTTGTTCTGCATGGCCGCCTGTTTGGCCTTCCGGCAGACGAGATTGCGCCGCGCGTCGAGGCGATGCTTGCGCAATACGACCTGGCTGATGTGGCCGACAAACAGCCGGACGATCTGCCGCTTGGCATTCGCCAGCGTCTACAACTGGCCGCCGCCGTGCTTCACCGCCCGGAAATCCTCATCCTTGATGAGCCCACCTCCGGGGTTGATCCGGTTGCCCGCGATGCCTTCTGGCGTTCGCTGATCTCGCTGTCGCGCAATGATGGCGTGACGATTTTCCTGTCGACACATTTCATGAACGAGGCGGAACGCTGCGACCGCATTTCGCTAATGCATCAGGGCCGGGTGCTGGCCGTTGGCGCCCCGCAGGCACTCTGCGCAGAGCGTGGCAAAGCCACGCTGGAGGAGACCTTCATCGACGTTCTGAGCGAGGCCGGGATGGGCTTGGCTGACGAGGAGGAGACGACGGCTGCCGTCACCCCGGCGCTTGCAAGCGAGCCAAAGCCGCAGAGTGAAAAGGATAGTGAAACCGCGACCGGGGCCAACCACCGAGTCCGCCGATTTGATGTCGGGCGGCTCGTTGCCTATGCACGGCGCGAAACGATCGAGGTCCTGCGCGACCGGGCGCGCCTTGTTTTTGCGCTGCTCGGCCCGGCCATCCTGCTCGTCACCTTCGGTTATGGCATCTCGTTTGATGTGGAAAACCTGCCCTTTGCCATCTACGACCAGGACCAGACGGCAGAAAGCCGCCAGCTGGTCGAAAGCTTTCAGGGCTCGCGCTATTTCGAGGAGCGGGCCGCCATCACCTCGTCTGAAGAGTTGCAGGCGCGGCTGCGCACCGGAGAGTTAAGCGTCGCCGTGGAGATCCCGCCCGACTTTGGCCGCGACCTTCAACGGGAGCGCACGCCGGAAGTCTCCGTCTGGCTGGATGGCGCCATGCCGTTTCGCGCCGAAACCGCGCGCGGTTATGTGAACGGTCTGGTCTCGGCCTATATCGCCGATGCCAATGCGCGCCATACAGGCAAGATGACCTCTTCGGACGCTGTCAGCATCGTCACCCGTTACCGTTACAACCAGGCCTTCAAGAGCACCAATGCCATCGTTCCAAGCGTGTTCGTGCTGGTCCTCATCCTCATTCCGGCCATCATGACGGCGCTTGGCATCGTCAAGGAGAAGGAAACCGGCTCGATTGCCAATTTCCAGGCAACACCGGTCACGCGCCTGGAATTTCTGCTCGGCAAGCAATTGCCCTATGTGGCCATTGCCTTCACGAGTTTCCTCCTTTTGCTGTTGCTCACGCATTTCGTCTTTCACGTGCCGATCAAGGGCTCGCTGCCCATGCTTCTGGTCGGCGCGTTGATATACGTCAGCGCCGCCACCGGCTTTGGCCTCGTGGTCTCGAGCTTCGTGCGCAGCCAGGTGGCGGCCATCTTTGCCACCGCCATCATTGCAATGATCCCGGCGGTCAATTTTTCCGGCCTGCTGGTGCCGGTGTCGTCGCTGTCGGGCGGCGGGCGCATGATGGGGCTTGCCTTTCCCTCGGCCTGGTTCCAGCCGATCACCGTCGGCGTCATCACCAAAGGGCTCGGCTTTGCCGAATTGTGGACGAACCTGGTGATGCTTGCCGTGTTTGCCGTCGTTTATATCCTCGTTGCGCTTCTGGCGCTCAGAAAGCGGAGTGCCTGAGATGAGACAGAAGCTTTCCCGCATCCTGCGCCTCGGCATCAAGGAACTCTACAGCCTGAAGGCCGATCCGGTGATGATGGTGCTCATCCTTTATGCCTTCACTCTCGCCATCTACACGGTCTCAACGGGGGCAAAGTCGGAGGTGGAAAACGCCTCTGTCGCGGTGGTCGATGAAGACCGCTCGATGTTGTCTGCGCGGCTGCGCGATGGGCTGATGCAGCCTTTCTTCCAGACACCGGCGCTCATCGAGGCCCGCGATGTCGATGCCGCCATGAACAGCGGCACCTATACGTTCGTGCTCGAAATTCCGCCGAAATTCGAACAGGATGTGATTGCCGGCCGCAAGCCCACCGTCCAGATCGCTGTCGATGCCACGGCCATGTCGCTGGCCGGCACCGGTGCCACCTATATCCAGAGCATCATCACCCAGGAGGTTGCCACCGCGCTGCCGCGCAGCACGACCAGCGATCCGATCAACCTCGTCATCAGCGCTCGCTTCAACCCCAATCTCATGTCGATGTGGTTCAACGCGGTGATGCAGGTCATCAACAACGTCACCATGCTCTCGGTCATCCTGACGGGGGCCGCCCTCATCCGCGAGCGCGAACACGGCACCATCGAGCACCTGCTGGTCATGCCGGTGACGCCCGGCGAGATCATGCTGTCGAAGATCTGGTCGAACGGCATGGTCATCGTTGTCGCCGCCGTCCTGTCGCTGGTGGTGGTTGTAGAGCGGGTGCTTCACGTTCCCGTCGCCGGCTCGCTCGGGCTCTTCATCGCAGCCGCCGTGCTCTATCAGTTCTCCGTAACCTCGCTTGGTATCCTGATTGCCACGGTCTCCAGTTCCATGGCGCAGTTCGGGCTCATCGCCATACCGGTGCTGATCGCCATGAACCTTTTGTCGGGCAGCACGACGCCGATGGAAAGCATGCCGCCCTTCCTGCAAACCGTGATGCAGATTTCACCCTCGACGCATTTCGTGGCCCTGTCGCAAGCCATTCTCTATCGCGGCGCCGGCCTGTCGGCCGTGTGGACCTCGATGGTAGCGCTCCTTGTCCTCGGAGCGCTCTTTTTTGTCATGGCACTCCTGCGCTTCCGCCGCTCGCTGACGTCTGCGGCGTGAAGCGGGGAGGGTGGATTTAACCTGCGGCGGCGAGCGGTTCCATGGGCTGGATTTCCGGCCAGAAGGGCTCGGTTGCCGCCATCAGGGCAGGGGTTGCGGCGGCAATATAGGGAATGCCGTTGCGGGTGCCGATGCGCACATCCAGCCCTGCTTCGCGCGCCAGAACCGCACCGCCTGCAATGTCCCACATGGTCGTGAACTTCTGCAGGTGGCCATCATAGGTGCCGCGGGCGGAAAACACGAGGCCGATCGAGGTGGATCGGATGGACTGCACAACCCAGCCGGCATGGCGAAGACCGATCGTCAGCGCCGCCACCTCTTCTGAATCAGCGGCAGCACTATCACCCAGCGACATCATGCGCACGTCCTCAAACGTCGTGTCGCGCACGAAGGGTTGTCCGTTGAGGTAAAGCCCCGTGCCATCGGCGGCTGCATAGATCTCGCCCATCGCCGGCATGGCAACGACGCCAAGATCCGGCCGGCCGTGGCGCACGAAACCGAGCGAAATGCCCCAGAGCGGCGAACCGCGCAGGAAATTCGTCGTGCCGTCGATGGGGTCGACGATCCAGTAGGCATCGTCGGCCACGCCGCCCATCTCCTCGCCCAGCACCGTTTCGCCGGGGAAAGCCTCCGCCAGGCGATCGCGCACCAGCTGTTCGACGGCGGTATCGGCTTCCGAAACGAAATCCTGAAACCCCTTTGCGCGGGTGGCGATGCTGGTGCGGTCTTTATGAAAGCGCAGCGCCAGTTCCATGGCTTCTGCAATCACCGCAGAGGCACGCTCAAGTCGTTCGTGGGAAATCGTCATCATTTGCCTTCTGCGCCAGAGCGCGTGTTGAGCCATGTCCTGAAGGCCCCGACCTCGTCCGTCTGGATGGCACCGACGCCGGCATCGATGAGCGCGCCCCAGACGCTGTCCGGATCGGTCAGTGCCCTGGTATCGTTGAAATCGAGACAATGGGAAACGTCAAGCGTATTGATCCAGAGGCGGATGTTCTGGCGTTCCAGTTCCGCCCGGCCGGTCTCGAGATCGGCGATATTTTGGAACTTCACCTCGATCATCGGCGCGTGAAGGATAGCAATGCGGGAGAGATCCTCGGCAAACCGGCCGGGGCGAACCGCAAACATCGGCATATGCGGGATCTTGCCAAACCAATCGGCGTCGAGAATGTCGAAATGGTCGGCATCCGGGTCTATATCGGTCTTCACCAGCACCTGGTCTTCGATGCCAAGGCGCAGCACCGTCTCCATCACCTGGGGCAGATCCCGGGCATATTTCGTATCGATGTTGACGGTGATTTTTCCCCGCGCTTCCTCCAGCACCTCTTCGAGCGTCGGCACGCATTCTTCAGTGAGAGCGGCATCGGCACCGCCGGCGCCGGCGCGCAGCATGGCCTTGCGCACCGTCTCAAACGGCAGTTCGCTCACCACGCCGCTCCTGTCAGTGGTGCGGTCAAGCGTCGCATCGTGAATGACCACCAGCCGGCCATCGGCTGTCGTCTGCGTATCGATCTCGATCATCTCGACACCGTTTTCGATCGCGGCGCGCACGGAGGCCAGCGAATTTTCCGCCGTCTTCACCCAAAACCCGCGATGGGCGATGGTGAGGATTGACGGGTTACTGCGCGAGGTAACGGACAAGACATCAAACGGAAAGGCAGCAGCCTCTGGCTCTGCAGCGGTCGTCTCGTTCTCGGCAAGCGCTGAGAAGGCACGGGTCATGGCTCTATCTCCTGGGGTCCATGAAGTGGCAAGGATGGCGCCCTCCTTAAACCCGCTTTGATATGAGATTTGTGACAGCGCCTGCTGAAGTGTCCTGACGCGCACCTGCAACCCTTTGTATTATTGGCAGTTTTCCATCACACAATCGTGCATCCGAAAGCATGATCAATCTTGACTGCACTTATCCGCTTTCTATAACCATTGCCGGACATTCCCATGAGATCATCGCCATGGAGGCAAACTTGATTTCTCATCCCAAAGCCACGCGCCGCACAGCGCTCACCCTGTCTGTTCTTGCCCTGTCTCTTGCCTCGCCTTTTGCCTCGATCGCAACGGTTGCGCAGGCGCAGGTGGCAGACAGCCTCACCATCTACAATGCCCAGCACGAAGGCCTGACCCAGGAATGGGTGAAGGCGTTCACCGAAGAGACGGGCATTGCAGTGACCGTGCGCAACGGCTCGGACATGGAATTTGCCAACCAGATCGTTCAGGAAGGCGCCAATTCCCCGGCCGACCTTTTCCTCACCGAAAACTCGCCGGCGATGACACTCGTGGATGGTGCCGGCCTGTTTGAACCGGTGGATGCGGCCACGCTTGCGCAGGTGCCGGATGGGTTTAAGCCCTCCAACGGCCATTGGGTGGGCATTGCCGCCCGCTCCACCGTGTTTGCCTATGACAAGACGAAGCTGTCAGCCGACAAGCTGCCGAAGACCATGGAAGAGCTTGCAGGACCGGCCTGGAAAGGCCGATGGGCCGCATCGCCATCGGGGGCCGATTTCCAGGCCATCGTCGGCGCCTTTCTGGAGCTGAAGGGTGAGGCGGCAACTGCTTCCTGGCTGAAGGGCATGAAGGAAAACTTCGTCGCCTATCGCGGCAATTCCACCGCCATGAAGGCCGTTAATGCCGGACAGATCGAAGGGGCTTTGATCTACCATTATTATTATTTCGGCGATCAGGCCCGCACCGGCGAAAACAGCAAGAACGTCGCCCTGCATTATTTCCGCAATCAGGATCCGGGCGCCTTCGTCAGCGTGTCCGGCGGCGGCATTCTGGCCTCCAGCAAGCACAAGCAGCAGGCGCAGGCTTTCCTGAAATGGCTGACGGCCAAGGGCGGGCAGGACATTCTGCGCACCGGCACCTCGTTTGAATATGCCGTGGGTCGTGACGCCCAGTCCAACAAGGCGCTGGTGCCGCTTTCCGATCTCGGCGCCCCCACCGTCGATCCGGCTCACCTGAATAACGCCAAGGTGACAGATCTGATGACATCAGCCGGAATCCTCTGATTTCCAGCCGTCCATCAGTTGCCTCACGGCGTCGCAGAGCGTATCTGCGGCGCTTGACAATTTCGGGCACAGAATGATCCCCACCAGCCAGACAGAAGCGACAATGACACCGCGCCCGCGCCGGTCGTTCCACCTGTCCTGGGTATCGCTGCTTGCGGTGTTTTTTGCCTGTCTGGCACTCGTGCCGCTGGGTTTCGTGATCTGGGCGACGCTTGCCACGGGTTACGAGACGGCGGCAACGCTGATCCTTCGCCCGCGCGTGGCGGGCCTTCTGATGAATACCGTCCTCCTGATCGTGCTCACCGTGCCGGCTTGCGTGGTGCTGGGCGTGGCGCTGGCGTGGCTGACGGAGCGCACGGACATGCCGGGCGCGCGGCTGTTTTCATGGCTGAGCGTTGCCCCGCTTGCCGTGCCCGCCTTCGTTCACAGCTATGCCTGGATCGGTGTCTGGCCGGGCCTCAACGGCCTTGCCGCCGGCGTGCCGATCTCCATCGTTGCCTATTTCCCCTTCCTCTACCTGCCGGTTGCCGCAGCGCTCCGGCTTCTCGATCCGGGGCTGGAAGATCAGGCGGCATCGCTGGGGCTTTCCCCCCGCGCCGTCTTTTTCAAAGTCGTGCTGCCGCAGTTGCGCCTTGCCATTCTCGGCGGCGCGTTGCTGATTGCGCTGCATCTTCTGTCCGAATACGGGCTCTTTGCGATGATCCGTTTCGATACCTTCACGACCGCGATCATCGACCAGTTCCAGTCGACCTATAATGGCGTCGCCGCCAATATGCTGGCGGTCGTGCTGGTGTTCTGCTGCCTCGTCTTCCTCGGCCTGGATTACGCCATTCGCGGCCGCCAGCGTTATGCGCGGCTGGGATCCGGCGTCGCGCGCCGCACAAGCATCACGCCGCTGGGCGCCATGCGTTATCCCGCCCTTCTACTGCCCATCGCAACCGTAGCCTTTTCGCTCGGCATTCCCGCCCTCACGCTCGGGCACTGGCTGCTGGCAGGTGGCACTGATATCTGGCGCGTCGATGCCATCGGCCTTGCGCTCTGGCAGACGCTTCGGATCTGCCTCATCGGCGGGCTTGCCACAACGGCTGCCGCCATTCCCATCGCCTGGCTTTCGGTGCGCCGTCCCTGTGCGAAAAACCGCCTGATCGAGGGTTGTTATTATCTCGCCAGCGCCATGCCGGGTGTCGTGGTGGCGCTGGCGCTTGTGACCATCACGGTGAAGGTCGCAAGCCTCTACCAGACGCTCGCCACCATCGTTTTTGCCTATGTCATCCTGTTCCTGCCGCGCGCGCTGGTCAGCCTGCGCGCCAGCATTGCGCAGGTGCCGAAGGAACTGGAACAGGCCGCCGAAAGCCTTGGCCGCTCGCCGGCCCGGGCCGTGCTTGCCACCACCGTGCGGCTCGCGGCACCGGGAGCCGCAGCCGGCCTTGCGCTCTCCTCGCTCGGCATCATGAACGAACTGACCGCCACCCAGATGCTGGCGCCCAACGGCACGCGCACGCTTGCCATGTCCTTCTGGGCGCTGACCGGCGAGATCGATTATGCCGGTGCTGCCCCTTATGCGCTGCTGATGGTGGTGTTTTCGCTGCCGCTGACATGGCTTCTCTATCAACAATCAAAGAAGATCGCCGGACGATGACACTGCTCGAGATCTCGACGCTTCGAAAGCATTACGGTCCGGTCACCGCCGTGGATGGCGTCAGCCTTGCCATCGAAAGCGGCAGCCGCACGGCCATCGTCGGCCCCTCCGGCTGCGGCAAAACCACGCTTTTGCGGCTGATCGCCGGTTTCGAGGCGCCAGACGGCGGTTCGATCACCTTCGACGGCGAGGTGATTGCCGGCGAACGGTCGCAGATCCCCGCCCACAAACGCGGCGTCGGCATCGTCTCACAGGACGGTTCGCTGTTTCCGCATCTCACCGTCGAACAGAATATCGGCTTTGGCCTGAAGGACGACGCGGCAGACCGCAAGACCCGCATCGGCGAACTGATGGACATGGTGGAACTCGACCGGGCCATGCTGACGCGCCGCCCGGACGAGCTTTCCGGCGGACAGCAGCAACGGGTGGCGCTGGCCCGCGCCATGGCACGACGCCCCCGCGTCATCCTGCTCGACGAACCCTTTTCAGCGCTCGATACCGGGCTTCGCGTCGCAACCCGAAAAGCTGTCGGCGCGGTGCTTTCAGCGGCCGGTATCACCACGGTTCTGGTGACCCATGATCAGGCCGAAGCACTGGCCTTTGCCGATCAGGTGGTGGTGATGCGCGCCGGTCGTTTTGCGCAGGTGGGCACCCCGCGCGAGGTTTATGCCCACCCCGCAGACCCCGCAACCGCCGCCTTTCTCGGCGAAGCGATCGTGCTTGCCGCAAGACTTGGAAACGGGCGGGCCACGACCATGCTTGGACAAATCGCCATTCACGACAAGACCCGGCAGGGTGAAGCGCAGATCCTGCTGCGCCCCGAACAGTTTTCGATCCTGCCGCATCAAGGGACCGAAGACGGTGCCGCTACATCAGGCACCATCACCGACGTCGATTTCTGTGGCCCGAGCTGCGATCTCGCCATCACCCTCGAGAAAAACCCGGACTTTCCCCTGCGCCTTGCCATGGCAAGCCAGCCGCTTTTCGAAAAAGGCGCGCGGGTGCAGATAAGCGTCAACGGCCCCGCGCACGTCTTTTCGTGAACGAGGCCGAGCCATGGATCAAGGATCCATGCTCATGTCAGGCAGCCGCTGTCACGGACCTTCGCAGATCGGGGCCCGGTCGGTCGGGATCTCGCCCACCTCGGCGCCATAGGCGCGAAGGCCTTGGCTATCGAGGTCGATGATCCGGTAACAGGGGTTGCCGCCGGTCCAGAATGGGTTTGGCGTGTCGACATCGGTGATGAACCGATGCGCACAGGCCTGACCCGAGCTGTAGGCGATGCCTTCGGCTGTCGTGCCCGCCAGCGGAATGTGGATATGTCCGAAAATGATGTGGCGAATGCCAGGCGCATGGCGGTTCAGGCGCTCCAGCACGGCGCCATCATCATGCATGCCGATCTTTTCGAAATGGGCAATCCGCGTCTCCATCGGCGGATGGTGGATGAACACGGTCACCGGAAGCTCACCGGCGCTTGCCAGCGTCTGGTCGAGCCAGGCCATACGGTCATCGCCGTAAATGCCACCGATCACGCCGGCCTCGTGGCTGTCGAGGAACAGCAGGCGGCCGGCCTCGCTATCGATGAACGACTGGATGAAGCCGTTATCGTCCCGGAGATGGTCGGGAAAGGCTTCGATGAAGTTGGGACGGTCGTCGTGGTTGCCGAGCATCAGGCGCAGCTCAAAGGGCACCGGCGCCAGAATATCTTTGAGGAGCGCGTAAGCGTCGGGATCGCCGTGGTTGCAGAGGTCGCCCGTCATCACCAGCAGGTCGGCATCGGAATGCTTTTCGATGATATCGGCAACTGCAGCGCGCAGCTGCTTTTCCGGGTCCACGCCGTTTACCACGACACCCGACGGCATCAGATGCGTGTCGGTCAGCTGAATGATCTTCATGACGGTCTTTCTTCAAGGGCAGAGATCGGCTGCGGGGTTTCCCCCGCAGCCTTTCGAGGGGGATGAGCCCGCTTACTTCGACATCAGGGCGTTGGTCTGCTCGACGATCTGCTTCAGACCGGCTTCCGACGTCACTTCGCCGCGCATGACCGTGCCGATGATGTCGCGCTGGGTGCGCCAGATGCGAACCGAGTCACCACCGGGATAACCGGCCCATGGCAGCGAACGGTCAGCCTGCAGCGACGCCGTCTTGACGTTCGGATGCTCGGCGTAATAGGGCGCGAGGAACTCGGGGCCGGTCGCCTGCTTGTTGGTCGGCAGGTAGCCGGTGATGCGCACGATGACGTTCTGGGCTTCCGGTCCGGTGATCCATTTCAGGTATTTCCAGGCAGCATCTTGCTTGGCCTTGTCCTGGGTGAGGATCACGGCCGAGTTGCCGCCTGTGGGCACGCCACCCTTTTCCGGGTTGTCCAGCGGGAAGGTGGCAGTGGTCAGCTTGAAGCGATCGCCGACAAGGCCTTCGATCGTCTGCACATGCGCCGGCGTGGAGAAGATGAAGCCCGTGAGGCCTGCGCCGAACTGCTGGCGCGACTGGTCCCAGTCAAGCAGCGTCTGGCCACCTTCGGTGACGAACTGGCGGGTGAGCTTCAGCGCGTTGAGGCCGATCTCGTTGTCAAAGGCCACCTTTTTGGTGGCCGTATCGACCAGCGTGCCACCCTGCTGGAAGATCAGCGACTGCCATAGCCAGTCGTCCGGCCAGCCGTTGATGTCATAACCCATGCCGGCGATCTTCGGATCGAGCGCATGGATCTTGGCGGCCAGCGCCAGCAGTTCCTTGAAGGTCTTTGGCATGTTGGCGGGGTCGCCACCGGCCTTCTTCACGAGGTTGGCGTTAACATAGAGGATCGGCGAGGAGGCATTGACCGGCAGGCCATATTGCTTGCCGTCGATCTGGCCAAGCGCGGCCATTTTCGGGCTGTAGTTCTTGTCGAGGAAGGCCTGTCCGCCTTCAGCCTCGATGAACGGGCCAAGGTCGGTGATCTGCTTGCGGGGGGCAAGTGTGTGAACCAGTTCCGCCGTCAGGTTATAGCCGGAGAAATAGACGTCCGGTAGGTTGCCCGTCACGGCCGAACGCAGAACCTGCTGCTGGCCTTCGTTATAGCCGGGTGCCGGTGCGAGGAAGTTGATCTTGATATCCGGATTGTTCTTCATGAATTCATCGGCCAGCGGCTGATGGAATTTGGTGAAGCCCGGAAGGTTGTAGAGAACCTCAAGCGTGATATCTGCGGCAAAACCTGGCTTGGCAAGGCCGGCCAGGGCAAGGCAGAGGGCAAGCCCGCCGGTTGCGGTGCGTCGGGTCATCTTCATGATCAGTCTCCAAAAGGGATTTTTGAGGCAGTATGGTAGGGAGGGGGAAAGCTTGACGGGGCGCGGTTATTTGACCCCCGTCATCGTGATGCCGGCAATGAAATGCCTGCGGGCAAAGAGGAAACAGATGACCATCGGCGCGGTGATGATGGCGGCACCGGCCATCAGGGCACCGTAGTTGGCGCCGGATTCGACATCGGCAAAAAACAGCATGCCGAGCGGCGGCGGTGCGAGATTGGTGTCGGTGACGACGATCATCGGCCAGTAAAGATCGTTCCAGTGCGCCACCAGCGAGAACACGGCAAAGGCTGCCAGCGACGGCAGCGATCCGCGCAGCACCAGCCGCCAGCAGATTTCCATCTCGGAAAATCCGTCCATGCGGGCCGCTTCAATCACCTCTTCCGGATAGCTGCGGAAGGACTGGTGAAACAGGAAGATCGCAAACACCGAGAGGAAGAACGGTGCCATCATGGCGAAATAGGTGTTGAGCAGGTTGGCCTTGGCAAGCCCCACGAACAGCGGCAGCGCCAGCGCCTGCATCGGCACGCAGAGGGCGGCGATGATCAGCGTCATCATCAGCCGGCGGGCCGGAAAGCGCAGCTTTGCAAGCGCATAGGCGGCGGGCACCGCGGTCAGCACCTGGACGATGAGAATGCCGCCGCAGACGATGACACCGTTCAGCATGAAACGCAGCATCGGCACCTGCGACGCCGCCCGCGAATAGTTTTGCACCGCATCGAACTGTCGCGGGATCGGCCAGAGCGAGACGTCGAAGATTTCCGACGGCGAGCGGATCGACGTCAGGAACATCCAGTAGAAGGGCAAAAGCATCGGAATGGCGCCGAGTGCGAGCACCAGATGCGGCAGATATTTGCGGACATGTCGCATCAGTAATGCACCTTCCGGTCAATATGCACCATCTGGCCAATCGACAGGATGAGCACGATCACCAGGAACAGCAGGGTGAGAGCTGCCGCATAACCGGTGTTGGAATATTCAAAGCCCTCGAGATACAGCTCGAACAGCAGCGTTTCGGAGCCGAACCGGCCCTTGGTCAACACGGCCACCGTCTCGAACACCTTGAAGGCGGAGATCGAGGTGGTGACGACGACGAACAGCGTCGTCGGCCCCAGCATCGGCCAGGTGACGGTGAGGAAACGATCGATGGGATTTTTCGCGCCATCGAGACGCGCTGCCTCGTGCAGATCCCGGGGGATGGCGGTGAGGCCCGCCAGAAACAGCACCATGTTGAAGCCCAGCACCTGCCAGATACCGATCAGCGCCATGGTCGGGATCAGCAGAACGGGGTTGGACAGGAACGCCACCGGCTCGAAGCCGAACGCCTTGATGGCGGCATTGACCGGCCCGAGCGAGGGATGCAGCAGGAACTGCCAGACGGTCGCCATCGCCACCAGCGTCGCGGTGACCGGCAGGAAATAGGCGATCTCCCAGAAGGCGCGGCTCTTCTTGCGGTTGTAAACCAGCAGCGCCACGCCGAGCGCCAAAAGAACGCCAAACGGAATGACGATCGCCGCGTAAATCACGGTATTCCTCAGCGAGCGCAGAAACACCGCGTCGCTGAAGGCCTTGGTGAAGTTATCGAGCCCGACAAAGTGGATCGACAGCGCGCCGAGCTGATAATCGGTGACCGAAAAGACGCAAAGGACGACAATCGGGATGATGTAGAAAGCCAAAAGCAGGATGGCAGACGGTGCAGCAAAAAGCAGTCCCAGCCGCGCCATGCGGCGGTCGGCGGGGGAGCGTTTCGCGCGCAGCTTTGCCGGCTGTTTGACGAGTGTCATATCGGCCATCGTCATGCGGCAACCCGTGCGCGGGCGGAGACATCGCGGCGCTTGCCATCAGCACCGAACAGATGGGCGCGCTGTTCGGCAAAACCGAGCCGCAGCAGGCCGTCGGGTTCGCTCGGCAGGCTTTCGCCGGCATGCTGGCGCATGACGATCCGCACCGATTGATCCTGCACCAGCGCGCAGGTGACGAAGCGATCGGCACCATAGGTTTCGCTGCGCAGGACCCGAACGGCAAGACCATCTGCTGCCGGGCGAAGATCTTCCGCACGAATGCCAAGCGTTGCGGGGCCTGCCGCCTGTGCTGCCGCTTCAAGACCGAATTCCTGGCCAAAAGCGGAGATCCGCCCGGTCATGCCGACTTCCACGGGCAGGAGATTGATCGTCGGCGTCCCGATAAACCGGGCAACGGTCAAGGATGCCGGTCGCTGATAAAGTTCATCCGGCGTGCCAAGCTGCTCGATGCCGCCTTCCGACATCAGCGCGATGCGGTCGGACATGGTCATCGCTTCGATCTGGTCGTGGGTGACATAGATGAACGTGGCGCCGAGGCGGCGATGCAGGCCGGTCAGTTCCTCGCGCATATGGGCGCGAAGCTTGGCATCGAGGTTGGACAGCGGCTCGTCCATCAGGAAAGCGGCCGGCTGGCGCACCAGGGCACGGGCAAGCGCCACGCGCTGGCGCTGGCCACCGGAAAGCTGCGCCGGCTTGCGATCCAGAAGATGGCCGATCTGCAGTGTTTCCGCGGCCTCTTCCACCGACGCTGCGATGTCGCGCAATGTGTCAGCGCTGGCGATCATTCGCCCGATCAGCGGCAGCCGAGCCGTAAACGACAGACGACGCATCCTGAGCGGCGTGGCGATGTTCTCGCGCACCGTCATGTGCGGGTAAAGCGCATAGGATTGGAACACCATGGCAAGGTTGCGTTCGCTCGGATCGACATCGGTGACGTGTCTGTTGCCGATGGAGACTGTGCCGCGGTCGGGTGTCTCCAGGCCGGCGATGATCCGCAACAGGGTGGATTTTCCGCATCCGGACATGCCGACCAGCGACAGGAATTCACCGGGGCGGATGGCAAGGTCGATCGATTTCAGGACGTTATCCGCCCCGAAGCTTTTTTCGATACCCTGAAGTTCTAGCGATTGCGGCTGCATGCGGCGCTCCTTTGCGGCGCACCGTATGCGTCCCAGCCATGACAAACAGACGACAGTTTCTCGATGTTTTGATTATAACGCACAGAAAGGGCGTCGATCCCGCCATCATGGTGCAACGGCCAGGCGGTGTCCGCATGGTCATCTCGGGCGTGTCGAACACACCCGAATAAACATGATTTTTTTTGTCATGTTTATTGCCTGCCCATCAATTTTATCGTAAGCGGTGGCTCTCGCACAATCGACTGAAAGCTCTTGCCCATGTGGATTAAGTCTGCCGCGCACGCCCGCGTTGATGACGCCATGGAGATCCACTACCAAGAGCTTTGCCGCGCCATGAAACGGCGTGGACATGCCGCGACCAACTCGCAGGAAATCGTGCATGACGTCTATCTGCGCCTCGCCAACACACCGAAACTGGTGGAGAACAGGCCGGTTCTGAGGGCATTTCTCATCCGCGTCTGCGCCAATCTCGGGATAGACCGCCTGCGACGGGAGAGGCTGGAGCGCCGGTTGTTTTCGAGCATGACCGAGGAGGCCTTGAGCGTGCCCCAGCCGCTTGGCGACGCGGACGCGCGCGCCGATGTGCCGTACCGGCTGAAACGCCTGCGCCAGGCCATCCTGAAAATGTCCTACCAGCGACGGCAGGTGTTTCTTGCCAGCTGCATTGGAAACCTCACCGCCGACGAGATTGCCGCGCGCTGCGGGATCAGCCGCAACATGGTCGATCGCCACATCCGCAAGGCCTATCTGCATTGCCTCGAATGCCTTGAGGACACGCTCTGATGGCGGAGACGAAAACCACAAGGCAGATGCGCGAAGAGGCCATAGACTGGCTTTTCCAGCTTCGGGAACATCCAGAAGACGCGGCGATCCGGGCATCGTTCGAGGCTTGGGCGAGCGCCGATCCACGCCATCCCCAGATTTTCGAGCAGATCGAATGCCTGATCGGCGACACGTCCCGGCTGCTTACCGAGGATGACCGGTTTCTGTCGAAGGCAAGCCGCAAGCCTGTTTCGCGAAAGGTGAAAGGGGCAGCGGCCGGCTTTGCCGGCCTCTGCCTGCTGGCAGGTCTTCACCTCGATATCCCGCTTCGTCTTCGTGCCGACCATATCTCCGCCATCGGCCGCAGTGAAATCATCCGGATGGCGGACGGCTCGGTCGTGACGCTCAACGCCAACAGTGCGATTGCAATTCGCTTCACGTCAGAGCAGCGCTGCCTCATCCTGCTGCGCGGCGAGGTGTTCGTAGAAGTCCGTCCGGACCCGTTGCGCCCCTTCTGCGTCGAGGCGGGTGGTGGGAAAACGACGGCACTCGGTACCGCATTTGATGTCGACCTCCGGGGTGCTGAAACCCAGGTTGCGGTAGAGGAGCATAGCGTGAAGATCGAGGCCGGCGCGGCAACGCCCCCGACGATCCTCCAGCAGAACCAGTCGATCGTTTATGATGAGAACGGAAAGTTGCGTGATCCGCAAACGATGGATGCTTCGACCATCGGCGCCTGGCGACAGGGACGGTTGGTGTTCGAGAACCAGCCGCTCGGCGATATCGTCACCGGCATCCAACGCTATCTGCCCGGTCATGTTCTCGTCGCCACGGCAAATCTGCAGCAAAAACGGCTGAGCGGCAGCCTTGATCTCACACACCCGAAAGCCGCTCTCGATGACCTTGCGGCAGCCTTCGAGATCCGCGTCACCCATGTCGGCGCCTATCTCACGATCCTCCACTGAAGAAATTTTCGGTCAACCTGTCCTGAAACGGAAGGCTCATTCGTACGGCTGGCAGAGAACATATTTTGCTGCCCAAGGAGCTTATCCCTATGACACACAACACCCGGTCAACGCGCCGCCGGTTGAGACTGCCGCTGCTTTCCCTGTTTCTGACGAGCGTCGCCCTGGCCTCGCTTCCAGCGGTCGCAAGCGCACAACAGGCCGGCCGGATCGCCATTGACCTGCCCGCCGGCAGCGTTGTCACGAGCCTCAATCGCCTCGCCAGCCAGTCCGGCCTTCAGGTCGTTTTCGATGCGACGCTTGCAAGCGGGCGCACGAACGTCAGGATCACCGGTTCGATGACGGTGGGTGAGGCTCTGGAAAAGCTGCTGGCCGGAACGGGCCTCACCTATCGGTTTGTTGCCGAACGGACGGTGAAGCTCGAAAAACTCTCCACAGATTCATCCGCAGCAACCGCCGGCGATGAGACGGTTCTGCCGCGCGTGACGGTCGGAGCCGGCGGCCTGTTCAACAGCGGCGCACCGAGCGTGGCGGAGATCAATGGGCGCCAGATCGAGGCCGCCCAATCAAACTCCCTGCCGCAACTTTTGCAGAAGACGCCGGGTGTCACCGCCACCGGCGGGGTCAGGCTGCAAGGGCAAAGCATCTCCATTCGCGGCTTTACCCGGCAATCGGATGTCCGGATCCTGCTCGATGGCGCGCCCAAGAATTTCGAACGCTACGACCAGGGCACGGTCTTCGTGGACCCGGAACTGCTGAAGCGCGTGGAAATCCTCAAAGGTGCCACGTCCGTGCGTTATGGCAATGGGGGGTTTGGCGGCACGGTCATCATGGAAAGCAAGACGGCAGAAGACATGCTGCTGGAGGGCAAAAGTTTTGGGGCCTGGGTGAAGTCCGGTTATCAGAGCGCCAACAAGCAGCGTCTCGGATCGGCGGCCGTTTATGGCAAGTCCGATTTTGGCGGCCCCGTCACCTATGATGGCATGGCCTCGGTCATCTGGCGCAAGAGCGACAATGTGCGCGTCGGCGGCGGACAGGTCTACGAGGCCTCCAGCGATAAGCTGACATCCTTTTCCGCCAACGGGGGCCTGGAAGTCGACGGACACGAATTGAGGGCCTCCGTCATCTACGGCCGCTCGTCGGATTATGGCCCGCCGGCGGCCAACCGCGGTGACCTGGACCTCACGGCCTACAGCATCGATCGTTATGGGTATGAGACCGCGCGACTGCGGGCGCTCGCCCTTCGCGAGATGGAGGACTTCTCCTCGACGCTGAAATACGCCTATACCGGCGACAGCGATCTGGTGAACGTCAAGGCGATGCTCAGCCTCTCCTCCACCAACCTGCACATGACGCGCCCGACCATTTCAGGCTTCGTTCCCAGCGCGAGCCTTGGCGGCCAGGAGGATGATGCCAAATACACCGATATCAAGTTCGAGCTGGAAAACACCTCGTATTTCGATCTGGGCGGCCTTTCGCATGCGGCCAATTACGGTGTCCAGTACGTGCACCATGACCGCGACACCTGGATGTACGACATCGCCAACAAGAACAGCGCCCAGTATAATTATGGCTATTACTCGTCCTGGATCATGCCGCAAGGCAAGCAGGACACGCTCTCCGCCTTTGTCAGGGACGAGATCGGCCTGACGCCGGATTTCAAGATAACCCCCGGGCTTCGCTTCGATTATGTGCGCTCGCAAGGCGTGCCGAATGCCGCGCCGCGCTATAACAATCCGGCAGCCGGCCACGACTATTCCGCCACCTCCCATACGGGGGTCACGCCCGCACTCAGCCTTCGCTGGGAGGCAACGCCTGAAACAACCCTCTTTGCCGACTGGGCCTATGCTATGCGCGTGCCTGTGATCGACGAGCTTTATTCCAGCCAGAGCGCCGCAACCAAGGCGTCCGCCACCTCCCGCGATCTCGAGGTCGAACGCAACAACAATATCAATATCGGCCTGTCACGCCAGTTCGACGGACTGCTGTCTGAAGAAGATACGCTGAAAACCTCGGTGGCGCTTTTCTACAACCATGTGACCAACCCGGTGACGCGCCGGTTCGGCAGCGCCAATCTCGCCAACATCACCGGGCCCGTGCCGTTCTACTGGAATACGCCGAGCTACAAGATCTACGGCGCGGATTTCTCCGTGAACTACGATTCCGAGAGCATCTTTTCAAACATCGGCCTTGCCTGGATGAACGGCTCACGCAACGGCGCCATCAATGACGTCAGCGGTCCGAACACCTATTTCCAGGACCTTGCGCCGTTTACCGGCAATGTCCAGCTGGGCTACAAGATCCCGGAATGGGACCTGTCGATCAGCTGGAACGGTTTGTTCGTGTCAGCCCAGAAGCGTACCCCTTACAATCAGGGAACCGGCTATTTTTATGCTCGGCCGGAAAGCAAGGGTTATGCCGTCCACGGCATTTCGGTGGACTGGACCCCGAAGGAGGGAAGCCTTGCCGGCATGGAGATGCATGCCGCAATCGACAACCTGTTCGACAAATATTACGAGCCCTATCTCTCGGATGGGATCGCGGCCATGCCCGGCAGGAACTTCAAGCTGTCGATCAGCCGGAAATTCTAGTGCTGGGTGCCGGTCTCCGCATCTAGAGCTGCGCGCGAAAGATGTCCGGCATCGACCAGTTAGGTTCATGGCCCAGCAGCTTTTGCAGAAAACCAGCGGGAAAACTGCGGTTTTCTGCAGAATTTTCCTTGAACGACCACCAGCTTCGAAGATCGTCAACGGATGGGCTGACATCCACGTCGAAATCGAACTCCTGCTTCATCGCCGCCGAGTGAATGGACAGGCAAAACATCGTGCAGGCATAACCTTCCGGCCAGAAGGCGCCGACGGCGGTGCTTGCCCTGCCGCCGACAGCCTCCGAGATTCTGCGGATCGGCAGATCGGAGATCAATTCCCGCAGCATGAGGCAGGCAGCAAATTCGAAGAAGGCGCGGCGCTTGGCTTTGTCGCGCGGTTTCTGACGGTCGATGGCCTCAAGCCAGCGGATGAAGACCTCGGCCAGCTTTTCGTCATCAATGGCGAAGGTGCAGCCAAGATGGCGCGCGCAGGCCTCCACATGGGCATGGAAGGCGAGCTTGAACCAGCGAAAGCGCCGTACCGCAAGACGCAAAGGCTGGTTGGTTGGCGGGAGTGCAACCCGAAGAAGCGTCTCAGACATTGACGGCATACCGTTCGAACAGTTTGCGCAGGGCCTCTACATCGCCTGCCGCGCAGCCACGGACAATCACCTCGGCAAGGGCCTGCGAGAGTTCGCAGGCCGACAGAAGCGCCATGTCGTAGTCCGCATCGGAACGCTCGGCAAGCAGCCATAGCAGAACCGAAAAGCTCGCCAGCGTGTCGGCCTCGCCCGCCACGGGGCGCGCCTGCGACATCGGTTCCTCGGCGCGCACGACCCGAAGGTCCAGCATGGCCAGAAGCAGAATTGCGGCTGATGTTTCTACCGTTTGCTCCGGCTTGGCCGATTGGCGCATGCGCTGAAAGGCCGTACGGGCCGCCGCCTCGCTGATGAAAGCATCCACTGTATGCAGATGGCGCAGAGCCTTCTTCAGCGCTTCATACGCGACAACCGCAAAGGGGGCGTCTCCTTGGGGATGCGCCATGAATTCCTCGAAGGGGGCGGCAGGTGAGGCTGTCGAGGTGAGGACCTTGCCGGCCAGGCGAGATGCCAGGTCATCAAGGCCCCGAGCGATATCATCGACATCGCCGAGAAGTGTCCTGGCCAGACGGGCTGCCGGTTCGGGCAAGGTTTCCATCGCGCCGACCTCCTGCAGGGACTTGCGTCCGCTGCGCAAGACATGGCGCACCCCGCGCAGGACCTCCCTGAGGGTTGTCGTATCCGGACGGATAGGCATCAGGTTCACCGCGTTCACTCCCCTTCCCGAGAGGCTCTCTTATACCGTGATCAGGGCTGGCACGGAAGCCTCAAGACCTTGTCGTTGACGCGTCGAACGGATGAATTCGAGCGTGCCGGCATAATCGCGCACACCCGCCTGGCTGCCGAGGCCGGTCGCATTTTGCGCCGAAGACGCCTGCGCAAGTTCAACGCACTCCTCTGCCGACAATCCCTTGACGAGCCCCGTGGCAAAGCCGCCGTTGAAGCAGTCGCCGCAACCGCAGGTGCATTTCACATCCACCTCGAAGGCGGGTGTGTAAAATTCCCGCCCATCGCTGCCACAGTAATAAGCCCCCTCGGCGCCGAGTGTCAGGATGACGCAGCCTGCGCCGCGATCCAGCAGAAAATGCGCCAGATCCCGGTTATCGCTGAGGCCGGAAAGCGCCCGTGCCTCTTCCTCCGAGGGAAGAAAATAATCGGTATAGGGCAGCAATTGCGCGACCTTGGGCAAATCTTCCGCCGTCGAGGCAAACACGTCCAGCGTCGTGATGACGCCCCTGCGCTTTGCCTCGGCCATTACCTCGCGCGTGCGGCCGGTGTCGTCCATCCGGTTCATCAGGCCGACGCCGCCGACATGCAGAATACGCGTGTCGAGAAGGCGCTCCATCTGGCCGTCATCGATAAAGAAGGCATCTGTCGCGCCCCGCTTGTGAAGAGCCGGCCGTGCACCATCAGGCCGGGTGGTCACGATGGAAGAGGAGGTGGAAAAGTCCGGGCAACGCGCCATCAACTCCGTATCGATGCCGAAGGAGCGCAGTTTCATCAGCACCCAGTCACCCATGTCGTCCTCACCGACGCCACCGGCCGCCTGCACGCGAAGCCCGTGTTTGGCCGCGACGATGGAGGCGGAACCCGCCGCACCAGAGACCGCCAATGTGAAGTCTTCCACGAAATAGGTGCCGCCGCCCGGCGCGATCTGGGTGACGGGTCGGCAGAGGGCATCGAAGGTGTAAAAGCCCATGCAGGAATAGTCGAAGCGGGTGCTCATGTTGGCCTCCGGATGCGATCACCGCGCTCGGAGAAGAAATAGAGGCGGGACGGATCGAAGCCAATGGTTATAGGCGTGTCGATCGGCGCACGAAAATCGCGTGCGGCCTTGATTTCGACGGAGCGTTTGCCTGTCTGGACCGTGAGATAGGTCGTATCGCCCGTTGGCTCGACCCCGTAGATCATGCCCCCAAGATGCTCGCCGCCCACGACGCAATCCTCCGGCCGCACACCAAGCGTGACGCGTCCGTTCACATGCGGCGGGCAGGGCACTGCGACCCCCTCGCTGCGGAAAACGCCATTGCTCGCCTCTCCGTCCAGCAGGTTCATGGGTGGCGACCCGATAAAACCGGCAACGAAGGTGTTTGCAGGATCGGAATAGATGTCGTCCGGTGTGCCGACTTGCTGAATGACACCGCGGTTCATGATGACGATCCGGTCCGCGAGCGTCATGGCCTCGATCTGGTCATGCGTGACGTATACGGTGGTGACCTTCAACTGCCGTTGCATATGCTTGATCTGCACCCGCATGCTGGCACGCAACTTGGCATCCAGGTTGGAAAGCGGCTCATCCATCAGGAAGACCTGCGGTTCGCGCACCACGGCGCGGGCAAGGGCTGCACGCTGACGCTGGCCGCCGGAAAGGGCGGCGGGCTTGCGGTCTAGGAAGGATCCAAGCTCCACCATTTCGGCAGCCCGGCGGATCAGCCTGTCGTGCTGGTCGGCCGGCACCTTGCGCATGCGCAACGGGAAGCGGATGTTGTCGTAGATCGTCATGTTCGGATAGAGCGCATAGCCTTGGAAAACCATGGCCACGTCCCGGTCTCGCGCATCGATCTCGTTGACGACTTCGCCGCCGATGACGATTTTCCCGTCTGTGGGATGTTCCAGCCCGGCGATCATGCGCATGGTCGTGGTCTTGCCGCAGCCGGATGGACCGAGCAGCACGAGAAATTCCTCGTCGGCGATTTCAAGCGACATGTTCTCGACCCCAACAAAAGAGCCGAAGTGCTTGACGATATTGTTGAGTTGAATGGAAGCCATGGTTCAGCCTTTCACCGCGCCCATCGTCAACCCGCGTGAAAGGTGCTTCTGGATCAGGACCACGACGATCAGGATCGGCACGAAGGCGAGGAAGGAGACGAGTGCAATTGCATTGTAAATGATGCCGTCCGAACCGCCGGTGAAATTCGCCAGCGCAACGGACATGGTATAGGCCTTCGAGGTCGAGGCGATCAGCAGCGTGAACAGGAATTCGTTGATCGCGAAAATGGCCGCGATCACCGCCGCTGTGATGATACCGGGAAGGCAGGCAGGAATGATGATTTCCCGCAGGATCGTCAGGTCTCCGGCACCGTCCGTGCGGGCGGCGTCCTCCAGTTCCTTCGGAATATCCAGCATGTAGCTGCGGATGATCCAGGTGACGAGGCTGAGGTTTATGGCGGCATAGACCAGCATCAGCGCCCAGACCGTATCGAGAAGACCAATGCCCCGGAACAGGAAGAAGATCGGCACGGCAACGATGGCAGGCGCCATCATGCGCGTGGAAAGAATATAAAAGCCGATATCTTCGCGTCCTTTGAATTCGTAGCGGGCCAGTGCATAGGCCGCCGGTATGGCAAGCAGCAGATCGATGACGACCGAGCCTGCAACCGCGACGAGGGAATTGCGCAGATAGCTGGCAATCGGCCAGTCACTGACCAGCAGCCGCCAGGCATCGAGGCTCCAGTTCGGCCAATAGATCGGGTGGGGCACGATGATCTCGGTGCGCGGGCGAAAACCGATGGTCAGGAACCAGATCATCGGCGCAAGGCAGACGATGGCCCAAGAACCGAGAATGACATAACGAAGCCACAGGCTTTCGCTGCGATCACGACGAACGGAGGCCATGTCAGCTCCTTCCCGAGCGGAAGGCCCGCTTCACAAGGGTTTGCGCAATGAACACCGTCATTGCCAGCATCAGCACCGAGGCGGCGGAGGCATAACCGAAGTTGAACATGCGAAACCCCTGGCGGTAGATGAAGAAGCTCATCGTCTCCGTCGCGCCGCCGGGAGACCCCTGCGTCATGATGTAGACATTGGTGAACATGGTGGTGATGTCGATGCCGCGCAGCGTGACGGCAACCACGATGACAGGCCGCATCATCGGCAACGAAATATTCCAGAAGATCGCCGGCCAGGAGGCCCCGTCGAGCCGGGCGGCCTCTTCGATTTCCTGGTCCTGCCCCTGCAGCGCCGCCACGAAGATGATGAACAGGAAGGGTGTCCATTGCCAGACATCGGCGACGATCAGTGTCAGTCGGGCGAGCCAGACGGAGGCGAGCCAGTCGACATTGCCGTTTACAAGCCCCAGCGTCATCAGCAGGTCTGACACCACCCGGCCGTCATTGAAGGCAAGCTTCCACATGAAGGCGACAGCCGAGGGCATGAAGAGCATGGGCATGAGATAAACGATGCGCCAGCCGCGGATGAAGGGATCGCGATAGGCAAAATAGGCAATGGCAAGGGCTATCACCGTCTGCGTCGTGAGCGACAGCCCGCCGATCACTGCCGTATTCCACAGCGCGGCCCAGAATTCGCCATCCTGTAGGATGCGCTCGTAATTGCCGAGGCCGGCCCAGGTCCACTTCAGGAAACGGACCACGAAAAGGCTCTGGTAAATGGCAAAGAGGCCCGGATAGAGGGTGATCGCCAGCAGGTAGAGAACGGTTGGCGCCACAAGGAGATAAGGGAAGGCGCTGCGCAGCAGCGGCGAGCGGCGACGCAGTCCACCGGTGGACGGACGGGCGGTGACTGACGCCACCGCCTTGATGCTGTTTGCGGAATTTGCCATCGGCTCAGAACGGCAGAGCCTTGCCGGCACCGACATACATGCCGGGAGCGACATCCGCATAGGCAACCGGCCCCTTGCCGCCGGAGAAGCCATTTTTCTCCATGATGCGTTTCCAGGCTGTTTCGCCGTTTTCCAGCGCCTGCTTGGCAGAAATCTGGCCCGTCACGGCGCGGTTGATCTCGTTGCCGAGCGCCTGTTCCATCTCGAACATGCCAGGCAGGCGCGGCGCGCACCAGGCATGCTCCAGACTGTCGGCCCAGACCTTGGCGGGCTGGCTGACGGCGCGAAGACGCGGATTGGCCAGAACCGAGCG
Organism: Neorhizobium sp. PAMB6630; assembly: GCF_058242775.1. Lineage (NCBI taxonomy): Bacteria > Pseudomonadati > Pseudomonadota > Alphaproteobacteria > Hyphomicrobiales > Rhizobiaceae > Neorhizobium > Neorhizobium sp. PAMB6630. The sequence continues at coordinate 1,045,756 of NZ_JBZAYV010000002.1, forward strand.
ATAGCCCGGAGCCACACCATTGGCATTGGCTTCGTTCATGGCCATGATCGAGGCCGTCGTCAGGAAGGCCAGCATCAGGAAAGCCCCTTCCGGGTTCTGAGCATTTGCCGCCACACAGGAGGTCGATCCGGCAATGTTTGGCGGTGCAAACACGCCGCCCTTGATGCGCGGCTCGTAGATCGTGACAAAATCGTCGACGATCTTCGACTGATCCGGGCGCATGGCCTGCGTGCCGCTATCCTGCCAGCTGATATTTGCGGCCACCTGACCACCCAGCCAGGCGGCACGGTTTTCACCCCAGCCAGCACCGGCAACGCCTTCAATGGCGTTCTTCTGAAGCGCCATGATGATGTCCATGGCCTTCAGGCCGGCATCGCCGTTCAATGTCGGGTTCCATTGCTCGTCGAACAGTTTAAGGCCCGCCTGTGCAGCAATATGCTCCCAAGTGTAGGTGGCCCAGAAGCCGCGCGCCAGCATGAGGCCGACGCCGGAGACGCCGCCGCCAAGCTTATTGGCCTCGCCGGTAATGCGGATGAGTTCGTCATAGGTCGGAACCGACTTTGCCGGATCGATCTTGCCGCCGAGGATCTTTTCCATCGAAGACTTGCGCAGATGCACCATCTGCACGTCGCAGTCGAAGGGGATGCCGACCAGTTTGCCACCGAAATAACCGTAGTTGAGGCGATAGGTGTCATAGAAATCGTCAAGCGGCAGCTTCCACTTGGCCGCATAATCATCCAGTTCGGCGAGGAACCCGGGACCTGCAAAATCACCGAGCCAGGGAGAAAAGAACTGCAGCGCATCGAAGGAAGCATTGCCGGAAATGAATTCGGCGACGGCCTTGTCATAGAAGCTGTCGTCGGGGATCGGAACCAGCTCCACCTTGATACCCGAAAGCTGCTCAAAGGGCTTCAGGCCCTCGGCAGCAGATTCCTGATCGGCGGCGCCAATGGCAAAACGTACCGTCTTGCCTGCCTGTTCGGAACGGACCTTCTCCCAGTCCACGGCGCGAATCCAGTCCTTTGCCGGATCCCATAGCGGCTCATTGGTCATGTTGTAGAGCTTGCGGTAGTCGGCCCGCACATAACCTTCGACGGAAATGCCGTCGAGAACGGTTTTGACGTCCGGCAGGGACGTCTTTGCCAGAGATGGCACAGCAAGCCCCCCGAGGCCGGCGGTGAGACCGGCCGCTGCCGTTGTACGCAAAAAGCCGCGGCGCGAAACCGCTGCGAATTCCTTACCCATATCATCCTCCCAGTGTGATCAATCGTATGCTTGAACACCGCTGCGCATCTCCTCCGCCCAGCGATTATTTGAACATAAATTACCCTACTAGATAATGTGTTCATATTGTTTTCGGTGTCAATCGAGAAAAAGCGCTGCAGTGCATCATAATATGATCTGAACTTACTGTTGACATAAATAACAAATGTACGCAATCAATGGCGCATCAAGGAGGATGTGTCCATGCCAACCAATGTTGCCCTAACCGGGCTTGCCCGCGATTTATCCGTACGGGCTCAAACTGGAAAACCCGTTCGGATCGGTCTTGTCGGTGCTGGAGAGATGGGAACCGATATTGTCAGTCGCGTCGCGCATATGCAGGGCATTGTGGTCGGTGCGATCAGTGAGGTGCGGGCAGGCGCTGCCGAGCGATCGGTGCAGATTGCTTATGGTACGGATGATCGTTCGCGACGCGTGGCAAGTGCCGATGCTGCCAATGCCGCGATGGAAGCCGGACTGATTGCCGTCACCGACGATATGGCTGTGCTGCTGAACGCGGGATTGATCGATGTCGTGGTCGATGCGACCGGCATTCCGGCCATCGGCGCACAGGTAGGCCTTTCTGCCATGCAGGCGGGCAAACATCTGGTGATGATGAATGTCGAGGCGGATGTAACGATTGGCGCATACCTGCGCGCAGAAGCCGAAAAGCTCGGTGTCGTCTATTCGCTGGGCGCAGGCGACGAACCTTCCAGTTGCATGGAACTGATCGAATTCGTCAGCGCCATGGGCCATCGCATCATTTCCGCAGGCAAGGGCAAGAACAACCCTCTCAATATCGACGCGACGCCGGATCTCTATGCCGAGGAAGCACACCGGCGCAACATGAACCCGCGGATGCTGGTGGAGTTTGTCGATGGATCGAAAACCATGGTGGAAATGGCAGCCATTGCCAATGCCACCGGTCTTCTGCCCGACAGACCCGGCATGCATGGCCCGGCCTGTTCACGCGATGAGCTGAGCAAGGTTCTGGTGCCGCAGTCCGCCGGCGGCGTCCTGTCTTCCAGCGAAGGCTGCGTTGATTTTTCGATCGGCAAGGGTGTCGCGCCTGGAGTCTTCGTCGTGGCGGAGATGGACCACCCGCGCATCCGCGAACGCATGGAAGATCTAAAGATGGGAACGGGTCCCTACTTCACCTTCTTCCGCCCTTATCACCTCACATCGCTTGAAGTGCCGCTGACCTGCGCGCGCGCCGTGCTTTACGGCAAGGCCGATATGGTGCCGATGGCACGCCCGGTGGCCGAAGTGTGTGCCGTGGCCAAACGGGACCTGCAACCGGGCGAAACGCTCGATCAGATCGGCGAATATTGCTACCGCGCCTGGATCATGACGGCGAGCGAAGCGCGCGCCGCAAATGCAGTGCCTTGCGGCCTGCTGTCTGGCGCACACACAACGGCGCCGGTGAAGAAAGGGGAATTGCTCACGTCCCTCAACACCGCGGTGCCGGCCGATAGCCCGATTGCCATGCTGCGCGCCCGCCAGGATGCGATGCTGGAGAGCCTGAAATGAGCATGACAGACAATCGCCCCTTTGCCATCCGTACCTATTCGCCGGAGCAGTTGAAGCAGGCGCTGAAGCGGATGTATCTGATCCGCCGCTTTGAGGAAGGCGCCGAGCAGAGCTACATGCGCGGGCTTATTCACGGCACGATGCATCTTTCCATCGGCCAGGAGGCCAGCGCCGTTGCCAGCTGCATCGAACTGACGGATGCGGACAAGATCACCTCCACCCATCGCGGTCACGGCCACTGCATCGCCAAAGGTGCGGATGTCGGGCGCATGTTTGCGGAATTCTTCGGCAAGGAAACCGGTTATTGCCACGGTCGCGGCGGTTCCATGCACATTGCGGATGTGCGCACCGGCAATCTTGGCGCAAACGGCATCGTCGGCGGCGGGCTACCGATTGCTGTGGGTGCTGCCCTCTCGGCCAAGCGCCTTGGGCGCAAGGATGTGACGCTGTGCTTCTTCGGGGATGGCGCAAACAACGAAGGGGCCTTCCATGAGGCGCTGAACATGGCGGCCATCTGGGCGCTGCCGGTCGTCTTCATCTGCGAAAACAACCACTACGGCATGTCGACGTCAGTCGAAAGATCAACCGCCGTGCGCCAGATTTCCCAGCGCGCCGCGGCCTATTCCATGCCGGGGGTGACGGTGGACGGCAATGATTTTTCCGCTGTCGCAGAAGCTGTGCATGACGCAATCGCCCGCGCAAGGGAGGGCGGTGGCCCAAGCCTCATCGAAAACCTCACCTATCGCTGGCGCGGCCACTCGAAATCCGACCGCAACCGCTATCGCACCAAGGACGAAATCGAAGCCTGGATGGCGCGCGATCCCATCGCCCGTTTCCAGGCGGAACTGATGACCCACGGCATTCTGGACGAGGCCGAAGCCACGGCCATCGCTGACGCCGCAATCAGCGACGTGGAGCAGGGGATCGAATTTGCCCGGGGCAGCGCTGCCCCGGCCATCGGCGAAGTGACCCGCTATGTATATGCAGAGGCCTGATATGGACGCGACGGTACAGGAAACCTCCACCCGGACACTGTCCTATTCCGAAGCCATCCGCGAGGCCATGGTGATTGCCATGGAGGCGGACCCGACGGTTATTTTGATGGGCGAGGATATCGGCGTTTATGGCGGCGCATTTCAGGTGACGCTCGATCTCGTAGACCAGTTCGGCCCCGACCGTGTAATGGATACGCCGATTTCCGAACTGGGTGGCGCAGGCGTGGCCGTGGGTGCAGCGCTCACCGGTCTGAAGCCGATCTTCGAGTTCCAGTTCTCCGATTTCGCCACCCTCGCCATGGAACAGATCGTCAACCAAGCTGCCAAGCTACGCTATATGCTGGGCGGCGAGGCGTCCGTGCCGGTGGTGTTTCGCATGCCGGCCGGCTCCGGCACGGGTGCTGCGGCCCAGCACAGCCAGAGCCTGGAAGCCTGGTTCGGTCATGTTCCGGGCCTCAAGGTTATCCAGCCTTCCACGCCGGAGGATGCCAAGGGAATGCTTCTGGCAGCACTTGCCGATCCGGACCCTGTCCTCGTGTTCGAACACAAGCTGCTGTACAAGATGAAGGGCGAAGTTCCGGCGGGCTATTACATCACGCCCATCGGCAAGGCCGCCATTCGCCGTGCGGGCAGCGATCTCACGATTGTTGCCGCTTCCATCATGGTGCATCGCGCGCTGGAGGCGGCCGTTCAGCTGGCCGCGGAAGGCGTGAGTGCGGAAGTCATCGACCTTCGCTCCATCCGTCCCATTGATCACGAGACCATTCTGGCCTCCGTACGCAAGACAGGACGCCTGCTGATCGTCTACGAAGGGGTGAAGAGCTACGGAATCGGCGCGGAAATCAGCGCCATGGTGGCCGAAAGCGATGCTTTCGATTTCCTTGATGCGCCGATCCTGCGTCTGGGCGGAGCGGAAGCGCCCATTCCCTATAACCCCGATCTGGAGCGTGCAGCCGTTCCGCAGGTCGAGACGATCCTGTCTACGGCGCAGCGCCTGGCGCGCCGGGAGGTCTGACATGCCTGTGGAAGTGATCCTGCCCAAAGTCGATATGGATATGACCCATGGCACGCTGGCCGTATGGCATGTGAAGCCTGGCGATGTGGTGCAAAAGGGGGCCGCTCTTTTCGACATCGAGACGGACAAGGCCGCCATGGAGGTGGAAGCACCGGCCACGGGTAGCCTTCAGCACGTGACGGCGGCACCGGGCACGAAAGTGCCGGTCGGCTCCGTGATTGCCTGGATTTACACGCAAGGCGAAGCCGTCGATACGCCGCCGCCCGCTGCTGCACCGGTTGCCGGAATGGCTGAGGACGTGGTGACTGCGCCAGAGGCCGAAACGCCGGCGCCTGCCCTGATGCCCGCGATCCAAAGCAGCGATGCGCCGAGCGCGAGAGAATTGCGAGCGACGCCTGCGGCCCGCCATGCCGCGCGAACGGCTGACCTAGACCTGCCGGATGTTACCGGCAGCGGTCCCCGCGGGCGGATCCAGAAGGAGGACGTGGACAATCATCTCACTCTTCGCCGCAGCGCGGCGCCGTCACAACCTGCCGTCGGCTGGGTGCCGGAAGGCGGTCCGCTCGCCGTCACGCGGCGCGCTGGCAAAGGCATGCCGCTTGTTCTCCTGCATGGTTTTGCCGCCGACAGCAGCGGCTGGCTGCCTCTTGAAAAGGCCCTATCATCGGAGAGGGCGCTGATCCGCATCGATCTGCCGGGGCACGGCCGCTCACCAAAGCGGAAGATCCGCGACTTCGCCCATCTGGCGCGCATGGTGCTGGATGCCTTCGACGAGGCAACACGCAGCGTCGATGCGGTTCATCTTCTCGGCCACTCGCTGGGCGGCGCCCTGGCCGCCGCAATCGCGGATATCCGCGCGCCGCGTATCCTCAGCCTGACGGCGATCGCACCGGCAGGCCTCGGGCCTGATATCAATGGCGCCGCACTCGCCGGGATTGCGCGTGCCACCCGTGTCGAAAGCCTCTATCCTTGGCTGCGCCAGCTTGCCGGCAATCCTGACCTGATCGGTGAGGATTATGCGAAGGCTGCCATGCGCGGCCGTGCCGATCCGGGTTTGCGGGCCTGCCAAATGGACATGGCGGAGTTGCTTTTCCCGGATGGCGTGCAGGCTTTTGATCTGCGGCCCGCCTTTAGCCGTCTTTCCATGCCGACCTCGATCATCTGGGGGCGACGGGACGCGGTGACGCCATTCCGCCATGCCTTGACGGTTGACGCTGATTTAGCACTTCATTTCCTGCACGGTATCGGGCATATCCCACACTTCGAATGCCCGGAGCGCATGGCAAAGATCGTCGAAAGACAATTTGCAGCTGCAGAAGCTCTGGGTTGAGCCACATCACCAGGAGTGTTGCGGATGCAGGAGGTGATCAGGCCGACGGGGGCGCAGAGCGAAGCCGACCGCCTGCGGGCCAAGGCCGTCTGGCTTTACCATGTGGAAGGCAAGACCCAGAACGAGGTTGCCGCCATGCTGGGCATCAACCGGATCATGGTGGTGCGCGCCCTGGCAGAGGCGCGGCGGCGAAACGAGGTGCGCGTCACCATCTCCTCGCCGCTCGCGGAACTGACCGAACTGGAGCGCAAGCTGGAAACCGGCTACGGGATCAACCGGGTGATCGTCGCACCGTTCGATGATCCGCAGGCCGATCCCGTCAAGGTGATTGCGGCTGCGGCCGGCGGCTTCATTTCGAGCCTGATGAAAGCCGGCATGTCCGTTGGTGTCGGCTGGGGCCAGACACTCTACAACACGCTGCCCTTCATCCTGGGAGGCGCACTCGACGATTTTCGCGTTGTCTCGCTGCTTGGCGGTATCGCGGCTGCCCGGCGCTTCAATCCGGCAGAGTTTGCCTGGCAATTCGCTGAGTTATTTCAGGGCGAGGGGTTTTTGATCCCGGCGCCCGCAGTGGTCGACAGTCCGGAGACAAAACATGCCCTTCTCGAGCGCTGTGGCCTCGCCGCGATCTTCGAGATGGCCGACAAGCTCGATGTGGCCCTGCTGTCGGTGGGCGGCATTTCCACGCTGACGACAAGCTACCGTGCGGGCTATATCTCCGAATCCGACCGGCGCTCCCTGGTGGAGGCCGGTGCAGTAGGTGACGTGCTCTACAACTTCATCAACGAGAAGGGCGAGATCGTCGACCATGAGGTGAATTCCCGCGTCGTCTCCGCCAGTCTTTCCCGCCTGCAACGCACGCCGGAACGGGTCCTCATTTCAGGCGGCAAGGAAAAGATTCAGGCATTGCGCGGCGCTATCCGCATCGTCTGCCCGACCACCTTCATCACCGATGAGCAGACGGCCCGAGCCCTGATTGGGGAGGGCGGGCAAGGGCAAGCCTGACAGTTGCCCTGCCTCACAGCCTCCCACAACAATCGGGAGGCTGGTCTGCCCGTTATCCCCTCACATAACCGGGGACGGCGCTTTTCATCTTGAGGATAGAGGCCGGCGACATGCTGAGTTCGCTCACGCCTGCCGCAATGAACTGCTGCGCGACCCCGGGGTCCCCCGCCGCTTCCCCGCAGAGACCGACCCATATGCCGGCCTGTTCTGCGGCCTTGCAGACCATGCGGATCGCCTGCAGGACGGCGGGTTGGTCCACCCGGCAGAGACCTGCCACGCCAGGGTTCAGCCGGTCCGCCGCCATCACATATTGTGTGAGGTCATTGGTCCCGATCGAGAAGAACTGCACCTTGCGGGCAAGAGCCTCGGCAGCGAATACGGCTGCCGGCGTCTCGACCATAATGCCGAGCACGAAATCTCCGAATTGCCTGCCTTCTTCGGCAAGCTCCCTGCGGCAGAGGTCGATCACGGCACCGGCCGCATCGATTTCGTTTGCCTCTGCCACCATCGGCAGCATCACGTGCAACCTGCCGAAGGGGGCCGCCCTCAACAGAGCCCTGAGTTGCGGCTTGAACAGATCCGGCCGCTTCAGGCACAAGCGAATGCCGCGCACGCCCAGAAAAGGGTTTTCCTCGCGTGTGAGGGAAAGGCTGCGCACCGGCTTGTCGGCGCCGATATCGAGCGTCCGGATAACCACAGGATGATCCGGGAAGGCAAGCAGCAGGCGTTTATAGACCTCCAGTTGCTCCTCCTCATCCGGCAGGTCGTTTCTGTTCATGAACAGGAATTCGGTTCGAAATAGCCCGACACCCATCGCGCCGGACGCCTGCGCTTGAAGAATTTCCTCCACGGAACCAAGATTGGCGGCAATGGTGATGGCAACGCCATCGGCAGTTTGCGGCGCAACGCCGGCCCATGCCTGCAACGCCTGCGCTTCGCTTCTGGCCGTTTTGAGCCGCTGAAGAATGTTAGCGCGGGTGAGCGCATCCGGATCCGGAAAGACCGTTCCGCTGTCTCCATCAAGCGCAATGTCAACGGCATTGCCGAGGCAGCCGTGCGGATCCTCAACGCCGAAGACGGCGGGCACGCCTGCCGCCCTCGCCAGAATGGCGGCATGGCTGGAGGCCGAGCCATGACGGGCGACAAGTCCGCCGAGCCGCGCAAGATCGGCTCCGCCTGCTTCCGCGGCACTGATTTCATCGGCGATCAGCACGCTGCCCGCCGGGACGTCGGCAAGGCTCACCGGCTTTTTGCCCTGCAAGCGCAGCGCCGTGAGCCGCGCAAGGCTTGCAATATCTTCCGAGCGGGCACGGGCATAGGCATCATCGAGCCCAGACAGTTCGGCAGCAAGCTCGGCTCCGGCGGCCAGAACGGCCGCGCCGGCGCTTTGTCCGCCGCGGATCAGGGTTTCGATGCGGGAAAGCCATTCAGCATCGTCCGACAATTCGGCAATGGCATTCAGAACGTCTGCCGTGCCGCGACGGCCGGCCATCGTCGCCTGTTGGCGAAGCTCCCGGCAGACATGCTGCGTGGCGTCCCGCGCCGCGGAGATTTCCGTGTTGAGATCGACCACTACTGGCGAGAAGGTGTCCAGAACCGGTTGCCGGAAGTGAAATGCCGGGCCTATCGCGGCGCCTGAACCTCCTGCAATGCCCTTCAGGGCATTTGCGGCAGGTGCAATGTCCGCCGTGTTGCCCGGCACAGTCGCGTCCGGATCGGGTGAGGTTTCCGGTCGCGCCGCGTGGTGCGGCGCCGTGTGGTTGCCCTGTCGCGCTTCCAGAAAACCGGCGATATCTTCCACGGCACGGTCGGCATCGTCGCCAATCGCCCTGATGGTAACGTCGGCCCCTTCCTTCAGGCTCAGCAGAATGAGCTTGAAGGACGAGCGTGTCGTGGCCGACTGCCCCTGATGTTCGAGGAAAAGCTCGCTGTTATAGCCCTTCGAGAGCTTGACGATTTCTGCGGCGGGCCGGGCATGGATGCCACCCGGAACCGACACACGAACGGCGCGCTGGATTTCCATGTGCTCTCCTTCTGTCTCAGGCCCGCAGGATATCGGCAATCCTGTCGATTTCGGCGTCGCGACCGATGCCCGTCAGAAAGGCGAGCGTGACGATGGCCGGTTTCGGCAGGTTGGGCGGCAGTGGCGTCGTGGACACGATCAGATCGACGCCATCCAGCAGGCTGCGCACTTCGGTCGCCTTGCACTGGCGGGTCTCAACGTCAATTCCACGATCGCCCATCGCTTCGGCAATGGCTGCGGCAACGACGGTGGATGTGGCAACGGCAGTGCCGCAGGCAACGAGGACTGTTTTCTTGGCCATGGTAGTCTCAACCTCCCAGTTTGAGATGACGATCGATGTCAGCGTAGATCTGACCGCTTTCTGTCGCTTCGCATAGAGACTGAAGCGTTTTATTGTCCTGAATGAGCCGGCCTATGGCCGACAGCATCTCAAGCTGTTCTTCCTTGTTGCGCAGGGCCAGCATGAAAACCAGGCGAACGGGCAGTTCCTTGTCCGGGTCATCCATGCTGCGGAAGGTCACCGGCTCCCGCAGCGTTGCCACCGCAGCACCCGAGGCGATGACATGGTGCGGATCCGTGTGGGGTACGGCAACCGCCAAACCGTCTTCCAGCGGCAGTCCGGTCGGCATCTCCAGCTCGCGTTGTTCGACCGCATGGCGATAACTGGGGTGAACCTTGCCGCGGCGCAGAAGATGATCGGCCAATTGACCGATCACTTCGCTGGAGCTTCGTAACGTCAGTCCGGTGAAAATGTCTTCCCTGGAGAGGAAGTTCGTCGCGTTTGCACTGTCTGTCATGCAGATACCCTGCTGCCTTTGGATGGGGCGGTCTTATCCGGGCTGGCCGATGCGAGCGCTTCCATGGTGGCGGCGCGAGCCTTGAGCAGCCAGATGCAAATGCCGATCACGGCCGCGATGGCAGGCACAGCCAGCCAGCCGAAGCCGCTGAACAGCTTCACCACGACCCAGCCGATCCACACGAAACCATCCCCGATGGCCGTGATCTGGCTGGCATTGGCCGGCATCTTGAAGCCGGCACTATCAGCTGCCGACGTGAACAAGGGCGCAAGAGAGCCTGCAATGTAGAAGCCGATCGTCAGCGTGATCGTGCCGATAATGACCATGCGCAGGACATTGCCCCGCACGATGGGCGCTGCCAGCGCCACCACGAACGGGATAACCGCCAGATCGGCAAACAGAATGACGCGATTGCCGGGCAGGATGATCGAGAGAATAATGGCGATCGGAACCAGGAGCAAAGCCGACGAGATGGCCGCCGGGTGGCCGATCAGGATCGCTGAATCGAGGCCGATATTGATCTGCCGGTCGCCAGCGCGCTTGCGCACGAAATCACGCGCCGCCTCCGAAACCGGTATCAGCCCTTCCATCAGAATCTTGACCATGCGGGGAAGCAGCAACATCACGGCTGCAAGGTTGATGCCGGCCTTCAGCACCTTGGCCGTCATGGCCGGAATATCCGCCGGGTTCCAGAAGCCGACAAGGCCCAGAACGAGACCGATGATCAGCCCGAGGATCACGGGCTCGCCGGCAACGCCCAACCGCTTCTGGATGTGATCGGTGGACAGATCAATGTCACGCAGGCCCGGAATACGCTCGATCAGCCAGTTGGTCAGGATGGCGATGGGCAGGATCTGCGCGGACAGCAGATGCGGCACCGAAACGCCTGGAAGACCATAGAATTCCTGGACCGATTTTGCGCTCCAGTCCGCAAAGAACAGGGACAGTGCTGCCATGAGGGCAGCGGCCGCAAGCCCGTAGGGCAGGGAGCCGGTCGCCGCAGTCACCAGCGAGCCCACAAAAGCAAAGTGCCAGAAATTCCACACATCGACATTCAAGGTGCGCGTCCAGCCGAGCAGAAGCAGGCCGACGTTGACCGCAATGCCAATCGGGATAACCCAGAGACCGACCTGCGAGCCGAAGGCAATGGCGGCCGACGACGGCCAGCCAACGTCGACGACATCACGGGTGACCCCGGTATTCGTGGCAATCGCCTGCGCGACGTCACTGAGGTTCGTCCACATCAGCCCGATGACCAGATTGATGCCGATGAAGGCGACCCCGATGGTGACACCGGCGCGGAAGGCCTTGCCGGGTTTGGCACCCAGGACAAGGCCGATGATGAAGATCATGATGGGCAGGAGCACGGTCGCTCCCAAATCGTCAATAACGGCCTTCAGGCCGCTCAAGAATGCGTCCACGTTTTCCTCCCTCACGTGAATGACCGTCAACACCTGCATCCACTCCCCTGGATGCACTTTTGTTCGTCGACGATCATATTGTTCAGTTCGGCAACCTGTGTCAAGTGTGCATTAACTGCGCAAATGTGCAATCGATTTGGTTTGCGGGCAAAGTTGCGGCATACTGGCGCCAAGGGGACTCAGCAAGGAACGGAAGCGATGTCGCGCATACGCTCGGACGATCATGACCTGCAGGTAATGGCTGCCTGGCTCTATTACGTTCATGGGCTGGGGCAGGAAGAAGTAGCCCGTCGACTGGAAGTGTCGCGGACCAAGGTCGTGCGGATGCTGTCTGCGGCGCGCGAAAGCGGCCTCGTCAAGATCAGCCTCGAACACCAGATGGCCGAAACGCTTGCGCTGGGAGACTGGATCGCCGCCACCTACAACCTTGCCCGCTGCATTCTAACCCCGCCAGCCGACGCCGCCAATCCGGAAGATCCGCTGCTTGATCCCCAGCGCAAGGATGCGGTCGGCATTGCTGCGGCGAATTATGTCAGCCGGCGCATCCTCAACACGCGCAATGTTTCGGTCGGGGTCGGCGGTGGTACGACGGTTCGCCGCACGATCGAGGCGATGCGCATGTTGTCGAAGCCGGATTCCCGCATCGTTGCACTGATGGGGGCATCGCACAATGACGACGGAACCAGCGCCTATTCGCTCAGCCTGGAAATGGCAGAGATTGTCGGCGGAAGCGCCCGCACGCTGCCCATCCCTTTCGTCCTTGGCCTTGCAGAAACCTGCGCCGCGCTGAAGGCCGATTCCTATATTCGCCCGATCCTTGCCGAGATGGCCTCCACGGATTTCAACGTCATTTCCTGCGGCAGCTGTGAAGAAACCGGCAGCTTCTTTCTTGCGTCCGGCATTTCCGCAGGCGAACTGAAGGATGCGCGCCAGGTGGGAGCCGTCTGCGAAGTGGCCGGACATTTTCTGAAATCAGATGGATCACGCGCCGATACCGGTTTGAATGACCGACATACCGGCATAGAGTTTGCAGACCTGCAGAAGGCGGATAATGTGGTCGTGGCAGCCGGGATGGCCAAGACGAAGCCGTTGCTCGCCCTCTTGAAGGCTGGCATCGCCAACACGCTTGTGATCGACCACAGCATAGCAGCCGGTCTGGTTGCCGAACGCCCAAAAAGCGCGGAACCGCCGCCGGGTTAGAGCTGGGCGTCTAGCCGCTCCTTTCGAAGGGTGAAAGACTGAAGCCGCCCAAAGGAGCCGACACGCTGTTCCCTGCACTTGTTTGATGCCCATCGCCGCCAATTGTGCCGCATGCTGGACATCGATTAATCCGAAGCGTTAAACTCGCGCCCTGATTAAATGTGATGCCGAATAATGAATATGCTAGATCCGCAGCCAAGGGCCGAGCTTCGTGAAGACAGGGGCGAGGACAAGATCCATTCCAATCCGGCACGCCTTGGCGCACGGCTGAAATTGTCGCGCCAATCGCGCGGGATGACGCTGAAGGCGCTGTCGCTCGCGGCGGAATGTTCGGAAAGCCTGCTCTCCAAGATCGAAAACGGCAAGGCATCGCCCTCGCTTCCCATGCTGCACCGGCTTGTCGGCGTGCTCGGAACAAATATCGGCTGGATGTTTGAGGAAACCGATGGTGACGAAGGTATCGTGTTTCGTGCCGGCACGCGGCCGTTGATCGCGCTTGATCCGCTGCGCCGCGGCGAGGGCATTTCGCTGGAGCGGGTCATTCCCTATTCGGCCGGGCATCTTCTGCAGTGCAATATCCACCATATCGAGGCGGGCGGGCAGAGCAAGGAACCGATCCGCCATGTGGGCGAGGAAGTGGGTTATGTGCTCGCTGGCGAAATCGAACTGATGGTGGATGAGCGCACCTATCGCATTGGTGCCGGCGATACATTCGTGTTCAATTCCGAGCGGCCACACTGGTATCGCAATGTCGGAACGGAGCGGGCGAGCATCTTCTGGGTCAACACGCCGGCAACGTTTTGAGCAGGTTTTTCAGCTGCCCGAAAACCATGCAGGCCGTCATTCAAGTCTCTTGACATTCATTCAAGTTACTTGAATACTTCCCCTCGTGAATTCGTGACGAGCCCTGAACGGGCCGCAACAAGGGGAACTTCCATGCGTCTTACGAAATATCTTTTGAGTTGCGCCGTGGCCGCCACCATCTCGGCGGGTTTTGGGGCAGGGGCAGCGCTGGCCGATACGTTCGCGCTGGTCACGATCAACCAGCAGGCGCTGTTTTTCAACCAGATCAATGATGGCGCAAAGGCCGCCGCCAAGGCTGCCAATGCAGACCTCGTGATCTTCAACGCCAACAACGTGCCCGCAGCCCAGAACGACGCCATCGAGAACTACATCACCCAGAAGGTCGACGGCATCATTCTCGTCGCCATCGATGTCAATGGTGTGAAGCCTGCCATCACGGCGGCAAAGAAGGCCGGCATTCCCGTCATCGCCATCGACGCGCAGATCCCTGATGGCGACAACGTCGCCTTCGTCGGCGTCGACAACACCAAGGCCGGCGAAGAGATCGGCACGTTCTTCTCCGATTACGTCAAGGGCAGCATGGGCGGCGCGGCAAAGGTCGGCGTCGTCGGCGCGCTCAACTCCTTCATCCAGAACCAGCGTCTCGATGGCTTCAAGTCGGCGGTCAAGGCCGGCGGCCAGAAAGTGACCTTCCTCGACACGGTCGATGGCCAGAACGTGCAGGACGTGGCGCTGAGCGCTGCCGAAAACCTGATGACGGCCAACCCCGACATGTCGGCGCTTTACGCGACCGGCGAACCGGCTCTTCTCGGCGCCGTCTCCGCCGTTGCGAGCCAGGGCCGCACCGACAGCATCAAGGTGTTCGGCTGGGATCTCACCAAATCCGCCATCGACGGCATCGATCAGGGCTGGGTCACCGCCGTGATCCAGCAGGATCCGGCCGGTGAAGGCAAGGCTGCGGTTGAAGCGCTGGCCAAGCTGAAGAAGGGCGAAAAGGTCGAGCCGATCATCAATGTGCCCGTCACCATCGTCACCAAGAAAAATGTCGATCAGTTCCGCGGCATGTTCAAGTAAGCTCCGCATGAGGTGCCACGGCGGCGATGTTGCCGTGGCACCCCAGTGCTGTTTCCTGTTCCGGCAAGCGTGCAAGGCATGACTGTGATGATCGACACTGACACCTACCGCGTCAGGATGACCGGTATTTCCAAACGTTATGGCACGATGCAGTCGCTTGACGACGCGTCGCTCAGCCTGAAACCCGGCGAAGTGCTGGGTCTGGTCGGCGATAACGGCGCCGGTAAATCCACCCTGAGCAAGGTTCTCTCAGGCGCGGTCATTCCGGACGCCGGAACAATCGAGATCGACGGCAAACCGGTGTCCTTCACGTCGCCAGCGGATGCGCGGGCCGCCCATGTGGAAATGGTCTACCAGGACCTTGCCCTCTGCGACACGGTGGATGTGGCGGGCAATCTCTTTCTCGGCCGCGAGCCGAAATGGCGGCTCGGCGGCATTCCCCTGCTTGATAAGAAAACCATGCATGCCCGCGCCCGCACCATGCTCTCCAACCTTGGCATCGTCATTCCCGATACGCGCATGAAGGTGGAAAACCTCTCAGGCGGGCAGCGCCAGTCGATTGCCATTGGCCGCGCCACCTCGTTCAACCCGTCCGTCCTCATCATGGATGAGCCGACCGCCGCCCTTGCCGTGGCGGAAGTGGAGGCCGTGCTGGAACTGATCCGCACGGTCAGCGCCCAAGGCGTCAGCGTCATCCTGATCACGCACCGTCTGCAGGACCTGTTTCTCGTCTGCGACCGCATCCAGGTGATGTACGAAGGTCGAAACGTGGCCGAACGGCGCATTGAGGACACCAGCATCGAAGAGGTGGTCAATCTGATCGTCGGACGAAAGTTTTCCGCCCGTTCCGCCGGGCGCGCTGCAGATGAAGGCGTTTCCGCATGACCGTGCCGCACTCCCACGCCAACCCCTCGCACCCGCCGCGCCTGCGCAAGGCACGCCTCATCGACCGGGCCATCGCCAATGGCGGCATCGTGTCGATCGCGCTGTTTTTCCTCGTCGTTTGCATCATCTTCAGCGTCTACACGAATGCCTTCCTGACCGCGCCGAACCTCCTCAACATCATCCGCCAGTCGGCGCCGCTGCTGATCGTTGCCGCCGCAATGACCTTTGTCATCACCACCGGCGGCATCGATCTCTCCGTCGGTTCGGTTCTGGCGCTCTCGGCCACGCTGTCGGCGGCATCCCTGCAAGCCGGCATTCCCTGGCCGCTCACCATTCTGCTGATGCTCGGCCTTGGCGCGCTGACGGGTCTCATCCAGGGCTATTTCATCGCCTATGAGCGCATCCCCTCCTTCATCGTCACACTGGCCGGTCTGTCGGTCATCCGGGGGCTCGCCTTGCTCATCACCGGCGGTTATTCCATTCCGGTCGAACCGTCGAGCCCGTTTACCGCAATCGGCCGCGCCTGGATTTTTGGCGTGCCGGCTCCCGCGCTGATTGCCATCGTCATTCTCATTGCCGCCTTCGTTACCTTCAACGAAACGCCGTTCGGTCGTTACGTGACCGGCATCGGTGCCAATGCCGAGGCGGTGAGAAGAGCAGGGGTCAATACCCGCGTCGTCACGCTCTGCGTCTACGTCATCTCCGGCATGGCGGCGGCAACCGCCGGCATCATTCTGGCCGCCCGCCTCGGCTCCGGTTCCTCCAATGCCGGCCAGGGTTTTGAGCTGGATGTGATCGCGGCCGTGGTTCTTGGCGGAACGAGCCTGTTCGGCGGGCGCGGCACTGTCGTCGGCACCGTGCTTGGCGCGCTGACGGTTGCCGTCATCGCCAACGGCCTCATCCTCTCGCACATGTCGCCCTTCTTCACGCCCATCGTGACGGGCCTCATCATTCTCGTTGCCATCTGGCTGAACTTCCGCCTTTTCAAGGGCGGCGCACGGAGCCGTTGATCCATGATGGACCATCTCTTCAAGGACGAACTGCCGCCCCGCCACCCGATCGGCGTGCGCTCGGGCACCGTGATGACGGTGCTCGGACCGGTGCCGATTGCCGACATGGGCGTGACGCTGATGCACGAGCACATCTTTCTCGATGGCGCGACCTCGTGGAAATGCCCGTGCCATCCGGATGAGCGGGCGATTGCCGAACAGCCGGTCAATATCGAGATCATCGGCGAGTTGCGGATGAACCCCTATATGAACCGCGACAATGTTTCGCTGGATGATGGCGACCTCGCTCTGTCCGAGTTGAAGCGGTTTCAGGCGCTCGGCGGCCACACCGTGGTGGAAACCACCAATTTCGGCATTGGCCGCAATGCCGAGCAGTTGAACCGCGTTGCCCGCATGTCCGGCTTGAAGATCGTCATGGGCACCGGCTTTTATCTGGAGCATACCCATCCCGAATGGCTGAAAGCCATGGATCTGGATGCGGTGACGCAGTTCATTGTCGATGATGTCGGCGGTGGCGAAACGCAACCGGCAATCATGGCCGGTATCATCGGCGAGGTCGGCGTCAGCAAGGATTTCACCGCCGAGGAACAGAAGTCGCTGCGCGCGTCGGCGCGTGCCTCGCGCATCACTGGCCTGCCGCTCTCCATCCATCTGCCGGGCTGGGAGCGGCTTGCCCACCGTGTGCTCGACATGATCGAGGAGGAGGGGGCGGATCTGAAGCATACGGTTCTCTGCCACATGAACCCCAGCCACAACGACCTGCCCTACCAGAAGAGCCTGGCCGAACGCGGCGCCTTCCTCGAATACGACATGATCGGCATGGATTATTATTATGCCGACCAGGACGCACAGTCGCCGTCGGACGAGGAAAACGCCCGCGCCATCGCAAGCCTGGTGGAGATGGGCTTTTGCGACCGTCTTCTCCTGTCGCAGGACGTGTTCCTGAAGATCATGCTGACCCGTTATGGCGGCTTCGGTTACGGCTATATCCTGAAGCACTTCCTGCCGCGCCTGAAGCGACACGGCATGACGCAGGAGGCCATAGACCGGATGCTCATCGACAACCCCAAATCCGTGTTTTCCGCCGCGGCCTGACGGCCTGGTACGACCAATTTTGCAGGAGCAGACATGACAAAGAAAAAAGTTCTTCTCGCCGGTGAATCCTGGGTCTCCACCGCTACCCATATCAAGGGTTTTGACCAGTTTCCGACCGTCACCTACCACACCGGCGCCGACGAACTCCTGAAGGCGCTGAAGGCGAGCGAATTCGACGTGACCTTCATGCCCGCCCATGAAGCCCAGCGCGATTTTCCCCAGACGCTCGAGGCGCTCGACGAATACGCCGCCATCATCCTCTCCGATATCGGCGCCAACACGCTGCTTCTGCATCCCGATACCTGGATCCATTCCAAGCGCACGCCGAACCGCCTGAAACTGCTGAAGCAGTATGTGGAAAACGGCGGCGCACTTTTGATGTTCGGCGGCTACTACAGCTTTCAGGGCATCAATGGCGGCGCGCGGTTCCACAAGACACCCATCGAGGAGATCCTGCCCGTCACCTGCCTTTCCGCCGATGACCGGGTCGAGGTGCCGGAAGGTTTTAACCCGGTGGTGACGGCAACGGAGCCGCACTCGATCCTCTCAGGCCTTGGCACCGACTGGCCTTATCTTCTCGGCTTTAATGAAGTTGTGGCCAAGCCGGAGGCACAGGTTCTGGCAACGGTCTCGTCCGAATACGGATCGCTGCCGCTTCTCGTCACCGGCACCTATGGCAAGGGCCGCACGCTCGCCTGGACCTCCGATGTCGGCCCCCACTGGCTGCCGCCGGAATTCATTGCCTGGGATGGCTACAAGACCTTGTTCGAGCAGATGCTGGCCTGGGCCACGGCGAAAGACTGAAGATACCATGCGCCTCCACGTCGTCGGCAATATCTGCCTTGATACGACCTTCGGACTGCCGCACCTGCCGCAGCCGGGGGAAACCATCAATGGCAGGCTGACGGCGGAGGGGCTGGGCGGCAAGGGCGCCAATCAGGCGGTCGCAGCCGCCCGCGTCGGCGCCGATGTCCGGTTTCATGCCGCTATCGGCTCCGATGCGGTTGCCGATCAGCTGGTTGCAACGCTGGAGCAGGATCTTTCGGCGCAGGATCTGGTGCGAACAGAAAATGCGACCGACCGCTCGACCATTCTGGTTGATCGAGCGGGAGAAAATGTCGTGATCAGCGCCGTTGCCTGCGCTGCCGCATTCGATCCACGCGCAAACCTTGCTCAACATTTCAGGGCAGGCGATGTGCTGCTGATGCAGGGCAATCTCTCGCCCGAGGTCACGCAAGGCTGCCTTGCCCATGCCAAACGCTGCGGCCTTTACACGATCTTCAACCCGAGCCCGCTCGATCAGCAGACGGTGATCGATTTTTCCTCCGTCGACCTCCTGATTGCCAACCGGACGGAAGCGACAGCACTTACCGCCACGCCTGACATGGCAGCGGCCATTGCAAAACTGGTGCAGCTCGGCGCGGCAGGCGTCATCGTCACGCTCGGCGCCGACGGTTGCCTGGTTCAGGAAACGGCAGACGCCGCGCCGCTGCATATTGCCGGGTTGACGGTCGAAGCACGCGACACGAGCGGGGCCGGCGATTGTTTTGCCGGCACGGTTGCCGGTCTTCTATCGATTGGAAAACCGTTGACGCCTGCCATCGCGGTCGCCATGGAGGCGGCAGCCCTTGCCGTGTGCCGGCATGGAACCGTGGCCTCCTTCCCCTCTAGGGCGGAAATGGCCGCCCTTCTCACCAAATGCGAACTGGAACGCCCATGAGTGACACCACGAAATCCATTGGCCAGGTTGCAGGCAATGCCCTGATCGACCTTTTTGGCCGCGACAAGGCCATCATCGGCGTCGTGCATCTGGCGCCTCTTCCCGGTGCGCCGCGTTATGACGGCGAGGCCGTCGAGACCATATACCAGCGCGGACTGGACGATGCGCGCGCCTATCTCGGCGGCGGCTGCGATGCCGTGATCATCGAAAACCACGGCGATATTCCCTTTGCGAAGCCCGATGATATCGGCCACGAGACGTCTGCCCTCATGGCTGTCGTCTCCGACCGGATCCGCCGCGAACTTGGCCGCCCGATCGGCATCAACGTGCTCGCCAATGCCGCCATTCCAGCCCTTGCCATCGCAACGGCGTCCGGCGCAGGTTTCGTGCGCGTCAACCAGTGGGCGAACGCCTATGTGGCGAACGAAGGCTTCATCGAGGGCGAGGCGGCGCGCGCCATGCGCTACCGCGCGCATCTGCGGGCCAAGGGCATCCGCATCTTTGCCGATGCACATGTCAAGCACGGCGCCCATGCCATCGTCTCCGACCGTCCGGTCGAGGAACAGGTGAAGGATCTCGTGTTCTTCGATGCCGATGTGGTGATTGCCACCGGCCAGCGAACCGGGCATGCCGCCGATATCGGTTATATCGGCATGATCAGAAAGGCCGCCGGCCTTCCGACACTGGTCGGCAGCGGCGTGACGCCCGATAACGTCAACGACATTCTCAACGTAGCAGACGGCGTGATCGTTGCCAGCTCGCTGAAATACGATGGCGTCTGGTGGAATGCGGTGGAGCCGCAGCGCGTGAAGGATTTTATCGCAGGCATTCGCCGATGATCACGGCGCCGACAGTTGATGGATCAAGGCTGTTGCGACGTCTTGCCCAGTTCGCGTCGATCGGCGCAACGCCGGGCGGCGGCGTCAACCGACAGGCGCTGAGCATCGAGGATCGCAAGGCGCGTCGGCTTCTGGCGGATCTTGCGGGCGCGCGCGGCTTTCTCGTCTATCAGGATGCGGCGGCAAACCTCTTCATCCAGCGGTCGGGCCGACAGCCCGATCTTGCGCCGCTTCTCATCGGCAGCCATCTCGACAGCCAGCCGGGTGGCGGAAAATATGACGGGGCGCTCGGCACGCTTTCGGCCTTCGAGGTGCTGGAAGCCCTGGAAGATTTAGGCATCACCACCGAGCGGACGGTGGAGGTGGTGGCCTGGACGAACGAGGAAGGCAGCCGCTTTTCCCCCGGCTGCATGGGCTCCATGGCCTTTGTCGCAGCATCGCTGCCCGATGAATGGCATGACATGACCGGCGCCGATGGCGCGCCGTTTTCATCCGAACTGTCCGCCACGCTTGCCGCCCTGCCGGACGCGGAACTGCGCCCGCTCGGCCATGCCGTCTCCGCCTATGTCGAACTGCACATCGAGCAGGGACCGATCCTCGAGCGCCGTGGTGTGGCCATCGGCATCGTGACGGCCGTGCAGGGCACCAAGTGGCTGGACGTCTGTTTTACCGGCGAGGCCGCCCATGCCGGAACGACGCCGCTTCCCTATCGACGGGATCCGATGGCAGCGGCCGTCCAGGCCATGGCCGCGCTGCAGGCATCGGTGATGCAAGGAGATGCACTCGCCCGCCTCACCGTCGGCCGCATCGCCGTCGAGCCGGGCTCGATCAATGTCATTCCCCGCGAAGTCCGCTTTACCGTCGATATCCGCCATCCGGAGGCCGACAAACTTCAAGCCATGCTGCAGGTGGTGAACGCCCACTGCACGACGGCAGCGCAAGAGCAGGGTTGCACCGTGACCCTGACCCAACGCTTCGACATGCCGCCCGGCCGTTTCGACGAGGGCGTGATCGAGGCTATCTTGCAAGCCTGCGAAAGCTGCGGCATCACCTCCATACCGCTGGTATCGGGCGCGTTTCACGATGCCCTATTTCTTGCGCGCGTCGCCCCATCCGCCATGATCTTCGTGCCCTGCCGGGATGGCATCAGCCACAATGAAGCGGAATTTGTGCCCGACGAAAACGTCATCCTCGGCGCCACGGCCCTGTTGCATTCCACCCTTCGCCTGAGTGCTGCATGCGCACCTGGACAGGGCTTTTCGCAAATAGGGGCAACAGATGCCGGGCCCTGCTGAGGGTCTTTCGGGCAGTGAGAATTACACAACCGGCAGAGAAGCAAGCAGGGTGAACCGATGGCCCGCTTGGCCGATTGCCACTCGTCGGTTGTGCGTCTGATTGGCGCTGGCGCTTTTCTGTTTTCCCCGACAGTTCACCTCGGTGCGCACGCCCGCGCTCCTCGTACCAGCCTTCCCGGTCGTCCGGGCCGATCTGGGTGGCGCGGTCAGCAAGAGGTGGTCGGGTGCCGGCACCGCTGCACAGCCGACAACCGGAATATGACGTCGCGTAGAAGACAGTCTTTCGCCATAGATCACTCACAGTCATTGCCCGTTGCCAAAACGGCAATTGGTTTTGCGAACATCGGCACTTCTTTGCAACGCCCCCGTCTGCAATAACCAAGGGGCAGCTGCGGAGGTCGGACGCATGGCCTATGTCATTACGGATCCCTGTATCGATGTGAAGGACGGCGACTGCACGACGGCCTGTCCGGTGGATTGCATCTATGAAGGTGGACGGTCCTTCTACATTCATCCGGATGAATGCATCAATTGCGGCCTGTGCCTGTCGGTCTGTCCCGTCGATGCCATTCTCTTCGACGAGGACATAGCCGGGCACAAGCAGGCCTACATCGCGGCAAACCGCGAATTTTTCGGCCCTGATGTCACCGGGTGGGGAGCGCCGGGCGGCTGGGAGCGAGGGCAGGCAAGTCCGTTGGACCACCCGCTCATGGCAGCCTTTCCAGTGCGCAAGGCGACGACCATGACTGCCGGATAATAACCTGTCGCGGACGCCGCGGCATGTGCCGTCACACGGTGCGTTTGGCGAGAGCTGTTGCAATCTTCAGGCTGAATTTTTCAAGGCCCTCGCTCAGGAAGTCCACCATCGTATTGGCGGCATGAGTCAGCTTGCGATGGCGCGGCACGACAACGCCGACCTGCAGGTCTTTCAGGCGCGAACCGGCAATAGAGAGGGCGACGACCTCGCCTGCTTCCAGTTCCTGCAACAGGCCAAGAGGCGTGAAGAAGGCGACGCCGGCACCAGAAAGGATCAGCGGTTTCAGCATCATCTGGCTGTTGGTCGACACGAAGCTGCGACCGTTGCGCTCCAGCGCGCCCAGTTCGATCGAGATCATCGAACTCATGACATCGTTGTTGAGCTGCAGGAGAAGATTGAACTGGGCGCATTCCTGCAGGCTGACGGTCTTTTGTCGTGCCAGCGGGTGATGTCTGGCAACGATGGCCATCAACGGCATGCTGACGCCCCGCACCATCGCGACATCGGCAGGACGGTCGACATCGAACGTGATACCGATATCCACGTCGCCCTCGGCCAGACGCTGGTAGATATTGTAGCTTTCGGCGCGGATGCGGAAATCCACGGCGGGATGGCGGCGGTGAAACTCGGCCACCTGTTCGGGGAGGAACTGCACGGCAAGACTGTCGAGGCATGCAATATGCACGCGGCCGGTCTTCTTGCCCTTGAGGTCGCCGAGATCTCCCTTCATCACGTCATAGCGCTGCAACGTTTCGCGCGCGTGGCGAAGCACCACCTCGCCGGCAGACGTCAGGCGCAACCCATCGGAAAACCGCTCGAACACCGGCGTGCCAAGTTCGTCTTCCAGCTTCTTTATCTGACGGCTGAGGGCAGAGGTTGCCACATGCAATTCCTCCGAAGCCTTGCGGATCGAGCCGGTGCGGGCAATCGTTGCGAAATATTTGAGAATGCTGGCGTGCATCGGGCCTTCCTTGGGGTGTTTCGGCCCTTAATCTACAGAAAGTCAGCGACCCTGCCAGATGGGGGCCCGTTTCTCCTGGAAAGCCCGCACACCTTCGCTGGCATCCTCGCTCTGCAGCGCCCGAACCAGCGCGGGTGTGCGCAGAGACTGGGCTTCGGCCGGTGAAAGATGCGCGGTGCGGTTGACGGTCTGCTTGATCGCCCGCAGGGATAGCGGCGCGCAGGCGAGCAGATCGGCGACCCATCGTTCGACCGCCTCGTCCAGTTCCTCACGCGGGGCAACCTCGTTCACGATGCCAAAACGCGCCATGTCGCTTGCCGAAAACTGCCGGCCGCTCAACATCACGCCCATGGCCTGGTTAAAAGGGATCTTGCGCTGCAACAGCACCATGCCGCCATCCAGCGGCATACGCCCGACGCGGGCTTCCGGCAGTCCGAACCTTGCATTCTCGGAGGCGATGACGATGTCGCAGCCGAGCACCATTTCAAAACCGCCACCCAGCGCAAAGCCGTTGACCCTGGCAATGACAGGCACGTCGAGAGACCGACGAAAAGCGATGCCGCCAAAACCGGCCGGGCGAGCAAAGGCCCAGTAATCCAACCCGGATTTACCGCTGCCGCCCTTGAGGTCGGCACCGGCGCAGAACGCCTTTTCACCCGCCCCGGTGAGCACAACGCAGCTGACATCGTCACGCGCTTCGATCTCACGCCACACCGCCTCGAGCGCCTCTTCGGTTGCCGCGTCCACCGCATTCATCCGCTCAGGCCGGTTCAGGGTGACACGGGCAACCCGCTCGCGGATCTCCAACAGCACGCTCATGCGGCGTCACCCCTTAAGGCCTCAGGCGTGGATGGAAAGAACTCCGCATTGTGCTCACCAAGCGTCGGCGGCGCAAGGCGCACCGTCACGGGCGCGGCCGAGAGCGCTATGGGAGATCCCACCAGCCGCACGGGCCCGGCCGGCGTTTCGCCAGCCTCCAGCACCATGCCGTTGATGCGGGTCTGCTCGTCGTCCAGGGCCTCGGCCAGCGTCCGCACCGGCGCACACAGGATATCGACATCCTCCAGCCGCTTCAACCAATGGGCACTGGAGTTTTGTGCAAAGCGGTGGTGAAAGATGGCCTGCAGGGCCGAACGATTGGTCATCTGCCGGTCGAAATCGGCAAAATCGGGCTTGAGCGAGAGGTCCTCCATCTCCAGGGCGGCGCATATATCGCGCAACGGGTTCTGCTTGAAGGCGCCGACCATGACGATCTCGCCATCGGTGGTGGCAAAGCAGCCGGTCAACGGAAAGGCCCCCCAGTTCAGCTTTTTCTCGCGCATCATCCAGGCGGCCCCCTCCTGCATCTGCAGGGCGATCATCGACGAATACAAACTGACCGAGACCTGCTGGCCCTCGCCGGTCTTGGCCCGATGCAACAGCGCCAGCAGGATGCCCTGGGCCAGATGCATCCCAGCGGCATAATCGGCCAGCGGCGTTGCATAGATCGAGGTCGGATGGGCCTCGTCACTCTTGCGCTTCATCAAACCCGTCAGCGCCTGGGCCAGAATGTCCTGGCCGCCCTTGTGCCGATAGGGACCCTCGAGGCCGAAGCCGGTTCCCACGGCAAAAATCAGGCGCGGGTTGAGCGTCTTCAGCGTCTCGTAGCCCAGTCCCATGCGCTCCATCACGCCGGGCCGGAAATTGTTGACCACCACGTCGGCATCCTTAATCAGGTCGAGGATGCCCTTCAGCACGGCGTCCTGCTTCAGATCCAGCGCCAGGCTCTTCTTGTTGCGATTGAGCGAGCAGAATACCGGGTTGTTGAGCCCGTCCGGATCCAAGCCCAGCGACCAGCGCGACAGGTCGCCGATTTTCGCCTTCTCGATCTTGATCACCTCTGCGCCGTAATCGGCTAGGGTCTGGGTGCAGCAGGGGCCGAGCATGACCTGGGTGAAATCGATGACGCGGATGCCGTCGAGGGGAAGGGTGGTCATTCGGCAGCCTCCAGGAATGATGCATTGGCAGACGGCCTGTCGCCGGGATCTGCCCCTTGCGCACGCAGGCTTTTACGAATCTGGCCTATATCGGCCTGTCGCACGGTAACGCCGGCATCTAGCGCGACGACGGCAGCGACACCGGCAGCCTCGCCCATGGCCATGCAGGGCGGGATTTCGCGGCTCGATTTCTGTGCCTGCGGCGTGGCGGAATAATGCCGGCCGGCCACCAGGATCTGGTCGATTTCGCGTGGCAGCATGGCCCGGTAGGGGGTGTAGTAATCCCGGCCGCGGCAGACGGTATCCTCAAAATGCCTTCGGCTTGCCACATCGTCCTTGGTCACCACATAGTCGCCCTGCAGCAGGCGCGTCTGGCGCACACCGGTCTGTGGCGCAAAATCCACCACATAGGCCTTTTCGAAACCCGGCAGCTGTTCGCGGGCGAAATCCAAGAGCTTGCCGATGCGGGTGCGCCCTTCCATTTCCGCCGTCGTCAGGTCCTCGACACTAAGGCCGGAGAGCTTGGGCATATGCGGGCAGTTGAGCCAGATAACACCGGGCAGCGGCGTCTTCAGCCACCAGAAGGACCAACAACCGCCGATCAGGCGCTTGGCCTCATGGTCCAGTCGCTTGAAGCGTTCCGGCTCCTCATGCTCGAAGCGTTCGGCAGCGTCGGTATCAACACCGCCCCAGCGCGACACGGTGGTCAGGAGAAAATTGTCCTCGATATGCGCCGCGCCGGCATTGGCTGCAACGTCGAGGTCGCCGGTGGTATCGATGATCACATCGCCCATGATCGCCTGCTGACCGGCCTTGGTCTGGCAAACCACTCCTTTCACCACGCCATCCTCGACGATGGTGTGCGAGAACCAGCTGTGGGTGCGAAGTTTCACGCCGGCCTCGCGGATCAGGTCATAGGCCGTGCCCTTGAAGGCATCGGGATCGAAGGCTGCGGAAAAGCACACCGGATGCGGCATGGTCTGGGTGTGGAAGTCGAACAGGCCCCAGCGTGACCAGCGGCGCCAGGCCTCCGGCGTGGCGCGGATATGGTCCTGCATGTCCTTCGCATCGGGCGTGACGCACAGGCCCTTCTTCTGCATCCGCTCGATCATTTCCAGGCACAGCCCGCGCACGGTGACCTCGTGATCGTTCGTCATGTCATCCAGCACCAGCACCATGCCACCGGAGGCAAGACCGCCCAGATAGGGATAACGCTCAAGAAGGGTAACGGAGGCGCCGTTGCGTGCCGCCGAGACTGCGGCCGAGATGCCAGCCGGTCCGCCGCCGACGACGACCACGTTGGATCTGTCGACGACCGGGACGTCGGCCGCGGGTCGGTGAATTGTCAATGTCATGGCTGATGTCCTGTCGATTATAACGTCAGTGGTTGCTGGTCTTCCAGCGGACGATTTTCTTTTCCGCCAGCGACACGATGGAAAACAGCGTGACGGCAAGGGCTGCTGCAATCATCACCGTGGCGTAGAGCAGCGGCGAGCGGAAATTGTAGGTGGCCTCGATGATCAGCGCCCCGAGCCCGAAGCTTGATCCGATCCACTCGGCAACGATGGCACCCATGACGCAACTGGTGGCAGCGATGCGCAGCGCGGCAAAAAGAAAGGGCATGGAGGCCGGGAGGCGGACCTTCCAGAGGATTTCCATCTGGCTTGCGGAAAGAACGCGCATCAGGTCCAGCATGGCGGGGCTTGCCGACCGCAGGCCCTGGACCATGTTGACCAGCGTTGGAAAGAAGCAGATCAGGCCGGCAATGATGATCTTGGGTGCCACGCCATTGCCGAAGATCAGCACCAGGATTGGTGCAAGCGCGATGATCGGGATCGACTTGATAAAGACGGCGATCGGATAAAAGGCCTTCTCCGCATTGCTGTTGTGAACGAACCAGACGGCAAGCAGGATGGCCGCGAGATTGCCGAAGAAGAAACCTGCCAGGGCTTCCATCAGGGTCGGAAGCAGGTTCGTCCACAGCACGCCGGCATTGTCGCGAAGTGCGGCAAGCACTTCCAGCGGGGCCGGTGCCATGAAGGTCGGCACAGAAAAGACCGTGATGACGGACTGCCACAACACGATGCAGCCGATGGCCGCGGTGATCGTCGGCCAGCGGTTGGCAAGCCAGTTCATCACGCCCTTCTGCAGGTAAACACCAAACGGCAGCGGCGCATCCTGACGCCCGGACATATCCGCATCGCCGGCGGCAATTTTCGTGGAGGGTGCAATGTCGCTCATCAGCATTCCTCCAGAAGGGCACGCAGATGTGCGGTGATCTTCACGAATTCCAGCGTATCGCGGATCTTCAGCGAGCGGGGGAAGGGAAGGTCCACCTTCAGGAACTCCTTCACGCGGCCCGGATGGGATTGCAGCATCAGCACATGCTGGCCGAGAAACACGGCCTCCGGGATGGAGTGCGTGACGAAGAGGATGGTGGTTCCGGTCTCCTGCCAGAGGCGCAGCAATTCCTCGTTCAGCTTGTCGCGAGTGATTTCGTCGAGCGCGCCGAACGGTTCGTCCATCAGAAGGATGCGCGGGCGCGTCACCAGCGCTCTTGCAATCGCCACACGCTGGCGCTGGCCGCCGGACAACTCGTCCGGCAGGGCATTTTCGCGTCCCTTGAGGCCGACCATGTCCAGCAGTTGCGCAGGATCGGCATAGGAACTGCCGGGACCATGCCGGCCGACTTCGAGCGGCAGGCGCACATTGTCGATCACAGTTCGCCAGGGCAAAAGCGTTGCCTCCTGGAAGACAAAGGCAAAATCGCGGCCTTCCCGCGCCTGCCTTGGCGTTTGCCCGTTGACCGAAACGGAGCCGCCGCTGATCGGCACGAGGTCAGCGACACAGCGCAGAAGCGTCGATTTCCCGCAACCCGATGGACCCAGCATGGTGACGAAACCGCCCTGCGGAATATCCACGGACACTTTTGACAGTGCCGTGAATTGCGATGCGCCGCTTCCGAAACGGATGTCGAGATTGCGGATGGAAACGGCAGGCGCGCAAAAAGCCGCGTCCATGGGCGTGTGCTCTTTTGCAAGACCGGCTGCCATGACGGTTATCCCACCTGCTTGCGGATGTCGGCGGTGGCGTCGAGGATCGCCAGGCTCATGACGTCATCGACAGTCGGCACCGAGCCCTTGAACTGTCCGAGATCGGCATAGGCGCCGAGCTGGGCCTTCCAGTTGTCAGCATTCATGGCGCCCCAGCCGCTTTTCGCCGTCACATCGTTGAAGGCAAATTTCATCAACGGGCCAATCGCCTCCAGTTCGTTCGCCTTGTCGAGATTGGGGTAGGCCTCCACCAGAAGCGACACGGCTTCCTCCTGGTGATCGCGGGCATAACCCCAGCCCTTGGCCGTGGCGCCGAGGAAACGTGTCAACTCGTCTGAATGCTTGGAAAGCTGGGCGTCCGTGGTGTAATAAACGTTGGCGTAAAGCTGCAGCCCGCCATCCCACAACATGAGATCGACACGGTCGTCGCCGAGCACCTTGAGGGCGCTGGTATTGGTGAGCCAGCCGGTTACGGCATCGGCCTGACCGGTGATCAGCTGGTTCATGTCGGAGCCCATGTTGACCATCTTCACCTGGTCTTCCGCAATGCCGTTCTTGGCGAGAAGCGCCCGCAGCAGGATGAAGGCCGTCGGTTGCGTCGCAATGGTCTTGCCGATCATGTCCTTCGGCGAGGCAATCGGCTTGCCCTTGCGCGAGAAGTAAGCAAACGGGTGCTTCTGATAACCGGCTGCAATGGCTTTCACCGGCATGCCGGCAGAGCGGGCCAGCATGACCGACGGGCTCGACGAGATCTGTCCGAGCGTCGATTGCCCGGCTGCGACGCCTGCCACGCCATCGACATTCGGGCCACCGGGCACGATGTCGAGCGTGATACCCGCATCCTTGTAGAACCCTTTCTTCATGGCGACGACTTCGCCCAGAATTCCGTTGGAAGCCAGCCAGCCGAGCTGCATGCGGATCGTTGCATCGGCGGCGCGGGCGCTGGAGATGCTGACGAGACTTGAGGTGGCTGCAAGCGTGCCCGCAGCGGCGCTGCCGGCGAGAAATCCGCGCCGGTTCATCGATAAATTGGACATCTGGTTCCCCTTTTTGGAGCGCGACTGTGACCGGTCACGCCGTATGCCTTCTGGCACTGGGGGAAATGATGCGGGAAGGAAGCGTTCTAAGAAAGAAGAATTTTTAGTTTCTTTCATTGCCGATATGGCAACGCATTTTAGGCAGGATCTGGTCGGCAAGACGGCCGCCGACGCGGCCGCAGGATTTACAGATCAATGCAAACCTTTGCCCTTTCCTGAATGCGGTTCATGTCTTCAGGGCAGCATCTCGATCGCCAGCCGTTCGGTGAAACGTGCCTGCGGGGCTCTGCGTCAGTCCTTGCGCCGCCGCCCCATCAAGGCGAATGCTGCGAGACGGCCACGCGAAAACCGTTGCCGCGCCAGTAGCCATCCGGTTCAAGGCTGCCGCGATAGGTGGTGCAGGCCTTGAGTTTTCCGCTCGAAAAACATCCGCCCCGGAGTACGCGACGGATACGCGGGCCAGCGTCCGGGTCTTCCCGCCCATCGGTTGCGTACGGGTAGCGGAAGGAGGGCGTCGTCATGTCGTCGCCCCAGAGCGTCGTTGTCCATTCCCAGACTTCGCCAGCCATGTCAAAACAGCCAAAGGGGGAGCGCCCCTTGGGAAACAACCCGACAGCAATAGTGCGGTTGAACCCGGCTTCCTCCGAATTGCAGGCATCCTCTTCGAACACCGTGCCCCAGGGATAAACGATGGTCTCGTCGCCGGCATCCGGCTGGTCGCCGCGGGCTGCCCGTTCCCATTGCGGTTCGGTGGGCAGGCGCACCACATCATGCGGCTCGATCCGACCTTCGGCGCGCCACCGCAGCGTCAGCCAGGCGCAGTAGGCGTTCGCATCATGCCAGGTGAGATCGGTTGCCGGCGCGTTGCGGCGCTCGGGGTCGTGCGCCTCGGGGCTTTTCCACGGCCGCCCGGTCTCTGCGATGAAGCGGGCGTAATCGGCATTAACGACGGGATAACGACCGAGGCGAAACGCTTCTACGGTGACCGGATGGGCGGGTGCGGAATTCGGATGGGTTGCCGATCCGAACGTGAATGTGCCGCCGGGGATATCGGCAAGCGCCTGCAGATCGCGCGGATCACCGAAATACGAGAGCGTGCGCGCGGCCCGTTCACGGCGATAGGCCGAGAGGCGGCCCTCTTCGACAACCGACAGAAGAAGCGGCAGCACGTGCTGGCGAAGCTCTGGCGCCTGTTCCAGAAATTCGGCCGCGAGCAACGCGCCGTGGAACGGCATGTCATCGGGTCCAGCCAGAAGAGGCTCGATCAGCGGTGCAATCGGCCGGCCGCTCCCCAGCAGCCGGCGGGCAAGGTTCTGGATCAGCGGCTCGAAGGCCTGCGGGTTCTCGCGGTAGAGCGCTACTGCCTCTGCCGGCGGATGAAGATGAAGCTCGTTTGCAGCCAGCAGCGTCGAAAACCGGAGGCCCAGCGTCTGCAGTCTTTGCAGGATCGCGTCATTCTGTTCGAAACCATCGCCTGTGACATACGCCAGCGCATGACGCGTCACCACCATCGGATCGACGCCGAGCTGCCGGGCGACCCCGCCCGCCCAGGCATCGGCCAGAGCCTGTTCGCTGTCCGGCTCCGTCTGCGGCTGGATTTCCATCCGGGCACCGAAGAGAGCCGGGTTGGCGGTCAGGCTTGAGCGCAGGCTTGGCGGCATTTCGGGTGCGCCCGCCCGCCGCTGGCTGGCAAGAAGCGGCAACAATTCATACCGCGGCAGATCGGCGGGCAGTGGCCAGTCGCGCACGATGCGGCTGTCGCCGAGAAGGAGAGCGCGCACATGAGGTGTCGTGGCCTGAAACTGCCGCACCGCATCGATCATCTGCGGCCCCGCCGCCTGAAGGGCGTCGATGCCGTCGACAATCAGCAGCAAGCCGGTATCGCCGTCGCGCCAGGCGTCGCTGTCGAGGAGGGTGCAGAGGCCGGGCAGGCGGCGCTCGATCAGCGTTTCAAGCGTCAGGCCCGCTTGCGCGTCGATCACCAGCGGCACGAGGTTTTGGATGTCGAACATTTCAGGCGCGGTATCGCCTGCCTCGTTGCGGACGATCATGCGGGGCGCGTTTTCTCGCGAGGCAATCTGCCAGGCAAGGTGGCGGGCAAAGCTCGTCTTGCCGGCGCCGCTCTCGCCGGTGAGGAGCAGCAGGGCGTGGTCACGCAGCATTTCCACGGCCGAAAAGTGCTGCGGTACGGGGGGCGGGGCACCGTCCGCAAACACGCGCAGGCCCTTGGCCGCCTTGTCCTCATCGGTGAAATTGACGAGAAGCGGGATGAAACCCTCGATCAGCGAAACAGGCCGGCCCTGCGGCCCCTCGTCCGGCAGGACATGAACCACGGTGCTTGCCGCCGTGGCGACGGCCTCCGTTCGCAGACGATCAAGGGCATCATGCATGGCAGACCTCAGCGGAAAAGTTTGGCGACGTCGGGATTGTGAAAACGCTGGATCTCGATGGCATAACCGGCGGGATCCTCGAAAAAGAAATGTTCGCAGAACGTGCCGCGCAGCATATCCGAAAGACCGGGCACTTTTGCGGCAGACAGCTTGTCATGCCAGGCCTGAACCTCTTCGCTGACGATGGTGAGCAGCACGGCACTTTTCGGCTGGTGCTTCAGGTGGCCGCGATTGCCATCGACAATGCCGAAATAGCTGTTGGGCGCGATGCGATAGATGCGCGCCATGGTCTGGTCGAGCACCAGCTCGAAGCCGAGCACCTCCTCGTAGAAGGGAATGACGGCATGGATGTCGTCGTAATAGAAGAAGGTGATCGAATAATCTCTGGTCATAAGCTTTCTCCGGATCAGGCGACGACAAGCGTGCCCTTGTGGTCAATCGACAGACCGCTCAGGCCTTTGCGGGCTGCAAACACATCGATGGGATGGGTAATGTAGAGCCAGGGCGGGTTGTCCCTGAGGTGCGACAGGCATTTCCCATAGGCTGCTTCGCGGGCTTCCGGCGCGACCGCCGCATTTGCCGCGGCAATCAACTGCTCGGTCTGCGGATCATCGAACCCCTGCCACCACACAGCCTTCGTGACGCTTGAAATTTTGTCGTTCAGGATGCGATAGGTGCTGTGCGGCGAGGAATCGAAGATCGCCATGTCGCCCATTTCCTTGCGGCCGATCTGGCGGGCATATTCGGGCCGATCCTCCTCGATTTCGACATCCACGACGAGGCCAACGGCCTCAAGCGATCGCGCCACGAAGGCACTGATCTCAGGCGCCCGCTCCGGCATGAAGGTGGGGCTGCGCAGACAGATGCGCGCGCCGATGGCGCCGATCTCTTCCAGAAGCGCACGGGCCTTTTGCGGATCATAGGCGATCGGCTCCAGTTTGGCCGAGGCCATGCCGAGGTGAAAGGGGCTGACGACGGAAGATGCGGGAATGGCCAGACCGTGAAAAATGTCCCGCACGATGGCTTGTCTGTCGACGGCATGGTTGACGGCGAGCCGCGCCTGCGGGTGGCGAAATAGCCCTGTCGAACAATTGAGGTAATACATCACCGACAGGGTGTTTTCAGCCTGACCCCAGTCAAAGGCCGGATCGAAATCCGGTTTTCCGTGCATGCGCTCGAGATTAAGCGAGGCGTCTGCCACCCCTTGTTTCAGCAGCGAAAGCCGCTCTTCAGCAGAAGGTTCGGCCAATGCCACAATCCTCTGCGGCGCAGCGGTGGCGTCGAGCCTTTCCAGTGTCACTCGCCTTCTGGGCTCGAAATCCGTGACACGGAAAGGGCCGGTGCCAAGCGTGGGCGTGCCATCAGCCGCGATGCGGCAGATGTAGAATTCGGAGAAAATATCGAGGATATCGGCAATCGGCCGGGGATTGCTGAGGCTGACCGTGTGGTCATCGGGGGCGGAAAGGGTCGCATCGGCGAGATAACGGGCATAAGACCATTTCATGCCAAACGTGTCGACGGCCTCCAGAATACCGTCGATGAAGGCGAGGATGTCGGAGGCCGTGCAGGGTTTGCCGTCGTGAAACCGGGCGCCGTCGCGGATCCGGAACTGCCAGTGGCATCCTTCGTGATCCCGCGACCAGCCGGAAAAAAGCGCCGGCAAAACCTTCCCGTCACGCCATTTCAGCAACGGTTCGAACACCAGATTTTTCAGCGTCAGCACGCTGGTATCGTCGGTCACGCGCGTCGGCGGCAGGAAATCCACCTTTTCGAGCGCAATGGTCAGGGTCTCTTCTGCCATGGAGGCCTCAGTTGATCTGCGTGCGGCGGCGGGGATTAAACCAATCGGCAAGGCTGTCACCGATCAGGTTGAAGGAGAGGACGGCGAGCAGAATGGCGCCGCCCGGCGCCAGCACCACCCAGATGGCGCTTCTGGCATATTGCAGGTTGAGCGCCACATCAGCTCCCCATTCCGACAGCGGCGGCTGCGCGCCAAGCCCTAGAAAACCAAGGCTTGCCGTCTGCAGGATGGCGCTGCCGAGCGCGAGCGTCGATTGCACCAGAAGCGGGCCGATGCCATTGGCCAAAATATAGCGCAGGAGGATGCGCCGCGACGACAGGCCAAGCGAAACGGCGGCCTCCACATAGGGTTTGACCGAAATGGCGAGCGCCTGTCCACGCGCGACGCGGGCAAATTGCGGAGCAAGCGTGATGGCAACGGCCAGCATCGCATTCTGAAGGCTGGGGCCGAAGGCGGCGGCAAGCGCGATGGCGAGAACCAGCGCCGGAAACGAGAGGATCGCATCGACGATGCGCATGATCACCGTGTCCGTCCATCCCCCGACATACCCGGCGAGCGTTCCAAAAAACACGCCGATGACGAAGGCAAGCCCGACGACGCCAAGCCCGATGGCAAGCGTTGCGCGCCCGCCATACATGATGCGGGTGAGGATATCGCGGCCAAAGGAATCGGTTCCCAGCCAATGGGCGGCACTTGGTCCTTCGAGCTTGTGCAGAATGTCGAGCTTGGTTGGCGTATAGGGGCTGACGAAGGGGCCGACGAAGGCCAGAAGCAGCAACGCGACGAGGATGATAAAGCCGACAAGCGCCAGCCGGTTGTGCCGGAAAAAGAGGATCGTCTCGGTCATGGTCAGTCCATCCTCCGGCGAATGCGGGGGTCGAGCACGCCATAGAGCAGATCGACGATGATCGAGGTGGTGACGAAGAGCAGGGCAAACACCAGCGTCGTGCCCTGGATGACCGGATAATCGCGGTTCTTGATCGCCTCGAACATGTAGCGCCCGATACCGGGCCAGGAGAACACGGTTTCGGTGAGGATCGCGCCGCCGAGCATTTCGGCAAACTTCAAACCGATCACGGTGAGCGCCGGCATCAGGGAATTGAGAAGCCCGTGTTTCAGCACCACCTGATGGCGATGCAGACCCTTGGCGGTGGCGGTGCGGATAAAATCCTCGCCCATCACCTCCAGCATGGTGTTGCGCACGAAACGGGCAAGCGTGGCGGCGAGAAACAGCGCGAGAACCGTGACCGGCAGCACGAGATGCGCAAGGCCGCTGAGTGCTGCGGCCGGGTTGCCGGCAATCAGGCTGTCGAGGATGATGAAGCCGGTGACCGGCTCAACGGTCAGATAGGCATCGAGCCGGCCCGACACCGGCAGCCAGCCGAGATGGGTGGCAAAGATCAGTTGCAGCACGAGCGCCAACAGGAAGGCCGGCATCGAAACGCCCATCAGCGAGACGACGCGAAGGGTGTGATCAAACAGCGTGTTGGCCTTGACGGCGGAGAGAACGCCAAGCGGAATGCCGACAAGAATGGCGACGAGAACGGCGAGCACCGACAGTTCGATGGTGGCGGGAAGGCGTGCCAGAATTTCATGCAGCACCGGCTCGCCGCTTTTGAGCGATAGGCCGAGATCGCCATGGGCAAGGCCGACGAGATAATCGGTAAACTGCAAAAACACCGGCCGGTCGAGATGCAGCTGCTCGCGAAGCGCTGCGATCTGCTCGGAGGTGGCGCCTGGGCCGAGCAGGGTCACGGCGGGATCACCGGGGATGAGGCGGACCAGCGAAAACGCGATGACCAGCACGATTGATAGCACCGGGATCAGTCCGATCAGCCGGCGCAGAAGAAAGTTCAGCATGGGCTCGCTGCCGCTCCTGTTGCGGATGCGCCATCAGAAGACGGCGCATCCGGTCTGTCGTATCGCAGGTAACTTAACCCTTGGACACGCTCCAGTACTCATTGAGCGGCGGGGCGCTGTTGATGACGAGGCCCTTCACGTTGGAGCGGGCATAAACAATGAGCTTGGGGCTGAACAGATAGGCGCCCGGCACCCGCTTCATGATCTCTTCCTGCACGGTGAAATAGAGCTTCTTGCGGGTTTCCATGTCGGCCGTCTGCTGTGCCTTCAGGATCAGCGCATCGAGATCCTTGTCTTCAGGCATGCGGAAGGTCATCGCCGTATTGGCAAGCGAGGAGAGGTAACCGATGGTGATATGCGCGTCCGGGTCATTGTACCAGGGCTGGCGGCCATCAAGCGCCACATCGAACTGGCCGGCGGTCTGCAGCGTGCGATAGGCCGGGAATTCGGTCTGCTCGATCGTCGCATTGATGCCGATATCGGCCAGGTTTGCCTGCACGAAGGTGGCAACCGCGCCCCAGAGCGGACCCTGGAAGCTGTAGAGCTTGATGGTGAGGCTGGTCGGATCGATGCCGGCCTCCTTCAGAAGTTTTGTCGCCAGTTCCGGATCGTATTTCGGTGCAAGCTCCTTCACCTTCGGATCGAAGGCCCAGCTGTTCGTGGTCAGCGGACCATAAACGCGCTCGGCCGTGCCGCCGAAGACACCGGCGAGAAGGCCATCGTAATCGATGGCGCTGGCAATCGCCTTGCGCACGCGCACATCGGCAAACGGACCGTCCGTCTTGGAATTGTTGAATTCCAGCTGGCGGATGATCTGGCTCGAGGCTTCGAGAACCTGCACATCCTTGTTCTTCTTCAGCGAGGCAATGTCTTCGGCGGCAATCGCCGAGAGCTGGCCCTGCTGCTGGACGACATCGACGCCACCGTTTTCAAGTTCCAGCCGGCGCGTGGAGGCATCCGGAATGACGCGGTAAACGATGCGCGAGAGTTTTGGCGCGCCGCGGAAATAGGAGGGGTTGGCCTCCAGAACGACATTGGTATCGGCCTGCGCGCTCTTGAACACGAAGGGACCGGTGCCCACGGGGTTCTTGGCAAAGCTGTCGCCGAATTTTTCAACGGCAGCCGGGCTGACGATGGCGGCCTGCGGCTGAGCGAGGATGGACAGGAACGCGGGGTAAGGCTGCGCGAGACTGATCTTCACTTCCGTCGGCGAGACGACCGCGATATCGGAAATCAGGCCGAACGTGGCCTGCACATAGGAATTGCTCTTCTTCGTGCGCTCCAGCGAAAACTTCACCGCGGCCGCATCAAAATCGGTGCCATCATGGAACTTGACGCCGGGGCGGAGCTTGAAATCGAACTCCTTGCCATCGGCAGACACGGTCCAGGTTTCGGCCAGGCGGCCTTCCACCTTGGTGAAATCAGGCGCAGTCCAGGCGACCAGCGTATCGAACACGTTGAGGATGATTTCGCTGCCGATGGGCTCGGCCTTGTTGGTGCCGGGCTCAAGCGCCACCGGATCGGACGGCACGGCGACGACCAGCGTTTTCGACTGGTCCTGGGCCTGGGCGTCGAGTGCGCCCGCAAGGAGCGGCACCATCAATCCCAGAGTGGCAAACTGCTTCCAGACGGTCATTTGTGATGCATCCTTCCTGTTGTGTGAAGCCTTGAGGGTGTGCGCCAAGGCCGGTGGCCGGGGAAAAGCTGTCATTTCCCTGTGATATTCCACGAAATATATCATGGGTTCACAGCCTGTAAAGGTCGCATGCCTGCTTCCTATCCAGGAAGCATGTTTTGCCTATTTTATACTCTCTTACCGAATGAATTTACTGAATTTAAGCACTGCGATGGCCTGTTCCGCCGCTTATTCAGGCAGCGCCCCGGTCACCACCGGCCGGTCCGGGTCCGTTACCCAATGCGACCAGGAACCGGGATACATGGCAGCCTCGATGCCAATGGCGGCAAGTGCCAGCACCGAATGGGCCGCCGACATGCCGGCGCCGCAATAGACGCCAACCGGCTTTGTGCCATCGGCGCCAAGCGCGCCATACATCGCGCGCAGCGTGTCGCTCTCGGTGAAATTGCCGTAATCGGTCACATTATCGGGGGCAGGGGCAGAAAGGGCACCGGGAATATGCCCGCGCGGCGGCTGGCCGGTTGCTGCCACCCCGCCGATATAGTTCGGGCGGATGCGGGCATCGATGAGCACGCCGGAGCGGGCAAGATCGAGCGCCTCGTCCGGGCCGAACTGCGGCATGTGGCCACCCGTCAGCGTGACCGTGCTGGGTTCCGGTTGCGTTTCGGTGTCGCTGACCGGCAGGTCGGCGGCAAGCCAGGCGGGAAAACCACCGTCGAGAACGCGCACATCGGAAAATCCCGCCCAGCGCAGCACCCACCAGGCGCGCGCCGCCGTCATGCTGCGGTCGGCATCATAAACCACGATTGTGTTGTCGTGCCTTAAGCCCCAGGCGCGTGCCTTCTCCTGAAAATCCTCGATACGGGGCAGAGGACGCTGGCCGGCGCTTGGCGAGGCTGGCGACTGGAAATCCCGGTACGCCTCAGTATCGATGGCGCCTTCGATGCGCTTGCCGGTAAAATATTTTTGGCCCGTGTAAGGGTTGACCGAGTGGACGGCGAGGATGGTGATGTCATGGCCGGCAAGCCGCATCGCCTGCAACTGCTGCGGGGTTAAAAGCACGCGTTCACGGATCGGATCGGTCATCGTCTGCCTTGTCCATGGGGTCCGACGGGGACGGCTAGAGCGTCAGGCCGGAGCGGCCGTTGGAAATGAGCGCCGTCAAAATGCCGACGCGGGTGTTTTCGTTGTGGCGCACCATGGCAACGCGCGCCGCATCAGAATCGCGCTTGCGCAAGACCTCGACGATCTCGTGATGGTCGCGGTTGGTTTCCGGGTTCACGTCACGCATGCGGGCGCCCATATAGAAAAGCCGGGCGCATTCCTCGAGATGGCTGATGACCAGCGCATGCAGGCGCGGATTGCGCGAGGCCCGCGCGATGGCGGCATGAAACGCCTGGTTTGCTTCGACAAAACTGCGCACGCTGGCATTTTCGCCCAACTCGTAGTTGACGTCGGCCAGCCTATCCAGTTCATCGAGTTCTTCAGCCGTCAGGTTTTCAGCGGCGAGAGCTGCCGCCGATCCCTCCAGCATTTCGCGGATAGCGAAGAGGTCGTTCATGTCCTTCACCGTCACCGGCGTCACGCGGTAGCCGCGGCGGGGATAGGCTTCCATGAAACCTTCGACGCAGAGCCGCGCCAAGGCCTCGCGCACCGGCGTCTTGCTCACGGAAAGCTGCTCGGCGAGTTCCGGTTCGGACACTTCCATGCCCGGCGGCATATCACCGGTGATGATCCGCTCACGCAGGCTCGCATAGGCCATTTCCGTCAGCGACTTGCCGCGACGGGCCGTCTGGGGTTCGCCTGGCTGGTCCATATCCGCTGCAATCTCTGTCATTCTTCGTTCCGTTCGCAAGGTCGCTGCCGATATAGGCGCTTCATGCGTTTCCCGCTATACCAGTGGCGCGCTTGTGCTTTGACAGGCCGAAATCCCTGAGATATTACGTAGTATATTAACGGCGGTTCGTGTTGACCGCAATCCCTGTCATGCCCCGGGTGCCCCAGTGTCTCAGATTCTCGTCATCAATCCCAACAGTTCCGTCTCCGTGACGCGTTCGATGGAGGATTGCCTTGCGCCGGTGCGCGCCGCCTCCCGCCATGACGTGATGTGTACGGAACTGGCCAAATCGCCGCCGGGCATCGAAACCGATGCACACGTGCAGGAAGTCATCCCGCATCTCATCGAAAAGATCCGCGGTTCGGATGCCGATGCCTTCGTCGTCGCCTGTTTTTCGGATCCGGGCATCGATACGGTGCGCAAGGCAACGACGCGGCCAGTGATCGGCATTGCGGAAGCCGCTTATCTCGCAGCACTCGGCCTTGGCCGTCGTTTCGGCATCGTCTCGCTCGGGCCGTCCTCGATTGCCCGGCACCTGCGCTATCTCGGCCATCTCCACCTCGATCAACGGCTTGCCGGCGACCGCTCCATCGACATGACGGTGGTGCAGCTGATGGCAACGGATGCCGCCGAACAGGTTGCCCGGATCGGACAGGCATTGCGGGACGAGGATGGCGCCGATGTCATCATTCTCGGCTGCGCCGGCCTTGGCGGTTATCGGTCCGAGATCGAGGCCCTGCTCGGCCTTCCTGTGGTCGATCCGGTGCAGGCCGGGGCAGCACTTGCCTGCACCACGGTTGATTTGAACTATACGAGGACGCTTGCATGAGCTTTGATCTTCTCATCCGCGGCACGCTTATCCTGCCCGAGGGACCGCTGGAAAACGGCTGGCTTGCCGTCCGGGCTGGCCGCATCGAGGCCATCGGCACCGGTGAGGCGCCAGCGGCAGACGAAGTGTTCGATGCCGCCGACAACCTGGTCATCCCCGGTGTCGTCGACGGCCAGACCCATGCCGGCAGTTTTGGCGGCCTGAAGGGCATCGGCTCGACCACCCGCTCGGCCATTGCCGGCGGCGTTACCACCATTGTCGACATGCCCTATGACAATCCGGCGCCGCTCAACACCCGCGAGCGGTTGGACGACAAGATCGCCGCCATCAACGAACATGCCCACGCCCATGTGGCACTGTATGCGACCGTGATGCCGGGGCAGGACATGGGCGAGGTGGCAGGCCTTGTCGAGGGCGGTGTCGTCGCCTTCAAGATCTCCACCTTCGAAAGCAGCCCGACACGTTTTCCCCGCATCGGCGCCGACCAGATGCTGGATCTCTTCGAGGCGCTGGCACAGACCGATATTCCGCTCGGCGTCCACAACGAGGACCAGGAGATTGTGCGTGCCCGCATTGCCAAGGCGAAAGCGGCTGGCCGCGATGGCATCGAGGCGCATTCGCAAAGCCGGCCGCCTGCCGCAGAACTTGCCGCCACCGCCCATTTCCTTGAACTGGGAGCCGCAGCCGGCGCCCACGCGCATATCGTCCACCTGACATCGTCGCGCGGTTTCCAGCTGGTCGAGCATTACCGCGCCGATGGATTTCGCACGACGGGCGAGCTTTGCGTGCATTACCTGTGGTTCGATCCGGCAACCGATGGTGCGCTCGGCGCGCGCATGAAGGTGAACCCGCCAATCCGTCCCGGCGAGATCGAGCCGCTCTGGCAAGAAGTGCTATCGGGCCGCGTTGCCTTTGTCAGCTCGGATCATTCGAGCTGGCCGATCGACAACAAGTTCACCCCGTCCATCTTCGAGGCCGGCGCCGGCGTGCCGGGGCTCGAAACGCTGCTGCCGGCCTTTTATACCGGTGCGGAAAACCGCGCTCTTGATGCGCCGCAGCTCACCGTTTCGCAGCTTTGCGAACGCCCGGCGCGCTTCTTTGGCCTTTATCCGCAAAAGGGCGTTTTGGCCGTCGGCGCCGATGCGGATATCGTCGTTCTCAACCGCGAAACCTATCCGTGGGACAGCGCCAAGGCGCATGACGATCTCAACTGGAGCCCGTTCGACGGGCGCAATTTCACCGTGAAAGTGGCCCGCACCTATCTGTCCGGCCAACTTGCCTTCGATGGAACCGCCGTCGTCAACAAGCCCGGCGACGGCACCTATGCCGCCCGTGGCGCCAGCCGCTGGTTTTCCTAACAACTTTGCCGCAACATCCGCCCACAATCTGATTGTCGAGAGAGAGCCATGACCCGCATTTCTGCCGAAAGCAAAGGCGTCTACATCATCGCCGTCACGCCGTTTCGTGAGGATGGCGCCATCGATACCGCAAGCGTCGACCGCATGGTCGATTTCTACCTGGACAAGGGTGCTGACGGACTGACCATTCTCGGCATGATGGGCGAAGCGCCAAAACTGACGCAGCAGGAATCCATCGAGGTCACCCGCCAGGTGATTGCACGCGCAGGGAACAAGCCGGTCGTGGTCGGCGTCTCTGCGCCGGGTCTTGCCGCCATCGGCGAACTGACCAAGGCGGTGATGGATCTCGGCGCTGCCGGCGTCATGGTGGCGCCGACCGCCGCCCTTCGCACCGACGACCAGATCCTCGGTTATTACCGCAATGTCGTGGCAACGATCGGCCCGGACGTGCCGCTGGTGCTGCAGGATTTTCCGCTGGCAACCGGCGTGCAGATTTCCACCCGCACCATCGGCGCCATCATCGAGGCGCTGCCGAGCATGGTCATGCTGAAGCATGAGGATTGGCCGGGCCTCGACAAGATCAGCGATCTTCGCAACGCGGAAGCCACTGGTCGCCGGCGCATTTCCATTCTCTGCGGCAATGGCGGCGTGTTCCTGCCGGAAGAAATGGGCCGCGGTGCCGATGGCGCGATGACCGGTTTTGCCTATCCGGAAATGATGGTGGATGTCGTGCGGCTCACCAATGCCGGGGATATGGCGCGCGCGCAGGACCTTTTTGATGCCTATCTGCCGCTCGCCCGTTTCGAGCAACAGCCGGGCCTTGGCCTTGCCGTGCGCAAATATGTGCTCGCCAAGCGCGGCGCAATCGCCAGCCAGGCGCAGCGTCGACCGGGCGCAAGCCTTGGCGCAAAGGCCGTTGCCGAAGTGGATAACCTGATGGCACGGCTGGACAGGCGGCTTGCCGAACTGGCTTGATGCCGGACTGGCTTGATGCCGGACATTTTTTGCAGAGCCTCCGTTGAGGCATTGGCCGGACAGGGTGACCTCATGACGTCCTTCGACTTCGATACGCTGATCGAGCGCCGCGGAACCGACGCAAAGAAATGGGCCGCCTATCCGGCAGACGTCCTGCCCATGTGGGTGGCAGACATGGATTTTGCAGCGCCCCCGTCGGTCATCGAGGCGCTGCAGGCCCGCGTCGAGCATGGCGTGTTCGGTTATGGCCTGCCGCAGGATGCATTTCGCCAGCAGATCGTCGATGACATGCAGGCGAAATATGGCTGGGCGATCTCGGCCGACGATATCGTCTTCCTGCCGGGCGTCGAGCCCGGCTTCAACATGGCACTGAAATCGGAAACGAAGCCCGGCGACGGCCTGCTGATCCAGACGCCGATCTATAGTCCCATCCTCAATGCGCACCGTCATTGGGGGCTGGAAAGCATCGATGCGCCGCTGGTGACGACGGCCAAGGGTTACGAGATGGATACGACAGCGCTGGATGCGGCCATGGCGAAAAGCCGGGCCTTCCTGCTCTGCAATCCGCACAACCCGACCGGCAAGGTGCTCACGCACAGCGAACTGACGGCCATCGCCCAGTCCGCCATTCGCCACGACGTTCTGGTGATTGCCGACGAAATCCACTGCGAATTGCTGCTCGACGGTCACCGCCACATCCCGATCGCCTCGCTCTCGCCGGAGATCGCAGAGCGCACCATCACGCTGATGTCGGCCAGCAAGACCTATAATATTGCAGGTTTGAAGACCGCTTTTGCCATTGTCCCAGACGCCGATCTCCGCCGGCGCTTCAACGCTTCCCGTCTCGGGC
The DNA here is from genome assembly GCF_058242775.1 of Neorhizobium sp. PAMB6630. Classification (NCBI taxonomy): domain Bacteria; kingdom Pseudomonadati; phylum Pseudomonadota; class Alphaproteobacteria; order Hyphomicrobiales; family Rhizobiaceae; genus Neorhizobium; species Neorhizobium sp. PAMB6630. The sequence continues at coordinate 1,088,377 of NZ_JBZAYV010000002.1, forward strand.
TGGTCGACAGCGTCAATGTACTAGGCCTTGAGGCCAGCCGGGCAGCCTACGCCACGGCCGGTGCCTGGCGCGATGCGCTGCTCGCCTATCTGCAGGCAAACCGCGATTACCTGCAGGGCGAACTCGCACGGCGCTTTCCCGCCATCCGCATGGTACCCGCACAAAGCACCTATCTCGCCTGGCTGGATTGTTCGGCGCTTGAGCTGCCCGAACCGCCGCAGAGCTTCTTTCTCGACAGGGGCCGGGTCGCCTTCAGCGCCGGTTCCGATTTCGGCTCGAACTATAGCCAGTTCCTCAGGGTCAACTTCGGTTGCCCGCGCCCTCTTCTGGAGGAGGGGCTGGCACGCATGGAAAAGGCGCTTTCATCGCGCCTCTAGCGTGGCGATAAAGCCGAAAGCATGCGACTGGCGCTGGCGCTGACAATCCGCGTCTTCAGGACCGTCGCCCGCTGTCGCGCCCGTTCCTGATCAGCCTGAGATGTTCGATAATGTGGCGCCCGGAACCCTCGACATGCTGGGCGATGATCCGGGCGGCACCGTCGGCATCCTGCGCGGCAATGCAGCGCAGCAGCTCGCGATGTTCGTTGAGCACGCTGGTCTGGCGGCTAAGCGATGTCTGGAAGTTGCGGCTGATCGCCGACAGGATCTCGCGGTGGCGCCACCACAGATCGACGGCATGGCGATTATAATGCCGGTCGTACATGACCTGGTGAAAGGTCATGTCGAGCTTTGAATGGGCATGCGGGTCGGCAAAGTTCAGCGCCTCCATCTGCGCCTGCAACGCCTCCAGCCGTTCGAGATCCGCCTGTGTCGCAAGGCCGACGAACCAGCGCGTCAGCGCCGGCTCGATCAGCACCTCGATCTCGAAAATGTCGCGCACGAAGGTTTCGTCGATAGGCCGGACGCGCGCGCCGCGATTGGGCATCATCACCACGAAACCTTCGCCGCGCAGTTGCTGCAGCGCTTCGCGCACCGGGTTCGTGGACGTTCCCATGCGCTCGGCAAGCTCGGCCACCTTGAGCCGCGCGTTGGCGGCTAGGCGCCCCTGGATGATGTCGTCGCGGATGCGCTCGTAGATCGAGGCTTCAACCTGTTCCGTGTCGTCGGCCTGCAGCAAAGGGATGATCGTGCTCATGACCTCGTTTTAGCCGAAACCTGGGCATGCTGCCAAGTGCGAATTATTCCATTTAGCACACGCTCGTTGACAAATAATGTACAATCTGAGAGTTTCCGTGCATCCGGTTGGCTGGGACGATCGGGCGTGCCTGAGGAGCGGGCACTTACCAAGTGGAGGAATACCATGTGCTATCAGCACAAGCTGCGCAGCCTCATCGTGTCGACGGGGCTGATGGGAGTTGTTGTCTGCGGATTGGCCGGCGCGCCTTTCGCGCAAGAGTATCACCAGGCGCCTGTCCTCGATGAACAGGTGAAGGCGGGCAAGCTGCCGGCGGTGACCGAACGTCTTCCAGAACATCCGTTCGTCGAAACCATGATCGACGGCGTCGGCAAATATGGCGGAACGCTGCGCACGACGATCCTTGCCAATGGCGACCAGTATAATCTGACCCGCACCATTGCCAACGAACTGCTGGTGCGCTGGGATCCGAAGTGGAGCAAGATCGAGCCGTCACTGGCGGAGAAATTCACCGCGTCCGATGATGCCACCACCTACACCTTTACCCTGCGCAAGGGGCTGAAGTGGAGCGACGGCCAGCCTTTTACCGTCGACGACATCATGTTCTGGTACGAGGACGTGTTCATGAACCCGGCGCTGTCGCCGGCCAAGAACCCGACCTTTACCGTGGCCGGCAAGCCGGTCAAGGTTCGCAAGATCGACGAACAGACGGTAGAGTTCAAGTTCGACGCGCCCTATGGCCTGTTCCTGCAGCAGCTCGCCTATGGCCAGGGCCACCTGCCGGTGATCTACCCGAAACATTACCTCAGCCAGTTCCACGAGAAGTACAACAAGGACGGTATTCCGGCACTGCTCAAGGCAAACCCGGCGGTGAGCGACTGGGTGTCGCTGTTCAACTCGAAGATCTCGCTGACCTTCCAGCCCGCCTACTGGCAGAATCTGCAACTTCCGACCATGAACCCATGGATCCTGACGGTGCCCTATGCCGATGGCGAGCGGGTGGCAGCCAAGCGCAATCCCTTCTACTGGAAGGTCGATACGGCCGGTAACCAGCTGCCCTATATCGACAACGTCACCTGGGCAAAGCTTGATGATCCGCAGTTGATGGCGCTGAAGATGACGTCGGGCGAATTTGACTTCGCGTTCCGCCATATCAACAATTCCACCTTCAAGTCGGTTCTGTTCGACGGCCAGGAAACCGGCAAATACCGTTTTGTCGACGTGAAGGACCTGCCGGCCAATGACGCCGTCATCCTGCTCAACCTCAACTCGAACGATCCAGTGAAGCGGAAAATCTTCCAGAACAAGGATTTCCGCATCGGGCTCAGCAAGGCGATCAACCGGCAGGAGATCATTGATCTCGTCTATGTCGGCCAGGGCGCCCCGGCGCAGGTTGCCGTGCAGCCGGAACATGAGCTGTTCAACGAGAAGGAGGCAACGCAATATACCGAGTATGATCCGGCAGCGGCCAATGCCGAACTCGACAAGCTGATGCCGAACAAGGACGGCGAAGGTTTTCGCCTCGACGAGACCGGCAAGCGCTTCACCATCAACTTCATGGTCGCCGATGTGTTCGGCCTGTCCTATCCGGATGTCATGCAGATGGTGCAGCAATATGCGAAAGACGTCGGCATCGATATCCAGATCCGCACCACCGATCGCGCGCGGCTGAACACCATGTGGAGCGCCAACGAGCAGGACGCCTATATCTGGAACTGCGTCGGCGGCCTGTCTGAAGTCTATACCGATCCGCGCTGCTACATGCCGTTCCAGAAGGCGGACATCTTCTTTGCCGTGCGCTGGGCCGAATGGTACGCCAATCCCGCCACCGGCGAGGAGCCGCCCGCAAACATCAAGGCGCTGATGGCGGCCTATGACAAGGTCAATGCGTCCGTCAATGATGACGACCGCAAGGCACGGATGAAGGAATTCCTCAACCTTTCGGCGGAGAACTTCCTCAACATCGGCATTTCCCGGCCCATGCCGAAATACATGATGGTGTCGAAGGATCTGAAAAACGTCGTCGACGGCATTCCGATCACCGGCAACCTGTGGCACCCGGCGCCGACCCTGTCGCAGTGGTATTTCGACAAGGCCCGCTAGGCCGCACACAAAGGCCGGAAGCGTCAGCGCTTTCGGCCAAGCTCTCTCCCGTGAAAATCAACGGTCATTGACATGCTTCGCTATATCGCCAAGCGGCTGGTGTTTGCCATTCCGACACTGTTTGCCGTCTCGATCATTGCCTTCATCATCATCCAGCTGCCGCCGGGCGATTATCTGACGACGCTGATGGCCGATTGGGCAAGCCAGGGCGGCGCCGTGGAAGCCGGGACCGTTGCCGCCATGCGCGAGCGCTACGGCCTCGATCAGCCGATGTATTTCCAATATTACAAGTGGATGGCGGGCATTCTCCTGCACGGCGATTTCGGCATCTCGTTCGAACTTGGCAAGCCGGTGACGGAGCTGATCTGGAGCCGGCTGGGCTTTTCGCTGATGCTGTCGCTGCTGACGCTCTGCTTTGTCTGGGCGGTCGCCATTCCGATCGGCATTCTGTCGGCGGTTCGCCAGTATTCGATCTCCGATTATGTCGTGACCTTCCTTGCCTTCTTCTTCCTTGCCGTGCCCGACTTCCTGATGGCGCTCGGCGCCATGTATGTAATGTCGGTCTGGTTCGGCCAAAGCGTCGGCGGCCTGTTCTCGCCTGCCTATGTCGATGCCGGCTGGAGCCTCGGCAAACTGCTTGATCTGGCAAATCATGTCTGGCTGCCGGTGATCGTCATCGGCCTTGGCTCGCTTGCAGCGCTTGTGCGCATCATGCGGGCCAACCTGCTGGACGAACTGTCCAAGCCCTACGTCACCACCGCCCGCGCCAAGGGCATGTCCGAGTTCGAGCTTTTGATTCGCTATCCGGTGCGATTGGCGCTCAACCCGCTGATGTCGACACTTGGCTGGATCCTGCCGGCCGTCATTTCCGGCGAAATCATCGTTTCTGTCGTGATGAGCCTGCCGACCACGGGTCCGTTGCTGCTGCGCGCGCTGCTGGCGCAGGACATGTATCTCGCCGGCTCGCTGATCCTCCTCATTTCCGTCCTCACCATCATCGGCACGCTGATCTCCGACATCCTGCTGGCCATGACCGATCCGCGGATTAGACTGACATGACCGACATGACCCACCTCCCCCCCGAGACAGAAACCGGGATCGATCTTGCCGACAAGACGATCGCGGTCGCCGGCCAGTGGCGCCTGTTCTGGCTGAAGTTCAAGAAGCACAAGATCGCGCTGGCAAGCCTCGTCATCATCTGCCTGATGTATCTCATTGCCGCCTTTGCCGATTTCATCGCGCCGCTTGATCCCAATGCCACCAATGCCCGCTTCACCTACGCGCCGCCGCAAAGCCTTTCACTGATGCATGACGGCGCCTTCATGCCCCATGTCGACCAGTTGAAGATGACGCTCAACAAGGAGAGCATGCGGCGCGAATTCGAGCCCGACCCGCAAAAACCAGTGGCTGTTGGATTTCTCGTGCCGTCCGCGCCCTACAGCATGCTCGGGTTCATCCCCATGCAGACAAAGCTGTTCGGGCTCGTCAACGCAAAGCCGGGCGACAGCCTTTACATCATGGGGGCCGACCGGCTCGGGCGCGACATCTTCTCGCGCGTCGTCTACGGCGCCCGCATCTCGCTTTCCATCGGCCTCGTCGGCGTGCTGATGAGCCTCGTGCTCGGCGTTGCGATTGGCGGCGTGTCCGGCTTCTTCGGCGGCTGGGTGGACATGGTGATCCAGCGCATCATCGAAATGCTGCGGTCGATCCCGACGATCCCGTTGTGGATGGGGCTGGCTGCCGCCATTCCGGTCAGCTGGCCACCGTTGCGCACCTATTTCGTCATTACGCTGATCGTCTCCCTGCTTGGGTGGACCAGCCTTGCCCGCGAGGTGCGCGGAAAGTTCCTGTCGCTGCGCGACGAGGATTTCGTCACCGCCGCACGCGTCGATGGCATGAGCGAGATCGGCATCATCTTCCACCATCTGGTGCCATCCTTCATGAGCCACATCATCGCGACCGTGACGCTGGCCATCCCGACGATGATTCTGGCGGAAACCGCGCTGTCCTTCCTCGGCATCGGCCTGCAGCCGCCGATCATCTCCTGGGGCGTGCTGTTGCAGGAGGCGCAGAACATCCGCGCGGTAGCGCAGGCGCCCTGGCTGCTGTTTACGCCGGCGGCCGCCATCGTGATTGCCGTGCTTTCCCTCAATTTCCTTGGCGACGGACTGCGCGACGCCGCCGACCCGTACGAGTCCGTCTGATGAGCATGACCCACGATACCATTCTGAAGGTCGAAGACCTGCGCACCTACTTCAAGACCCGCACCGGGGTATTCAAGGCGGTCGATGGCGTGTCCTTTCAATTGCAGCGCGGCAAGACGCTCTGCGTCGTCGGCGAAAGCGGGTCCGGCAAGTCGGTCACGGCCCGCTCCATCCTGCAGATCGTCGACAGGCCCGGCAGGATCGAGGGTGGCTCGATCTGGCTCACCCGGGAGGACGGCTCGACGGTCGATCTGGCAAAGCTCGATCCGCGCGGCGAAGAGATCCGCCGGGTGCGCGGCCGTGACATTGCCATGATCTTCCAGGAGCCGATGAGTTCGCTGTCTCCGGTCCACCGCATCGGCGAGCAGATCGGCGAGGCGCTGCGTATCCATTTCGGCACGCCGAAGGCCGAGCGCCGCGAACGGGTGCTGGACCTGCTGCGACAGGTGGAAATTCCCCGACCCGAAACGGCTATCGACCGCTATACGTTCGAGTTTTCCGGCGGCATGCGCCAGCGGGTGATGATCGCCATGGCGCTTGCCTGCAATCCGAAAGTGCTGATCGCCGATGAGCCGACGACGGCGCTCGACGTGACGACGCAGGCGGAAATCCTCGACCTGATCAAGCGGCTGCAGCAAAACCATGGCATGGCCGTGCTTTTCATTACCCACGACATGGGCGTGGTCGCCGAAATCGCCGACGAGGTGCTGGTGATGTATCGCGGCCGGGTGATGGAGCATGGCAGCGTCGATGAGGTCTTTCATGCGCCAAAGGACAACTACACCAAGCAGCTGATCGGCTCCGTGGTGCGGCTGGAGCGCAAGGCCGAGATCCGGCTGAAGCGGGCCGAAATCGCAGCCGACGCCCCGCTGCTGCTCGACGTACGCAACATGTCGCTGACGTTTCCATCCGGCCTGAAGGCGGTTGACGACGTGTCGTTGACCGTCCGGCCGGGCGAGACGCTCGGCATTGTCGGAGAAAGTGGCTCCGGCAAGACGACGATGGGGCGCTGCCTACTGCGCATCTACGATCCACAAGCGGGCGAGATCAACTACCGCCGCGCCGATGGCAGCAGCATCGACCTGCGGCTTGCCGACAAGCCGCAACTGAAGGAACTGCGCCGCGAGGTACGGATGATCTTTCAGGATCCAGTCGGATCGCTCAGCCCGCGCAAGACCGTTGGCCAGATCATTGCCGAACCGCTGAAACTGGCCGGCATGCGCGGTGCGGAACTGGAAGATCGGGTGGCGGAACTGATGCAGCAGGTGGGGCTTGAACCCAGCTGGCGCGAACGGTATCCGCACGCGTTTTCCGGTGGCCAGCGCCAGCGTATCGGCATTGCCCGCGCCATCTCCGTCAAGCCCCGACTGATCGTTGCCGACGAAGCGACCTCGGCGCTCGACGTATCCTTGCGCTCGCAGGTGCTCGACCTGATGATGAAACTGCAGGATGAGCTGGGGCTCTCCTACGTGTTCATTTCCCACGACATGTCGGTGATCCGCTACATGTGCGACCGCGTGGCGGTCATGTATCGCGGTCGCATCGTGGAAGCCGGCGACACCGACCAGGTCGTCAATCGTCCGACCCATGACTACACGAGGGCGCTGCTCTCGGCCATTCCCCATCCAGATCCCCGCGACCGACGGATACAGAACCGTTTCCGCTATGTCGCGCCCACTGTTCCAGCAAACGGATAAGTCGATGAAAATCACCGATGTCAAAATCATTGTCTGCTCTCCCGGCCGAAATTTCGTCACGGTCAAGATTTTCACCGACGAAGGGCTGACGGGCGTTGGCGATGCGACGCTGAACGGGCGAGAATTGGCGGTGGTCGCCTATCTGGAAGAACATATCGCGCCGCTTCTGATCGGCCGTGATCCAAGCCGCATCGAAGACATCTGGCAGTATTTCTACAAGGGGGCCTACTGGCGCCGGGGTCCGGTGACGATGGCAGCGATTGCCGGCATCGACACGGCACTCTGGGACATCAAGGCCAAGGCCGCCAACATGCCGCTCTACCAGCTGCTCGGCGGTGCGAGCCGCGAAAAGGTGCTGTGCTACACGCATGCGCAAGGAACCAACATTGCAGAAGCGGTCGATGCCGTAGGCCGGCGCATCGAGCAAGGCTACAAGGCCGTGCGCGTACAGGTCGGCATTCCGGGCCTACCGGACGTTTATGGCACAGGCGCCAAGGCGATTACCAACAATGCGCAAGATGATGCCGTGCCGCACGAGGAAGTGTGGTCAACGTCGAAATACATGCGCCACATCCCAAAACTGTTCGAGGCGGTGCGCGAGGCACACGGATGGGACGTTGAACTTCTGCATGACGCGCACCACCGGCTGACGCCGATCGAGGCGGCGCGCGTCGGCAAGGATCTCGAATTTGCCCGACTGTTCTGGCTGGAAGATACGGTTGCGGCCGAACACCAGGAAGGCTTTCGCCTGATCCGCAAGCACACGACCACGCCGCTTGCCGTTGGCGAAGTGTTCAACACTCTCTGGGACGCGCGCCTTCTGATGGAAGAGCAGCTGATCGACTATATCCGCACCACCTGCGTGCATGCCGGCGGCGTGACCGCACTGCGCCGGATCATGGACTTCGCATCGGTCTATAATGTGCGCACCGCCTGCCACGGCGCCATGGACATGTCACCGATCTGCCTGGGCGCCAACCTTCACCTTGATCTCTGGGTGCCAAACTTCGGTATTCAGGAATATTCCGGCTACCTGCCGGAAATCCTCGACGTCTTCCCCGGCGCCTGGAGCCTGAACGACGGCTATCTGCATCCGGGCGATGCCATCGGCCACGGTGTTGATATCAATGAGGAACTGGCGGCCAAGTATCCCTATCAGCGCGCCTATCTGCCGGTGAACCGTCTGGAAGACGGCACCCTGTGGCACTGGTAGGCGAACAGCAAAGGGAGGCACAACCATGAAGATCACTGCGATCAAGACCTATGCCGTCAAGGTCGGCATCCGCAACCAGCTCCTCGTCAAGGTGGAAACCGATGACGGCATTTTCGGATGGGGCGAAAGCGGCCTTTCTGGTCGTGAAAAGGCTGTTGCCGGCGCGCTCGAACACTATGCGGAATTTCTCAAAGGCCGCGACCCGTTCAGGATCGGCGCGCTCTGGCAGGAATTGTACCGCAGCCAGTATTTCGAGGGTGGCCGCGTGTTGCAGGCGGCGATTTCAGCCATCGACATCGCGCTCTACGACATCAAGGGCAAGGCGCTGGGCGTTCCCGTCTACGACCTCCTCGGCGGCAAGCAGCGCGACCGCATTCCGACCTTCGCCACGACCTTTGCAGCGCCCGGACCGGAAATGATCGAGCAGGCAAAAATGCTGGTCGAGCATGGCTGGACGGCGATGCGCCTGTCGCCGGCCGGTCACGAGGAAAAGGAAATCTACGAACCGCGCGAGCATATCGCAACAACGGCCAAGTGGCTGGTGAAGGCACGCGAGGCGCTCGGCGACGACATCGTGCTCGGCATCGACTATCACCATCGCCTCAGCGTGGCGGAAGCTGCCAGCTTCTGCCAGAAGATGCCCTCGGGAACACTCGATTTCCTTGAAGAACCGATCCGCGACGAATCTCCCGGCGCCTATGAAGCACTCCGGCGGATGACGGATATCCCCTTTGCCATCGGCGAGGAGTTTGCCTCGAAATGGCAGTTCCAGCCGTATATCGAGCGCGACATCCACCAGTTCAACCGGCTTGACGTGTGCAATGTCGGCGGGTTGACGGAGAGCATGAAGGTCGCCGCCTGGAGCGAGACGCATTATGTCGACATGATGCCGCACAATCCGCTCGGGCCGGTGTGTACGGCAGCAACCGTGCATTTTTGCGCGGCCGTGCCGAATTTCTCCTGGCTCGAAACCCGCAGCAGCCCGGCGGAAACACATCTGGGATTCGACAACTCCGACTTTTTCCCAACTCAGCCCCGGCTTGAAGGCGCCTTCTACCCCGTCTCCGATGCACCCGGGCTCGGCATCGAAGTGAACGAGGACCTGCTTTCCCGGCAGGAATTCGAATTCTGGGAGGCACCGCACCTCAAGCGCCGGGACGGATCCGTCACCAACTGGTGAAATCCGCCAGTCTTTCAGGACGAGGTTGCCGTGCGGATGTGATCGAGAAAGATCGATTGCAGCCTGCTCGGCAGCCAGGTCTCGCGCATGGTGATGCCGATTGTGCGCGTGCCGAGCCGCTCGCGCACATGGCCGGTGACAGGAATGCACGACAGCAGTCCTTCGCGTTCCTCGACAGCGATCTGTCGGCTTGAGAGCATCGACAGGCGGTCGCTTTCCAGAATGATGGCGCGGGTCAAAACGAGGGAGCTTGTCTCTATGCTGGCGCGCGGCGATATCGGGCATGTCTCGAAAAGCGCATCGAAGGCAGCGCGAATGGGCGTGCCCGACCGTTGCGCCACCCATTCCTGTTGCGCCAGGTCATCGAGCGATGCACCTTTGGAACATGCTGCCAGCGGATGGTTCGCCCGACCGACGATCGCATAGGGGTCGTCGAACAACGCTTCGGTTTTCAGGCCGGCCAGATCGCTTCCCGAGCGCAGGGCCCCGATCAGGATGTCGCTCGCCCCTGCGCGCAGCTGCTGTGACAGGAGTTCGTAGGAACCGTCCATCACCTCGACCCTTGCATTGGGATGAGCGGCGAGCAGCGGATTGAGCGCGCGGGACAGAAGCAGGGTGCGGGCAAGCGGCAGGCACGCGATCTTGATCTTTCCTTCCAGGCGGCCTTCGAGTTCCTTGAGTTCGTCGGCGGCCTGTTCCAGTTCGATGAGCGCCACCTGCCAGCGCATGGCGAGGCGCCGCCCGACCGTATTCGGCGCTAGGCCGCTTGGGCTGCGCACGAAGATGGCCTTGCCGAGATTGGCCTGCAACTCGTGCAGTGTCCGGTGGAGGGCTGCTGCGGAGCGCGCGCCGGAGCGCGCCGCTTCGGTGATCGAGCCGCTGCCGGCAAGCGCGATCAGCGCCTCGATCTGGCGAAAGCTGATATGGGCAAGGGCCTTGGACACCAGGATGGGGTCGCGTTTCGAGCTGGCGCCGAGCGTTTCTCCGAGCGCCGCGATGAGCTGGTTTTCCATCCGGTACAACCGCGCCAGAAGCACCTCTCCGGCATTCGTCGGCTGGCTGCCGGCGGCGTAACGGGTAAGCAGCTGCGCACCGAAGCGGGCCTCGATGCCGGCGAGAGCCACGGAGACCGAGGGCTGCGAGACATTGAGGTCGGCTGCCGCGCGATTGAGGCTGCCCGTCTCGCAGACGCGCATGAAGGCACGCAGATGACGAAGATTGAGGTCGGTTGCGATCATGGGAGAACCATACACGGATTCGCAAAAAGCTATAACCCGGCACTGCTTTCGTATTAGCCCCGCCCTTACCTTTGGTGCGAATGTTCGCCTCAAACATGGAGGAGCATCAACATGCATCAGAAGACCGGGCTCGTTGTCAGTGCCCATTCCGCAGATTTCGTCTGGAGGGCCGGCGGCGCCATCGCGGCTCATACAAAGCAGGGTTATGCTGTCACCGTCGTGTGCCTGTCATTCGGCGAACGCGGCGAGTCCGCCAAGCTCTGGCGCAAAGCCGGCATGACACTCGACGCCGTGAAGACCGACCGCAGGCGCGAGGCAGAGAATGCCGCCAAAGCGCTTGGCGTTCACGATATCCAGTTCTATGACCTGGGCGATTATCCCCTGCAGATCACGCCGGCGGCGTTCGATCGGCTGGTCGATCTCTACCGCGAGATCCGCCCGGAATTCATGCTGACCCATTCCCGCCAGGACCCCTACAACTTCGACCACCCGATGGCCACGGAGTTTGCGCAGCATGCGCGCGTCATCGCGCAGGCACACGGGCACCGGCCGGACGTGCCTATCCTCGGCGCTCCCCCGGTGTACCTGTTCGAGCCGCACCAGCCGGAGCAGTGCAACTGGAAGCCCAATTTCCTTCTCGATATCACCGAGGTCTGGGAGAAGAAGCTGGCAGCCATCAAATGCATGGAAGGCCAGGAGCATCTCTGGGAATATTATACCCGGGTCGCGCTTCAGCGTGGTGTCCAGGCGTCGCGCAATTCCGACTACAAGATCGCCTATGGCGAGGCCTATGAGGCGGTCTTTCCGCATGTCACCGGCACGCTCGGTCATGGAGCCCTGGCATGAGTGTCGTACACCGCACCATTGAGCGGCCGCTGCTCGCCATCGTCGATGCGCTGGCTGAATGCGGCACAGCGACTGTCCATGAAGCCATGGGCCGCATCGGCCTGCTGCAATCCTACATGCGGCCGATCTTTAAAGGCGCGCGGGTGGCCGGCACTGCGGTGACGGTGTCCATTCCGCCGGCAGACAACTGGATGCTGCATGTGGCCGTGGAGCAATGCCAGGAGGGCGACATCCTGGTCGTTGCCCCGACCTCGCTTTGCGATGCAGGCTATTTCGGCGAACTGCTTGCCACATCCCTCAAGGTGCGTGGCGTGCGCGGGCTGGTGATCGAGGCCGGTGTTCGCGACATCGCCGAACTGGAGGAAATGGGCTTTCCCGTCTGGTCCCGCTTCGTGTCCGCACAAGGCACCGTCAAGGCGACGCTCGGTTCCGTCAACGTCCCCATTGTCTGTGCCGGCGCCAGTATCTCGCCCGGCGACATCATCGTTGCCGATGACGATGGCGTGATGGTCGTGCCGAAAGCCAGGGCCGAAACCGCGCTGCAGGCATCCCGGGCGCGGCTGGAGAAGGAACGCCAGACCCGCGCGCGACTGATGGCGGGGGAACTGGGCCTCGACATCTACGGGATGCGCGAGACGCTTGCCGCCAAAGGACTGACCTACATCGATTGATCAGAAGCCGGGAAAGGGAGAGGAACCTTTTCCGCACGGGAGGACATATGACCACGATTGCTTTCATCGGTTTCGGTGAGGCGGCGCAATCCATCGCCGGCGGCCTTGATGGCCAAAACGCCGTGCGGCTTGCCGCATTTGACCTGCGGTTTCAGGATCCGGCAGCCTCTGCGGGCCTGCGCGCTACTGCGGCAGAACGCGGCGTGCAGCCGCTCGACACGATTGCCGACATCGCGTCGGCGGATATCGTTCTGTCGCTCGTCGTGGGGGCAGCGACCAGAGCCGTTGCAGCGTCAGTCGCCCCGCATCTTTCGCAGCATGCCATCTTCATCGATCTCAACTCCGTCGGCCCGGACAGCAAGGCTCTCGCTGCAGCCGAGATCGCGGCGGGCAAGGGCAGCTTCGTTGAAGGAGCCGTCATGGCGCGCGTGCCACCTTACGCACAGAAGGTGCCGATCCTTGTTGCCGGTCCACGCGCTTTGGAGGCTGCCGAGCGGCTGAATGCACTCGGAATGAACCTTGAGGCCGTCGGTGACACACCGGGCCAGGCCTCGTCCGTGAAAATGATCCGTTCGGTAATGATCAAGGGCGTCGAAGCACTTCTCATCGAGGCGCTGTCATCGGCGGAGCGGGCCGGCGTTACCGAACGTATCCTCGATTCCGTCGGCGAAACCTTCCCGGGGCTCGATTGGCGCCAGATCGCCGACTATTACCTGTCGCGTACGTTCGAACACGGTGCGCGCCGCGTAACAGAGATGACCGAAGCGGCCGAGACCATTGAATCTCTAGGGCTGAAAGCTCCGATGTCCCGGGCTGCCTGCGCGACGATCGCAAAAGCCCATGCCGCACTGAAAAACCAGGGCCTGTCTGTTAGCGACGGATACCGTGGTTTCGTGCCCGTCCTGGCACGTCGCCTAGCAGAGGACCTTTGACATGGATGGCATCCTTCAGTCGCTCGGCGTCATTTTTTCTTTCTCGGGCCTTGTGGTTCTTATCCTCGGAGCCTTGCTCGGCATCATCATCGGCGCCCTGCCGGGTCTTGGCCCATCGATCGGGCTAAGCCTGCTCATCCCCTTCACCTATAACCTCGGCCCCGAGCTGAGCATGCTAATGATGATCTCGCTTTATACCTCGGCCGAATATGGCGGTTCGATCAGCGCGATCCTGCTTTCAACGCCCGGCACGGCAGCAGCGGCCGCCACCGCCATCGACGGTTACGCCATGGCACGCAAGGGCAAGGCCAACGAGGCAATCTCGATTTCACTGACCGCATCCACGGTGGGCGGCGTGTTCGGTGGTCTGGCACTGCTGCTGCTGGCGATGCCACTGGCCTCGCTCGCGCTCAAATTTGGTCCGGCGGGTTATTTTGCCGTGGGCGTCTTCGGGCTGACATCGGTTGCGGCGCTCTCCGGTGGCTCGCTGCTCAAGGGTCTCGTCTGTGCTGCCTTCGGCCTTGCACTCGCAACGGTCGGCATCGACCCGATTGCCGGTACGCCGCGCTTCACCTTCGGCCTTTTCGAACTTTATGAAGGCGTGCCGTTCCTTGCCGCCCTCATTGGTCTCTTCGCCGTCTCGGAAGCGCTGGCGATGATCGAAAACCGGGCGATGGCGACACCCATCGTCAAGGACAAGGTCGGCCACGTGTTCATGTCGCGTGCGCTGTGGAAGGAAACCTGGCGGTCCATGCTATCAGGTTCGGTCATCGGCACGCTGCTCGGCATCTTGCCCGGCGTCGGCGGCAACATTGCCTGCTGGGTGGCTCGGGATTATGCCCGGGCGCGCGATCCGCATCCGGAAGAATACGGCCTTGGTTCCGCCAATGGCATTGCGGCGCCGGAGGCCTCGAACAACGCAACGGTCGGCGGCGCTCTCGTTCCCCTGCTGGCGCTCGGCGTACCGGGCTCGCCGACGACCGCCATCATGGTTGGCGCGCTGATCATGCATGGCCTGCATCCGGGTCCGCAACTCTTCACCGAGGCGCCCTCTCTCGTCTATGCGATCCTCTTCGGCACGATCATTGCGTCACTTGTGCAATATGCCGCCGGCTCGCTGTTCCTGCCGCTGATGGCCCGGGTCATGCGCCTGCCGGATGCGGTGATCGCGGTCGGCATCATGGCCTTCGCCGTGCTCGGCGCCTTTGCCATCCGCAACCTGATGTTCGACGTCTACCTGATGCTCGGTTTCGGCGTCGTCGGTTATCTCATGAAGAAGCTGCGGTTCCCGGTTGCACCGGTCATTCTGGCGATGGTGCTCGGTTATCTGGTGGAATCCAATTATCGCACCGCGCTGGTTTCCTCGCAGGGCGACTACATGATTTTCATCACCGATCCGGTCAGCCTGCTGTTCCTCGTCCTCAGCCTTGTCAGCCTGCTGACACCGCTCTGGCGACGGTTTCAGGCCCGTCGCACACGGCAGGGGAGCGCCGACGAAGCGAAGGGCGCTCTGCGCTGATCAAAAACTTAAACAGGAGGAGAAAACACATGAAGATCAACAGAAGACTGTTCGGCAGACGTCTGGCCGGGACCGCCCTTGGACTGGCACTCGCCCTGTCGGGTGTTGTTGCGCCGGCACCGGCGATGGCGGCCGGGTTCCCGGACAAGGGTGTGACGCTTGTGGTCTGGGCGGGTGCTGGAGGAGCGCTCGACACCTATGGTCGCAAGCTTGCCGAGCTTCTGGAAAAGGACGCCGGCTGGAAGGTCAAGGTGGATAACCGCCCCGGTGGCAGCGGCGCGGTCGGCGTATCGCAGATCATGACCCAGCCGGCGGACGGCTACAACATTCTGGTTTTTACCGGAACGCTGACATTCGGTATCGCGCAGGGCCTCATTCCCTTCAAGTTGAAGGATTTCCGCATGCTGCGGGCCATGCAGTCGGAGCCTTCCTCGCTGGCCGTCCTGTCCGACAGCCGGTTCAAGACGGTGGACGATTTTGTCAAATACATGAAGGAAAACCCGAGCGGACAGAAGGTCGGCGGTCATGCACCGGGCGGCTTCCACCAATACATGCTCTACCAGTTGATGAAGTCGGGCGGCTTCGAGAGCGGGTGGATCCCGCATGATGCCTCCGGCAAGGTGACGCTTGCTCTGCTCGGCAAACACATCGATGCGGCAATGATGACACCGTCGACGGGCCTTGCCCAGGTGAAGAACGGCGACATCAGATTGCTGGGTGTCTCCACCGACAAGCGCAGCGAGTTTCTGCCCGACGTGCCGACATTCAAGGAACAGGGCTATGATATCGAGGGGGCCGTCTGGCGCGGCATCGCCGTGAAAGCCGGGACGCCCGACGATGTCGTCAATTCCATTCAGACGGCCATAGACAAGGTCACTGCTTCGCCAGACTGGAAGAAGTTTCAGTCCGAGCAACTCCAGGACAGCCCTGACTGGAAAGAAGAAGAGTTCACCCGGCGCGCGGAAAGCGATCTCGCAAGCCAGCTCGACTTCCTGAAAGCGAACGGATACGCGCAATGACGACGAAGGCTTCGTTCGCTCAAGGTTCCAACCACGTCCCCCCATCAGGGGGCGTGGCAACCCGCAAACACTTCTGGCAAAACCTTATTGCCGCTGGCATTTCCATGCTCTGGAATGCCGCCTTTCTTTCCATGAGCCTTGGCTTGCCGGCCGGCCATTCGCGCGGCGATGTCGGGCCGGGATCGCTGCCCATCGAAGTCAGCGCCTTCGGACTGATCGTCTCGGCGGTCTATCTGGTGCAGGTCTTGCGTGGAAAAGACTTCGGCGGCTCGAGCGACAGGATAGACGTCGCGCGTGTGGCTGGGCTGCTTGGCCTTTTCATCGCCGTTGCGCTCAGCGCAAAATGGATTGGCCTTGCACTTTCCCTTGGCATCGGCACAGGCGTGGCGACGCTGCTTTTTCCGGGGGAAAGACCGTTTATCCGCGCTATCGCCACCGGTGTCGGATTCTGGGTCATCGCCTACGGGCTGTTCGGCAGGCTGCTCGAACTTCCACTGCCCTGACCTCAACCGAAATCAACAGGAGTGATGACCATGATGCAGAACGGGATCGCGTGCATGATGATGAGGGGCGGCACCTCGAAGGGGGCCTATTTCCTCGCCGACGATCTGCCCTCGGAGAGCCATGAGCGCGACCATCTTTTGCTGCGCATTATGGGCTCGCCCGATCCGCGCCAGATCGATGGCATCGGCGGTGCGGATCCGCTGACCAGCAAGGTCGCTGTCGTGCGTGCATCGACCCGGCCGGGCTTTGACGTCGATTACCTGTTCCTCCAGGTGTTCGTCGACCAAGCGCTTGTCAGCGATAGCCAGAATTGCGGCAATATTCTTGCCGGCATCGGTGCGTTTGCCGTCGAACGTGGGCTCGTCAAGGCCAGCGACGGCGAGACTGCCGTCCGCATCTACATGGAAAATACCGGACAATCCGCCGTGGCCCGGATCCGCACCGAAAACGGCCGGCCTATCTATACCGGCGACGCCTCCATAGACGGTGTGCCGTGGCCGGCGGCCCCCGTCTATCTCACATTCACCGATGCCGCCGGCTCAAGCTGCGGAGCACTGCTGCCGACCGGTTCGGCTGCAACCGAGATCGATGGCGTGACCTGCACGCTGATCGACAACGGCATGCCTGTCGTTGTCATGCGCGCGGCGGATTTCGGCCTGTCCGGTTATGAAAGCCGCGAGGAACTGGAGGGGAACGAAAAGGTCAAGGCGCGGATCGAGCGCATCCGGCTTGCGGCAGGCCCGCTGATGAACCTCGGCGACGTCACGAAGAAATCGGTTCCGAAGATGACGCTGGTCGCACCGCCGCTCAGCGGTGGCGCCATCATGACACGCAGCTTCATTCCCCACCGCGTCCATGCGTCCATCGGCGTGTTCGGTGCCTTGAGTGTTGCCACGGCCTGCATGTTTCGCGAAAGCCCGGCCTTTGCCATGGCCGTCCTTCCGGCGGGTGACGACAAGACCGTGGCCGTCGAACATCCGACCGGCCAGATGGAAATCCTGCTGCGCCTCGACCCGAATGCGCCGGGCGGGCTCGGCGAATGTTCGTTTCTGCGCACCGCCCGCAAGCTTTTTGATGGACACGTGTTCGAAAACTGACATCGCGAGCACGACGGGAGGCTTCATGAGGGGAGAGACTATCTTCCCAGAATGGCGGTTTTTAAAAGGATCTTCGGAAGTCACGCTCCTCGGCAGTCGAATCCGTTGGCGCAATTGGCGGATGGCACGGGAGAAATCTGCATCAATAATGTGCATGCTCGATTGTTGTGCTTGAAATTGCTGATACCACCGTTAGTATCAGGGGGTCGAAGGGAGCAGATCCCCCGCGAGACCCCCGGCACATTTCCCGAAGAAGGACAAACCCCATGACGAAAGCAACTCGGCTGCGCGCCTCAGCTCTGGCGATCGGCGCCGTACTTGCCGCCTCGATCTCGACGATGGCTGAAGCAAAAACACTGACCATCTCCTGGTGGGGCTATAACGGCGACAAGCTGAACGCCAACATTGTCGAGCCGTTCAAGAAGATCTGCGGTTGCGACATCGTCTTTGAAACCGGCAACAATGCCGACCGCCTGAACAAGCTGAAGCTGCGCGGCGGCAAGGGCGTCGACGTCATCTACCTCACCGACAGCTATTCCCAGATCGGCATTGCCGAGGGCCTGTTCCAGAAGGTCGATGCCGCCAAGCTGACGAACCTTGCCGATCTCTACGACCTTGCAAAGGATCCGCAGGGCGGATACGGCCCGGCCTATACGATCGGGCGCGTCGGCATCGTCTATGACGCAGCCAAGGTCAATCCGGCGATTTCGTCGTGGAACGATCTGTGGCGCGAAGACCTGAAGAGTGCGGTTACCCTTCCGGGCATCACCACCACCGCCGGCCCGATGGTCGTGCTGCAGGCGGCAAAACATGCCGGCGTGGATGCTTTTTCCGACACGGACAAGGCGTTTGCCGCGATCGAAGCCCTGAAGCCGAACGTTGCCAAGAACTACAATACCGGTTCGGAACTGGTGAACCTCATCTCCACCGGCGAAGCCAAGGTTGCCATCGCGCAGGACTTTACCCTGGTTTCGATGAAGGCTGCCGTGCCGACGATGACCTGGGCCAGCCTGTCTGACGGCGATATCGCAACGCTCAACACCGTCAACATCCCCTCAGGTTCTGAGAATGTGGAACTGGCACACCAGTTCATCAATTTCATCCTGTCGAAGGATGTGCAGCAGATCGAAGCCGAGCAGGGGGTCGATGCACCGGTCTCCACCAAGGTGTCGCTGACGCCGGAGCAGGCCAAGATCTGGACCTATGGCGCCGACATGATCGCCAAACTCAACCGTCTCGATTACGTCAAGCTGAACGAGGCCAAGACCGACTGGATCGATGGCTGGAACGAGATTTTCAGCAAGTAAGCAGCATAATCCGTGCATGACTGTGCCGGCCCGGCCGCAATCCGGGCCGGCACACTTGAATGACAGGCGCGCTTGCGCCATCCTGACCTTGCGAGGCTTCGAGAGCTTCCGACACCCATTCACGACATCGAAATCAAGGCTCCGTCCGCCCGTCAACCGACCCTGGACACGCCGCTTGAGCAAGACATGATAAAACGTTTAAGCCCTTGGATATTGGCCGGACCGGCAAGCCTGCTCGTGCTGGTTTTCCTCATTCTCCCCGTCGGCTCGACGCTGATTGCGACCTTTACCGATGCGAAGGGCTGGGCTGCCCCTTATGCCGCCTTTTTCAACAGCGGCTTTCGGCGCACCGTGCTTTACCGCACCATCGAGATTTCGCTGATCACCACGATCATATCCGTCGTGCTCGGGTTTATCGCCGCCTATGTGGTGGCGCAGATGCCGGCGCGGCTAAAAAGCATCATGATCATCGCCGCCGTCTTTCCGCTGCTGACCGGTGTCGTGGTGCGCTCCTTTGCCTGGCTGATCCTGCTCGGTAAGAACGGCATCCTCAACACGGCGCTTCTCTCTGTCGGGTTTATTTCCGAGCCGATCTCGATGCTTTATACCGAAGGCGCCGTTATTGCGGCCATGGTCTATCTTTTCGTGCCGCTGATGATCCTGACGCTTGCCGGCGTGCTGGAAGGCATCCCCAAGGATGTGGTGGAAGCGGCGACCTCGCTGGGAGCCACCCCGTTTGCCGTGTTTCGCCAGGTCATCCTGCCGCTTGCCATGCCGGGCCTCATCGTCGGCGCGGTGCTCGTGTTTACCGGCAGCTTCACCTCCTACGCCACGCCGCAGCTGCTTGGCGGCGAGCGGCAGATGATGATGGGAACGCTTCTCTACCAGCGGGCGATGGTGACCTTCGACTGGACCGGCGCCTCAACCGTTGCCGCGATCATGGTGGTCGTGACCATTCTCATCGTTGTCTTGATGACGCGGCTTGCACGCCGCCTGAACCCGATGGCGGGCTGATCCCATGCGCAACACACTTCATCCGGCACTCATCGTCACCGCCTCGATCATCTTCATCATCCTGATCGCCCCCCTCTTCATCATTCTTGGTGCGGCCGTCAGCGATACCAATTATCTCACCTTTCCGCCGCACGGTTTCACCATGCGCTGGTTCAGCAATATCTTCGAGATCAGCGCCTTTCGCACCACCGCCATCACCAGCCTGCAGATTGCCTTTTTCGGCACGTTTCTGGCGCTTCTCATCGGCATTCCCGCCGCCTATGCGCTCAATCGTTTTCGCATCCGGCTGCCATCCTGGCTGTCGAACGTCTTTGTGCTGCCCATCCTGGTGCCGGAAATCGTGCTTGGCTTCTCGCTGATGAAATCGGTGACGATCGGCCTCAACCTGCCGGTGTTTACCACGCTGCTGCTCGGCCATGCGCTTTTGGTGCTGCCCTATGCCGTGCGGGTGGTGGGAGCAAGCCTTGCCTCTTTCGACTTTTCCATCGAGGAGGCCGCCATCAGCCTCGGTTGCCCGCCGCTCAAGGCATTTTTGACGGTGGTGCTGCCCAATATCAGCGCCGGTGTCATCGCCGCCTTCATTCTCGCCTTCATCACCTCGATCAATGACGTGTCCATTTCGCTGTTTCTGACCGGCCCCGGCATTTCCACGCTGCCGATCCAGATCCTTGCCCATATGGAACAGTTTTTCGACCCGACGATTGCCTCCGTTTCCGTGCTGCTGATGCTCTTGACGGTTGGCGTGATGGCCATCGTCGAAGCCACCCTTGGCCTCACCTTCCTGACAAAGTGAATTTGCCGTGACCGTTTCGCTGACACTCGACCATATCACCGCCCATTACGGCTCCACGCAGGTGCTGGAAGACCTTTCGCTCGCCATCAAGGCCGGCGAACTCGTCTCACTGCTCGGCTCCTCCGGCTGCGGCAAGACAACGACGCTGCGCCTGGTTGCGGGTTTTCTCGAGCCGACAAGCGGCACGATCCAGCTTGGCGAGCGCGACCTCACCCGCCTTGCCGCCCACAAGCGCGATATCGGGCTCGTGTTCCAGAACTATGCGCTGTTTCCGCATCTGTCGGTGCGCGACAATGTTGCCTTCGGGCTCAAGCAGCGCGGTCTGGGCGGCACCGAGCGCACCGCCAAGGCCAATGCCATGCTGGAGCGGGTCGGTCTTTCATCCTTTGCCGATCGCATGCCGGCGGCCCTTTCCGGCGGGCAGAAACAGCGTGTGGCGCTGGCGCGCGCACTCGTCATCGAACCGCCGCTGTTGATGTTCGATGAGCCATTGTCCAACCTCGATGCAAAGCTGCGCGTCGATATGCGCGTCGAAATCCGGCGGCTGCAACGCGCCAACGGCACGACCTCGCTGTATGTAACGCATGACCAGGAAGAAGCATTTTCCATTTCCGATCGCGTCGCCATCATGAATGCCGGCAGGATCATGCAGCTTGATCGGCCAGAAGTGCTCTACCAGCGCCCGGCCAACAGTTTTGTGGCGCGCTTTGTCGGCTTTGAGAACCTCATTGAAATGACGGTCACGGCACGCGACGGCGAGAGCGTGACGGCGGTGACGCAGGCGGGTGCTACGCTTCACCTGTCGCAGTCGCTGTTTGGAGCCATCCCCGATCGCTTCGTGCTGGCCGCGCGTCCCGATGGGCTTGCCGTCAGCCGGGAAGGGGAGGGCATCCCCGTCACGCTCGGCATCCGCACCTATCTCGGACGCGCCTATCAATACCAGTGCACGACGCCGGCCGGAGATTACCTCGGCAATGGGCCGCTCACCGAATTGCTCGACCCGGGCACGGCAGCCGTGCTGACGCCTGTGCCCGAACAATGCTGCATCCTGCCTTCAGACGCTTGAGGAAAATCCCATGCCGCTTTCCGATGCCGAACTCGACGCTGTCCTCGCCCAAGCCGATGCCACGCTGCCGCAGGCGCTCGACCGCCTTTTTGCACTGATCCGCATCCCCAGCGTCTCCACCGATCCGGCCTATGCGGCCGATTGCCGGCGCGCGGCCGAATGGCTGGCGCAGGATCTGGCCAATATCGGCTTTGACGCCTCGGTGCGCGACACGATCGGCCATCCGATGGTCGTCGGCCATGCCAGACAAAACGAGGGGGCCAACATCCTCTTTTACGGGCATTACGATGTGCAGCCGGTCGATCCGCTGGCGCTGTGGGAAACCGATCCCTTCGAGCCCGTGATGAAGCCGCTCGCCAATGGTGACACCGCCATCGTTGCGCGCGGCGCCTCCGACGACAAGGGGCAGATGATGACCTTTGTCGAGGCCTGCCGCGCCTTCAAGGTGGTCACCGGCGGACTTCCGGTCGGCATCAGCATTCTCTTCGAAGGGGAAGAGGAGGCGGGCAGCCCAAGCCTTGCGCCCTTCATGGAAGAGGCGGCAGATGAGTTGAAAAGCGATGTCGTCTACGTCTGCGATACCGACATGTGGGACCGCGAGACGCCGGCGATCACCACCATGCTGCGCGGCCTTGTCAGCCAGGAAATCGAAATCACCTGCGCCGACCGCGACCTGCATTCGGGCATGTTCGGCAATGCCGCGCGCAATGCACTACAGGTGCTGGGCGATGTGGTGGCAAGCCTTCGCAATCCGGATGGCAGCGTCGCCGTCAACGGGTTCTATGAGGGCGTGACCGAACTTTCCGATGAGGTGAGGGCGCTCTGGCGGCGGCTGCCGTTTGACGAGCAGGCGTTCCTGAACGATGTCGGCCTGTCGATCCCGGCAGGGGAGGAGGGCCGCTCTATCCTTGAACAGGTCTGGGCGCGACCCAGCTGCGAGATCAACGGCATGATGGGCGGCTATACCGGGGAGGGGTTCAAGACCGTCATTCCCGCCAAGGCCTCTGCCAAGATTTCCTTCCGCCTCGTGGCCGGCCAAGACCCGGAAAAGATCCGCGACGCATTTCAGGCGCATGTGCGGGCAAGAATTCCGGCCGATTGCAGCGTCACCTTCAAGACCTATGGCCTGGCGCCCGCCATTACCATGCCGCTCGACAGCGAATTTTTGCGCGCGACAAGCGGTGCACTGACAGCGGAATGGGGCCGCGAGACGGCACTTGCCGGCACCGGCGGTTCCATTCCGATCGTCAGCGCCTTCAAGGAGAAACTGGGGGCTGATACGCTTCTCGTCGGCTTTGCCCGCTTCGACAACCGGGTCCACAGCCCGAACGAGAAATACGATCTCTCGAGCTTCCGCCACGGCATCCGTTCCTGGATCCGCATTCTCGCGGCCCTTTCGGCCTGACGTGCAAGAAAACCATCCGGCAGACGAGACCTGCCGGACCTTTCCAATCGGGACCGATCAGAACACGATCTTCTGCACCGCACCCGTCTGGACATTAACGAGCCCCTGCGGCGCATAGTCGCTTGGCGCGACAAGCACCCAGCGCCACGGTGCGCAGGTGAGCGTGGCAAAGGCCAGCCGCTCGGGAAAGCCCGGAAACCAGCGAGGGCTGAATGTCGGCTCGTACATCCAGTCGATCTTGTCACCCTCGGCATAAAGCGCCTGCATCTCCTCATGCAGCACTTCGGGTGCGCGGCATGTCATCAGGCCAGCCACTTCATAACGCACGGTTGCCACCAGCTTCCCCTCGCGCACCAGCGCCCAGCCACCGTCATTCTCGGCGATCGCATTGACCGCCATGGCCATGGCCGCATCGGAGGAACCGACGCACCAGATGTTATGCTTGTCATGCGCCATGGAGCAGGCAAGGGCCGTCTCCGGCGTTTTTGGACCGCAGCCGATCCAGAACATTTTTGAGACGGCCGCCTTGCCGGAGAAGCGGTCAACCACCGAGAATTTTGTGATGTTCCGGCTTTCGTCGCGCTGCACCAGCCCTCCCTCGACCGGCAGTTCATAGGTCAAGAAATCATCGGCCCAATGGAAGGGACGAAGCACGGCAGCCTGCATCGTCTGGCGACCGGGTTCGGCAAAGATGGCAAAATCTGCATCGGTCAGGGGACGGCCGATATTGACCGTCTTCGTCGCCCATTCCGGCCAAGCGATTTCAGGCACATCCGGCAGATAGGTCTTGCCTTCGGATACCTGCTTTCCGTCGGCCCAGACCTTTGCAATCTCGAACGTCCCGACATCAGAGAGCAGCACGATATCCGCATAACGGCCCGGCGCAATCGAACCGACCCAGGGGGTCAACCGCATGTGGCGGGCCGGGTTGATCGTTACGCACTGGATGGCGATTTCCGGCGCAAGGCCGGATTGGATGGCAAGCCGGACGTTATAGTCGGTGGCGCCCATCTTCAGCGTATCGGAGGCGCTGCGGTCATCGGTGGTAAAGGCGATCTGCGACCAGTCGGAAAGCCCTCTCTCCAGAAGGCCCTTGATCACCTCCGGCAGGCTGTGCGGGCGAAGCTCCATGAACAGGCCATGGGTCAGCTTGTCCCAGAATTCTTGCAACGTCCAGGCTTCGTGATCGGAGGCAAGACCTGCTGCCGCAAAGGCGTTAATCGCAGGCAGATCGCGAATGCCGGCCGCATGGCCTTCAACGACGCCGCGCTGCTCGAATGTGGCGCGGATCATGCCCCAAAGACGGGTGTGCGAGGGGTTTTCCGGGTTCCAGACGGCCGGCCAGTCCATCACCTCGTCAAGGCCCGCCACCATCAGGCTCTCCTTCAGGAAGGCCTTCTGTTCGTCATAACCGAGATAACCGCCACCGTGTTCGTAACCTGTCGGCGGCACGGCGGAGCCGGGGAGGGGGAAGATTTTGAGCGGCGATCCGGCCTCGCGCGCCTTCAGCCAGAATTCCAGCGTCTTGCCTCCATTGACGTTGGAAAACTCGTGGCTTGCCTCGCAGGTCCAGGTGTTGCCGCGCGGCAGGACAAGAGCTGCCTCCCATTCCGGCGTCAGATGCGAGCTTTCGATATGCTTGTGAACCTCGCCAAGCCCCGGCACAGCGGAAAGATGCGGTTCGTGAACGTGCCGCACCACATCGCCCGGATAGTTGCCGGCAGGCCCGACATAGGCGATGCGCCGGCCCTTGATGACGATTTCCTGATCCTCCGCCCAGGTGCGGGTCGCGACATCGAGCAGGCGCCCGACGCGCAGCGCCACATCCGCCGGCTCCTTGCCCAGCGCCACCAGCGTCAACTGCTGGCGGATGGCGATTTCGGTGGCGGAATCGGGGTTGATATCGATGAGGGCGGGGCGCGTCACGGGCCACTCCTTGGCATTGCAGAGGATCGGGGTTGAACCGGCCGGCTTGTCAGCCATCCGGCAATGGTGCCACTGGGCATAAACCCGCCCCGGCCTGATCGCAACCGGCGTTTTCCGTCAGTCGTCGTCTTCTCCTGCCCCTTCGAGAAGCGGGCTCAACTCGTCCTTCTGCATCTGGTGACGGCTGAGGAGGCCGGCATCTTCCAGCATGTCGAGGTCGGGCAATTCGCGAAGCGTGGCAAAGCCGAAGGCGGCAAGAAAGGCCGGCGTCGTCACATAGGTATAGGGCGCGCCGGGGCCCGTGCTGCGCGGGCCAGAGGTTATGAAACCGAGGCGCTTGATCGTGGCAATCGTGTCGCGGTTCACCTCGCGGCCAAAGATGCGCGACAGCTCGCTGCGGGTCACCGGCTGGAAATAGCCGATCACCATCAACACCATCGCCTCCTGCTGCGAAAGCTCCACAGGGATCTTGACCGGCGCGCCCGAGGAACGCACCACATGGGCATAAGCCGGCCGCGTCCGATACTGAAAACCGCCGGCGACAGAGACGAGATCGAAGGGCCGGCTTGCCAGTTCGGCCCTGACATCGTCGATGATGAGGTCAATGTTGCAGTCACGCCCAACCACCCGGGCCAGCACATCGCGCCCGACCGGTTCACTGGAGGCAAAAACCACGGCCTCCACACGGTTCATCCATTCACGCCAGCGGGCCTGCGGGGCAAGGTCTGAAAGTTCGGTATCGAGAAGCACGGGCTGTTTCGGGTTGCGCGCCATGGTCAGAGCCCAAAAACGCGCGAGTTCTGACGACCGGACAGTTCCCGGATCGCCTCGAAATCCAGAAGCCGCTCGAACAGCCGGCGCGAGGCAAACCGCGACAGCTTGCGGGTCACCAGCGAGCCGGAAACGGCATCCTCGCTCAAAAGAAGATCGACCGCATCCCCGGCACCCTTTGCGCGAAGTTTTGGCACCACCTCCAGGAGACGCTGCGCCCGCCGGTCGATGTCGCCGGCAAAACGCACCGCATCGATGGCGGCATCGGCAAGCGACAGCGTGACGGCGCGGGTAAAGCCATCCGTTTCAGGCGACAACCGCTTCTGGCTGCGCTCAGTGCGAAAATAGGCCGATTGCCGCTGCGCCATCATCAGCGGCAGCGCCACCGGCCAGCCCATCATCTCCTTCAGCATCTGGTCGGCCACCCACCAGGCCAGAAGCTCGTACGGCGCTCCGAGCGCCATGATGCGCGACACGATCTGCGCTATTGCCAGCGGCGGCGATGACGTCTGGCGCTGCAGCGCATCGCACCCGTGCGGCACAGCTTCCAACTCGTCGGTCCAGCGCAGATCGAGGGACACAGCGACGCCCTTCAATGTCTCGGCCTCCAGAAAAAGCGGCCGTGCAGCAAGTCGCTTCCAGGCGCCGTACATGTTGCCGGAGGGGCCGGCATCATCGCCGGGGCGACGCAGCACCCAGGCATCGCGCAATTGTGCGTCCTCTTCGCGCCGGCCGGAAAGGCGAACCGCGACAACCGCGCATTTCAGCGCCTGACGCTGACGCCACGCGCCGGCCCAGGGGTAATCGGCGCGCATGATCCGGTCGAGCGCCAGAAGTGCGCCCCCCGCAACAAAGGCTGCCTCCGCATCGCTGTCCACGGCAACGCGACGCGTGGTCCAGGCCGGAACCTGAAAAGCCGGATCGAGCGGCAGCGGGGGTTTTCGCGCAGGAATCATCAGGGGATCATAATGGCTTTGAGCGCTTGTGCCAGAGCATGGCCAGCGAACCGCACAGTTCTTCTCTAATCCGCATCATCCTGAAGGCGCTCATGTTCCAGCCGGCGCGACAGCAGCGGATATACCACCAGCCCGTCCTCTTCACCGCGGGGAAACTGCCCGTCGCGATGGCGCTTTTCGGCCGCCTTATAGCCGGCGGGGCTGACGCCGATATAATGCTTGAACATGCGGGAAAAATAATAGCTGTCGCTGTAGCCGACCTGCGCCGCCGTCTGCTTCACCGAACGCCCGCCGGCCAGCAGCCCCATGGCGCGCTCCATGCGCTTGAACTCCTGGTATTTGGTGGGTGTCAGCCCCACCTGCCGGCGAAAGGTGCGGCGGAAATAATCCTGATTATAGGGGATGGAGCCGAGCACCGTCTCGACGATGCCATCATCCAGCGGATCGGCCGCAATACGGCTTGCCGCCACCATCACCGCCAGCGACAGCGCATCCGGATTGTCGACCGAGACCTCCTGCTGCTGGCGCCAGCCGATGAAGGCCGCCTCGATATATTCGGTGAGGAACACCATGAACATGTGGTGCTGGGCAAGTGTGGTCGAGGACAGCGGCACCGTCTCGCGATAGTGGCGCACAAGCGGCTGCAGCATCTGCCAGCGCGGCAGGGCAACCGCGCGGCGCATCTCCATCTGCGAAATCAGGTCCATACGGCCGAAGACATTCAGCGTAAAATGCTGGGCAACGCCGGTGTAGAGGTCGCTCGAGACGGTGCGCCCGACAAATTGTGTATTCGCCTCGATCAGCATGGCTGAGCCGGGCTCCATCACCACCCGTTCGCCCGCCACCTCATACTCGCCGCGCCCTGTAAGACATATGACAAGATCATGCACCGTATTCGTCTTGTCGATGCGCCAGCTGGGGGAGTGCTGCATCTTGATGGTGGAGCGCGTGAGGTTGAGCGTCAGCGATTGCACGGGAATAGCGGCCAATGGCCCTTGTTCGCTTTTCTCCATCTTTTTGTCCGAAAGCCTCTATTCTCTTCTGCCTGCCTGCAGAAGATAGTAGCGCCCATCGATGGAAAACACCAGTTTCCATCACCTGTTCAATGGGAGGAGCGGGGCATTTTGGGGAGGAGAGGGTGCATCGAAGCGCCGCCATTCCCTTTGCCTCGATATCAAGATGCAGAATTTTGAATACCCGGAACCCACCCGGCCGGACCACGCGATAACAGCTGTGTCCGCCATTCCCCGGATCGATGGCATTTGCGTCAATGAGCAGCAGGTGCGCCAAAACCTGTATGACATGCCCCTCGAGATGGCGGCGAACGAGGTCTCGTTGCGGTCTGCGGGAGCCGCCGCATGAGTGGAGACAACCGCTTTCTCGGGCTGTTTTACCTGTCGCCCTATATCATCGGGCTTCTGGTCTTTACCGCGCTGCCCTTTGCCGCCTCGTTCTACCTGAGCTTTACCGATTACAACCTGATGTCGTCGCCGGTCTTCACCGGTCTCGACAATTACTGGAAGCTGTTTACCGGCGACCGCACGTTCCGCAAGTCGCTGTGGGTGACGCTCGTCTACGTGTTCACCACCGTACCGCTGAAGCTCGCCTTTGCGCTCTTCATCGCGGTCATCCTGAACTACAAGCTGAAATTCATCAATTTCTTCCGCACCGCCTTCTACGTACCCTCGATCCTCGGCGGCTCCATCGCGATTGCCGTGATGTGGCGTTACCTGTTTGCCGATGTCGGCATCGTCAACATGGGGCTGGCAACGCTCGGCATCGAACCGGTCAACTGGTTCGGCGATCCCACGAACGCGCTTTTCACCATCACGCTTTTGCGCCTCTGGCAGTTCGGCTCGGCCATGGTGATCTTCCTTGCCGCGCTGCAGAGCATCGACAAGTCGCTTTACGAGGCAGCCTCGATCGATGGAGCGGGCAAGTTTGCCACCTTCTGGCACATCACCATGCCGCTCATCACGCCGGTCATCTTCTTCAACCTGATTATGCAGATGGTCCAGGCCTTCCAGGAGTTCAACGGCCCCTACATCATCACGCAGGGCGGGCCGCTCAAATCCACCTATCTCCTGCCGCTCTACATCTATGAGGAAGCCTTCCGGCGGTTCGACATGGGTTATGCCTCGGCCATTGCCTGGGTGCTCTTCGTCATCATCATGGTGCTCACCCTCATCGCCTTCTGGTCCTCGCGCCATTGGGTCTATTACGCCGGCGACAAGAGGAGCTGATCCGATGGCAAACCATATCCTTTCAGAAAACCTTGCGCTCGATCAGGAAGCAGATCGCATCCTGAAGGCGCAGCGCCGCCGCCAGTTCATCAGCGCCACCCTGCGTTATGGTGTGCTGACGCTCGTTGGCCTCGTCATGCTCTATCCGCTGATCTGGCTGATCGGCGCCTCGTTCAAGACCAATTCTGAAATCTTTGCCGGGGCCGGCTTCATCCCGAACGAAGTCACCATATCCGGCTATGTGCAGGGATGGCAGACCTCGACGCCCTATACGTTCGGCCGGTTCTTCTGGAACACGTTCCTCATTGTGGTTCCAAAGATGATCGGCACGGTCATTTCCTGCACGGCGGTCGCCTACGGGTTTGCCCGCTTTGATTTTCCGGGCAAGAAGGTGCTGTTTGCCTCGCTGATCGCCACGCTTTTGCTGCCGAATGTCGTCACCCGCATTCCGCAATATCTGCTGTTTCGCGATCTCGGCTGGCTCGACAGTTTTCTGCCGCTCTGGGTACCCTCCGCCTTTGCCGGCGATGCCTTCTTCGTCTTCATGCTGGTGCAGTTCCTGCGCGCCATTCCGCGCGACATGGAAGAGGCCGCCCGCGTCGATGGCGCCAACACCTGGCAGGTGCTGCTGTTCATCGTCGTGCCACTTCTGACGCCGGCGCTGATCTCGGTCTGCCTCTTCCAGTTCATGTGGACGATGAACGATTTTCTAGGTCCCCTGATCTACCTCTCCTCGGTCGACAAGTTCCCGGTGTCGCTCGCCCTCAAGCTCTCCATCGATACCACCGAAGCCTTCGAGTGGAACCGCATCCTCGCCATGTCGGTACTGACCATCATGCCGGCGCTCATCGTGTTCTTCGTGGCGCAGAAATATTTCATCGAAGGCATCTCCGCCGGTGGCGTGAAAGGATAAGACAATGGCTCGCCTGCAGCTTAGAAACCTCGAAAAAGACTATGGCGGCTTCAAAGCCGTGCACGGGATCAACCTGGACGTCGCAGACGGCGAGTTCATGGTTCTGGTCGGCCCCTCCGGCTGCGCCAAATCCACGACGCTGCGCATGATCGCCGGTCTGGAGCGCATCACCGGCGGTGAAATCCGCATCGGCGACAACCTCGTCAACGACAAGGCGCCCGGCGAGCGCGGCATTGCCATGGTATTCCAGAACTATGCGCTTTATCCGCATATGAAGGTGCGCAAGAACCTCTCCTTCGGGCTTCGGCTCAAGCGCCGGCCGGCGGAAGAAATAGAGCAGGCAACGCAGGACGTCTCCAACATCCTGGAAATTGGCGATTATCTGGAACGGCTGCCGAAACAGCTTTCCGGCGGCCAGGCGCAGCGTGTCGCCGTTGGGCGCGCTCTCATCAAGAAACCGCAGGTTTTCCTGTTCGACGAGCCGTTGTCGAACCTCGATGCCAAGCTGCGTGCCTCCATGCGCGTGCGCATCACCGATCTGCACAAGCAGCTGAAGGCTGATGGTCTGCAATCGACGGTCGTCTACGTCACGCATGACCAGACGGAAGCCATGACCATGGGCGACCGCATCTGCGTGATGAAGGAAGGCCGCATCATGCAGGTGGCCGATCCGGTAACGCTCTACAATCGCCCGGCCAATGCTTTCGTGGCAGGTTTCATCGGCAGCCCGGAGATGAACCTCATCGACGCGGAATTGTCCGGAAGCCGTCTGGCGATCGGCACCCAGACCTATGACCTGTCGCCCGACATCATGGCGCGTCTCAGCCCGAAGACGCCGAAGGGTGTCACGCTTGGCGTGCGCCCGCAGCATTTTACCGTGGTGGGGCCAGAGGCAGAGAACGCGCTCACGGGCCGCGTCTCGCATGTCGAGTTCATGGGCCACGAGGTCTACCTCTACATCCATGTCGAGGGACAGCAGATCATCGCGGTCGTCTCCGCCAGCAATTACGACCGCAGCAAGATCAACGGCGATCTCGTGCGCCTTTCGCCGCAGCCCGAGGCCGCCCATCTGTTCGACCGCCAATCCGGGGAAAACATTTCCCTGGCCGCCATCCAGTAACCACCGTTCGGGGAGGAACGACATGAAACTGACCAAACTTCTTCTGGCCACGGCATTTGCCGCAACCAGTCTTGCACCGCTTGCCCACTCTGCTGATCTGCGTATGTCCTGGTGGGGTGGCGACAGCCGCCACAAGGCAACGCAGGCAGCGCTGAAGGCCTGCGGCGAAAAACATGGCCACACCATTGCGCCGGAATATACCGGCTGGGACGGGCATCTGGAAAAGGTCACCACCCAGATTGCCGGTGGCACCGAAGCCGACATCATGCAGATCAACTGGCCGTGGCTGCCGCTGTTTTCCATCAAGGGCGATGGTTTTGCCGATCTGTCCCAGTTCAAGGACGTGATCGACCTTAGCCAGTGGACGAAGGAAGAACTGGCCGCCGGCTCGATGAACGGCAAGCTGAACGGTCTTCCCGTTTCCACCACCGGCCGCGTCTTCATGTTCAACAAGACAGCCCTCGACAAGGCAGGCGTTGCCATTCCCAAAACCTGGGATGAGCTGTTTGCGGCGGCAAAGACGCTGAAGGAAAAGGTCGGGCCGGGCGCTTATCCGATGAATGCGGTAAAGGAAACCGCGGTGCTCTTGATCTCGCTCAACGCCACGCAGGCGACGGGTAAGGATCTTGTCGATCCGAAGACCGGCAAGGTGGCCTGGACCGAAGAAGAACTGACATCGGCCATCGACTTCTATGGAAAGATGGTGAGCGAAGGCGTCGTCATCTCGCAGAAGGACAATGCCGCCGAGGGCAATCTCAACCTGTTTGAAAGCCCGAAATGGGCCGATGGCCGTATCTCCGGCTCTTATGAATGGGATTCGACCTATTCCAAATATGCCGACCCGCTGAAGGGCCAGGTGCTGGAACCGGTGGCGCTTCTGAAGAATGCCGATGCCAAGACCGAAGGCGTCTACCGCAAGCCTTCCATGGTGTTTTCGATCTCCAAGCGTTCGAAGAACCCGAAGGCAGCAGCGGAAATCGTCAATTGCCTGCTGAACGAGCCGGAAGGCATCAAGGCGCTTGGCACCTCGCGCGGTCTGCCGGCCAGCAAGGTGGCGGCAAAGACCCTGCTGGACGCGGGCGTCATCGAACCGGAACTGGCAGCGGCCAATGCCATCATCATTGCCGGCACCGGCCCGACCGTTTCGCCGCTCAACGAGCATCCGGAAGTGCGCGCCGTCTTCATCGATACGCTGGAGCAATATGCCTACGGGCAGATGACGTCTGCAGAAGCCGCCGAAGAAATCATCGACGGCGTCAACGACGTCCTGAAGAAGTTCTGACGAGACTGCCGGCCGCCCGGTTTCGGGCGGCCGGTGCCTTCCTCCGGCAAGACAGCCGGAACCGATGAGGACACCATCATGCCCAGCCTTTTGCCGCTCTGCGCCACGACGCGGACCGCAAGCTTCAGCCTTGACGCCGACAGCCACCATTTTGCGCTCGAATACCCGCGCAAGTGGCAGCTTCACGATGAAGGCGGCTTGTTGGTCGCAGAGGGCATGACAGCAAGCGTCGTCTTTACGCTGCACGACCTCCAGCCCCAAACGCGCTATAGGCTGGCGGTTGAGGACACCGATCTTTCCTTTGGAACCATCCCGGAAAGCGCATTGGTCGATATCACCCATACAGGCGCAAGCGTCGACGCAGACGATAATGCGCAGAATATTCAGGCGGCTATCGACAGCTTGCCTGACGGCGGAACGCTCAAAATTCCAGCCGGCACATATCGCTCCGGTCCGCTGTTCCTGAAGAGCGACATGACGCTTCTTCTGGAAGACGGCGCCTGCCTGCTTGGCCATCCCGACCGCAGCCGTTACCCGGTGCTGCCGGCGCGACACGCCGACGGGCGCGTGCTCGGCACCTGGGAAGGCGTGGCGGAAGCCTGTTTTGCCAGCCTCATCACCGCCATCGACTGCAAGAACCTCGTGATCACCGGCGCCGGCACAATCGATGGCGGCGGCGATGCTGGCGACTGGTGGACCTGGCCGAAGGAGACGCGCGACGGCGCACGCCGGCCGCGCACGCTGTTTCTCTCGAACGGACGTGACATCACCCTATCCGGCATCACGGTGCGCAATTCGCCCTCCTGGACGATTCATCCGGTCTTTTGCGAAAACCTGCTTGCCGCGGATCTCACCATCGAGAACGACCCGCTTTCCCCCAATACCGACGGTTTCAACCCCGAATGCTGCCGCGATGTCACGCTGAAGGGGTTGCACTTCTCCGTGGGTGACGACTGTATCGCCATCAAGGCCGGCAAGCGCGATCCGAAAGGCGGGCTCGACCGCAGTTGCGAGCGCATCACCATCGAGAACTGCCGCATGGAGCGCGGCCATGGCGGTGTTGTCATCGGCAGCGAAATGAGCGGCAGCGTGCGCGATGTCACCGTGCGCCGCTGCATCCTTGTCGAGACCGACCGCGGATTGCGGGTAAAAACCCGGCGCGGGCGGGGCGGCGCGGTGACCAATATCACGCTTGAAGATTGCGTGATGGACCGGGTTGCCATGCCGCTCGTCATTAACAGCTTCTATTTCTGCGATGCCGATGGCCGCTCGGATTATGTCCAGTCGCGCCAGCCGCTTGAGGTGAACGACGCAACGCCGCAGATTTCCGGCATCACCATCCGCAATGTCGAGGCCAAAAATGTCGGCGTGGCGGCGGCCGCCTTCTACGGGCTGCCCGAAGCGCCGATCACCGGCATCGTCATCGACACCTACCGGGTCAGCTATGCTCCCGAGGCGCTGCCTGAAGTGCCCGACATGGCGCTGAATTTCCAGCCGATGCGACACGGCGGCATCATTGCCGAACATGCCGAATTTGCCCAGCGCGCCAACATCGTTCTTCATTCATCCGACCAGAGTATTGCCGTATGACCGCAGATATCACCGACTATTTCGATGCCTATGCCGCAGATTACACCGCCTATAAAGGCGGCGCCTGGTGTTACGAGGACGGCTGCCTCTATCGCGGGCTGATCGCGCTGTTTGAGGCAACCGGCGAAAAGCGCTGGTTCGATCACCTGAAACGGCTCATCGATGCGCAGGTCAGCGACACCGGTGAACTTTCCGGCTATACGGTGGGCGAATACAATATCGACAACATCCTGCCCGGCCGCGCACTGGTCTATCTGGCACACCGCACCGGCAAGGAACGGTATCTCAAGGCCGCAGATCTCCTGGCACGTCAGTTCGAGACCCATCCGCGCATTGCAGCCGGCCCCCACTGGCACAAGCTGCGTTATCCCCATCAGGTCTGGCTGGACGGGCTCTACATGGCGCTGCCGTTCAAGCTGGACTATGCCGGCCTTGCCGGGCAACCGGCACTGGCAGACGAGGGTTTTAACGAGCTTCTGACCGCGCTCGATCTGACCTTCGATGCGGGAAGCGGGCTTTACCGGCACGGTTATGACGAAAGCCGCCTGCAATCCTGGGCCGACGAGGCAACCGGCCTTTCGCCTGCCCATTGGGGGCGTTCCATCGGCTGGATGGCGATGGCGATGGTCGACATGCTGGAGATGCTTCAATCGGGACCGCAAAGAGATGACCTTGCCGCCCGGCTTTCGGCCCTCCTTGTGAGGCTCGAAGCACTGCGCACGATGGATGGCCGCTGGCTGCAGGTGGTCGACCAGCCTGATCTTCCCGGCAATTATGCGGAAAGCTCCGCCACCGCCATGTTTGCCTATGTTTATCTAAAGGCTGCGCGTATCGGCATAACCGGCGCTTCCGCCGAGACCGGCATTACCGCGATGGACAGCCTTTTCCGGAATGCTCTTCTGCCCAATGCGAGAGGCCGCACCGTCCTGCAGAATATCTGCTGCGTTGCCGGCCTCGGCGGGTTCGACGGGCACTACAGAGATGGCACACCGGCCTATTACGTCTCCGAAATCCAGCGCGATGACGATATCAAAGGCGTCGGCCCGCTGATGATGGCCTATGCGGAACGGGTCACGGCCACAAGCGCCGTCACACATGCAAAGGAAGCGGTGGCCTAAGCTGCCATCTTGCCGGCATCTGTCATCTTGATGGCAGATTTGGAAACCCCTACACTCTCGGCCAGAAGGAGATGATCCCATGGCCGAACCCCGGCTTTCCGTGCGCAGCGCCAAGGCGCGTGACCTTGCGCACCGGCTTGCGCGGCGCGAAAACCGCTCGATTGCCGATATCGTCGAGCGGGCGCTGGAAGCTTATGAAGTGCGCGAGGCCGGCCGCGAACCGGCCGCACATTTTTACGCGCGCCTGAATGAGACTGATAGCAGCGACATCGATCTCGACGACGTCATCCACGCCGGGCGCACGCCGCAGGCGCGGCCGGACCTTTGATCTTTGTCGATACGAATGGATATTGTAAGCGTTGAAGAAAGCGACGGCACTCGACGGCATGATCGCCGCTGCCGCGAAAATTCACGGCGGCCGGCTTGCCACGCGCAACACCGGCGATTTTCTAACCGCCGGCCTCACGCTGATCAACCCCGGGGACTTCTGAAGCCCCTTTCGGCGTCCCTACAGGGCGTGGATTTTCACATCAGGCACCACGGCTTGCGCAATCTCGCAGAGATGCCGGTGGTGGGTGAGGTAAATCACCTGTCCGAGACCTGCCATCTGCCCGAACAGACGGAAAACTTCCTCGGCGCGGAATTCGTCAAAGGTTTCCATGATGTCGTCGGCGACGAACGGAACTGAGGGCCGCACGGCGGCAAATTCTTCGTAGCCTGCCAGACGCAGCGCCAGATAAAGCTGGTAGCGGGTGCCTGTCGACATCGCGTCCGACAGTTTTGAGGCGCCGTCGCGCGCAACACCGATGAGGATTTCGCGATCCTTGTCCGGCAGCGCGGCAAGGCCGGAATAGTCGCCGCGAGTGATCTGGCAAAAGGCTTCCGACGCCCGCTTCATCATCGAGCTTCGATGTTTTTCACGGTAGAGCGACAGCGCGCTTTCCGCCGCCAGCGTTCCCGCCCGAAGTTTCAGGTAACCGACCGCCAGTTCCTCGATCTGCAACAGAAGGGTGGTGCGCTGCGCCTCGATTTTGGCCACGGCATCATCGCCGCCCACGGCGTCAACACGGTCTTTCGCGCGGGTCAGCTCGGCAAAAACGATACGGCTGCGTTCGGCCAGATTGTCGATACGGCCTAAGAGTTCTTCGGCGGCGCGCGCCGTTTCCTCCGCATCGGTCTGCCGCAACAGGTCTTCGGCCTCAGCAGGCGTTGCAACCTTCATTTCGTAGAGCAACTGTTCGCGCAGTTCCCCCACGCGCCGCTCCAACCGGTCGCGCTCTGCCGCTTGCTCCAGCCGCTGACTGACCTCGGCCAGCGTTTCCACGGCAAAAAAGCCCGTCAGGGTGACCTTTCGCGTATGATAATCTTCGATCTGGCGTTCGAGATTTTCCAGCTCTTCGCGGGCCGAAACGAGATCACGCTCCTTGGCCGATTTTTGCAGCATCAGGCGTTCGGCCTCTGCCGTACGGCGCACCAGTTGATCCGCCTGCGCCAGAACCGGAAGGTCGGATGTCTCCAGATCCGTCTGCACCGCAAGCTTTGCAACCTCGCTTGCAAAAACCCGGCTGTCGCGCTCCATCAGGTCGATCCGGTGGGCCAGCTGGTCGCGTTCGCGAAGGGCGGCCGGCAGGTCGGATAGCGCATCCAGAATGGCACGCACGGCGGCGGCATCCGTCTCGCCAGCAAACCAGGTGGCGGAAAGTGCTTCGTTCCAGTTCTCCCGCCACGCCGCATCGCTGCGACTTGCATCCTCACGCGCACGCTGGCGCTCGGAGACTTCCCGCTTCAACTCCAGACGGCGCGCGACAAGATTTGCCTCACGCAGGGCATTGTCCTTGATGTCCGCCAGACGGTCCGCTGCCTGGTTGACGCTCTGGCGCAGAGAAAGTGTTGTGTCCACCGACCAACCGAGATCAGCAAGCGCCAGCCTCAGCTCGGCCACCTCGTCTTCCAGATGCGCCTCAACCGCAAACCGGCGCGCCTTTGCCTTGTCGAGCGCGTCGGCGGAGGACAGGCACTCGGCAAGGCGATCGGCAAAGGCCTCCAGTGATGACAGCAGGCGATAGATATCCGGCTGTCGAACGGTCGCCGTCACCTCTGGTGCCGCCTCGTCCACGGTCCGCACCAAAGCCGCAAGCTCTTCGGTTGCGCCACGCGCACTTGCGGTTTCACGGGTTAGCTGCACAGTTACGACATGCTGCTCCTGTCGCAACTGGCGCAGTTGCGCAAGCTCGCTGGCATGGGAAAGCCGGGCTTCGCCCAGCCGGTCATCCTGTTTGAGACGCTCTTCGAATTCCTGTGCCGAAGCAAGATCCAGCGCCCGCAGATGCGCCTGCCAGGCGGCCTCACGGCTCTTTCGGGTTTCCGCTGCCGTCTCGTCGTCAAACACCTCGCCGGCGGCCAGGGATTTCAACCGGGCCTCAAGCTCCCCAAGCCGTGCCTCCAGTTCGGCGCGGCGTTCCTCATGGCGCTGGATACGCCGGTTGATCTCGTCGCCCTGTCCGCGCCAGAGATCCAGCTGTCGATGGCCGGGCAGGGCTGTGTCCCGCAAGGCCTCGATGCTGTCGATGGGCGGCTGAAGCCTGCCCATCAGGCGCACAAGATCGGCCTCCATCTGCTCGACGGTGCGGGTCTCGATGGCCAGAAGCGTCTGCTTTTCGCCCTTCTGGAGCCGGGAAACGATGGTTTCCAACCGGCTGAGCGGCCCGGCTTCCACCGAAGGCAGATCAGAGCCGGCACGCTGCGCCTCCAGCTCTTCCAGCCCCTGCTGTGCCCGTTCCAGTTCGCGCTCGGCCGTCTCCATCCGTGCCGCAATGCCGGATCTGTTTTCGATCAGGTCGCGCAGTTTTGCGACAAGCGCTGCCGGCAGAACAAGTGCTGAGGGATCATCATGATCCTCAAGCCCAAGCGCCTTCAGGATGGCGTTCAAGCTCGCTTCCTGCTCGGCAAAGGCAAGGCGCCGCTTCGGCAGATCGTCTTCCGCCGTCACATAACGGGCGCGGCCGGCACCGAGCGCCGAGATCGCCGAGGCAACTGACAGCACATCCTCATCGACACGGATCGCCGAAACCTCCGCCTCCAGACGATCGATCTGGGTCTCAAGCCCGGCTTTTAGGGTCTGCAGCCGGGTTTCATCGCGCATCAGGTCGGTCATCAGCGACGCCCATTCGCGCGGCGGGCGGGGAAGATCCCCATAGGCCTCAAGCTCTGCCGTCAGCCGCGCCAGATCCCGCGCCAGCGGCATGGCCCGCATCAGAGAGGCCAGACGAGCCTGTTCGGCGCGGGCAGACGAAAGCTCGCCCAGTGTCTCCTCATAGGCCTTTTCGGCCTGCGTCTTCGTCGCCACAAGGCCAGCGTAAGTGGAGGCATAGGTATCGATCTGGTCGCGCTCGCCCTTTAGCGCTGCCAGTTGCTGCTTCATCTCCGAAAGCTGCGTGTTGCGGGCGCGCTTTCGATGAAACTGATGCGCCTCGTCGGTTGCCGCCGTCAGCACGCGGCTGACATCGGCCAGGCCGGAACTGGCCGAAAACAGCATTTCGCCGAGATCGCCGCGGCTTTCGACGATGGCCGCACCGCCGTCGCGCAGCGAGCGTTCGTCCAGCGAAAACATGGTGCGATAGGCCTCGCGCGTCAGCCCGCCGAGTGCTGATGACAGCAGGACCTCGTTGACCGGCTGGCCGCGCCCGTCGACCAGCGCGTTGGTGCGCTGTTTGAGGCGCACGAGATCATGGTCCCGCCCGTCGAATTCCAGCACGCCGCCCACCTGCATGGCATT
This sequence comes from Neorhizobium sp. PAMB6630, assembly GCF_058242775.1. Classification (NCBI taxonomy): domain Bacteria; kingdom Pseudomonadati; phylum Pseudomonadota; class Alphaproteobacteria; order Hyphomicrobiales; family Rhizobiaceae; genus Neorhizobium; species Neorhizobium sp. PAMB6630. Next base: position 1,127,013 of record NZ_JBZAYV010000002.1, read on the forward strand.
ATAGGCATGCAGGAAATTATAGCCGCTGCGCTCGGGAATGCCGAAGAGCAGATCGAGATAACCGGAAAACGCCGTCGATTTGCCGGCCTCGTTGAGGCCGTAGACGATATGCAGGTCCGGGCTGCCGGCGGTGGCGGGGCCAAAATCGATCGTGTGATCGGTAAACTTGCCGTAGCGGGTGAGATCGAGACGACGAAGCCGCATCAGCGTTCCTCGCCCGTTGCTGCCGCAAGGCGTGCGATCAGGTCCTCGCTTCCCTCGCGGATCAGGTCTTCCACGAAACTTTCGAAGGCTGCCGGATCGTTTCCGGCAAAACGCCGGCTTTCCGGCGGCAGATCGTCCAGCAGGTTTTGCACCATCTCGCGCACATGCTCGCGGTAACCATGCGCCGGCATCACGTCGTCGCGCATCAACGCGCCCAGTTCATGGACAGGATCGCTGGTTGCCTGCTGCGGGCGAAGAGACGGCGCCCTGACGTCCAGCTCCAGCTTTTCGATCCAGGCGCGGCCCGTGCGCTCTGCCCGCTGTTCGGCTTCGCTCAGCAGCAGGTCGACATCGCGCCGGATGGCAAAGGAAAGCGGCGTTGTGCCCACAAGCCGCAACCGCGCCACCAGATGGTCGGAGCGGGTGCGCTGGCGCTCGTCTTCGACCGCACGGCCGATGAGATCCACAAGCCCACGCCAGTCCTGAGCGTCCGACACATCCACAGTCACCCGGGCAAACTGCGCAAGGCTCGTCAGCCGTTCCTCGACGCTCACCGTTCCATCATCGGCAACAGTCACCAGCGACACGGTCTTTTCGCCGGCCTCGTTGATGTCGCGGCCCTGTGGCATGCCGGGCATGATCACGGTTCTGGTTCCCGCATGGTGCGTGCGCTGGTGAATGTGGCCCAGCGCCCAATAATCAAAGCCCGAACCATGCAGGTCGGCCACCGAGCAGGGGGCGTAAAGATCATGACCGGGCGCGCCGGCAAGGCTTGAATGCATGATGCCGATGTTGACGGCACCGGCCACCGGCGCCTTGTATTTCGGCAGCAGGCTTTCCGGCGCCTGCGGCTTGGCAAAGCTGAGGCCATGGATGGCAACATTCAATCCGCCGCGCGCAAGTTCCACCGCCTCCGCCCGGCCGGAAAACACCTTGACCGAGGGCGGCAGCACCAGTTCCTGGGTGATTTTCGACAGCGCATCATGGTTGCCGCGGATCTTGAAGACGGAAATGCCGGCCTCGTGCAACCGCTGCATCTGGGTGGCCAGGAAACGCGCCGTCTTCATCGATGTCTGGTCGCCATCGTAGAGATCGCCGGCGATGATCAGCGCATCGACCTGTTCATCCAGGCAAAGATCGACGATGCGCACCAGCGCCTGGCGCGTCGCATCCCCCACAAGGGCGGCAAGATCGGGATTTCTGAGCGACAGCGACCGAAGCGGACTGTCGAGATGCAGATCGGCGGTGTGAACGAACCTGAAGGCCATGGCCGCAGATTTAACGCCCTTGCAGGCCAGGTGCAATGGCGCCTGATGATGCTGCCTGCTCTATCCCCCGCGCAGATTGAGGCCCACAACCCAAAGCAAACATGACAGGCGATTGACATCAGACAAAAATTCCACAAAGGTCGCGCCATTCCGAGGGGAGCATCGAACGATGCTGAGATGGCGCTGAGCCGGACCCTTGAACCTGATCCGGGTCATGCCGGCGTAGGAACGGAAAACGCGCATGTGAGCGCCTATTCTCTTCTCCGCTTCACCTGGATCTCCCTGCTGAAAGGTTTGGAGATCACGATGCCATTGATGAAAAACGCAGCTTGCCTCTGCCCCATAGACCCGACTGCCAGCCGCCTCACCGCCGATAGCTGACGATGCGCTTTCGCCAGACGGGTTATGCCCTGCTTCTTCTGCTTGCCACCTGGCAGGCGGTGGTATCGCTGCTTTCACCGCCGCGCTACATCCTGCCGTCGCCTCTCGCGGTGGCCATGACCTATGTCCGCCAGCCGCAGTTCCTCATGCATCACGCGCTGATCACGGCGGGCGAAATCCTTTTTGGCCTCGTGATCGGCTGCGGGCTCGGCGCGCTGACGGCGCTGTCTGTCGCGGCTTTTCCGAGGGCTGGCCGGCTGGTCTGGCCGCTTGTCGTCGTGCTGCAGGCCTTTCCGGTCTTCGTTCTGGCGCCCGTTCTCGTTATCTGGCTGGGCTTTGGCATGGCCTCCAAAGTGGCGATGACTGTGATCATCATCTTTTTTCCGGTTGCCTCCGCCTTTGCCGATGGCCTTCGCCGCACCGATCCGACACTTCTCGATGCTGCCGCGCTGACGCCAGCCAGCCATATCCAGATCCTGCGCCACATCCGCCTGCCGCTGGCGCTTCCGGCCCTTGTCTCGGGGCTTCGGGTGGCAGCGCCGCTTGCTCCGCTTGGCGCCATTGTCGGCGAATGGGTGGGGGCTGCCGGCGGGCTCGGCTTCGTCATGGTGCAGGCCAATGCCCGCATGCAGACCGACATGCTGTTTGCCGCCATGGTCATCCTCGCCCTTTTCACCGTTCTCCTGCGGCTTGCCGTCGATCGCCTGACGAAAAACCTTGCCCCCTGGGCGAGGGAAGAAACGGACACACCCCGCCATCCCGCCCTCAATCCAGCCCTCCTGCCAAGGAAACATGCCGCATGAAACGCGTAATCGCCGCGCTCGCCACTGTTCTTGTCCTCACCCTTGCGCCTGCCGCCTCGCAGGCAGCCGACAAGCTGAGCGTGCTCCTCGAATGGTTCGTCAATCCCGATCACGCACCGATGGTGGTTGCGGCAGAGAAGAGTTATTTTGCCGAGGAGGGGCTTGAGGTGGAACTGATCCCGCCATCGGACCCATCCGCCGTGTCGCGCCTTGTCTCCACCGCGCAGGCCGATATCGGCGTGCATTACCAGCCGAACCTCTATCTCGACCACGCAAACGGCCTGCCGCTGACGCGCTTCGGCACGCTGGTGGAAACACCGCTCAACACCGTGACCGTACTTGCAGACGGGCCGATCAAGAGCCTCAAAGACCTGAAGGGTAAAAAGGTCGGTTTTTCCGTCTCCGGCTTCGAGGATGCGATGCTGAAGCGCATGCTTGCCACCGAAGGCGTGGACCTGAAGGACATCGAGCTGGTCAATGTCAACTTCTCGCTGTCGCCCTCGCTGATCAGCGGGCAGGTGGATGCGACGCTTGGCGGCTTTCGCAATTTCGAGCTGACGCAGATGCAGATCGAAGGCCATGAGGGGCGCGCCTTCTTTCCCGAAGAACACGGCGTGCCTCTTTATGACGAGCTGATCTTCGTCACCCGCCCGCAGCTTCTGAACGACAGCCGCCTGCCGCGTTTTCTGCGCGCCGTGGAAAAGGCTGCGGTCTACCTGACCAACCATCCCGATGAGGCCTGGCAGCTGTTCATCAAGGCCTATCCGAACCTCGATGACACGCTGAACCGGAAGGCCTTTACCGATACGCTGCCGCGTTTTGCCAAACGCCCGGCCGCGCTGGACCACGCCCGTTATGAGCGTTTCGGCGCCTTCATGGCCGAAAGCGGGCTCATTCAAAAGGCACCGGCAGTGGAGGATCTGGCGGTGGAGCTGAAATGAACAGGCTTCCGACAAAAGCAGACGCCGCGGACCTGATCGCCCGCGTTCGCGCCCGCCGCCCGCGCGTGCATTGCCTGATGAACACAGTCGTGCAGAAATTCACCGCCGACGGCATCAGCGCCATCGGCGCCATTCCCTCGATGACCTCCTCGATGGAAGAGATTGCCGATTTTGTCAGTAAGGCGGATGCGCTGACGATCAATCTCGGCACGCTGGATGCGGAGCGCCGCAAAGTGATCCGGCTTGCCGTCGATGTGGCGACGGCCGGCGGCAAACCGTGGATCCTCGATCCCGTCCATTGCGATTATTCACCGACGCGGCTCGCCTTTGCCCGCGAACTCATCACGCTTGGTCCGACCGTGGTGCGCGGCAACCGCGCGGAGATGGAACTGATCGGCGAGACCCGCGCCAGCCTTCGCATCATGACCGGTGCGGTCGATCATCTGTCAGACGCCGGGAGAAGCGTCAACGTGGAAAACGGCCATGCCTTCATGGCCGTGGTGACCGGCACCGGCTGCCTCTCCGGCGGCGTCATTGCCGCGTTTCTGGCCGTGGAGAAAGATGCGCTGAGGGCGGCAACGGCTGCCCTTTGCACCACCGGCGTCTCGGCGGAACTGGCGGCCGTGCATGCCCGCGGGCCGGGCAGCTTCGAGCCGGCCTTTCTCGATGCGCTGGCAGCCCTTGGCCCTGATGATCTGAATTCCCATGCAAGGATAAACCATGAGACGACTTGATTACCGCCTGAATGCGCTGGTGGATGCCTCGCTTCTCGATGTGGCAGACCTCGCCGTGCTGGCAAAACATGCCGCCGACAATGGCGCAACGCTGATCCAGTACCGCGACAAGACAGCCTCCACGCGGGTGATGATCGAGCGGGCCTTGGCGATCAAGGCAGCGCTTGCCGCAAGCGGCGTCCCCTTCGTCGTCAATGACCGCGTCGACGTGGCACTTGCCGCCGGCGCAGACGGCGTGCATCTCGGCGCAGACGACATGGCCCCCGACACCGCGCGCCGCCTGCTCGGGCCGGACGCCATCATCGGCGTCACCGTCAAGACGCCCGCCGATGCCGAACGAGCCGGGAAGGCGCCGGTCGATTACGCCTGCATCGGCGGCGTGTTCGAAACGCTCTCCAAGATGAATCCGGATCCGCCTGTGGGCCTTGATGGCCTCAAGACGCTTCGGGCGACAATCCGGGGGCTCAACCCGGCGCTTCCGGTCGGCGCCATTGCCGGCATCACGCTGGATAAGGTGCCAGCCGTGATCGCTGCCGGCGCCGATGGCATTGCCGCCATTTCCGCCCTGTTTCGTGCGGAAGACATCGCAGCCGCCGTGCAGGATTTCCGCAAAACCATCGATCAAAGCCTGAAGGGAGAGGGTGCATGACTGCCATTGCGCTCACCATTGCCGGCTCCGACAGCGGCGGCGGCGCCGGCATCCAGGCCGATATCAAGACGTTTTCCGCACTTGGCACCTACGCCGCAAGTGTCATCACCGCCGTCACCGCGCAGAACACGCGGGGCGTCAGCGCCGTCGAGGATATTTCGGCCGACGTCATCGGCACGCAGATGGATGCCGTCTTCAGTGACCTTGCCGTCGATGCGGTGAAGATCGGAATGGTGTCGCGGAGCCAAACCATTGCTGTCATCGCCGGCCGGCTGCAGGCATTTGCCGGCCCCATCGTGGTCGATCCGGTGATGGTTGCCACATCAGGCGATCGGCTGCTGCAGGAAGATGCCATTGCGGCGCTCACCCGCCTGCTGCTGCCGCTCGCCCATGTGGTGACGCCCAACCTGCCGGAAGCAGCGCTTCTGACCGGACGCCCCATCGCCCAAAACCGCGACGAGATGATTGCGCAGGCTCACCTCATCCTCGGTTTCGGCGCACGCGCGGTTCTGATGAAGGGGGGCCATGGCGAGGGCGCAGAAAGCGTCGATTTCCTGGTCACGCCAGAGGACGTGCTGACGCTGTCCGCCCCGCGTGTCGAAACGTCGAACGACCACGGCACCGGCTGCACGCTTGCCGCAGCACTCACCGCCAACCTTGCCAAGGGTTTGGAGCTTGCCGAGGCCGCACGGGATGCAAAAGCCTACCTGCAGGCAGCGCTTGAGGCGGGCCGATACCTTAAGGTCGGCGGGGGCAGGGGCCCCGTTCATCATTTCCACGACTGGTGGCCGGCATGAGGCAAGGGGCAGGGGAGCGCGACAGACAGAGGCTTCTGGCGGGTCTGGAGACAATTCTTTCCGGCACCGCCGCCGTGCTGCTCTGCGCGCTGCTTTCCCTCGTGCTCGTCAATGTCACCCTGCGTTATGTCTTCCAGACCGGCTTTATCGGCGCCGAGGATCTCGGCATCTGGCTTCATCTCGCGCTGATCTCGGTGGCGGCGCCGCTCTCTCTGTCGGGACCGCTCTCCATGCGGTTCGATGTCGGCCTCCGGCTCCTGCCAAGGCGAGGGCAGGTGGCGGCCGAAGCAATGGCGGATGGCGTGAGCGTGATTGCGGCGCTCACCCTGATCGTCGGTGCGCGCGAAACGATCGCCATGCTCGGCGGCACCTCGCCGACACTCGGGCTTCCGGAATGGTTGCGTTTCGCGCTGATCGGCACCGGCGGGGTTCTGCTGCTGGCGGTTCTCATCCTGCGCCGCTTAGCGGAAGAAAAGCGCGTATCGGTGCTGGCATCACTGGCACTCGGGGCCTGCCTTTATGGTCTGGCAACCCATGTGGATCTCTCCGGAAGCTGGCCGCCGAGCGCCTTTCTCGCCATCATCGCCGGCATTGGTCTTGTCGTGTCTGCGCCACTGTCGCATGCGTTTCTGGCCGCCGCCTCGCTCAGCCTTGCCTTCGGCAGCAGCCTGCCGGAACCGGCCGTGGTTGCAGCCGCCGTCAACGGCATGTCGAAATTCCTGCTGCTCGCCATCCCCTTCTTTCTGCTCGCCGGCGGGCTTCTGACGGCCTCCGGTGCTGCCGAGCGCCTTGTCCATTTTGCCGCAACGCTTGTCGGCCATCGCCGGGCAGGGCTGGCGCAGACCGTGCTTTTGACCAGCGTCATCTTTTCCGGCGCCTCCGGCTCCTCCGTTGCCAATGCGGCCTTCGGCGCCTCCACCTTCCAGCCGCAACTGGTGAAGAACGGTTATCCGCCGGCGCAGGCGGGCGCGATCATTGCGGCCTCCTCGGTTCTCGATAATGTCATTCCGCCCTCCATAGCCTTCCTGCTGCTGGCGGCCGCCACCAATCTCTCGGTCGGCTCGCTGCTGGCAGGCGGCTTTGTGGCGGGCGGGTTGATGGCGGCCTGTCTTGCCGTCGCCATCCATTTTTCGGTCAAGGCCCGCCCGGAAGGACGCCCCGCCTCCGGCAAGGAGCGCGCCGCCGCCGCGCTATCTGCCCTGCCGGCCTTCGGCCTTGGCGTCATCGTGGTGGCCGGCATCCGCTTTGGCGTGGTCACGACGACGGAAGCGGCAGCGCTGGCCGCAACCTACACGCTGATCCTGGCGCTTGCCGCGCGCCTTTCCTTCACATCCTTGATCTCCGCTTTCCGCCAGGCGGCGACCGAAGCAGGCGCCATCGGCCTGCTGATCGGCTCGGCCGGCCCGTTTGCCTTCCTGCTCGCCGTGGATGATGTGGCCGGGCTGATCTCGGATGCCGTCAATGCGTTCGGGCATCATCCGGCCCTCGTGCTGCTGATGGCAAATCTCGTGTTGCTGGTTGCCGGCCTGGTGCTCGATATCGGTGCGGCGATCCTGCTGCTCGGGCCGATCCTTCTGCCGGTTGCAGTGTCCGCCGGGCTCGATCCCATCCATTTCGGTGTCATTCTGGTGGTGAACCTGATGATCCACGGGCTGACGCCGCCGCTCGGCATGCTGATCTTCGTGGTCTCCGGCGTCACGCGGGTTCCTGCCACCGATCTGTTTCGCGCGGTGCTGCCCTATCTTGCCGCACTTCTTGTAGCCCTTGGCATCCTGTGCGTCGCAATGTTGCTCCTCTGAAAGGTTATGTCCCGATGTCCCTCATCCTGAAACGCCGTTCGTTCCTCGCAGCCACCGCTGGCGCAGCCTTGGCCGCACCGGCCCTCCTGCGTCCGGCGGCGGCCCGCACAACCACCATCACCATTGCCTCGCTTCTGGGTGAAGACAAACCCGAAACAAAAATCTGGCGGCGCGTGGCCGAACAGGTGGAGCAAAAGCTGCCCGGCCGCTTTCGCTTCAACGTGGTGGCAAACGGGGCGCTCGGCGGTGAAAAGGAAGTGGCGGAGGCAACCCGTCTCGGCTCGGTGCAGGCGAGCCTTTCCACTGTGTCTGCACTCTCCGGCTGGGTTCCGGATCTGCAGATCCTCGATCTCCCCTTCCTCTACCGCGACGCCTCCCATCTTCGCCGCGTCGTGACGGGCAGCACCGGTGCCGAGCTTTCGGCAAAGCTTCAGATGCAGAATTTCATCTCCTGCGGTTTTATCGATTACGGCGCCCGCCATCTCCTGACGAAAACACCGGTGACGCGGCCGGAGCAGTTGAAAGGCCAGCGCATCCGCGTCATCCAGAGCCCGCTCCACACGAAACTCTGGAGCGCCTATGGGGCATCCCCCGTCGGCATTCCAATCACCGAAACCTACAACGCGCTGTCGACCGGCGTGGTCGATGCCATGGATCTCACCAAATCCGCCTATGCCGGCTTCAAGCTTTATGAAGTCGTGCCCTCCATGACAGAAACCGGCCATATCCGCGCCTCCGGCATCGTATTTTTTGCCGCAAGCTTCTGGAAGACGCTGTCCCCGGAAGAACAGACCGTGCTGCAGACCGCGGCAGGCGAGGGGGCGCTTTATTTCAACCAGCTGATCGTCGAAGACGAGGCACGCTCCGTCGAAACCGCAAAGGCCCATGGCGGTCAGCTGTTGCAACCAGAGGCGTTCGAGGCATGGCAGGCCGGTGCCCGCGGCGTCTGGCAGGATTTTGCAACGGTGGTCGGCGGCATGGACCTGATCGAGGCCATCCAGCAAGCGTGACATCCGGCCCCGTCTGGTCCTTCGCACCGTTTGCCTCTATGACGGGGGACAAGGACCAGACGACTGCCGATGACCGAAAACAACGAACCAACCGACAAGACTGCCAATACCGGGCAGCATGAAAACGCCGGTGAAGAGAGCGACCGGCCGACCCCGCGTATGCTCTCCTGGGCGCGCAATTCCGCCGCCTACCGGCTTTCCAAGCGCATGATGACGGAGCGCCAGCTATCCGACGCCATCACCCGCAAGGCCCGCCAAAAATTCGCGGGGATCAGCGACGAACAGGTGAGGGCGCTTGCAGCCTCCGCGGTTGCCTTCGGGCTGGACGTGAAAGCGCTTGATGACACGGCCTATGCCGAAATTCGCAGCCGTTCCTCGGCACGTGCCGGAAAATCCAAAAAGGCCATCGCCCAGACGCTCGCCCAGAAAGGCGTCGACCGCGAGATCGTAACGCACGCCCTCACAGACGCCGACGACCTGCGCGCCGCCGTCGTTTATGCAAGACGCCGCGCCTTCGGCCCATTCCGCCGCGCAGACCTCGATGACAAACAAAAAGCCCGCGAACTCTCAGCCTTCGCCCGCCAGGGTTTCGCCTACGACATCGGCGCCCGGGTTTTTGCGATGGACGCCGAAGAAGCCGAGGAAATCCTTGGCGGTGAGGCTTGGTGACCGGCAGGGCCGTTTGAACGGGGCGTTACTCCCCCGTTCGATCACCCTGCGACGTTCGCAGCGGCCGGACATCACAGGCTGACACTGCCTTTACCGCCGACGCGCTTGCGGGCCCAAGCGGAAAATCATGCGCTGGTGCGGGCCTTTCGCTCACAGGTTCGAATGCCCGCCGACCCTGCGCGAAAGGGCATCCGATACTTCCCGCAGAGCGTTTCCAAGTCTCTGGATTGTTTCGTCACTGGCTTCGCTGCGAATGAGGCTGATCGCGATACCTGAAAACGCCTTTCCGGCATGGTCGCGGATAGCAGCGCCGATACAGATCATACCGTCCCGGATCTGGCCATCGTCGATGGAGTAGCCGCGCTGGCGGGTCATCGCCAACTCTTCGCGCAACTGCAACAGGCTGGAAACGCTTCGCTTGGTCAGCGGTTGCGGAAACGGATCGAGCACGTCTTGCAATTCACCGTCTGAAAGATCTGACAACAGCATCTTCCCGGTTGCCGTGAACGGGGCGGGAAGCCGCATGCCGATGCGAAAGGTGTGGCCAACCGGTTGTGCGGAATGACGGCACCCGATGTAGACGACTTCTCCGCCCTCTCGCATGGTCAGCGTCACCGTATACGGATTTAATGCGGGGCGTTCTGCAAGACAGTCCTGAAATGCGGAGACGATGTCGAGCTGTGACAGAAAGCTGCCAGCCCACCGCATCGGGTGTGGCCCGATACGCATCGTACCGTCTTGCGATTTCATCAGCAGGCCCAGTTCGCTCATCACCGACAGCAGACCGTGAGCGGTGCTTTTGGGCAGCGAGATCATGCGCGTGATCTCCGCTGGCGTGAGGTTGTGGGAAGACGCCGCCACCAGATCAAGGATCTGCACCGCTCTTCTAAGCGCGGGCACAGTGTCTGCTCGCGATTCCAGGTTCTGCGTCATCATGCCCTCCTTGACAGTGCGCAACTGATCCTATCATAGTTCAATATATCGATTCAAGTTCAATTAGTAGAACTTTCGGGAGGGGAAAATGATGAAATTGAGCAATCCGGCGTTGTTGCGCAGTCACTGCCTCGTTGATGGTCAGTGGATCAGCGGCTCATCAGACGCTGTCATTCCTGTCCAAAATCCCGCCACGGGCGAGACGATTGCGTCCGTACCGCAGCTTTCCAAAGAACAGGTCTCCTTGGCGATCACCGCCGCTGCCAAGGCGTTCGAGAGCTGGAGCCGGCGTTCGGCCAAGGAGCGGGCCACGATCCTGCGGCGCTGGTTCGACCTGATCGTTGCCAATGCGGATGATCTTGCCGCGCTGATGACGGCCGAGCAGGGGAAACCTCTGGCGGAAGCAAAGGGTGAGGCACTGTATGCCGCCTCCTTCGTCGAATGGTTTGCCGAGGAAGGCAAGCGCATCTACGGCGACACAATCCCCGCGCCGACCACCGACAAGCGCATCATCGTGCTGAAGCAGCCGATCGGTGTTTGCGCTGCCATTACGCCCTGGAACTTCCCGGCCGCGATGATTACCCGCAAGGCCGCACCAGCGCTTGCCGCAGGCTGCACGATGATCGTCAAACCCGCAGAACAAACGCCGCTGACGGCGCTGGCGCTTGGTGTCCTCGCAGAACAAGCCGGCATTCCCGCCGGCGTCTTTCAGGTCGTAACCGGCGATGCGCGCGAGATCGGCGCGGTGTTGACCGCAAGCGACACCGTGCGAAAACTCTCCTTCACCGGTTCGACGGAAGTGGGCCGCATCCTGATGGCGCAGTCTGCCCCGACCATCAAGAAATTGTCGCTGGAACTGGGCGGCAATGCCCCGTTCATCGTGTTTGACGATGCCGATCTTGATGCCGCCGTCGAGGGCGCGATTGCCTCCAAATATCGCAACGCGGGTCAGACCTGCGTCTGCTCCAACCGTCTCTATGTGCAGGCAGGCATTTATGATGCCTTTGCTGAAAAGCTTGTCGCCAAAGTGAAGGCTCTCAGCGTGGGAGCAGGCACCGAAACCGGCGTGCTGATCGGGCCTCTGATCGATGAGGATGCGGTTCTCAAAGTTGAGCAGCATGTGACCGACGCCGTTGCAAAGGGAGCGCGGATCGGGATCGGCGGCAAGCGGCATGCGCTGGGCGGCACCTATTTCGAGCCGACCGTGCTCATCGGCGCAACGCAGAACATGGTCATCGCGCGGGAGGAAACATTCGGGCCTGTCGCGCCGCTCTTTCGTTTCGAGACGGAAGAAGAGGTGATTGCCATGGCCAATGATACGGAATTCGGTCTCGCCGCCTATTTCTACACCGACAATGTCAAGCGCACATGGCGCGTTGCAGAAGCCCTGGAATACGGAATGGTCGGCCACAACACCGGCCTGATTTCCAACGAAGTGGCCCCGTTCGGCGGCGTCAAACAATCGGGCCTGGGCCGCGAGGGTTCGCATTACGGGATCGAGGATTATCTCGAGATCAAATATCTCTGCTCGGCCATCAGCTGAGAATTTTTACAATCAGATCTGAATGATAGGGAGGTTCAGCTTCACCATGAACGCATTCGAATTCCGCACCGTGCCATCCATGCAGGTTGCATGGGGAGGGGCGCAGCGCCTGGGCGAGATCCTGGGCAGCCGGTTTCCTCAGCGCAAGGCCATGCTCATTACCGACGCCGGCCTGATCAAGGCCGGGGTCATCGCGCCCATCGTCACGGCATTGACGGATGGCGGCTTTCATGTCGAGATTTTCGACAAGGTCGTTGCCGATCCGCCGGAGCACATCGTCGCCGAATGCGTAAAATCGGCGCGTACCGCCGGCATTGAAATGGTCATCGGCCTCGGCGGCGGCTCGTCGCTTGATATTGCAAAGCTGGTCGCTGTTCTCGTTGCCTCCGACCAGCCGCTGTCGGACATGTACGGCATCGGCAACGTCAAGGGCGCGCGCCTGCCGCTGGTGCTGGTTCCCACCACGGCGGGCACCGGTTCGGAAGTCACCAACATCTCCATCATCACCACCGGCGAAACCACCAAGATGGGCGTGGTCTCACCGCAGCTTTATGCGGATTTCGTTCTGCTGGATGCCGAACTGACCGTCGGTCTGCCGCAGGTCCACACGGCGGCAACCGGCATTGATGCGATGGTTCATGCCATCGAGGCCTATACCAGCAAGCACAAGAAGAACCCGCTTTCGGATGCACTGGCGCGCGAGGCCCTGCGCCTGCTCGGAACCCATCTGATCGCAGCCTGCACGGACGGCACCAACCGCGATGCGCGCGAAGGCATGCTGCTGGGTGCCATGCTCGCTGGACAGGCTTTTGCCAATTCTCCGGTCGCGGCCGTCCACGCGCTCGCTTATCCGCTGGGGGGCCACTATCATGTGCCGCACGGCCTTTCCAACGCGCTCATGCTGGGCCCTGTTCTGCGCTTCAATGCGAAGGCGGCAGCACCCCTCTATGCGGAGTTGGCCGATGTCCTCGGCGTTCAAGGAACCGGCGACACCCTCCAGCGCTCGGATGCTTTTGTCGCCCACATGGAAAAACTGATGGATGAAAGCGGCGCGCCGCGGCGGCTGCGCGATGTCGGTGTTAGCGATAACATGCTCGCCATGCTCGCAACCGACGCCATGAAACAGAGCCGTCTTCTGGTGAACAACCCGGTCGACGTGCGTGAAGAAGACGCGCTCGCCCTCTACCGCGAAGCTTTTTGATCAGCCTTTACAACACGACAGACCATACCAAGGGAGGAAACCTCATGACCGATATCCGTCTTTACATGTTTCAGTCCGGCACGCTGAAATGCAAGGTGCACAACATCAAGATGAACCAGGGCAACGGGGCGGATTACGAAATCCCTGTTCCTTTCTTCCTGATTACGCATCCCAAGGGCCATACCGTGATCGATGGCGGCAATGCCATCGAGGTTGCCACCGACCCGCGCGGCCACTGGGGCGGCATATGCGATGTCTATTGGCCGGTACTCGACAAGCACATGGGCTGCGTCGACCAGATCAAGTCGGTCGGCATCGATCCGGCAGACGTCAAATATGTGGTCCAGTCGCATCTTCACCTCGATCATACCGGCGCCATCGGGCGTTTTCCGAATGCCACCCATCTCGTGCAGCGCGCGGAATATGAATATGCCTTCACGCCCGACTGGTTTGCCGGCGGCGGCTATATCCGCAAGGACTTCGACAAGCCCGGTTTGAAGTGGCAGTTCCTGAACGGCACTGAGGACGACTATTACGACGTCTATGGCGATGGCACGCTGACGACGATCTTCACCCCCGGCCATGCCCCGGGACACCAGTCTTTCCTCGTGCGCCTGCCCAACAGCAAGCCGATGCTTCTGACGATCGATGCCGCCTATACGCTGGATCACTGGGAAGAGAAGGCGCTTCCGGGTTTTCTGGCCTCGACGGTCGACACGGTGCGTTCCGTGCAGAAACTGCGGACTTTCGCGGAAAAGACGGGTGCCACGGTTGTGACAGGCCACGACCCGGACGCCTGGGCAACCTTCACGAAGGCACCGGAATTCTACGGCTGAACGATCCCAACCTCACGCAATAGCGCACTATCGAAGGCGGGCCACCCGTTTCTCGCCGCATAGACGGTGTGGAAGGCAGAGCGCAGATCCAGTGGCCGCCCTGAAAACAGGGCGGCCATGTCCATGGGCCCAGGTTTCATAGGCAACGACGCCTGCAGCTTTGCTACGGCTTCGAACACCTTGAGGAAGCTCTCGAGGCCGGCCTGCTGAACGCCGATTTCGGCGATGCCTCATTCGAAAACGGCATGAGGATGGTGGCGGCAGGCGAGGCGGCTCACTATCCCATGCTCACCTTCGCCATCGGCAATGTTCAGAATGATAATCCGAAAAGCCTGGCATCTTTCTTGCTAGGAATAACCCGCTGTTATCTATGGCATTTCGCACTTCATCCTTGAACACACCCGCCCATCTGGTCGTGTAATGTATGGTTGCGGCGTAAGCATAATTATGGAACATTTGTCAAAAGCTCGCGCATATCCGGCGGTAGTTCGTCTCCGCGGCACGACGCCCCCGGGATCAATTTTCGACAGCGCCCGCAATTGCCCAATCTCATCGCACCGATTAAAGCGGATTTACGGAGCTTCCGGTATCAGCAGACCCGTCAGTCAGGCCTGCGGATGGCGCATCGTTGCTCTGCCGGGCAGCGCAGTGAAAACCGCCACCGGCCAGCGAGTGGATCCGGGCGCCTGGGAACAGGCAGTTGAGCCTAGCAGGAGAGAGTGGCATGACGGCAATCATCGGATATCTCAACGCGTTCTTTTGGGGTTATGTCCTCATTTACGGATTGCTGGCGGTGGGCCTTTATTTCACGATCCGGCTGGGCTTCCTGCAATTCCGCCAGTTCCCGGAATTCATCCGCGTCGTCCTGCGCGCGCCGGAGACGGATACAGCGGGTATCACGCCGTTTCAGGCGCTTTGCACCAGCCTTGCCTCGCGCGTCGGCACCGGTAATCTGGCAGGCGTTGCGGTTGCGATGACGCTCGGCGGCCCCGGCGCATTGTTCTGGATGTGGGTGGTGGCAGCACTTGGCATGGCGACAGCCTATGCCGAAAGTACGCTGGCGCAATTGTTCAAGGTCCGCGGCCAGAACGGCGAATACCGCGGGGGACCGGCATTTTATATCGCTCGCGGTCTGAAAGCGCCCTGGGCCGCGGTGATTTTCGCCCTCTGCCTGCTCCTCGTTTTCGGTTTCGTGTTTAACGCGGTCCAGGCCAATTCCATTGCCGAGGCAGTCAACGGAGCCTTCGGCGTTCCCAAGCTTGCCGTTGGCGGCGTCATCGCTGCCATATCCGCCGTCGTGATTTTCGGCGGCATCAAGCAGATCGCCCGCTGCGCAGAATATATCGTGCCCTTCATGGCCGTGGCCTATCTCGGTCTTGCCTTGTTCATCCTGATCCTCAACATTGGCGAGGTTCCCGCAGCCTTCACACTCATCATCAAGAGCGCCTTCGGGTTCGAACAGGCCGCCGGCGGCATTGCGGGCGCCATGCTGAACGGTGTCAAGCGTGGCCTGTTTTCGAACGAAGCGGGTATGGGCTCGGCACCCAACATCGCAGCCGCCGCCACCCCCAATCCGCACCACCCGTCCTCGCAGGGAATGGTCCAGGCGCTCGGCGTGTTCATCGATACGCTGCTGATCTGCACGGCAACCGGCCTCATGATCATCCTGTCGGGAACGCTGGTGCCCGGTGGCGAACTGACGGGCACGCCGCTGACGCAGGCGGCTCTCACAGCCCATATCGGCAGCGCGGGGAACACTTTCATCGCGATCGCCATCTTCTTTTTTGCCTGGACCTCCGTGCTCGGCAATTATTCCTATGCCGAAAACGCGCTCGTCTATCTGGGGCTCGACAACAAGCTCGGCCTGATGGTTGCCCGTATCGGTCTGCTGCTGATGGTGCTTTGGGGATCCTACGAGAGCGCAACCACCGTGTTTGACGCCGCAGATGCCTCGATGGGCTTGATGGCCACGATCAATCTCGTCGCGATCTGCCTGATGTCGCCGCTGGTCATCAAACTGACACGGGATTACTTCGAGCAGAAGCGCACGAAAATGCCGGTGTTTGATCCGCACATGTATCCGGAACTGGCAGGCAAGATTGACGCTGAGATCTGGCATGAGGTCGCAAACGCTGAAGCGGCTGGTCACACCCCATCCCGTGCCTGATCGCCCTTCCCCAGCATCTGCCCGCCGGCGTGTGGCGGGCAGTATCTTTCAGCATGCGCCGGGTAGGCGCGAGCGTTAGGACCGCCCACGTCCAGAAATTGCTTTATCGGTGCTCGACGGCCTGATATGTGCCGTTGTCATATTTCTTTCCGTCGGGGGGCGGCACAGCATATGGGATCTCCA
This sequence comes from Neorhizobium sp. PAMB6630, assembly GCF_058242775.1. Classification (NCBI taxonomy): domain Bacteria; kingdom Pseudomonadati; phylum Pseudomonadota; class Alphaproteobacteria; order Hyphomicrobiales; family Rhizobiaceae; genus Neorhizobium; species Neorhizobium sp. PAMB6630. The sequence goes on from NZ_JBZAYV010000002.1 coordinate 1,143,131, forward strand.
GATGAGCCAGACCTCCAAGACCATTCCCATCGCCCTGATCGTGATGGGGCCTTCAAGCACCGGCAAGACGACGACGGCGGAGCTTCTGTCGGGCAGGCTGCAATGGGAATTTGCCGAGGGTGACACGTTCCATCCCGCCGCAAACATCGAAAAGATGTCGGCGGGCATTCCCCTTGATGATGCCGATCGCCAGCCGTGGCTCGAAAAGATCCGGGACTGGATCACCGATCACGCCAAGGCCGGCCGCAACGTGGTGATCACCTGTTCGGCCTTGAAGCGCAGCTATCGCGACATCCTGGCCAGCGCCGAAGCGGATGTGCGCTTCATTGAACTCGTGGCCAACAAGGAACTGGTCGCCGAACGAATGGCGAAGCGAAAAGGCCATTTCATGCCGGCCTCGCTTCTCGATTCGCAGTTTGCGACGCTCGAGGTTCTCCAGCCCGATGAGACCGGCGTGAAGATTACCGTCGATGCACCACCCGAGACCGTCGTCGAGCGGGCGCTCGCCGGGCTCGCACTCAATTTACACATAATCCAATAAAATCAACGTGCGACTGGCTCCACCGGAGCCAATGCGCGGACAGGGAGTGGCAAAGTGCCAGAATTTGAACAGACATTGGGCGCAGGCGCGCTCATTTCCATCGCGGTCGGGGCTGTGGCCCTACTGCTTTTGCTGATCATCCAGTTTCGCATCCACGCGTTTGTGGCGCTCATTCTCGTGAGCCTGCTGACGGCGGTTATCGCCGGTATTCCAGCCGCCAATATCCTGACGACGCTCACCTCCGCCTTCGGCTCGACATTGGGGGGCGTGGCGCTTCTCGTCGGTCTCGGCGCCATGCTTGGCCGCATGCTGGAAATTTCGGGCGGCGCCCAGGCGCTAGCGGACGCTCTTGTCGCACGGTTTGGCGAAAAACGGGCGCCGATGGCGCTTGGCATCGCCTCGCTCTTCTTCGGTTTCCCGATCTTCTTCGATGCGGGCCTCGTGGTCATGCTGCCCGTCGTCTTCACCGTGGGACGGCGGTTGGGCGGCGGCCTGTTGCGTTACGGCATTCCGGTCGCCACGGCTTTTTCGGTCATGCACGTTTTCGTGCCGCCGCATCCGGGGCCGGTGGCTGCCTCCGAGCTTCTGGGTGCCGATGCGGGCCTGCTGATCCTTGCCGGTCTTGCCGTTGCAATCCCCACCTGGATCGTTGCCGGCCAGCTTTTCGGCAATTGGATCGGCAAGCGGATCGTGCTTCCCATTCCGGACAGCTTTTCGACGGAGACATCCGGTGAGAAGGATACGAACCCGCCGAGCCCGGGCCTCGTCGTAGCGCTTCTCCTCCTGCCCCTCCTCCTCATCTTCATCAATACGGGTCTTGATTTTGCCCGCGTCCAGGGCTGGGTCAGCAAGGATGCCGCCTGGTTCCAGCTGGGCCGGACAATCGGCGCCACGCCGGTCGCACTTCTCATCTCCGTGCTTGTTGCCGGTTATGTGCTGGGGCCGATGCGCGGCAGAAGCGCCGTCAAGGTGGAACGTATTCTGGATTCAGCCCTTGGCCCGGTCTGCTCAATCATCCTGATCACTGGCGCCGGCGGCATGTTCGGCGGCGTGCTGCGCGCATCCGGCATCGGCAAGGCGCTGTCGGATGGTCTCTCCGATATCGGTCTGCCGGTTCTTGTTGCCGGCTTTCTCGTCGCCACCGCACTTCGTGTCGCGCAAGGGTCTGCGACCGTCGCTCTGATTACCGCGGCTGGCCTCATCCAGCCCGCCGTGCAGGCGGCAGGTTATCAGGGGCTACAGCTTTCGGCCGTGGTGATCGCGCTCGCCTCGGGCTCGGTCATGCTGTCGCATGTCAACGATTCCGGCTTCTGGCTGGTCGGTCGTTTCTTCAACATGGACGTGAAGACAACCTTCAAGACCTGGTCCGTCATGCAGACGCTGGTCGGCCTGATCGGCTTTGCCCTCTCTGGCCTGATCTTCTGGGTGGCCTGATCGTTTTTAGCTTTCGCCCGGCTGAAACCGGGCGATCAGCGCGTGGCGGTCACCGGGATAGGTCAGGCGCACGAAGGTGACGGGGCCGCTGGCACCCCAGGTTCGGCGCTCGATGACAAGGCACGCCGCGTGGCGGGCAATGTCGAGCGCGGCCGCAATCTCGGTGGATGCCGAAATGGCCTGGATGCGGTGTTCCGCCGCGTTCCAGGGCACGCGGCTGATCAGCCATGCGCCGGGGGCAGCGTTTGAAAAATCCTCCGTTGCGGCTTCCGCAACGGTTTCCAGGTTGATCATGCGCTGCTCAAGGCAGAACGGCCGGTTGCCGGCTTTGTGCAGGCAGGTGAGATCGAGGACGGCCGCACCTTCGCCGAGTTCGAGATGAAGCCGGTCGGCAGCACTTGCCTTTCGCTTTCGGCGTTTCTGAAGCTCGAAGGCATAAGGCAGGTTCAGCGAGCGCACTTCTGCCTCGATATCGTGGATTTCAAGGACCGCCGCCTGCGCCATCGGCTGGGCCACGAAACTGCCGGATTTCTTGCGCCGCTCGATAAGGCCTGCCCGCGCCAGCTGCGTCAAAACCTTGTTGGCCGTCATGCGGGAACAGCCGTATTGCACGGCGAGATCCACCTCGAACGGCAGGCGATGACCGGGTGCCCAGGCGCCGGAGAGGATTTTTCCCTCGATATCGCCGAGGATACGGCTGTGCAGCGTGCCCTCTTTTTCCGTGCTCATGATGACAGCAATTCCTGCATGGTCTCTCGAAAGCGCCGGCTTATCGTGTCGCGCAGCCGGTGGCGACCGTTTTCCACCTGTTTTTGCCCCCTCACCCACACACTGTCGATGCCGACATTGCCGGCAAAGATCCAGTGGTCGAGGATCTGGTCACCCTGAAGATACGGCACGGCTGCGACGTCAAGCGCAACAAGATCGGCGCTGAAGCCTGTGGCAAGTCCGGCAGAGGCACCGGTTGCGCCAGCACCGCCGGCAAGGGCTTCGTCGAACAGGCGACGGCCGGTCGAGCCTTCGACATCGGCCACGACGTTGCGGGCCTTAAGCGCTAAGCGCTGCGAATATTCCAGCTGCCGCAGCTCCTGCGCAACCGAGATCAGGATGTTGGAATCCGAGCCGATGCCGAACCGGCCACGCTGCGCCAAAAACGGTGCGCCATCAAAAATGCCATCGCCGAGATTGGCCTCGGTGATCGGGCAAAGGCCGGCGACCGCACCCGAGCGGGCGACGCCCGATGTTTCCGCAGCCGTCATGTGCGTCGCGTGGATCAGGCACCAGCGATGGTCGACGGGCGTGTTGGCGAGCAGCCATTCCACCGGGCGCTGGCCGGTATGGGCAAGGCTGTCTTCCACTTCCTTCAGCTGTTCGGCCACATGGATATGCACCGGGCCACCCTCTGCCAGCGGCAGGATCGCCTGCAATTCGGAGGGCGTTACGGCGCGAAGGCTGTGCGGGGCAATGCCAAGTTTTGCGCCTGCAAGGGTTGCGACAAGGCTCCGGCAGGCCTCCATCTGGCGCGCAAAAGCCTCCGGGGAATGGATGAAGCGACGCTGGCCTTCGTTTGGTGCGGCACCGCCAAATCCGGAATGGGCGTAAAACACCGGAAGCAGCGTCAGGTTAATGCCGGTTTCGACGGAGGCTGCCGCGATCCGCTCGGCCATTTCGGCGATATTGGCGTAAAAGCCGCCATCCTTGTCATGATGGAGATAATGGAATTCGCCGACACGGCCGAAACCGGCCTCCAGCATTTCCATGTAGAGCTGTGCGGCCACCGCCTCCACCTGCTCCGGCGTCATCGACAGCGCAAAACGATACATCAGCGTGCGCCAACTCCAGAAACTGTCCGTCCCCGGCCCGCGTCGCTCGGCAAGCCCCGCCATGGCACGCTGGAACGCATGGGAATGCAGGTTGGGCATGGCCGGCACAATGACTGCGCAACAGCTGTTGCCAACGTCCGCTGCCACGCCGTCTTCCACGCTAACAAAACACCCGTCTTCGATTGTCAATCGTACATCGCTTCGCCAGCCCTCTGGCAACAATGCGCTTTTAGCATGGATGACCTGCATGTCGCCGTTCCTTCCCTTCTGCGAACCACTCTGGTTGCGGAATTTCCGCTTGCCTCAGCGTTATAATGTATATACATGTTACCGCAAAGGGAAGGCGAAAGAGCGATGGCAGGACGCGATTTTTCACAAGACACTTCGGGAACTGGCCGCACGCTGTGGCAGAACGTACGGATCGCCACACTTGCCGAGGAGGCAGCGCCTGGCATCATCGAAAACGGCGCGCTGGTGGCGGAGGGCGCGCGCATCCGGTTCGTCGGCCCCGCGGACACGATGCCCGTAGAACTTGCCGAAAATGCCGAGATCATCGATTGCGGCGGGCGCCTCATGCTGCCTTCGTTTATCGATTGCCACACGCATCTCGTTTATGGCGGCAATCGTGCCATGGAGTTCGAGATGCGTCTCAATGGCGCGACATACGAGGAAATTGCCCGCGCCGGCGGTGGCATCGTCTCTTCCGTGTCGGCCACCAATGCGCTCGGCGTCGATGAACTCGTGGCACAGGCCCTGCCCCGCCTCGATACGCTTCTGGCGGAAGGCGTCTCCACTGTGGAGATCAAGAGCGGTTATGCGCTCACCATAGAGGGTGAGATGAACATGCTGCGGGCAGCGCGAAAGCTCGGCGAAATCCGCCCGGTGCGCATCGTCACCAGCTGGCTTGCCGCCCATGCCACGCCCCCCGCCTACAAGGGCCGCAACGGCGACTATCTCACCGACATCGCGCTGCCGGGGCTTGAAGCTGCCCACGCGGAAGGCCTCGTGGATGCAGTCGATGGTTTTTGCGAGGGAATTGCCTTCTCGCCGGAGGAAATCGCTCGCGTTTTTGATCGTGCAAAGGCGCTTGGCCTGCCCGTCAAACTGCATGCCGAACAGCTGTCTGATCTGGGTGGCGCACGTCTTGCGGCACGTTATGGCGCGCTCTCTGCCGATCATCTGGAATTTCTGTCGGTAGAGGACGCGCAGGTGCTGGCCGATGCGGGAACGGTTGCCGTCCTTTTGCCCGGCGCCTTTTATACGCTCCGGGAAAAACAGTTGCCGCCGATTGCCGCGCTCCGGAAAGCCGGCGCGCATATCGCGCTTGCCACTGACAGCAACCCCGGCACCTCCCCCCTCACCTCGCTTCTGATGACCATGAATATGGGTGCGACGCTGTTTGGGCTGACCGTCGAGGAATGCCTTGCCGGCGTGACGCGCGAGGCAGCCAGAGCGCTCGGACTGCAGGCGCAAACCGGCACGCTGGAGGCCGGAAAATCCGCCGATTTCGCCCTCTGGGACATCGAACGGCCGGCCGAACTTGTCTATCGCATGGGCTTCAACCCGCTTCATCAGCGCGTGTGGAAAGGCCAGACCATTCATCGAGGAGCATCCGCATGACCATCACTCTGAAGCCGGGCAGCGTGACGCTTGCCGATCTCTCGCGCATCTACTGGACGGGTGCGGCAGCACAGCTGGACCGCAGTTTCGATGCCGGCATCGAACGCGCGGCGGCCCGCATTGCCGAGATCGCTGCCGGAAACGCACCGGTCTATGGCATCAATACCGGCTTTGGAAAACTTGCCTCGATCAAGATCGACAGCGCCGACACCGCAACGCTTCAGCGCAACCTCATCCTCTCCCATTGCTGTGGCGTGGGCCAGCCGATGGCTGAAAACATCACGCGCCTCATCATGGCGCTGAAACTCGTCTCGCTCGGGCGCGGCGCATCCGGCGTGCGGCTGGATCTGGTGCGGCTGATCGAGGGCATGCTGGAAAAGGGCGTTACACCGCTCATTCCGGAAAAGGGGTCTGTCGGCGCGTCGGGCGATCTGGCGCCGCTTGCCCATATGGCCGCCGTGATGATGGGCGAGGCGGAAGCCTTTTTTGAAGGCGAACGTCTTTCCGGCGCCGAAGCGCTGCGTCGCGCCGGACTGACGCCGGTCGTTCTCGCGGCCAAGGAGGGGCTGGCGCTGATCAACGGCACGCAGGCCTCGACGGCGCTGGCGCTGGCCGGCCTGTTTCGCGCCCATCGGGCCGCCCAGGCAGCACTCATTACCGGCGCACTCTCCACCGATGCGGCCATGGGCTCATCGGCCCCCTTCACCGCCGATATCCATACGCTACGCGGCCACAAGGGCCAGATCGATACCGCCGCTTCGCTGCGCGCGCTGCTCGAAGGATCCGTCATTCGCCAGAGCCACCTGGAAGGCGATGAGCGCGTGCAGGATCCCTATTGCATTCGCTGCCAGCCGCAGGTGGATGGTGCCTGCCTCGACCTGTTGCGCATGGCCGGCCGGACGCTTGAAATCGAAGCCAATGCGGTCACTGACAATCCGCTGGTCCTCTCCGACCTGAGCGTTGTCTCCGGCGGCAATTTCCATGCCGAACCGGTGGCCTTTGCGGCAGACCAGATCGCCATTGCCGTGTGCGAAATCGGCGCAATCGCCCAGCGCCGCGTCGCCCTGCTGGTCGATCCCGCCCTCTCCTATGGCCTGCCGGCCTTCCTCGCCAAAAAGCCGGGGCTGAATTCCGGCCTGATGATCGCCGAGGTTACCTCCGCCGCCTTGATGAGCGAAAACAAGCAGATGTCGCATCCGGCCTCGGTGGATTCGACGCCGACATCGGCCAATCAGGAAGACCACGTCTCCATGGCCTGCCACGGCGCACGCCGCCTGTTGCAGATGACGGAAAACCTCTTTGCCATCATCGGCATCGAAGCGCTGACGGCCGCGCAAGGGGTGGAGTTCCGCGCACCGCTGACGACCAGTCCCGAGCTTTTGAAGGCCGTCGCAGCGCTTCGCGCCGTGGTGCCGACGCTGGAAGAGGATCGCTTCATGGCTCCGGATCTTGCCGCCGCTGCAACGCTGGTGGCGGATGGTGTTCTGGTGGCAAGCGTGTCCGATGGGCTGCTGCCGGGGCTGGAGGGTTGAGGTGATGATGGTCGTGGTCGCACTCCCCTCTGGCGTGGATGCCTTGGCTTACCCCCTCATCCGCCTGCCGGCACCTTCTCCCCGCGGGGGAGAAGGGAGAAAGCCGCAACGTCAAGTGATCCCCTCTCCCTCGGGGAGAGGGCCGCCGAGCAAAGCGGAGGCGGGGTGAGGGGGTTTTTCGCACCAACCTTGATCGCTTCTCAACCAATTGGGGAAGATTTCTGATGACCGCCACCTTTCACATCACCCGGGGCACCTCCCCCGTCATCCTCGCCTTCCCGCATACGGGAACAGAGGTTGCGCCCGAGATCCACGACAGGCTGAACGACAACGGCAAACTGCTGGCCGATACGGACTGGCATATCCACGACCTCTATGCCGGGCTTTTGCCCGAAGCGACCACCGTGCGCGCCACCTTCCACCGCTACGTGATCGATGCCAATCGCGATCCCTCGGGAACAAGTCTTTATCCCGGCCAGAACACGACCGGCCTGATCCCGGAGACGGATTTCGATGGCCTGCCGATCTGGCACGAAGGGCAGGAGCCGAAAGAGGCGGATATCGCCCATCGCCTCGCTCAGTTCCACGCCCCCTATCACGCAGCCCTTACCGCCGAAATCGAGCGAGTGAAGGCCCTGCATGGCGTGGCGGTGCTCTATGATTGCCACTCGATCCGCTCAACAATTCCCTATCTGTTTGAAGGGCGGCTGCCGGATTTCAACATTGGCACGGACATGGGGCGCACCTGCGATCCTGCCATTGAAGCTGCTGTCGCCGAGATTGCGGCGAAGGCTGACGGTTATACAAGCATCCTCAACGGTCGCTTCAAGGGCGGCTGGACAACCCGCCATTACGGCCGGCCGGAACAGGGCGTGCATGCCATCCAGATGGAGTTGGCCCAGATCAGTCATCTGACGACGGAAGCGCCACCCTTTGCCTATGACGAGGCGAAGGCCAAAACGCTCAGGGTGCACCTGAAAGCCATTCTGGAACGCATCGAGACCATTGCATTTGCATTCAAGAACAAGGGGGAATGACCATGACCAATCCACGCCACAATATGCGCGATGTGCGCGCCGCAACCGGCACGGAGCTTTCCGCCAAAAGCTGGATGACGGAAGCGCCGCTCCGGATGCTGATGAACAATCTCGATCCTGACGTGGCAGAGCGCCCGCATGATCTCGTCGTTTATGGCGGCATCGGTCGCGCCGCGCGCACCTGGGATGATTTCGACAGAATCGTCGAAACGCTGAAGACGCTGACCGAGGAAGAAACCCTCATCGTGCAATCGGGAAAGCCGGTCGGCGTGTTTCGCACCCACAAGGATGCGCCGCGCGTGCTGATCGCCAATTCCAACCTCGTGCCGCATTGGGCGACCTGGGATCATTTCAACGAACTCGATAAGAAGGGCCTGGCCATGTACGGCCAGATGACCGCCGGCTCCTGGATCTATATCGGCACGCAGGGCATCGTGCAGGGCACCTACGAAACCTTTGTCGAAGCCGGTCGCCAGCATTACGGCGGAAGCCTGAAGGGCAAATGGATCCTGACCGGCGGGCTTGGCGGCATGGGCGGCGCCCAGCCGCTTGCCGCCGTCATGGCCGGCGCATGCTGCCTTGCCGTCGAATGTGATGAGACCCGCGTCGATTTTCGTCTGCGCACGCGTTATGTCGATGCAAAAGCCCATACGCTGGATGAGGCCCTTGCGCTGATCGACCAGTGGACGAAGGCGGGCGAAGCAAAATCCGTCGGCCTCATCGGCAATGCCGCAGACATCTTTCCGGAACTGGTGAAGCGTGGCGTCAAGCCCGATATCGTCACCGACCAGACCTCTGCCCATGACCCGATCCATGGCTACCTGCCCTCCGGCTGGACCGTCGCCGAATGGCGCGCGAAACAGGAAAGCGATCCAAAAGCCGTGGAAGTTGCTGCCCGCGCCTCGATGAAGGTGCATGTTCAGGCCATGGTCGATTTCTGGAACATGGGCGTTCCAACGCTCGATTATGGCAACAATATCCGCCAGGTGGCGAAAGAAGAGGGTCTCGAAAACGCCTTCGCCTTTCCGGGCTTTGTTCCCGCCTATATCCGCCCGCTGTTTTGCCGCGGCATCGGCCCCTTCCGCTGGGCAGCCCTCTCCGGTGATCCCGAAGATATCTACAAGACCGATGCCAAGGTGAAGGAACTGCTGCCTGACAACACGCATCTGCACAACTGGCTGGACATGGCGCGCGAACGCATCGCCTTTCAGGGCCTTCCCGCCCGCATCTGCTGGGTGGGGCTCGGAGACCGGCACAAGCTTGGCCTTGCCTTCAACGAGATGGTGCGCAGCGGCGAGCTGAAAGCGCCTGTGGTGATCGGCCGCGATCATCTGGATTCAGGCTCGGTCGCCTCGCCCAACCGCGAGACGGAAGCCATGAAGGACGGCTCGGATGCCGTATCGGACTGGCCGCTGCTCAACGCGCTTTTAAATTGCGCCTCGGGCGCCACCTGGGTGTCTCTGCATCATGGTGGCGGCGTCGGCATGGGCTTTTCGCAGCATTCCGGCATGGTCATCTGCGCCGATGGCACGGATGATGCCGCACGCCGGCTGGAGCGCGTGCTCTGGAACGATCCGGCAACCGGCGTCATGCGCCACGCCGATGCGGGTTATGACGTGGCACTCGATTGCGCCAAGGAAAAAGGTCTTCGCCTGCCCGGCATTCTGGGCAATTGAGGATGCAGATCCTCCGAGCCGAAAACTACAGGCGCATGCCGTGGAAAAACGGCGGCGGCGAGACGGCGGAAATCGCCGTCTTTCCGCCGGACGCGCCGCTCAGCGCCTTTAACTGGCGCATCAGCATGGCGACGGTTGCCTGCGATGGGCCGTTCTCCATGTTCGAAGGTGTTGATCGCACCCTGACGATCCTGTCGGGCGCCGGCATCATCCTTGCGGTGGACGATCAGCCGGAGATGACGCTGACGCGCAAATCCGACCCGCTGGCATTTCGTGCAGACGTTGCGACCTCGGCCGTTCTGGTCGATGGCACGGTGATCGATCTTAACGTCATGACCCGGCGGGGACGCCTGCGCCATAGTGTGCATCGTCTGTCTCTGCCACTCGATCTGCCGTCATCCCCTTCGCTCCGCGCGCTCTTCTGCACCGAGGGAAAGATGGCGCTGGAATGGTCAGGCGGTGCCACAACATTGCAGACCTGGGACTGCCTTCTTCTCGAGGACGGCGATCCGCCGATATCGGTCGAGGGATGGGCCGGCGTCATCCTCGTTGCGATCAACGCGGAGGGCTGAACCGCCCTCAGCTGCTGCGTCGGTGCAGAAGCGTAAAACGCGTGTCGATCACGCTCTGGGCCGGCGGCTCGCGGCCGGCCATATGGTCGATGATGAGGCGTGCCGCTTCCTTGCCGATCAGGTCTCCCGACGGGCGAATGGTGGTGAGCGAGGGATTGCAGGCACCGCTGAAGCTCAGATCGCCGAAGCCCATCACCGCCAGCCGGTCCGGCACGGCAATGCCCAGCCGCTCGCATTCAAACAAGGCGCCGAGCGCAATATGGTCGTTCGAGCAGGCAACGCCGTCGGTCAGGGGCCTCGTCTGCATCGCTTCAGACAGCAGCATGGCGCCCACATCTGCCGAAGCCGGCGCCGGATGCTGCATCACGTCGACTGAAACGCCCGCCTCCCCGGCTGCGGCCAGAAATCCGTCGCAGCGCTGCCGGGCGCGCTGGTCCTCATGCATGCGCGCGCCGAGATAAAGCAGATTCTGACGTCCCTGCTGGATCAGGTGGCGGGCGGATGCCGCCCCGACCTCGGCGTGATGAAATCCGATGGCGGTTTCGATCTGTGGCCCGCCCAGTTCCCAGATCTCGATAACCGGCACGGGCGAATGCGACAGCATGCGCCGGGTTGCATCGCTATGGGCAAGGCCCGTCAGCACGATGGCTGCCGGCGACCAGGATAAGGCGGTGCGCACCAGATCCTCCTCTTCCCGCTCGTCATATTCGGTATGGCCGAGGATAACCTGCAGCCGCTCCCGCCGAAGCGCCGTCTGCATGGAGGAGACGGTTTCTGCAAAGAAGGCGTTTCGCACGGAAGGGACGATAATGCTGACCGCGCGCGAGCTTGCCGCAGCAAGACCACCTGCCATGAGATTGGGCACATAATTCAGCTTGTCGATGGCATGGGCGATCGCGCTGCCGGCGCTTGCCGATACGGCTTCGGGACGTCGCAGGTAGAGCGAAACGGTCGACGGCGAGACCTTGGCATGCTCGGCCACATCGGTCATGGTGATGCTTTGCATCTTGCGGCGTCGTCGCTGAGGGCGCTCCAGTCCAGACTTCAGATGATCGGCCATGTCCACCCCTGCATAGCGCTGCGATGATATTTTTTAACTCTTTGCATCCCATGCGGCAATCGAATTCTAGCGTCTTTGGTGAGAATACGATGTTATTTAACAATAAAATTGCCCTTTCTGTCGCCCTTTTCCACAACATCAAGAAAGCCCGAAACAGGCATTGCATTTATAAATCGTAGCGCTATGATTTGCCGCAATGGGATAAAGCAGGATTTCGACGTCCTGCGTTCGGGAGGAACGGATGGCTTCGGTCAGTCTTCGCAAGCTTGAAAAGAGCTATGGCTCGCTTCGCATCGTCAAGGGTATCGACCTCACCATCGAGGATGGCGAGTTCGTAGTGTTTGTCGGCCCATCGGGCTGCGGCAAGTCCACGACGCTGCGCATGGTGGCGGGCCTGGAATCGATCAGCGGCGGCGAGGTTCTGATCGGCGATCGCGTCGTCAACAAGCTTGCCCCGCGCGAGCGTGACATCGCCATGGTCTTCCAGGATTACGCGCTTTATCCGCACAAGACCGTGCGCGAAAACATGGGTTTCAGCCTGAAGGTGCGCGGCGTTGCCGTGAAGGATGCCGAAAGCCGTATCGGCGAGGCCGCCGAAATGCTCGGCATCGCGCATCTGCTCGACCGCAAACCCGGACAGCTCTCTGGCGGTCAGCGCCAGCGCGTCGCCATGGGCCGCGCCATCGTGCGCCGTCCGCAGGTTTTTCTGTTCGATGAACCGCTGTCCAACCTCGATGCCAAGCTGCGCGGCCAGGTGCGCACCGAAATCAAGCGCCTGCACCAGCAGATCGGCACGACAATCATCTATGTCACCCATGACCAGGTCGAGGCGATGACGCTGGCGGACCGCATCGTCATCCTGCGCGGGGGCGATATCGAGCAGGTCGGCACACCGGACGAGGTCTATAACCAGCCGCAAAGCGTCTTTGTCGGCGGTTTTGTCGGCTCGCCCGCAATGAATTTCGCCAAGGTGACCGTCGACGGCGACGCGTTGCGATTTGCCAATGGCGACCGCCTGCCGCTGTCGGGCCTCAACCGCGGCCGTGACGGCGCCATGGAAGGCCGCGAGCTGATCGTTGGCATCCGGCCTGAACATTTTGTCACGCTGGCCGACCCGGCCATGACGCTTTCGGCGCGCGTCCAGGTCGTGGAACCCCTCGGGTCCGATACGCTCGTGCATTTCCAGATCGGCGGCGAGACGCTGACGGCGCGCATGCCGCCGGACATGCGCCCTGTGGTCGGCAGCGAAATGCGCCTGGGGCTTGATCCGTCCAAGGTTCATCTCTTTGATGCCAAGACCGAGCGCACGATCGCCTGATCCGCCGCCTGATCCGCACTGGACAAGGCCAGATTTCACATGCTCCGAACGCGGGGGAGAACACGGGCCCGCGGACAGACTTACCGTTTTGGGAGGACGATATGAACTACAGAATAACAACCGCAGCTTTGGCCCTGTCTGCCGGAATGGCCGCCATCGCGCAGCCAGCCTTTGCCGATACAGAGCTGAAAGTCTATATTTCAAGCCAGCATCAGCCGCAGGTCTGGCGCCAGATTCTCGATAAATACGAGGCTGCCAATCCCGGCACGAAGGTTTCGATCGAAACCGGCGGCAACACCTCGGAAGCGCAGGCGCAGTATCTTAACACCATCATGTCGGCCAAGGACAGCTCGCTCGACGTGCTGATCCTCGACGTCATCCGCCCGGCGCAGTTTGCGGCAGCCGGCTGGACGAGCCCGTTTGCAGGCAAGGACATGTCGGTCTATCTGCCGGCCTATGCCGAAGCCAATACGGTGGATGGCAAGGTCGTCGCCCTGCCGGCCTTTGCCGATTCCATGTTCCTCTACTATCGCAAGGACCTGCTTGAGAAACATGGCATTCAGCCGCCCAAGACCTGGGACGAGCTGACCGCTGCCGTCAAGAAGATCAATGGCGCTGAAAACAACCCCGACCTGCAGGGTCTGTCCTTCCAGGGCAAGGCCATCGAAGGCGCCGTCTGCACCTTCCTCCTCCCCTACTGGAGCCAGGGCAAGTCACTGGTCAACAACGGCAAGCTGACCTTCGACAAGGACGCGGCCACAAAGTCCCTGAAGCTCTGGAAGAGCTTCGTCGATAACGGCGTGGCCAAGAAGAACATTGCCGAAGTGGCAACGGACGATACCCGCAAGGAATTCCAAGCCGGCAACGCCATCTTCGCCGTCAACTGGTCCTATGCCTGGGCACAGTCGCAGGGCAAGGAATCGGCGATTGCCGGCAAGGTCGGCGTTGCCCGCCTTCCCGCCATCACCGGCGGCGAGCAGGCCACCTGCCTCGGCGGCTGGGAATGGGGCGTTTCGGCGTATTCCACCCATCAGGATGAGGCCAAGAAGCTTGTCGAATACCTCTCGAGCAAGGATTCGTCCAAGTTCATGGCGGTCAACGGCTCGCTGCTGCCGACCTATCCCGATCTCTACAAGGATGCCGACGTTCTGAAGGCTGCCCCCTGGTTTGCCGATGCGCTGCAGGTGGTTGAAACCGCAAAGCCGCGTCCGGTCACGCCGCGCTACAACGAGGTCAGCGAAACGATCCGCACCACCGTCAACGCGGTTCTTGCCGGTGTCATGACGCCGGAAGATGGTGCCGCCCAGATCGAAGCGCGCCTGAAGCGCATCCTGCGCTAAGCCTAAAGCAGAAATTCGGGAAGGACGCCAAAGGGCGCCCCTCCCCTCATCCGACACGCAACCGGGCGGCCTCATCGCCGCCCCGGAGCCTGTCCTTTGACCAAAAAGCCAATCGCGGGAGATGCGACGGTGACATCCTTCACCACCAACGACGAGCTAGAGAAACGGCAACCGGCCTGGACGAAGATGCTCGATCTCAGCGACCGCGCGCTTGCCGTGCTGCTCCTGGCGCCGGCTGCCATCCTCTTGTCGCTGATCATCGTCTATCCGGTTCTGCGGCTTCTCTATACCAGCTTCTTTTCGCTCTCGCTGACATCAGGCCTACCCGCCGAGTTCGTCGGGCTGGAAAACTACCAGCTGATGATCGAGGATCCGGTGTTTTGGGAAACCACCTGGAATACCGTGCTGATCACGCTGATCACGGTGCCGGGCGCGCTGTTTGTCGGGCTTGGGCTTGCGCTTCTCGCCAACCTGCCCTTTGGCATGCAGTGGCCGGTGCGCCTGTCGCTGCTCATTCCCTGGGCGCTGCCGCTCTCCTTTGCCGGCCTGATCTTTGCCTGGTTCTTCCATTCGGAATATGGCGTTGTGAACGATGTGCTGGCGCGCTTCGGTTTTCCCGGCGTCATCTGGTTCAATTCACCCAAACTCGCCTTTGCCGCCATCTGTCTCACCATCGTCTGGAAGACCTCGTCCTTCATGGCGCTGATCATTCTGGCAGGCCTGCAGACCATTCCGCGTTCGCTTTATGAAGCAGCCGATGTGGATGGTGCAGGCCGCATTCGCCAGTTTTTCGAAATCACCCTGCCGCTTTTGAAGCCGGCCATCGTCGTGGCGCTGATCTTCCGCACCATCACGGCGCTGCAGACGTTTGACATCCCCTTCATGATGACAGGCGGCGGGCCGGGCACATCAACGGCAACGCTTGCCATGTATATCCACCAGAACACCGTGTCCTTCCTCGATCTCGGCTACGGCTCGGCGCTCGCCGTCGTGATGTTCGCGCTCTCCATGTGCGTGACCGCCGTTTACCTGCGCATTATCAGGACCAAGGAGTAACCCATGAGCCAGGTCGCCGCCTCTGGGGCCAACTCGTTCTTTTCCGGCAAGCCGTTGCGCTTCATCGCCGCCACCATCCTTCTGGTGAACGGCATGTTTCCGGCCCTCTGGATCCTTTTCACATCGCTGAAGACGGAAGCGGAGCTGACGGTGAAGCCGATCACCTGGCTGCCGCATACGCCCACGCTTGCCAATTACATGCAGGCCTTTTCCGACCAGCCGCTGCATGTCTTCCTGTTCAACAGCTTCATGGTGGCGCTGCTCTCCACCTGCCTGACGCTGCTCGTCTCTGTGCTTGCCGCTTACGCTCTGGCGCGCCTCAACCTTAAATATCGTGGCCTCATCCTGTCGCTGATCATTGCGGTCTCAACCTTCCCGCTCGTCACGCTGCTGGTGCCGCTGTTCGAGATCATGCGGGCGCTGAACCTTCTGAATACCTGGATCGCGCTGATCCTGCCCTATACCGTCCTGTCGCTGCCGGTCTGCACGCTGATGCTCGTCTCCTTCTTCGAGGGCATTCCGCGCGATCTGGAAAATGCCGCGATGATCGATGGCTGCACCCGCATGGGCGCGCTGTTCAAGGTGGTCGTGCCGCTCTGCGCGCCGGGTGTCTTCACCGCCGGCATTCTGGCCTTCGTTAATGCCTGGGATGAGTTCCTGCTGGCGCTGTCGTTCAATTCCAATCCGGCGCTTCGCACGCTTCCCGTCGGCATCCAGCTTTATCAGGGCGAGTTCGCCTTCCCCTGGCCGGTGATTTCGGCAGCCCTCGTCGTCGGCATCGTGCCGGTCGCGATCCTCATCGTCATTTTCCAGGAACGGGTCGTCTCCGGCCTCACCTCCGGCGGCATCAAGGGATAAGCGACATGACGAAGCGTAAGGAATTGTCAGAACTGCGCAGCCAGCGCTGGTTCGCCTCCGATGACATGCGCGGTTTTGCCCACCGCCAGCGCACCCAGCAGATGGGCATGCGCCGCGACGAGTTCATGGGGCGGCCCGTGATCGGCATCATCAACACCTGGAGCGAGATGAGCCCGTGCCACGCGCATCTGCGCGACCGGGCCGAAGCGGTGAAACGCGGTGTGTGGCAGGCGGGCGGCTATCCGGTGGAAATGCCGGCGCTCTCTGTCGGCGAGGTGATGGTCAAGCCGACGACCATGCTCTACCGCAATTTTCTCGCCATGGAATGCGAGGAACTGCTGCGCTCGCACCCGATCGACGGCGCGGTGCTGCTCGGCGGTTGCGACAAGTCCACGCCGGCGCTGATCATGGGCGCTATCTCCATGGATATTCCGGTGATCTATTGCCCGGCAGGTCCGATGTCGAACGGCCAGTGGCGCGGCATTAAGACGGGTGCCGGCACCCATACGAAGAAATACTGGGACGAACTGCGCGCCGGCAACATCACCCAGGATGACTGGGTGGATCTGGAAAGCCGCATGACCCGCTCGGCCGGCACCTGCAACACGATCGGCACCGCCTCGACCATGACCTCCATCGTTGATGCCATGGGGCTGACACTGTCCGGCGCCTCCTCGATCCCGGCGACCGATAGCGGCCATCCGCGCATGGCATCCGAATGCGGCGTGCGTATTGTCGAGATGGTCTGGGAGGACTTGAAACCCTCCGACATCCTCAACAAGGCAAGTTTTGAAAATGGGCTGGTCGCCTATATGGCGCTCGGCGGCTCCACCAATGCCGCCGTGCATTTGGTGGCGATGGCACGGCGCGCGCAGGTGGACCTGACGCTGGATGACATGTCGGCCATGGCCGCCAAGGTGCCCGTTGCCGCAAACGTCTTTCCCTCAGGCGAATACCTGATGGAAGACTTTTATTTCGCCGGCGGGCTCAATGCCCTGCTGCGCAAGTACCAGCATCATCTCGATCTCTCTCGTCCCACAGTCAACGGCAAGACCATCGGCGAAAACATTGCGACTGCCGATTGCTGGAACGATGACGTGATCCGTGGCGAGGACAATCCGGTCGTTCCGCTCTCGCGCGGAAAAACGCTGGAAGTGCTGCGCGGCAATCTCGCCCCCAATGGCGCTGTCATGAAATCCTCTGCCGCCAATCCGAAGTTCCTAAAGCATGTCGGCCCGGCCATCGTCTTTGACGATCCCGCCACCATGAACAAGACGCTCGACCAGGCGGACCTCGATATCACGGAAGATACCGTCATCATCCTGCGCAATGCCGGCCCGGTCGGGGCGCCCGGCATGCCTGAATGGGGCAACCTGCCGATCCCGAAGAAGCTTTTGAAGCAGGGCGTGCGCGACATGGTGCGCATCTGCGACGGGCGCATGAGCGGCACGCATTACGGCACCTGCATCCTGCATGTCTCGCCGGAAGCGGCCATCGGCGGCCCGCTGGCGCTGGTGAAGACCGGCGATCTCATCGAGCTGGATGTGGCCGCCGGCACCATCAACATGGCTGTGGACGATGCGGAAATCGCCCGTCGCCGGGCGGAATGGAAGCCGACGGCCCGCATCTACGAACGCTCCTTTGCCGCCCTTTACCAGCAGCATGTCAGCCAGGCGGATGAGGGCTGCGACTTCGACTTTCTCGGCGGCACGGCCAAGGTGCCGGACCCGGTCATTTTCTAAAGGATTTTTGTCCATGAGCACGCTCAACCCCTTCAAGTCCTGGCTGTCGGACAAGAACCGCGCCACACCTCTTGGCACATGGCTGATGGCAGCGGCGCCAACGACTGCCGAAGCGCTCGGTTATGCCGGTTTCGATTTCCTCGTCGTCGACATGGAACACGTGCCGATCGAAGTGTCCGATCTGGCCCATATCCTGCGCGCCATCGGCTGCACGCCGGCAGATGCCGTGGTGCGTCTTGCCTGGAACGATCAGGTTCTGGTCAAGCGCTGCATGGATGCCGGTGCGCGCACTGTCATGCTGCCCTTCGTGCAGACGGCGGAAGAGGCAAAGGCTGCCGCCTCCTACACGCGTTATCCGCCGCACGGCATCCGTGGCGTTGCCGCCGTTCATCGCGGCTCGAAATTCGGCACCATTCCGGATTACCTGAAGAACGCCAACAACGACGTCTGCACCATCGTGCAGCTGGAAACGCCTGAGGCCATCGAACGCCTGCCGGAAATCGCTGCCGTCGAGGGCATTGATGCGCTCTTCGTCGGTCCGGGCGATCTGTCGGCTGCCATGGGCCATATCGGCAATATCGCCCATCCGGAAGTCCAGGCGCTGATCGAAAAGGCCGCCAAGGATGCCCACGCTGCCGGCAAGCCGGTCGGCATTGTCGGCCCGAACCCCGACATGGTGAAGCGCTTCATCGGTTATGGTTATGACTTTGCCGCCATCGCGTCTGATGTCGCCATGATGACCGGTCGTGCCAATGACTGGCTTTCCCAGATGAAGGGCGAAGCAAAACCTGCGACGTCCGCCCCTGCCGCGGCCTATTGAGGTGGCAAGCGTGCAAGCCGGTTTCGAACGCGTTCTGGATGTGAAGACGTCACTCGGCGAATGCCCCCTGTGGTCGGTCGCCGAACAGGTGCTCTATTTCGTCGACATCAAGCAGAGCCGCATCCATCGCTTCGATCCGGCCACCAGCGCGCTCGGCACGATCACCCTGCCGGAAGAGGTGGGTTGTATCGGTCTGGCGCTGGGAGGCGGTTTCGTGGCCGGTCTGCGCTCCGGCCTCTGGCTGATTTCTGCCAAAGGCGAACTGATCGCCAAGCTTGCGGACAATCCGGAAGACCAGACGGTGAGCCGCTTTAACGATGGCATGGTGGACCCCGCGGGCCGCTTCATCGCCGGCACGGTGGACGAGACGCGCGAGCGCGGCACGGCCAGTCTTTACCGCTATGACAGTCGTGGGCTGGAAAAGCTGGCGGGAGACCTGTTCACCTCCAATGGCGTTGCCTTTTCGCCCGATGGCCGACGCCTCTACCATTCCGATACGCTGCGTTATTCGCTCTATACCTATGATTATGATGTCGTGACGGGCGCTGCCACCAACCGGCAGCTCTTTGCAAAATTCGGCTCCGACACCGACAAGGGCCGCCCCGATGGCGGTGCTGTCGATGCCGAGGGCTGTTACTGGACAGCGCTTTTCGAAGGTGGCCGCGTCCAACGCTATGCGCCGGATGGCACGCTTCTTTCCGAATACCCGGTTCCCGCCAAATGCCCGACCATGGTCACCTTCGGCGGCGCGGATCTGAACACCCTCTACTGCACCTCAGCCAGCATCGGCCGGCCCGACGAAGAACTCGCCGAATATCCGCTTTCAGGCGCGCTGTTTGCCATGCGCACAGAAACGCCCGGCCTGCCAAAATCCCTGTTCAACCCAGACATCTGAGACCTCCAATGTCCGCCTCCTACGATACCGTCCGTTATGCCTCACTCGAAAACCGTCACGTCCTGATCACCGGCGGTGCCTCGGGCATTGGCGAGGAAATGGTCAAGGCCTTCCGCAACCAGGGTGCCCGCGTCTCCTTCCTCGACATTGATGCGACCGCAGGTGCCGCGACCGCAGAGGCAAGCGGCGCGAACTTCAAGCCCTGTGACGTCACGGATATTTCGGCGCTGCGGGAGACGATTGCCGCCTTCGAGGCGGAACAAGGCGTCGTTGACGTTCTCCTCAACAATGCCGGCAAGGATGACCGCCACGCCATGGCACAGGTCGAGCCGGACTATTGGCACCGCGCGCTGGCGCTCAATCTCGACCATCAGTTTTTCGCGACGCAAGCCGTAACGCAAGCCATGGCGGAAAAGGGTGGCGGATCGGTCATCATGACGGGCTCGATCTCGTGGATGCGCGGGCGCCCGGGCATGGTGGGCTATACGACGGCGAAGGCTGCCATCAACGGCATGACGAAGACCTTGGCGCGCGAGCTTGGCCCCTCCGGCATCCGCGTCAATTGCATCGTGCCGGGCGCCATCGTGACCGAGCGCCAGCTGGCGCTCTGGACCAGTCCGGAGCAGAACCAGCAGTTCATCGACCTGCAGGCGCTGAAATTCCGCCTCGATGCGAGCCACGTGGCCCGCCTTGCCCTTTTCCTCGGCTCCGACGAGAGCGCCGGCTGCACCGGCGCCAATTTCGTCGTTGATGCCGGCCTCACCCAGAACTGAAAGCCATGTCCATGAAACTCGACCTGATCCCCGGCGGCTTTACCCTTACGCTCAACGGCCGCGAAATCCTGCGCCACACCGCCGCCGCCCCTGCCCTGTTCGTTGGGCGCGGGATCGAGCGGATGGACATGTATCGCGGCAATTTCGATATCGAGGATTACGTGGTCGAGCGCGTGGCGCTTTGCCATGCCGAGATCGTCGATGACCGCATCGAACTGGCGACCGGTATGGGCCAGCCGGCAAGATTTTGCCTGCGCCTTGCCGGCAATCACGTTTTGACGGAGACGATGGACGCCGCCATCAACCGGCTCTGGATCCGTCTCGTTGCCGAAGACGGCGAACATGTCTGGGGCGGTGGCGAGCAGATGTCCTATTTCGACATGCGCGGCCGCAAATTTCCGCTGTGGACTTCCGAACCCGGCGTCGGCCGCGACAAGTCGAGCGAAATCACCTTCAAGGCGGATGTGACGGGCAAATCCGGCGGCGATTATTACAACACCAATTATCCGCAGCCGACCTATATTTCTTCGCGCCGTTACGCGGCGCATGTCGAAACCACGGCCTATTCCGTTTTCGATTTTAGCCGGAGCGAATTTCACGAGATCGAGATCTGGGCCATTCCCGAGCGTCTGGAATTTTTTGCGGCAGATACATTCGTGGCGCTGGTCGGGCAGCTTTCCACGCGCTTCGGCCGGCAACCGCAGCTTCCCGACTGGGTCTATGGCGGCGCAATCCTTGGCTTGAAGGACGGCGAAAACTCCTTTGCCCGTATGGAGACGATGCGGGCGGCTGGCGTAAAGGTTGCCGGGCTCTGGTGCGAGGATTGGGTGGGTCTTCGCCACACCTCTTTCGGCGCCCGCCTGTTCTGGGACTGGCAGGCCAATGAGGCGCGTTATCCGAACCTGCGCCAGAAGATTGCCCAGCTGCAGGATGATGGCATCCGCTTCCTCGGGTATGTGAACCCCTATCTCTGCGTCGACGGGCCGCTTTATCCGGTGGCGGAGGCCAAGGGCTATTTCGCCACAGATAATTTTGGCAGCACCGCGCTGGTGGATTTCGGCGAATTCGATTGCGGCGTGGTCGATTTTACCAATCCCGAGGCAGCCGACTGGTTTGCTGAAGAGGTGATCGGCAAGAACATGCTGGATTTTGGCCTGTCCGGCTGGATGGCCGATTTCGGCGAATACCTGCCGATCGACGTCCACCTGAAGAACGGCATCGATGCCAAGCTGATGCACAATGCCTGGCCGACGCTCTGGGCCGAAGTGAATGCCAAGGCGGTGGAGAGCCGGGGCAAGACGGGCGAAGCGCTGTTCTTCATGCGCGCGGGCTTTACCGGCGTTCAGGCCCATTGCCCGCTTCTGTGGGGCGGTGACCAGTCGGTGGATTTCTCCCGCCATGACGGGCTTGTCACTGTGATGTGCGGTGCGCTGTCGTCGGGCCTTCTCGGCAATGCCTATCACCATTCCGATATCGGCGGTTACACCAGCCTGTTCGGCAATGTGCGCACGAGCGAACTCATCATGCGCTGGGCGGAAATGGCAGCGTTTACCGCCGTCATGCGCAGCCACGAGGGCAACCGTCCGCGCGACAACCTGCAGATCGACCAGGACCCGGAGGTTCTGGCCCATTTTGCCCGCATGACCGACATCTATGTGCATCTGGCGCCATACCTGAAGGTGCTGTCTGCAGAAGCTGCCGAAACCGGCCTGCCGGTACAGCGCCCGCTCTTCCTCCACCATGAAGACGACCGGGAAACCTACGCGATCCAGGATGCCTATCTCTACGGCCGTGACCTGCTGGTGGCTCCGGTCTGGCAGGCAGGCGAAACGACCCGGCACGTCTACCTGCCAGGTGGCGAGGCCTGGGTGCATGTCTGGAGTGGCGCCGAGCACACGGGCGGCCAGACGATCACGGTGGATGCACCGCTTGGCTCCCCGCCGGTCTTCTACCGCAAGGGCGCCGATAAGGCCGCCTTGTTTGATGCCTTGAGGACACTCTGAGCATGGAGCCCCAGGGCCTTGCCGGCCTGCTCGTGATTGCCTTCGTTGCGGCCTATACGCAAACGCTGACCGGTTTTGCGCTCGGCCTCATCATGATGGGAGGCGTCGGGTTGACCGGCGTCATTCCGCTCACCGACGCTGCCGTGCTGGTCAGCATTCTTGTCGTGGTCAATGCCGCGCAGGTGCTGGCAAAGGGTTGGCGGGATATTGCCGTGGCGCAGTTCCTGCCGGCGCTTGCCGCAAGCCTCGTCTTTCTCGGCCTCGGCTACTGGCTGCTCGGCCTGATGGTGGCCACCTCGCTGGACTGGCTGAAGCTGATGCTCGGGTTTGTCATCGTCGCCTCCAGCATCCAGCTGTCGCTGAAGCCGGCGCCGCTTGCCGTGCCGTCGGGACGCGCCTCGTTTGCCGGCTTCGGAGCGGTGGCCGGCATCATGGGGGGCCTGTTTTCCACGGCGGGGCCGCCATTGATCTATCATTTCTACCGCCAGCCACTGAAGCCCGCGGCCGTGCGCGAAACGCTGGTGGCGATCTTTGCGGTCAATGCGCTGATCCGCCTCGGGCTGGTCGCGGCAACCGGACGCCTGCCCTCTGCCGCCTTCTGGCCCGCACTGCTTGCCGTTCCCGTCGTGATGGCAGCCACCTATCTTGCGCGGCGCCATCCGCCGCCGCTATCGCCGCTTTCCCTGCGGCGCATGGCTTTTCTGATGCTGTTCCTGTCGGGCCTTTCGCTTGCCATGCCGACGCTCGTTCACGTGCTGGCCGGTGCGCCATGAGCGAAGGCTGGCGCAAAAGCCGGCGCACGGGGCTTTTGCCGGCTGCCATTTATGCTACCAAGAGAGCACTGTCGTTGGGAGCGACGGAGACGGAGGAGTTGATGTCAGTCATGCCGGTGTGCCGCAAGGCTCGGCCGCGGCGTGCATCCGTGACCAGCACTTCCAACCAGAATTTTTTAAAGGATCGGTTCGACGCACCGATCTCTCCATGATCTGCACGCCATGACGGAAACGGGATCTGCCGCATGAAGGATTATATTCTCGCCATCGACCAGGGCACCACGTCCACCCGCTCGATCATCTTCGACCGCGCCTACAAAAGCCGGGGCGCCGGCCAGATGGAATTTGCCCAGTATTTTCCGCAGTCCGGCTGGGTGGAGCATGAGGCCGAGGATCTCTGGACGACGACGCTTGAGACAGCGCGCAAGGCCATGGAAACGGCCGGCGTCACCGCCGCAGACATTGCCGCCATCGGCATCACCAACCAGCGGGAAACAGCGCTTGTCTGGGACAAGCGCACCGGCAAGGCCATTCACCGTGCCATCGTCTGGCAGGATCGGCGCACCGCAGACCATTGCGCAAAACTGCGGGAGGAAGGTCATTCCGATCTGGTGGCCGAGCGGACGGGCCTCCTCATCGACCCCTATTTTTCGGCCACCAAGATCGCCTGGATTCTCGAAAATGTCTCAGGTGCGCGCGAAGCCGCCAGAGCCGGGCATCTCGCCTTCGGCACCGTCGATAGCTGGCTCATCTACAAGATGACCGGCGGCAAACGCCATGTCATCGACGTGACGAACGCTTCGCGCACCATGCTGTGCAACATCGGCACTGCCGCCTGGGATGACGACCTGCTGCAGCTGTTTGACATTCCGCGCTCCATGCTGCCGGAGATCCTCTCCAATATCGATGAATTCGGCGAGACGGACCCGGATCTGTTCGGCGGTTCCATCGCCATTCGCGGTGTGGCCGGCGACCAGCAGGCGGCCGTCATCGGCCAGGCCTGCTTCACGCCGGGCATGATGAAATCCACCTATGGCACTGGCTGCTTTGCGCTTTTGAATACCGGCCGGGATCGGGTCGCCTCGAAGAACCGGCTGCTCACCACCATCGCCTATCGCCTCGATGGCGAGACCCATTATGCGCTGGAAGGCTCGATCTTCATTGCGGGCGCTGCCGTTCAATGGCTGCGCGACGGGCTGAAGATGATCGGCAAGGCATCCGAGACGGCGGAGCTGGCGGCAAAGGCCGATCCCGGCCAGAACGTCTATCTTGTGCCGGCCTTTACCGGTCTTGGCGCACCGTGGTGGGATGCGGAAGCGCGCGGCGCCATGTTTGGCATGACGCGCAATACGGGGCCCGCCGAATTTGCCCGGGCAGCGCTTGAATCCGTCTGCTTCCAGACGCGTGATCTGCTCGGCGCCATGCGCAAGGACTGGCCGGGTGAAGGCGATACGCTGCTGCGCGTTGATGGCGGCATGGCGGCCAACGACTGGACCATGCAGCGGCTCGCCGACATTCTGGGCGTTCCCGTCGACCGTTCCGATTCGTCTGAGGTGACGGCGCTCGGGGCCGCCTGGCTTGCCGGCCACGGTGCCGGCATCTGGCCAGACCGGGACGGCTTTGCTGCCGATTGGCACCGCGAGCGCCAGTTCACGCCCTCGATGCAGGCCGGCGAACGCCGCCGTCTCCTCGATGGCTGGGATTCGGCGGTAAAATGCACCCTTGCCTTCGGCCACTAGATTTTAGATTGCGGCTAGGCGGCACGATGCCGGAGCGTTAAGATCGCCCCGTTCAACATCGTGCGCCTTCCCATCCTCATCATCGTTCTGTCCAAGGTTTATCCGCATGTTCAAGCCCAACCACCTGAAAGCCCGCCTTCTTGCCGGAGACGCCGCATACGGCTGCTGGGTGGGCGGCGGATCGCCGACGAACTGCGAAATCCTTGG
The DNA here is from genome assembly GCF_058242775.1 of Neorhizobium sp. PAMB6630. Taxonomy (NCBI): domain Bacteria; kingdom Pseudomonadati; phylum Pseudomonadota; class Alphaproteobacteria; order Hyphomicrobiales; family Rhizobiaceae; genus Neorhizobium; species Neorhizobium sp. PAMB6630. The sequence goes on from NZ_JBZAYV010000002.1 coordinate 1,167,950, forward strand.
CCATCTCGGCTTTGATTTCCTGCTGGCAGACCATGAGCATGGCATCGGCGAAACCCGCGATATCGTCGATGCGCTTCGCGCCATCGAATCCACACCGACGCCGGCCGTGGTGCGCGTTCCCTGGAACGACCATGTGTTTCTGAAGCGCGTCATCGATGCGGGCGTGCAGTCGGTGATGATCCCGCAGGTGGATACGCCAGAGGCCGGCGTGGAAGCCGTCAAGGCCTGTCTTTATCCGCCACAGGGCATTCGCGGTTATGCGGCAAGCGTGGTGCGTGCCTCCAGCTATGGCACGGCGCCGGATTATCTGGAAAAGGCCAATGCCAACATGCTGATCGTGCTGCAGCTGGAATCCTACACCGCTGTCGAGCATGCCGCTGAAATCTCGGCGATCGAAGGCGCCGACATCATCTTCATCGGCATCAATGATCTCGCAGGCTCCGTCGGCCGGCTGGGCCAGACCGGCCATCCGGAAGTGCAGGCGCTCGCCCGCAAGGCCGAACGCGATATTCTGGCCGCCGGCAAGATCATGGGTACCGTGCCGAATGCCGGCGCCAATGTGCATGATCTGCTGGAGCGCGGTTATCGCTTCATTCCCGGCCCCTATGACGTGGCGCTTTTGCGCGACAGCGGCCTTGCCGCCATGGGCGAATACCGCGCCATCCAGGATGCCCGCGCCAAGGGCGAGGCACCGCCGGTAATTGCCGCCGCCTCCTACTGAGCGGAAAGACCCAGCGCCTTGCGGCGCAGCAGCATGCCGAAGAGGTCCCGCGGCTCGTCCGGATCGGCCAGAAGATCGAGCATGTCGAAATGGTGTGTGTCGACGAGCTTGTCGCGCACATAGCGCAGGGCTGAAAAATCTTCCGTCGCAAAACCGACGCTGTCGAACAAGGTGATCTGCTGCGCTGCGCGCCGGCCGGGCTTCAGGCCCGCAATCACCTGCCAAAGCTCCGTCACCGGATGATCTGCCGGTAATTGCTGGATTTCCCCTTCGATGCGGGTCTGCGGCGGAAATTCCACAAAAATGTCGGAGCGCAACAGGATGTCGCGGTGCAGTTCCGTCTTTCCGGGACAATCACCACCCACCGCGTTGATGTGCATGCCCGCGCCGATCATGTTGTCGCTGAGGATGGTGGCGCTCTGCTTGTCGGCGGTGGCGGTGGTGACGATATCAGCACCTTCCACGGCCTGTTCGCCGCTCCGGCAGATCTCGATGTCAAAGCCGAACCCTTCCAGATTGCGCCGGCACCGTTCGCTGGCAGTCGGTTCGATGTCGAAGAGCCGTAGGCGGTCGATGCCGAGGATCGCCTTGAAGGCCATGGCCTGAAACTCGCTCTGTGCGCCATTGCCGATCAAGGCCATGGTGCGTGCACCCTGAGGCGCCAGATAACGCGCCGCAACGGCAGAGGTGGCGGCCGTACGAAGGGCCGTCAGAATGGTCATCTCCGTCAACAGCAGCGGATAGCCGCTCTCCACATCCGAGAGAACGCCAAACGCCGTCACCGTCTGGCGTCCCGTCCGCGTGTTCTTCGGATGGCCGTTGACATATTTGAACCCGTAGAGCCGGCCGTCACTGGTCGGCATCAGTTCGATCACGCCATCCGTCGAATGGGAGGCGATACGCGCCGTCTTGTCAAACGCCTCCCAGCGTCGAAAGTCCTCCTCGATATAGACGGCAAGTTCGGTGAGGAATGTTTCGACGCCGGTTGCCAGCACCAGGTTCATCATGTTCTCGACACTGACAAAAGGCACGAGATTGAGAGTTCCAGGTGCAGGCATGAGAGTTCTCCGGCGTTTGCGTGAAGCGGGTGCGGTCAGTAGCTGCGTGTCGGGCGGTCCATCACAGTGCGGCCCATCAGGCTGGCGGTCAGATCCACCAGAACGGTTGCAGTGCGGCCCCGCTCATCGAGGAAGGGATTAAGCTCCACGAGGTCGAGGCTGGAAACGAGGCCGCTGTCATGCAGCATTTCCATGACAAGATGCGCCTCGCGGAAGGTTGCACCGCCCGGCACCGTCGTGCCAACGGCCGGCCCCACGGACGGATCGAGGAAATCCACGTCGAGGCTCACATGCAACAGGCCGTTGACGGAGGCGACTTTTTCGAGAAAGCCGCGCAGCAGTGCGGCCACACCATGCTCATCGATGGCGCGCATGTCATGCACAAGCACATCCGTCTCGTTAAGCGCTGCCCGTTCGGCCGGATCGACGCTGCGAATGCCGATCATGCAGACATTTTTCGGATCGACGGGAGCGGCCAGTTCAGGGAAATATGGCGCAAAGCCGGGACGACCGGTGAAATAGGCGACGGGCACGCCATGCAGGTTGCCGCTGCCGGTGGTGTCGAGCGTGTGGAAATCGGTGTGGGCATCAAGCCACAGCACGAAAAGCGGCCGGCCCTTTTCCTGTGCGCGGCGCGCAAGGCCGGCAACCGAGCCGGCGGAAAGCGCGTGATCGCCACCGAGAAAGATCGGCATGCCCTCGGCACTTTCGCGGTAGGCCGCCTCTTCGATCACGGTGATCCAGCCGCAGATTTCTGCCAGATTGCGCACCGCTCCATTCGGATGCGCCACCGGTTCGCCGACCGTGGGCTGCAGATTGCCGAGATCGGCCACCTGATGGCCAAGCCCGGCCAGTGCCGCGACGAGGCCCGCCGTGCGCAGGGCGCTCGGTCCCATTTCGCACCCCAGTTGCGCTGCACCATCCTGCAGCGGAACGCCGATCAGTTTGCATAACATGCCTTGTCTCCCTTTCACTGGATAAGACCACAGTCCCCTGGCAATCCGAACACCAAGAATTGCCATTTCTCATGGCTTAACCTATCAATATGGCAGCTTCATCAATCAAAACGGCATCTCACATGGATGATCTGGATCTACGGCTGATCACGCTCCTGCGCCACGATGCGCGCCGCAGCGTCTCGGATCTCGCCATTGACCTCGGCGTCTCCAGGGCAACCGTGCGCGGCCGCATGGAACGGCTGGAAAGCAGCGGCAACATTATCGGCTATACGGTGATCCTACGCGCCGATGCGGTGGAACTGCCGGTGCGCGGCATCATGATGATCGAGGTCGAAGGCCGCATGGCTGACCGGGTGATCCAGACGCTCGGTGGTTTTCCTGAAATTTCCGAAATCCACACCACCAATGGCCGCTTCGATCTGATTGTCGAAGTGGGTGCCGCAAGCCTCACGGAGTTTGACGCGGTGCTGCGCCGTATCCGGCTGGTGGCGGGCATTACCGCCAGCGAAACCAGCCTGCTGCTCGCCACGCCCCGCAGCACGCGGGCGCGCCTCTGAAGGCCGAGGCCGGTCTCAAGCGCCAAGCAGCAGCTTCAGCGCAATCGCCCACATCACAAGGCCGATCACCGCTTCCAGCACACGCCAGCTCAAGGGTTTCAGGAAGATCGGCCGCAGCCAGCCGGCGCCGTAACCGAGCAAAAAGAAGAAGCTGAAGGAGGCCAGCGTGGCCCCGGCGGCAAAGGCGAGTTCGGCACCGGGAAAGCGCGTCGAAATCGTACCGAGCAGCACCACCGTATCCAGATAGACATGCGGATTGAGCCAGGTGAGAGCAAGGCAAAGGCCAAGCGTGCGCCACAGCCCCGCCACCGCCCCGCCGTCCGGCGAAAGGCTGCCACTGGAACGGAAAGCTGAATAGAGGCTGCGCGCGCCATAACAGAGAAGAAACGCCGCACCTCCGAGACGCATGACCGGATCAAGCCACGGCAAGAGGGCCGCGATTTGCCGGAAGCTGGTCACACCGATGAGGATCAGCACCGCATCCGACGCCGCACAGGCGAAGCAGACCGCAAACACGTAACGGCCGAGCAGTCCCTGGCGCAACACGAAAGCATTCTGCGCGCCGATGGCGAGGATGAGGCTGAGGCCGGTTGTAAAACCGGTGAGACTGGCGGAGGAAATCATTCTCTGGGGCACTTTCCTGATCGTGTGCCGGTAGCCATAGCGCCGGCCTTCCCTTCAGGCTAATTAATGTTGCTTATCTAGATGAAGCCGAGCTAATGCCATGATCGACTACCCTGCCCTGCGTGCCGTGGCCGCCATCATCCAGACCGGCAGCTTTGAAAAAGCCGCGCGTGTTTTGAACGTCACGCCATCTGCCATATCGCAGCGGGTCAAGCAGCTGGAGGACAGGCTCGGCCTCGTGCTCATCGTGCGCGGTACGCCCTGCACTGCCACCGAAAAAGGCGCCTGGCTCTGCCGCCACATGGAGCATGTCGGCATGCTGGAAGACGCCCTGTTTCAGGAGTTGCCGGGCCTTGCCGGCAGCGAGCCACAGAGGGTAACACTCAACATCGCAACCAATGCCGACAGCCTTGGCACCTGGTTCATCGAAGCACTGGCGCGCTTCACCCGCGAGATCGGTTATCTCGTGGATGTCGCGGTGGACGATCAGGATCATACCGCCGAATGGCTGCAACGCGGGCGGGTGCTGGCGGCCGTAACAGGCCTGTCGAAGCCGGTTTCAGGCTGCCGGCGAACGCCGCTCGGCATCCTGCGCTACCGGGCGACGGCAAGCCCGGATTTTCTGTCGCGCTACTGCCCCGATGGCGTGACGGCGGACGCTTTGGCCAACGCGCCAGCCCTCGTTTTCAACCAGAAGGACCGGCTGCAGGGCCAATGGTTGCGCGAAAATTTCGGCGCCGATCTCGTCCATCCCAGCCATTGGCTTCCCTCGACGCATGCCTTCGTCGACGCGGCCCTCGCCGGCATCGGCTGGGGCATGAACCCGGACATGCTGGTGAAGGAGCACTTGGCGGCGGGCCGGCTGGTGGAACTCCTGCCGGATACCCCCGTCGATATCGCGCTTGACTGGCAGGCGACACGGCTTTCCGGGCAACCGCTCGAGGCGCTGACACGCCATGTGGTGGCCGTTGCCCGAAAGATGCTGCTGCCGTCACCCGAAGGCCGCACATAACCTCAAACCGCAGCGCCGGGGGCGCGGCGTCCGGTATCGGCACGGCCATCCGTGAGGCTTTTCAGCAGGTCTGCCGCGGGCTGCGGTGAAACAGTCCGCCGATGGAACAGATCCTCTGCCATGAACAGCACCCGCTCCATGGCCTGCGGAACCTCCACCGGCTTCAGGTGGTCGGGCATGTCCTGCATCCCGTTGGCGATGCAGAGCGCTGTTCCCCCGACATCTCCGGCAAAGCGCGCCAGTCCGTCCCGGTCCGGCTCCGGCCCGGAAAACTGCTGCGCAATCAGATAGGCCGCGATATTTTCAAGCGCAATCACCCGGCTGGTGAGCAACAGGTTCTGCTCGATCAGCCTTTCCATGATTTCGCCGGCAATATCCATCCGTGTCTCGATGTCGATCTGCATGTCGGCCCTGCCTTCGGTGCGCTTTGAGGGACTGCCTGCGGATTACGCAGCGCGGTATGTCTGGCCGCGTCCAGAGGCGGGTCCGCTCGCAGCGTGGCGGCTGTCACGGTTGTCGAGGGTGAAGGTGCCGATCATCTGCTTCAGCTTCAGCGTCTCGGAAGACAGAGTGGCGGCAGCGGCGCTGCTTTCCTCCACCATCGCGGCGTTCTGCTGCGTCGACTGGTCCATGCTGTTGACCGCGCCATTGACTTCAGCAAGCCCGGTGGACTGTTCGCGCGCCGCGGTGGAAATGGCCGCCACATGATCGTTGATCTCGACGATCAAGGCGCTGATGCTTTTCAGGGCGCCACCGGTTTCGCTGACCAGTCTCACGCCGTTTGCAACTTCCGTCGTGGAATTCTGGATGAGATCCTTGATTTCCTTGGCAGCTTTTGCCGAACGCTGCGCCAGTTCGCGCACTTCCTGCGCCACCACCGCAAAACCGCGACCGGCCTCGCCCGCGCGGGCGGCTTCGACACCGGCATTCAAGGCCAGAAGGTTGGTCTGGAAGGCAATCTCGTCGATCACGCCGATGATGTTGGAAATCTTGCTGGAGGAATCTTCGATGCGGCTCATGGCATCGACGGCATGGGCCACGACACCTGCAGACTGTTCGGCGCTCAGTTTCGCCTGCGCTGCCACATCGCGGGCATTGACTGCTCGCTGTGCCGAGGATGTGACATTCGAGGTGATTTCATCGAGAGCCGCGGCTGTTTCCTCTAGATTGGCCGCCTGGGCTTCCGTGCGCCGCGAAAGATCGCCCACGCCATCGGTAATTTCGCGGGTGCCATTGCTCAAGAGATCGACGCTTGTCGAAATCTGCCGGAACGTATTGCACAACTGCCCCACAGACGTGTTGAGATCGGCGCGAAGGAATTCGAATTCGGGGGCAAATGGCTCGTTCAGCTGGAAGGCAAAATCGCCCGAGCACAAGCGCTTCAGGCTGTCGCCCAGCGCCGAAACGGTCTTGATGCGCTTGGTCACTTCGGTGGCAAACTTCACCACCTTCGTGACCTTGCCGTTGACGTCGAGGATTGGATTGTAGGAGGCGGCGATCACGATCTGGCGGCCATCCTTCGTCACGCGGTTGAATTCGGAGGCCTGATGGCGACCTTCGGACAGCTCTTTCCAGAACATCTGGTATTCAGGGCTTGCCGCATATTCTTTTGCCACGAACATGCTGTGGTGGCGGCCCTTCAGTTCCTCAATGGAGGCATAACCGAGCGTGTCGAGAAAATTGCGATTGGCGCTGAGGATCTCACCCTTGACGGTGAATTCGATGATGGCCTGCGAGCGGCTGATCGCGGCGATCTGGGCCGCGTAGTCGAGGTTCAGCAGGCGTTCTTTCGCATCGGCCCATTCCACCACGAAGCCGAAGGTTGCGCCGTTCCGCTTCAGCGGCGTCACCAGCAGGTCGAAACTCAGCGTACCCACCTGGATCGTGGCATGATGGCGCTGCTGAAGGGCTGCCAGCATCTTGCGCTGGTGCGCCGGGTTCTTGTGAAACACGTCGATATTGCTGCCGATCAGGGTCGCGACCGAAAAGCGCGGCAGCTCCTTGGTCAGGTCCTTTTCGGCGTTTTTCAGAAGCTGCACCACCGCCGGGTTCATATAGGTAATATTGAACTTGGCATCCGCGACCATGACATTGGCCTGCAAGGCATCGAGCGCCGAAAGCTTTGCGGCAATCTTCTTATTCACCAGTGGTTCGAACATTCGGTTTTTCCTCGTTGCAGCCCGAGCCTTGGGGCGACCCCATGCACAGGAGGAAAATATCGACAAAATCCGAATAATTGGCTAATTTAGCAAAGCAACGTATATGTTTTAGACGGGACGTAAGACGACCCCAAAAAATGCGCCTGCCCCACCATCAACACATTGTCATTGTTCGTATTTATCGGGTGAAGCCTGTCTCCATCGCACCGCAAAACGCACAAGCTGCAGACGATACGCTGCCCTGGCGTCGCTATTTTTATTTTTGTATACCTTCGTCAACCCAGTCGCTGGGGCCTGTCTATCGTTTGGCTATCAGCCGTTCCCAACGCCTCCGCCGCCTGCTCGAAGTCGTCCAGCACTTCAAAATAACGGGTGCCTTGCACGGTTGTGGCTTCGGCGAAACCGGGCCCGCCGGTCCAGATTGTGACGGATGGGGATAGGTCTGCGCGCAATTGTTCAAGTTTTGTGCGCAGATTACGTGGCTTGCCGATCAGGCTGCTCAGGCAGATCACAGCCGCATTGCAGCTTTGGGCTGCAGCCACGATATCGCCCACGGGCATGTTGGGGCCAAGATAAAGCGCGCCGAGACCAGCCTTACGCGCCAGAATAGTCGTCAGCAATGCGCCGACCTCGTGATGTTCACCTTCCATCGTCGTGACGATGGCTGTCTTCGCCTCGGGGTCGAGGGGCATAGTTTCCAGGCAGGCCGCCAGAATGCCACGAATTTCCGCCGAGACCATATGTTCGGCGGCGATTGAAAGTTCGCCTTCATTCCACTGCCGGCCCACTTCCCGCATCAGCGGCGTCACCGTTGCCTTGCCAAACTCGATCGGCGTTTCCGCTGCCAGATGCTCCTGCAACATCGCCTTCATGGCGACGGCATCCATCCGTTTGATCGCCTCCAGCAAAGGCGCAAGGTTGAGAAGTTTGTGATGCGCGCGGGCCATATCCGCCAAAACGTCGACCGGCAGGTGGATGATCGAGCCGATGCGATGCCCGGCGTCGCTGCACAGCTTGAGAAGAGTAAGCCGTTGAACCTGCTGCGGCGTAAAATATCGCCGGCCGGTTTCCGTGCGCTCGGCCAAGGGTTGCTCGTAACGACGTTCCCACGCGTGGAGGACAAGCTTGCTGATGCCGACGCGCCGTAACGCCTCGGTCATCGTGATCTTCTCCACGTCGGCTGCATCTTCTCGTTGGCTCATCCACTGCCCCGCGACAGGCTCCCGGGGCCGGGGCTCTCTATCGTCAAACTTATATACGGCTTCACTCACATGTTAAAGCCTTGATAAAGTACCTAAATATGATCGTTCAGCCGTATTGACCGTTGCAGTCCAGAAAGCACGTATCGCAAGCGTTTCCCGATCCAATCGTTGAAAACGCTGTGGCGCCGGAAAAGTTTCAGACCGGATGATATTTTTTTAAAGGCGCGTCAGCGCAGGTGCCAGCCGGAGGCTATTGCGGCACGGCCTTGCGCAAACGGTGCGCGGCCTTTGGATCTCAAGAAGATCAATGCGCGTGGATAAGGGCGCAGGCGCAGAATAGAGGTGATGGTCCAGCTCTGGTCGGTGACGCCGTCGGGGGCGTCACCGGATAATGTCGTGCAGGCGCCAGACTTGGCTTAGCTGCGGGATTTATCGTAAGCGCCAAGCCCCGGCTTGTAGCTCTTTTCGTCGATGAACTGGCGAATGCCTTCCTTGCGGCCGGTCGCATCGTAGGAATTGGCGGCCTCCTGGGCGCGCACGAGGTAATCCTCGGCCTCGTCATAGGTCATCACACCGACGCGGCGCACGGCGTCCTTGGTGGCTTTCAGGGCGACCGGGTTCTTCTCGAGAAGCTTTTTGGCAACCTCGGTGACGCGGGCTTCCAGCTGCGCAAGCGGCAGGCTTTCGTTGACGAGACCCCATTCGGCGGCCGTCTTGCCATCGACCGGTTCGCCCAGCATCGCGTGATACATGGCCTTGCGGAACGGCAGAAGTTCGACGGCAACCTTGGTCGCGCCGCCGCCCGGCAGGATGCCCCAGTTGATTTCCGACAGACCGAACTTGGATTCGTCTGCCGCAAAGGCCAGATCGCAGGCAAACAGCGGGCCATAACCGCCGCCGAAGCACCAGCCGTTGACCATGGCAATGGTCGGCTTCTGATACCAGCGCAGGCGGCGCCACCAGCCATAACTTTCGCGCTGCGCACGGCGCACGCCCTTCAGGCCATCGGCTTCGGACTCGCGGAAATATTCCTTGAGGTCCATGCCGGCAGTCCAGGCACTGCCCTCGCCCGTCAGCACGAGAACGCCAACGTCTTCGCGAAATTCCAGCTCGTCGAGCGCTTCCATCATCGCCCGGTTCAGCGTCGGGCTCATCGCATTGCGCTTGTCCGGACGGTTGAAGCGCAGCCAGGCAATGCCGTCCCGCACGTCATAAGATACTGTGTCTACATCATTGGCCATCTTGGTGCTCCTTGCTCCCTTGATCGGTTTCGTTGCGCCGCAGCCGTTCGGCGGGCGCTCTCACATGCTTGTTGAATTGAAATCTTCCTGGCCGCAGGCGGCTTGCGCCGGTCTACGCCCGTTCGCTTGCCATCGGTCGTGCCGCTAGGCCCCGTATCGAGCCTGTGAAGGCCCGCTGTCTCTGTGTTATACCGCTCCTCCCCAGGCCGGACGCCACATGCATCGATTGACTGCTATGCTACATAGCATTAATGTCGAGACATTGGAGCGGCGTCAAGAGGATATGCGATGAACGATGGAACCTCCCGCCCGAAGAAGGCTGACAAGAGCGGCACATCGGCTGTGCTTGCCGATATCCGTGAGGCGCTGGGAGAACTCGTCGGCTATCACCTGCGCCGCGCTTCGGTCTACGACATGAACGGAGCCGTCGCCGCACTGGAGCCGGAAGGTGCACGGCCGATCACCATGAGCGTGCTGCTGAGCATCGTTGAACATCCGGGTCGCACGTCGGCGGATATCTGCCGGACGCTCGCCATCAAGCGTGCCAATATCGTGGCGCTACTTCAGGTTCTCGAGGCAAAGGGCCTTTTCCGGCGCGCCGACGATCCCGCCGACCAGCGGATCCAGAGACTTTATCCAACGCTGGCAGGCATCGAGACGGCGCGCCATTGGCTGGGCCTCGTGCAGGCCCATGAGGCTCGCATTCTCCAGCGACTGTCGCAGAAGGAGCGGCGGGAACTGCGGCGCCTGCTGCAACTTGTCTGGGCAGACGAAGCGCCGGACGAGATCTGAGGGGATAACGGCGCAGCGTGCGCCCTCCGGTTCTCCGGCGATAGCCCCCGCCGCCTCGGCTTAAGGAAAACCCGTCCTTATGTTTTCCTTATGCCGCCCTCCCATCTTCCCAATCGAACCCTGACCTGACACGGGCGTAACCTGTCTTCTGTTCCAACAGGAGAACGGACATGTCCGATTTCATTTTTCTGGCGCTCGGCTGCGGCACGCTTCTGGCGCTTGCCGTTTATGCCCGCGCCCTCGACCGGCTGTAGGGAGGCTTGACAATGCTTGAGCCACTTTTCGGTCTCTTCGTCGCCCTCGCGCTGGGCATTTATCTCGTGGTGACGCTGTTGCGGCCCGAACGCTTCTGATCCTTGAGGAGAACCTCCCATGACCATCATCGGGTGGCTGCAGATCAGCCTCCTCTTTGTCGCCGTTGCACTCGTCATCAAGCCGCTCGGGCTTTATATGGCGCGGGTGTTCGGTGGCGAACGCACCTTTCTCTCAACCGTTCTGGTGCCTCTCGAACGTGGCATCTACCGGATGAGCGGCATTGATGAGCGCAAGGAACAGGGCTGGCTTGCCTATACGCTGTCCATGCTCGCCTTTTCACTCGTCGGTTTCGTGTCGCTTTATGCGATCCTGAGGCTCCAGGCCTATCTGCCGCTCAACCCGCAGGGGTTTGCAGCCGTTCCGGCCGATCTTGCCTTCAATACGGCCGTCTCCTTCGTTACCAACACCAACTGGCAGAACTATGCCGGTGAAGCGACGATGAGCCATTTCAGCCAGATGGCGGGGCTTACCGTTCACAACTTCCTGTCGGCGGCAACCGGCATGGCGCTCGCCATTGCCTTTACCCGCGCCTTCACCCGCTCACGCATTGCCACGCTCGGCAATTTCTGGGTCGACATGACGCGCGCCACGCTGTTCGTGCTTCTGCCGCTGTCGATCGTGACGGCGATCATCTTCGTGGCCATGGGCCTGCCCCAGACGCTACAGGCCTCCGTCAGCGCCACGACGCTCGAAGGCGTCAACCAGATCATATCGCTCGGCCCCGTCGCAAGCCAGGAGGCAATCAAGCAGATCGGCACCAATGGTGGCGGCTTCTTCAATGCCAATGCCGCGCATCCGTTCGAAAATCCGACGGCATTTTCCAACTATCTCAACATCTTCGCCATGCTGTCGATCTCGGCGGCGCTCGTCTACACCTTTGGCCAGATGGTCGGCAACCGCCGCCAGGGCTGGGCGCTGATCTCGGCCATTGCCGTGCTGCTGATTGCAGGCGTGGCCGTTACCTACTGGGCCGAAGCGCAGGGCAATACCATCCTGACGGCGCTCGGCGTCGATCCCGCGCTCGGCAACATGGAAGGCAAGGAAGTCCGCTTCGGACAGGCCATGACCGCTCTTTATGCCGCCGTCACCACCGGCCTCTCGGATGGCGGCGTCAATGGCATGCACGGCTCGTTTACAGGCCTTGGCGGGCTCATCCCGATGTTCCTTATCCAGCTTGGCGAAGTCTTGCCGGGTGGTGTCGGGTCCGGGCTCTACGGGCTTATCGTCTTTGCGCTTCTCTCCGTCTTCGTCGCCGGTCTCATGGTCGGGCGCACGCCGGAATTCCTCGGCAAGAAGATCGAGGGCCGCGAAATGAAGTTTGCGATGCTCGCCATCCTCATCCTGCCGCTCGCGATCCTCGGCTTTACCGCCATCTCCGCCATGCTGCCGATTGCGGTGGCAAGCATCGGCACCGCCGGCCCGCACGGCCTGTCGGAAATCCTCTATGCCTATACGTCGGCTGCCGGCAACAATGGTTCGGCCTTCGGCGGTCTCTCGGGCAATACGCCGTGGTATAACACTACGCTCGGCATCGCCATGCTGCTTGGTCGTTTCGCCTATGTGGTTCCGGTCATGGCCATTGCCGGTTCGCTTGCCGCCAAGGTCAAGGTTCCCGCCTCCTCCGGCACGTTTCCGACCGATGGACCGCTTTTCGTCGGCCTGCTGATCGGCATCATCCTCATCCTCGGCGGCCTGCAGTTTTTCCCAGCCCTTGCCCTTGGCCCCATCGTCGAGCACTTCGCCATGCTTGCCGGCCAGACCTTCTAAAGGATCATCCCATGTCAAAAGACCATAAGGCGCCCGGTCTTCTGGACCCCGCCATTCTGCTGCCGGCCATGCGCGATGCGGTGAAGAAGCTCGATCCGCGGCAACTGCTGCGCAATCCGGTAATCTTTGTCACCGAGGTTGTCGCCGGCGTCGTCACGCTGCTCTTCCTGCGCGATCTTGTCTCCAATCCGGCAGAAGCCGGTTTCTCCGGCCAGATCGCCGCCTGGCTCTGGTTTACGGTGCTGTTTGCCACCTTTGCCGAAGCCGTCGCCGAAGGGCGCGGCCGCGCCCAGGCCGACAGCCTGAAGCGCACCAAGTCCGAACTGGTCGCTCGTCGTCTGATTGCCGGCGGCAAGACCGAAACCGTGCCCTCCACCAGCCTGAAGATCGGCGATATCGTCATCGTCAAGACCGGCGAGCTGATCCCCGGCGACGGGGAAGTCATCGAAGGCGTTGCCTCGGTCAACGAAAGCGCCATCACGGGCGAATCCGCCCCTGTGATCCGCGAATCCGGCGGCGACCGCTCGGCCGTCACCGGCGGCACGCAAGTGCTGTCGGATGAGATCAAGGTGAAGATCACGGTCGCGCCCGGCTCCAGCTTTGTTGATCGCATGATCGCGCTCATCGAAGGGGCCAAGCGCCAGAAGACGCCGAACGAGATCGCGCTGTCGATCCTCTTGTCCGGCCTGACGCTGATCTTCCTCTTCGTCTGCGTCGCCATCTGGGGCCTTGCCGGTTATTCGGGCACTGTCCTCTCGGTCACGGTGCTGGCAGCCCTCCTCGTTACCTTGATCCCGACCACCATCGGCGGCCTCCTCTCCTCCATCGGCATTGCCGGCATGGACCGGCTGGTGCGCTTCAATGTGATCGCCACCTCTGGCCGTGCCGTGGAAGCAGCCGGCGACGTCGACACACTTCTGCTCGACAAGACCGGCACGATCACCTTCGGCAACCGTATGGCGAGCGATTTTGTGGCCGCTCCCGGCGTAACCCAGGTGGAACTGGCGGAAGCTGCCCTTCTCGCCAGCCTGTCGGACGAAACGCCTGAGGGCCGCTCGGTCGTGGCGCTTGCCACCGGCGAATTCGGCGTAGCCATGCCGAACGCGCAGTTTGATGCCGTCATCGGCTTTACCGCCGAAACCCGCCTCTCCGGCGTCGATCTTGCCGGTCGCCGTCTGCGTAAAGGGGCCGTCGATGCGGTGCTGAAGTTTGCGGGCCTCACCCAAGACGATGCCCCGGCAGATTTTCGCCGCGCCGTTGATACCATTGCACGCTCGGGCGGCACCCCGCTTGCCGTTGCCGATGGCGACCGCCTGCTCGGCGCCATCCACCTGAAGGATGTGGTAAAGCCCGGCATCAAGGAACGTTTTGCCGCCCTTCGCGCCATGGGCATCCGCACCGTCATGGTAACAGGCGACAACCCGGTGACCGCTGCCGCGATTGCCTCGGAAGCCGGCGTTGACGATTACCTTGCCCAGGCAACGCCGGAGGACAAGCTTGCCTTCATCCGCCGCGAACAGCAGGGCGGCCGCCTGATTGCCATGTGCGGCGACGGCACAAACGATGCCCCGGCGCTTGCCCAGGCCGATGTTGGCGTAGCCATGCAGACGGGAACGCAGGCGGCCCGCGAAGCCGCCAACATGGTGGACCTCGATTCCAGCCCGACAAAGCTCATCGAGATCGTCGAGATCGGCAAGCAGCTTTTGATGACGCGCGGTTCGCTGACGACGTTTTCGATTGCCAATGACGTGGCGAAATATTTCGCCATCATCCCGGCAATGTTCGTCGCCACCTATCCGGCACTGAATGCGCTCAACGTCATGGGCCTTGCCTCCCCGCAATCGGCCATCCTGTCGGCGGTCATCTTTAACGCGCTGATCATCGTGGCGTTGATCCCGCTGGCGCTGCGCGGCGTCTCCTATCGCCCGTCGGGTGCTGCCTCCCTCCTTCGCCGCAACCTGCTGGTCTATGGCCTCGGCGGTCTTCTCCTGCCCTTTGCGGGCATCAAGATCATCGACCTTGCCATCACAGCACTTCACCTGGTGTAATCATGCTCTCTCATTTTCGCCCCGCCATCACGCTGATCGTGGTCATGACCGCCATCACCGGCATCGCTTATCCGCTCGCCATCACCGGCATCGCCCAGACGGTGATGCCGGCAGAAGCGAACGGCAGCCTGATCGAAAAGAACGGCACGGTGCTCGGCTCCGCTCTGATCGGCCAGTCCTTTACCTCCGACCGCTATTTCTGGTCGCGCCCTTCGGCCACCTCGCCGGATGCCTATAATGCGGCCTCATCGTCGGGCTCCAATCTCGGCACAACCTCGGTCAAGCTGCATGACCGGGTGAAAGCCGACGTGGAGAAGCTCCACGCCACCGGCATCGCTGGACCTGTGCCCGGTGATGCGGTCACCACCTCCGGCTCCGGGCTTGATCCGCATATCTCTCCCGAGTTTGCCCGCGCCCAGGTGGCGCGTGTCGCAAAGGCCCGTGGCCTTGCCGAAAGCGATGTGGCAAGCCTTGTCGAGCAACAGAACGACGGGCGGGCTCTTGAGCTTATCGGCGAACCGCGCGTTAACGTGCTGAAGCTCAATATGGCGCTGGATGCATTAAAGACGTAAGGCAAACGGGAAGCCCTCCCAAGGGGTCCAGAGACGTCCAGAAAGGCAAGCCGAGCATGGCGGATGACGACCGCACCACACAGCGCCGGCCAGACCCGGATGCGCTTCTGGCGCTGGCCGGCAAGGATGGCCGGGGCAAGCTGACGGTCTTTCTCGGCGCCGCCCCCGGCGTCGGAAAGACCTATGCCATGCTGGCGCGGGCGCGCCGGCTGAAGGCGGATGGCGTCGATCTGGTGATCGGCCTTGTGGAAACCCACGGCCGCAGCGAAACGGCCGCCCTTCTCGACGGGCTCGACGTCTTGCCGCGCATGCGGGTGCCCCATCGCGGGCGCATGCTGGAAGAATTCGATCTCGATGCGGCGCTTGCCCGCCGGCCGCATATCGTCATCGTTGATGAACTCGCCCACAGCAATCCGGAAGCCTGCCGTCATCCAAAACGCTATCAGGATATCGAGGAACTGCTCGGCGCCGGCATCCATGTGTGGACGGCGCTCAACATCCAGCATCTGGAAAGCCTCGGCGATCTCGTCGCCGACATCACCGGCGTGATCGTGCGCGAGCGGGTGCCGGATGTGGTGCTGAAGCGGGCCGACGAGGTTCTGCTGGTCGATCTTCCGCCGAGCGAACTGATCGAGCGGTTGAAGGAGGGCAAGGTCTACCTGCCCGAAAACGCAGGACGGGCCGCCGATCGCTTCTTCCGGCTGGGCAACCTGACGGCGCTTCGCGAACTGGCGCTGCGCCGCACCGCCGACCGCGTCGATGACCAGATGGTCGATTACCTCAAGCAGAACGCCATTGAAGGCCCGTGGGCATCGGGCGAGCGCATGATCGTTTGCGTCGGCGCCGATACGCTGTCGGAAAAGGTCGTGCGCGTTGCAAGCCGGCTCGCCTCCGGGCTGAACGCGCCGTGGATCGTCGTTTCCGTCGAACGCGCCGACCGGGAAGCGGAAGGTCGCGCCGGCATCGAGCAGATCGAGCGTATCTTTCGCCTTGCCGAACAGCTGGGGGCCGAGACCCGCCGGGTCATCGGCACGGATTTTGTCGAGGAAATCCTGAAGCTCGCACGGCGCGAACATGCAACCCAGATCGTCATCGGCGCTCCGCGCGGCAAGGGCTGGGGCCGCAGCTGGAGCAAGGGCGAAAGGCCCCTCTGGTCGCAATCGCTCCCGGATGCGCTGGCAAGCCGCGCCTCCGGTCTCGGCATCCATCTCGTCACCGGGGACCGCGAAGAGGTTCGTGCGTCCAAAAGCGTCCGGCGCCTCCCTGTCCTGTCACGCGCCGGCCTCATCCGGGCCGCCCTCGTTGCCGTACCATTGGTGGTACTTGCAACCGGAACCGGTGTCGCCATCGACCGGATCATGCATCTGCCCAACATCTCGCTGCTGTTTCTGCTGGCCGTCCTCGGCGCGGCAGTGACGGCCGGTTATGCGGCAGCACTGATCGCCGTGATCCTGTCCGCCCTCTGCTACAATTTTTTCTTTATCGCGCCTTTCTACACCTTCACCATCGCTGCCCCGCACGAGGTGTTTGCGCTGATCGTCTTTTTTGCCGTGGCAGTGATTGCCGGCGGTTTTGCCTCGCGCATCCAGGAACAGGCCGAAACGGCCCGCGTACGCGCCACTGCCCTGCAATCGCTCTACGATTTCTCCCGCAGGCTTGCCGGTACGGAAAAGGCCGAGGATGCAATCTGGGCCGCCGTATCGCAAATGCAGGCAAGCCTTCGCCGCAATGTCGTGCTGCTGACCCCTGAAGGCGCCGACCTGAAAATCGCCGCCGCCTGGCCGCCGGATACCGAGCTTGATGTGACGGATATGACAGCGGCACGGTGGGCGCAGGACAAGCAGGAAAAAGCGGGCCACGGCACTGGTACGCTTCCCAATAGCCGCTTCGAATTCCGCCCGCTCTCAAGCCCGCATGGCGTCGTCGGCGTCTGCGGCGTGGAGCAGATCGCCGAGCGCCTCGACGTCAATGCCGAGCGCGCCCTTGCCGCCATCCTGGACCAGACAGCGCTTGCCATAGACCGCGCCCGCCTGTCCGAGGCAAGCGTTGCCCAAGCGGCACGGCTGGAGGGCGAGCGCTATCGCGATGCACTTCTGTCGTCCATCTCGCACGATCTGCGCACGCCGCTTGCCACCATCACCGGCTCCGTCACCAGCCTTCGGCAACTCGGCGATCGCATGAGCCCGGAAAGCCGCGACGATCTTCTCCAGTCGATCGAGGAGGAAGGCAGCCGGATGAGCCGGTTCGTGGCAAATCTTCTCGACATGACGCGCATCGAAGCGGGCACGCTGAAAGCAAAGCGCGACTGGGTGGATGTGGCCGACGTGGTGCAAACGGCGGTGGAGCGTACGCGCAAGTATTTCCCCGGCCGCATCATCGAAACCGGTATTGCCAGCGACCTGCCGCTGATCGAAGGTGACAGCGTTCTGCTTGGCCAGGTGCTGTTCAACCTGCTCGACAATGCTGTCAAATACGGCGGCGACGAGCCGATCAACGTCTATGCCCGGCGCGACGATCAGGACGTGCTGATTTCCGTGACTGATCTTGGCAAAGGCATTCCACCTGACGATATAGACCGGGTGTTTGAGAAATTCTATCGCCGCGGCAAGCCCGATGGCCGGGCACCGGGAACCGGGCTTGGACTGTCGATTGCGCGTGGCTTCATCGAGGCCATGGGCGGGCGCATCCATGCCGAAAGTCCGGCCGTGAAAAAGAGAGGGACGCGCATCGTCATGCGGTTTGCAACGGCAACGGCCCCCACCCGCACCCCCGGCGGACCGTCCGCCTCGGGGCGCCCGGCATGACGCAAGCGCGCATTCTGGTGGTCGACGACGAGCCGCAGATCCAGCGTTTTCTGAAACCGGCGCTTTCTGCGGCAGGTTATGATGTGATCGAGGCTGCAACCGGGGCCGAGGCGCTGAAGGCCGTGGCAACTGCTGCCCCTGATCTCGTCATCCTCGATCTCGGCCTGCCCGACATGGATGGCAAGGATGTGATTGCAAGCCTGCGCGGCTGGTCCACGATCCCGATCGTCATCCTTTCAGCAAGGGATCGGGAAAGCGAGAAGATCGCAGCGCTTGATCTCGGCGCCGACGATTACGTGGAAAAACCCTTCGGCATCGGTGAATTGACGGCACGCATCCGCAGCGCATTGCGCCATCGCGGCAAGGCCGAGACGGCCCCGACCGTGATGGTGGCTGATGACCTGACCATCGATACCGTACGTCGGCTGGTCTCGCGCAACGGCGAACCGATCCGGCTGACACCGAAAGAATACGACCTGCTGACGCTGCTTGGGCGCCACGCGGGCCGCGTCGTCACCCATAAGACGCTGCTCACCTCCGTCTGGGGGCCGGCGCATGGCGAGGACATGCATTACCTCAGGGTCTTCATCGGCCAGCTGCGCCAGAAGATCGAGCGGGACCCGACCCGCCCGACCATCGTGCGCACCGAACCCGGCGTCGGTTACCGGCTGGTGGTCGATTGAGGCCTGTCACCCAACGGCAATAGTGCGAAACGCATCGGATCGGGGCATGATGGGCGCATGAACCGAATCACCGCTCATAGTCTAGCCGAGACCCAGGACAACACCGATGCCGAAGAGGCGAACCTCTCGTGCGCGATGGCGGAGCGGCAAAAGCCCTCGATGCCGGCGCATCTGGAAGATCTCGCGACGCGGGCGCGCATCTCAGGGGAAGCGTCCAGTTCCACCAATACGCGGCGCGCCTATAGTTCTGACTGGAAGCATTTTTCCGCCTGGTGCCGCCGCAACGGGCTCGATGTGATGCCGCCCGATCCGCAGGTCGTCGGGCTTTACGTCACGGCCTGCGCCAACGGTGAAGCGGACCCGCAATCCAGAGAAAATTCCGTCTCCACCATCGGACGGCGCTTGTCGTCGCTGTCGTGGAACTACACCCATCGCGGCGCGCCGCTGGATCGGAAGGACCCTCATATCGCAACGGTTCTTGCCGGCATCCGCAACCGCCACGCAGCACCACAGCGCCAGAAGGAAACGGTGACGCAGGAAAACCTTCTTGCCATGCTTGAAACGCTTGACCGGGGAACGCTGCGCGGCTTGCGGGACCGGGCGATGCTGCTGATCGGTTTTTCCGGGGGCTTGCGCCGCTCCGAGATCGTCGGTCTTGATGTTGGCCGCGACCAGACGGAAGACGGGCGCGGCTGGATCGAAATCCTCGACAAGGGTCTGCTCGTGACGTTACGCGGCAAAACCGGCTTGCGCCAAGTGGACATCGGCCGGGGCACATCGGATGCCACCTGCCCCGTCTTTGCGCTAGAGACCTGGTTGTCGCTGGCGCGCATTCCGCATGGCCCGCTGTTTCGGCGCGTAACCGGTGAGGGCAAGAAGGTTGGCTCCGAACGCCTGAACGACCGCGAGGTTGCCCGGCTTGTCAAGCGCACGGCCCTTGCTGCCGGCATTGACGGCGACCTGTCCAAGACCGACCGGAAGGCCCGTTTTTCCGGCGAGTCCTTGCGCGCAGGCCCTGCGTCCGTGGCGTAGGCGGCAATTTCAACAGAGACGCCGGTCTCTGACGCCGCGTCCCCCGATCTCAGCCCTCGAAGGCGCGGATGACGTCGAGAAACGCCTCGCCATACCGTTCCAGTTTGGATTGGCCGACACCGGAAATGGCGAGAAGCTCGTCCTCGGTTGTCGGGCGCTCCTTGGCAAAGGCCACCAGCGCCGTATCCGGGAAGATGAGATAGGGCGGCACGGCCAGATCCTTGGCGATCGTCCGTCGTGCCACGCGTAGCGCCTCGAACAGTTCCATCTCCGAGCCCTCCAGCGCCGAGCGGGCATTGGTCGAACTGGGCGAGGCAGTACGCGACGCCTTGCCCTTGGTGGGGCGGTCCTTGCGAAACCGCACGTCCCGTTCGCGCTTGAAGACGGCGCGCGCCTCGGGCTCCAGCTTCAGCGCGCCAAAGGCGGCATGATCGACGCTGATCAGCCCGGCCGCAAGCAACTGGCGATAGACGGACTGCCAGGTTTTGGACGCGATATCCTTGCCGGCGCCGAAGACGGGCATATCCGCGTGCCCGAAGCGGGTGGTCTTTTCGTTGACGTTGCCAAGGAGCACGTCGATCAGGTGGCCGGTGCCAAACCGCTCGCCGGTGCGATAGATCGCCGCCAACGCCTTGATGGCGGCTTCCGTGCCATCCCAGGTTTCCACCGGCTTCAGACAGGTGTCGCAATTGCCGCATTGGCCCGCATGCGCCTCGCCGAAATGCGCAAGGATCGCCTGCCGACGGCAGCCCGGCGTTTCGCAGATGCCGAGAAGCGCGTTCAGCTTGGCGCGTTCCACCCGCTTGATCTCGTCGCTCGATCCGCCCTCGTCGATCATCCGTCCGCGCTGGATAACATCGGCCATGCCATAGGCCATCCAGACTTCTGACGGCAGGCCATCACGCCCGGCGCGTCCCGTCTCCTGATAATAGGCCTCCACCGATCCCGGCAGATCGAGATGGGCGACATAACGCACGTTCGGTTTGTCGATGCCCATGCCGAAGGCAACGGTTGCGACGAGGCACAGATCTTCTTCCTTCAGGAACGCATCCTGATTGGCGTCGCGAATGCTGCGGTCCATGCCGGCGTGATAGGCAAGCGCGCGCACACCCTGCTCGTTCAGCCAGGCGGCGGTATCCTCCACCTTGGCGCGCGACAGGCAATAAACGATGCCGCTCGATCCCGTATGGCGCGAGAGAAACCGCAACAGTTGCTGGCGCGGCTGGTCGCGCTCGACGATTTCATAGGCAATGTTCGGCCGGTCAAACGAGGTGGTGAACACCTCGGCCGTGCGCAGGCCCAGCCTGTCGATGATGTCCTCACGGGTATGGGGATCGGCGGTCGCCGTCAGCGCGATGCGGGGAACGCCCGGATAAAGCGTGCCCAGCTGGCCAAGCTCGCGATATTCCGGCCGAAAATCATGGCCCCATTGCGAGACGCAGTGGGCCTCATCGATGGCGAAAAGTGCAATTCTTGCACCCGCCATCATCTCCTTGAAGGCGGGCGTGACGATGCGCTCGGGCGTCACATAAAGAAGATCGAGCGTGCCATCGCTCACTGCCCGGCGCACATCGAGAAATTCTTCGCGGGTGAGCGAGGAGTTGAGGGCGGCAGCCTTGACGCCCAGATGCTTCAGCGCCTCCACCTGATCGCGCATCAGCGCAATCAGCGGCGAGACGACGATGCCGACGCCGTTGCGGCAGAGCGCCGGGATCTGGAAGCACAGCGATTTGCCGGCCCCCGTCGGAAACAGCACCACCGCATCGCCGCCGGACACCACACGATTGACGACCTCAGCCTGGCGACCGCGAAACGCCGGATAACCGTAGATCTCTTTCAGAACGGCAAGCGGATTCTTGGTTCCGTGGGCGTCAAACAGGGGATCGATACGGGACTTCGTCTGCGGCATGGATTTTCTTTCATGGGGTGACGGCCATTATGCACCGGCTGGCCGACAACCGCGAGGGCTTTCCGTCACATAGATGTTGCCCGCGGCTTGGAAAGCCGGATGTTGCCGTCTAAAACTTCCCGGCTAGGAGGAAGCATAATGACATTGTTTAAAACAAGCGAATGGCTGAACGCACCCGAAAAATGGTCGCTCGACGGTAACGACCTGCATGTGGTGACCGACAAGGGCAGCGATTTCTGGCGCAAGACCTATTACGGCTTTACCCGCGACAGCGGCCATTTTTTCGGCCATCGCCGCACCGGCGCCTTCACGGCACAGGTCCGCGTGCGCGCCAAATATGACCATCTCTATGATCAGGCCGGCCTGATGGTGCGGATCGATGACGAGCATTGGCTGAAGGCGGGCATCGAGTTTTCCGATGATGTCGCCTGCCTCGGCAGCGTGCTCACACTTGGCCAATCCGACTGGGCAACTGCACCTTACGCGGAAGATGCCAGCGATTTATACCTGCGGATCACCGTGGAGAAGGGTTCGTTGCGGCTGCAGGCATCGGCGGACGGCAAACATTGGCCGCTGGTGCGCCTCTGCCCATTTCCGGAGGCTGAGTTTTACAGCGTTGGGCCGATGTGCTGCACGCCGGAGCGCGCCGGCCTTGCCGTCCACTTTTCGGATTTTTCCGTCACCGATCCGCTCGGCAAGGATCTGCACGACCTGTCGTGATGGGGCGAAAGATCACCCGGCATTCTCTGCGGATTGCCGGGTGACGTTGCGACAGGGTCAGCGGGCGGCGCGCTTCTTTTCGACGCGGGCGCGGATGGATTCGACGTCGGCGCGCGGGGTGGCGGCAAACAGCGTGCGCGTATAGGCATGGCTCGGAGCGCTGAACACCTCATCACGCGTGCCGTATTCCACCGCTTCGCCGTAATACATCACCATCACCTCGTCAGCGATGTAGCGCACGACGGACAGATCATGGCTGATGAACACATAGGTCAGGCCGAATTCTTCCTGCAGGTCGGCAAGCAGGTTCAGCACCTGCGCCTGCACCGAAAGATCGAGCGCCGAGACCGGCTCGTCCAGCACGAGAAGCTTCGGGTTCATCATCAGCGCGCGGGCAATCGCGATGCGCTGGCGCTGGCCGCCGGAGAACATGTGCGGGTAGCGATTGTAGTGTTCAGGCGCGAGGCCCACCTTCACCAGCATTTCGGTTGCACGCTCGCGCCGCTCAGCCGCCGACATCTTTGTGTTGATGGCGAGCGGTTCGCCCAGCACGTCACCGATCTTCTGGCGCGGGTTGAGCGAGCCATAGGGGTTCTGGAAGACGATCTGCACCTTGCGGCGCATCTCGGCCGTCAGGTGGCCGGGGCGCGTATCGACGGTCTTGCCCTCGATCAGCAATTCACCAGCCGTCGGCTCATCGATGAAGGTGAGGATGCGGGCAAGCGTCGACTTGCCGCAACCGCTTTCGCCGACAATGGCGAGCGTCTTGCCGGTGTCCAGCTTGAAGGAGACGCCCTTCACCGCATGGACAACCTTCTCCGGTTTGAACAGGCCCTGCGGCACATGGTAATCCTGACGAATGTTGCGGATTTCCAGCATCGGCACGGAATTGGTGGCGGCGGTCATCGTGCATCTCCTCCGGCATTTTGCGTAAGATCGGCGGTGGCCATGAAATCGGACACCGTGCTCAGACGCTTGCCGGTGGCGTTTTCCGGCAGGGCCGAGAGAAGCGCGCGGGTATAGGCATTTTTCGGCGCTTCGAAGAGCGAGAGCACGTCGGCCTCCTCCATCTTGCGGCCCTTGTATTGCACGATCACCCGGTCGGCGGTCTCGGCCACCACGCCCATGTCATGGGTGATCATGATGAGGCCCATGCCATGCTCGGCCTGCAGCCCCATCAGGAGATCGAGGATCTGCTTCTGGATGGTGACGTCGAGTGCGGTCGTCGGCTCGTCGGCGATCAGCAGTTTCGGGTTGCAGGCAATTGCCATGGCGATCATCACGCGCTGGCACTGGCCGCCGGACATCTGGTGCGGGAAGTGGTTGAGGCGCTCGGCCGGGTTCGGCAGGCCGACCAGCGTGAACAGTTCCATCGCGCGGGCGCGGCGTTCTTTCGCTCCAAGCCCCATGTGGATGCGCAGCACTTCCTCGATCTGGAAGCCGACAGTGAAGCACGGATTGAGGCTTGCGACTGGCTCCTGGAAGATCATCGCCATATCCTTGCCGATCAGCTTGCGCCGTTCGGTGTCTGGAATATTGCGGATGTCACGCCCCTGAAACAGCATCTTGTCGGAGGTAATTTTTGCCGTCCAGGGCAGAAGCCCCATGACGGCCAGCATCGAGACGGACTTGCCCGAGCCGCTTTCGCCGACGATAGCAAGCACCTCGCCAGCATCGACCGACAGCGATACACCGTCGACTGCCTTGAACCAGCCGGTTGCCGTCTCAAACTCGACGGTGAGGTTTTCGATTTCGAGAAGTGCCATGATCAGGACCTCTTCATCTTGGGATCGAGCGCGTCACGCAAGCCGTCGCCGATCAGGTTGATCGCCAGCACGGTGATGAGGATGGCAAGACCGGGGAAGGTCACCACCCACCAGGCGCGCAGGATGAATTCGCGGGCTTCGGCGAGCATCGTGCCCCATTCGGGGGCCGGCGGCTGCGCGCCCATGCCGAGAAAGCCAAGTGCGGCGGCATCCAGGATGGCGTTGGAGAAGGAGAGTGTCGCCTGCACGATGAGCGGGGCCGTGCAGTTCGGTAGAATGGTGCGAAACATCAGGCGGAACGGGCCGGCACCGGCCAGACGGGCTGCCGTAACGTAATCGCGTGACTTCTCCGCCATCACCGCGGCACGCGTCAGGCGCACGAAATGTGGCTGCAGCGTCAGCGCGATGGCAATCATGCCGTTCGTTAGGCTGGGGCCGAGGATGGCCACCAGAACCAGCGCCAGAAGCAGCGACGGAAACGCCAGGATGATATCCATCAGGCGCATGATGACGGTATCGACCCAGCCGCGGTAATAACCGGCGATCAGGCCGACGAGAATGCCGCCGGTCAGCGACAGCGTGGTAACGAAAAGGCCGATGAACAGCGAATACTGTGCGCCATAGATGAGGCGCGAGAGAATGTCGCGTCCAACCGGATCGGTGCCGAGCAGGAAGCTGGTATTGCCGCCGGAAAGCCAGGCCGGCGGCAGAAGCACGAATTCGCGATACTGCTGGAAGGGCGAATGCGGGGCAATGACCGGCGCAAGGACGGCGACGATGACAAGGGCGAGGAAAACGAAGAGGCCGATGACGGCGCCGCGGTTTTCGGAAAAGTAGAACCAGAATTCGGCAAGCATCTGGCGGCGGAGCGCCGCGCTGGTCACCGGCTGGGTTTTTGCAGTGTCTGCCATGGGATTTTCTCCTTCTTAGTGGCGGATGCGCGGATTGATCAGCCCGTAGAGCAGATCGACGATCAGGTTGACCACCATGATGATGCCGGCAATCAGAAGAAGACCGCCCTGGATCACCGGGTAATCACGGCGGAACACGCTATCGACCATCCATTTGCCGATGCCCGGCCACGAGAAGATGGTTTCGGTGAGGATGGCGCCGGCCAGCATCACACCGATCTGCAGACCGATCGTGGTGATGACGGGGATCATCGCATTGCGCAGCGCATGCAGGCTGACGACGCGAAACGGCGACAGGCCCTTGGCGCGTGCGGTGCGAATATAATCCTCCGACAGCACTTCCAGCATGGCGGAACGTGTCTGGCGCGCAATGACCGCCAGCGGAATGGTGGCGAGCACGACGGAGGGCAGAATGAGGTGGCTGACGGCGGACGAAAACGCCCCCTTCTGGCCCGACAGCAGCGAATCGATCAGCATGAAGCCGGTCACCGGCGGGAAATAGAACATCAGCGAGATGCGCCCCGAGACCGGTGTCCATTGCAGGATGCCGGAAAACAGGATGATCAGCAGCAGGCCCCACCAGAAGATCGGCATGGAATAACCGACAAGCGCCACACCCATCATCGACTGGTCGATGGCAGATCCCCGCTTGATGGCAGCGATGATGCCGGCGGGAATGCCAAGGGCGACAGCAATCAGGATGGCGCAGAAGGACAGCTCGACCGTCGCCGGGAACAGCGCCAGGAACTGCTTGAGAATGGGAGACTTGGAGACGATCGAAGTGCCGAAATCACCGGTCACGACGCCGTGCAAATAATCGAGATACTGGATCACCATCGGCCGGTCGAGGCCGAGCTGCGCGCTGATCTGCGCGTGCCGTTCCGGCGACATCACCCGTTCGCCTGACAGAAGCGCCACCGGATCGCCCGGAAGCAGGCGGATGAAGGCAAACGCGATGATGGAAACCCCGACAAAGGTCGGGATCAGCACGGCGATACGCCGCAGAAGAAAGCCAAACATGGATGGACCTGTTCTTATTCTTGAAAATATAAGGGCCTGGTCGCTTTGCAGCTTTGCACCGTCAAAACGCCATCCCCGATCGAACGCCTTTCCCGCAGCGCCGACCTTGAGCAAAGGCCGCGGAGTGAGAACACTCCGCGGCCAGTTCTTCGCTCAAAAAGCGAATTATTCAGCAATATCGACCGCTTCGAAGGTGAAGTCGCCGAGCGGGCTCTGGGTAAAGCCGGTCACACCCTTTGCCATCGGAACGACGGCGAGCGAGTGGTCGATGGTTGCCCAGGGAGCCTCTTTCTTGAACACGACCTGTGCCTGTTCGTAGAGCTTGGTGCGCTCGGCCTGGTCAGAGGTGACCTTTGCCTTCTTCACCAGTTCGTCGAACTCCTTGTTGCACCACTGCGCGCGGTTGTTGCCACCAACGGCATCGCAACCCAGCAGCGTGTCGAGGAAGTTGTCCGGGTCGCCGTTGTCGCCGGTCCAGCCGAGGATGGCGGCACCGTCACGGTTCTTGTCCTTCGAACGCTGCAGGTATTCGGCCCATTCGTAGGAGACGATCTCGACCTTGACGCCGATCTTGGCAAAGTCGTCCTGCATGATTTCGGCCGCACGACGCGCGTTCAGCATGTAGGGACGCGAAACCGGCATCGCCCAGATCTTCATCGACAGATCCTTGACGCCGGCGTCTGCCAGCATCTTCTTGGCAGCGTCCAGATCGTAGGTGTCGTCCTTGGTTTCCTTGTTATAGGACCACATGGTCGGCGGGATCGGGTTGGTTGCCGGGGCTGCCATGCCCTGGAAGACGGATTCGACGATCGCCTTCTTGTTGATCGCCTTGTTCAGCGCGATGCGCACTTCCGGCTTGTCGAACGGCGCCTGCGTGGTGTTGTAGGCGAGGTAGGCGATGTTGAGGCCTTCCTGCTCCATGACCTTCAGGTTCGGGTCGGCCTTCATCGAGGAGACGTCGGCAGCGTTCGGGAACGGCATCAGGTGGCATTCGCCGGCCTTCAGCTTCTGGTAACGAACGGCAGCATCCGTGGTGATGGCAAAGACCAGATCGTCGATCTTGGGCGCGGTGCCCCAGTAATCGGCGTTCTTCTTGAAGCGGATGACGGCATCCTGCTGGTATGCGACGAAGGTGAACGGACCGGTGCCAACCGGCATCTGGTTCAGCTGTTCCTTCTTGCCGGCCTTATCGAGGCTGTCGGCATATTCCTTGGACAGGATCGATGCGAACGGCATGGCAAGGTTGGCAAGGAACGGTGCTTCCGGACGGTTGAGCGTGATCTTGACCGTGAGGTCATCGACCTTCTCGACGGACTTGATCAGCTTGGGGAAGCCCATGCCATCGGCATATTCCCAGGTGCCGCCGGAAATGTACTTGTTCCAGGCGTTCTTCTCGTCGATCTGGCGCGCGATGGAGAACACGACGTCGTCAGCGTTCAGCGTGCGCGACGGCGTGAAGAATTCGGTGGTCTGGAACTTGACGTTCGGGCGCAGTTTGAACGTGTAGACCGTGCCGTCAGACGAGATGTCCCAGCTCTCGGCGAGAGCAGCTTCCGGCTGCGTCGTGCCCGGCTTGAATTCGAGCAGACGGTTGTAGACCGGATGCGCGGAGGCATCGAAGGTCGTGCCGGCCGTGTAGAGGCCGGGGTCAAAACCTTCCGGCGAGCCTTCCGAGCAATAGACGAACGTCTTTGCGCTGGCGGCGGTGGAGAGGAAGGAGGCTGCGAGCAAGGCCGCAGCAAAGCCAAATTTAAAGTTCATTGAAGTCTCCCATCGGCATCGACGCGGATTGCCGCATGTGCCGGTTGTCTGGATTTGAAATCGCGCAGCCCGTTTATCTTGTTATTCTTCCCACGCGGTGGCTCACCATATGACCTGTTCAGCCATGTTCTCGAATAAAAGCAGCAAGCGATGCCGGCAGCTTATTGGACAACACGGCTTCCCTCATATCCATAAGCCCCACCTTGTAAAGACTGCTTACGCTGCAAGGGCTGGGGAAACAGTATTATTTTTTGCCGGCTTTCCAAACTGAAAAAAATGTGCGGCGATCATGAAATAAAATTGCGCCGTTTGTGGCAGTGCAGCAAAATTCACTGCGCAATTCCGGCAGTTCAGGGTCATTCATTCGAAGAAATGCCCTTTGCGCAGGATCCGGCGCCGGGAGCGCATGCCGCCGGGCGCCCATCGCTTCACGCCCACACGGTTTCCACTCCGGGTTTTGTCGCCGGCTGTTGCACGCGCGGGCTCGCTGGCCCGGATGAAATCGTCAGGCCGGGGCTTCCGGTTGCGACAGTTTATGAGCTATGAGCTAGGTAGGAAACTTTTACTAAACACCGCCTGAAAGCGGGGCCGCACCCTGCGGTTCCGGAAAAATGACATGGTCACCATCAAGGAAATTGCCAAGGCTGCCGGTGTCTCGCCCGCCACGGTGTCACGCGTCCTCAATTACGATCCCTCTCTTTCGATCTCGGCTGCCAAGCGGCAGGCGGTCATCGAGACGGCCGAGGCGCTGAACTATGCCACACCACGCAACCGAAACCGCACGCAGGCGGGGCCTCTACAGCTGCCCAACCGCCTTCTTGCCATTCCCCGGCTTGCCATCGTGCATTTCCTCGAGCCGTCAGAAGAACTGATCGACCCCTATTACATCGGCGTGCGGCTTGGCATCGAGAACCGGTGTCGGGAATACCGCATCGAGGCGGTGAAGGTTTTTCACTCCGAAACCGTGGCAGCCGCCGCACTCCTGCAGAGCGTGTCCGGCGTGATCGTGGTCGGCAAACACGCACGGGCGGAAATCGAATGGCTGCTGGAGCACTGCCGGCACCTGGTGTTTGCTGATTTCGTGCCCAAGCAGGAGGATCTCGATTATGTGTGCAGCGACCTTGGCATTGCCACCCGCAAGATCCTCGACGGGCTTCACGCCTGCGGTTATCGTCGCATTGCCTTCATTGGCGCGCAGGATCCGGTCAGCTCAGACGGACGGCGGTTCGGCGAGCGGCGCTGCAGCGCCTATATCAACTGGCACCGCGAACGGGGCACCTTCGACGAGCAGTTGATGGCGCTGGGCGAGCATGAGGGCGCCGGCCAGAACCTGCGGCTTGAGGTGGGATATGAACAGGCAAGCGAAATTCTGGCCCGCGGCGCGCCACCGGATGCGCTGATAACGGCCAATGACAACCTTGCCATCGGGGCCTACCGGGCCATCCGGGAGGCCGGGCTTTCCATCCCGCAGGACATTGCCGTCGTCTCCTACAACGACATTCCAGTGGCGCAGTTTCTGAACCCACCGCTATCGACCGTTCGCATCCTGAGCGAATCGATCGGCGAAACGGCGGTCGACCTTCTGGTCGAGCGGATCCACGGCCGGGAATATGCCAAACACGTCAACCTGCCGACCGAAATGATCTGGCGTGAGAGCTGCCGCAAGCCGCTCCCCTGACCTCCCCCCACGGATCGCTTTGTTTTCCGACGCACCGGGTTTTGAAAAATCCCCGGCGGAACGGTCAGGTGCGCGCCTTCGCACCTGCAAAAAATATTTAGTAAAACTTTCCTTGCCATCGGAAATCTTTTCCGCTTAGTTCCATGGCAGGCGGAGGATCGCCGTAGCTTGGTGTTTTCTGGGAGGAGAACATGGACACATTGCCATTGAAGACATTTGCCCTGCGCGCGGCACTGGCGGGCGCAACCCTGCTTGCGGCGGCGCCGGCTTTCGCCGGTGAAATCACCATCTGGTGCTGGGACCCCAATTTCAACGTTGCCGTGATGCGCGAAGCCGGCGCGCGTTATACCAAGGCGCATCCGGAAACGACGTTCAACATCGTCGATTTCGCCAAGGCCGATGTGGAGCAGAAGCTGCAGACGGGACTTGCCTCCGGCACCACGAACGCCCTGCCCGATATCGTGCTGATCGAGGATTACGGCGCGCAGAAGTTTCTGCAATCCTTCCCCGGCGCCTTTGCGCCTATGACCGGCAAGGTCGATTATTCCGGTTTTGCACCCTACAAGGTGGAGCTGATGACGCTGGAGGGGGAAACCTACGGCATGCCGTTCGACAGCGGCGTCACCGGGCTTTTCTATCGCCGCGATTATCTGGAGCAGGCAGGTTTCAAGCCCGCCGATCTCGAGAACATCACCTGGGATCGCTACATCGAGATCGGCAAGTCCGTGGAGGCCAAGACCGGCAAGAAGATGACGACGCAGGAGCTTAACAATGGCGGCATGACGCGCATCATGATGCAGTCGGCCGGCAAATGGTATTTCAACGCTGATGGTGAGCTTGATGTCACCGGCAACGCCGCGCTGAAAGGGGCTCTGGAAGCCCAGGCAAAGATGGTGAAGGCCGGCATCGTGAAGCCCGCCACCGGCTGGAATGATTATGTCAACGCCTTCACCTCAGGCGACGTCGCCTCTGTTGTCACCGGCGTGTGGATCACGGGCACCATCAAGGCGCAGACCGCGCAGGCCGGCAAGTGGGGTGTGGCACCCACGCCGCGGCTCGACATGGCCGGTTCAACGAACGCCTCCAACCTTGGCGGTTCGAGCTGGTATGTCATCGAAAGCTCGAAGGAAAAGGATGAAGCCATCAGTTTCCTGGCCGAAATCTACGGCAAGGATATCGAGTTCTACCAGAAGATCCTCGCCGATCGCGGCGCTGTCGGCTCTCTGACCGCCGCCCGGTCCGGTGCGGTCTACCAGCAGGCGGATGCGTTTTTCGGTGGTGAACAGGTCTGGCAGCGTTTCTCCGACTGGCTGGCCAAGGTTCCGCCCGTCACCTACGGCATCTTCACCAATGAACTCGACAACGCCGTGACCGCCAACATGCAGGCGCTGATTGCCGGAAAACCGGCAGATGAGGTGCTGAAGGATATCGAGGCGCAGGCCCAGACGCAGATCCAGTAACACCAGCCCGAACGCGTTTCCTGCCGGCGACATTCGCCGGCTCCTCCCCGGTCGTGCGGCAAACCTGCCGCATGGCTGGAGGTGGAAGGCAAGGCAGAACGGCAGAGCGGAAGTGTGAGGCCC
Organism: Neorhizobium sp. PAMB6630; assembly: GCF_058242775.1. Lineage (NCBI taxonomy): Bacteria > Pseudomonadati > Pseudomonadota > Alphaproteobacteria > Hyphomicrobiales > Rhizobiaceae > Neorhizobium > Neorhizobium sp. PAMB6630. The sequence goes on from NZ_JBZAYV010000002.1 coordinate 1,198,844, forward strand.
GGGTGGCAAACGTCATGGCACAGAACAGGCGCGGCGGTCTGAAGCGGTATTACGATGTCAACGGCTGGCTGTTCATCGCGCCGGCGCTTCTTCTGATCGGCATTTTTCTGATTTACCCGATCATCAGCTCGCTGACGCTCTCGGTCTATTCCGGCCGCGGCATGATGATGAAGTTTGCGGGCTTCGGCAATCTGGTGCGGATCTACAATGATCCGATTTTCTGGAAGGCGCTGACCAACACCTTCACCTTCTTCATCATCCAGGTGCCGATCATGATCGTGCTGGCGCTTGTCATCGCCAATGCGCTCAACAATCCGAAGCTCAGATTTTCCGGCCTGCTGCGCACGGCGATCTTTTTGCCCTGCGTCTCCTCGCTGGTCGCCTATTCCATCCTGTTCAAGAGCATGTTTTCGGTCGATGGCATCGTCAATCGCACGCTGATCGGCCTTGGCCTGATGGATCAGCCGCTCAACTGGCTGACGGACCCGTTCTGGGCAAAGGTCGTGGTCATCACCGCCATCACCTGGCGCTGGACCGGTTACAACATGATCTTCTATCTCGCGGCCTTGCAGAACATCGACCGCTCCATCGATGAGGCGGCGCGCATCGATGGTGTCCCCGCCTGGGGGCGGTTCTTTTACGTCACGGTTCCGATGCTGAAGCCGGTGATCCTGTTTACCACCATCACCTCCACCATCGGCACGCTGCAATTGTTCGATGAGGTCTACAGCCTGACGGAGGGCACCGGCGGCCCCTCGAATGCGACGCTGACGCTGTCGCTCTACATCTACAACCTCACCTTCCGTTTCATGCCGAATTTCGGTTATGCCGCAACGATTTCCTATGTGATCGTGGTGCTGGTGGCGCTGCTCTCCTTCCTGCAATTTTATGCGGTGAGGGAACGCCGATGAGCAGAAGCGTCTTCAGCGACCGCCACACCGCGCGGCTTTTCAGCGCAATTCGTTATGGCCTGCTGTTGCTGGCCGCCTTTCTCTCCGTCTTTCCCTTCTTCTGGATGCTGATTGGCGCGACCAACATCACCGCCGATATCAACACCGGCAAGGTGACACCCGGATCGGCGCTCTTTGACAATATCCGCGCCTTCGTGGCGCAGGTGGATGTGCCGCTGGTGCTCTGGAACTCGGCCAAGATCGCCATCCTCGGCACCGCCGTCACCATTATCGTCTCGTCGATTGCCGGATACGGTTTCGAGATGTTCCGCTCGAAACTGCGCGACCGGATCTATACCGTCATTCTCCTGACGCTGATGGTGCCGTTTGCCGCCATCATGATCCCGCTGTTCATGATGATGGCCAAGGCCGGCCTCATCGATACGCATCTTGCCATCGTGCTGCCGACGCTCGCCTCGGTCTTCATCATCTTCTATTTCCGCCAGGCCTCGAAAGCCTTTCCGACGGAATTGCGCGATGCCGCCAAGATCGACGGGCTGAAGGAATGGCAGATCTTTCTTTTCATCTACGTGCCGGTGATGCGCTCCACCTATGCGGCAGCCTTCGTCATCGTTTTCATGACCAGCTGGAACAACTATCTCTGGCCGCTGATCGTGCTGCAATCCAACGGGACGAAGACAATTACCCTCGTCGTCTCCTCCCTCGCCTCCGCCTACTACCCCGATTACGGCGTCGTGATGGTCGGCACCGTCCTCGCCACGCTCCCCACCCTTTTCGTGTTTTTTGCCATGCAGCGCCAGTTCGTCCAGGGCATGCTTGGTTCCGTCAAATAGGATTGTTTCGATGCGCATGACCCATCTTTTCAACGATAACTGGATTTTCAGCCAAGGTTTCGAGGAGGCCTCGAAGACCGTGTCTGCCAAGGGCGAGACGGTTCGCCTGCCGCACAATGCGCTCGACCTGCCGTTCAACTATTTTGATGAGACCAGTTACCAGCGTCCGTTCACCTACCAGAAGATCCTTGCCTTCCAGCCGGAGTTCGAGGGCCGCGAAGTCTCCATCGTCTTTGATGGCGCCATGGCAGACGCTGAGGTTTTTCTGAACGGCGAAGCCGTGATTGCCCACAAGGATGGTTACACACCCTTTGAGGCCCGGCTGACCGGCCGCCTGAAGGCCGGCGACAACCTGATCACCGTGCGCATCGATGGCAGCGAAAACCCCGGCATTCCGCCCTTCGGCGGGCGCATCGATTACCTCACCTATGCCGGCATCTACCGCGATGCCTGGCTAAAGGTGACGACGCCGGTCTCGGTCGGTTCTATCAAAGTGGAGACGCAGGACACGCTTTCAGACAAGAAGGGCGTCACCGTGCGCGTCGATCTCGCCAATCCGGCAGAAGTCGCGCTCGGTGGCCAGCTCAAGGTGGCGCTGAAGGACGGTGACCGGGTGATCGCCACCCAGACGGCGGATGTGGCAGATCATCGCCACACCTTCACCTTTGCCGGCCTTGACGGCCTGTCGCTCTGGGAGCCGGATCATCCGGCCCTTTACCGGGCGGAGGTGACGCTGGAGAGCGGCGCCGGCAGCGACAGCCAGACCGCGACCTTCGGTTTCCGCACCGCCGAATTCACCGTCGAAGGGTTCAAGCTCAACGGCAAGGTTTTGAAGATCCGCGGCCTCAACCGCCATCAGGCCTTTCCCTATACCGGTTATGCCATGGGCAAGCGGGCGCAGGAGCGCGATGCGGAAATCGTCAAGAACGACCTGAAGTGCAATCTGGTGCGCACCTCGCACTACCCGCAGTCGCCCTGGTTCCTCGATCATTGCGACCGCATCGGCCTTCTGGTGTTTGAGGAAATCCCCGGCTGGCAGCATATCGGCGACAAGGAATGGCAGGCGGAATCCGTGCGCAATGTCGAGCGCATGATCACCCGCGACTGGAACCATCCCTCGATCATTCTCTGGGGCGTGCGCATCAACGAATCCCAGGACAATCACGATTTCTACGCCGAGACGAACCGCGTGGCGCGTGAGACTGACCCGACCCGCCAGACCGGCGGCGTGCGCTTCATCACCGAAAGCGAGTTCCTCGAAGACGTCTATACGATGAACGACTTCTACCTCGGCAGCGAGGAAATGCCGGGCGCCAATCATGCCCGCACCCCGCTGCGCGACCAGCAGACCTGCACCGGCCTGCCGACCAAGGTTCCCTACATGGTGACCGAGTTCAACGGCCACATGTATCCGACCAAGCGCCATGACCAGGAGGCCCGCCAGGCCGAACACGTGACGCGCCACCTGCAGGTGCTGAACGCCATGTATGGCGACGCGTCCATCTCGGGTGCCATCGGCTGGTGCGCCTTCGACTACAACACCCACAAGGATTTTGGCTCCGGCGACCGCATCTGCCACCATGGCGTGATGGACATGTTCCGCGAGCCGAAGTTTGCCGCCTACGCCTATGCCAGCCAGTGCGAACCGGAAGAAGAGATCATCCTGAAGCCGGTGACGTTCTGGGCGCGCGGCGAGCGCAATATCGGCGGCATCATGCCGCTGATCGTGCTCACCAATTGCGACGAGGTGGAGTTCGTTTATGGCAGCCACCTGCGCAAGCGCGTCGGGCCGGATCGTGAAAGCTATCCGCACCTGCCGCATCCACCCGTCGTCATCGACCGCCGGCATTTTTCAGCCGAGGAACTGGGCAGCTGGGGCATGGCATGGCTGGATGGCGAAGTGATCGGCTATCGCAACGGCGAACCCGTCGCGAGAGTGAAATTGTCCGGCGGGCCGCTGCCGACACACCTCCAAGTGGTTGCCGATGACGACACCCTGCCGGCCGCCACCAAGGATCAGGTGCGGGTGATCGTGCGGGCGCTCGACCAGACCGGCAATCTGCTTCCCTTCCTCGATGAGCCGGTAACCGTGACGGTGACCGGACCGGCAAAGCTGCTCGGCCCGTCCAATCCGGTCCTGACGGGTGGTGCCACCGGCTTCTGGCTGGAATCGACCGGAGAGGTCGGGCCGATCGAAGTCACCGTGTCATCGGCGCGGTTCGAGACGCGCACCCTTGCGCTATCAGCCGTGTGAAAAAGAGGAAGACCGCATGAGCGCGCTATCGCTGCAGGGCATCCGCAAATCCTACGGGTCGCTGGAGGTCATCAAGGGTGTCGATCTCGACATCCAACCGGGCGAGTTCACGGTCTTCGTCGGCCCTTCCGGGTGCGGAAAATCGACGCTTCTGCGCATGATCGCCGGGCTGGAAGATATCAGCGGCGGCGATCTGATCATCGGTGACGAGCGGATGAACGATACCGATCCATCAAGGCGCGGCATCGCCATGGTGTTTCAATCCTACGCGCTTTACCCGCACCTGACAGTGCGCCAGAACATGGGCTTTGCGCTGCGTTTTGCAGGCGTCGCCAAAGCCGATATCGAAAAGCAGGTCATGGAAGCGGCGCGGATTCTTGAACTGGAACCGCTTCTGGATCGCAAACCCGGGCAACTCTCAGGCGGCCAGCGCCAGCGCGTTGCCATCGGCCGGGCCATCGTGCGTCATCCCAAAGTGTTCCTGTTCGATGAACCGCTCTCCAATCTCGATGCGGAACTGCGCGTTCACATGCGCATGGAAATCGCCAAGCTGCACAAGAAGCTTGGCACCACGATGATCTACGTGACGCATGACCAGGTGGAGGCGATGACGCTTGCCGACAAGATCGTCGTGCTGCGCGCCGGCATCGTGGAACAGGTGGGAACGCCGAGAGAGCTTTACAGCGATCCGCAGAACCGTTTCGTGGCCGGCTTCATCGGCTCGCCGAAAATGAACTTCTTGCCCGCTGTGACAGTCTCCGGTGAGGGGCAGCCGGCAGTGCGGCTTGATGATTTCAACGCGATCCTGCCGATGACAGGGCTGGAGACCGCGCCGCCCCCGGGAACGCCCGTCACCGTCGGCCTTCGCCCGGAAGCGTTCCGCACGGGTGGCGACTGCACGCTGTCTCTCGACATCGAGATGATTGAATATCTTGGCGGTGAGACTCTGGTTCACGCCCGCGGCAGCGGCGAGCTTGTCACCGCAAAACTTGCGCATGCCGTCTCCGTGCCTGATGGCGAAAAACTCCAGCTGGCCTTTAGCAGCCAGGACCTCCTGTTTTTCGACGCAAGCGGCATCCGCATCCGCTAACCCCGCAGCGCTTATCCGCATCCGTCAATCAAGGCAGGCTCACCGCCGGGCGAAAGCCGGATGTGTCACGTCCTCCGGGTTGCCGCTTGCGCGTGGCACCTCGTGATGGAGGCCGCGCCTTGCCCGCCGTTTGAAACAAGACGAGGATGAACTTTAGAATATGATGCAAATGTGATTTTATCCGCTTACTCTCTATTTCGTATTTTGCTTATATAGATAGACAGGATACTGCATTGCGATTGCGCACAGCGCAACGCGTGGAAAAGTATCGTGTCATCGATGATCTATGAAGGCAGGGACTTGAGGGGACAGAGAGAAAAGCGAACGCAATGAGCATACAGTTTGCGAAAACCCAGCAGTTGGACAAGGCCGAAGATGCCAGATCTCTCAAGAGATGGCTCTATGTTAGCCTTGTACGTCTGGCTTTCCGCAACAACTTTGCCAATATCAGCGTCAACTTCGCTGCCGGCTTCGGTTTCGTCCTGATCATCTGGTCGTCCGGCTATGGAAACAACGGGTTTCTGGTCACCTGGCTTGCGACGCTTCTGGTGCTGTCGCTTGCGCGGCTTGCTCATTCGGTCTGGGTCATGCGGCGCCTGCGGGCCGAGCCCGACATCACGCAGGAACGGTTGCGGCCCCACGTCGTCCTTTACGCGACCGGCTTGCTGCTGGCTGCCACCCTCTGGGGCATCATGACGGTAACGGCCGTGCTGGATGGCGATGGCGAGGGCCGGCACGCGGCGCTGGTGATCATTTCGGCGCTGGCGGCGGGGGCGACCGGCATTCTTGCCCCGCAACTGGTGATCGGACGCCTCTATATCTCGGTGATGCTGCTGCAGGGGTCGGTGGCGCTTGTTCTTACAGACCCGCCACAATACCTGATGGCCGGGCTTGGCGTCGTTTTCACCATCGTGATGCTGATTGCCCATCGCAACAACCATCAGGTGCTGCGCCAGAGTTATGAGCTGCAATATCGCAACAACGACCTCGTCACGAAGCTGGAGGCCGAGCGCAACCTGCTGGAAAACCTGAACGCGACGCTGGAAGCGCGCGTGCGCCAGCGCACGGTGCAGCTGAGGGAGCAGGCAGCTCAGGATCCCCTGACGCGGGTTCTTAACCGCAGCGGCCTGATGCAATGGTGCGCCGAACAAGAGGAACTGGTGACCTCGACCACCGGTTTTGCCGCCATCTTCATTGATCTCGACCGCTTCAAGCAGATCAATGACGGCCTTGGCCATACGGTGGGCGATATCGTGCTGGTAGAGGTGGCAAGACGGCTGAGCGCCGCCCTCGGCAAACACGGCGCGCTCGGCAGGTGGGGCGGAGACGAATTTGTCGCCATCGTTCCCACGCCGTCTGAGGGCGCGGCAAACTGGTCCGCGGCACTCGCAAACCGCATGCGCTTTGCCGTGGAGGAACCCATTGCCGTTGCAGGGCGTCCGCTGCAGGTGGGCTTCAGCGCCGGCATTGCCGTCACCTGCAATGACCGCCTGAGCGTCAAGGGCGCGATCCACCGCGCCGACCTTGCCGCCGGCGATGCCAAGCGCAAGGGGCGCGGAATCACCGAGGTCTATCGCGAAAAGCTGCTGGCCGAGCAGGAACGCAACCTCGCCCTCGTTCAGGCGCTGAAGCACGCTGTGGCCAAGGGCGAACTGTCGGTGGTGTTCCAGCCGGTGGTGCTGGCCGGATCGCACGCCGTGCATTGCCATGAGGCTCTGTTGCGCTGGAACAGCCCGGATTTCGGCCCTGTTGGCCCCGACGAGTTCATTCCGATTGCCGAGGATACCGGGGAAATCGTTGCAATCGGCGCCTTTGTGCTGGATGCGGCGCTGCGGGAAATCATGCGCAGCAGCGGTCCCGGTGGTCATTCACGGCTGGCGGTCAACGTGTCGCTGCGCCAGTTGATCGCACCCGGCTTCTTCGACATCGTGCGCTCCAGTCTGGAGCGTCACCAGGCGCATCCGGCAGATCTTGTGCTGGAGGTGACGGAATCCATTTTCGATACGCGCAGCCAGCCGCTTATCAGGGCGGTGCTGCAGGAACTGCATCTTTATGGCGTGGAGATCCATATCGACGATTTCGGCACCGGTTATTCCTCCCTGTCACGCTTGCATGAGATGCCGGTGCAGGCGCTGAAGATCGACAGGTCCTTCGTCCAGGCGCTCGACAGTCATGGACGGGCGATCATCGAGGGCACGGCACTCATCGCCCGCAAGCTCGGCATTGCCATCGTGGCGGAAGGTGTCGAGACAAGCCGGCAGGCAGCTCAGCTGGAAGAGCTTGGCATCGAGTACCTGCAGGGTTACCTCTTCGGACGGCCAAGCCCAAGCCTTGTCATGCTGCCGCAGTCGAAAAGCGCCTGACATTTGCGGCCACGGGGCCGGAGTGCGTTTTGCCTCAGGCCTGTCCATCTTCGGCGGCAAAGGCGTGGCAGAACCTGGCCCAGCCGCCATGGCCGGTTTTCTTGCGCCGGTAAAGCGCCTGATCGGCATAACGCATCAGCGTCTGCAGATCGGCAGCATCCTGCGGATAGCAGCTGATACCGAGACTTGCGCCCACCGACAGTTCCTTCGCCTCCCACATGAACGGCCGCGAGAGCGCAGCACAGATCCGGCGCGAGACCTGCTCTGCCTCTTCAGGCGCGGAAAGACCCGGCAACAGCACCGCAAACTCATCCCCGCCGAGCCGACAGATCGTTCCGGTTGGCGGAACCGCCGCCCGCAGGCGCGCAGCAACCGTCTTCAGCACCGCGTCGCCGGCATCATGGCCGAACTCGTCGTTGACCGACTTGAAGCGGTCGAGATCGATGATCAGCACCGCCATCGAGGCGGACGGATGGCTTTCGTGCCAGCGCAGTTCGAATTGCCAACGGTCGGTCAACGCCCGGCGGTTTGAAAGTTCGGTCAGCGGATCCTCCAGCGCGATACGTCGAAGCGCATGCTCCACAGCCTTGCACTGGGAGATGTCCTCGAACGTGGCAATCGCGATGCCCTCGTAACGGTCGACCGTGCCACGGTGGAGCGTGGTGACGATCGTGCCATCGGCGCAGCGCAGATCAAGCTCGATGCCGGAGCTTGCCGCATTGCCAAGGCTGTTACCGTTACGCAGGTTTTGCCAGAGGATCCGCGCACGATGGCGTTGTTCCGGATGGCAGCAGGCTGCGTCCAGCCATTGCTCCACAGAGGTGAAGCAGCCATCCAGGGTTCCGAACCTGTCGGTAAAGGCATGATTGGCGGAACGGACGTTAAAATCCTTCAGCGAGGCCCAGAACAGGGCAACCGGCGCCGCATCGAGAACCGTGCGAAGTTCCCGGCGATTTGGTTCTGCCTGTAGATCCCTAGACTCAATCACTTCCGCCATGCCCTTCCCCGACCTGCCGCTCCCGTGGCGCCTGACGGGCAAGCCTGTGGCTTCCGGCAGGGCGAACATGGGGGCGGTGCCACCCCTTTGAAGCCGCAGATCCTGGAGGCGTGATCCGCTGCTTCGAGAAGAGATGAACATGGTCCGCGTCACGCGGGCGTCACACCGTAGGCGTGGTGGCCGCAGAAGGGCGATGATGGGGCGTTTCAGCGCCGTTGCAGAACTTTTGACGCGCAGCGCAAGGCACCGTTGCGGCTGGCAAGGTGGCTCCAGCCGGGAACACCGATGACCTCGAAACCGAGGTTCTGCCAGATCAGGCAGTTGGCCGCGTCGAAGCCGGTAACATCCTCCACATCGCCAAACTGCGCAAGCCAGACGAGCGGTTTTGTCCGGCCCGGCCGCACGGCGTTTTCCAGAACGACATTGTTGTAAAGCCGCGCCAGCCTCTTGCCGCTATCGGGCGTGACGACGAAGGGAACCGGATTGCGGATCACGGAAAACCCCTGGCTCTCCAGGAACGCGACGGAGGCATCAAGCTGCTGGCGGGCCTGATCGACCAGCCGGCTTTCGAGGCCATCGGTCAGGCAAGGCTCCGCCACCAGCAAAAGCGGGCACCCGTTGCGATAAAGCCCCGTGACGGAGACGAACTGATCGACGTGAAAACCATGCTGGTGCAGCCGCTCGCCACCGGGCGCGCGGTAGCCAAAGACGTGGACCGGTCGGTCGTCCAGCGTCTCCAGAAGGCCAAATCCCGCCGGCGCATTACTGTCCGGCGTCGGGTTCGAAAAACGGTTTCGCGCGAGGCTGGAGGCGCCGACCAACCGGAAATCGGCCCCTACCAGCTGGTTGCCTCCATCGAGATCGGCCATCGCCGTCTGCGCCTGCCAGCCGAGACACCTGGCCAGCGCCGGGCCGATGGCAGCATTGGGGCGGCTGAGGATTTCCGATCCCCGCTGTACGCTCCCCTCGCCTTCGCGTATATGAAAAAGGTCCTGAATCCAGGGACTTTGCCGCGCGCCTTCGGGCACGTCGAGCGTCACCAGCGTGACGGGAGATGCCGGGGAAAGTGTGGAGAGCCATCCCTCCGCGTCCGCGATCCGTGTGCGATCCACCAGCATGAAAATTGCAATTTCGGCCGGCAGCGCGCAGACAAGGTTTCCGATCGGCAGCAGCGGCCGGCTCCAGCGATCAAATGTCTCTTCGCTGAAAAAGGCCGAGGGGATGGAGAGCGCGACTTTTTTAATCAGCCCGCCGCAATCGGCAACAAGGCGGGCCGGCTGTGCGTTTTGCATCAGGCACGGCTCCGGGCGTTTTGGCGTGAAAGAAGGCTGCGGAAGAACAGCGTATCCTGAAACCGCCAGGCGCCGGCGGAGGGGGCAGCGACCGATCCTGCCTGAAGGGTTTTGATGAGGATACGGGCATCCGCCTGTTTGACGGAGCGAACGCCAGCGGCCAGACGATCTGCCATCGCACCCTCAAAGCCGCCTTCGCGCGCGATGGCCCGCCATGTGCGTCTCGAAAAATGCAGGCGGCGGGCGGCGGCTAGCAGCCGCGCATGCTCGTGCTTGCCAAGGTTTTCCTTGAGATCATCGATGGTTGCCTCGGCATCAACAAGTGCGAGCGTCAGCGGCCGGTAGGCGAGATCGGCGGGCGCATGGGACAGCGCCACATCGGCATCGCTGACACGCCGGCCATCGCGATAATCGGCAAACACTTGGCCCATCCCCACCATGCCGAAGGCTTCGCATTCGGCAGCGCGCAAGGCTCCCATGCTGGCTGCCCCGATAACGGCCACGCCTTTGGAGAGGGCAAACAGGATTTCCTTGTGCCAGACGGCGGCGCAATCGCCGTAGAGGCCGTCGATCAGGCCGATCACCTGCGCACCACCTTGAACGGCCGCCAGAAGTTCGCCGCAGGCAGCAGGGCCTTTGAAGGTGATGCCTGTCAAACCGGAGAGATCGAGCCCATGCACCGATGGCCCGGCAAATATCACCGTGGAGCAGTCTGTTGGGCTGTCTGGGGGGCTATCTGGCGTCACGATTTCAAGAACCCGCTCAGCGTGTTGAGGGAAAGCTGGTTGAGGCCGGGATTGCCGGTCGAAAGACCATCTGCGAGCACCCTTGCCACAAAAATGCCGGGCACGCCGGTTCCCAGCGGAAAGACATAGATATCGCGCACTCCGACCTGAAACAGGTGCTGCGCCAGCTGCCGCCACACCGGCCCATGGCCGTCTGTGGCCCCGCCGCTTGCCGCAAGATCAAGCGCTTGCGGGACGTCGCCGGGAACCGCCGGAGCACCGGAGCGGGTGGAAAAATCCGGCCGGTAGCGATCCGGCGAAAGATCGTCGCGGGCGCCGCTGATATCGGTGAGGCGCGACTGGATGGCTTCGAGAAGTGCCGAAAGCGCGGCCTCCAGCGGATCGAGCCGGCAGGCAATGCCGGCGGCGTGGCGGTGGCCGGGCCCAGTGTCAGACATCAGCGGCCGCTCGATGCCGGCCAGAATGACCGGCACGCCGGTTGCGCCGGTCAGGTCGAAGAAGCGCACCGGAAGGCCCAAGGCTGCAAGGCGCGCCAGAAGCGCATCCAGTTCCGGCAGCCGCCCCGGCGCAATGGTAATGGCGCGCAGGCCAAGCGCACGGGTCTCGAACGTATCGATCAGCACGCAGGCATCGTGCTCGACCAGTTCCAGCAACGCATGCAGCACCACGCGGTCTTCATCAAAGCCGGCCGCCATGCCCTGCGAGGTCATCTGGAATGCCTTGCGGTCCCAAGGAAAATCGGCGCGAAAATCCATGCCGACCAGTTCATAGGGCGCATAGACTGCCCGATTATCGCGTGCAGAAAATCCCTTGACCCAGGCGCGTTCACGGTTCGCATCGAAATGATCGGGATTGACGCGGGCCATGCGCTCCAGCGGCACCGGGCAAAGGCCGCGCGCGACAAGCGCATCGGGCGTTCCCTGCTCGCGCACATGCCGCCCGGTTTCCTCGCCCACCGCCCCTTCGATCGCCTCCATCACCGCCGATAGTTTGGCTTGGCGCACGCTCAAGCCCTTGCCCTGCGCCACCGAAAGGCCACGGGAATTCGGCCGGACGGCAAACCACACCGGCACCCCGATCACATCCAGATCCGTCACATCCCCGACGCGGGTAATCCCGAACCGCCTCAGCAGTTCGGGATCGTCCAAAAGCCTGTCAGCCGGATCGGACGCGCCGCAGGGGGTGGAAAGGCCTGCGGGATTGGTCCGCTCATGCTGCATTGTTCACGGCGTGGTGTTTGGCGTGTCGGACAGGATGGCGTCGAACAGGTCGCCAGTGGTTGCACCGCTCGGGCCAACTGCCGTGAGTGCGCTTTCGATTGGCATCAGAACGAAACGATTGCAATCCCAACCGGCGTCCGTGATATCGCCGACGAAAGTGAAATCTGCTTCAGAGACAACCGCGCCGCCCGCAATCAAGGTCTCAATACCTTGGATCTGTGGCTGGTCCAGATTGGTTTCAGGCTGGCCATCCTGTCCAATCAGCATTGCCTTAGCCGAAGCTGCCACTTTTGCGTATCCGTCGACACCGGGATGCTCTGCTTCATAAGCGACGATTGTCTCGTGCGATACCTGAGCGACACGCAGTGGAAACGTCCTTACAAACAAGACGCCCGCACCCTTTTTTCCGATGATGTAAAGCTGAGAATTATTCATGGTATCTCCTAATTGATGCCTGCCAAGCGCAGGGCGTTGTATAAAATCGTGTTGTCCTGAGAGTTCTTGTCTGGAGAAACGCCGCTAATGTCTCTGGCTGTCTGGCCCGGGTACATTTCCTGAAGGCGTCGCCCATATGTTCTCGCAGCATTGATATTGCCGCTAAGCGCATGGCTTGCGGTCAGCACACGCAATGCGGGCTCATCATTTGCCATGTGACTGCAAAGTTCCACTGAAGTTGTGTAATCCTCCCTTTTAAATGCGATGCAAGCACCCGCCCACCAGTAGATGTCGGGGGCGAGCGGGTTGAGGTCTATGGCCTGCTGGAAACGGGTCCAGGCGGCATCCGGCTGGCCGAAATGGGCGAGCGCATCAGCGTGCTGCAAAAGCAGGTCGGCGGAATTGGGGGCGAGCGCCTCGGCCTCGAAAAAGCGCTGGGCGGACGTGTCGAAATCGCGCCGGTAAAGCGCAACCACGGCGCACATCCAGTGGCCCATGCCGGACGCCGGGTCGATGTCGAGCGACGCCTCGGCCTCGGCCTTTGCCCGGTGCAGAAGATGCGGATCGCCGCCGCCGAGCATCAGCCATTCCAGCTGCAGCGTCTGGGCAATGCGGGCGCGCGCTGCTGCCATTTTGCGGTCGAGTTCCAGCGCCTTGCGGAATTCTGCCCGTGCCCGTCTCAAGGACGGCAGGTCGCATTTGCCGCGCAAAAGGTGCTGGCCGGCCAGAAGGCGCTGATAGGCGGTGGGATCTTGCGCGCGGAAGGTTTCGATCTGCAGCCTTTCGATCTGTTCGGCAAGTGCTGCGGCAATCTGTTTCGACAGCAGCCGGAAGGCCGCATGCACCTGCTCGGCATCCAGCGCCACTTCCAGCGCCCATACCACCTCGGCTGTTTCCTCCTCCACCAGCGCAAAGGACAGGCGCGTCGGCTCGATGAGGGTGGAACGCACGCGGTAATCGGCGCGCAGGGACTGGTAAAGCTTGCCCGACGCATCACCTGCCGAGGCAAAGCTGCTGTGCGGCGCAAGCACGGTAAACGTGCGGTAGCGCACCAGGCTGTTTGCGACATCCTCGACAAAGGCCGAGGCGATGGGAACGGACAGGCCACCCGGTGCCAGGATGACCGGCGGCAGGAAGGCGACGCGCGGTTTTTTTGCTGCCTTGGCCACCTCGGCCGGCTCGGATGCCGGCGGCTCGTCGCGAGCGGGTGCGGCATAACTTCTGTTGCGTCTGTGCAGCGCAAGGGTTGCCGGATCGGGAGTTCGCCCGTCCAGCAGCAATTGCCGGGTGAGCGTCTCGAACATCCGGTCGCTTGCGGCGATATCGCCGGCACGCGCATAAGCGGCCATCAGGGCGCGATACGTCTCCTCCCGCTCCGGCTCCAGCCTCAGCGCCACATCGGCAAGCGCTGCGATCTCAGTGGTCTTCGTCATCGCAAAGCGCGTGAGATCTTCAAGGGTCTGGCCGAAGGCGGAAAAGAAAAGGTCTTTTAACCGTTGCCGCTCGGAGATCAGCCAGAGGTAAAACTGCTCCTGGTTTTCCTCAAGCCCTGCCAGCAGGTCTCCGCCCACGCTCAAAAGCGTCTGCAGGCGCTGGCCGGCATCCTCCAATGTCAGCGCAGAGAGGAACACGGCCAGATCAGACCTTTGCGCCAGCGCACCGGCACCAAGACCGGCAGCCGTGGCGTTGACGAAGGCGCCCTCTTCCGTTGCGAGCGGTTGCAGCCGCGACAGCAGTTGCCGCAGGTTTCCCAGCGCCCGCTTCTGGTCGGCATCCTCCCACAGAAGGGAGGCCGCCGCCTGACGGGTGAGAAACTGGTTGGGCGAAAGCAGAAGGGCGGCCACGAGAACGAACCCCTTGGCCGGGAAAAATGCCGGGCCGTCCCCTTCCCATCGGGGGGCGCCAAACAGCCGGATGGATGGTTTCCCTTGGTCGCCGCTCACGATCCCACCTCTTTGCCAGTATCCGTCGCTGAACGCGGCATCACAAGACAGGATGCCAAACGTTTGACGCTGGTGTGACGCTGTTTGTGCATGATTCTCTTGAAGTTAAATAGCAGAGGAACCCGTCCGGATACCATTCTGCCGGTCAAATAGAAATGATGAACCGCATGACATTCAATTCTTCTTACTTGCAATTTTCTTCATATACAGAGCCCTACCAACGGGCGGATGACGTCGGTTACGTGATCACCGAGTTCATGTGGTTCAAAGGTTATCCATTTTACGCAATCGGTGCCTTGACTGAAGCAAAGGTTGCTTATGCCAGACTTGCGCAAGGGCAGTTCGAGGATGCGGATCAGGACAATTTCGACCTTGTGTTTCGTATGGGCGAAAGTGGCGGCGGGCATTTTTTCGAACTGGTGCTGCGCTCCGACAAGGGCACCGCCTATGGCGGCTGGGTGTGGGGCGAGGATCTGCTGGTGACAGACGAATTCATCAACGGTTACCGTGTTCTGGCCACCACCCATGCCGCCGGACAAACGCATTTCGCCTATAGCCGAAGGCGACGGGGTTACCAGTGCATCGGCCGCCCGCCGGTCGATAAGGCTGCCGTGGTCCTGCCGCACAGGGTGCGGGGTTTTCAGGCCGAAGCGTAAGCAAGCGCCGGATAGGCGTGATCACAATATCTGAGGTTGACAACGCACAGAAAGCAACCTTAAGTATATTTGTCAGCGACGACACAGCTAAAAGAAGAACAGCGTCAGCATAAAATGACGTCTCGTCTGGCCCGCCCACCATTGCCCACGCAGCCCGTGGGCCACTGTGCTGCACCGCATCTGCCTGCTTTATTTGCAAAGACCTATCCCTGCATCAGCCGGGCCATAAAGCCGCATTGTTCCGCTTCACGATCTTTCACCATGCCTCGGGAGGAAAACTGGGATGAGATCTACATGGACACGCCGCACCATATTGCGCGGCATGACAGCCCTTGCCGGCGCCGCGTTTGCGCCACCGCTTCTCTCCAATCTCGGCCAGGCGCAGGCCGCCTACAGAACCACGCAGCCGGATCTTCCCGCCGATTTCGGCCGGGGAAAAAGCGTCGCCATCGTTGGCGCCGGCGTGGCGGGCCTTACCTCGGCTTACCGGCTTGCCAATGCCGGCTTCAAGGTCGTGGTGTTCGAGGCCGACAGCCGTTATGGCGGACGCAGCCTCACCGCACGCCCCTCCAACCAGGACTATCGAAAATGGTGGTTCAAGAAATACCTCGGCACCGAGCAGTTTCCGGCGATGTATGCCGATCGTTACCAGGAGGTGGCGACAAGCCCTGCCCCCGATCTTCAGATCTGCGAGTTCATGGATGACGACTGGAAGCCCGATACGGATCGGGATCCGGTCGAGCTGTTCTTGAATGCCGGACCGGGGCGCATCCCCTCCAACCACGTCAATCTCATTGCGCTCTGCCAGGAGATCGGCGTGGCGCTGGAGCCGTATTTCTTCCAGTCCATGTCCAACCTCATCCAAAGCCAGACCTTTGAAAACGGGGCACCCATCACCTTTGCGCAGGTGACCTATAGTCTTTATGCTGAAATGGCTGAGATGATGTTCCAGGTGGCCCGCGAGGGCATCAAGCTCAAGGGCAGCACCGGCACTGACGAGGCAAAGGCGCTGGACAACCTGTACCGGCTGTTCGGCAATCTCGACGCCAGCGGCGCCATTCAGCCGAATTCGCGGCTGGGTTATACACATCTGCCCGGGGGCTGGCGGGATGGCGGCACATTGCGTGACAGCGTGCCGCTCGACAAGATCCTGGCCTCCGGCTTCATCGGCGATGCAGACGCCAATCCGGAACTGTCGCCGGGATCATTTCTGTTCAACGGCTTCAACATCGACTGGCAGCCGTCGCTGATGCAGCCGATCGGGGGCATGGACCGGATCTGGCAGCAATTGCTGCTGCAGGATGTGCCGGCCACGGCAATCTGGAACGAAAGCCTGCAGACCGCCGCCGGCACCAGCCCCAAGGTCGGCAACCTCGTTCTGCTGAACACACCTGTCATCAGCATTCGTCCCGGCAGCGGCGGCGTGACGCTGCGCGTCAACCCGGCCAACGCCGCAGGCGAGGCCGGCATCCAGCGACACGAGTTCGATTTCTGCATCTCCACGGCAGCGCCGTCTCTTCTCAACCGCCTGCTGATCAAGGAAGGTCTGCCGCAGGCCTTCCTCAACGGGCTCGATGCATTTTCCGTCAAGGGTGAATGGGGCGACGACGATCCGACGCCCAACCTCTGGACCCCGGCGATCAAGGTCGGATGGCAGGGCAAGACCCGCTTCTGGGAAACCGAAGACGAGATCTACGGCGGCATTTCCTGGACCACCGACATTATCGGCCAGATCTGGTATCCGTCGGAGGACTTTACCGCGCATACCGGCATTTTGACCGGCGCCTACAATCGCGGCACGCCGGCGGTGAATTATGCGCGACAGAACAATGTTGATCGTATCACCTCGGCGCGCAACGGCCTTGGCCTGCTGCATCCGAACGCGAAAGACGAGGTTTACCGGGGCTTGTCGATTGCCTGGCAATATATGCCGAACCAGGTGGGCGGCTGGGCCTCGGATACGGCAACGACATCGCCCAATATCTACCGGCAGATCACCACATTCGAACGGTCAGGCCGCTTTTTCTGCGCCGGCGATACCTGGAGCTACTGGCCCGGATGGCAGGAAGGCGCCGTGGCATCGGCCTATTGCGCGATTGCGGCGGTTGCACGCAGCCTCGACCCGCTGGCCTGCCTCGATTGCGGATGTTTTGCTGGGATGAAAGGATAAGCGCAGGCGCGATGCCGGCATCGCCGGTGTGACCGGCTGAAAAACAAAAAGCCTGCCGCGGGAGGAGGTGCGGCAGGCTTTTCGAAAAGAACTGAACGGCGACCGGGAGGAGGAGTGCCGCCGCTCTGCAGACGCCCCTTGGGAGGAGGAGTGGGTCGTCTGACACACGAAGCTCTGCGGGAGGAGGTGCATTGCTTCGATGAAAATGATCATACGCCCAATTCGCGGATTTCATAGGCATTATGTTGCAGTGCAGCTATGCAAAAAACGGGATGCTTGTAACCCTACATTTCGAGGCACGGCATCCGGGCCCCAAACGCAAAAACGCCCGCGGCAATGGCGGGCGTCTGATCGACAATCGAAGGCACGTGACGGGCTTAGAAGCCGACCGAAGAGCGGGCCACATCGCGGATTTCGCCGCGGGCAATGCCCAGGTCGTTCAGCTCGCGATTGCTCATGCGGCCGAGTTCAGTAACCGTCTGACGATACTTGCGCCAATTGTTGAAAGAGCGTGCTACGTTCATGATGATCCCCTTTCCTGAGGTTCCGTTTGACGTCAGCAACCGTATTTGGCTCCGGCGTCGTTTGATGTCCTCTATATAGACCCGGCCGCGGCCAACGAACAGTCGCAATGCCTCACGTCACCTATGCACGCAGCGCAAGGCGCCCCCTCCCTGCCATGTTCGGATGCCTGCGCGTGCATCATTCATGGGCTTTCGGCCAAACGCTGGCACTGCTGGCGCAGCTCAGCGCGGATCGCCGTCGCTGCCGGATGTTCGTGTGTCACGCCTGCTCAACCATGTCGAAAGGCTGTGCAGCAGCCAGAGCACGAGCATGGCAAAACCCGTGGTGATGCCCGCCAGCTGCCAGAAGCCGAGGCCAGCGGCAAGGCCGATTGCGCCGGCAAGCCACATGCCGGCGCCCGTCGTCAACCCGCGCACCGCGCCGCGGGCAAAAACGATGCTGCCGGCGGCAAGAAAGGCAACGCCGCTCGTCAGGCTTTCGATCAGGCGAAGGGGGTCAAGACGCGTATGGTCGGAGTTAAATATCGGCAGATGCGTCATCTCGATTGCGGCAATGGCAACGGTCGCCGATGACAGGCATATCAGGATATGCGTGCGCAGGCCCGCCGCATGCTGATGCCACTCCCGCTCAAACCCGACGATTGCGCCGCAGACAAGCGCGATGGTCAGGCGCAGCGCAATCACGCTGAGCGGCAGATAGGTTTGATGGGCAAATTCATCGGCAAGGGTGGTCATGCAGCGCGTAACAGCGGCAGCACCCTTGATGTTCCCATCGCTGCAGCGGGATGCGACTTATTCGGCGGCCGGCTGGCGAAGCGTAGAGACCCGCTCGCCCGGATGATGATCGCTGTCCATCTCGTCTGTCGCGCGCCGCTGCCTTGCGGACTGGAACGTACGCTTCTGCTGGTACATCACGGCATCTGCCCGCCGCACCACTGACTCGATCTTTTCGCCCTGCTCGCTGGTTGCGATACCAAGCGCAATGCTGAGCGGCGCGTTCGAGTAGAACTGGTTGTTGATCTTCAACAGTTCCTGGATGGTGTCGGCCATGGCGGTTGCCGCAATCCGGTCGGCGCCCGGCATCAGGATTGCAAACTCGTCGCCGCCGATGCGGGCGGCGTGGTTCGGCCGCGTGACGGCACCGTTCAGCACCTCACCGATCCGCCGCAGCAGGGCATCACCCGCGTCATGGCCCAGCGTGTCATTGGTTTCCTTCAAGCCGTTGAGATCAACGACGAGGACAGACACCGGCCGCAGCGGCTTGCGCTCCATGCGGTTCAGTTCATCGACATAAAAGGCGCGATTGTGCAGCTTGGTCAATACGTCGTATTTTCCGAGATATTCCAGATAGGCTTCCGCCTTCTTGCGCGCCGTGATGTCGGTGAGCGCCACCTGAACCAGAGACCAGTCGTTCTCGTGGCCCGGCAGCACGGAAAACTGCATCAGAACGTAACGTTCGGACCCGTCGAGCGAATAGTTGACCACTTCGCGTTGATGAAAAAGGTGGTTGTTCCACAATTCCACCAGCTGTTCGCGAAAATGCTTTTCCATCTCGTCGCGGAAAATATCGCCCAGACGCTGCAAAAGCGTCTGGCGGTCCGGGGCGCAGAACAGGTCCAGCGTTGCCTGATTGACATCGATGACGCGGATTTCGCTCATGCACTGACGGACGAATTCCGGATGTACGTCGGTAAACACGCGGAAATCGACAATCCCCTGCTCGCGCAGATCCGAAAGCATCACCCGGATGCGGCTGAAATCCTCCACCCAGAGGGACACCGGCGAATGCTGGAAGATCCCTTCCGCATACTGTCGGTTCGAAAGCTCGCGTCGGCGGGCATCTTCGCGCTCGGTGACATCCTCCGTTGTCAGGAGAATCCGGTCGAGGTTATGCTCGTGGCCCGGCATGACAGTGCCACGCAGCTGAATGTCCAGCCGCCGGCCGGAGAGCGTATAATTGACGGCGCTGCCCAGAAATTCCGTACGGCCGTCAAACAGGGCGGAAAGCTCGTTGATATGGCTTTCCAGCATGTCGTCCCGGAAGACGCGATCGATATTGGCGACCAGATGCGCCTGGCTGTCCGCCTCGAACAGGTCCAGCGTCTTGCGGTTGACCTCGAGAACGCGGATCTTCGAGGCACACAGCGCCACCCGCGACAGGTCTTCACGCAGATAGCTGCGGATATCCGTTACGCCTTGGCCCCGCCACACGTCGAACTGCGCCGCGACGCCGCTGAAATCTTCGATCCACATAGCAATGGGCGCAAGATTAAAGACATCAGCGCTGCTGTTCTTGTTCATCGGGCGCCCTCGCAAAGCATCTTGCGGTCAGTTGATAGAACGAATCCGTTGGAGTGTCAGCCAGTTTGGAGCAAAATGAAACAGCTGTCAGGGATTTTTCTGACAGTTCCTTGCGTTTGTCCAAGCCATCCGAATGACCGGCGGATCAGGCGCGCGCCGGCTCGCGTTCTTCCAGCTCCCGCTCGATGATGGCAGCGGTGGTTTGCGCGCCGTTCATCAGGATCGACATTTGCGGCCGCAACGGGCGTTGGCGAACCTTGTCGATGGCGGCCGCCAGCGTTTCTCCAGACAGTTGCGTTTCCCCGACCACCTCGGCAAAACCGCGGTCGGCAAGCTTTTGCGCGCGCACTGTCTGTTCGGTTTCGCCGCCGGAGGCAAAGGGCACGAGTACGCAGGCACAAGGGGCTCGTAAGAGATCGCAGACCGTATTGTAACCAGCCTGTGAAATCGACAGTTCGGCATTCATGAGAAGGCTCGGGAAATCGGTGCGGAAACGCACCAGCGCCACGTTTTCGCCCGCCCGCGCCGAGAGGCGATCGAACTGTTCGGCCGGCATATTGGGGCCGGCAATCAGGCACCAGCTTTTGTCATCGGCAAGGATATCGCGGGCATCAAGCGCTGCCTCGACAAGCGCTGCCCCCACTGCACCGCCGCCCGCAGACACAACCACGTCGAAACGATCCGCAGAGGGCGCTGGCGTGACTGGCGCCACGAGGCCGGTGTAATGCACCTTTCCGGCAATGTCGCTCGCCAGCGGAAACGTGTCTTCCAGCCGGACGAATTGCGGATCGCCATGCATCAGCACGCCGTCGAAATGGTTTGCCACCAGATCGGCGGTTTCGCGGTCGCGGCCGGCCTTACGGTTTTCCTGCAGGATATCGCGTACCGAACTATAAAGAAGCGGGCGCGGAGAGACCTGCCGGATCGCCTCCAGCAGGGGCAGAAGCTCAAACCGCATCTGGCGACGGCCAAAAGGAAAAGCCTCGATCAGCACGGCATTGGGGGCTGCCTCATGGAAGGCTTCGATAAGGAGTGCTGTGCGCCGTGCCTCGAACCGGTCATCGACGCGACGGCCGTTTTCATCGATCAGGCCGGAAAAGCCGGTGCTGGAGGAGAGAACGGCGGGCAGTTGCACATGGCGGACATTCTGGCCCGGAAACCCTTCGATGGCATTGCCGCCCGTCACCAGCGTCACATCCATGCCGGCCGCATGAAGCGCCTCGGCAATGCGGCTGGCGCGCACCAGATGGCCGATGCCCAGCAAGTGCTGGACGTAGAAGAAAATTTTCCGGGGCGCTTTTACCGTCTCGATGATTGCTTCCGTCACGTCAGGCGCTCCTTGTCCAGCTTGCTGCAAACAGCCGCTCCAGATCGCGGATGCTGTTGTGATGGTCAAACTGCGTGCGCACCTTGTGCTCGGCCTTTTGCGCAAGGGTAAAGCGCAGCTGCGGATCGCCGATCATCCGCGCAAGCGCTGCGGACAGCGCATCCGGAGCATCCGGCGCAACGAGCAGGCTGTTTTCTCCATCCTCGAAGAGTTCGGTAATACCTGAAACGGTGGTGGATACAACCGCCAGGCCCTGGCTTGCCGCCTCCACCATGACATTGGGCAGCCCGTCGCGGTCGCCATCGGCGGTAATCCGGCAGGCGAGCGTAAAAAGGTCGCTGTCGCGGTAATGTTGCAGTACGTCGCGCTGGTCGAGCGCGCCCTTCCAGGTGATCCGCCCGGCAAGCCCAAGGTTTTCCGCCAGTGGCTTCAACCGCGCCAGTTCATCGCCGCCGCCGATATGGGTGAAATGCCAGGCAAGGTCGGCCGGCAGCTTTGCCAGCGCCTGCAACAGCACGTCATAGCCCTTTTTCGGCACGGCGCGGCCAACACTCAACAAACGAACGGGGGCTTGAGGATCGGAACCGTTGCGGGCCGGACGCTCTGCGTCAAAATGCGGAAAACGATCGAGATCCAGGCCATGATAGCTCAGATGCACGTTGTTTTTTCCGCGCGACAGCATGGTCAACTGGTCAAAACCGACACGGGTGCAGGTAACGGCCCAATCGGCAGCCCCGAGCTTTTCCTCAAGCTCCCAGTCGGGCGAGGTCCAGATATCCTTGGCATGGGCCGAGACCGTCCAGGGAATGGTGCCGATCATGCTGGCATAGCGCGCGACGGAGGCGGGCGTGTGGATGAAATGCACATGCAGCCATTCGGCATCTTCAGGCCATTCCGCCACCAGCACGGCCGCCTGTCCGAAGCGGCGAAAGCGGTTGCGCGAGACATCGCGCGCGAGATCCTTCAGGAAAGCCCGCGTTGCCGGGACAAATCCCGGCCGACGGGCAACCTTTGCGATGGCCTTCAGCACGCGCCACGGTTCTTCGTGCAAATATTCCGGCAGATACCAGACCTTTGCGCGGATCTCATCGTGTACCGGGTGCCGCTTCTTGTCGGTCGGGCGACGCATGGCGACCAGTTCGAGGTCAAATCCCGCCCGCTCCAGCCCCAGCAATTCCTGCGCGATAAAGGTTTCCGACAGGCGGGGATAGCCTTTCAGCAGGACGAGGATCTTTTTCATGTGATTTCAGCCCTGCGCGAGCGACAGATGATAGGAGCCCTTGCGCTTGAACCAGTCCGCCACGATGCGCGAAATATTGGGCAGGCCTTCCATATGCATGCCGGGGGCGCTGACCGATGGCGGATCACGCTGCAACACATCCTTGATGGCCGCGGCGAACTTGACGGGATCAACGGACTCTTCCCCTGAGACCATGCTGACCAGGCCGAGTTCGCTTGCCCGTGTCGCGCGGATCAACTGTTCCTCGCGCGGCTGCGTGCGGGGAACGATCAGCGCCGGTTTGTCGAAGGACAGGATTTCGCAATAGGTATTGTAACCGCCCATGGCAATCACGGCCTTGGCACCGGCAATGCGGTCTTCCATGCGGTTATCGAACTCGATGATTTCGAGAAGCGGGTTGCCTTCACACGCCTCCTTGAAGCGCAAGCGCTGCTCGCCTGACATATAAGGCCCCAGCACGATCACCGCCTTGTGGGTGAGCGTCGGGTCTGCCTCGTAAGCGGCAATCACGTCGCGCACCAGATCGGCGCCATCGCCGCCGCCACCGGTGGTCACCAGCAGGTAATCCTCGCGGCCGGCCTGGGAGGTGCTCGGCTCAAGCGACGCCTTGCGCTGCAGGAAACCGACAAAATTCATCTTGGAGCGCACCGAATGCGGAATGTCGATGCCGGTCAGCGGATCGTAGAAATCCGGGGGGCCATAGACCCAGACATCATCATAGAGATTTCCGATCTTGCGCAGCACATCATTGCGTTTCCATTCGGCCTCCAGAAGATGCGGTGCATCCATCACGTCGCGCAGGCCAAGCACCAGCGTCGTGCCGCGGGTCTTCAGATATGCGAGCGTATCCTCCACCTCACTGCGCAGGCCAAGCGGCTCCTTGTCGATGATGAAGATATCAGGTTCGAAGGTTTCGGCCGTATGGCGGATGATCGACTGGCGCATCTTCATGGTCTCGTGCAGGTCGATGTGCTGGTCCATGGAGGTGTATTCGCCGTTCCGCAGCTTGATGACGCTGGGGATTTTCACGAAATCCACGCGGGCGCGATAATCGAAAGCGCCGGCGATCGTGGCGCCGGAAATGATCAGAACGTTGAGGCCACGATAGTCCTCAACCAGTGAATGGGCAATCGTGCGGCAGCGTCTCAAATGGCCAAGCCCGAACGTATCGTGGCTGTACATCAGGATACGAGCGTTCCCAAGGCGTCTTGGCATGCTCAGTCTTCTCCGTCGAGTTCAGTTGCCGGACAACGCCTCCCCGCGCAATCCGTTCGGTTGCTATTTATATGGGTCGGCAGCATCCCTAAGGCCATCGCCCAGGAAATTGAAGGCAAGGATCACGAAAATGACCGGGATGACGGGAAAGAGCAGCCACGGATAGAGCGCCAGAACACTGACCGTTCTCGCTTCCGTGAGCAGAACACCCCAGCTGGTAATGGGCGGGCGAAGCCCGAGCCCGAGGAAACTCAGCGTGGTTTCCCCAAGTATCATGCTGGGGATGGTGAGCGTCGCGCTGGCGATCAGATGTGACATGAAGCCGGGGATCAGGTGGCGCGAGATGACACGCGTGCTTCCCGCTCCCATCATCTGCGCTGCCAGCACATAATCCTCTTCCCGCAGCGCCAGAAGCTTGGAGCGCACCGCGCGCGCAAGCCCCGTCCAGTCGAGGAGACCGAGGATAAAGGTAATGCCGAGATAGATGAGAAGCGGGCTCCAGTCGACCGGCAGGATCGCGGCAAGTGCCAGCCAGAGCGGAATGCTCGGGATGGACTGCAGCACCTCGATCACCCGCTGCACGACGAGATCAAACCAGCCGCCCCAGTATCCGGCAAGGCCACCGATCACAATGCCGAGAACGAAACTCGTCATGACGCCGAGAAGGCCGATGGTGAGCGAAATACGTGCGCCATAGAGGATACGCGACAGGATATCGCGGCCAAGCCGGTCGGTGCCCAGCCAGAAGAACTGGCTGTTTTCCGGCGGGCAGACCAGATGCAGGTCGGCATCCACCATCCCCCAGAACTTGTAGGGCTCGCCATGGCAGAAGAAGCGCAGTGGCTGAATATCCGTCTTGTCTGGCGTATAGACCCGCTGCAGCGTCTGCATGTCGAGCCGCATGGTCTGGCCGTAGACGAAGGGGCCGACAAAACTGCCCTCATGGAAAAGATGCACCGATTGCGGCGGCGAATAGATGAATTCGACATTGCGGGTATGCACCTTGTAGGGCGCGATAAACTCCACGATCACGATCATCAGATAGGCAAGGAGAAGCGCGATGCCCGAGGCAAGCGCCAGCCGGTGGCGGCGAAAGCGCCACCACATCAACCTCAGCTGCGAGGCCTGATCGGCCGGCATGATGCCGGCGGCGGCATCGTCGGCATTCGGGTCGAACGGCGTATCGCGCACATAATGCGGCAGGATGTTGGACGAGGTATCGGTGCGCGAGGTCATTTCGTGGCTCCTCCGCGCAGGCGGATCCGCGGATCGAGGATGGCAAGCGCGATATCGGAAATGAGCACGCCGATCACGGTGAGGAAGGCGAGGAACATCAGGAACGACCCCGCCAGATACATGTCCTGGCTCTGCAGCGCGCGGATCAGCATCGGCCCTGTCGTTTCCAGCGACAGCACGACAGCGGTGATTTCAGCGCCGGAAATGACCGCCGGCAGCACAGAGCCGATATCCGAGATGAAGAAGTTGAGCGACATGCGCAGCGGATATTTGATCAGCACCTTGAACGGATGCAGGCCTTTGGCCCGCGCCGTCATCACATATTGCTTGTGCAACTCGTCGAGCAGGTTTGCGCGCACGCGGCGCACCATGCCGGCGGTTCCGGCCGTCCCGATGATGATGACCGGGATCCAGATGTGTTCGAGGATCGAACGGAACTTGTCCCAGCTCATCGGTTCGGCGAGATATTTCTGGTCCATCAGATGGCCGATGGAGGTGCCGAACCAGATATTGGCAAGATACATCAACACTAGCGCCAGCACGAAATTGGGCACCGCAAGGCCGATCAGCCCCAGCAGCGTCAAGCCATAATCGCCCCAGCTATATTGATGCGTGGCCGAGTAGATGCCGATCGGGAAGGCCAAGAGCCATGTGAGGATGATGGTGACGGTGGAGACCAGAACCGTCAGCCACAACCGGTCGCCCACCACGTCGGTCACCGGCATGCGGTATTCGAAGGAATAGCCGAAATCGCCGGTCAGCATGCCGCCAACCCAATGCACATAACGGATCGGCAGCGGTTGGTCGAAGCCGTAGCGGGCGCGCAGAGCCTCGATCTCCTGCATGTCGGCCTTTTCGCCGATCGCCTTCAACTCCTCGACATAACTTTCGAAGTAATCGCCCGGCGGCAGTTCGATGATGGTGAAGATCAGCATGGAGATCAGCACCAGCGTCGGGATCATCACCATAAAACGCCAGAGGATGTAGCGGATCATCTCACGCATCTTGATCGTACCAGAATGTGTCGGGCCTGTAGACGCCGAGATAGGACATGGGATCGAAGCCGTAGAGCCCGTCCTTCGGCACATTGCGCAGCCGCGTGGAATGCACGACCGGCTGCAGCGTGGCGTTGACGGTGCCAATGGTGAGAACCTGTTCGGCGTGAAGAGAGAGCATGTCGTGCCACACGGCTTCCCGCTCGTCCTCGGTTTCCGAATTGCGCCATTTGCCCAGAAGTTCGTTGAGGCGGATGGCTTCCGGCATGTCGGGGGCCTGCCCGTCGCTTCCGCCGGAGTAGGAATAAAGCCCCCAGAGCGGCCATTGCATCTGGTCGTCGCTGGTCGGTGCCAGATCCTTCGGCGACATGTCGGCTGTGGGCACGCCGTTGTCGAGGCCGGCGGAGATGGTCATGATCGTATCGCCACCCTTGACGCGGCGGCGCAGCAGCTCACGCTGCGAGGTGCGCACAAAAATCTTGATGCCGATTTCCAGCCAGTGATCGTGGATCAGCTCGAGGATATCCGTATCGACGCTGTGCTCGCCCGTCGTTTCGACAATCACCTTGGCATACCGCCCGTCGGGCAGCAGGCGAAGGCCATCGTGGCGACGGCCGGTCAGTCCCACCTCGTCCAACAGGCGATTGGCCTCATCAGGATCGTAGGTCGTCCAGGCATCGCGGTAGTGCGGCTTAAACAGCGGGCTCTGCGGCAGAACCGTGTTGGCGCTCTCCTTGGCCAGGCCAAAAAACACCGCCATGTTGATTTCGTGGCGGTTGACGGCAAGCGACAGCGCGCGGCGCACCCGGACATCCCGAAACAGCGCGTTCCACACCGGATCCTTGCAGTTGAGGTTCGGCATCAAGGCCGCACGCGACCCCTGGATGCGTTTCCACAGATCCACCGTGATCGGGTATCGCTCCTCGGCATTCTTCAGGAAGGTATAATCGGCAAAATCGAGATTGGTGAACTGCAGGTCGCTTTCACCGGTTCCAGTCTTTGCGGCAATCAGGTCGGCTGAGCTGATGTCGAAGAAAACGCGGTCGATATAGGGCAATTGCTGCCCGTTCTCGTCCACCCGGTGATAATAGGCATTACGCTCGAAAACGAAACGTCCAGCGGGCGGCGGGGTGATATTGCGCCAGGCATCCAGCGAGGGAAGATCCGGATTTTCCGGTCGCACGGTGCGCGACAGCTTCTGGTGCAGCGCCACCCAGTCTTCCACGCGGTTCTTCGCCACATGCTCCTTCAGCTTGTCTGCCGTCTGGTAGGTCGGATGGAACTGCTTCAGGTAAGCGGCTGGCATCATCAGCCTGAGTGGCGATGGCGAGGCAATGTCGGTGAGGAAATCGGGGTTCGGCTCGTCCCAGCTGTATCGCACGGTGAGCGCGTCGATCACCTCGAAACGCGGCGCCTTGCCATTGATCTTCATGCTGGAGGGGATACCGCCGCGATAAAGCTCCTTGTTGAGGAACATATCTTCCCAGACATAGCGAAAATCTTCCGAGGTAAACAGGCTGCCATCCGACCAACGATGTCCCTCGCGCAGCTTGAAGGTGAAGACGCGCTCGCGCTCCACGGTGAAGCTTTCCAGGATGTCCGGCTCCATCTCGAACTGCTCGTTATAACCGATCAGACGAGCATAGGAGATGATGGGCATGTAGCGGATGTCACGCTGCCCCCCGATCAGCACGCGCAGGGTGCCACCCTGCCGCCCGATCGCCTTACCCTCGCCGGCAAACTTGATCACGCGCGGATTTTTCGGCAGGCGCTCGGCAAGAGGCGGCAGCGCCGCCGTTGCGGCATCTTGGGCCGGCGTGGAGGCGGCGATGGCAGCGCCCAGCATCGAATGCGGCAGAAGCGTGCCACCGAGAAGCGCCAATGCGTGTCTGCGTGTGATCATGGCCGCAACTCCCGCGCATCGACATCCCGACGGGCAAGGACGAAATGGCCGCCGCCGAGGTCGGCATGGGTGAGGTCGTCGCCCTCGTCCTCGCTGACGAACTGACGTGCCCAGTCCTTGCGCGCCGCAGCGCTTGGCTGGCCAATGGCATCGAAATCAAGCGGATGATCGAGGTTCGGCACCGGCACCGCCGCCAGAAGTTTTTTGGTATAGGGATGCACGGCGTGGCGCATGATGACATCGCACGGGGCGATTTCGACGATCCGCCCGGCATACATCACGGCCACACGGTCTGCCATGTAGTTCACCACGGCCAGATTGTGCGAGATGAACAGGTAGGTAAGGCCAAGGTCGCGCTTCAAGTCCTTCATCAGATTGAGGATCTGGGCCTGGATGGACACATCGAGCGCCGAGACCGGCTCGTCGCAGATCAGCAGATCGGGTCCGAGTGCCAGCGCACGGGCAATGCCGATGCGCTGGCGCTGGCCACCGGAAAAGCTGTGCGGATAACGACTGATCGAATTTTCCGGCAGGCCGATGGCGTTAACGAGGCGAAGGGTTGCGTCCAGACGCGCCTGCGCATTGCCGCGCCTGTGGATTTCTAAGGGCTCGCTGATGATGTTGCGCACCGTCATGCGCGGCGAAAGCGACGAGACCGGGTCCTGGAACACCATCTGGATGCGGGTGCGCAGGATGTCGAGTTCATCCCCTTGCGCCTTCAGCACATCGATCGGCTTGCCTTCGCCGCTGAAGAGGATCTGGCCGGCGTCCGGCGTCACGCCGCGCATCAGGATCTTGCTCAGCGTCGTCTTGCCACAGCCGCTTTCGCCGACAAGGCCGAGCGTTTCGCCACGACGGATCTCGAACGAGACATCGTTGACGGCAAGCGTCGGCGGTGGCGGGCGCATGCCAAAGCCGCCGCCGCGCTTGGAGGAAAAGGATTTGGACACGCCGCGCACGCTGAGAAGCACGTCCGGCAGAACAGCCGTGCTGCGCGCCTTGTCGATCAGCCCCTCGGCATGCACCTTGATTTCGCGCAGCGGCTTCAGGCGTTCATCGCGCGGCAGATCGAAGTCGGGCACGGCTGCCATCAACCCCTTGGTATAGGCATGGCCGGCATGGCGGAAGATCGCCTCGACGGGACCGGATTCCATCACCTCGCCGCGATAGACCACCACCACTTCATCCGCCATGCTGGCGACGACACCGAGATCATGGGTGATCAGCAGCATGGCCATGCCAAGCTTCGACTGGAGGTCCCGCAGGAGCTTCAGGATCTGCGCCTGGATGGTCACATCAAGCGCCGTCGTCGGCTCGTCGGCAATCAGCAGCGATGGCTTGCAGATCAGCGCCATGGCAATCATCGCACGCTGGCGCATGCCGCCCGAAAGCTCGAACGGATACATTTCAAACGCGCGGGCCGGATCGGCAAAACCGACAAGCCCCAGCATTTCACGACAGCGTTCCAGCCGTTCCGTAGGCGACAAGACGGTGTGGACGCGCAGCACTTCCTCGATCTGGTTGCCCACGGTGTGCATGGGCGAAAACGAGGTCATCGGCTCCTGAAAGATCATGCCGATGCGGTTGCCGCGGATCGCGCGGATCTGGCGTCCGTCATGCGGAAGCGACAGAAGGTCGTGCGTTTCACCGGTATCGGGGTCGTTGAACAGCACGCGGCCGGAAATGCGCGCGGTGGCCGCCTCGATCCCCATCACCGAGCGGCCGAGCACGGATTTTCCGGATCCGGACTCACCGACCAGTGCGGTGACCTTGCCCGGACAAATCCGCATCGAGATGGTCTTGACGGCATCGATGCTGCCACCCCACATGGGGAAGGAAACAGACAGTCCATCGATATGGAGCAGATCTGCACGCTCAATCATGCATTGTGATTCCCGGAAGCCTTGTGGCGCGATTGCCAAAGGCGCGTTCCCATTGTTGTTTTCATCAACCGTATCTCAGCATATTGCCTGTGTCCATGATCAACACCTACAACAGTGGCAGCCTCGTTCGAGCTGAGGATCTGCCGCAACAACCGTTTCGGGAAGATGACAGTTCCCATGTAAATCGATGCAGGGCTTGAATGTTTCGACTGAATAATGCCGATCGTTGCAGTTCGGTCTCCGATTGCCAATGAAGCAGGTGCCGATGACCGAGAGAGAGACCACCATGAGCCCGCGGGCCCGTCTGAAGGAATTGCGCGCGCTGATCGATAGCGGCGCGCATGATGAGGCGCGCCGGTACTTGGGCGCTCTCCTGACGGATGAAGCGATCATGAACGACCCCACTCTCGGGGGCCGCACGGTGCTTGGTTATCCGCGAAAGTTGCATTCGGCGAGGCTGAAGCTGGCAAAGGCTGAAGGTCAGGTGGTGGAACGGCTGGGCCTGCAGCACACGCTGGTGCCTCCGCCGTCGCTGCTTGCCCCTCTCACCCGTTTCGATGGTGCCGAACGGCGGCAGATGAACAACCTCAACCGAGAGCACGTGCCGCGCGTGCTGCACCAGATCTGGCTCGGGGATCTCGCCGTTCCCCCAGCTGTGGAAGCCTGGCGGGCGCATGCTGAGAGGAACGGCCTCGAATACCGGCTGTGGCGGGAAGCGGATCTGCAGGCGCTTGGCGTCGAAAGCCATACGGCCTTTCAGCGCATGATGGCCGAGGGTGATTTTCCGGGTGCCGTCGATATCGCCCGCTATTTCGTGCTGTTTGCCGAGGGTGGTATCTATCTCGATTGCGACTGGTATCCGGCCCGCGACGACATAAGTTTTGCCGATCTGCTGCCGTTGACGGGGCTTTCGGCACTGGCCGAGGACACGCCGCGCAACACCGGGATGGGAAGCCTGCTTCTCACCAATTCCTTTATCGCGACGCCTGCCGGCCACCCCGTCTTCAAGCGCCTCCTCGACATTTTGCCCGAGGTGACGCAGCTTTTGCCGGATGGACCGGCCTGGTGGTCGACCGGGCCGCTGGTGATGACGCTGCTCTTTCGCGGCACCACGTTCACCGTTCCGCATGCGGGACTCGTCGCAGCCAACCTTGCCCGCCGCGCACCGGCATTGCAAGTCGAGGACGCAAGGCGGCAAGCGACGGCAGGGGATGGCGGCCTGCTGATCGGCTGGAAGTCCTGGTAGCCGTCAGGCGGCCAGAATATCGGAGGCGCTTGCCCAGCGGCAGGCGGGATGCGCGGCCGCCAGCGCAAAAAGCTCTCCCAGAAAATCCCAGGCCGCCGCATCATGCACCAGATGGTGGGTGAGGATGCCTATGGCGCGGACAGGGTTTTCGCTGGCGAGATAATCCAGCACCTCGCCAAACAGCGCCTCGGCCGTCTTTCCGCCGTGGGTGCCGTGCCAGTCCATGATGTCGACATGGGTGTTGAGGACGGCAAGCGGCGCCGGTTTTTCACGGCCGAAGACCGAAAGCGATGTAAAGCCGAGCGCCGGCAATTGCTCGACAATTTCAGGTGCAATGCGGTTCCAGGGTGGAACGAGCATGGGCAGCAACTGCGTGGGGTAAAGCTGCTGGAGCTTTTGAAGGCCGGCCCGCAACTCGCCGGTCACCGTCTCCAGCGGACGATCAAGGCCAAGCTCCTGCTTCTTGGCGGGAGGCGTGGAATAACTGCGATGCGACCAGCCATGTACGGCAACTGACGCAAGCGGCGCCGATACCAGCCGTTCTGCCAGCGGCGCTCCGGTCTCTTCGGGAATAACGGCAAGCGTCAGGGGCACGGCATGGGTTTCGGTGAGGGATAGCAGCCGGTCGAGAGCCGGCGTCGGCAGCACCGCATCGTCGTCGCGCAGCCAGAGGGTGACTGCCCTCCCCTCCTGCGCCAACCCATCCAGATGTGTCTCCAGGGCGTTCCGGCTCATGCGGTTTCTTCCATACGGGTTTCAATGATCTGGTGCAGCCGGTCGGCGGCAGCGGACAGCGACCGCTCCTCGGCCACCATACGCCGTGCATTGACGGATAATCGCACCCGTTCTGCCTCATCCGTCAACAGCTTGCGGATAGCGTCTGCATAGGCTTGCACATCCCCCGGCGGCGTCAACAGGCCGGTGCGGCCATCTTCCACCACTTCCGGCACGCCGGCGACCTCTTCGGCCACAACAGGCAGCCCCGCCGCCTGCGCTTCCAGATAGGCAAGCCCATAGGCCTCGCCATGCCCCGGCCAGAGGTAGATGGAGCCGCCAGACAGGCTTTTTGCCACCGCCTCCCGCTCCTGCTGGCCGAGGAAGGTGACGCGGCCCGCCGGCAGCGCCTCGGCAAACGCTTGCTCCACCTCTGGGCGCGCCGGCCCGTCCCCGATGACGGTCAGCCGCCATGGAAGATCGGACAGCCGCGACAGCGCAGTGCCAAGAGCCGTATAACTGCTCAGCTTGTCTCCCGGCCGCATCATGGCAACCGTTACCAGATGGCCGGGTTCCGGGCGGGGTTCGCGTGCCAGAAACAGGGTGGGATCGATGAAGGGCAACAGACGCACAAACCGGGCTTGCGGCGCAACCTCCATCAGCCCCTGCTTATCGCGACGAGTGAGGCAGATATTGGCGCGCGCCTGCTGGATGCCGGAAAGCACTTTTTCCTGAGACAGCGCCCAGCCGCCGATATTGCGCCGCTTCGAATAGGAGGATTCGGCGGTGAAATACGGCAGCGAAAATTGCCGACAGAGATCCGGCCCCAAAAGATCCGGCGCCTTATAATAAGGGTGATAGCAGAACCAGAGGTCCGGCAGACGCTGAGACAGCCACAAAGCCGCAATCCTCTCCCGCTCGGCTGCCGCAATCTCTTCCTGCTCCGGTGGCACCTCTGATGTGGCGGAAAAGGAGCGGAACTCCGACACCGTCTCCACCGCATGGCCGCCGATGGACAAAGCGCCAAAAATCTGGCGCGCCATCAGGCGGTCGCCGGAGGGCACCGGATGGTTGATCGATTTGAGCGGCGCGTAAAAGGCGATCTTCATACCGTCGAGATGGCGCAGGCGGGGTGCCGATTGCAAGGCATAGACGTTGATTTTTTCAAACGACAGCCTGTTCTGCAAAGCAGACATCACGTCAAATGCAAGGGCTGTTGATCGCCCAGACATGGCCTCCACCTTGACAGGTCCGGCCATCCGCCTCACTTGAGCAGCCGAACAGTCGCATTCGAACCGGAGCAGGCGCACGTGGATCACACCGAAATGCAAAGACCGGATCTTCTCGCAGCCATCGTTGCGAAAACCGCAAAGGCCGGCGTGATCGGGCTCGGTTATGTCGGCCTACCGCTTGCCATGAGCATGTCGCGCGCCGGCTTTTCCGTTCTCGGCTTCGACATCGACCCGCAGAAGATCACCCGCATCGAGGCGCACAAGAGCTATATCGACGCCGTGCCGGATGCCGTACTTGCCTCGGAACACGAAGCCGGACGATTTGCCGCAACCTGCGATTTCGAGCGTCTGGCCGAATGCGACGTGATTGCCATCTGCGTGCCGACGCCGCTCACCCGCCACCGCGATCCGGACCTCTCCTTCGTCGAAAACACCTGCCGTGATATTGCTGCACGCCTGCGGCCCGGCCAGTTGATCGTGCTGGAATCCACCACCTATCCCGGCACGACCGACGAGGTGATGAAGCCGATCCTCGAAAAGACGGGGCTCTCCTGCGGCGTCGATTTCTTCCTTGGTTATTCGCCGGAGCGCGAGGATCCGGGCAACCGCGATTTCGAAACCTCCACCATTCCAAAGGTGGTGGCCGGCGACGGTGAACTGGCGCTGGACATGATGAAGGCGTTTTACGGTGCAGTGGTCAAAACCATCGTGCCGGTCTCGAGCCTGCGCACCGCAGAAGCCGTAAAGCTCACGGAAAACATCTTTCGCGCGGTCAATATCGCGCTCGTCAACGAGCTGAAGCTGGTCTACGACGCCATGGGCATCGACGTCTGGGACGTGATCGATGCGGCAAAGACCAAGCCATTCGGCTACATGCCGTTTTATCCGGGTCCGGGCCTTGGTGGCCACTGCATCCCGATCGATCCCTTCTATCTCACCTGGAAATCGCGCGAATTCGAGCAGCCGACGCGCTTCATCGAACTCGCCGGTGAGATCAATACGGCGATGCCGCGCCATGTGGTGGAAAAGCTTGCCGAAGCGCTGGACCGCAAGCTCGGCAAGGCGCTCAGCCGCTCGCGCGTGCTGATCCTTGGTCTCGCCTACAAGAAAAACGTGCCTGATATTCGCGAAAGTCCCTCGCTGCGGCTGATGGAAATCCTGCTGGAGCGCGGCGCGGACGTCGCCTACCACGATCCCTTCCTCGATGAAGTGCCACGCACGCGCGAATACGGTCACCTGATGGGCCGCCGCTCGGTGGAACTCACGCCGGGCGCCATCGCCGGTTTCGATGCCGTGGTGATCGCCACCGATCATGATCCGGTCGATTATGCAGCGCTTGAACAATCGGCCGCGCTGATCATCGATACGCGCAACGTGTTTGCCCGCCGTGGCATCGCATCGGACAAGGTCGTCAAGGCATGAGGCAGCAACAGGCAGGGAGATCCGCGTGAGCAGGCTCGACAGTTTCATCAACCGCATGAGCGCGCAGCGGGATCTTTTAAACCACGTGCGCGACCATGGAGACCTGCCGGCAGACGGCCCGGTCTTCGAGATCGGGCTTGGCAATGGCCGCACCTTCAGCCACCTGCGCGAATGTTTTGGCGATCGCCGGATCATCGCCTTTGATCGCAAGCTTGCCTCGCATGCCTCTGCCACGCCCGAGCCGGAAAATTTTGTCGAAGGCGAAATCCGGGAAACCGGTCAGGCTTTCCTCGGCTGGAATGCAGCCCTCGTTCATGCCGATATCGGCACCGGTTATCCCGACGTGGATGCCGTGACGCTGACATGGCTGCCGCAGATGGTGGCGGGCATGCTCGCGCCCGGCGGCATTGCCGTCAGCGGGCTGCCGCTGGAGCATCCGGATTTGAGCCCGCTGCCGCGCCTCGAAACCATCCAGGAAGGTCGGTATTTCCAGTATCGTCGCCGGGTGCGGTAAAAAAACGGCTCCGTCAAAATTTCTGTGGAAAAGCTGAGGCCGCCCCTCAATCGGCGCGTTCATGCAGCTTGATCGGCATCCTTTCGGCAGCCCGGTCGGGCTGGCGCTGAGGTGCCGGAGCCTTGTCGCGAATGGTTTCGGCAAGCGACCGGCTGATCTGGAAACCGATGTGCGGATCGGCGGAAACGACCTTTAAAAAACACTCCCTGGAAATCCGCAGCGCTTCTGCGCGTTCCGTCACACGCACCGTGGCAGCGCGGGGAGCGTCCGACAAAAGGCACATTTCACCGATCATGGAATGGCAATGCGCTTCGCCAACCTTCACCTCTCCGGCCGCCGTGTTGATCAACAGATCGGCTTTGCCGCGCAGGAGAACATAGGCTGCATCGCTGTTATCGCCCTGGTGAAACATCACCTGGTCAGCCTCGTAGCAGACGCGGTCCGACGCAAACGCCAGAAGCTTCAGTTTGCAAGGATCAACCTTGCTGAAATAGGGCAGTTTGCGCAGAAGCTGCACTTCATCGTTAAGCAACATGGAGCCCACTATCTCCTGTCGCAAAGCAACGTCAGATCACGCCACCAGCGACTTGAAGATACCACTTTCTTTGTCCAGAGTCTCGTAAGGTCCATCTGCGACCACAACGCCGCGATCGAATACGATGACTCTGTGAAACATGCGTGACAGTGATGTGTTCGAAAGAACCCATACGATTGCAGGATCATTGTCCTGCTCTTTCAGGAAATCAAGCACATTCCTGACGATTTCCTCCTGGACACGGCGGTCCAGCCCCGGCAACGGCCGGTTGAAGATGTAAAAGTCGGAGCGGCGGATCAGCGCGCGTGCAAGACTGATCTTGTGACGCTGGGTCAATGTCAGGCGTCGTCCACCGCTGCCCACATCGAAGCTGAGGCCGATGCCGATGAAGCTTTCGAGTAGCCCCTTCTCCTCCATCACACGCTTGGCAACCTCGCGAACATGGACCACGGCATCCGGGGCCCGGTGCGAGAGCTTGCCGAACAGCACGTTTTCGCGAAGCGTTGCGGCCGCCATGTAGCGGTGCGGGTCATAACGCTCCACCCGGTCGCGCAGGTCTGCCGGTAGGTTTTCGTAAAACAGGTCGCGCGCCGCCACCACCTGGTTCATGATCTCCTGCGTCAGCACACCGAAACGATACCGCGGCTCGATGTAATAGAGGCTGAGGCGCACGATGCTGCGATGTTCTTCTTCCGTCACCGGCTGCTGCCCGCGCGCCTTGCGCTTTTGCAGAAACTGCTGGTAGCCGGCGATGTCATCGGCGTTGATATTCTGCAATTGCTGGAAGAACGGGTGTTCCGGCGGCAGATCGGCAAAGATTTCAACGAGGTTTTCGGCGATCGTCATGCCCATGGCGTAGAGGAGGTCGGACAGGCCGGCCCGCTTCAGAACCTCAAACACGTAATGACTTTCCGCCACTTCCGTCTCGGAGGCAGAACTGGTGCGCGTTGCGGCAAACAGAAGGTTCTCCGCAACGGTTGCCTCGGTATTGTAGGAGGCAGGATCGAAGGGGGCAACGATATGGGCAAGTCCCTCCTTCTTCAGTTCGTCGCGAAGCGCATGGCGCATTTCCACCACACGCTCGGCAAGGCCCGGGTTCTCCTGGGGGTCGATGACGGAATGCAGCGCCAGTTCCATCACGTCGGGCGTCAGCTGCACGGCATCGAGCGCGCGCATCAGCGATTGCTTAAGGTCGTCGTTAAAGCCGCGCAGAACCGATGTCGAGCGCCGGTCCAGCCAGTCGGCATTCAGGTCATAGCTGCAATTGGCGGCCATGTGCGCCTCATGCACCTCCCATTTGCGGTTTGCCGCATCGCGACCG
The DNA here is from genome assembly GCF_058242775.1 of Neorhizobium sp. PAMB6630. Lineage (NCBI taxonomy): Bacteria > Pseudomonadati > Pseudomonadota > Alphaproteobacteria > Hyphomicrobiales > Rhizobiaceae > Neorhizobium > Neorhizobium sp. PAMB6630. The sequence goes on from NZ_JBZAYV010000002.1 coordinate 1,235,362, forward strand.
CTATAGCTGACGGTGCTCGTCGGCGCGTGTTTCAGGCCGTAGAGCAGGTTGTCCTTCAGGCTGCCGTGGAAGAAATAACTGTTGGCGGAAACATAGGAAATCCGGCGGCCGGTGATGGATTCCGGCAGTTCCAGAATGTCTGCATCCCCCAGCGTGACCTTGCCTGAAAGCGGCCAGACCAGTCGGCCGAAGGCTTCGGCCAGCGCCTCGCCGCCACTGCCGGAATTATCGACAATTGCCACGGTCTCGCCCTGGTCGATCTTGACGGAGACGCCATCGATCACCTTGGCGCCGCTACCGTCGGCCACGATGATATTGGTGGCAGCCAGTGCTCCGCCGGCAAAGGTCGGCGCGATCGGCGCAATGACCTGCACTGAGGGCTCGATCAGTTGCGGCGGCTCGAACTGTTCCAGCACCTGTTCGTATTTCACCTGCACATCCTGGCGTGCCTGGTCCCAGTCGATCAGTTCCTTCAGCGGCCCCGGCAAGTCCTTGTAGGCGTTGATGACGGCCACCAGCTGGCCAACGTCGAGACTGCCGCGCAGGGCAAAATAACCGCCGATCGAATAGAACAGGAAGGGCGTCAGCTGCGACAGGAAGTTGTTGACGAACTTGACGAGGAACTTCCACTGGTACAGCTCGAAACGGATGCGGTAGATCTGGCCAAGTCGGGCGGCGATATCGGCGCGCTCATAATTGGACGTGTCATAGGCATGGATCGTGTCGATGCCCTCGACGATTTCCCCCACCTTGCCGGCAAGATGCCGGGCCGTGATCTGACGCTGGCGGCCAAGGTCGATGAGGCGACGGCGCATCTTCGGGATGATGCCGACCTGGATTGCCACCATGACGGCGGCAATCAGGCCAAGCCAGGTGTTCTGCAGGAAGATGAAGAAAAGGGCCGCGGCCGCCTGCCCGCCCAGCAGCGCCGGCTGCACGAAGGCATCCCCGGTAAAGCCGCCGAACGGCTCCACCTCGTCCTTCACCATGGTGGAGATTTCCGCGCCGTTCACCTGTTTCATGGTGTTGGGCGGGAAGCGTAGAACGCGGTCCACCAGTTCGTAGCGGATGCGGCGCAGCAGCCGTTCGCCAAGCCGCCCCTTGTAGGTGTTGATATAGAACTTGAACAGACCGTTGATGATGACCAGCAGCAGGAAGACGCCACTCAGCGCCATCAGCATCGACAGGCGGTCAAGCTGTATACCGTCGTAGGATAGGGTCCAGCCGGTCAGTGGAACGGTAAAACTGAAATCGAGGAAGGCGGCAGAGGCATCCGCCGATTCAAACCCCTGCCCCTGGATCGGTCCATTGATGATCTGTTTCGGCAGGTCGAAGGCGGCAAAATATGGCACCATCGAGAACAGGACGATGAACAATATCCAGATCTGGGGGGAACGCGTGTGATTCCAGATATAGCGAAGTAGGTTCTTTTCCATCTGGCGTGCTTTGGCGTTCCGCGCATTCCAGAAAGCGGAATACGGATGTTCAAGGAAATCAGTATATATTCAGGTCTGCCGGCTGGCGCAAATGCACTGCACACAAGGACGCCATCATGGTGCCAAAAGTTTCACCTCTGGCGGTTTTGCGGCCACATGATCAGGAGATTCGGGCAGGTCTGGGGCCGGGGAAAGCCATATGCACGGGCATGACGGCAGACGCCGGCAAGGGCCGGCGCCTGAATTTGCCATGGGGGGAGATTGGTCTCGGCCCTTTCTCAGGCCAGAAGCGTGGCAAGGCCTTCCACCTGCGCATGGTGCAGGCGGCGATAGAGACCGTTTGCCATGGCAACCAGTTCGCCATGGCTGCCCTGTTCGATGATACGGCCCTTGTCCACCACCAGGATCCGGTCAGCCTTGGTGATCGTGGCCAGCCGGTGGGCAATGACCAGCGTGGTGCGCCCGACGGCAAGTTCGGCAAGCGACGCCTGGATCGCCCGTTCCGTTTCCGTATCGAGCGCCGATGTTGCCTCGTCGAGGATCAGGATCGGCGGGTTTTTGAGGAAGATGCGGGCAATCGCCAGCCGCTGTTTCTGTCCGCCCGACAATTTGACGCCGCGCTCACCGATGATCGTATCAAGCCCCTCCGGCAGTGCCTCGATCACATCGGCAAGGCGCGCCCGGCGGGCGGCCTCGACGATCTCGGCATCGGTCGCATCGAGCCGACCATAGGCGATGTTTTCGCGGATCGTGCCGGCAAACAGGAACACATCCTGCTGCACGATGCCGATATTGCCGCGCAGGGATTTGAGCGTGATGTCCCTGACATCAACGCCACCAATGGAGATGGCACCGCCGGTGACGTCGTAAAAGCGCGGCAGAAGCGAGCAGAGCGTCGTCTTGCCGGCGCCCGAGGGGCCGACGAAAGCGACCATCGTCCCTTGTTTGATGGAAAGATTGAGCCCCTCAAACACGGGCTGGCCGCTGGCATAATGGAACGCCACATCCTTATAGACGATATCGCCATCAAGGCGTGACAGCGGGCGGGCGCCGGGGCGATCGACGATGTCGGCTTTCTGGGCGAGAAAACCGAGATAACGCTGGAAGCCGGCAATGCCCTTCGGATAGGTCTCGATCACCGAATTGATTTTTTCGATCGGCCGCAGGAACACATTGACGAGAAGCAGAAAACCGACAAAACCGCCGGCACTCAAACTGCCCTGCGTGACGAACCAGGCGCCGGCCAACATGATCACCACCTGCACGAAACGCATCGACAGGTATGTCATGGACGTGGACGCTGCCATGTACCGGTAGGCTTGCAGCTTGGTATCGCGGTAGTTGCTGTTATCCCTGGCAAAAAGCCGACGCTCATGCTCTTCGTTGGCAAAGGCCTGCACGACGCGGATGCCGCCGACATTGGCCTCGATGCGGGTGTTGAAATCGGCGACACGACCGTAGAGCGCCCGCCAGGTCACCGTCATCCGCTGCCCATAATGGGTGGTCAGAAAACCGGTGAGCGGCACGATGATCGCTGCCATCACCGCCAGCGGCGCATGCACCCACAGCATGATGCAAAACGCGCCGATCAGCGTCATCACCGCGATGAACAGGTCTTCCGGCCCGTGATGCGCGACTTCGCCGATCTCTTCCAGATCCTTGGTCAGCCGCGCGACGAGCCGCCCCGTGCGCTCATTGTCGAAATAACCGAAGGAGAGCGTCTGCAGGTGATCGAAAGCCTTGCGCCGCATCTCCGTCTCGATGTTGATGCCGAGCATGTGGCCCCAATAGGTGACGACGACCTGCAGCCCGGCATTGGCAAGATAGATCACCAGCAGACCGACGGCGGCAATGGAAATCCATCCGAACTGGCCGGTCGGCAACAGCCTGTCGATGAACAGCGTGACGGCCAGCGGAAAGGCGAGCTCAAGAAGCCCTGATAGGACAGCGCAGGAGAAATCCAGGATGAAAAGCCGCGTGTGGGGACGATAATAGGCGGCAAATTGCTTGACGGTAGAGGACATGGATCACTCTCTTGAAGCCGGGACAGGCGAAAGCAGTTGCTGGGGAATACCTCCGCATCGGCAGATTTGCAAATCCTGAGATTGCTCAGCAACTTTAAAATGACCAAAAAGCTCATTTTTTAGGCGCCGCAGAAAGCTGCACAAATTTGTTGACAGAGGTCTGCCAGCCCGATCTATTTGTATAGTCAAAAAGGTCGGGTCCACCGGCCGGATCACGGGGATCTGCGCACGGGCGCACAAGGTAGACGGGAGCATGATGATGCAGAAGAGAAGTTTCCTCAAGGCGGCGGTCGGCGCAGCCATGCTGTTTGGTGCAGCCGTGTCGGCCCATGCGGACGATGTGCTGGCCAAGGCAAAGGCTGCCGGCGTTCTGAAGGTCGGCACCGAGACCGCCTTTGCGCCATTCGATTTCATCGACGCCGGTGATCACGTCGGCCTCAACGTCGATATGTTCGCCGAAATCGGCAAGGAACTCGGCGTCAAGATCGAGTGGGTCACGCTGCCCTGGGAAGGCGTTCTGCCCGGCCTGGAAGCTGGCAAGTTCGATGTCGTTGCCGGTCCCGCCACCATTACCAAGGCCCGCATGGAGCGTTACCGCTTCTCCTCGCCGATTGCTGAAGCAACCGTTGCGATCCTGAAGAAGGCCGGCGACACCTCGATCACCAAGCCGCAGGATATCGCCGGCAAGGCCGTCGGCGTCGGCAAGGCAACCGCCCAGCTTGCCCAGTTGACCGAGTTTTCCGCAACACTTCCGTCCAAGGTCGATATTCGCGAATATCCCGCCTTCAACGATGCCTATGCCGATATGGCCGCCGGCCGCGTCGTGGCTGTTGCCAATTCACTGCCGAATATTGCCTTTGTCGCCAAGCAGCGCGCCGGCCTGTTCGAGGTGGTGCAGCCGGCTTTCGGCAAGCCGACCTATTTCGGCTTTGTCGGCATGAAAGATGCCGATCACGCCAAGCTGATGGATGCCGTCGATGCAGCCCTCCTGAAGATGAAGTCCGATGGCCGCACCGCAAAGCTGCAGGAAAAGTGGTTCGGCACCAAGTTCGATACGCCGGATATGGTGAAGGACCCGGCAATCTGATCCGGCAATCTGGTCCGGGACGCGTGGCGGGGGGAGCTTCTTCCCGCCGGCACTCCTGACTTCCTGGTGAAAACCGTGGCCTGCCATCCGGCCACCGGTTCTGCGACGGATGCTTCCGCCCCATGTCGTTCAAGCTGTTCAATCTTCTGGTACAGGCATCCGTCTGGACCATCGGCATCAGTGCCATCTCGATCGCCATCGGCTTCCTGCTGGCGCTGGTGCTGTCGGCCGCGCTGCTGTCGGGCAAGGCCTTCTATCGGCGCCCGGCACAGTTCTTCATCAGCTTTTTTCGCGGCGTGCCGCTTCTGGTGCAGCTTCTGCTCATCTACAATCTTCTGCCGTTCATCGGGCTGAACGTGCCGAGCATTGTCGCGGCTATCATCGGCATGTCGCTCTGCACGGCGGCCTATCAGGCGGAAAACCTGCGCGGCGGGTTTGAGAGCGTGCCGCGCGGGCTGATCGAGGCCGCCGACATGGTGGGTTTTACGCCAAGCCAGCTGTTCCTGCGCATCAAGGTGCCGATCGCCCTGCGGATGACCTTTCCCGCCCTCGTCAACGAAGCGATCATGATCCTTAAATCCTCCTCGCTGGTCTCCGTCGTCGGCATCGTGGAAATCACCCGCATGGCGCAGGATCTCGCCTCCTCCACCTATATGCCGATCGAGATCTTTTCCTCGGCCGCCCTCATCTATCTCGTCATCTGCTGGAGCGTGGCGCTTGCCGGTCGTTATGGCGAACGCGCGCTGCCGGGAGTTGCCAAATGATGTTTGATCCCGGCGTTATCCTCAAACATCTGCCCGAGATCATTTCCGGCACCGGCGTGACGCTGGCGCTCTGGATTGCCGGAATGCTGCTCGGCGTGCTCATCGGCTTTGTCGTCGCAACCCTCAGGCGTTATGGCGGCGTCATGGTCGACATTCCGCTCGGTCTTGTGGTGGAAGTGCTGCGCGGCACGCCCTTCCTCATCCAGATCTTCCTCGTTTATTACGGCGGCCCGTTCATCGGCATTTCGCTTGATCCCATTCCCTGCGGCCTTCTCGGGCTGTCGATCTATGCGGCGGCCTATTATTCGGAAATTTTTCGCGCAGGCTACGGCGCGGTGCCCCACGGCCATGTGGAGGCCGCCGAATGCCTTGGCTTTTCGCGCCTGCAGGTCATCCGCCGCATTCTCCTGCCGGAAATGGCGCTGATCGTGCTGCCGCCCTCGGTCAACCTTTCGGTGATCCTGCTGAAGGAATCGGCGGTTCTGTCCATCATCACCGTGCCGGAACTGACCACCACCGTCAGCGCCATCGGTTCGCAGGAATATGCCTTTCTCGAGGCCATTTTCCTGTTGGCAGTCATCTACTGGGTCATCGTCGAGGCCGCGGCCCGGCTTGGCCGTTTTGCCGAATCCCGCTTTTCCACCTACAGGTTTTCCACGCCATGACGCTTCCCGCCATTTCCGTTCGAAACCTTGTGAAGCGCTTCGGCCAGACGCCGGTGTTGCAGGATATCGATCTGGATATCCCCGAGGGCAAGGTTTCCTGCCTGATCGGCCCGTCCGGGTCCGGCAAGAGCACGCTTTTGCGCTGCCTGGCGTTCCTGGAGGAGGCAACGGAGGGGATGATCACCGTCAACGGCGAGGCGCTGGGTTTCTTTGAAAACGCCAGGGGAGAGCGCGAGCGTCTGCCGTCGACCCAGATCCGGGCGGTGCGCGCGCAGATCGGCATGGTGTTCCAGCAGTTCAACCTCTGGCCCCACATGACGGCATTGGGGAATGTTTCGGAGGCGCTGAAGACGGTTCATAAGGTGCCCCGGAAAGAAGCGGAAGAGCGCGCCATGGCGCAGTTGAAGAAAGTCGGCCTTGAAAACCGCGCCGGGCATTATCCGGCGCAACTGTCCGGCGGCCAGCAGCAGCGTGTGGCAATCGCCCGGGCACTGGCACTATCGCCCAAGATCATGCTGTTTGACGAGCCGACCTCGGCGCTCGACCCGGAACTGACCGGCGAAGTGCTGACGGTCATGCGTGATCTGGCAGCGGACGGCATGACCATGGTCGTCGTCAGCCACGAGATCGGTTTTGCCGCCACCATCGGCCACCAGATCAGCTTTCTCGACCAGGGGCGGCTCGTGTTGACGGGCGCACCGGCGGACGTATTTGCCAAGCCGCGCCATCCGCGTCTGGAACAGTTCCTCGATACCTATCTGGACCGCGGTGCCTCGATGCTGGCCTGACGGGTCCGGCCAAGCGGCATGCGATGGAGGAGGCGACATGGACCATGACAGCAGGATCGGCAAAAAGCCCGTCCGTTCGCTTCATGCGCGCATCCTAGAGGAGATCGAGGACAATATCGTCTCCGGCCGCTGGCCGCCGGGCCATAAAGTGCCCTCCGAGCAGGCGCTGACGCAGGCCTATGGCTGCTCGCGGATGACGGTCAGCAAGGTCCTGACGGAGCTTGCCCGGGCGGGCCTTCTTCTGAGGCGTCGCAAGACCGGCAGCATCGTCATGCCGCAGGGGCCGCAAAGCGCGATCCTTGAAATCTATGATATCGGCGACGAAGTGCGTGCGCAGAACCTGTCTTATCGGTTCGAGGTGGTCAGCCGCGCGCTGCGCCTGCCGACACGCAGCGAACGTGCAGCCTGCGCCCTGCCGGCGCGGCGAAAACTCCTGTCGCTCACCGTCATGCACCGGGCAGATGACGCGCCGTTCTGCCTTGAAGAACGCATCATCAACCTTTCCATCGTGCCGGATGCCGCAACCGAAACGTTCGAGGAACTGTCGCCCGGCCCGTGGCTGCTGCAACACGTGCCGTGGAACGCCGCGGAACACCGGATTGCAGCCGATGCGGCATCCTTGCCCGTGGCCGAGGCGCTTGGCCTTTGCCTCCATGCACCGGTTCTGACGGTGGAGCGCCAGACCTGGCGCTTTGAAGATACCGTCACCCGCGTGCGCCTCACCTATCCCGGCCGCCAGCATGCGCTGACCGCCCGTTTCACACCGCTGCGACGTCTGGACGCCAGCACGCCCGCCGCTGATCACCAGGAGCAGATCCCATGGCCCGCACCGACACGCTGAAGCTCGGCACCTTCGTTTACACCTTCGGGTTCAATCCCGCCGCCTGGCGTCATCCGGCAGCGGATGTGAACGGCGCAAACACCATCGATCACCTGCTGAACGTTGCCAAAATCTCGGAAGCGGCCAAATTCGACTTCATGTTTCTGGCGGATTCGCCGGCGGCTGCCATCGGCGATGCGGATGCGCTTGCCCGCTCGCCCACCAAGATGAACCGTTTCGAACCGCTGTCGCTGATTTCCGCGCTCTCGGTGCTGACGGAAAAGCTGGGGTTTGTTGCCACGGCCTCGACCAGCTTTTATGAGCCCTTCAACCTCGCCCGCATCTTTGCCTCGATCGACCATTTGAGCGGCGGGCGCGCCTGCTGGAACGTGGTGACATCGGACCATGACGAAACCGGCTACAACTACAATTTCGACGGGCTTCCACCGCACAGCTGGCGTTACGAGCGTGGCGCGGAATTCGTCGATGTCGTTTTCGGCCTCTGGGACAGTTTTGAGCCGGATGCACTGATCCTCGACAAGCAGGCCGGGCTCTACCACGACAAGGACAAACTGCATCTCCTCAACCACAAGGGGCCGCATTTTCAGGTGCGCGGTCCGTTGAACATTGCCGCTTCCCCGCAGGGACGGCCGGTGATTGCCCAAGCCGGCGGCTCCGAGCCCGGCATGGAACTCGCCGCACGCACCGCCGAAATCGTCTTCAGCCTTGCCTCCAACCTTCAGCGCAACAAGGCTTTTGCCGATAACGTCAAAGGACGCATGGCAAAGTACGGGCGTTCCACCAGCGATCTCAAGATGATGCCTGGAGTCGTCATCAATGTGGCCGAGACGAAGGCCCAGGCGCAGGCGAAGGTCAATTTCCTCATCGACAATCTGCATCCGGATGTCGGGCGCTGGATGCTCGGCGAATTTCTCGAAACCGATCTGTCAGGCGCTGATCTCGACAAACCCTTCCCGATGGAGCGGCTTCCCGCCGAGCCGAAGGGCTCGAAGGCTCTCTTCGAGGAACTGACGGATTATATCCGCCAGGGCCACACGCTCGGCCATCTCATCCGCCATTACGCGGAAAAGAGCACGGGCAACGGCATCACCGGTACGCCCACAGAAATTGCCGATTTCATGGAGGAATGGTTTCAGGCGGGTGCCGCCGACGGTTTTATCCTGATGTTCCCCACGCTGCCGGCAAGCCTCACCGATTTTGTCGAGCTGGTTTTGCCGGAACTGCGCCGTCGCGGCCTGTTTCGCGAGGAATACGAGGGCTCGACCCTTCGCGAAAACCTTGGCCTGTCGAAGCCGGCCAACCGCTATGCGGCTACCCGGCAGGGATCGTGAGGCTTAATCTTCAGAAAGCGTGGGGACCGGCTTGCCGGAAATGATCTCGCGTTTTCCGACATGGTTTGCCGGGCCGACGAGGCCTTCCTGCTCCATGCGTTCCACCAGTGAGGCGGCCCGGTTATAGCCGACCGAGAGGCGACGCTGGATGTAGGATGTCGAGCACTTGCGGTCCTTCATCACCACCTTGACGGCCTTTTCATAGAGGTCGTCGGCATCTTCGCTGCCCATGCCGCTGCGGTCGAAGACGGCGGCATCGGTTTCCGGCTCGGCGTCCACCTCGTTTTCGTCTTCCGTGACGGTGCCCAGATAATCCGGCCGTCCTTGCGCCTTCAGGTGCGAGACGACGTATTCCACCTCGGCATCCGACACGAAGGGGCCGTGGACACGCGAAATGCGCCCGCCGCCGGCCATATGCAGCATGTCGCCCTGGCCGAGCAGGTGTTCGGCACCCTGTTCGCCCAAAATGGTGCGGCTGTCGATCTTCGACGTCACCTGGAAAGAAATGCGCGTCGGGAAATTGGCCTTGATCGTACCGGTGATGACATCGACGGAGGGACGCTGCGTTGCCATGATCAGGTGGATACCGGCGGCGCGCGCCATCTGCGCGAGACGCTGGATAGCACCTTCGATTTCCTTGCCGGCAACCATCATCAGGTCGGCCATCTCGTCCACGACGACGACGATATAGGGCATCGGCGACAGGTCGAGTTCCTGTTCCTCGTAAACGATCTCGCCGTTGTGACGATCAAAGCCGGTCTGCACGTTGACGGTGATCGTCTCGCCCTTTTCGCGGGCCTGGGCGGCGCGGGCATTGTAGCCGTCGATATTGCGTACGCCGAGCCGCGACATCTTGCGATAACGATCCTCCATCTCGCGCACGGCCCATTTCAGCGCCAGCACGGCCTTTTTCGGATCGGTGACGACAGGAGTGAGCAGATGCGGGATGCCGTCATAGACCGACAGTTCCAGCATTTTCGGGTCGATCATGATCATGCGGCATTCTTCCGGGCGTAGCCGGTAGAGAAGCGACAGGATCATGGTGTTTATGGCAACCGACTTGCCCGAACCGGTGGTGCCGGCAACCAGCAGATGCGGCATCTTGGCAAGTTCGGCAATGACAGGCTCGCCACCAATGGTCTTGCCAAGGCAGAGCGCCAGGCGGTGCTTGGTTTCCCAATAATCCTCACACTCGATGAGTTCACGCAGGAACACCGTTTCGCGAACGGCGTTCGGCAGCTCGATGCCGATGACATTGCGGCCGGGAACGACCGCGACGCGAGCCGACAGCGCCGACATGGAGCGGGCGATATCATCGGCAAGGCCGATGACGCGCGAGGATTTGACACCCGGCGCCGGCTCGAATTCGTAAAGCGTGACAACAGGACCGGGGCGCACGTCGATGATTTCGCCGCGCACACCAAAATCTTCCAGGATGCTTTCGAGAAGACCGGCGCTCTGCTGCAGCGCATCCGGCTGCACCGTTTCGGCCTGCTGGCCAAACGGTTCCTGCAGAAGCGCGATCGGCGGGAATTCGTAGGCGTCATCGCTTTCGCGCACGGCCATGGCACCGGACAGACCCGGCAGGCCCTGCGGCTTGCGCCGCGAAATCGGCACGATGGCGCGGGCCGACGGCTGTTGCGGCTGAACGGTTACGGTTTCGACTTCAGCAACCGGGGCTTCGACCGGCGCGACAACGGCCTCCTCGATCACCGGCACGACAACCGCAACTGGCTCGACGGTAATGGCATCCATCGGCGGATGAACCGGCGGCGCAACAGGGGCCGGGATGGCCATGACGGTTTCGCGTGGCTCGGCTGCAATGGGCTGAACGGGGCGTTTCTCAAACCGGGTTCCGGGACGCACCTCGCGGTAAAGCGCCGTCACGGAATTCGGCACCAGCGGATGGGCAAGGCGCACCACTTCGGCCGGGCGCCGCAGGATGACGGGGCCGGCGTGGAAGGTTTGCGGGACTGCCGGCTGCTCCACGGCCGGAGGTACCGCAGGCGCCACATCGGCATCCATGCCGGCTTCGAAGAAGGCGAAATCGGAGAGCCACAGCTTGGGCGCTGACGGCGTATCGCAAGAAGCCGGTGTCGCGGCAACCGGCGCGGCAGACGTCATCGGCGAGGCGACCCCGGGCGATACGGCAGGAGCTTGCGCGGGTGCCGTCACGGCTGGTGCGAACGGGACAGGCACGGCGTTGGTAAAAGCGGGCTGAGCGGGAGAGGCAGGCGAATAGGCAGGCACGATGTGCGGCTGCGCGGCATTAACGGGAGATGCGATTTCGGTGGTCTTTTCTGCAGGCATTTCGGCTTTCGGTTCTTCCTTCGGCGCCGGCCGCTTGAAGATGAGCGCGCGCGGCGAAGGTTGCGGCTTCACCTTTGACGGAGCCGGTATCTGCTGCATGGCGGATGCCACGCCCTGCAGCGCATTGACGAGCAATTCGGGCGCAAGCGTGGCGTTTTCATTGACCGGTGGCTGGGCATTCACATCGAGCGGCTCGACCAGCCGCCCGGCGGCCGCCGGCATGCGTTCTTCCGGGGCAACGGGTGCCACCTGGTCGCGACCACGCGGCCGGGCAAGAATGCTTTCCGGCGTGCGGGTGAACCGCACGTTGGGCGCCAGCTTGAAGGCCGCCTGCCAGGGCGCCTGCTCGATGGTTGCTTCGTTCGGATCGACGGTCGGTGTCCGGCGATGCGGCTCAGGTTCGCGGCCGTCGAGGGGACCCTCGTCGGACTGCATGGTTTCAAGGGACTTGGGGAAGTTCGTTCTATGAAAATGCATCACACCAACCGCGTACAAATGGCAGTGCTATTAAGTAGAAAATAAAGGTTAATGGCTCCTTTAGAACCGCCTCCGGCTGTGCGATTTCATAACCTGTGACAGTCTGTCCGGTTCGGGTATAGGCTGCATCAAGCCTTTGGAGATAATAGAGAAAACGCAAAATTTCGCACATTTTACGGCATCGGACTGTTTAACGCGGGCGCTCCTTGAAGGGCGGGTGCGCGGGATCTGCTTGGGCTACCCCTCCTCTCCTCGCCAGCACCCCCAAACGGCAAGGCCACCCCTCCACGATCTGCCGCGCATGCCCTGTCGCGACACCTTTGAATTTAATCGACAGATGGCCTGCAGTATGATGGATGAAGACAAACAACAGACGGATTGGCGATGGCGACGACAACTGCACAAGATGTTCAAGACCCGGCCCGCACGCGCGGATCCGGCACCCAGACCGTTTATGCCACTATCCGCCGGGAAATTCTGGCGATGACGCTGGAGCCGGGCTCGCCGCTGGACGAGGTCAAGCTGTCTGAACGCTTCGGCATGTCGCGCACGCCCGTGCGCGAAGCGCTGCTGCGGCTCTCCGCCGATGGCCTGACGACCACCCTGCCGAACCGCAACACCATCGTTGCCGCCATCGACTTTGCCGCCCTCCCCGCCTATTTCGAAGCGCTGACACTGATGTACCGGGTGACGACGCGCGGCGCCGCCGGCCGCCGGAGCGCTGGTCCCGCACGGGACATTCGCGCCCGCCAGACCGAGTTTGCACGGGCTGTCGATGCGCAGGATGCCTATGCGATGATCGAGGCGAACCGCGAGTTCCACGTCGCCATCGCCGAACGGGCCGGCAATGCCTATTACACCACCTTCTTTACCCGGCTGCTCGATGAAGGACGACGGATCCTCCGGCTCTATTATTCCACCTTCGACGACCGGCTGCCCCGGCAATATGTCGAGGAGCATGAGGACATGATCCTTGCGATTGAAGCGGGGGACGTGGAGCGAGCCGATACATTGGCGCTTGCCCATGCAGCGCAGATCGTGGCGCAGATACAGGAGTATCTGGCGCGCGACGCCGCCAATGCGCGCGACCTCAAGAACATCTGACATCAACCTTTTGCCGGCTTTCGTCTTGCGCCAAGCGCTGCCTTGCGCAGCTTCCGACATCGCCACGCTTTTCCATCGACAATAAAAATACAAAGTGTATACTAACTCCAATTCCGGCCTCGGCAGTCCTTGCCGTCCCGCTTTTTTGATGGAGATTGCAATGACCTCGAACATTTTCACCGGCTGCATTCCGGCCCTGATGACACCATGCCATGCCGACCGCACGCCTGATTTTGACGGTCTGGTGCGCAAAGGCCGCGAGCTGGTGGATGCCGGCATGTCGGCGGTTGTCTATTGTGGATCGATGGGCGACTGGCCGCTGCTGACCGATGCGCAGCGCATGGATGGCGTCGAGCGACTGGTGAAGGCGGGGCTTCGGGTCATCGTCGGAACCGGCGCCGTCAACACAAAGATTGCCGCCGAACATGCAGCGCATGCGCAGAAGGTTGGCGCACACGGCCTGATGGTCATTCCGCGGGTGCTTTCGCGCGGCACGTCCGTTTCGGCCCAGCGGGCGCATTTCAAGACGATCCTCTCGGCTGCTCCCGATCTGCCGGCCGTCATCTACAACAGCCCCTATTACGGTTTTGCCACGCGCGCCGACCTGTTTTTCGAGCTGCGGCGCGAACACAAGAACCTCATTGGCTTCAAGGAGTTCGGCGGCCCGGCAGACCTGCGTTATGCCGCTGAAAACATCACCAGCCGTGACGATGAAGTGACCCTGATGGTCGGCGTCGATACCGCCGTCTTCCACGGTTTTGTCAATTGCGGCGCATCCGGCGCCATCACCGGCATCGGCAATGTGCTGCCCCGCGAAGTGCTGCATCTGGTTTCGCTCTGCGAGGCCGCCGCCAAGGGGAACGCTACAGCCCGCTCCCAGGCGCTTGAACTGGAAACCGCACTTGCCGTGCTCTCTTCCTTCGATGAAGGCCCGGATCTCGTTCTCTTCTACAAGCACATGCTGGTGATGACCGGAAATCCCGAATTCACGCTGCACTTCAACGAAACCGACAGCCTTTCCGACAGCCAGCGCGGCTTTGTCGAAAAGCAGTTCAAGCTGTTCCAGGCCTGGTATGCCGAATGGTCAAAAACCGTTGCCCCTGTCTCTCAGGACAAGGCTGCCTGAGGCCGCCGCTGCACTCATCGAAAATGACTTGGGTATTGAGGCGGCAGAGTTTGGACTGCCGCCTTAATGCGTTCTGTAGTCTGGAGGCGTTGGCTGCGGCAGAGGGCGAACTGACACGATAACGGAGATAGTCAGCTTTCGGCCCGAAGCAGTCACCAGAGCGCTGGTCTTCGAACGTTCCGCAGTTCAAATATGACTTCGTCCATCGGCGTGGTCCGCTTCCGAAATTAGCCAGATGATCGTCAGGATTACTCAGCGGACAACTTTCCAGCGAGAGGCACCCACACCCAATGCAGTCGTCAAGTTGATCACGAAGGCGGACAAGTCGTTCGATTCTCTCATCAAGGACTTTCCGCCATTCTGAGGGTGCCGCTTGCCAGTCAGTTCTGCCCACAGCCTGGCCGCGCGGAACCCTCACCAGCATCGACCGGATTTCCGAAAGCGACAGCCCAAGAGACTGGGCGACCCGAATGATGGCCACGCGCCGCAGTTCGCGCCGATCATAACGCCGATGACCCGCTGCCGTCCTGCTGCTGTGGATCATCCCCTCTGACTCGTAATAATGCAGCGCCGATAGCGCGATGCCAGCCCGCGCTGCCATTTGGCCCACCGTTAGATCGCCGTGCCTAATCATTTGCTCTGTCGGCAACATATCGCTTGACCTCAAGTTACCTTGAGGATGCAGTCTCCGCGAGGGTCACGAAAAACGCAAGGATTTACATGCCGGAACCTTCGCAGCGATCACGTGCTTACGGCGGCACTGCACGCCTCACACGTTTTATTGCAGCCAGTGGGCTAACAAATCTCGGAGACGGGATCGCGACAATCGCGTGGGCATGGACAGCCTCTCTTTTGACGCGCGATCCGCTGTTGATCGCACTGGTCGCAGTCGCCCTCAGACTACCCTGGGCGATCTTTGCACTGCCCGCCGGGATCATAACTGATAGAATGGATCGCCGGAAACTCATCCTGAGAATGGATGTGTTACGAGCTGTCGCTTTCGGTGTCGCGGCGGTGGCGCTTTACAGCCAGTTGCCATTGTCAGCCCCTCCCCAAACGGGGCTCACATCGCCACTGGCGTTTGTTGTTCTCACCCTTACGGCTCTCATTGTCGGTGCGGCCGAGGTGTTTCGGGACAATGCCGCGCAGACCATGCTTCCCGCGCTTGTTCCGCCTGACAAATTGGAACGGGCAAATGGCAGACTCTGGAGTGTCGAGCTTACGGGTAACGCCCTCATTGGTCCGCCCGTAGGTGCAGCACTGGTTGGCGTCGCACTGCCCTTTCCGTTTACCGCGAATGCAATCGCCTACGCTCTGGCTGCTTTGATTGTGGGCAACATTGGCGGCAACTTTCAGCCTGCCCAATCCGCTCGGCGAAACTGGCGGGCGGAATTGGCCGAGGGAATGGCATTCTTAAGAGGCGCTCCGCTTCTACGGCTACTTGCCTGGCTTACAGGGTTTTGGAACCTGTTCTTTCAGATGGTCATGATCGCATTGGTACTGCATGTTCAGGAGAACCTTGGCCTGTCGTCAGCGGCATACGGGTTAATTCTTGCTACAGGAGCCGTCGGGGGAATCGCGGGCGGTCTGTTGGGCGAGCATGTAGTGCGTCGCCTGGGGACGGGTCCTACCGCGCAATGGATGCTCTTTGTCTCCGTCCCCGCCTTTGTCGGCATAGCATTGGCCCCCAATGCAGTGTCTCTAGCATTAATCCTTGCCTTGTTCGAATTCGCCGGATTGGTATGGAATACGGTGTCGGTTTCCACCCGCCAGCGCATGATACCTGACCATCTTAGGGGCCGTGTGAACAGTGTTTATCGTCTGCTGGCCTGGGGAATGATGCCGCTTGGTCTCCTGCTATCGGGGCTCATCGTTCGTGGCCTTGATGGCATTGTCCCTCGACAAGTTGCGCTGGTTGCTCCGTTTTGGGTTGCAGCCGCAGGCGTGTTCATTGTCGTCATAGTCGGCTGGAAGCAACTCAAGTCAGGGCTCGGTCGTAGTGAAGCATGTGATTGACGGCTAAAGGGCAGACGCGTCGCGTGAGGACCGCTTTCGGCGCATTTCAGCCGAAAAATCATTCGGGTTCAATGACAAAGGTTGCCTCCTGCCTCAGAGCGTCATCCCGCCCCTAGCTCCCCCCCAGCGCTTCGGAGGCGGCTTTGCCGGCATTGGTGAGAAGGTCGACATAATCTGCCTTGCGGGCCTCGTCGAAGCGGAAGAGCGGGAAGGAAATCGAGATGGCGGCGATGGGGTGCCCGAGGTAGTTGAAGATCGGAGCCGCCATGCATCTCACGCCAGCCTCGCTTTCCTCCACCTCCTCCGCATAACCGCGGGTGCGGGTCTCCTCAAGATCGGACAGAAGCTGAGCGCGGTCGGTGATTGTGCGAGGTGCGCGCTGTTCAAGCGCCATGCGAGCAAGCCGCTCGGCAATTTCCGCCTCGTCGCGAAATGCCAGAAGCGCCTTGCCAAGGGCCGTGCTGTGCAAAGGGTTGCGCAGGCCGAGCGGTGATTTCATCGCAAGATTGAAGGCGGCATCGTATTTGTGGATGTAGACGACCTTGTCCTCGCGGCTGTCGAGAATGCCAAGGTTGATGGATTCACCCGTTGCCCGTGACAGCCGGCCCATCGCGGAATCTGCTGCCCGCAACAGATCGGCCTGCTCGCTCAGCGAGCGCGCTCCAAGGCTGAACAGTTTTAGCGTCAGGCCGTATTTCTCGGTTTCCGGATCCTGCTCGACATAACCGAGATCCACCATCGTCTGCAGCAGGCGATGCGCCGTGGTCTTCGACGTCATCGCCTTTTGCGAAAGATCCGCAAGCCCGATCTGGCGCGCCTCCACCAGTGCCTCCAGCACAGCAAAGACCTTGAGGACGGCGGCGGCATTTTCTGTCTTGGCGGGCTGATCCGACATGGGCGTGTTCTAAATTTTCCGGAACTGCATTCTGGATTTCACGGCGGGGTCTGTCAAGCAGGGTGCGAGCCCCGCTCTTCCCCTCCTCCGCTGCGGTTCTCAACCCCTTGACGATCAAACCGCACGCCAAAAGAGCGGATACAAAAACGGCGTTGAAATGCGTGGCGGAGTGTGGTCTGCTCCGTTTCCGGAACCAAGTTCCGAAAATATTTCAACTGGGGAGGAGTTGAAGCATGCATCCTCTGCTACGGCAGAAGCCCACCTTGCTGGCACGGGACCAGATTTGCGCGCTGATCGACCGGTTGACGGACAATCTCATCCATATCGAGGACAAGACAGGGGAATATCTCCTGAAGCTCGAGGATGGGCGCGTCATCGACACGAAGGGTTGGGCCGGCTGGGAATGGACGCACGGCATTGCCCTTTACGGCCTCTTCAAATACTGGCAGCAGACCGGGCAGAAAGAGGTGATGGCGATCATCACGGACTGGTTCGAGGCCCGCCTTGCAGAGGGCACACCCACCAAGAACATCAACACGGTTGCCCCCTTCCTGACGCTTGCGCATCTCTACGAGATGAACCGCGATCCACGTTTTCTGCCCTATCTCGAAACCTGGGCCGAATGGGTGATGCACGAGATGCCGCGCACCCGCGAGGGTGGATTGCAGCACATCGTCTATAACAGCGTCAACGACCAGCAGATCTGGGATGACACGCTGATGATGAGCGTGTTGCCGCTGGCCAAGATCGGCCTTGTGCTGAACCGGCCGGATTTCGTCGAGGAAGCCAAATACCAGTTTCTGCTGCACGCGCAGTATCTGATGGATACCGAGACGGGCCTGTGGTTCCACGGCTTCACCTTCGATGGTCACCACAACTTCGCCCGCGCCCGCTGGGCGCGCGGCAACAGCTGGATCACTATCGCCATCCCGGAATTCATCGAGCTGCTCGATCTTGCCGAGGGCGATCCGCTTCGCCGGCATCTTCTGTCCGTTCTGTCGCGCCAGGCCTCCGCCTTGAAGGCGCATCAGGATGCCTCCGGGCTGTTTCACACCCTGATCGACGACTCCGACAGCTATCTGGAAGCCTCGGCCACGGCAGGTTTTGCCTATGGCCTGATGAAGAGCGTGCGCAAGCGTTATCTCGGCCCCGACTATCTCGAAACGGCAGAGCGCGCCATGAAGGGCGTGATCGACAATATCAGCCCGCAGGGAGAGCTGCTGCAGGTGTCCTTCGGGACGGCAATGGGCAATGACCTCGATTTCTACCGGCAGATCCGTCGCACATCCATGCCCTATGGGCAGGCGATGGCGATGTTATGCCTGACCGAACTGCTGCGCAGTCAGATCTGACATATCTGTCGAAAGGGCTGCGGAGAGAAAGACAAACAGGCTGCCCGATCGGAGGAGCGATCGGGCGGTGCAATCATCTCAAGGAGGAGGAGAACATGATGAACCTGACGAGACGCAAGCTGTTGGGCGCCGTAGGCGCTGGCCTTGCAGCTTCGCAGCTGGCAACCGGGCCAGCGCGGGCCGCCACCCGCATCCGCCATTACTGGTGGGGCAACCCTGAGCGCGACAAGCGTACCTTTGCAGTGATCGACCTGTTCCAGAAGGAAAATCCCGGCGTGGAAGTCTCGGGCGAGACCATCGGCTGGGGCGATTACTGGACCAAGATGGCCACCCAGACCGCCGGCCGCAACATGGCGGATCTGGTGCAGATGGATTACCGGTTCCTGTTTGAATATGTCCGCCGCGGTGCGCTGAAGCCGCTCGACGAATTCATCGGCAAAAGCCTGATGATTGCCGATTTCGACAAGGGTCCGCTTGCCGGCGGCGAGGTCGACGGCAAGCTCTATGCGCTCAACATCGGCTCCAACAGCCAGGTGATCGTTTACAACAAACGGCTGTTCGAGGAAGCCGGCATCAAGGCCGACCTCATCAACTGGACCTGGGACGATTTTGCCAAGACCTGCGAAACGATCACGGCCAAATCCGGCGGCAAGGTGAAGGGTTCGGACGATCTCGCCCTGATGATCGAAACCTTCGAATCCTGGGTTCGCCAGAACGGCCGCGAATTCTACGACAAGGACGGCAAGGTGACAGCCACCGCAGAGGATGTTGCAACCTACTGGCAGTTCTGGGCGGACCTGCGCAAGAAGGACGTGGTGCGCGGCAAGGAAAAAACCGTCATCCTCGATGCGCCGATTGCTGAATCCGGTGTTGCCGTCGGCGATACCGCCATGGCGCATTTCTGGTCCAATCAGCTCGTCGGCATCCAGTCTGCGGCCAAGGACAAGATCGGCGCGGCCATGGTGCCCCACAAGAAGGATGGCAAGCCCGGCCAGTTCATCAAGCCCTCGATGTTCCTGTCGCTGTCGCGCGATGCCAAGGATCCGGCAGCGGCAATCGCCTACATGAACGCCTGGGTCAACGATCCCGCCATAACAGGTGTTCTCGGCCTTGAACGCGGCATTCCCGCCTCGCCCAAGGTGCGCGAAGCACTGGCGCCGAAGCTCACCGAGGTCGAAAAGCTCTCCGTGGACTATTTCGATGCGATCCAGTCCAAGGTCGGGCCGCTTCCCCTGCCAGCCCCGAAGGGAGCCGGCGAGGTGCGCGACGCCTTCATGCGCATCGGCACGGACGTGGTTCTGGCAAGGCTTGATGCCAAGGACGCGGCCGCCACCTTCATCGATGATGCCCAGGCCATCGTCGAACGGGCGCAGTGACAGGCAACGTCCTTCCGCCTTCCATCTCCCGGATCGGTCCAAGGACCACCGGGAGATCCAGAATTCTTGCGGGCTGCGCCGCTTTTCGGCGCAGCCGCCAATACGACCACGATCCTTGAATTTTTGTATCAGTTGACTTCAACAGGATATATCCATGCCCGCTCCCCTCTCCTTTGGCGTTATCGGCATCGATCACAACCATATCTACGGAATGATCGAAGGCTTGACCGCCGCCGGCGCAAAATTTTCCGGCTTTGCCGTCACACCCGATACCCCGCAATCCACAATAGACAGTTTCGTCGCCACCTATCCTGATGTGCCGCTCAGGACACCGGCGCAAATTCTCGAAGATGACCACATCGGTCTGGTGCTCAGCGCCGCGATCAACAGCGAGCGCGCCGCCATCGCCATTTCCGCCATGCAGCACGGCAAGGATGTGCTGGTCGACAAGCCCGGCTGCACCACGCTTGAGCAACTTGCGGCGATCCGGCAGACAACCGTTGAAACCGGCCGGCGCTGGACCGTGTGCTTTTCCGAACGGCTGACGGTGGAAAGTGTGACGCTGGCTGACCGCCTCATTGCGGAAGGGCGTATCGGCACGGTGGTGCAGACCGTCGGTCTCGGCCCGCACCGGCGCAATTCCCACCTGCGGCCAGACTGGTTCTGGGATCGCAACCGCTTTGGCGGCATTCTGACCGACATCTGCGCCCACCAGTTCGACCAGTTCCTGCATTTTACCGGGTCATCTGAGGCACGCGTCATCTCCGCCCATGTGGCCAATGTCGCCAATCCGGATCGTGCAGACTTTCAGGATTTCGGCGAGGTGCTGCTGGAAGGCAATGGCGGGCGCGGTTATGCGCGGGTGGACTGGCTGACACCCGATGGTCTTCCCACCTGGGGCGATGGACGCATGACCATTCTTGGCACGGAGGGGTATCTGGAACTGCGCAAATATATCGATATTGCCGGACGACCGGGGCAGGATCACGTGTTCCTGGCCGATGCCAAGGGTGTCGAACATTTTGACGCCACCGGCGCGGGCAAACCCTTCTTCGGCCGCCTGCTGCGCGATGTGGAAGAACGGACGGAAACGGCCATGCCGCAAGCCCATGCTTTTTTGGCCACGCAACTGGCGCTTGAAGCCCAGCTTCTGGCAGAAAAGGGAGCTGCATCATGACGGAGCGCATTCGTGTCGCCATCGCAGGCGCTGGCATCGGCAAGGCCCACATTACCGGATATGCCCAGCTGCCGCATCTTTTCGACGTGCGTTATGTCTGTGATCTCAATCCGGAGCGGGCCGAAAGCGGCGCTGCGGAAGCCCCCGGCAGCCGCCCCATTTCCGATCTCGATATCGTGCTTTCCGACCCGGAGGTGGATCTTGTCGATCTCTGCCTGCCGCCCCGCCTGCATGCGCCGATGACGCTTGCAGTTCTGGCCGCGGGCAAACATGTGGTCTGCGAAAAGCCGCTGGCCGGCTCCATTGCCGAAGTCGCGGAGATCCGGAACGCTGCCGCCCGTGCCGATCGTCAGGTTTTTCCGATCTTCCAGTATCGCTATGGCGCAGGCTACCATGCCGCCCATGCCCTGAAGATGAAAGGCCTGCTCGGCCGGCCTTACGTGCTGTCGCTCGAAACCCATTGGGACCGGCGGGCCGATTATTACGCAGAGCGCTGGCGCGGCACCTGGTCGGGTGAACTCGGCGGCGCGCTGGTCAGCCACGCCATCCATGCCCATAATCTGGTAGCGCATCTGGCCGGCGAGATCACGGAGGTCGCCGCCTTCATCGATACGCGCGTCAACCCGATCGAGACGGAAGACTGCGCAGCCCTTTCCATGCGAACAAGCGAGGGAGCGCTCGTCTCCTCCTCGATCTCGCTTGGCGCCTGCGGCAGCACATCGCGTTTTCGTGCTCTGTTCGAGCATATGACGATCACCTCCGGCACGGAACCCTATCACATCGGATCGGGCCCCTGGACGTTTGAGGCAAGAGATCCTGGAAAGCAGGCCGAAATCGATGACATCGTTGCCGCCAATGCCGAGGGCATCTTCCGCTTCGCCGGCCAGTTTGCCGACATTCATGCCCGTCTCACCGGTCGCCCGGAATTCTACCTGCCGTCTCTCGATGAGGCCTATCAGTCGATCGAGTTGATCACGGCGCTCTACGATTCCGCCCGCAACCGCCGCATCGTCAGCCTGCCGCTGCCTGCCGACCATCCCCTCACCCATGGCTGGCTGCCCGGCTGACACGGCAGATGTGAGAAAACAATGCCGGACATCCCTCATCGGCTGTCCGGCCACCCCGAAAAGCTTGCCTCATCCAGTTTTCCGTTCATTTCCGCCGTTTTGTCTCATCAGCGCCATGACCATGGGGGCAAGCGAGAACTCACCCCGTTCGGCCTTTCGCGTGAGATCGCGTAAGTAACCGCCGGCGGATTTGATCTGGCCGGCCCGTTCCAGAATGCAGGCCATGACGATGGCCGCATTTTCAGCCCCAAGGATTTCGCAGGCGTTCTGGTAGGCCGACGGGCTGACGCCGAGCATCGAGCGGGTGACGACCGCCGCGACCAGAAGATCGCGCCAACTGCGGATATCCCCATCCGGGCCGTAATCGAGGATCTGCGGGCAGGCTTTCAGCACCATCGGCAAGGGCAGCGGTTTTAACCGCTCGGCAAGTTTTTCACGCAGGCCCCGATCATGCTGGCCGACCGGATTGCCGGCGGAACCGGACCCGGAAACACCATCGTTTGCAGCATCGGTTTCAGAGGCTAGCCCTTTTGCCTGGCCCTCCCCTGTCGGCCCGGCTTGCCGTGTCTGGCCATCATTCGGGTTTTCGCCCTGCTTTTTTTCTAAAGCGGGTTCAAGTTCATTTAAGGATTCGGGTTTTGAATTCTGTATGTGATAGCCAAAATGGATAGCACTGGCGTCTGTTTTTTGACTTTTTAGCTGCATTTCCAGAATGTTGAGCACTTCTTCGCGCAGCATCTGCATGTCTTCCAGGATCGCCGTGACCGATGTGAGATCGGCACGGCGCGGAAGTCGGGCGACAAGCGCGATATAATGGCTCTCGACCACATCCCAATTGCCCGACGCCCCCTCCTCGATGGCTGCCGTAATCAGCTTGCGGATATCGCGACGGCAGATCGTCAGTGCTTCCCGCGCCTGCGATAGCGCCCGCCGTTCGGCTGCGACCGATTGTGCCAGATGGGCAAACTCTTCCGAGCGCAACAGAAGCGGTGCCAGGCTAAAACCAAAGGCCCGCTCGATCTCGCCCCCGGCCTGACGGCGCACATAACGTTTGCCATTGGGGCTATCGCGGCGATGGAGAAGTCCTGCGTCGACCAGCGCTGCCAGATGCCGGCGCAGTGTTGTGCCCGCAATGCCGTGGGCGCGAAGGCTCAACTGCTCGTTGGAGGGAAACACCACGAGCCCTTTTTCTTGAGATAGATCCGTTTCCGGATAAAAGCTCAGAAGCGCGTTCAGCACCGCAAGACTTCGGTCCTGCAGTCCAAGCTTTTCGCGCGCTTCCGCGACATCGCGAAACAGCTTCCATTTGTCCACCACCTTGCCGGCGCGGATGTCCTCTGCCTGCATTTGCCCTTTCACGAGCGCAAGCGAAACCCCACGCCGCCCAAAGGGCGTCGTCACTCCATGCGTCTGCATTGTCCTTCACCTTCAAACAGGCAAAAGATCCCGGCCCGTCAAAACAGACGGCTGTAAAAGCTTGACAGCGATTCGGGGAAATGCGATTCTCAGTCTGCTAGAACTTCGAGAAGGGCTTCCACGACGTCAATGTCGCTTGGGGGCCTTTTTCTTTTGCGGTTCAAATCTCCTTATGTGTTCTCACTGTCCTTGAACTCCCGCCAGAGGCGCTCAAGATCGTCCGAAACAATGTGTCCGAATTGACCGGCATCCTTCGCCTTTAAAGAGAAAGCGAAAGGTTTCCGGCGTTGTTTTATCTCAGGGCCTTCTGCGCGTTCGGCGGAAATTTTTTGATCGGCACCATGTCAAACTTCGTGGAAATTTCGCCGCCCTGACCCAGGATCGTATCGGCAAAACTCATCACGGGCTCAAAAGCCGGCATTATCACGTTCATTTTCCTTGTTGCCGTTAGTTACGTTGTTTTCCGCATAACCCGGTAATCATCGTGACTGTTATCCGATTCCCTTGTCGTGGCAAGAACATTGGCGGCGAAAGCAGCACCCCATGGCCCGGAGAGGCCGGATTTCGCCCGATTTGACCGAGTTTTTCTGCAAATGACGTCGCCGGAACACGCTGCGCGCCCGCCGGCATGGTCGATGTCAGCTCGCATCGACCTCTCCCTGAACGCCCTCGATATCGTGGTAAGACCCGGCACAGGCTGCTCTGAGGGTGACGTTTGCCCCGTCCCCCCATCTCTCTCTTTGGCATGAGACGGCAATGGCCGGCCACGCTGAAGCGCGGCCGGCCGAAGGTCGATCGTCAGGATGCCGATCAGAAGGTCTTTGTCAGCGAAATCTTCAGGTAACGGCCCGGCTCGGAATAGAAGGCTCGGTTTGCCGAGGTAATGGACGTGACGTCCTTCGTCTCCATCGCGTCATAATATTCCTTGTCGAAGAGATTGTAGACGCCTGCCTGAACACGCAGGCCCTTTGCCTGCTCCGGCTCCCACCAGGCCGTCAGGTTGACGATGCCATAACCCGGCGCCTTGTAGGTTGCGCTCGAGAGATCGGACACGCCCTTGGACAAGACCCAGTCCGCATTGGTGCCCCAACTTTCCCGGCTATAACCGGCCCCGATTATGGCCTTCAGCGGCGCAACCGAGTCGAGAACCTCGCCGCTGTCCAGATCCTCGGCATTGGCATAAGCGAGCGAGGAATGCAGTTCAAAACCGTGGCCGACATCCGCATGCGCCTTGGCTTCGGCGCCGTAGATGCGGACGCGATCGCGGTTGAAGTAGCGATAGGTGCCGAGGCTGTAACCCGATTGCGCAGAGGTCTCGGTGTCGATGAAGTTGCGGTAGCGGTTGTAGAAACCGCTGAGCCGCAGGCCGCGATCCTCAGACCCCAGATCGGCCCCGACCTCGACGCCACTGCCGGTCTCGGCATCGAGATCCGGATTGCCAACCATGCGGTAGAAGGGCGCATTGTCGTAATTGCCGTAAAGTTGCGCCACCGTCGGCGCCCGGAAGGACATGGCCCACTGGGCAAAGAGGGTGACCTGCGGCGAGACGGCCCATTCGGCACGCAGTTTTGGCGAGAAGGCGGAATCGGAAACGGAGGCCGGCAGCCCCGCATACCCTTGATTGGCTTCATAGGCCGCACTCGCCTGCGGTCGATAATCGAAATAATCAAAGCGCAGGCCGGGGGTTATAGAAACACCGCTGCTGCCGATATCGATCCGGTCATCGAGGAAAACGCCGATGCGGGTGCCGTCGACATCCGGCGTATCCGACTGGTTGACGTGATAATAGGCGCAGGCGCTGACATAATTCGTCCCGCAGGAGTCGCTGCCTGTCGTGTAGCTGTGGGTGCCGAAGAATGCGACGTCCGTGCCGACTGTCACTTCATGCTTCAGCTGGCCGGTCTCAAATTCGCTGCTGGCCGAACCGACGAAACCCACGGTGTTTTCACGGCTTTCCGTCGAGCGTCCGTAAGCGCCAACGGGAGCCGTCGTGCGGGTGGCGAGATACCCTTCGTCGCGATCCATGTGCTGGTAGTAGAGCGAGGCCCGCGCGCTTTTCAGCCAGGCGTCCTCGGCCATGGCCTCGTATTCGTAGTCAAGGGAAACGCGGTCGCGGGTGGTGTCGGTCTGATAATCGTAGGCGCCATAGGTCGAGGAATAACTCGACATCTTGTCCGTATCTTCCCGGGTCTTGAACTGTTCCGCGGTCAGGCCGATCGTATGTCCGCCCTCCAGTTCCTGCCGCAGCTTGAAGAGCAGGTTGGACGTGTAGGTATCGGCGGGGTCGGCCACTGTGCGGGTGCTGCGCGTGCTGTCATTTGTACCCTTGGTGTCTGTCTCGTTGCCGCGCTTGTAGCTGCCCTGCAGCAAAATCGAAGTTCCCTCGATCTTCTTTGCCAGCGCCGCGGCACCCTTGATCGACCGGTCGGAGCCGTCATACAGCGTGGTGGCGAAGCCGCCCCAATCCTTGCCTTCACCGATCAGGTCTTCCGGCTCCAGGGTCCTCAGAACCACCGCGCCGCCGAGCGCACCGGAACCGGCACGGCTGGAATCGGCACCGCGCAGGATGCTGACACTGGAAAGCGAACTGAAATCGAAGCTGTCGACGCCGCCGGAGGAGAAATTCCAGGCCAGCCTGTCATCAAGATAGGGAATGGCGACACCGTCGATGGTGGTCAGGATGCGGTCGTCGTCAAGACCGCGCAATGCAAATCCCTTGGAGCGCGACGAATAGCTGATGCCGGCCTCTTCCGTATTGCCAAGATCGTCGATCGACTGGATGTCGCGCTTGGCAAGCGTCTCGCGATCGGTTCTCGTCGCAAGCGGCGTATCGTCGGCGCCACCCTTCACGCGGTCGCCCTTGACGACCACTTTTGGTAGCACCGTCGCCTCGTCTTGCTTGTTCACCTGGGATGCGCTGTCCTGCGCGCCGGCATGGCCGGCACCGCTGATCAGGCTCAATGCCGTGAACAGCATCAATGCCTTGCGATGGCGTGAAACACTCACTGTCTTTCCCTTCATTCGTCATCGAAAATACTGGTGCGCAAAGGCCCCTTGCCCGTGCGACAACTCGGTGGGCGCTCGGCATAAAGCCGAACGCTGCCAAAGGGTTATTTTAATATGAATATAATACTCAAGATAAAAGAAACGGGAGAAACATTCGGAAACGTCCCTAAAATGCCCTGTCGCAAAATTGCAACAAATGCGCCGATCCAACGTTTTCCGTGCGCGATCATGGTGCGGGAACCGCAGAACGCCTGTGCACGCAGGAGGGGTGTGAGACCGGTCCCGGAGGGAGGGACCGGCCCACGGCAGAGGAAACGGCAGGGGCGTCTCTTCTGCTAAGCGAACTTCATGTCCAGCAGGTCGTGTCAGTCGAGGTTGATCTCGATGACACTGTCATCCGGAAGGCGCCCCTCGACGATCTGTCCGTGATGCTTGTGCGCCTGCGCCCGGATGCGCACAGCGGAGAGGCCAAGCTCGCAAACAATGGCTGGCATGCCCTGCGCAGCGGCCGGAGCGGTCGCGCGAGCCGCGCGCGATCCGAAAGGCAGGGCCCGGAGAACGCCGCGTAAACGGTCGGCAAAGGCGATGATTGCCGTAACCTTGTCATTTCTGCGCATGGGGACCCTCGTTCGTGTCCACGACCAGCGGCTGGTCTGTGTCCACCGTTCCCGACCAGCCGCCGCCCAGCGCCTTGTTGAGCGAGATGAAATAGGTAGCGGTGTTGGCCGTGCTCTGGATGTAGCTTTCTTCGGCCGAGTAGAGCGAGGTCTCCGCATCAAGCACATCGAGGAAACCTGAGGCCCCGGACTGGTAGAGATTGCGCGACAGATCCGCCGCCTGCCGGTAACCGGCCACCGACTGGCGCAGCTTCTCCTGGCGCAGGCGCGACTGGGTCAGCCCGATCACGGCGTTCTCGGTATCCTCCATCGCGGTCGCCACTGCCGTTTGATAGGCGACGAAGTATCGGTCTCTCGTCGCCTTCGCTTCGTCCACCGCAGCCTTCAACTGTCCGCCCTGGAAGAGCGGGATGGAGACGCTCGGGCCGAGCGACCAGCCGATGGTCGACTTGCGGGCGAGATCCGAGACGCTCGCGGCTGACGTGGTGACATCGCCGGTCAGGCTGATGGAGGGATAACGGGCAGCCTCCGCCCCGCCGACCTTGGCCGTATAGGCCGCCAGATCGCGCTCCGCCGCCTTCACATCCGGCCGGCTGAGCAGGATCTCGGCCGGGATGCTGGCGGGCATGGTGCGCTTCGGCACGGGGATCGGTGCCGGCTTCTTCAGGCGCGCCTCCACCGCATCCGGCCTCTGTCCAAGCAGAATGCCAAGGCGATGCGCCGCCTGCGCATAGGAAATGCGGTAGGAGGGAATATCGGCTTCGGTCGAGGCGGCGGTGGCGGCGGCCTTCGCCACATCCATGCCTGTCGCCTCGCCGGCCTCGAACTGACGCCTGGTCAGCGCGAGCACCTGCAATTGCGACTTGGCAGACCGCTCCGCCAGGCTGATCAGTGACTGGTATTCACGCGCCTCGACATAATAGGACGTAACGTCACCGGCGAGCGTCACGAGGGTCTGGCGCAGGGTCTCCTCCTCGGCCTGTTCGCTGGCGCGCGCCGCTTCGAGCGAACGCCGATCTGCGCCGAAGAGATCGATTTCCCAGCTGGCATCGAAGCCGGCCTTGTATTGCGTGCTGTGGGAGGTGTCGCCGTCACCGTTAGCACTGCGGCTGCGGGTGAGGCTGTCGGACTGGTCGAGGCTTGGCAGAAGCGCACCTTCGGCGCTGCGCGTGGTGGCCCGCGCCAGGCGCAGGTTCGCCTTGGCGGTGGCAACGTCGAGATTGCCTCTCACCGCCTCCTCAACCAGATCGTTCAACAGCGGGTCGCCAAGCCCCTTCCACCAACCGGCAAGCTCTGTCGGCTTCAGCACTTTCTTGCCGGAAGCCGCAGACCAGTTCCTGATGATTGAAAGATCCGGCTTCACGTAGTCCGGCCCGACAACACAGCCGCCAAGCATCGACGTGGCAAGCAGCACCGCGGCAAGCAGGCTTTGGCGGGTGGCGCGGCGGTCGCAATGTCCAAGTTGAGCTTCGATCGTCGTCATGGCAGGCCTTTAATGGCTGGATGCGGAGGGGGTTTCTACGGCAGCGGCCGGCGTCTTCGCGGTCTCCTCATCCTCGAATGGTCCGACATGCCCCTTGAAGACCTGGCGCACGGCGACAAACAGCAGCGGGATCAGGAAGAGCCCGAGGACCGTCGCGGAGATCATGCCGCCCATCACGCCGATACCGATGGAGTTCTGGCTGCCGGAGCCGGCGCCATTGGCCGTGGCAAGCGGCAACACGCCGAGGATAAAGGCAAGCGAGGTCATCAGGATCGGACGCAGGCGCTGGCGCGAGGCCTCCAGCGTGGCCTCTATGATATCCAGGCCACGCCGCTGCTGCTCGATGGCGAATTCGACGATCAGGATCGCGTTCTTCGCCGCAAGGCCGATGGTGGTCAGCAGCCCGACCTTGAAATAGACGTCGTTTGATTGGCCGAACAGCTTTGCCGCAAGCAGTGCCCCGAACACCCCGATCGGCACCGAGAGCATGACCGCAAACGGGATCGACCAGCTTTCGTAAAGGGCTGCAAGGGCCAGGAACACGACGAGGATGGAGATCGCATAAAGCTGCATCGCCTGGCTGCCCGACAGCCGTTCCTGCGCCGAAAGGCCCGTCCACTCATGGGAAAAGCCCTTGGGTAGTCCGGCGACCAGCGCATCGATCTCATTCATCGCATCGCCGGAGGACACACCGGGGCCGGGAGAGCCCTGGATTTCAACCGCCGAGGAGCCGTTGTAACGCTCAAGACGCGGTGAACCAAAGGTCCACTGGCCGCTGGCGAAGGCCGCGAACGGCACCATCTCGTCATCGGAATTCTTGACATACCAGCGCTTCAGATCTTCCGGTTGCATGCGGGAACCCACGTCGCCTTGCACATAGACCTTCTTGACGCGGCCACGGTCGATGAAGTCGTTGACGTAATCGCCGCCCCACGCCGTGGCGAGTGTCGTGTCGATGTCGGACAGGTCGAGGTTGAACGCGCTTGCCTTGTCCTGGTCGATCTTGATGGAATATTGCGGCGTGTCGTCCTGGCCGTTCGGGCGGGTGCCAACGAGCTTGCTGCTCTTTGCGGCCATGCCGAGCAGTTGGTTGCGCACCTCGGTCAGCTTCTGGTGACCGGCTCCGGTCACGTCCTTCAGATAGAAATCGAAGCCGGCATTGTTGCCGAAACCGGGAATGGCCGGCGGCGCCAGGGCAAAGACATTGGCATCGGTGATTTTGGCAAAGGCGGCACGGGCACGCTGCGCAATCGCCTGGGCTTTTGCCTGCGCCGTCTTGCGCTCGGCAAAATCCTTCAGCTTGACGAAGGCGATGCCGACATTCTGTCCCTGCCCGCCAAAACCGAAGCCGACGACGCCCATCACACCGGACACATAGTCCTTTTCGTCTGTCAGATAATGGTCCGTCACCTGCTGCAGCACCTTCATGGTGCGGTCGGCGGTCGCACCGACGGGAAGCTGGACGCTGGTGATCAGCGTACCCTGGTCTTCATCCGGCAGGAAGGAACTCGGCAGGTCGGTGAAGAGGAAGGCCACGCCGCCGGCAATCAGGACGAAAAATGCCAGGAAGACGAAACGCCGCTTGAGGATGCCGCCCACGCTGCGCTGATAACCTCGCGTGCTGCGATCGAAGGCGCGGTTGAACAGGCCGAAGAGGCCCCTGCTCTTTGCGCCGTGGCTCGGCGTCTTCAGGATGGTGGCGCAGAGCGCCGGCGTCAGCACGAGGGCAACCAGGACAGACAGCAGCATGGCCGAGACGATGGTGACCGAGAACTGCCGGTAGATGACGCCGACGGAACCGGAAAAGAACGCCATCGGAATGAAGACGGCCGAGAGCACCGTCGCGATGCCGACCAGGGCACCGGTGATCTCTCCCATCGACTTGATCGTTGCCTGACGCGGCGAAAGCCCTTCCTCTTCCATCACGCGCTCGACGTTTTCGACCACGACGATGGCATCGTCGACGAGAAGGCCGATGGCCAGCACCATGCCGAACATGGTGAGCGTGTTGATTGAATAACCGAGGGCAGACAGGACCGCGAAGGTGCCGAGCAGCACCACCGGCACGGCAAGCGTCGGGATCAGGGTGGCTCTGAGGTTCTGCAGGAAGATGAACATCACCACGAAGACAAGGACGATCGCCTCAAACAGCGTCTTGACGACTTCCTCGATCGACAGCTGGACGAAAGGCGTGGTGTCATAGGGATAGACCACCTCCACATTCGGCGGCAGCGTGTCCTTCAGCCCGTCGATGGTTGCCCTCACCGCCTCTGCGGTATCGATCGCGTTGGCACCGGAGGCCAGATTGATGGCAAGGCCAGCCGTCGGCTTGCCATTGTAGATGCTCGAGGTGTTGTAGCTCTCCGCCCCCAGTTCGACGGTCGCCACGTCGTTCAGCCGAACCAGAGAACCGTCGCTATTGCTCTTTAGAATGATGTTCTCGAACTGCTCGGGTGTCTGCAGGCGGCTCTTGGCTGTGACCGTCGCATTCAGCTGCTGGCCCTTGCGCTGCGGAAGCGCGCCAAGCTGGCCGGCCGCGACCTGCGTGTTCTGATCCTCAATGGCCGATGTGACATTGCTGATCATCAGATCATATTGCTGCAGCTTGTCCGGATCGACCCAGACGCGCATGGCGTAACCGGACCCGAACAGCTGGGTATCGCCGACGCCCTCGACACGCTTGATCGTATCGTTCAGCGTGCTGTTGACGTAGTCGGCAAGATCGATGGTCGTCAGCTTGCCGTCGGTGGAAACAAAGCCGATGACCATCATGAAACTGGAGCTGGACTTGCTGACCGTGAGGCCGGTGTTCTGCACGCTCTGCGGCAACTGCGATTCCACCAGCTGCAGCTTGTTCTGCACCTGCATCTGGGCAACGTCCGGATCGGCCACATTGGTGAAGGTGAGCGAGATCGACGTCTGGCCGTTAGACTGGGAGGTCGACGTCATGTAATCGAGATTATCGATCCCGGTCATGCCCTGCTCGATGACCTTGGTCACCGAGTTTTCCACCGTCTGTGCGTCAGCGCCGGAATAGGTTCCGGAAATACGCACTGTGGTCGGCGCGATCTGCGGATATTGCGACACCGACAGCGTGGTAATCGACAGCAGGCCGGCCAGCATGATCACGATGGCGATGACCCAGGCAAAGATGGGCCTTGCGATAAAAAAACGGGACAAGGATCACCTCAATCGATGGAATGCGTGACAGTGCCGGCATCCCTGGCGGGCGCAG
This sequence comes from Neorhizobium sp. PAMB6630, assembly GCF_058242775.1. Classification (NCBI taxonomy): domain Bacteria; kingdom Pseudomonadati; phylum Pseudomonadota; class Alphaproteobacteria; order Hyphomicrobiales; family Rhizobiaceae; genus Neorhizobium; species Neorhizobium sp. PAMB6630. The sequence goes on from NZ_JBZAYV010000002.1 coordinate 1,266,955, forward strand.
CGAGTGCCATCTGCTTGATGTCGCCGGTGGCTTCGTCGATCTCGACCTCGCTCGCCGTCACCGCCTGACCGTCGCGAATGCGCTGGATACCTTCGACAACGATGCGGTCCCCATCGGCGACGCCAGCGGCGACCAGCCAATTGTTGCCGACGCTGCGACGGACAGTGAGTTCGCGCTGGTGGGCCGTTCCATCCGCATCCACGAAGAAAGCCACCGCCACGCCCTTGAGGTTGCGGGTAACGGCGCGCTGCGGCACCAGGAAGCTGTTGGGCGCAACGCCCTCCTCGATGGTGGCGCGCACATACATGCCCGGCAGCAACAGACGATCAGGATTGGGGAAGGTCGCGCGGACCGTCACCGTGCCGACGGTTGCCGCGACCGAGGCTTCGGCAAACTGGAAGGTTCCGGGCAGCTCGTAACGCGAGCCGTCTTCCAGGCGAAGCGCAACGGAGACATTGGTGCCGGAGGACTTGATCTGGCCACTGGCGATGGCCCGGCGCAGTTCAAGCAGATCCGTACTCGACTGCGTCACATCGACATTGATCGGGTCCAGCTGATTGATGGTGGCCAGCGTGGTCGTCTGCGCCTCGGTCACCAACGCGCCGACCGTGACGGAGGAGGCATCGATGCGGCCGGAAATCGGCGCGCGGATCTTCGTGTAGTCGAGATTGATGCGGGCGGAATCGACAGCTGCCTTTTCGGCGGCGACTTCGGCCTGCGCCTGGGCAAGCGTTGAGGCCGCATCATCGAGATCCTGCTTGCTGACCGCCTCCTGCGAGGTCAGGCTGCGATAACGATCGACCTTGGACTGGGCGCTCGGCACCGCAGCCTCGGCTTTCTTGAGCGCCGCAACGGCGCTGTCATAGGTCGCCTGATAGGGCGCCGGATCGATTTCATAAAGAACGTCGCCGGCCTTAACCTCGCTGCCCTCCTTGAAGTTGCGGGCGCGGATGATGCCGGTGACCTGAGGACGGACTTCCGCCACCAGCGAGGCGGCGGTGCGGCCCGGCACATCCGCCGTCAGCACCACCGATTGCGGATGAAGCGTCACGACACTGACCTGCGCACGGACATTGGCGGTCGGCGGACCGCCCTGCTGGCCACTGTCGCTGCAGCTGGCAAGGCCGGCCAGCGACAGCACGGCCAGCGCGGCAGGCAGGCGCAGCAGACGTGGGGAAAGGGTTCGACGGAAAGACAGGGAGATGGGCATCAACAGGCAAACCGTTCCAATGGAAAAGAGACTGCCGGGCGACGAAATGGAGCATCCGCGCGCCGCGACCGACACCAGAAAGCGGAGCGCTGGCGCGCCACGTGGCACGCCTTTTCTCAGCCGGTTACGTTGCCCATTGATAAAGCCCCCGCGTTTCCGAGTTTGGGCTGCTTGTGTCCGAACATGTTGTGGAAGGGGATTTTTGTAACGAAATGTTTCTCAACTGCGCTCAGAAACATTGGGTTACAATTTTTCTGAACGTCTTTTCGGCCAATCGGCTAGTCAGAGGCGAAGACAGAGGCTGGGGCGGAGAGGAAGGACATTCCCGATGAATGGCAGCGGCCACATCCTGATCGTCGATGACGACCGTGAAATCCGTTCTCTGCTGTCGCGTTATCTGGCCGAGCAGGGCATGCGCGTGACCGTGGCGGCCGACCGGAAGGAATGCGAAGCCATGATCGTCGCCAGCAGGCCCGATCTGGTCGTTCTCGACGTGATGTTGCCGGACGGATCGGGCCTCGACATCTGCCGGATGCTGCGGGAACGCCATCCGACGCTGGCCATCATTCTGCTGACGGCGCTCAAGGAAGATGTCGACCGGATCATCGGTCTGGAGATCGGGGCGGATGACTATCTCGGCAAGCCGTTCAACCCGCGCGAGCTGCTGGCCCGCATCAAGGCCATCCTGCGGCGCATGACGCATGCACCGGAAAGCCCGCCTGAGACACGCCTCCACGTCTTCGAGGGCTTTGAGGCGGACCCTGCACTGAGGCTGGTGCGCCACGAAAGCGGCGCGCAACTGGACCTGACAGGGGCTGAATTCGATCTTCTGCATGTCTTTCTCGAACGTCCCGGCCGTCTTCTGTCTCGCGACCAATTGCTGGATCTGACACAAGGGCGCAACCGCGACCCGATGGACCGCTCGATCGATGTGCTGATGAGCCGTCTGCGGCGCAAGTTCAACGAGTATACCGAAACGATGGTCTTCAAGACCGTGCGCAATGGCGGCTACCAGCTGACCGTCACGGTGCGAACCCTTGCGGCGGCCCGATGAAATCCCTCTACCACCGCATTGCCGCCCTTCTCGTTCTGTCCATCGTGTCGGTGGTGGGACTTGCGACCTTCGCCGCAAGCCGGGTGCTCGTGCCACCGGACGCCCACGAGATCCTGATCCCCGTCGTGTCGCAGATCCGGCTGACGCTTGCGCTCATCGAAACGAACCGTGACCAGGCGATCGCAGCGGGCGCGGACCTGGAAAACCGGCCACCGGAGGGACAATATCACGAGCGCCTGACCGATGCGTTGCACGACATGCTGACACAGGACGGCATTCACCTGCAGGCCATGGTCAACAAGACCAGCGGAACGCCGCCGATGATGGCAAGCGTGCGCACGCCGGACGGAGAATGGGCCGTCTTCCGCATTCCGCACCGGGCGCCGCCCTCCGACTGGCCCTATATCCTGGGCGGCTGGATGCTGCTGATCGTGCTGGGCAGCCTCGCCATCTCCTTCTTCATCGCCTCCAAGATCACCCGGCCGCTGGAATTTCTGGAAGGAGCTGCCGAGCGCATCGGGCAGGATGGGCGCCTCCCCGAGATTCAGGAGGAAGGCAGCCGCGAGGTGCGCGCCACGGCCCGTGCGCTGAACCGTCTGAGCGCACGCCTGCGCAGCGCATTGGAAAGTCGCATGCGGCTGGTGGCGGCGGCCGGCCATGACCTGCGCACGCCGATGACCCGCATGCGGCTGCGCGCGGAATTCATCCTGAACGACGAGGAACGCGACAAGTGGCTGTCGGATCTTGAGGAACTGGATTCGATTGCCGACAGTGCCATCGGCCTCGTCCGGGAAGAGACGAGCAATGCGGGTGCGGAGCTGATCCGTCTCGACCTGATGGTCGGCCTGATCACCGAAGAACTGGTCCGGATCGGCTTCCCCGTCAGCCTCGATCACGCGAGGCAGGCCACCATTCTGGCGCATCCCATGGCGTTGAAGCGGGCGCTGCGCAATCTCGTCATCAATGCCGCCACCCATGGCGGTGGCGCGCACTGGAGCCTCGACACCACCGACACCGACGTCATCCTGACCATTGTCGACAAGGGGCCCGGTATTCCGGAGGATCTGCTCGGTCAGGTCTTCGAACCGTTTTTCCGCGTCGATCCGGCCCGGCGCAAGACGGCACCGGGCGCCGGCCTCGGCCTTGCAATCGCCAAGGAAATCATAAACCGGTTCGCAGGAGAGATTTCCATCGCCAATCGCCGGTCGGGGGGACTTCAGCAGACCGTGCGCTTTCCACCGGCATGATCTTCACCGGGCGTGCAGCGCAACCCTTGATTTTCAGGGTTGCGCTGCAATTTTTCGGGGCTTGCGTACCAAAGGGTCGCGGTCTGAAACCTATCAGGCACGAACCGCCTTTGTGCCCCTGGTCGGCAGGAGCGACAACATGAGCAGCACCAGGCCAATCGCACTGACGGCATATTCCAGCGCGTCGCTGCCGATCTCGTTGAGCGGGGCGATGACCAGAAGCCCTGTTGCGAGCCAGACGAAACGCAGTGGCGGATGGAGTGGCTTCAGGCCATGCCCGACCAGACCGCCGGTGACGAGGACCAGCGCAACCATTGAACTTGCGAAGACGTAACCAATATGCGTCCACGAACCGACCATCAGCAGGCCGGGCTTGTAGATGAACAGGAATGGCAGAAAATAGGCGATCCAGCCGAAGCGGAAGGCTTCGATATCGGTAGCTCCCTTCGACGCACCCGCAAGGCTTGAAGCCGCAAAGCTCGCCAGCGCGATTGGCGGCGTGATCATCGACAGGATGCCGAAGTAGAAAACGAACATGTGCGCTGCGATCGGCGACACACCGAGCTGGATCAGCGTCGGTGCCGCCAGCGCCGCCATCAGCAGATAGACGCCGGTGGTCGGGAGACCGAGACCGAGAATGATACCGATGATGGCCGTCACGATCAGCAATCCGAACAGGCTCGTGCCCCCGAACTCCAGCAGATACATCGACAGCGCAAAACCAAGGCCGGTGGTGGACAGAACACCGATAATCATACCGGAGACGGCGGTGATCAGCAGCACGTCACAGGTGGCGCCACCGGTGTCCATGATGACATGGAGCATGCGCCGCCATGTCATAACCTTCTTGTCGCGGCGCAGATAACCGGCGGCAAGGCCGACGATGGCAAGGGCAAAAAAGGCCCAGACGGCCGCAAGTTCCGCCCGCATATTCCAGGTGAAGATACAAAACAGCAGCACCGAAAAAGCCAGAATGGCAAGCCACCCTTCTTTCATCACGTCGATCAGGCTGCGCCGTTCCATCGCGCCGAGTGATGGGATGTGGTCACGACGGGCGATAAAATCGATCTGCACGTAGACCGACATGTAATAGAGAATAGCAGGCAGCATGGCCGCGAGCGCGACGGTCTTGTAGGGCACCATCAGAATTTCTGCCATCAGGAAGGCGGCAGCGCCCATGACCGGCGGCATCATCTGTCCGCCGGTTGACGCCACAGCCTCGATGCCTGCTGCCTGGGCCGGTTTGAAGCCGGCGCGCTTCATCAGCGGGATGGTCATGATACCGGTGGACATCACGTTTGAAACGGCGCTGCCCGATACCGTCCCGAACAGGGCCGAAGCAGTGACCGCAACCTTGGCCGCATTTCCAGGTCCGCGGCCGGCAACACGCATGGCAAGCTGGGTAAAGAAGTCCCCACCGCCGCAGGCAATCAGCAGCCCCCCGAAGAGCACGAAGGCAACGACAACGAAGGCCGCGATCTGCAACGTCTGCCCCCAGACGGCGGACGAATCCGTGCCGAGGAAACGCAAGACGTCGGCGGCGGCCATGGGGCGGCCCTGAAGCGGGCCTGGCACCCAGTCACCAAAGACCGCATACGCAAAGAGCAGAGCGAAAATGATGATCAACGTCCACCCGACGACCCGCCGCAGCGCTTCCATGCTGAGCCCTGTGACCAGCACCCCGATCAGCAGAGCCTCGGTCGCGTAACGATGGGTGGCTTCGGAGAGAACCGGGAAACGCCAGAACACATAGATCCCGAGCGCGATGGAGAGACCGCCGGCTGCCTGGTTGGCCAGCCGCTCAATCTGCCCTTCGCGCGCCTTTCGGCGCAGATAAACCACCGCCAGCGAGGCGCCGAACATGAGCGCAACGATCTGTTCCGGATAGATCAGAAGTCCAAGCCTTTGCGGCAGAGCCATGACCCAGACAAGGGCCAGAACCGGGACCAGAAGCGACAGGATTCGAGAGGCAAGCCCCATCTCCTCCACCCGCACATTCGCGGTTTCATCCTTGACGGTCGTCGTCTCCATCACGCCGCCCTCACTTGCCGGACCAGATGCCGACGCTCTTGTAGAACGCCACCGCACCCGGATGATAGTCGAGCTTGGTGACATGGGCGAGCTTGGCCGGATCGAACTCGCTCCAGATCGGACCGGATGCCTGCAGGCTCTCCTTGCCCTCGTAAAGCGCTTTGGCCACCTTGGCGACCGTCTCATTGGGAACGCTGGCGCTGGCAAACAGCGTATAATCATAGAAAAAGATGTTGGTGTCGGGCGTGATGCCGGGCGACGTGGCGAGCTGACTGCCCTTCTTCAACCCCGTCCCGGGAAGCTGCTTGTCGAGCACCGCTTCGTCGCCGGTCTTGTAGCTGAGGAAGGTGACGCCGCCCACCGAAGCCTCGATATCGAGAACGGACTGCGATCCGGCCGTTGCGATGGTCACATCGGTCTGGCCGTCCTTCAGCGCCTCGAACATGGCCGGGAAATTGGCGATCGGAACAGATGTCACATCGTCATAGGTGAGGCCCGCAGTCTGCAGCGATGCCCGAATGATGAAATCACCGAGCGAATTGACCGGAAAGCGCGGCACTTTCCTCCCCTTCAGATCCCCCATGGTCTTCATGCCCGACTTTTCGGTTGCCATCAGGCCTGCATTAAAAGGGATGAGAGACGCCACCATGCGCAGGTTCGGACTGGGCTGCCCTTCGGACATGCCAGTGCCTGAGATCGCATAGGCGGTCTGTGGAAAATTGGCGATGCCGAATTCCACGCGTCCGGCATCGACCAGAGGCAGATACTGCGATGTGTTGGCCATGACCTGCGGACGCACCATGACGCCCGCCCTCTCCGTGATGGTCTTGGCAAGCGCCGTGGCGATCTGCTCGGTTGCGCCGCCCTTGGTGGTCGCCAGTCCGACGGTCTCGGCCGCGGCCATCGTCAAGGGGACAAAAGACAGTGTCGCGGCAAGCGCAGTCGCCATCGTCAAGCGTTTCAACATTTCACATTCCCTCTGTTCTTCTTGGGGCTTGGTCTTGGCACATCACGGCCGGGGCGGATCGCCACGCTGAAGACGTCAGCGTGGCGCGCTGTCGGGGTCGGTTTCAAATGGAAATCACTTGCAGGGATCGGCCGGCGCCTCGTCAAACTTCGTCCACTGCCCGTTCTTGATCTCAATGACATAACCTGGAAGCTCGGCATCATGACCGGCAAAGCAGATGTTGTCGCCGAGGATGCCGGAGAAGCTCACGCCTTGCATGGCAGCGGTAATCTTCTCCCGTTCTTGCGTCAGCTTCGACGGATCTCCGGTAACGCCGGCCTTTTCCATCACCTGCTTCATCAGGAACAGCGTGTCATAGGTCTGCGCATCGGAATGGTGTGCGCCGAGCTTGTGGATGCCACGCTTTTCGGCTTCGGCAACGAACTTGTCGTTGAAGGCCTGCGATCTCGCATTAAAGCCCTTCCAGAAACCGGCGACGAGCAGCGTGCCGTCACCCTCCGGACCAAACAGTTCGAGAACATTGGGGTCGGCGAAGATCTGCGAGCCGATGATGCGGCCCTTGTAGCCCTGGCGCCGCAATTCCTTGATGACTTTGGAGGCGGATGGCGGCGTGCCGGCGATGGCGACAATATCCGGATTGGACTGCATGATCTGGGCCGCCTGAGCCGACATATCAAAGCTTTTGTACTGTACCGCGATCGGCGTGCCGTGCTTGATGCCTGCGGCATCGAGCAGCGTGGGATAGAGCTTCGTGCCAGCGGCATTCGAGACCACTTCGTCCGAGATATAGACGATCTCGGCCGTATCGGCCTTCACGCCCTTCGCCTTGATCGACTTCAGCAGACGGCCGAACTGTTTGCTTTCGTCTTCCGACAGGCGGTAGCTGTAGGTCTTGCCCTCGGTCAGGCCGGGCGTGGAGGCGGAGTTCGGCATCATCAACACCTTCAAGCGCTCGGCATCGTTGAGAGCGACAGAAAATTCGGCCGATGAGAAGGGTCCGAGAATGGCCAGCACGCCATCATCCTGTGCGAGCTTGCGCGCGCCAACGGAGGCCTGCTTGGGGTCGGAGGATGCCTCGAAGCGGATCAGCTCGACCTTCTTGCCATTGATGCCGCCTGCGGCATTGATTTCTTCGACGGCGATGTCGGCGGCGACCACGGCAGGCTCCGCGACGCTCTTCAGCACCCCGGCCGTGGTGACGATATTGCCGATCTTGATCGTGTCCTCCGCAAGCGCAGGAAGCGCCACCAGCGCGGCCAGAGCGACGGATGCGAGCAAACGGAACCTTGATGTCATTGCATTCTCCTTTGTTTTCGAGATGGCAGTCCGTCCGGTGACGGTCAGATCGGGATCAGCTTGCAGCGGCGTGGCCGCCGCCGAGATAGGCTTGGGTCAGGGCACTGTTGCCGGCGAGTGCCTGGGCTTCGTCCGAAAGCACAACCTGGCCGAGTTCCAGCACATAACCGCGCCGGGCGACATCGAGGGCCATGCCGGTGTTTTGCTCGACCAGAAGGATGCTGATGCCCGAGCGGTTGAGTTCGCCGATGAGATCGAAGAGATTTGTGACAAACAGCGGCGAAAGGCCAAGCGAGGGCTCGTCCAGCATGATTAACCGCGGCCGGCTGACCAGAGCACGACCGATCGCCAGCATCTGCTGCTCGCCGCCCGACAGCACGCTCGCCTTCATGTCGCGTCGTTCGGCAAGATTGGGGAAGCGGTCATAGACCTCATCAACATCGCGGGTCCAATCGCCGTCCTTGCGCAGATAGGCGCCCATCAGCAGATTGTCATGCACCGACATGCTCACGAAGATCTGCCGGCCCTCGGGAACAAGCGCCATGCCACGACGCACACGCTCGGCAGGTGTGGCCTGGGCAAGTTCATGGCCTGCAAGCCTGATGGAGCCAGATGCTGGCCTCACGGCCCCCTGCAGCGCCCGCAACAGTGAGGTTTTACCCGCGCCATTGGCCCCGAGCACGGTGACGATCTCGCCTTCCGCCACATGAAGATCAAGCGACTTGACCGCATGGTTGCGGCCGTAACGCACATCAAGACCGCGCACTTCAAGCAACATGGGAGGCTCCCGATTTTGCGGCCTTGGCATGATTGGGACCGAGATAGGCTTCAAGCACGAGCGGATCCTCCTGCACGTGCGCCGTCGATCCTTCGTAGATCTTCTTTCCGAAGTTCAGCACCACGGCAGTGTCACAGAGTTCGCGCACCAGCCCCATATCGTGCTCGACCACCAGCAGCGTGACCCCCGAACGGCTGATACCCTTCAGGAATTCCGTCAGGCTCTGGGTTTCTGCGCCGTTAAGACCGGCGGCCGGTTCGTCCAGTAGGAGCAGCTTGGGCCTGGCCGCCAGCGCCCGCACCACCTCGATCTTCTTCCTGACGCCATAAGGCAGCGTGGCGACCACTTCACCCGGATAGGTGTCGAGCCCCATTTCCTCCAGCAGCGCTTCAGCCTCGGCGCGCCAGCGCGAGCGGCCGAACAGGGAAAGCGGCTTCAGCATGTCGAAGACCGAATTGGCATGCACCTGTTGGCCAAGCATGACATTTTCGACAACCGAGAGATGCGGCATCAGCCGAATGTTCTGAAAGCTGCGGGCAATGCCGAGGCCGATGCGCTTGCGCGAGGGATAATCCAGAATGGAGTGACCCTCGAGCTCGATCTTGCCCGCTGTTGGTTCGTAAAAGCCCGAGATCAGATTGAAGATCGTCGTCTTGCCGGCGCCGTTTGGCCCGATCAACGCCATACGGGCGCCGCGGGGAACGTCGAAGCTGACATCCGAGGTGACGGTGAGGCCGCCGAACTTTTTCCACACCCCTGACAGACTGAGAAGGACGTCCGATGAGCCGCTCATACCGCGACCTCCCGCAGGACGCGCCGGCGTGGTGTAAAGGGACTGCGGAGCCTGTCGACCAGTGTTCGGGTGATCAGGCCCTCCGGTCGGAATATCATCATCAGCACAGTCAGAAGGCCAAGGATCACGAAACGCCAGCTCTCGTCGGGAGGAGAGACATTGCCGCCGGCCCCGAAGGCCAGGACGATCCAGCTCTTGAATTCGGGCAGGATCGAGCGAAGCACTTCCGGCAGCAAGGTGAAGAACACCGCACCGAACAACGGCCCGAGCGCGGTCTGGGTACCGCCCAAAAGCACGTAGAGGAGGACATAGATCGACAGGGTCGCGTTGAAGCTCTGGCTTTCCACGAAGCTGTAGCTGTGCGCATAAAGCGCGCCGGCGAGACCGGCCAGGGCCGCGCCGATGGCAAAGGCTGCCACCCGAACGCCGCGAACGCTGACACCGAGGAGATCGGTGACCACCTCATCGTCATGGGCAGCGCGCATGGCAAGCCCGAAGCGCGTTGCCATCAGATAAAAGCAGAACAGGGTGACCAGGACGGCCGCCCCCATCGGCACCGGATAATCGACATAATCCGGCACGGACAGCCCCATGGCACCTCCGAGCGCCTCGGTATTGAGGATGCCCCCCCCGATCACTTCCGCAAGTGCGAAAGTGGCAAGCACGAGATAGACCCCCTTCGTGCGCAGCAAAGGCAGTGCGATGGCCATGCCGACTGCGCCGCCGACCAGGATCGACAGAGGCAATGTCAACCAAACGGTCAGGCCGTAATTTGCGGAAAAATAGGCGGCGGTGTAGGCACCGAGCGCCTGGAAACCGGCACCACCGAGATTGAGCTGGCCAGTTGCGACAGGCAGAAAGATCGCATAGGCCATGATGACATTGATCGCGAGGATCGTGAGAATACCGGTCCAATAGCCGCTCATGGTCAGAGCTTTCCTTTGCCAATCGAGTGATGGCCAAGCAGGCCCTGGGGGCGGACGAAGAGGGCCGCGAGCAGCAGGCCCCACACGACGACCTGGACGGTGTCGGCGCCAAAAAAATGAACGGTCAGCATCTCCGCGATGCCGATGATCAGGCCGCCTAAAACGGCGCCCCAGATCGAGCCAAGTCCGCCGATCACCATGCCGGCTATGGCCTTGGACCCGATTTCCTCACCCATGCCGGGAGAGACCTCACCGTAATTGATGGCAAAGAGAATGCCGGCAAGCCCGCAGAGCAGGCCGGTCAGCATGAAGATGACCGGAACGAGCCGCTTGGAATCGACGCCGAGGATATTGGCGGCATCCGGATTTTCGGCAATCGCGCGCAATCCGCGACCGATGCGGCTGTGTTTCAGCACCCAGGTCAGTCCGGCAACGATTGCGAGAGCGACCGCAAGGCTGATCAGTTGCGGCGCGCGCAGAAGCAGGCCGTCGAGGTTGATGGTCGTATCCCAGCTGATCGCGTCCATGCGCTGGGGATCGGTGCCGTAACCAATGCGGATCAGGTTTTCGATGATGAGAAGAAAACCGAGCGAGCTTACCAGCGGAATGGCATGCTCCGTCGCATCGCCGTACTTCGCCTTCATATAACGAAAGGTGAAGCGTTCAACGACGAGCGATGCGGCAATTGTCATGACAACTGCACCGCCGAGCGCCAGCGGCCAGGGAAAGGGCCCCGTCAGGCCGAAGGGCAGCCCCCATTTGGCAAGCGCCCAGGCGCCCATGCCCGATAGCATGAAGAGTGTGGGGATGGTGAAGTTGAGAAAGTTCAACACGCCAATGGTCAGCGTGAAGGCGACCGCTACCGTCACGTAAACGCTGCCCAGCATGATCCCGTTCAGCAATTGCTGAATTAACAACATGAGCTTGTCTCTCGTTATTTGTATACAAACAGGGCAGGATAAAAGTGCAAACGCACAGAAAAACGGCATACTGACATGCCGTGAGCCGCCCTGCCCGGGCCTAGTCAACCTAAGAGAAAAGCGGAATTCTTCCCGTCAAATTTATCGTCAAGATCATCGTTCCCGTCTTCGGACGCCTTGTGGCGCCTCATTTTATGGGCGGAACGCCATTTCGCGCCCGCCTTCTTCATCGCCCGACCGCCTCACATGCACCGCATGCTCAACAATCAGCCGCCTCTAAAAATCTCGACATTTTCAAAATTGCCTCTTTAAATGTCGTGACATGTTGTACACAATGAGTTAGCACTTGACCCATGTCAAGGGAAACATTGACGGAGAAATAATGATAATGAGGGTGAACATGGATCGTGTTCTGATCGTCGGGGCCGGGCCTGTCGGGCTGGTTGCTGCCTGCTGCCTGTCTCAGGCGGGCATACCCGTGACCATCGTGGAAACCAGCCCGGACCTGCCCAAGGACCTCAGGGCTTCGACATTCCATCCGCCGACGCTCGACATGCTCGATCGCTTTGATATCAGCAGAAAACTCGTCGAACGCGGGCTTGTCTGCCCGACATGGCAGTTTCGTGACCGAAAAGAAGGGGTCGTCGCGACCTTCGATCTCGGCATTCTGGCCGGCGAGACCAATCATCCCTATCGCCTTCAATGCGAACAGTGGAAGCTCTCCGAAGAGTTGCGGGCACTCATCGCGGCGGATAGCCAGATCGACCTGATCTATGGTGCCAAGGCCGTAGAGGTCGCGCAGGATGATGCCGGGATAACGCTGACAATCGAGCATATCGCGGATGGTTCGCGCGACCAATTGTCCGGACAATACCTGATTGCCTGCGATGGCGCCCATAGTGCCATCCGCAAGTCGCTCGGCATTTCCTTCGACGGGCTGACGATACCGGAGATCTTCCTGTCGATGTCAACGTCGTTTCGCTTTGACGAGGCAATCGAGGATCTGGCGCCGATCGCCTACCTCACCGATCCCAGCGAATGGGCGGTGCTGCTGCGCACGCCGTCGCTCTGGCGCGTGCTGCTGCCGACCGACCCGAATCAGACGGAAGAGCAGATCAAGGATCCGGCCGAGATGGAACGACGCCTGCAGGCACTTTGCCCAAAGTCTGGCGCCTACGATATCGTCCACGCAACCGCCTACCGCGTGCACCAGCGCGTCGCGGCGAGCTATGTCGCTGGTCGGGTATTCCTGGCAGGCGATTCCGCCCATCTCAACAATCCCCTTGGCGGCATGGGCATGAATGGCGGCATTCATGATGCCGTGAACCTGTGCGACAAGCTGGTCGAGGTCTGGCATGGCAAGGCGCCGCTTGACATCACGCAGCGCTACAATCGCCAGCGCCGCAAGGTGGCGATCGAAACCGTCCAGGAACAATCGTTGCGCAATCGCAAGATGATGGCGGAAAACGATCCCGTGGCACGCGCGGCCTATCACGACGAATTGCGCCAGATCGCCGCCGATCCCTCCAAACACAAAAACTACCTCATGCGGTCTTCGATGATCCAGTCGCTCCGCGACCTGGAAGACGTCGCCTGACCCCCGAACAAAGATTTCAACACAGGATTTTTCAGACATGGTGGACAGCCTCGGATACCGCAAAAAATTCGGCGTCATCGCGCCTTCGACCAATACGTCCGTGCAGCCGGAATTCGACCGCATGAGCCCCGTCGGCGTGACCAACCACTTTTCGCGCATCACGATCCCGGACGATCCGGTTCATAGCGACGACGATTTCCTCAAGCTCATCGACAATATCCGCGCAGCGATCATGCAGTCGATCGATTCCGTGATGACCTGCAGCCCCGATCACCTGGTGATGGGAATGTCGGCAGAAACGTTCTGGGACGGACTTGATGGTTCGGTAGAACTCCAGAAGCGCGTCGAGGAACGCGCTGGCGTGAAGGTCACGATGGGCTCCGATGCCTGCCAGGCGGCATTGGCCAAATACGGCGACATCAAGCGTATCGGCGTCGTCACACCGTATATGCCGGTCGGCGACAAGCAGGTGATCAAGTTCTTCTCCGATTGCGGTTATGAGGTCGTGCATCTCAAGGGCCTGCGCTGCCCAAGCCCGATGCAGATCGCTCACGTCAGCGAGCAGGAACTGCGTGACAGCATCAACGAGGTCAATGATTCCAGCGTCGAGGCGATCGTCCAGGTCGGCACCAACCTTGCCATGGCGCGTGTCGCCAGCATCGCCGAATTCTGGCTCGACAAGCCCGTGATCGCCATCAACACGGCGACCTACTGGTATGCACTGCGCCAGAATGGCATCGAAGACAAGGTGCAGGGCTTCGGCTCTCTCCTGTCGCAGCACTGAGACGGGCGGAGCAATCGATGCATTACGATTTCGTTCCGATCAACGAACGCAAGCCGCTCCGGTGGCCGAACGGCAAGCGTCTCGCCATCATCCTCACGACCAATTTCGAATATTGGGACCCGGTGCGCGACACGCCAAAACCCTATTACCCCGGCGGCCCCAGCATTGTCGGGGGAGATCTTCCCGGAAATGTCTATGACAACGCCAATTATACCTGGCGCGAATACGGCCAGCGCGTCGGCGTCTGGCGCATGTTCGATATCTTTGACGCAGAGGGCGTGCCATCGAGCTGCACCATCAATGCCAAGATGGCACTGGAGCGGCCACAGGTGGTGCGCGCGGCGCTCGACCGCGGCTGGGAAATCGTTGCCCATAACTATGTGCAGTCCGAACTGCTCACCGACAACATGTTCGATGAGGACAAGGAGCGCGAGGTGATCCGCGCCACCCTGAATGTTTATGAGGAATTCTGCGGGTTCAAGGCCAAGGGTTGGCTCTCCAGTTCGCTGCGTTCAACGCTCAACACCATCGACATCCTTGCAGAGGAAGGACTGATCTATATCTGCGACCTCTTGAATGACGACCAGCCCTATATGGTCGAGACCCGCAGCGGCAAGCCCATGGTCTCCGTGTCCTACACGTCTGAGGTCAATGACTTCAGCTTCCTGCGCCAGGGGCTCGGTGCGGAAGGCGGGCTGCAGATGTTCAAGGAGCAGTTCGACTGGCTTTATGCCGAAAGCGAGACGACAGGCAAATTCATGAACATCGGTCTGCATCCGCACGTCATCGGTCAGCCATACCGGATACGCGCATTGCGGGATTTCATCCGCTACGCCAAGCAATTTGACGATGTATGGTTTACCACCCGCGAGGAAATCGCAACCTGGTACAGGCAAAACCATGCCAACCATATCGAGGTGAAGACACGATGAACAAAGCTGAGGAAGATGATCTGTCCGGGGGCTCCGAGGGTATCGAGATTGAAGATACCGATCTGCAGCGGCCGGTTGAAAAGGCCTATCAGGGCATTCGCCAAGCGATCCTGCGCGGCGAGCTGAAGCCTGGCGATCATCTTCCCGAGGAAATGCTGGCGACCATGACCGGCACCAGCCGCACCCCGGTGCGCGAGGCGCTGCGGCGGCTCGCCGCCGAGGGTTTGGCCACGGTCAGCAACCGCCATCGTTTCGTTACCCATTTCTCTCCGGAAGAAGTGTCGATCATCTTCGACATTCGCGCGCAGCACGAAGCCTATGCCGCCTCGATCGCGGCACAGAAGATCACGCCGGCCGAACTTGTCCGGCTGCAACACCTGATCGACGCGATGGCCGAGATCGAGACGGATACGAGCAGTGCGGTGGCGGAACGTTTCCTGTCGCTCAATACGGATTTCCACGGCCTCATCATCGATGCAACCCGCTCGGCGCAGCTGAAGCGGCTGACGGCACCGGCGGCAGCGTTGCCGCTGATCCTCGTCAAACAGTTCGTGATGGAGCAGCGGGTCGATGTGGTTCGCTCCAACCGGCAGCATCGCGACATCCATGCCGCACTGAGTGCCCGCAACAGCGAGTGGGCGGCAGCCGCCATGTCCGGCCACATTCTCTCCACCAAGCCGAGGCCGCGCGATCCAAACCGCGGCCCGCATCGATAAAAACGCGATCAACGCTTGAGGAACAGCCAGTGCATCAAAAACGCGACGAATTGAGCCGCAGCCCCCTGCCCATCAGCGGCTATGTCGCCGGGCGCTTCAGCGGTCCATCCGCCACGGAAGAAATCGCCGTGATCGACCCCACCACCGAACAGCGTGTTGCCACACTTTACGAATCGTCCGCTGACGAAGTGGATCGCGCCGTATCTGCGGCGCGCGGCGCTTTCGACAAGGGGCCATGGGGGCGCTCGAGCGTGGCCGAGCGTCAGGCTGCATTGCTGGCAATCCATGATGCGATCCTCGCCCATGCCGACGAACTGGCAGCACTCGAGACCATCAACACCGGCATCCCGCTCAGCCAGACCCGCAACGTCCATGTGCCGCGCGCGGCCTATAATTTCCGTTTCTTCGCCGAATATATCAACCAGGCCGGCGGCGATGTGTTCACCCAGGAGCCCGGCCTGATGAGCATCGTCACCTATGAGCCGATCGGCGTCTGTGCGCTGATCGGTCCCTGGAACATGCCGCTCGGGCTGACCGCCATGAAGATCGCCGGCGCGCTTGCCTTCGGCAATGCCTGCGTGGTGAAGCCCTCGGAACTGACACCGCTTACTGTCACGCGGCTGGTGGAGATCATCGAGGGCATCCTGCCGGACGGGGTGATCAACCTCGTTAACGGCCGCGGCCAGGTCACCGGCACCGCACTGGTCTCGCATCCCGGCATCGACATGGTCTCGTTTACCGGCGGCACCGTGACGGGTGCTGCGATCCTCACCGCGCTCGCCAAGGGCATCAAGGGCTCGGCGATGGAACTCGGTGGCAAATCGGCCAATATCGTCTTTGCGGATGCCGATTTCGATCAGGCGCTCGACGGGGCGATGATGAGTTCCTTCATGAACAACGGCCAGATGTGCCTGGCCGGCAGCCGCATCTTCGTCGAGCGTCGCATCGCAGACCGCTTCATAGACGGCTTTACGCAGCGCACACGGGCGCTGAAAATCGGCGATCCCCTCGTGCAGGGCACCGAGATAGGGCCGATGATCAACCATGCGCAACGCGAGCGCATGGCGCGCTACGCCGAGACCGGCAAGGTCGAAGGCGCCACCTTGCTCTGCGGCGGCCATCGCGACAGCAATGTCAATGCCGGCTATTTCTTCGAGCCGACCGCGATGCTGGCACCTTCGAATGACATTGCCATCTGCCGCGAGGAAATCTTCGGCCCGTTTGCCGCAATCCAGATCTTCGATGACGAGGAAGAGGTGGTCGCCAAGGCGAATGAAAGTGATTTCGGACTTGTCGGTTATGTCTGGACCCAGGATCTGGAACGCGCCATGCGCACGGCCTCGGCGCTGCGCACCGGTACTGTGCTCGTCAACACGCCGATCGTGCGGGATCTTCGCACCGGTTTCGGCGGCTACAAACAATCGGGTCTCGGCCGCGAGGGCGCCAAGGGCTCGCAGGCGATGTTTACCGAGATGAAGACCACCATCATCGCCCGCGCGCCGCGCGCGATGCCGCGGATGGGCATGGGCGGGGAATGATGGCGATGGGCAAGACCTACCCTTCCCTTTCCGGCCGCCCGGTCATCGTCACCGGCGGTTCGCGCGGCCTCGGCCGCGAAATGGCACTGGCACTGGCGGCGGCCGGGGCCTCGGTCGCAGTCATTGGTTCGCGCGCGGGGTCTGCGCTGGACGACACCGTCGCCGAAGCAAACCGCAGGGGTCCCGGCAGGGCTTTCGCCCTTGTCGCGGATGTTGCGAATTATGCCCAGTGCGAGGCGGCCGTCGCATCAGCAATCGCCGCCTTCGGCCGCGTCGACGTCTTGATCAACAATGCAGGGCTTGGCATGCGCCGCGTGTCGGAGACCTTCAACACGCAGCCGACACGTTTCTGGGAAACGGAACCGGAGGCCTGGCGCGAGATCATTGACACCAACCTCAACGGCGCCTTCAACATGGCGCGGGCCGCAGTGCCCCAGATGGTGGCGAGAAGCTTCGGCAAGGTCATCAACATCTCCACCAGCGACCAGACCATGGTGAGGCGGGGCTACGCGCCCTATGGTCCGAGCAAGGCGGCGCTGGAAGCGGCTTCACGCATCTGGGCGCAGGATCTCGCCGGCACCGGGGTCGACGTCAATGTCTATCTGCCCGGCGGCGCGGCCGACACGGATCTGTTGCCGCCAAGCCCGGACAAAAAGGGGGCGGACGGCAATCTCCTGCCGGCGTCGATCATGCGCCGGATGATCGGGTGGCTCTCGGCCGACGAGTCGAACGGCATCAGCGGCGCCCGTTTCATAGCCCGACTTTTCGATGAGCAGATCGACCCCACCCAGGCGGCGCTCAAGGCGCAGTCCACACCGATCGAAAAACCGGCGATTATGTAGGAACGGCGCGCTCATGTTCACTTTCGGCTCCGCACGCATAACGACGATCAGCGATCTTGATCCCTTCGCGCTGCCGGTTGACCTGCTCTTTCCCGGGAAAAGCGTGGAAACGCTTCGCCCGCAGGAGGCGCAGCTTGCGCCACATCATGTGGATTTCGACAACGGCTCGATCCTGCTTGGCGTGCAGAGCCATCTTTTGCAGGTCGGCGGCCTCAATGTGCTGATCGATACCTGCGTCGGTGAACACAAACCGCGCCCTCGCCGCGCCGATTGGCACGAGCGCGCGGCAACCGGTTATCTCGAAAACCTGGCGCGCGCAGGTCTGCGGCCGGAGGATATCGATATTGTGCTATGCACCCATCTGCATGCCGATCACATGGGGTGGAATACGCAGCTGATCGACGGCCGCTGGGTGCCGACTTTTCCCAAAGCACGTTATCTGATCGGTCGTGCCGAGTTCGCCCAATGGCGCGCCGAAGAGGAACAGGCGCCGGGCCAGCACAATCACGGCTCCTTCGTCGACAGTGTCATGCCGGTGGTCGAGGACGGCCGCGCGGAGTTTGTCGATGAAGGGTTTTCTCTCGCTGCAGGCCTCGATCTGGTGGCCCTGCCCGGACATAGCCGCGGCCAACTCGGGCTCTGCCTCTGCCAGCAGGAGCGCCGGGCGATCTTCTGTGCCGATGCCATCCACACGCCGGTGCAGGTGTATCATCCGGACTGGGCGAGCCGCTTCTGCAGCGATCCCGAACGGGCGATTGCCACGCGTCGGGCGCTGCTCGAACAGGCGGTTGCGCGCCAAGACCTGCTCATTCCGGCCCATCTCCGGCATTTCGCAGCCATGCAGGTCAGGCGGGATGGGCATGGCAACTACCACCCGGTCTTTGTTCCATGACGACAACGCTGGCTAGATGCGCGGGAGCGCCTGGTTTAGCGCGGCAACCAGCGCGATGGGTCGCCCTGATACGCCAGGCATCAAGGAGTTCACTCGCTGCCCGCTTCCTTGGCACGATGGATGCGCATCCGATAGGCCATCTGCTCGGCAGGGTGCCAGTTGAACGAGGCGATCAGCACACCGCTTTGGGTGACATAACGGCGCAGCAACTGCAGAGACCACGATCCCGGCTTCAGTCCCAGCTGGCGGATGAATTCGCCAGGCATGGGCATGGCCCGGATTTCCTGAACGGCCTCTTCGATCGGACCGTCGGAATAACGTTCGAGCAGCGCAAAGAACGGGCCCTGGTGGTCGTGAAACTGCGCCACGACATGTTCGAACCGCTTCGGCACATAGCTTTGAATATAACAGATCGGCTTGCCACCCGGCTCGGTCCAGCGCACGCCGTTGATCAAGATCCATTCCTCGCCGGCCTTTCCGCCGACCAATTCCGCAAGCTCTGCGTCCAGCGTCACGGTCTTGATGTCCATGACGACATAGTAGGTTTCGACGGCGACCTGGAAGAGTTCCTCAAGGGAACCGAAGGACTGGTAAAAGGTGGTGCGCGACGCGTCAGAGATCACGCGCGTGCCGATACCCTGGCGTCGCTCGACATAACCGCGCTCGCGAAGATAACGCAGCGCTTCACGAATCGTGGTGCGGCTGCTGTTGAATTCGACGGCCAGTTCCAGTTCAGGCGGCATCAGACTGCCTACGGGATAGGTGCCGCTGACAAGCCTGTCTTCCAGGATCTTCTGGATCTGCGCATAGCGCGGCAAGCCGTCGGTCGGGCGGTCCAGAGCGAGATCATCCTCTTTTGTTGTCATGCGTCACTTTCAGTTGGCGCAGCTCGGCGTTTTACGCGTTCAATCGCCCTTCCTCTACAACAATTCTCGCCGGGGTAACACCGGTCGCGAAGCAACGCGGTGGGGAAGATCGAAATCAGCGCCTTTGGATGTATGGACAAATCTCAGTAAATATATTCAAACATACCTACCTTTTGGAGATTGCATGTCAGAACGCCATAGATCCGTCTACTCAAGCCGCGCCAAGCTTGGTCTGATCACACCGCCGACAAACACGGTGAACGAGGCCGAATGGCAGCGGATGATGCCAGCGGGCGTCACCTTCCATACCCATCGCATGCCGCTGCACGCCGACACCGTCAGCGCAGAAGGCAAGGCCGGTTTGATGCGCGACCTTGAAGCCGTTTTCGCAATGCTGAAACAGGCGCGCGTTGATGCAATCGCCTATGCCTGCACGGCGGGCTCGATGATCAATCCGGTCGATAGCCTGCCGGATGGCCTCAGCCGCACCACCGGGGTCAAGGCCGTCACCACCTCAGCTGCGATCATCCGCGCACTGAAGACGCTTGGCGTGACGCGCCTCTCGGTCGCAACGCCTTATCACGACAAGCTCAACCATCACGAAACGGAATTCCTCGTCGAAAACGGTTTCGAGGTGGCGAGGCTGATCGGGCTTGGTATCGGAGAGAGCGGACCTGCAGACTATGTCCGCATCGCCGAGACACCGCTCGAGGCGATCGAAGCCCATGTCAACAGGTGTTTTGTGCCCGGCAGCCACGCCATTCTCATCACTTGCACGGATTTCCCCACCCTGCCGCTGATTGCAGCGCTTGAGGAACGCCATGGCGTGCCGGTCGTCACATCCAATCAGGCAACCTTCTGGGCCATGCTGCGCGCCTGCGGCATCAAGGACCGCTTCGACACCTATGGCAGGCTGCTGGCCCAGCATTAACGACATCAACGAAAAACGAAAACATAGGAAGGAATACCATGGCGGATCCCCGTCTCAGGCAGGCCATTGAGGCCAAGGACTTCATTCTCGCCCCCGGCGTCTTCGATCTGATTTCGGCGCTGATTGCCGATCGCCAGGACTTCAAGGCGCTCTACGTGACAGGCTACGGCACGGTCGCTTCCTATCTTGGCCTGCCCGATGCCGGTCTTGCCACCTATCGCGACATGATCGAGCGGATTGGCCAGATCGTGAAGATGACCAGCACCCCGGTGATCGCCGATGCCGATACCGGTTATGGCGGCCTGCTCAACGTGCGCCATACCGTGCGCGGTTATGAAGACGCTGGCGTGACGGCAATCCAGATCGAGGACCAGGAATTTCCCAAGAAATGCGGCCACACGCCAAACCGCCGGGTGATTCCGCTGGAGGATATGGTCCGCAAGGTCAAGGTCGCGAGCGACGCGCGTTCAAGCCGTGATTTCCTCATCATCGCCCGCACCGATTCCCGCACCGGCCTTGGCCTCGACGAGGCTATCCGCCGTGGCGATGCCTATCGGGAAGCTGGCGCCGATGTCGTTTTCGTGGAATCGCCGGAAAGCGAGGCGGAAATGAAGACGGTTGCCGAGCGCATTCAGGCGCCACTGTTTGCCAATATGGTCAATGGCGGGCGCACCCCGCTTCTGTCGGCGGCGCGACTGAAGGAACTCGGCTATGCCATTGCCATCCACCCGGCACTCGGTTTCCTCAGCGTCGGCGCCGCTCTCGACAAGGCTTTCAAGGATCTCAAGGCCAACGGCATCACCTCGCCGGATATCGACCTTTATTCCTTCTCAGAATTCAACAAACTGCTTGGCTTTGAGGATGTCTGGGAATTCGAACGCCGCTTTGCAGAAATCTGAGGGACTGACGATGACCGAGGATCTCGATGACAACTACAAAATCGCCTATGCCAACCGGGTCGGTTTTGGAAAGCGTCCAGCGCTTGTCCTGATCGACTTCGCAGACGCCTATTTTGATCCCGACTGCGTGCTTTATGCCGGTGTGGACGCGGCACTGGCCTCGGCGTTGCGGATCCGCGACGTGGCGCATGAAATGGGCATTCCGGTGATCCTGACCGAGGTCACCTATCAGAAGGGGGGCCTCAACGGCGGGCGCTTTTTTGAAAAGGCAAAGCCCCTCGCCTCCTTCGTAAAGGGCGAGAAAACCGCGGCTTTCGCCAAGGGCCTGGTTGCGCGCGAGGATGAGATCATCGTCTCGAAACAATATCCCTCAGCATTCTTCGGCACCTCGCTTGCCTCGACGCTCACGGCAATGGGGATCGACAATGTCGTGCTGACGGGCCTCACCACCAGCGGCTGTGTACGGGCATCCTGCGTCGATTCCATGTCGCATGGCTTCATCACCAGCGTGGTGCGCGAGGCCTGCGGGGATCGGCATCCGGCACCACACGAGGCGAACCTCTTCGATATGAACGCGAAATACGCCGATGTCGTCTCCGAAGAGGAGATCGTTGCCTTCTTCCGGTCGCTTGATGCGGGAAAGGTTGCCTGATGGTCGACACTGAAAAGCGTCGCCGCATCGCCATATTGGGCGGTGCCGGTGGCATCGGCCGCGCGCTCGTCGCCCATCTGAAGGCCAGAGGCGACGACGTCATCGTGCTTGATCTTGCGGGTTCGCTGGACCGGCACCCACAGACAGGCGGGGTGAAATCAATCCCGATCGACGTCCGCGACGAGAAAGCGGTCGGCTCTGCATTTTTAGAGCTGGCTGGCCTGTGGCGTGAAATGGATGGTTTCGTCAATCTTGCAGGCTACAACAGCAAACTGCAGCCTCTTGCAGAAACCGACGCAGACTATTTCGACGAAATCACGCATGGCAATCTGCGCGGTGTCTTTCTTGCCGCAAAGGCAGTCTTGCCGCTGATGGCAAAAGGCGGGGCGGTGGTCCATGTCGCCTCGGGCCTGGCTTCGAATATCCGACCGGGCTACGGCGCCTATTCGGCCTCCAAGGCCGGCGTGATCGCGCTGACCAAGACTTTTGCCGTGGAAAACGCACCGCGCATCCGCTTTAATGTCGTGGCACCCGGTCTCGTCGATACGGCCTTCCTGCGCGGCGGCACGGGACGTTCCGATGAGGACGAGGCGTCCATCGTGCCGCTGGAGGCCTATCGCGCCATGACGCCGATGAAGCGGCTGGCGCTGCCGGAGGATATCGTCGGCCCGATCGATTTCCTGCTGTCGCCTGCGAGCGGTTTCATGACCGGACAGGTACTCTGGGTAAACGGCGGCGGCTTCATGCCGTGACACGGTGTGGTGCGCGCGCCAGTTAAAATGATGCGCCCGACTAGGTCGATTATCGGATGGGGAATGTGATGTGCGAATGGCGTTCCGTGACTGCGACGGGCACACCCTCATGACGATGATCGCCGATGTCTTAATCCAGCGCCAGAGATTGCAGACTGCAAAGCCGCAGAAAGAAGTGGCGCGTTTACCGTGGGCCGCCTGAACCGGCCTTGCCGGCCCCGCACAGGGCGCTCGCCAACGCACTTCCTTTTCATTTGGGGACGTCACTCAACGCCAATTCGATGCAGGACTTGGTTGCGGGGGGCCCACAACCGACGAATCCGGTCACTGATTGAAAAGCCTCTCCCGAAACAAGCGGCCTGGCCTGTGTGGCGACCAAAGTTGTCGAGGACGACGATGTCGTTGGGCGACAAAGTCTTGACCCGTTTCTATTCCCCATAGGTCAGCAAAGCGGTGGCATGGATCGGACCGTTGAGAGCCCATGGAGCATCGAAAAGATCGCACCTGAGTGCTGCGATAAAGGGCACTGTCCGCCAATGGCCATGGAGAGCAGAGCCCATCAGCCGCCTGACAGCTGGCTTTAGACGGTCTCGACTGCAATGATCATGCATAACGGTATAACTGCCACTCAGCTGGCATGAAATATGCGTCTTCTCAAGCTTGTTGCATCGTTCAACAAGGGGAAAGCTCGATCATGACGCGACAGGCGAATGGGATGATGGATGTGCGTCTGATGCGCACGCTCCTGACCTTGCTGACGGAATGCAGCGTTTCGAAAACCGCCGACATTCTGGGGCAGGCCCAACCAACGGTCAGCCTGACGCTGAAACGACTGCGGGAACTGCTGGACGATCCGCTTCTGGTGAGGTCCGGAGGGGCGCTGGTGCCAACGGAGCGAGGTCTTGCCCTGAAAGAGACGTTGCGCGACATTCTCGGTCAGATCGACGCCCATCTTGCGCCCCATGCCACCTTTGTCCCGGCGACCGCAAAGCGAAACTTCCGTATCGTCGCCGACAATTGCCTCGGAGCTGTTTTTCTGCCGCAACTCGTCGGAAAAATTGCACAAGGAGCGCCCAGTGTCGGCGTCGATGCGTCGCACATGCCGAGCTACGAGGACCTGATCAGCCAACTGTCGGATGGATCCATCGATGCTGTCATCGGCAATTGGCCGCATCCGCCCGAATATCTGCGGATGTCGCCGTTGTTGACGACAGACATCGTCTGCGTGGTTCGCTCAGATCACCGGTTGGCCAGTCATGATGGGCCGATCACGATGGACGCATTCCTGAAGGAAAAGCATCTTTCTCCGACATCCGACAAGCGCGCGCAACTGAGCCCGATTGACGGGCGATTAATAGAGCTTGGGCTCAAACGCAGTATCGCCGTGTCCGTGCCTGAATACGCCATCACACCTTACGTTCTGACGCAATCGGATCTCGTCTTCACCACCGGTCGAATATTTGCCGAGCAGATTGCCCAGTCATTTCCGCTCGAGATTCTGGAAGCCCCACGCGAGCTTGGTCAGATGCAGTTTTACATGCTCTGGCACGAATGCAAGCACCAGTCTCCTGACCACATCTGGCTGCGGCAAATGATCAAGTCAGTGGCCGCCGCAATACGCGTTTATGATCAGAAACCGGCAACGATCGAACGTTTTGTTCCCCAGGCGCCGGTCTACAATTGAGCGACGCTTCAGGCCGCCTGAAGCCGTCAATCCGCACAAAACTGACAAAGCGCAATATAGTCTATTGGAGTTCCGTTATAGGCATCCTCGCCCAAACATACCACACTGCTGGCTGTTCAATCCCAACCAGATGAGGGCATGATGGCAGGTTCAGGATTTAGCCGACGTGACGTGCTTGCAGGAATGGCCGCTGGCACGGCGGCAGGGATATTCGGTTCGTCAAGCAGCGCCAGGGCTGCGGTTGCCGAGATGGTTTGGGCAACCTGGGATTCGAACGGGCATCCGGAATATGTCGCTGCCTTCGAAGCGCAGACGGGCGTCAAGGTGAAGCTCTCCTATCTCTCCAGCGAAGATGCACAGTTCGCAGCACTGAAAACCGGCACGGCGTCTGACTGGGACATGATCAACCCGTCGCTGAACGGAAGCTGGCGCTACATCAAGTCAGGGCTGCTCGAACAACTCGATATGAGCAAGATCCCCAACGCCGCCAAGATGTACGATGTTTTCAAGACAACCCCCAAGGTTCTCGATGCATCAGGCAAGCAGTTCGCGGTCCCCTATCTCTGGGGCCTCAATCCCATCGTCTACCGCAAGGACAAGTTCGAGAGCGAGCCCGACTACACGACGTTGTTCAACGCAAAATATAAGGGCCAGCTTGCCATGCGCGACTATGCGCTGGAGTCTGTTGCCATTGCGGGTCTGGTTGCCGGGGTGCCGCGTGACAAGGTGTTCGTCATGGAGACCAAGGAACTGGCGGAGGCCAAAAAGCTATTGATTGCGCAAAAGCCGCTGTTGCGCACCTATTGGCAGACGATCGGCGACCTCACCAACCTGTTTGCGACCGGCGAGGTCTCCTGTGCCTTTTCATGGCGGGTTCCGTTCGACGTCCTGAAAGACAAGCTGCCGATGGGCATGGCAAAACCGAAGGCCGGCATCATGGGGTGGTGCGACTGCTTTGCCATGCCGGCCACTTTGTCTGCTGAGAAAAGCGAGATCGGCTACAAATTCATCAATTATCTGCTGGGCCCGGAATACGCGACACAGGTTGCCAAGATCGGCAATTATGCGACGACGTCCCCGATCATCCGCGACACGCTGTCAAAGGAAGAGCAGGAAGCGATCTTCGTCGACGACATGGATGTGATGAAGTCGTTCATGTGGCCCGTCGCACCGGAAAATTACTCCGAGTGGCTGAAGATCTGGAATGAAGTCAAGGCAAGCTGATCATGGTGAATACGCCTGACAGGGCGCCAGATGTCTCTGGATCGGGATTGTTGCTTTCCGCTCGCGGGCTGACCAAAAACTATGGTGGGCAGCGCGTGGTCGATGGCATCGATCTCGACATTCCGGAAAGGGCCTTCACGACATTTCTCGGCCCTTCCGGATGCGGCAAGACGACGATTTTGCGCATGATAGCCGGCTTCGAAACACCAAACGCGGGTTCGATCGTGCTGGACGGACGGTCGCTTTCCGGTGTTCCGCCGGAGCGGCGTCCCGTCAACACCGTGTTTCAGAGCTACGCACTGTTTCCACATCTCACCGTATTCGGAAATGTTGCGTTCTCCCTGACCCTGCGCCGCCAAAGCAATGTCGATGTGGCAGCGCGGGTCAGAAGAGCCCTGGATGCCGTGCATATGGCGGAATTCGGCGATCGTTATCCACACCAACTCTCAGGCGGCCAGCAGCAGCGGGTCGCGGTCGCCCGCGCCATCATTGCCGAGCCGCATCTGCTTCTGCTGGACGAGCCTCTGTCCGCGTTGGACAAGAAGATGCGCGGGCACCTGCAGATCGAGCTGAAGGACTTGCAGCGACGCCTCGGCATCGCCTTCGTCTACGTCACGCACGATCAGGAAGAGGCCTTTGCACTCTCGGATATCGTCGTCGTCATGAACAAGGGGCGCATCGTGCAAAAGGCTGCGCCGCTGACGATCTATGCGCGTCCGGCCACCGCCTTCGTTGCCGATTTCATTGGCGCAGCAACGCTCATTCCCGGCGACATCATCGATGGCGGAGCCGCCGGCCTGGCTTCGATAGAAACGGCCATCGGTATCGTGCAATGTCCTGCGGTTGAGGGCCTATCCAAAGGCGACAAGGCAGTGCTTGCCATTCGGCCAGAACATGTGCGCACAGGTGCCCACGGTCTCAAGGCGACAATCCGGCATGTGGTGTTCAAAGGCGACCGCTACCTCGTCGAGGCCGAGGTCAACGGTGTCATCTTGCGGTTCATGTCGGATAATCCTCTGACATCTGGAGAGACTGTCGGGCTTGTCATCGATCAGGACCGCGCATTCATCACAAGGATAGACTGATGGCTCCGGCTTTTCACCGGGGGCAACTTGCTATCCCCGTCGCGTGCATTCTGATGCTGGGATGTATTTTTCCGCTTGCCCTGCTTGCGGTCTTCAGCGTTTTCGAGGTGGATCTCGATGCGTTCACGCTCGTCCCGGCCTTTTCCGGGCAGAACTGGGTGCAGATGTTCGCCAACCCGGTTTTCGCTTTTTTGATCGGCAAGGCGGTCGTTTCCGGCGCGGGTACGGCGGTGTTGGCAGCAATCATCGGATACCCGATCGCCGTCTCCATGACGCGCCTTCCCCTTCTGTGGAAGGGTGTCGGCAGTATCGTTCTTCTCACACCGCTCTATACCGGTGAGATTGTCCGGATTTACGCCTGGCGGGTTGTTCTGGGCTCCGAAGGCCTGGTCAACGCCACTCTGAAATGGCTGGGAGCAATTTCGGAGCCATTGAAATTCCTGCTGTTTTCACCGTTCACCACGCATCTCGTGCTTCTCTACAACAATCTGCCCTTTATGGTGCTGGCCATCTGGATCTCTGCGGAACTGATCGACAAACGTTTGATCGAAGCCGCGCGTGATCTCGGCGCTCGCCCGATAGATGCGTTCTTCAAGATCATTTTGCCTTTGACCACGCCTGGTCTGGCCGTCGGCGTTTTTACGGTCTTTGCGCTTGCCGCCGGCGACATGATGACGCCAAGCCTTTTGGGCGGGACGTCGGGCGCGACCCCGATGGCCATGATCGACAACCTGTTCGGCACCGCCTTCGATTGGCCGCTGGCCTCGGCACTCTCGCTCAGCCTGCTTGTCGTTCTGCTCGTCTTTGCCACCGGGTTCGTGGGCGTCCTACTTCGGTTTGATGGTGCGCGGGCCGTCTTTCGGCGGGGGGCGCGATGAGCCGTCTGGTCATCCTCACGCTCGGTCTGGCGGGCTGTTTCTTCTATCTGCCGATCGTCGTTCTCGGGATCTTTTCCTTCAACGCCGCAAGTACGATGGCCTTCCCGTTGAGCGGTTTTACCCTCTCCTGGTACGCCGACCTTTTCGGCAACAAAGCGTTTCTGAGCGGCTTCATCACCAGTTTTCTGATCGCTCAGCCCGTCGGCGTGCTCGGCGCGCTGATCGGACTGATGGCGGCATTGGCCGTGACATCGCCGCGCCTGAAGTTTCGTGTCGCATTTGCCGTTCTGATCCTCGTTCCCTTTCTGGTGCCGAAGACGGTGCTTTCCATTGCGCAGGCCATGCTGATGAACTGGGTGGGACTGGGGCGTGGGGCAACGGCGCTGATCCTGGCGCAGACTTTGGTCGCCGTGCCGTTCACCACCACAATCATCGCGGCCGTCATGATACGGCTCGATCCGCGGCTTGAGGAAGCGGCACGGGACCTCGGCGCAACCCCATGGCAGAGTTTCCGGCGCGTTCTGCTGCCACAGCTGAGCACGGCGCTCAGTGCTGCCTATTCCATCGGGGTCATCCTGTCGCTGGCCGATCTGACCGTCTCGATGTTCCTCGCCGGTCGCACGCAGCCGCTGTCGCTCATCGTCGCATCTGAATTCCGGCGCGAGCTGAAGCCAGACCTGAATGCCATGCAGGTTGCCGTTCTCGTCTTGACGGCCCTCATCGTGGCACTGACCGAATTCAATCGCCGACGCCGCCTGCGCGGACGGTTGGCCCATGGACGAGATGACCGATGATGATTGCCCCACTGGAAGCACCGCGCATGACGCTAAACGACCTGAAGCAGGAGGCACTTGGCGATCTTGCAGCGCTTGGCTACCCCAGCGCACCCTGGCTGAGCGTTCTGCAGAGACCCGACGCGGCTGAGATTGCCGATGTCATCATTGTCGGTGGTGGTCAGTCCGGCGTGACGATTGCTGCGGCCTTGAAATGGGACGGGCTGGGCCATATCCGCGTGCTCGATCGTGGTGCAGCGGGTGAAGAAGGGCCATGGCTGACATTCGCCCGCATGGAGGAGTTGCGCACCCCGAAGACAACGGTCGGCAGCGAGTTCAATATCGTCAACCTCTCCGTTCGCCGTTGGTACGAAACCCGCTACGGGCGCCAGGCGTGGGCAGACCTGTCTCGCATTCCGCGCACGGACTGGAAGGCCTATCTCGACTGGTATGCCGATGTGTTCGACATCGCAATCACCAATCATTGCGAGGTGCTGGATGTCGCCCCGGAAGGCGGCCTGATCGCCGTTACCATGATGATTGGCGGCAAAATCGAAAAAACCTTGGCGCGAACCGTCGTGTTGGCTACGGGATATGATGGCGCTGGCGCATGGCGTGTCCCGCCACTGGTTTCCGCAGCCCTTGCACCGGAAAAATTCGATCACACGAATGGTCCGGTCGATTTCGGCGCGTTGAAGGGATTGCGCGTCGGCATGCTCGGCCACGGCGCCTCTGCGTTCGACAATGCGATCAAGGCGCTGGAAGCCGGTGCTGCCTCCGTCGATCTCTGCTTCCGGCGTGCGCGCCTGCCGCGCACCAATCCCCATCGTGCCATCGAAACGCCCGGCATGATGACGCATTATCCCGACCTCTCCGACACCACGCGCTGGGATATCGCCCGGTTCTTCCGAAGTGCCGACCAGCCGCCGCCAGTGCGCAGTTTCGAGACCGCGATGCGCTTTGAAAAGTTCAGGCTCCGCCCCGCAACGCCATGGCTGGACGTCTCGCAAAAGGCCGATGCGATCCATGTCACCACACCGGACGGCATTCTGGAATTCGATCACCTGCTTCTTGCGACGGGCATGGATGTCGATCTCGCCGTCAGGCCTGAACTGAAGACCATAGCCGACAAAATCGCGCTTTGGGGCGAGCGTTACACGCCGCTGGATGGAACTGCGGATGCCCGCCTTGCACGGTATCCTTATCTCGATGGATTCTACGGTTTCATCCCCAAACATCCGGATGAGACATGGGTCAGCCGGGTGTTTGCTTTCAACAGCAGCAGTTTCGTCAGTCATGGTCCGCACTCCACCTCGATTAGCGGGCACAAGCATGCCGTTCCACGGCTCGTGCGTGGTGTCCTGCGCCGGCTTCTGCTCGATCGGGAAGCGGATATCGTGCCGGAACTTGAATCCTACATGTCACCGGATCTGCCTATTCCGGATGATTTCGAGAGCGCGATCGCCGAGGCCAACAGGCAATCGGAAAGCACGCCCGAGACAGACATGCCGGCCGTCAGGAGCGGCACATGACACACTCTTTCTACTGGGCCGATTATTCGACCGCCGAATTTGCATCCCGTGACCTGAGCGAGACTGTCGTGATCCTGCCGATTGCGGCAGTCGAGCAGCACGGCCCCCATCTCCCCGTACAGGTCGATGCCGCCATCAACGCTGCCATCATCGAGCGAATGGTGCCGTTGCTGGAGGCAAACGCTGACGTCCTCATCCTGCCGGCATTCGGTGTCGGTAAATCGGATGAGCACCTCGCCTTTCCGGGGACACTCACCATCTCGGCGCAAACTCTTCGCCTCGTCTGGCTCGACATCGCCAGAAGCGTCAAGCGCGCTGGTGTGCGAAAGATGATCCTGTTCAATTCACATGGCGGGCAGATCTCCCTCATGGAGATGACGTGCCGCGATATTCGCGTCGAACTCGACATGTTGGCCGTTGCGTGTTCCTGGTTCAGGATTGCACCTGTCGACGATCTGTTTTCTGCGACGGAAATCACCCAAGGTATTCACGGCGGCGATATCGAAACCAGCATGATGCTGGCCATTGCACCTGAACTGGTCGCCATGGACAAGGCCGAGGATTTCGTGCCGCTGACCGTCGAGATCGAAAATTCCGGTAGCCCGTTGACGGCGGAAGGTGCGGTCGGTTTCGGCTGGCAGGCGCAGGATCTTCATCCCTCAGGCGTCAGCGGCAATGCCGCCAATGCCGATGCCACCAAAGGCGCCCTGGTTCTGGATCGGGCAGCAACCGGGTTGCTGCGCCTGATTGAGGCAACGCGCAATTTCGACATGACGAGGTTCACCTCTGAAACCCGCTTTTCGGTCACGAGGTAATCATGCTGCCACTTCGCGACATCGAAACGCTTCGGATGCGCATGACGGACGGCGTGCATCTGACAGCAGACGTCTATCGCCCCGTCGGCCCGGAGCACTATCCCGTTCTCGTCATGCGTCTGCCCTACGGGCGAAAAGTTGCCTCGACGGTCGTTCTGGCCCACCCCGCATGGTATGCGGCCCAAGGTTATGTCGTTCTGGTGCAGGATGTTCGCGGCCGTGGGGATTCGGAAGGGATCTTCAGAGTTCTGGAGGACGATGTCGCAGATGGCGCTGAGACGCTGTCGCTGGCGGCCGACCTTGACGGCGGCAATGGCAAGGTGGCGAGCTACGGCTTCAGCTACCATGGCATGAACCAGTTCCTGGCTCTTGCCGGCGCGCAAAAATCCGGCGGGAAAATGCCGGATGCGATGGCGATCGCCATGGCGGCTTTCGATGTGCGCAAACACTGGGCCTTTGAAGGCAACGGGTTCCGTCTTCAGTCCAATCAATTCTGGGCGTGCCAGATGGCCGTCGAAAATGCCCGGCGGGCCGGCGATCTCGATGTCGCCCATAGGTTGCTGGCGGCTTTGCCTTCTTTGCATTTCGGCCCGGTGCCGGCCCGGCCGGAGGTGCTGGAGCAAGCGGCGCGCTATACGCATTATCATGAATGGCTGGCTGACGATCCCTCCTATTGGCAGGCACGCTCTCCGCATTCGCAGCTTGAGGGCGTGGACCTCAATATTCCCGTCCTGCATATCGGGGGATGGAACGACATCATGCTCGAGGGCACGTTCGCCGCCTTCGAGGCATTTTCCGGCGGCAGCGGCCTGCAGCGGCTTTCCGTGGGTCCGTGGTCGCACATTCCGTGGGGACGACGGGTCGGAGCGCTGGACGCCGGACCAGACGCGGCAGACGGTATCGATCGCGAGATCCTCGCATTCTTTGACGAGGCGCTCAAAGGCCGTGAAAATCCTTATCCGACGGTCCGGCTCTACGATGTTGTCAAAAAGGCATGGGTCGGGTTCGAAAGGCTGCCGACAGCCGAGGCGCGGGTGTTTCATCTCTCATCAGCTGGCAGGGCGGCGGCAACGAGTGTCGATGGCATGCTTTCCGAGACGCCGGGACCTGCGAGCGCGGACTATCTCGTCCACGATCCCTGGCGGCCAGCCCCGAGCGTCGGCTTGCATCTCGGGACGCCATCAGATTTCGCCGACAGGGCGGCAGTGGACGACAGGGGCGATGTGCTGGTCTATACCTGCAATCCGCTCGACCGAGCGCTGCTTTTGGCAGGAGCCGCCAGAGTAACCCTCTCGATTACCGCCGACAGGCCGAGTTTTGATCTGGATTGCACCTTGAGTGTCGTTACCCCGGATGGTGCCGCGATCAGCGTGACGTCGGGACATAAAACCGTGCAGGCGGGCGAGACAGGATCACCGATCTCCGTCACATTGCGGCCCATCCATGTCACGGTGCCGGCAGGCCATTGCCTGCGTCTGTCTATCCAAGCGGCGTCCTTCCCGGCTTTTCCCGTCAATCCGGGCACCGGCGTGCGTCCAGAGGATGCAAGTGTGACGGATCGACTGGTCACGACCTTGGTGCTCCGCTCAGGCGATGGCGACAGCTCCACTCTGCACTTGCCCATGATGCGGCAAGCCGATGGAAAAGACAGCCGATCCAACACCGGAGAGGATAACGAACATGAGCCTTGATCACGAAAATCTCCTCAGATTGACGTTCGAAATTGCCCATCGGGCAAAAGCGCACGGCAATATGCCCTTCGGCGCGCTGTTGGCCGGTCCCGACGGTGAAATTCTTCTCGAGGAAGAAAACGGATATTTTCCCGATCTCGATGCGACGGCCCATGCCGAACGCCTGTTGGCGACGCGCGCCTCAAAGCTCTACCGGGAGCCGTTTCTGGCCGAATGCACCCTGTATAGTTCGGCAGAACCCTGCGCCATGTGCGCTGGCGCCATTTACTGGGTTGGCATCGGCCGGGTCGTTTATGGCCTTTCCGAACATCGGCTGAAGGTCATGACCGGCGACCACCCGGACAACCCGACCATGGACCTGCCATGCCGCGATGTTTTTGCGGCCGGCCAAAAAAAGATCGAGGTCATCGGTCCCTTGATTGAGGCGGAAGCCGAGGCTGTTCACCTGGATGCCTGGCAAGCAAGCGCGTGAAAGCCTGCGGGCATTCCGGTTTGAAGGAGGAGTTGAGATCCATGGTTCCAAACGAAAGCACTTCGGACGAACTGAACACCCTTTTGGCAGGCATGCCGGAATGGGGATCCGAATTTTCGCACACATTCGCCAACCATGCGCCGATGGTCCTCGTTGCTCTGCACCGGATCGGCGGTGCGCCGGTGCAGCTCCGGCGGTTTTTCCATCACTACCGGGACGCAAAGCGGCTCCTGCCCTTCGCCCAGCCGCAAGAGCTGCTCGATGAAAGGAACTGGAAATCCGCCATCGGCAAGCGCGAGGGCGAGCCGGACCTGCGCCTGTTCTTTGCCGGCGAGGTGGCGCGGCTTGGGCACCATGCAGCCCTGGAACGTTATCTGCCGCATCTGGCAGGCGGCATCGCCGCCAGCGCCTTTCACGCGCTGATGCGAACAGCCTATGGTGTGCTTCGCGCCGACGAGACCGATATCGCCATTGCGCTCTCCTACTGGGCGGCCACCTATCTGCAGCTTCCGCAGCCGCAGGGTGCGTCACCGATCACGAACGACCCGGCGGAAGTCCTGGCCATGACTGCGGCTATCCAGCCGCTGCATGGCCTGAAACTTCACGATCTTCTCTGGCAGAACATGCGCGACGCCGGCAACGTGCCCGAATTTGCGCCCGTCGTCGATTGGCTGGACATTGGGCCGGACACGATGGAAAAAATGGCGGCAACCGCGCTCGTCATCTTTGCGGCAACCCAGCATTTCGCCGCATTGCATATCATCACGGGGCTACACTGGATCCGTCTGCTTCAACCGCATTGCGATGAGGCAACCCTGCATCGGATGTTACGGGTGTTCTGGCAAGGGATCGCCGCGCTGATGGGCGAGCTTGGATTTCCCGACATGCCGGACAGAAAAGCCGTCGATCGCTGGCGCCACATAGAGGTGCCCGATTGGCGAGAGATTCATGCGATCGCCGCGCAAAGCTACGACGAACACGATATCAGCCTTGCGTTTTCCGCCTGCGAAGAAATGAAAATTTATGGCGATCCGCTCTATCGGGTCGTGGTCGCCCGCCGCCTCGGCCTGATCGGAGACTACACGAAATGAGCCTCAAAGAGCAAACGCCTGCCGATTGCATCATTGAAGCCGGAACCGTTTTGTGCGGCGTTTTGCCCGACGGTAGCATGTCCATGCGTCACGATGTGGGCATCCGTGTCGCGTCCGGCATGATTGCGCAGATTGGCCCTCTTACTGCTGTTGGTTATGGCAACGATCATCTGCCCCGTTTTGGATCTTGCGACATGATCGCCATGCCGGGTCTGGTCAACAGCCATCATCATTTCGGAATTACACCCCTGATGCAGGGCGTACCCTTTGCTCCGCTGGAATTATGGCTGCCGCAATTCCGGGCGATGCGCCAGATCGATGTCCGGCTCGATACGCTCTACTCCGCCATCGAGATGCTGGAAAGCGGAACGACGACGGTGCAGCATATCAACAGCGGAATGGTCGGCGCCCCGGAAAACTGGATGGCGACGGCAAACGCCACATTGGAGGCCTATGGCGAGATCGGCATGCGGGCCGGCTTTTCCTTCATGATCCGCGACCGCAACATTCTGACCTATGACGACGATGCCACGTTCCTGGCCAGCCTCCCGGAGGGGCTGCGTACCTGGATTGCGCCGAAACTCGAGGCGTCGAACATCCCGATTGCAGACCTGATGACATTTTACCGTGCGCTCAGGGAACACTGGCTCGATGCCCGGCCGGATCATGTTCGCATCAATCTCGCCCCTGCCAATCTGCACTGGTGTACGGATGAATGCCTGCAGACGATTTTCGCGACGGCCCGCGAAACCGACGCGCAGGTCCATATGCATCTTCTGGAGACCGAGCGCCAATCGCATTTCTCCCACACCAGGTTTGGCCATAGTGCTATTCAGCATTTGAAGGCGCTTGAATGCCTCGGGCCCAACGTCACGCTCGGACACGGCAACTGGATGAGCCGCGAGGATCTCGATATCGTCGCCGATTGCGGCTGCCGCATATGCCACAACGCCTCATCCGGCCTCAGGCTCGGCAGCGGCATCGCCCCCGTCAACGAAATGCGTCGCCGCGGCATTCCGGTCGCCCTTGGCATAGACCAGTCCAACATCGCCGACGATCGCGACATGACGCTGGAAATGAAGCTGGTCTGGGCGCTTCACCGGGAAACAGGCCTGTGGAACGATCGACCCGATGCGGCCGCCGTGCTGCAGATGGCGACGGAACACGGCGCCCAATCCGTCGGCTTCGGCGGATTTACGGGCCGGCTGGAACCGGGCCAGCAGGCCGATATCGTGCTGATGGATCGCCGCAAAATTGGACGACCGCATGTGAACTCCCGGACGCCGGTGGCGGAGAGCGTGCTGCATCGCGGCGGACGCCATGCGATCACGCAGGTATTCGTCGCCGGCCGCCTGGTCGTTGATGACGGCAGAGTCATCACGATAGACCGTGAGGCGGTGCTCGGTGAAATCGGCGAACGGCTGGAACAACCGGAGACGCAGGGCGAGCAGCAGGCCTGGGATGCGGTCCATGCCCTTATTCCCCACCTTGCGGCCTATCAACGCAATTCCACACCGACAGCCGGATATCGCCCCTATCGCTATAACGTTATGGCCGACGGCGAGTAGAAGCGGTCTGCGCTTCGTGACGAAGATCAGTCCTCTATAGACAGCACCGTGCCGTCGCCCCCCGAGGATGTGCCCCGAGCCGCCGGCTGACCAGATAAGGCATAGCTCTGTCTGACGTGCTGCTGCGTAGAATGGCGGGCACACGATAAACGCTTCTACGATGTCATTAATCCGGGCGCGGGCGTGAAATGCTGCGGGAAATCGACACAGGTCGTTGATGGCTAACGCTCGCCGAGACTGCCCTGAACGGACTCGACGATCGGCGCGAAGAAATATCCGATCAAGGGTCGCTCTCCGGTGACAACGTCGATGGACGCGGTCATGCCCGGTTGAAGAAGATACTGCGAACCTGCGACATCGAGAACGTTCCGGTCCAGACTGACCTTGACGATATAACCCCATGTGTCGTCCGCCTGGCGCACTGCATCAGCGGAGACATAGGTCACCTTGCCGGACAAAAAGCCGAAGCGTTCCGCCGGAAAAGCGGCAAGGTTCAGCTTGGCATCCTGCCCTATCTGCAAAAATCCGATATCCTCATTGGCAAAGACTGCCTCGACTTCGAGGCCGGCCGCATGGGGGACGATGCGCATCAATTCATCGCCGGTATCGGAAACCCCGCCAATCGTATGGACATTAAGGCCGTCGACGATGCCATCGACCGGGGCGACGAGCGTCTTGTTCTTAAAGTTCAGGTTGGCAACCCGAAGCTCTTCGGTCGCTGCCAGCATCCGGCTCTCGATCTCCGCAAGCCGTTGTCTGCTGCGGCTCAAGGCGCTCGATAGCAACTCGCTTCTTTCCGAAGAAAGACGGGCGAGATGGGAGGCCTTTTCCTCCAGTTCGCTGCGGCGGACGGCGATCTGCTTCTCCAGGCTGACGAACTCCTCGAGGTAGTTGAGATAGGAGGTTCCGCTTGCGGCCCCCTGCTGCCGCAGCTGCTCCGACGTATTGAGGCGTTCCTGCCTGATCGGCAACGACGCCTCGATTTGCGCCAGGTTCGCCCGGCTCACAGCTTGGCTCTTGAGATTTTCGTCCCGCTTCGAAAACTGCTGCCGGATCTTGTCTTTCAACTCTCCGACCTCGGCCGCCAGCAGCTTTTTTTGTTCCTCGAAATAGCTGGGTTCGCGGGTTGAGGCATTGTCGCCGGTGAATTCGCTAAGCGCCGCGCCGGCATCCGCATTGTCATCCGCTGCCAATCTGTCGATGAAACCCGTCAGCGCCTTGAGACGGAAGCGTTCGATCTCCAGATGCCTCATCTCGCGGGAAAGCATCGCCAGTTGCGCGGCCGCCTGGGTCGCATCGAATTCGATCAGGACGGTGTTGGCGGCAACGCGATCGCCATTCTTGACATGGATGGCGACGACCTTGCCGGGCGTATCCGGCTGGATCTGCTGGACCCGTGTCAACGGAACGATCCGGCCTTTGCCTCTGGCGGTAATCTCGATTTTCAGGACGAAGGCAAGCACAATGGCCGTGACAAAGGCCGCGATCAGCAAAAGAACCGTAATGTGTATGGTGGGCGAGACCGTTGGCTGGATTGGGTTGGTTCGCATCTCACTGGAACTCGATGATCTGGCTGGGATTGGGAAATGCCTGCGGCCTGTGGGTTATGATGATGATGGTGACGCTTGCACTGAGCGCGGCGAACTCCCTTGCCAGCCGTGCCTGTGTATCGTTGTCGACGGCACTGGTCGGCTCATCCAGGATGAGAACTTTCGGCCGGGTGAGAATACTTCTCGCAATCGCCAGTCGCTGCCGCTGGCCGCCGGACAGGGCGCTTCCCCGTTCACCCACTTCGGTGTGAATGCCCTTGGGGAGCGAATCCACAAGCTCTTGCGCGGCGGCGGATTTAAGGGCGGCCCTGATCTCGTCGTCGCTGACATCATCTGACGCCATCCGCAAGTTGCTGAGGATCGAGCCCTCGAAAAGATAGGCCTCTTGCGGGACATAGGCGATCTTGGACCGGACGTCGTGGGGGTCATGATCCCGAAGGTTAAGGCCGCCGATGGTGACGCTGCCGGAAGAGGGTATTTCGAGACCGGCGGCAAGGCGGCCGAATGTCGATTTTCCCGTCCCGGACGGGCCGACAACGAGGTTCAGGCTGCGGCCTTCGGCATGGAACGCGAAGTCGCTGAGAACCGGCACGCCGTCCACATAGCTGAAGGAAACCGAGGACAGGGTCAGGCTCGGTTCCACCGTGTCGGGCAGCCTCGGCAGGGTGTCGAACGGCTCCGTCGGCGCGTTGAGGACGTCTGCCAGTCGCTGGCGGGACACCCGCGCATTCTGCCAGCGCTCCCACAGTTCGGAAAAGGTGGCAATTGGACCCAGAACCTTATCTGATATCAGGTAGAAGGCCACCAGCTGACCGAGCGTGAGACTTCCGGCAAATACCAGCTTGGACCCGATCAGCAAAACGAGGATCGTCAGGCCGCGGTTGACGACGAAATTCAGCTGCGCCGAATAGATGTCGATCTTGCCGGCATTCAACCCCGTCGCCAGCAGCCGGCTCAATGTAGTGTTCAACTGGTCGATTGCCTGCCTTTCGGCGCCGAGCGACTTCACGGTTGCAATACCCGTCAGTGACTCGACCATCTTCGACTGGTGATGGGCGGAGGCATCGAAGCGGGCCCGTAGATGCCGTCGTAGAAACGGTCCGAAGACGAAATAAACGGCGGCCTGAATAGGCAGTGCTGCGATGATGAGCCAGGTCAGTGGCGCGGAGAGGGAGAAAAGCACGGCCAGATAGATCGCGACGAACAGAACGTCGAGAAAGACGCCGGCCGTTGCCGCAATCAGAAAGTTCCGGATCGTATCGGTCTCCGACAGACGGGAGAGCGTTTCGCCGATGTTCCATTTCCGGAAGTAGGAATAGGGAAGGCTGAACAGATGCCGAAAAATCCGGCTTCCAAGCTCCTGCGTCACGCGGTTGGACCCGATAATCCCCAGATAGGCCGAGAGCATCTGAAATCCGACCTGGAAAAGGCTGACAGCGGTGAAGATCAAAAGTACGACGGTCAGCGTCGTCTCGCGCTGAAAGGGCAGAACACGGTCGATGATCACCTGGAAGATAAAGGGTTCGACGAGCGCGATCAGCCTCAGGCATATCGCCAGTCCCAGCAGTTCGGCATAGATCGAGCGATAATTCCATATCGCATCGGCAAACCATTTCAGCGGCACCTCGGCCTTGGTGTGGGACTGGGCGTGCTGCATGCTCAGGCCCCGGACGCCGCCGCCGACGGATGCCCTGGCGGCAGCCAGGCATCATCGCCGGACGTTCGAGGGGAAACCTTCCGCGCGTAATCGATCCGCAGTTCATGGCCACGCGGGGTAGCGGCAAGGATGGCACTGATAAACAGGTTGCCGATATAGACCAGGGTGGCGCAACTGAGGCTGTCGAGGAAGATCATCAGGACGTGGACCGGCCATACCGCATCCGCTGTGGTCGCCTGCAAACCGGTGAGCGTCGACAGGCCGGGGAGCAGATGCAGGAGGAGGGCAATCCAGAACGCAGCGCAGAAAGCGCATCGCCATTGTCCATACAGCGTCTGGAGCCAGCGCGGGCTTCTGTCGAGAAGCGTGTTGAACCAGGTGCCCCAGTAGGGCAGCTTTTCCCAGATCAGGATGTACAACGACAGCGTGATGAGCGCAGCGGTGAAATCGATCATTTCGGCCTCCCGGGTTGCCTGCCATTGGCAGCAAGGCGAAGTTACCAGCAGCGTTCGTCAAACAGATCGTCGTTGCTGCCCCAGCGGTGGTAGTAGGCCGACATCTGCAGTTTCAGGAACCCGAAGAGGCCGACCGGGGCAGGATTGCTGCCGCCACTTTGGCCGATCTGACTGGTCAGCATGACGTCGAACGGACATAGTCCGCTTGCGGCGTTCTTCTGCAATTCGTCACGCCTTGCAGCGCCGGTCAGGTTTCCCAGCGCTTCGTCATGATCATAGAGGATGGTCTTCAGCTTGAATTCCGGATCGTTGACGTCGGACGCAAGATTGTACTCCTGGAAGATCTCCTGGAGCGTCACGGAGTTGGTGAAACGCTGGTTTTGAGGCGCGGACAGGCCTTGGAGAAACGGCGTGTTTACATAAACGACGGAGCGCTCGATTTTCGTATCGGCAAGCCGGTACGCCGCACCGTTCCGGATGACGTTATCGAAGTCGATCTTGGCAAATTCGGAATTGAAGAAAAACGGTGTTCCATTGAAATTGCGCAGGGTGGCAGACAGATAAGCCCAGAAGGCTTCCGCGCGTTCATTGGGATAGACCTGGCGGACGGTGCCCTGCAATTTGCTGACGAAATCAATGACGCCGCTGTCGAGCGTCCTCGAGGGCGAGGCCACATAGACAAACCGGTCTTGCCCGAACATATTTCCGGCGTCTTCTGTCAGGTCCACTGTGCGGCCGCTGAGATCGCCAAGAAAGCCATAAGCCGACCGTACAAGGGTTTTGCTCTCTGCAGATGCATCCCCGTTAATGCCAACGCGGATGACCTGCGGCGCCTCCTCGCGCGAAAATGCGCTGCTGGTGATCATGTTGATCTGCACGCCATTCTCGAAAAGGGCGCGATCGACGAAACGGTTGTAACTGGATCTGACCGACGAAAGATGCACAGCCGCTACGGCCACAAACACCGCACCGATGACAGCAGATATTGCGAGGATCGTTTTTTGTATGGCGATAATCCCACCTCCTGAAAAGCGTCCGGGCGAAAACCGCCGCCCGGGCACCAAAACTGGTCAAGATGAGAATTATCTTCCTCCGTCAAAGCGGCTATAACCGCCTTGCGAGAACTGCCCCGGATCGCTTGAGTGGCAACTGCTGCAGCCATTGCCGTTCAACGAACTCCACGTGTGATCATTGAAACCAAAATTGCCGTCGGGATCGCGGTCTCTGGCGCTTCTCCCCGTATCGGTCATGCCGTCGCGGTTGTTGCCAAGCCGGCCGGTCTTGTCTCTCTGGTTGACGTTATCGCCACCACCACTTGAGTTTCCGCTTCCCATTCGAATTCTCCTCTTCAAAAATGCGAGCGTAATTCCAGTTAGGTCATCGATATGATGCATATTTGATATGCATCATGCTGGATAAAGCCGAGGGGCGCCCTAAAGTTCCAGGCAAAACGCAATTCTTCGTGTTTGCGTGCGATGCCGACGCGCCTCTGCCCGGTGCGGCGCCGCGACACCGGCAATAGACATTGGAGCATGGAATGAGGTTGGTCGAAGGGGCGCCAGAGGGGCGCGTGTACGGCTTTTTCGAGATTTTCGGAATGATGACCGCGATCTCTCTCGATTCTCACTATCGCCATTATAGCGTCGAACAGTTGGGCAGTTACCTTATTCCGCCGCTGGATGCGCACCAGTTCAAGGTCTATCTCGACAGCAGGGGCCGGCCGGCCGCGTTCGTTACCTGGGCCCTGGTCGATGAGCAGCATCATCGCGCCCTGCACGACGAGGGGATCAACCCGCCTGCCAGTGCATGGAATTCAGGCTCGAACCTCTGGTTCACCGATCTGGTAGCGCCTGCGGGCGACGTCAGGGCAATCGTCCGAGACATTCAGAAGAACATCTTCCCCGACAGGCACGCCTATTCGATCAGACGCAACTCGGTTGGCGGCGTCAGACGAATATGCACCTGGAGAAACGCGCTCAGTACGCAATAGCGCCGTCCTCTGAAGGCGTGTGCACGTCAAGCCGCATCGCAACGAAAGGTCAGTCAGCCATAGAAGGCGTTCAAACTGCCTGGCCCCCAAAACCGCCAACGGCGTTTCAGCAATCGATCCTCAATCACATAGGCCAAGACGGTTCCAACATCCCCTTCCCCATCCAGAACAAGGGCCAGGGCGTCGGAGAGCGGTGAGAACCAGGCACCGCCGCAGCAAAACTGCCGACGTCCTCGTGGTCGAAGATCAGCCCCGGGTCGAGCTCCACCTGAAATGCGTCCTCCACCTCACCGCATCACAGCACCGCATCGATGGACTGCAAGCCCCAATCCTCGAGAAAGGTCTCAAGGCCGATGGACGCCTCGTCCTGCTTCGTCAGCGCTGCAATGCGACGTACGAGAAAGGCATCGAGCTCACCACCGGGCAAAACTTCAGGCATCATGCGGTCCTTACAGGAACATTCGGCAGGCAGGGAAGGCTTTCCAGTGCAATGGTCTGGGACAGCACACCCTGTGAATGCCGTTGCGGATCCAGCTCCTCGGAAGGCTATTGACAACGAACTGGCACTGCGTCGAGGATTGCTTTCGCCGAAAGTCATTCGGGATGGCTTACCGCTGACGGAGCGCCTCGACGACGATGCGAAAGGCTGGAGAATTCTGGTGACGGCTCGGATAGTATAGATAGTAGCCAGGAAAAGCTGGCGTCCAATCTTCCAGAAGGGTTACCAGTTCCCCGGAAGCGAGTTGAGTGCCGACGAGATCTTCAGGCACATAGGCGATCCCGAGGCCCTTCACTGCTGCCTGGACCATCGGATATGAGCTATTGAATGTCAGCTGACCGGCAACGCGAACCCTGATCTCCTGCGCGGATTTCTCGAACTCCCATGCGTAGAGACCGCCCGCGGTTGCCTGACGCATGTTGATACAATTATGCGAAAGTAGATCCTGCGGGTGCTGCGGCACCGACTTGTCCGCAAGATATTGCGCCGAAGCGACCACCAGCATCCGCCAGTCCGGACCGATACGGACAGCGATCATATCCTTCTCGATACTCTCGCCCAAGCGGACACCTGCATCGAAACCGTCCTCGACGATATTGCGCAAGCCGTTGTCTCGACTGAGTTCGACGCGGATTTCCGGATAGGCTTTGAGAACGGGTTCGAGCTTGGGCCAGGCGACCGTTTCCAGGGCGTGGTCAGACAAGGTAATCCGGACAGTGCCCGAAGGCTTGTCGCGAAGATCCGAAAGCGCCTCGAGCTGATCTCGGATTTCCTTGATGCTCGGCAGCAGCGCGTAGAACAGCCTGTCGCCGGCTTCTGTCAGTGAGACGCTTCGCGTGGTGCGCGTAAAAAGGCGCAATCCCAAGCGATTTTCCAGCCGTTTGATGGTGTGGCTGAGCGTCGACTGCGTAATCCCAAGCTTTGCCGCCGCCTTGGTGAAGCTGCGGTCTTCGGCAACCGCCAGAAACCAGAGCAAGTCGTTGAAATCTTCCCTGGGCATTCGTCACTCCGCATGTCGACAGCCATTTATGGCGCAGGTCGATAAATCTAAGCGATTGCAGACCACTAATGCATATCAAAAGTACTTGATAGGCTGTGTCATGGATCAGTCCTGCACTGTCCCCACGCCCCCAGGAACCGATCGAAGGACGACAGCATGGAACTCAACATCAACGGAAGACAGCACGTTGTCGATATCGAAGCTGATACGCCTTTGCTCTGGGTGCTTCGCGATACGCTGGGAATGACCGGAACCAAGTATGGCTGCGGCGTTGCGCAATGCGGCGCCTGCACGGTTCTCGTCGATGGGCAGCCGACCCGCTCCTGCGTCATGACGGTCGACGCGCTGGTGGGCACGCAAATTACCACGATCGAGGCGATCACCAATGATCCGGTTGGCCAGAAGGTGGTCGAGGCTTGGGTCGCAAATCAGGTGCCGCAATGCGGTTACTGTCAGTCCGGCCAGGTCATGGCCGCGACCGCACTGCTCAAAGAGACGCCCCAGCCGACGGACGACGACATTGCCGCCGCCATGGTCAATCTCTGTCGTTGTGGAACCTATAACGCCATCGCTGCTGCCGTGCGCGAAGCGGCGCAGGCTTGATCGGGAGGATCACCATGAACCAGGTCCATATTGACGCTGCCGGCAATGCCACGAGCCATGACACACCGTTCAAGGTCTCGCGCCGTGGGTTCCTCGGCTCGGTGGCCGGCGCACTTGTTCTCGGCGTGACCCTCCCCGGCGCGATCCGCCCGGCGCTCGCTCAAGCCGCCACTGCAGCAGCGGCTCCGGGAACCCGCGTCCCCGCCTTCATCGAGATCCGCCCCGATAGCACGGTGTTTTTCCGGAGCGCCTTCATCGAGGGTGGTCAGGGCATCTTCACCGCCATGGCACAGATCGTTGGCGAAGAACTCGATGTCGACCCCGCCAATTTCGTGGTCGAGGCGGCACCGCCCGGTCCGGACTATGGCCTGATCGGCGGTTTCCGCTTCACCGGCGGCAGTTTTTCGGTTCGCTCAAGCTATGACCTCATGCGCAAGCTCGGTGCGTCGGCGCGTGCCATGCTGCTGCAGGCTGCCGCCGAGAGACTGTCGGCACCGGTTGCAGAGCTTTCGACCGAGCCGGGTCGTGTGCTGCATGGAGCGTCCGGCCGTAGCCTTGCTTATGGCGAGATCGCAGAGGCTGCGGCGCTGCTTTCGGTTCCGGAAACCATCACGCTCCGCGCGCCCAAGGACTTTCGCTGGATCGGAAAACCGGTCGAACGTCTGGATATCCGGGCGAAGTCGACGGGCAAGGCCCAGTATGCGATCGATACCAAGGTCGAGGGCATGCTCTTTGCCGCCGTCCAGCACAGTCCAAGGCTTGGTGGTGAGCCCGGCAGCCTCGCCAATGAGGCGGAGGTGAAGGGGCGCAACGGCGTGCATTCGGTGCACACGCTGCCCGGTGCTGTCGCCGTGGTCGCCGACAGTTGGTGGCGCGCACGCATGGCAGTCGAGGCCCTGCAAGTCACCTGGACGGAAGCGGCTGCAGGAAC
Organism: Neorhizobium sp. PAMB6630; assembly: GCF_058242775.1. Classification (NCBI taxonomy): domain Bacteria; kingdom Pseudomonadati; phylum Pseudomonadota; class Alphaproteobacteria; order Hyphomicrobiales; family Rhizobiaceae; genus Neorhizobium; species Neorhizobium sp. PAMB6630. The sequence goes on from NZ_JBZAYV010000002.1 coordinate 1,311,076, forward strand.
GCCTCATGCCATGCCTGCCAGTTTCTCCAGCGCCGACCACATGCAAAAGCTCAAGGCAACCAACGGCGACGGCGTAACCTTCGAGGAAGAAGGGGATACAGCCGCTGCGCTTTCATCGGCTGCCAAGGTGGTGGAAGCGACCTATGACGCGCCGCATCTCGTCCATGGCCAGTTGGAACCGCCATCGGCGGTGGCCCGCTGGAACGAGGACGGTACGCTCGAACTCTGGATACCGAACCAGGCGCCGGAAATGTTTCAGGCAGATGCGGCCAAGGTGGCGGGCATCGCGCCTGAGAAGGTCATCGTCCACTCGCCGATGCTGGGTGGCTTTTTCGGTCGTCACTTCCTTTACCAGAGCGCCAATCCTTATCCGCAGGCCATCCTGCTTTCAAAGGCGGTCGGGCGTCCGATCAAGCTCGTCTGGAGCCGCGAGGAGGAATTTCTGCGCGACACGCTGCGGCCGATGGCAGCGGTTCGCTTCCGCGCAGGCCTCGACCAGAACGGCAATCCGACGGCGTTTTCAGCGGTTGCGGTGGGCGAAGGTGCGACGGGACGTTGGTATGGCCGCCAGCCCGACAAGGTCGACAGTTCTGCCGTCGAGGGCATTGCCGGCAAGGTCTACGCGATCCCCAACAAGCGGATCGCCCAGATCCATGTCGACGATCCCGCCATCATCGGATTCTGGCGCTCGGTCGGTCATTCGATGAACGACTTCTTCTCGGAAACCTTCTTCGATGAGATGGCGGATGCCGGCACGAAGGACCCCTATGAACTCCGCCTTGCGCTCCTGCAAAACAGCCCGCGCCATCTCACGCTGCTGCAGGCTGTGGCCGCGCTTTCCGGTGGCTGGAAACGCGGGCCCTTCGCCGCAGAGGATGGCACACGCCGCGCCCGCGGCGTCGCCATGGCCTCTCCCTTCGGAAGCGAAGTGGCGACGATTGCGGAAGTCTCGCTTTCGGATGGTCAGGTCGTGGTGCATGACGTCTGGGTCGCCATCGATCCGGGCACGGTGGTCAATCCGAGGGTGATCGAGCATCAGGTCAACTCCGCCGTTGCACTCGGCGTTTCCTCCGCACTTCTGGAAGAGGTCGTCTATGTCGATGGTCTTCCCCAGGCGCGCAACTACGACGGTTATCCGATCCTGACGCCGGACCGCATGCCGAGAGTGCATGTCCGCATCATCGAAAGCGGTGCGCCGATCGGCGGTATTGGTGAACCCGGCCTGCCGGGCGTACCTCCCGCCATCGCCAATGCCGTGGCCGTCCTTGCCACAGAACGACCGCGCAGCCTGCCGCTGTCGAAGACAACATTCCAGGAGAAGCAGGGATGATGAGGTTTATCCAGCAGATCGCCGCCGCAGTGATCGCCACCGTTGTCTTGGCACTTCAGGCTCATGCCCAGGATGCGGCAGACGGACAGAAGCTGTTCCAACAGCGCTGCGGTGCCTGTCATCAGATCGACAGCACCCGCAACGGCGTCGGCCCGCATCTGCAAGGGGTGATCGGCAGAGCGGCCGGAAGCGTCGAAGGCTTCCGCTATTCGCCCGCCATGCAGGGCGCGGGCATCACCTGGGATGCCGCCCAGCTCGACATATTCCTCACCAATCCGGGTGGGCTGGTGAAGGGAACGCGCATGACCCAGCGTTTTGCCAAGGCTGACGAACGCAAGGCAATCATCGACTTCCTCGCGACGCGCTGACTGAACTGCTTTCCGGCGGGACAGAGGTGACCCTGGTCAAGCCGGCAGGTCGACACGTCAGGCCGGGCCCATGTCTGCTTGGAAGCGCGGATATGCGGCCCGGCGGACTATTCGATTGCACGCTGAGCGGAGGACGCAGAGCGTGTCCGCAGTTTCAAGGGTCCATGACACTGTCCCAGGATCCGATATTGCCAACGACTATCGCGGAAGGAGCGACTTTGGCTATTGATGGCGCGGTTGCGCAACAAGCCAGTACCATAGCGACTGCGTTATCCAACGCGGAAAGAAAAGGGTTCCGGATTGCGATGATCGGCCGAACGGTCGCCGTGATGATGATCGCTTTTGCGCTGTTGCTCAGCTACTACTTTCCCATCAATATTGGCATTGCTGCGATCACATCCTTGATCGCCTTGGGCGGGCTGTTATCGCTGGCAGCCGTCCGCACCCGCTACGAACGCCACGCTCGCTATGCCGTGTTCGCCTTTGATGCGACAGTGGTGACTGTGCTTCTGGCCTTCATCCCGCTCAGCAGTGGCGGGGACGTGCCTCAAAACATGGTATTTCTCACCAGTTCCGTCCAGTATTACTATGTGGTGATTGCAGCGGCGGTTCTAACGCTGTCGCCGCCACTGGTGCTGTGGACGGGTGCCTGGGCAGCCATCGGACTGCTTTTTGCCACCGGGTGGATCCTGTCGGGCATGGAGAAGGTGGTGAGCTACAACAGTCTCCCGATCTCTCCATCCCCGGACATTTACATTCAGACAGTCCTCGATCCTGACTTTTTAGGCATCGCCTCCCGCCTGCAGGAAGCTCTTATCCTGACACTTGTCACGGCGATCGCGGCCTTGACGGTTCATCGCGCACGTCGTGTGGTGAGCGAGCATGCACAAGCAGAAGCCAACCGGCATAGATTGCAAAGCCTTTTCGGACGCTACGTGCCGGCACCGATATTACGCGAACTGCTGGACGAGGGGCATCTTATTCCCCAGGCCCGCCAGGCGACATTGATGTTTGCCGATATTGCAGGTTTCACACGTCTGTCAGAGGGGCTGCACCCCACCACACTCGTCCATTTGCTGAACGAGTTTTTCAGTGCCGTAACAAACATCGTCGATGAGCACGGCGGCGTGGTCATCAACTACCTTGGGGATGCGTTGCTGATTTCGTTCAACGCGCCGCTGTCCAAGGAGGATCACGCTGCATCAGCAGTAAAAACCGCACAAGACATTCTGGCAATGATAGAGCAGCGGGAATTCGACGGGCAAAAGATGCGCCTGCGTATTGGCATCGCAACAGGGCTGATCGCAGCCGGTACGGTCGGCGCAGGCGCTCGCCAGACCTATACCCTTTATGGTGATGCCGTGAATCTTGCTCAGAGATTGCAGGAACTCAACAAGGAAACCGGTACATCCTGCCTGATCTGTGGCACGACTGCACAGCAGATAAGGGGTTCCCCTCCCCTGATGCGCGTGGGAACTTTTGCAATCCGCAATCTGCGTAGCCCGATAGACGTCTTCTGCCCCGCGAAAACGGATGACGTCTTCCCGCCTCATGGCCTCCTGCAATCGTCCCCGATTGATGGCTCAGATCGATAAGTCCAAGCGGATTACGATGGCTAATCTTCGAACTGTGATCGGCATATCTTGCCGCCATGACACAACAAGCTCCGACCCGATCTGACGTCAACACCCCCGACATTAAAGATGCGGTCGCGATTACTCCCATCTCGGATGTGCCGATTGCCGCCTGGGGCGCTGTTGTCTCGATGGCCTTATGCGTATCCGTCCTCATCGCGTCCGAGTTCATGCCCGTCAGCCTTCTCTCTCCAATCGCACTGGAATTGGGTGTAACGGAAGGCCGCGCCGGCCAGGCGATTTCGATCTCCGGCATCTTTGCAGTTGTCACCAGTATTTGCGTGGCTGGACTGACGCGTCGGCTGGACAAGCGGCTGGTTCTTGCTTCGTTTTCACTGATCCTGGTGATCTCGGGAACGATCGTCACATTCGCCCCGAACTATCTCGCATTGATGATCGGCCGCGCTTTGCTGGGTATCGCGATCGGCGGCTTCTGGTCGATGTCCACCTCGATCGTTATGCGGCTGGTTCCGGAAGGCTCGGTGCCAAAGGGCCTTGCGATGCTCAACGCCGGCAACGCCATCGCCGCGACGATCTCAGCGCCTCTGGGAAGCCTGCTCGGCAGCTACATTGGCTGGCGCGGCGCGTTTTTTGCCGTCGTTCCGCTGGCACTGCTGGCGCTCGTTTGGCAGTGGATCAGCCTGCCGTCTCTCCCGCCGCGTCGAAGCGAGGGCTCGTCGAATGTCTTCCGTCTGCTGCTTCGGCCACCGGTGGCTATCGGCATGGCCTCGATCATGTTTCTCTTCATGGGCCAGTTCGCGCTGTTTACGTATCTGCGCCCCTTCCTGGAAACCGTCACGTCCGTCTCGATCTCGACCCTCTCGCTGCTTCTTCTGTTGATGGGCCTGGCGGGCGTCGCCGGGACCACAATCATAAGCCACCTGCTTCAACAGCGGTTGTTCGTCATTCTTGGCACAATCCCGCTGATCATGGCCGTGATTGCATTGGGCCTGATCGCATTCGGATCATCCCCAAACATCACTGCCGTCCTTCTGATCGGCTGGGGTCTGTTCAGCACGGCTGCTCCCGTTGGCTGGGGGACCTGGCTCAGCCGGACCATGGCCGATGATGCGGAGGCCGGTGGCGGGCTCCAGGTGGCCATTATCCAGCTTGCGATCACCCTTGGCGCATCCATCGGAGGCATGCTGTTCGACGGCTACGGCTGGTGGAGCACATTCCTGCTCGCCGCAGCGCTGCTTGTCGGATCGTTCCTGTTCGCCGTCGCCGCATGGCGGCTTTCAACCCGCCGATGAAACCGGCGGCCATTCCATCCAGCTCCATTCCATTCACCTCAAATCCCGTTGCATCACCACTCAAGGAGACATGCAGATGACCAACCACATTCAAAATGACACTCAACCGTTGAAGCCCGGCATTGATCGGCGAAACCTGCTCAAAATGACGGGCGCCGGCGTTGCCGCCCTTGGAGCACTGTCCATGTTCGATTCCACAACTGCAAAGGCGCAAGACATGTCCAACGGCGCGTCCAATTTCTATACCAGCGATCGTGTTAGCCTGCAGAAGGTCACGTTCAAGAGCCAGTACCAGATGACTGTCGCTGGCAATCTCTTCCTTCCCAGAAACCTCGACCGCGCAGTGAAGAACCCGGCCATCATCGTTGGCCATCCGATGGGTGCGGTGAAGGAGCAGAGCGCCAATCTCTACGCAACCAAGATGGCGGAACAGGGTTTTGTCACTATCTCGATCGACTTGCCTTTCTGGGGTGAAAGCGAAGGCGCGTCCCGCAACCTTGTTTCGCCGGAAATTTATGCCGAAGCATTCAGCGCCGGCGTTGACTTCCTCGGCTCTCAGGCTTTCGTTGATCGCGCCAATATCGGCGCCATCGGCGTTTGCGGCAGCGGCAGTTTCGTCATCAGCGCTGCCAAGATCGATCCGCGTATCAAGGCCGTCGCAACCGTTAGCATGTACGACATGGGCGCGGCCTTCCGCGATGCACTGAACAAGTCCCAGACGGTCGAGCAACGCAAAGCCTTCATCGCAACGGCAGCCGAACAGCGCTGGGCAGAGGTCGATGGCGCAGACATTCAATACATTGGCGGCACCACGCTCGAACTGACGGCCGAAACGGACCCGATCCAGCGTGAGTTCTATGACTTCTACCGCACGCCGCGCGGTGAGTTCACGCCTGCAGGGGTTGCCAGAGAAACAACGACGAAACCGACCCTCAGCAGCGCCGTCAAGTTCATGAACTTCTACCCGTTCAACGATATCGAGACGATCTCCCCTCGCCCGATGCTGTTCATCTCCGGCGATCAGGCGCATTCGAAGGAATTCAGCCAGGACGCCTATAACCGTGCTGCGGAACCAAAGGAACTGGTCTGGATCAAGGGTGCCGGCCACGTCGATCTCTACGATCGCGTTGATCTCATCCCGTTCGACAGGCTGAAGGGTTTCTTCGATCAGCACCTTGCTTGAGCAGGTAGCGGAACTGACTTCACCACGTCGGTGACGCTATTTTTCACATTGGACGGCGGCCGTCGCTGGTGCCGCCGTTCTCTCCTATTATCCAATGGCTGGTTTGAAGTCCGCCGAACAAGTCGTTCTCGATCAAGGAATGGTGGGACATGAAATATCTTGCAAAAGCAGCGTTCGTTGCCGCCTCGCTTGCAATGCCAATGGAAGGATCCGCTTTGGCCCAAGATCGCATTTCGATTTCCTCCGACTGGGGCAACGTTACGGCCGAGCTGGCCGATAACGTGGCTGCTCGCGCCCTGTCGGAAATGCTGCCGCTCACGATCGAGATGGACGATCATCTGCGCCAGGAAAAGACAGGCAAGCTGCCGGCTGCCTTGCCGGCCGCGTCACGCCAGCGAGAATTTTCGGCAGGCACGCTTGGTCTTTGGAGTTCGGGAGACTTCGTCATTTATTACCGTGATGGACGCGTGCCGTCGCCCGGCATCGTCATACTGGGCAAGGTCCAGGGCGATATCTCGATCTTTGACCGTCCCGGCAAGGTGACGATCAGCATTCAGGGTGATTAGAGCGTTTCCCTAACTGATTGAATCGGATGGCTTTGCAAATCAGTCTCCTTCTGATTCAAACTATCTGCCGATGGAGGTCGGCAGATATGTCGAAAGCCCTTTCCGTTGATCTTCGCATACGTGTGCTGGCTGCCGTGAACGGCGGCGCATCTCATAGAGAGGCTGCCGAGCGTTTTGGCGTGAGCGCAGCCAGCGTGAGCCGCTGGCGTCACTTGCAAATCCAGCAGGGAAATGTTCGACCCGGTCCACTCGGCGGCGACCGCAATTCCCACAAGACAGAAGCGCATGCCGATCTGATCATGACCTGGCTCGGCGAGCACCGGGACGGCACCCTTTTCGAGCTTCGCAAAGCCTTGGCTGACCAAGGCATTTCCATCAGCAAGTCGGCGCTGCATCGCTTTCTTGTCCGGCACGAACAAACGCGCAAAAAAAGACTGGCCATGCGGTAGAGCAAAGCCGCCCGGACGTTCTGGAAAAGCGGCAATGCTGGTTCGAGGAGCAACTCGATCTCGATCCAGAGCGGCTCGTGTTCATCGACGAAACCTGGACCGCGACCAATATGGCCCGTACTCACGGGCGATGCCGCAAGGGCGAGCGATTGAGGATGGGTTTCCCTCACGGTCATCGCAAGACGACCACATTGGTTGCGGGCCTCCGTAACACGGGAATGGTCGCGCCACTTGTCATAGACGGACCGATCAACGGTGAGTGGTTCGAGGCGTATGTCGCCCAGGTTCTGGTTCCGACATTGAAACCAGGGGATGTTGTCATCCTCGACAATCTGTCCAGCCACAAACGACCGGCAGCAAGGGAGCTGATCGAGGCGGTCGGCGCGACAATGATGTTCCTTCCGCCCTACAGCCCAGACTTCAACCCCATCGAGAAGGCCTTCTCCAAGCTCAAGGCTCTCCTGCGAAAAGCTGCGGAGAGAACCGTCACCGGACTGTGGGATCGCATCGGAAAGCTGATTGATATGGTCGAACCGCAAGAGGCTCAGAACTACTTCAATTCCTGCGGATATGATCCAACATGACAGGGAAACGCTCTAGAGGCGCTCGCGGCGTGAGGACAATACAGCACGCACCTGATATTGTTTCGGCACAGCACTGGGCCGTGCCGAAACAAGCCGGGGCCTCAGTCGGCGCTGAGCGCCTGCATCACCATATGGCTATCGACATACTGCACCATGCTGGCAATCTTCCCATCTCTGAGGTGATAGAGATGGGCAAAACTGGCTGTCATCGACTTGCCCGTTGTTTTGTAGGTGCCGTGATAGACACCGAAGGCAGCGACCCGGTCGCCGTCCTCCATGAAGGTGTGAACATCGGCGCGGTACCCGATCCACTCGGTGCCAAGCCGTTGAAACACGCCAGCGACGATCGCATCCGGACCGACATAGGTGCCGGCATAGGGGAAGCCTTCGGCCTCCGTCCACGTGGCATCCGGCGCAAGAGCCGCAAGCAGGTTGCGGCCATTGTCTTCGGAGGAACCCTCATAGGTCGCGCGGATGGTTTCAAGATTGGCACCCATGGTCATCAGCCCCACTTCATTTCGCCGGTCGCCACCTTGGAGCCGATGTCCAGCGCCACGCCCATGCCGAGCCCCGGGAAACGCGCTTCCATGGCAGCCTTCAAGTCGGCCGAACCCTTGGCCTTGACCAGCTCTTCCTCGAAAGCCTTCAGATAGGCGATCGTGTGCTCGACACCCGAAAAGTCGGTTGCAGCAGCGGGAGCCATATGCCCTGCAACAACAACGGATGGCTTCAACGCTGCAAGCTTTTCGAGATTGGCAATCCAGGACGCCCGCAATTCGGCACTGTTGGTGTCTGCCGTCCAGACATGCACGCCGTTGAAGATCATCACGCCGCCAAACACGGCATTGAGCGACGGAACGACAAGGAAGCGCCGATTGGGCAGGTTCTCGGCCGGAACAATCTCGATGATTTCACCGTCCACCGTCAGCGTCTTTTCATCAAAGGCAATGGGTATGACGACGTCGGCCAAGGCCTGCGGGCCGTTTTCCTTCAGCTGCGGGCCCCAGACGGCAAGCTTCTTCTCGACGCTTGCCCTGATGGCCGCGACCGTTTCGCTTGCGGCAATGACTTTCGCATCCGGGAAGGCCGCCTTGATCGGGCCAAGGCTGAAGTAATAGTCGGGATCGGACTGGCTGACATAGATCGTGGTCAATGTCTTGCCGGTCGCCTTGATCGCATCGGCGAGAGCCTTGCCATCGGACAGCGTGAACCCACCGTCGATGAGGATTGCTTCTTTGGCACCGGACACCAGAACAGGTGCGCGGAAAAAACCGTTCGGGCCGGCGGGGAAATGTTTCCAGGCAAGGCTCGAGCCGGCGGCATGGCCGAGACCGGCCGGAGCAAGGACGGCGGTTGCGCCGGCAGCAAGCGTGGTCTTCATGATGGTTCTCCTGGTAAACATGATCTGTCCTTTCGATGTTTTTCAAGACGTCTGGAGGGGATAGAAGCGTGGTTCAAAGCCCGGCAGCGCCGGCATTGGCGATTGCGCCATCATCGGCGGGCATTGCACCACTGACCCCGATTGCGCCGATAACCTTGCCGTCCAGCACAAGCGGAACACCGCCTTCGACGGGAAAGGCACCGGGCACCGCCAGCAGATTGAGCTGGTTGTTTTGAAGGATCAGGTCACCGATAAGCTTGGTCGGTGTTTTGATGCCGTTGGCGGCCTTGGCTTTGCCAAGAGCCGCATCAATCGTGCCGATGCCGGCCTGATCCGCACGCTCGAGGTAAACAAGGTTGCTGCCGGAATCGACAATCGCAATGGTCATGTCGAAGCCGCCCTTCTGCATCGCTGCAACGGAAGCTGCGGCAACCTGCCGGGCCTGTTGCAGGCTGATTGGCGCTCCGTAGGGCGGTGCATTCTGGGCGAAAACTGGCGTCGCAAAGATCGCGCCAACAGCGGCAATGAACAGTGACTTGCGGATCATACGGATCGGCATTTGACGTTACCCTTGGTTCGCGAGATGTGCAGGGGCAGTGCCGGAACCGATCAGCCTGGAGAAAAGCGCACTGTTGCCGAACAGGTCCTGCGCCTTCAGAAGCGTCTTGCTGCCGGCTTTATCGACGATGACACCCGGCACACCCCGGACTGCAAACTCTCGCATCAGAGCCTCTGCCGCGCGCAAGCGATCCTCGTGAAAGGCAATGAGCTGGCCAGTCGGCGACGAGAGGTGCGATGCCGCAGCCTCAAGCCCCAACCCTTCCAACACTGCAACGAGCACCGGCACGGCTGTCAAATCGAGACCGGAGACATATCGGGCCTCCTGGATCGCCCGGAGGGTATCGAGTTCCCGATCGGGCGCTGTCAGTGCCACGGCCGACAGTGCAAGCGTTGCCGGACCTGAATCCAGCCTGCCGCCCTTGGACAGCACGTTTGTGCGGTAGCCTTCAGTAAAACGCTGACCGGTCAGGGCGGCGATCCGCTCATCATTCGACCAGGCGTAAGCGGCAAAGGAGGCGTCCATCGGTCGTGCGCCGGCGCCGGAAAACAACCCTGTCGGCTGAGCGACAACCGTCACGCCGGGGGCCGCTGCAAGCTGCGCCATCAGGGGTGATGCACCGTAACACCAGCCGCAAAGCGGATCGAAGAGATAGGTGATCTGTGTCGTGTCGGTCATGTCTGGCTCCTTGGTGCAGCAAAGATGTCATGCGGGCATTGGCATGAGAAGATCGATGAAACAGACAGAATGTATGCTAGGAGATGACAATCAAATCGGAGATCCCCATGCAGGACGCCACCAATCTCAATCGCCTTTCTTATTTTGTTGCGGTCGTCGATGCGGGGTCCTTCACCAAGGCAGCGGCCAGTCTCGGCATCACGAAGGCCGTCGTCAGCCAGCAGGTTGCAAGGCTGGAACAGGAGGTCGGCGCCACGCTTCTCCTGCGCACCACCCGTCGATTGCAGACAACGGAAGCGGGCAGAATATTCCACACCCGCTGCGTCTCGATCCTGCGTGCGGCCGAAGAAGCCCTGGCAGAACTGGCGCAATCGAGAGCGGAGCCGAAGGGTACGCTGCGAATGACCGCACCCCACGACTATGGAACCTCGGTCATCGTGCCAGTGGTCACCGCATTCACCCGCCGTTATCCCGAATGCCGGGTCGAACTGAACCTCAGTGACACGATGGTGGATCTTCTTGCCGACAATCTCGACATCGCCATCCGGGTCGGCTGGCTCGAAGATTCCAGCCTGCAGGCGAGACGGATCGGCGGATTTCGCCAGCTTCTGGTCGGTTCGCCGGACTTTGCCGACAAGATTGCGGCGCTGCGGCAACCGGCAGACTGCAGGGGCCTGCCGTTTGTCTCCAACAACGCCTTGCGGGAACCACTTGAGTGGACGTTTACGCAGCGCGACGGGACCACCCAGACAATCCGCTTCGAGACCAGCATTGCAATCAACATGACGCCGGCCGTGATGAGGGCTGTCATGGGCGGCGCCGGTCTTTCCGTCCTGCCCGATTTTCTCGCAGCTTCAGGCTTGTCCAATGGCGAACTACTCCCTGTCTTGACGGACTGGCATCTGCCGCAAGGTGGGGTCTATACGGTCTATCCGGCGGCCCGGTTTCGCCCGCCAAAGGTGACGGCATTCGTCGAAATGCTGGTCGAAAGCCTCAAAAGATGAGGCGCCATGCGTTGTGCGCCTCTGTTCGCCGTCAAATGACAGGAGGGATGGAGGCCGCTCTTGCCGCCTCCATCCTTCTGCTAACCGTCAGATCTTGATGAAGTTATGCGCAGACAGTGCTCCGAAAGGTAGCGATGCAAGCCGACCACCGACATCAAGCGAACCAAGATCGATGGCAAAAAAACCTGTTGCCTCGATGAGCTTGCGCACCTCGGCTTTGGCATCGGCATTATCGCCAGAGTAAAACAGAACACGCTGGCCGCCTGCCGTTGCAGGTTCCGGTAAAACGTTGACGTCGAGATGATTGAAGGCCTTCACGACGCGCGCGCCGGGCACATACTGACTGAAGACTTCGCTCGAGTGTTTTTCGCCGAGATCCACCGCCTTGATGCCGTAGGCGGCAAGCGGATTGGTCGGATCACTGGCATCCGGTGAATTCGGATCGATGAATTCAACCGGGTTGGTACCGTCAACGACGATACGGCCATTCCAGGCAGGCAAGCTGGTCATGATCTTTTCGGCATCGACCCAACGCACGGCCGCAAAAACGATGTCTGCGCTCGCGGCGTCTTCGACAGTGCCGGCTGTGATGGAAGGACCAAGTTCTTCCACAAGACCTGCCAACGAAGCCGGACCGCGGCTGTTGGAAATCGTGGCGGCAATGCCGGCCTTGGCGAAGATGCGGGCAAGGTTTGAGCCAAGCGCGCCAGAACCGATGATACCAATGCTCATAATGTACTCCAGGTTTTTTTGGGGGGGCTGGAAAGATGAGAACCGTCAGCGCCCCTGAGGCTGAACAGATCCGAACGATGACTGCAGGATTGCAGTTTATGTCAGTGTGTCGTCGATATCGTGACATTTATAGGCAAAAAATCACCAGACCAGCGGTATGGAGAATTTCCCCAGCCGCGCAACGTCCGCTGCCATATCAGCGACTGTGGTTTTGGCGAGCTCTGCTTCCAAGGCGGTGCGGGCCCTTGTCAGGACAGGTTGCATGGCCTCCAGAATGTTGCCGCCCACCGCGCAGTTCTCGCAAGGTGGCGTGCGATGTGTGGAAAACAGTTCCGTATCCTCAACCGCCTCATAAACATCGAGCAGCCTGATCTTTTCCGCAGGTTTTGCCAGCAAGGCGCCGCCCCCTGCCCCAAGCTGCGACCGCGTCAACCCTGCATCATTCAACCGCGAGAGCAGCCCGCGGATGACGACAGCGCCGGTATTGGCGGAGTAGGCAAGATCCTCCGAGCGCATCGGCTTGCCGTCACTGACGGCCAGGCCGGTGAGGATATGAACGGCGACAACAAATCGAGTGCTGGTTGGCATGACGCTATCCGCTTGTGTGTAACCATCACTATTACATACTCATGATCCTGTCAATCAGCAAGTTTCGAATTTTCTTCCGAGCAGTGTTTGAGACGATCAATCATCCAGCGGCCCGCGGGACCAGGGGGCGCGTCAACCCGGTAGACCGCTGACATCGGCAGTTTCAAACCGCCGGCCGTATCCTCGATGGGCAATTCGATCAGCCGCCCTTCGGCAATGTCCTTTTCCACGGCATGGAGAGGCATTCCACCCCATCCAAGGCCACTGACAAGAAAGGCGTGTTTGGCAAACAGGTCGGCGAGCCGCCAGGTCGAGGGCGACATGACGCCAAATTCCCGTCCTTGCGAAAGATCCGATCGATCCGTCAGGACCAGTTGCACATGGCGGGCAAGTTCCTCGCGGGGAATGAGGCCCTGATGCGCGGCAAGAGGATGCCGGGCAGCGGCAACCATGACAAATTCGACGCTGGTAATCCGTTCCGCCACCAGTCCCGGCGGCAAAGTGGGCAGTGAACCAACAAGCCCGAAACTCGCACGGCCGTCGATCACCGGCTGCACCGCTCCCCCCAATGCCTCGACATAAAGCCGCAACGGTGTTGCCGGAAACTCCCGGCGGAACTCGTGGGAGACGTCTGCAATCGTACTGATCGGGAAAAAGACGTCGATGACGGCGGCAAGCTCCGGCTCAAGCCCACCAGCGATGCCTTTTGCGCGCGCCTTCATGCCATCAACGGCGCGCACCACGGAGCGCGCATCGGCCAGCAAGATTTCGCCTTGCTTGGTCACCTTGGGGTAGCGGGCTGAGCGATCGAAAAGAACGACAGATAACTGCCCTTCGAGATTGGCGATCGTTTCGCTGACAGCCGACTGTGTCCGGCGAAGGTGCCGTGCGGCCGCCGAAAAACTCCCCTCGTCTGCCGCGGCCACGAATGTGCGCAATTGGTCCAGGGACACGCCGTCAAGCATCCAAGCCTCCTCTATCGCCAGAACCGATGGATAACATCGAAAAATACCGGCTGCCGCCGTTAATGCAAGCGTGGCACTTACACATCCACGCAATTGCTGCTTCACCGACGAAACAGCACACACGAACCCTGGGAACGGATAGTGACATGAAGGGCTGGTCGGAGCTTTGCGCTGGCACTGTCGTCGCCGAGTTTCCCTTTGCGCCTCAGGGATCGCCCAGGCGGCTGGAACGACGCGAGGCGCTTTACGAATACCTGCGCAATTATCCCGCAGTCATTGATGACCACCGCGCCCATTCGACCCATCGGGCACACCGATAGATACCATTCGAACATACTGGCTATCGGTGATGAACCGGCCATGGCAATCAGATGGCCATGATCAAAATCATCCAAAGCCTTCTTCACCGCTTCACCCGCAACGCCAGCCCGGCAAAACCCTTGGAAACATTTCCGATGACAACCATCCTCCATATCGATTCAAGCATTCTCGGCGGCTACTCGGTCAGCCGCAGCCTGACGGCTGAGATTGTCGCAAAGCAGCAGGCGCTGCATCCGGGCGCCCGCGTCATCCGCCGCGACCTGGTGGTCGATGCCGCCATGCACCTGTCGGACGCCCATATAGCCGTCTTTCAGGGTGGCGAAGTCGGCAATGCGGCGCTTGGCCAGGATCTGGCAACCGGTGGCGCTTATGTCGACGAGCTTTTTGCAGCCGACATCATTATCATCGGTGCGCCGATGTACAATTTCACCATCCCCACTCAGCTGAAGGCCTGGGTCGATCGCGTCTGCGTGGCCGGCCGCACCTTCAAATATGGCGCGAACGGTCCGGAAGGATTGGTCACAGGCAAGAAGGTCTTCATCGCTTCCGCACGTGGCGGCATCTATACCGGCGACAGCCCGGCAGCCGCGATGGAGCATCAGGAATCCTATCTGAAGGGCGTGTTGGCCTTCATCGGCATCACGGACGTGACAGTCATTCGTGCGGAAGGCCTGGCCCTTGGCGAGGACGCAAAGACGGCTGCGATTGCAGGCGCAAAGGCAGAAATCCAGGCTCTCGCGGCCTGATCAACCCAGGAGTGCGGTCCAGCCGCACCCTCACCCGATCCGCCAACTCTCAAGGCTCTTCCCCCATGGCTAACATCAATCTGCTGGCATCTGCCGGCCGTCTTCTGCTCGCCCTCATGTTCATCCTCAGCGGCTTTGGCAAGATCGCAGCACCGGACGCCACGCAGGGTTTTATCGCTTCTGTCGGCCTCCCCTTCCCGCTTCTGTCCTACCTGGTTGCGGTCGTGGTTGAGCTGGGCGGCGGCATCCTGCTGGTGCTCGGTTTCCAGACAAAGCTGGTGAGCCTTGCTCTTGCAGCCTTCACGTTTGTTACCGCCGTGGTCTTCCACACAGATTTCGCCGATCAGAACCAGATGATCCACTTCATGAAGAACATCTCGATCATCGGTGGCCTTCTGCAGGTGGCTGCATTCGGTGCAGGCTCTCTTAGTCTTGACGCACGCCGCCTTCGGGCCGCGTAAGTCGAGGAGTGGTTCTGCCGTCCACCGCCACCCCCCGCTGGCGGAACCACTCACCCCCCTCACGACATGAATGGACACAACATGGAAATCGGCATCGACAGTTTTGCAGCCACCATCCCCAATCCCGCCACGGGTCTGACGGTACCGGCAAGCGACCGGATGGAGGCACTTCTGGCGGAAGTGGAAACCGCCGATCGGGTCGGTCTTGATGTGTTCGGCATTGGCGAACATCACCGCAAGGAGTTTCTCGATTCCGCGCCCGCCATCATTCTGGCTGCTGCTGCAGCCCGCACGAAGCAGATCCGCCTTGCAAGCGCGGTGACCGTTCTGAGCGCTGCCGATCCCGTGCGGGTCTTCCAGGATTTTGCGACGATCGACCTCATTTCGAAAGGCCGCGCTGAAATCGTCGTGGGACGCGGCTCATTTGGCGAGGCTTATCCGCTTTATGGCTTTGCCATGAACGATTATGACGCGCTGTTCGTCGAAAAACTCGATCTGCTGATGACGCTTCGCGACGAGACCAACGTGACCTGGAAAGGTCGCTTCCGGCCGGCACTTTCCGGCCAAGGTGTCTATCCGCGCCCGCACCAGGCAAAAATGCCGATCTGGCTCGGGGTCGGCGGAACGCCGCAATCCTTTGCCCGTGCCGGTGCACTTGGCCTTCCCCTGATGGTTGCCATTATCGGCGGGTCCTTCGACCGCTTCCGTCCGCTTGTCGATCTGTACCGCGAGGCAGGCCAGCGCGCCGGCCATGCGCCGGAAACGCTGAAGGTCGGGGTTCATGCGATGGGCTTTGTTGGCGATACAGACGAGAGTGCTGCCGATGCCTTCTTTCCGGGCTGGGCCTATATGTTTACCGAAATCGGTCGCGAGCGCGGCTGGTCCACGGCAACGCGCGCACAGTTTGATGCCATGCGCAGTCCTCATGGCGCCTTTCTGATCGGCAGTCCCAAGACGGTTCGTGAAAAGATCCTGGCCGCGGACAAGGCCTTGGGCGGAATTTCCCGCCTGACCTTCCAGATGAGTTCGGCCATGCTGGAGACAGAGGCCATGCAGCGCTCCATCGAGCTTCTGGGTTCAGACGTTGCGCCCGCCATCCGGGCGGAGCTTGGCGGCCGATCCAATGGGTGAACTGATCGGCGGCATCTGGCAGAAAAGCGGCATGGAAACCGTGCTGGCCAATGGCGAACTGCGCCGTCCGCCTTCGGTGTTCCGCGATTGGATCACGGCATCCGATGACACGCCGTACAAAGCCGAGCCAGATCGCTATCATCTTTATGTGTCGCTGGCTTGCCCCTGGGCGCACCGCACCCTGATCATGCGCAACCTCAAGGGCTTGAACGGACTGATCGATGTCTCGGTGGTGCATTGGCTGATGGGTGAGAACGGCTGGACTTTCGATCCGGCCCCGGGCGTTGTGCCTGATGCCGTGAATGGCGCAAAATTCCTGCACGAGATCTACACGCGCTCGGATCCGTCCTGCACCTCGCGCGTCACGGTTCCGGTTTTATGGGACAAGCACCATCGGCGGATCGTCTCGAACGAATCCTCCGATATTCTGCGCATGTTCAATTCAGCCTTTGATGGCTGTGGTGCTGCGGCGGGAGACTTTTACCCCGCAGAGCTTCGTGACGAGATCGACAGTGTCAATGACCGCGTCTATTCGACACTGAACAACGGCGTCTATCGTTCAGGATTTGCGACAACGCAAGAGGCTTACGAGACGGCGGTTGGCGAGGTGTTCGCAACGCTGGACTGGCTGGAACAGCGCCTGAAGCGGCAACGTTATCTTGTTGGCGCAGCGCTCAGCGAAGCGGATATCCGCCTGTTCACGACACTCGTGCGCTTCGACCCGGTCTATCACGGGCATTTCAAATGCAATATCCGGGCGCTCGTCGATTACCCTGCCCTCTGGGCCTATACGCGTGATCTCTTCAGCCATCCCGCCATCCGCCCGACGGTGGATTTTCAGCACATCAAAAGCCATTATTACAGAAGTCACCCCTGGCTTAACCCAGGCGGCATCGTCCCAGCAGGCCCTGATTGTGATTTCGAGTTTCCGTCTGGCCGGGAAACGCTTGCGTGAACAGTCCGCCCTTTTTGCCGGCACATGCTCACGCCCCAACGTCAGCTGACAACAAGGAGACATCCGCCATGACGAGCATTGCAATCATTGGCTCTGGCAAGATCGGATCGGCACTGGCAGAGCGCTTTCATGCCGCCGGCATGACGGCAATGGTCGCCAACAGCCGCGGCCCCTCCTCACTGATCGAATTCACCGTGCGTTTCGGCGGCAGCATCCGCGCGGTGAACGTTGAAGAGGCCCTGCAGTCCGATATCGTGATCCTCGCCATGCATTTCGATGCCGTGGCCTCAGCCGTGGAAAGGAGCAGCAGGTGGGCAGGACGCATCGTCGTCGACGCGACGAACGCCATCAACTTCCCTGACTTCACACCACGCGACTTGAACGGAAGACTATCGACCGAGGTGGTATCCGAACTCGTGCCCGGCGCCCGGGTCGTCAAGGCTTTCAATACGCTGGTAGCCCCAGCACTGGCAGCAGAACCCAACACGGCAGCGGGCCGGCGGGTGCTTTTCCTCTCCGGCGATCATCCAGAGGCGAACCAGGCGATTTCAAACCTCATCGATCACCTCGGGTTCTTTCCCGTCGATCTGGGTCCATTACGTCTCGGAGCGCCGATGCAGCAGTTTTCCGGCCCGCTTGCCAAGATGGGCCTGCTCAAGGACTGATGGCGCAAACCGCGCAATGCATATGGGAGAAAACGCCGGGAAGAGAGTGCTCCACGCGGCGCATTCATGTCATTTCATGCCGGCTGCAATCTTTTCTGCCAGCATCTGCCAGCGCCCGGCGAAAGATCATTTCGACAGCATCCACAAGCCGTTCCTGATCCGTATTTTCCCGCACGAAGCGAGGTTGTGCCATGTCAGCCCATCGATTGCGAGGCGAGAGCGAATAGAGCGCCATTGCCGTTGCCGGCCGTCCCGTAATCGACACCTTTGCCGAGCGTCATGGTCGTCACGGTATCGAAGATCGGCAGGCCACATTGCTGGATAAAGCTGGCGAAGGGGCCTGTCTTGAAATGGGTATCGACACGCAGGAAACGACCCGCGTGAGCTTCCATATGGGGCCGCGAAACGGCAATCGCGTCGTCAACGGACAATGCGGCGACCGGACCCAGTACGTGGCCCCGTCCAAAGGCACGGCTCATGGAATATGCCGACAGTTCGTCGCCCCGAAACAGCCCATAAGAGAGCGAACTCTCGAACAGGCGGGCGAGATGGAGAGGGCGAGCAACCGCAAATCCTGGCGCATCGAGTGCGATCACCGCGTCGAGATCGCTTGACCGCAACGGCCTGATCTCATGTCCTGCGGACAGGTCAGTCGTCTCCACCGGTTGGCGGGCCTCCCCCTGGCACTGGAACACCGTCTGCTGCGCGACAAAATCCAACGAACGGTAGAGGCGGCGCGCAGCGCGCGTTGCATTGAGCCGCAGGCCCATGCCGGGGCATTCGGCCAGAACACGCTGCATCAGCCATTTCGCCGTCCCATTGGCCTGCAGCCGCGGCGATGTGATCAGCATGCCGAGGGTTGCAAAATGCTCTCCGTGGGGGAACCACATGGCGGACCCCATCACACGGTCGATCTCGTCGAGAGCGACGAAACCATGGCCGAGTTCACGCAGATATTGCCAGTCTTCTGCCCGATGCGGCCAGCCGACCGCGATCGACAGCGCATGCAACTGCTCCAGATCGACATCGGCCACGTCGGCGAAACGCATCTGGTATGCGTCGACATGCAAGGTGTCGGGTATTTTCAGATCCATCGTCCGCCTCCCTGGCGCCAGGCGAGCCTGCCGCCAGCTGCTCAATATTTTCTTTTACGTGCATTCTAGCCGGTCCCTGCAGAACATTCCGCTTCAGCGACCACATCCGGCACAAGAATTGACCGTATGGCGATCGTTTTCGGCAGCCATTCATGCCGTTCGCGCCTGATCATTCAAGTCGAACTGCAACCAAGAGCGCAAGCGCGTGGCAGAAACCGCATGAGGAACAGCGCAATGAATGCCACCGATATCCCGACAGCGTTCGTGCGCTTCCCGTCCATCGTCGGCACGTCCAATGCAGCCATCGTCAAATGGGACAGGGTCTTTCTTGAGGGCTTCGGCATCACCGTGCATGGTCTCCCCTGCCCCGAGGGCGACAGGGCCAATCTCTTCGCCACCATCGGACGCGCCCGCAAGCCACACGAATACAGAGGGGCAAGCGAACTTTCCGCATGCCAGTCCATGTTCGTGTCGCTCGGCAAGCATTGTTGCGCCTGACTTCTCGACAGAAAACGAACGGACCCCTGCCCATGACCTTCCTTTTTCACTCCGACGTCCGCCGCGGCGCCATCTTCCGGGAGGCCTTTGCGCGGGATCTGCCGGACCTGCCTTTTTCCATGGACCCCGGCACGGTTGATCCGGAAACCGTTCGTTACCTGATCACATGGTCCGTCCCGCAAGACCTCAAGCGCTATCGCAATCTCGAAGTGCTGTTTTCCATCGGCGCCGGCGTCGACCAGTTTCGCATCGCTGACGTGCCAGACCATGTGAAAGTCGTTCGGATGGTGGAAGAAGGCATCGTGCGCATGATGCAGGAATATGTCACGCTTGGCGTCCTCTCGCTCCACCGCGACCTGCCCGCCTATCTGGACCAGCAGCGGCAAGGCACATGGCAGGCTCTTGCCCCGGCACAGGCGCCTGAACGGCGTGTCGGCGTGCTTGGCCTTGGCATTCTCGGACAGGCCGTGCTCGAGCGGTTGAAGCCCTTCGGTTTTCCGCTTTCGGGCTGGAGCCGATCGCCCCACGCGATTGAAGGCGTGACGTGCCATGCGGGACGCGATGGCCTGGCCGATATGCTGTCTGAAACCGACATTCTGATCTGCCTGCTTCCGCTGACGCCCGAAACGCGCGGTTTGCTGAATGCGGATCTCTTCCGCTGCCTGCCGCGTGGGGCCGGCCTCGTTCATACAGGCCGGGGACCACAGCTCGACCACGAGGACCTGATCTTGGCCCTCGACAGCGGCCAACTCTCTGGGGCCGTCGTCGATGTCACCGATCCCGAACCGCTTCCGGCCGGCCATGCCTTGTGGAGCCATCCCCGCATCCTGCTGACACCCCATGTGGCCAGCGTCACGCAGCCGCATTCTGCGGCGAAGGCCGTCATCGACAACATCAAACGCCTGCACGCCGGTCTTGATCCGACAGGCCTTGTCGACCGCCGCCGAGGATACTGAAGTTTCAACCCGAAAGGAAAACCATGTCGCTTTTGAAAACCATCGACCCAACCCCGTCCTTTGCTCCGCGCGAAGCTGTGCCGGCCCCGGACCGGCTGATCTCCGGAAACCCCAGCTTCAAGACCTGGGCGCAGGACGCCGCCCGCAACGAGACCATTCGCACCGGTGTATGGGAAGCTACTCCGGGCCTGACGCACTCGATCAAGGGCGAGACCTTCGAGTTTTGCCATATCCTCTCCGGTCTGGTGGAAATCACGCCGGAAGGCGGCGAGCCGGTGACCTACAGGGCTGGCGACAGTTTTGTCATGAAGCCTGGCTTCGTTGGCACATGGCGGACGATCGAAACCGTCCGCAAGATTTACGTAACGGCTTGATGGCGTGGGGCAGCGGCGGTCATCCCGACACGCCGCTGCAACAACGGAGCGCCGAAGAATACGCTGCGCGGCGGCCGCAAAACAGGGTTTTCATCCGTCGCCCCTGCCGTGATCGGGGCAAGCTACTCCAGCCGATCCGTTAGCCTCGCAAGACAGCGATCCGAGGTACTTCCGATGACCCTGAGTTTCGATCCAGCCAGCCTGTCCCTTCCGATCGGGCATTTCATCGGAGATACCCTCATCCCGGCCGATGGCGTCATCCCGATGCACCGGCCCTCCGATGGCAAGTCCTATGCCGGTTGCCCGCGGGCAGACGCTGACATGGTCGACCATGCGGTCGAGACGGCCAAGGCCGCACTGAAGACAAGCAACTGGGGCGGCGTTCGCCCCCGCGAGCGGCTGAACGTGATGCATCGTTGGGCCGATATGATAGAGAAGGAAGCGGTGACGCTTGCCCGGCTCGAAGCGCTGTCCTCGACCCGGCCGGTCGGCCACCTGATCGAAGGCGATATTGCCATTTCCGCCGAGCAGATCCGCTTCTTTGCAGAATTTGCCGACAAGGAAAGCAGCGACCTCGTGCCGACCGATGACGGCAATCTCGGCATGACCATGACCGAGCCTTACGGAGTGGTCGGCGCCATAACGCCCTGGAACTTCCCGATTTCCATGGCCGCGTGGAAGCTCGGACCGGCGCTTGCTGCCGGCAATGCCGTGGTGTTGAAGCCCTCCGAGATGACGCCGTTTTCCGCCATCTATCTCGCCGACCTTGCCGTGCGCGCCGGCCTGCCGGCCGGGTTGATCAATGTTGTCCTGGGTGATGGCCAGGTGACCGGGAATGCCATCACCGGCCATCCCGACATCGCCAAGATCAGCTTCACCGGCTCGACGCGTGCAGGCTCGGCTATCATGCACAACGTCGCCCGCACCGGCATCAAACCCATGACGCTAGAACTCGGCGGCAAGAGCCCGCAACTGGTGTTTGCCGATGCCGAGCTTGACAAGGCGGCCGCCGC
The DNA here is from genome assembly GCF_058242775.1 of Neorhizobium sp. PAMB6630. Taxonomy (NCBI): domain Bacteria; kingdom Pseudomonadati; phylum Pseudomonadota; class Alphaproteobacteria; order Hyphomicrobiales; family Rhizobiaceae; genus Neorhizobium; species Neorhizobium sp. PAMB6630. Next base: position 1,332,564 of record NZ_JBZAYV010000002.1, read on the forward strand.
AATTGCCACAAGCATCATCAGCAATGCCGGACAGGCCTGCGTTGCCGGATCACGCCTCATCGTCGAAGAGAGCGTTGCAGCGCCGCTTATCGACGCAATCCTGCGCCACATGAATGCCGTTCATCCCCTGCCGACCTGGGATGAGGCAGCGCAATATTCGCCCATCATTTCAGACCCGCAGCGTCAGCGCATCCATTCGATTGTGTCGGCAGCCGTTGCCGCTGGTGGTGAATGTCTGACTGGCGGCGCGCCGTTGGATGCGCCCGGTTATTTCTATGCACCGACGCTGATTGCGGGCGTCGACGAAAAATCGCCGGCCGTGACGCAGGAGATCTTCGGCCCTGTGCTGACGCTCCAGACTTTTCGCGAGGAAGACGAAGCGCTGTCGCTGGCCGCGCATCCCACCTACGGACTTGCCGCCGGGCTTTTCACCCGCGACCTTTCCAGGGCGATCCGGCTCACCCGCAGCCTTCAGGCCGGAACCATCTGGGTCAACCGTTACGGCCGCTCGCGCGACCATATCCTGCCGACCGGCGGCTACAAGCAATCCGGCATCGGCAAGGATCTGGGCCGCGAAGCCTTCCTGGCCAACCGCAAAAGCAAAAGCGTCTTGATCAGACTTTGAGGACATGCCCACGATGAAAACCCACAGGATTGCCCTTATTCCAGGCGATGGCATCGGAAGCGATGTCACCGCTGCTGCCTGGTCCGTGCTGCAAAAGACTGCCGGCTCGGCCGGTTTTGTACTTGATGGCACCGAATTTCCTTGGTCCTGCGCCTTCTACAAGGAAACCGGCGCGATGATGCCGCAAGATGGTATCGAGACACTGCGCCGTTTCGATGCGATCCTGCTCGGCGCGGTTGGCTGGCCGCAGCAGGTGCCGGATGCGGTTTCGCTGCACGGCCTCCTGCTGCCGATCCGCAAGAGCTTCGTGCAATATGCCAATATCCGCCCCCATCGCCTGCTGCCGGGGGTTGAGGGGCCGCTGAGGGCCGACGCTTTCGACATCCTCTGCATCCGTGAAAACACCGAGGGCGAATATTCAGGCGCCGGCGGCCGCATCCATCAGGGCACAGCCGATGAAGTGGCGGTCGAAACCTCGATCTTCACCCGCACAGGCGTTGAACGTATCCTGCGTTTCGCCTTCGAACAGGCGCGCAACCGCCGCGGAACACTTGCCTCCGTCACCAAGTCGAACGCGCAGAAATACTCGATGGTTTTCTGGGACGATGTCACCCATCAGCTCGCAGCCGAGTATCCGGATATCGAAGTGACGAGCTACCACATAGACGCAATGGCCGCGCGCATGGTCATGGCGCCGGAAAGCCTCGACGTCGTCGTTGCCTCCAATCTCTTCGGCGACATCCTCACCGACCTTGGCGCCGCCATCCAGGGCGGGTTGGGCTTTGCCGCATCCGCCAACATCAATCCGGACAGAAGGGCACCGTCAATGTTCGAGCCGGTGCATGGGTCTGCGCCCGACATCGCCCATCTCGGCATTGCCAACCCGATCGCCACCATCTGGTCTGGAGCGATGATGCTCGACCACCTGGGCGAAACCGACGCGGCCGCTGCCATCATGGCGGCCATCGAACGCACCACGGCGCGCGGCATCGGCACCATTCCAGGCAAGGACCGGACAGAAGCGATTACCGCCGCCATTCTCGCGGCACTTTGATCCATTGGGACAGGACAAAACGATGCAGACCTTGAAAGAACCCGGGCTTTTTCGGCAACACGCCTTGATCGGCGGCCAGTGGATGCCGGCGGCGTCAGGCAACACGATCGACGTGATCGATCCGGCCACCCAATCCGCGGTCGGCACCGTGCCGGACATGGGCACGGCCGAGACGCGCGCGGCCATCGACGCAGCCTCTGCCGCCTATGCCCCCTGGAAGAAGAAAACCCATGCCGAACGGGCCGCCTTGCTGGAAGCCTGGCATGGGCTGATGCTTGAGCACATCGATGACCTTGCGCTGATCCTGACGACAGAACAGGGCAAGCCATTGGACGAGGCCCGCGGTGAAATCCGCTACGGCGCCTCCTTCGTCAAATGGTTCGCCGAGGAAGCCCGGCGCATCGAGGGCCACACCATCCCCTCGCCCACCCCGGACCGGCGAATCGTCGTCCTGAAGGAGCCGGTCGGCGTTTGCGGCATCATCACGCCCTGGAACTTCCCCAATGCGATGATCACCCGCAAGATCGCCCCTGCGCTTGCCGCCGGCTGCACCGTAGTGATCAAGCCTTCCGAATTCACGCCCTTTTCAGCGCTGGCACTTGGTTGGCTCGCCGAAAAGGCCGGCATACCTCACGGCGTCATCAATATCGTCACCGGCATGCCCACAGACATCGGCACCGAAATCATGGCGAACGACATGGTGCGAAAAATCTCGTTTACCGGCTCAACCCGTGTCGGTTCGCTGCTGATGCGCGGCGCAGCCGACAGCGTGAAGCGGCTTTCGCTCGAACTTGGCGGCAATGCGCCCTTCATCGTCTTTGATGACGCCGACCTCGATCTGGCGGTTGAAGGTGCCATCGTCTCCAAATTCCGCAATGGCGGACAGACCTGCGTCTGCGCCAACCGTATTCTCGTGCAGGCCAGCGTCTATGAGACCTTTGCCGAAAAACTCAGCAGCCGCGTCAACGCCATGAAGGTCGGACCCGGCACCGAAGCGGGTGTTTCCATTGGACCGATGATCAACGAAGCCGCCATCGCCAAGATCAACCGCCATGTCGAAGACGCGCTCGCCAAGGGCGCGACGATTGTGACCAGCCGCACCGACATGCCGGCCGGCGAACACTATGCCGCGCCCATGGTCCTGACAGGTGCCACAACGGACATGCTGCTTGCCAGTGAGGAGACCTTTGGCCCGGTGGCGCCGCTTTTCCGCTTCGAAACCGAGGAAGAGGCGCTGACAATCGCCAATGGCACGCCCTACGGCCTTGCCGCCTATTTCTACACGGAAAGCCTGAAGCGCGCCTGGCGTGTCGGCGAAGCGCTGGAATTCGGCATGATCGGCCTCAACACCGGCGCCATCTCCACCGAAGTCGCCCCCTTTGGCGGCGTCAAACAGTCAGGCCTCGGCCGTGAAGGTGCAAGGGCCGGCATCGAGGAATACCTGGAAATGAAATCCTTGCACATCGGCGGGCTCGCCTGAGCCTTTTATAATCTTCATGAAAGCAAAGGGGAAGTTGCCGATGCAACTCCTCCTTTTGCGTGCCAGCCCCAGACCATACTTGGCGTTACTGGAACCGGTCGAGCGCCTTGTAATAGAGCCCCACCAGCGGCAGGAACCAGGGTGTGCCGAAATGGCCGGGAACCGCCGGCCAGTCGAGGCCCTTCAGCGGATTGCGATCCGGCCGTCCGAGCATGGCATCGGCCATGGTCATGCCGAGATGGGTGGACAGCTGTGCGCCATGGCCGGAATAGCCCATCGCAAACCACACCCCATCGTGATAACCCGCCCGCGGAAACCGGTCGCTGGTCATGTCGACCAACCCGCCCCAGCAATAGTCGATCTCGACCTTGGCCAGTTGCGGAAAGAGCCGGACGAGGCTGTCGCGGAGGATCGCGCCGCCCTTGGCATCGGATCGCTGGTCGGACGTGGCAGAGAAACGCGCCCTGCCGCCAAAGATCAGCCGGTTATCCGGCGCAAGGCGCCAGTAATTGCCGATATTCATCGAGTTCACGCAGGTGCGGTTGCCCGGCATGGTGGCTGCGACTTCGGCATCCGTCAGCGGCCGTGTGGCGATGATAAAGCTGCCGACCGGGATGATGCGGCGGCGGAAGTAGCGGAAACTCGCGCGGGTATAGGCGCCGGTGGCGATCAGAACCTGATCCGCCGTCACAATTCCCCTTGCAGTCTTGAGAACATGCCGGCCGCCCGGCTGGGTATGCTCGGTGACCGCCGCCTTCTCGGCAATGACCGCACCGCTGCGGCGTGCCGCCCCGGCCAGGCCGACAACATAACGGCCCATATGCATCATCGCGCTCTTCTTCGACAACATCGCGCCATCGAAAGGCGAGCCGACCTCATCCTTGAGGTCAGCGGACGAAAGCAGTGCCGTATCGGGGTCCACTTCGGCATGAACAGCCTCGAAATTCTTCGCGATGCTGTCGAAATGCTGCGGCTTGGAGGCAAGCTTCAGTTTACCTGCCCGGCGGAAATTGCAGTCGATACCCTCCTCGGCAATGATGGCCTCCAGCGTATCGATCGAGGCATCCAGCGCCTGGTAGAGCGCAATGGCGCGCTCCTTGCCGATCTCCGCCTTTGCCGCAAGATAGCTGTGCGCCAGGCCATTGTTGAGATGGCCGCCATTGCGCCCCGACGCGCCGTAACCGACGGTTTCCGCCTCCAGCACGATCACCTTGGTCCCGGCCCTGGCAAGCTGCCGTGCCGCGCCAAGCCCGGTGAAGCCGCCGCCGATCACCGCGACGTCGTAGTGACCTTCGATCGGCCCTTCGACAGCGCCATCGAAGGCGGATGCCGTATCGTGCCAGTAGGAGAGGTATTTCATGGTTGTGCCTTTCCTCAGAGCCCGACGACACCAGGCAGGCCAGAGATGTCAGCGATCTCGACATAGCCGTAGTAGGGATTGGCTGGTTCATGTCCGCGGTTGACCCAGACCTTGTTCTTGATCCCGAGATCATGGGCGGACATCAGGTCGTAACGGAAGGAAGAGGAACAATGCAGGATATCGTCTGGACCGCAGCCGAGCATGTCGAACATATATTCAAAAGCCTGGAAGCGCGGCTTATAGGCATTTGCCTGCTCGGCCGTGTAGACAGCATAAAAGGGTGCGTCGAGCTTTTCGACATTCGACATGATCTGCGCATTCATCGCATTGGAGAGAATGACCAGCGGGATTTCTTTGGCGACCTTGGCAAGACCCGCCGGCACATCCGCATGCGGCCCCCAGCCTGGTACCCGCTCATAAACGAACCGGGCGTCCTCGTCCCTGAAGGCGACATTATTGCGCTTGCAGGCCCGCTCCAGCGCATTGTGAACCACATCCGCATAGGGCTTCCAGTCGCCCATAATCTCGTCCAGACGGTAGGCGGCAAAATTTTTGATAAATTCCAGCATTTTCGGCTCATCAAGACGGTTTCCATAGAGGTCGCGCGCTGCTTCCGCCATCTGGAAATTGATCAGGGTGCCGTGGCAGTCGAAGGTGATGTATTTCGGGCGGAAGGTTGTCATGCGCGTCGTCCTCGATAGGGCGGGGCCTTGGAGCCGGTTTGCTGATGACTGGATCATAAGTCGTCTTCCGGCGACCGCGTCGACTGAATCGCGGGATTTGAAAGCAGAAAGTTCCGTATCTGTCGGCCGGAATGGCATTTGGTTGGGCACGGATCACCCAGTCGGGTTTGGAAATTCCTTTCGAGCGGCGCTCATGCGCGGCTCACAGCATAAGATGCGGCGACCACCTGCTCCTACGGCTGAAGATATCGCAGCCGGTGCTGCCTTCAGACAATCCACCGGCCCGTTGAACGCAACACTTGTGTTCAGGAAATGAAGGTACGACCCCATGCAGATTATCGACATCGCTATTGCGCCCATGGGCGTGGAGCATCTTGAGGATGCCGTCCGGCTGTCGCGACAGGCCGGCTGGCCGCATCGGCCGCAAGACTGGCAACTGGCCCTGGCACTGAGCGATGGATTCGTCGCGATCACGGGCTCCGGCGATGTCGTTGGCACAATCCTGCTCACGTCCTACGGTCGCGACTGTGCAACGATCAACATGGTGATCGTCGACGAGGACATGCGCGGACGCGGCCTTGGGCGACGGCTCATGGAAGCGGCAATGGCGCTTGCCGGTGACCGGCCGTTGCGCCTTGTCGCCACGGCTGATGGACTGCCGCTTTATGAACGGTTGGGGTTTCGGGAAACCGGCACCATCGTCCAGCATCAGGGCATTGCCCTTGCCATCGCGGCGCCGCAAAACATTCACGTTGCAAATGCCGCAGACCTTTCGAGCATTCTCGACCTCGACAGGCAGGCCTACGGCGCCGACCGCACCTCGCTCATTCGCAAACTGGCAGATGTCGGCCAATATGCCGTGATCCGCCGCGACAGCCAGATTTCGGCATTTGCCGCCGTTCGCAGCTTCGGTCGGGGCGACGTGATCGGCCCTGTGGTCGCTGCAAATCTCGATGACGCCAAGTCCCTTGTCTCCCATTTCATCAGCAGCCGGACAGGCGCTTTCCTGCGCGTCGATACCGGCGTTGAAACCGGCCTTGCCCCCTGGCTCACCGATCTGGGCCTTGCCCCTGTCGGCGGCGGCATTGCCATGGCCCGGCCTGCGATCGTTCGACCCGCCACGTCGGCGGTCACCACATTTGCCCTTGCCAATCAAGCACTCGGCTGACCCGGAGATGACAATGTTGAACAATTCCCTCATCGAGCTTGACCGCGCTCACCTCATCCATCCGGTCGCCTCCTACCGGGGACATGAACAGCAAGGTGTGCGTGTCCTGACCTGCGCCAAGGGTGCGACGGTGACCGATGCATCCGGTCAGCAACTCGTCGACGGCTTCGCCGGCCTGTGGTGTGTGAACGCTGGCTACGGACATGAATCGATCGTCGAAGCGGCAGCGCGCCAAATGCGGGAACTGCCTTATGCGACGGCTTATTTCGGCCTCGGCAGCGAACCGGCGATCCGTCTTGCTTCAGAACTTGCCGACCGCGCGCCCGGCGACCTCAACCATATCTACTTTACCCTTGGCGGCTCGGACGCCATCGACAGCACGATCCGATTCATCCGTTATTACTGGATTGCCAAGCGCCAACCCCAACGCGACCAGTTTATTTCCATCGAACAGGGATATCACGGCTCCTCCACGGTCGGCGCGGGATTGACGGCCCTTCCGAATTTTCATGCCGGGTTCGGTATTCCGTTCGATTGGCAGCATAAAATTCCATCCCCCTATCCCTATCGCAATCCCGTGGGCGAGGATGCACAGACGATTATCGAGGCGTCGCTTGCAGCCCTGCGCGCCAAGGTCGAGGCCATCGGCCAGGACCGGGTCGCAGCGTTTTATGCCGAGCCGATCCAGGGGTCTGGCGGTGTCATCGTTCCCCCGAAGGGATGGCTCAAGGCCATGCGGGATCTCTGCCGCGAACTCGATATTCTTTTTGTCGCCGACGAAGTGATCACCGGTTTTGGCCGTACTGGTCCGCTGTTTGCCTGTTCGGAGGACGAAATCGTTCCCGATTTCATGACGACGGCCAAGGGCCTGACCTCCGGTTATGTGCCAATGGGTGCCGTGTTCATGGCCGACCATGTCTATCAGGTGATTGCAGATGGCGCCGGCGCATCGGCAGTCGGCCACGGCTATACGTATTCGGCGCATCCGGTGAGCGCCGCCGTTGGCCTCGAAGTTCTCCGGCTTTACGAAAACGGCCTGCTGGAAAATGGCGTAAAGGCCGGTGCGCGGCTGATGGCCGGTCTTGAGGCACTGCGCGATCACCCTCTGGTTGGCGACGTGCGCGGCCGGGGCATGCTGGCAGCCATCGAACTGGTTTGCGACAAGAAGACGAAGGCGCCCCTGCCCGTCGAAGCCCAGCCGGCACGCCGCATCTTCGACCGGGCCTGGAACAACGGGCTTATCATCCGTGCTTTCGCCAATGGCGTGCTGGGTTATGCCCCGCCGCTGTGCTGCACCGATGATGATATCGACGCCATTCTCGAGCGGACCGTCGAGACCCTCGACCAGACGCTTGAGGATCCGGATGTCCGCCGGGCGTTGAAGGACTGATGGGGGCTTGGCAGTTTGTCCCGAAATATCGCGGCGCCCTGCATTTTAGAATTTTGTGCCGTGCCGTGGCCTCGATTCGGCGCAAACAATACGGTCAACGTGGCAAGCTCTCAGCAATACAAAGGCCCAGCCCCCTTGATTTCAGGGCCTTGACACAAGCCCGGCAACGTTCGGGACCGGGAACAGCATAATCTTTCGTCGTGCATGCCGAGATGGCGCATTCAAGCGTCCGAAACTGGGGATCTGAACTTGAGCAAGTCGCTGCCAGAATTCAAATACATGAGTTTCGACGTCGTCGGAACGCTGATCGATTTCGAAGGCGGGCTGACCTCCTGCCTCAATGAGATGGCGGCGGAAGCGGGCGTGACGATTGACGACGAAGAAGCACTGAGCCTCTACCGGTCTGCCCGTTATGCCGAAGATGCCGATCTGTTTCCGGACGATCTGGTGCGCGTTTACCTGGCCATCGCACCGAAGCTCGGCCTGCCGGCTGATACGGCCCATGGCGAGCGTCTGCGCGATTCCGCAAAAAAGTGGAAAGCCTTTCCAGACAGTGCCGAGGCCATGGCGCGGCTTGCCCGCGACTACCGGCTGATCGCCATGACCAATGCCCGCCGCTGGGCATTTGAGCACTTTTCGGCAGAACTCGGCAATCCCTTCCATGCCGCGTTCACCGCCGACGATACCGGCACCGAAAAGCCCGATCCGGCCTTCTTTCATCACGTCTTCGATTTCGTTTCCGGTGAAGGGGCCAGCAAGGACGATATCCTGCACGTCGCCCAGAGCCAGTACCACGACATCGGCGTCTCGCGTGACCTCGGCATGACCAATTGCTGGATCGAACGGCGCCACGCCCAAAAGGGGTATGGCGGAACGATCGAACCGGCGCAGTTCACCAAGCCGGACTACCACTTCACCTCAATGGCCGGCCTTGCCGATGCCGCGACTGCCGCACGGAGCTGACCGACCATTATCACAAAGACGAGCCAAGCCTGCTTCAAGACGGGCGGCGCGATAACCAGACCACAAAAAAGGGGAATGACATGACCGATAGAACTCTCAATTGGACCCCATCAGACGACACGATGGTTGAAAATGCCATTCGCCGCGGCGCCACGCGCCGCGAGCTTCTCCACATGCTGCTGGCCGGCGGCGTGGCGCTGACCGCCGGCGGCGCTATCCTCGGACGTGCGACCAGCACCCTCGCCGCCACGCCGACATCCGGTGGACACTTGAAGGCTGCGGGCTGGTCGGCATCGACGGCCGACACGCTCGATCCGGCAAAGGCGTCTCTCTCGACCGACTACGTGCGCTGCTGCGCACTCTACAATCGCCTGACTTTCCTCGATAAAGGCGGCGTGACCCAGATGGAGCTGGCCGAGAGCGTCGAAAGCGCGGACGCCAAGGTCTGGACGGTCAAGCTGCGCTCGGGCGTCACCTTCCATGACGGCAAGACATTGTCGTCGCAAGACGTCGTGTTCTCGCTGATGAGACACCTGAATCCCGACGTCGGCTCCAAGGTCAACTCGATCGCCAAGCAGATCACCAGCGTCAAGGCTGTCGACCCGCTGACCGTCGAGATCACCCTGGCCAACCCCAATGCCGACTTGCCGACAATCCTGGCGATGCACCATTTCATGATCGTTCAGGATGGTACGACGGACTTTTCCAAGGGCATTGGCACCGGTGCCTTCAAGCTTGAAAGCTTCCAGCCGGGCGTCAAGTCCGTTGCAGTCAAGAACCCTCACTACTTCAAATCCCAGGGCCCATATCTCGATTCATTTGAATATTTCGCCATCAGCGATGACAATGCCCGCGTCAATGCGCTCCTTTCGGGAGACATTCATCTGGCAGCATCCATCAAGCCGCGCTCGATGAAGCTGGTGGAAAGCCAGCCCGGTTTTGCGCTGTCGCAGACCACGTCCGGCAACTATACCAACCTCAACATGCGTCTCGACATGGAGCCGGGCAACAAGGCCGATTTCGTGGCCGGCATGAAGAACCTGGTCAATCGCGAGCAGATCCAGAAATCGGTCATGCGCGGCCTTGCTGAACTTGCCAATGACCAGCCGATATCGCCAGCAAGCATCTACTACAATGCCGACCTGAAACCGAAGGCCTATGATCCGGAAAAGGCAAAGTTCCATTTCCAGAAGGCCGGACTGATCGGCCAGTCGATCCCAGTCGTCGCGTCCGATGCGGCAACCGCTTCTGTCGACATGGCCACACTGGTTCAACAGGCGGGCGCAGACATAGGCATGAAACTTGACGTGCAGCGCGTGCCATCCGACGGCTATTGGTCGAACTACTGGCTGAAGGCGCCCGTGCATTTCGGCAATATCAACCCCCGCCCGACGCCGGATATCCTGTTTTCGCTACTCTATTCGTCCGATGCGCCATGGAACGAGAGCCAGTTCAAGTCGACGAAATTCGACGCAATGCTGGTAGAGGCGCGTGGCCTTCTCGATCAGGCAAAGCGCAAGGCGATCTATGACGAAATGCAGGTGATGATTTCCGAGCAAGCCGGCACTGTGATCCCCGTCTTCCTGTCCAACGTCGACGCGCTTTCGGCAAAGTTGAAAGGCCTGGAAGCCAACCCGCTGGGTGGCCAGATGGGTTATGCCTTTGCCGAATATGTCTGGCTGGACGCCTGACACGCAACGGGATGGCAAGGTGCCCCGACGGCGCCTTGTCTCCTTCGTCCATAGCGGATCGGTATTTGGCCGACAAATCACCATCCGCCGGACTTTCGCCCCGCGGCATTGTCCGCCATGTTAAAACTCTATCCAGCAGGGGGCCCATTCTTGAGCACGTATGTCCTCAACCTCATTACGGTTCGACTGCTGATCGCTGCCCTGACACTGCTGATCGTGTCATTTGCAGTCTTCTTTGCCACAGCCATGTTGCCGGGCGATACGGCAACCATTCTGCTCGGCCAAGCAGCAACACCCGAAGCTGTTGCCGGGCTGCGCAGTGCCATGCACCTCGATGACCCCGCCTACCTGCGCTTCCTGCGCTGGCTTTTCGGGTTGTTCCGTGGTGATCTCGGCACTTCCTACGTCAACAATGTCGCAGTTGCCGACCTGATTGGCGGCCGTTTTGTCAACACGATGAGGCTTGCCGGCATCACCGCCTTGTTCTCCGTACCGCTGGCGCTGACGCTTGGCATCACGGCGGCGATGTTTCGCGGTTCGCTCTATGACCGCGCTGTCACCATCCTGACGATCGGCATCATCTCGATCCCGGAATTCATGGTTGCCACCTCGGCGGTGCTGGTGTTCTCGGTCTATCTGAAATGGCTTCCGGCGCTATCTTTCGCCAATGATGTGACGTCGGTCGGCCAAATGCTGAAAGTCTTCGCCATGCCGGTGATCAGCCTGACATTCGTTGTCGCGGCACAGATGATCCGCATGACCCGCGCTGCCGTCATCGATACAATCAATACACCCTATGTGGAAACTGCGCTTCTGAAGGGCGCCTCCCGCCCCCGTATGGTGCTGCGTCACGCCTTGCCAAATGCGGTTGGACCGATCGTCAATGCGGTTGCTCTTTCGCTGTCTTATCTTGTCGGCGGCGTGATCATCGTTGAGACCATCTTCAATTATCCAGGCATTGCCAAGCTGATGGTCGACGGGGTGGCCACCCGTGACCTGCCGCTCATCCAGACCTGCGCGATGATTTTCTGTGTCGGCTATCTCAGCCTGATCACGCTTGCAGACATCATTGCCATCCTGGCCAACCCGAGGCTGCGTTGATCATGACCCCATCCGTCACCCTTGCACAAAAGTTCGGTTACCGGTTCAGCTGGGTCGGCATGATCGGCCTGTCGATCATGCTTTTCTGGGGGATCATGGCGCTGATTGCGCCACATATCATTCCCCACCCGGTTGGCGAAATCGTTGACGAGGACTATTTCGGTGCCATCAGCAGCAGGTTCTGGCTGGGTTCGGACTATCTGGGCCGTGACATGCTGTCCCGGATCCTCATGGGCGCCCGTTATACCGTCGGCATATCGCTTGCCGCCGTCTCGATCGCCTGCTTTTCAGGCGTCGTGCTGGGCATGACTGCGGCCGTGGTGGGCGGATGGTTCGATGCGGCAGTGAGCCGGTTTCTCGATGCCCTGAACTCCATCCCAGGCAAGCTGTCAGGCCTGGTTGTTGTTGCAGCGGTCGGCTCATCCATTACCGTTTTGATCGTCACGCTTGCCGTCATCTACACGCCCGGCGCCTATCGATTTGCCCGTGCGCTCGCCGTCAACATCAACACCATGGACTATATCACCGTCGCGCGCACCCGCGGCGAAGGGCTGGTCTACATCATCGGCTCGGAAATCCTGCCGAACATCATCGGGCCCGTGCTTGCGGATCTCGGTCTTCGCTTCGTCTTCATCGTGCTGCTGCTGTCCGGACTGTCCTTTCTCGGTCTCGGCGTACAACCGCCTTATGCAGACTGGGGCGCGCTTGTGCATGAAAATGTCGGCGGCCTGCCATTCGGCGCCCCTGCCGTCATAGTTCCCTCTCTGGCAATCGCCAGCCTGACCATCAGCGTGAACCTCCTGATCGACAACCTGCCGCAAAAAATCCGCGACCGGAGCGCCTGAATGGAAAATCTCGTCGAAATCCGTGATCTGAAAGTCGAGGCCACCACCGATTCCGGCCGTCGCGTCGACATTATCAACGGCGTAAGCCTGGATATCGCGCCCGGGGAAATCGTTGCGCTGATTGGCGAAAGCGGATCGGGCAAGACCACCATCGCCTTGACGCTCATGGGCTATACCCGCTCGGGTTGCCGCATTTGCGGCGGCCAGGTCCGGATCGCCGGCAAGGACATGGTGACGCTGAGCGAACGTGAACGCGCCGGCATCCGGGGCACCCAGGTCGCCTATGTGCCGCAGTCGGCAGCCGCCGCTTTCAATCCCGCCAAACGCATCATCGACCAGGTGATCGAAGTCACCCGCATCCATCATCTGATGCCGGTCGATGAAGCGCGACACAAAGCCATCGACCTGTTTCGCGCGCTCTCGCTGCCCAATCCAGAAACGATCGGCAGCCGCTACCCCCACCAGGTGTCCGGTGGCCAGCTCCAGCGCCTATCGGCCGCGATGGCGCTTATCGGCGACCCGAAGCTTGTCATCTTCGACGAGCCGACAACCGCCCTCGATGTCACCACCCAGATCGAGGTGCTGCGGGCCTTCAAGTCGGTGATGAAGGCGGGCGGCATTTCGGGTGTTTACGTGTCGCACGATCTTGCCGTCGTCGCGCAGATTGCCGACCGCATCGTCGTCCTGCGCAATGGTAAAGTACAGGAAGCCGGCACAACGGCTGATATCTTGTCGCGCGCCCAGCATCCGTACACACGTGAGCTGTTGGCGGCCTTTGAACCCAAGCCGCGTGACCATGAGATTGGGGTGGAAGACAGAAAAGTCCTTCTCGAGGTCAGTGATCTTGTTTCCGGCTACGGCCCGATCCAGGTGGACGGACTACCGCTCGTTCAGGCCGTAAAGGACGTCAGCCTGACAGTCAAAAAGGGCCGCAATCTCGGTATCATCGGTGAATCCGGTTGCGGGAAATCAACGCTTGCCCGGACGATTGCTGGGATCCTGCCTGCGTATTCCGGCAATCTCCTTTTCGACAACCGAGAGCTTGCAGGCACTGTACGGCAACGCAGTCGCGAGCAATTGCGCGAAATGCAGATCGTTTTCCAATATGCCGACACGGCGCTTAATCCGGAAAAGTCGATAGAAGAGATCCTCGGCCGGCCGCTGCAATTTTACCACGGCCTCAAGGGCAAACAGAAAGACACCCGCATCGACCAGTTGCTCGATATGGTGCATCTGCCGAAATCGCTTCGCCACCGGCGGCCACAGGAGCTTTCAGGTGGTCAGAAACAACGCGTCAATTTTGCGCGCGCGCTTGCCGCTGAACCGAAGCTGATCATTTGCGACGAAATCACGTCAGCTCTCGACACGGTGGTAGCTGCAGCCATCATCAGTCTTCTGAAGGAGCTGCAGCGCGAGCTTTCGCTGTCCTATATCTTCATCAGCCACGATCTGTCGGTGGTCGAAGCAATCTGCGACGAGATCGTCGTGATGTATGGAGGCCGAAAGGTCGAGGAGATCACACCGGCACAGCTCAAGGCACCGCAGCATCCCTATTCGAAACTGCTGTTTTCTTCGGTTCCGAAACTCGATCCGGCCTGGCTGGATGCGCTCGAACTTGATCCGGAACTGGTCAGGACATATGGCCACACCTGACGCGGGCGGCCATTTGCGGCCGTCTGCACTCTGTAGATCGAGCCGAAAGACCCTATAGCGGGAACAGGCTGGTCAAGGGCATATGCGCCTTGACGATCGGCGACTTCAGCACGACGAAGCTAAAGTATTTGTCGATACCGATATCCATGTCGGTCAGCCGTTCCATGATCCCCTGATATTCGCCGATGCCGGCGGTGACGAACTTGATGAGATAGTCGTATCCGCCCGACACGAGATGGCATTCGATCACCTGATCGATCTTCTCCACAACGGAGAGGAACCGCGCAAAATCGATCTGGCGGTGGTTCTTCAGGGTGATTTCGGTAAAGACCGTCAGCGTCTGACCGAGCTTGCCAATATTGATCTGCGCGGAATAGCCGACGATATAACCTTCCTGCTGAAGCTTCTTGACGCGCATCAGGCATGGACTGGGCGACAGGTTGACCAGGTCGGCAAGCTCGACATTGGTGATGCGGCCATTTTTCTGCAGCTCATAGAGAATCTTGATGTCGATCCTGTCGAGTTTCATCTACGCTCGTCTCCGATAGGCGCCGAAAAGGCTGCGGAATTATATGCTGCAGAAATTCTCGAACGAGCTTAACACTATGGGCAAGCTTGTCGATTCCATTCTGCCCAGAGGCTTGCCGCACGATCATCGGCATTGATGCGCCGCTACGGAATCTTCTGCTGCGCAACGGGAACATGCGGCATCCTTGGAAGGGACGAGACGGTATGCTTGTGGCGCGACAAGGAGACCGACAGCCATGCCAGCGCCGCTTATGCTTGTGGAAAGCCCAGATGAACTGCCCCGCTCGGCCGATGCCGTTATCATCGGAGCGGGCATTGTCGGCGTCTTTGCCGCCTATTATCTCGCAAGAAGAGGGATGAAGGTCGTCCTGCTGGAAAAGGGCCGTGTCGGCGCCGAACAGTCGAGCCGCAATTGGGGCTGGTGCCGCCAGCAGAACCGCGATGCGCGCGAACTGCCCCTGGCAACGAAAAGCCTCGACCTCTGGGAACAATTCGGCCAGGACAGCGGGGAAGACACCGGATTTCGCCGCTGCGGGCTCCTTTATCTGAGCAATAATGAGGAAGAACTGGCCGGTTGGTCGAAGTGGCGGGACTTCGCCCGCACCGTCGGCGTCACCACCCATATGTTGGACAGCGTCTCTGCCACGGAACGAGGGATGGCGACCGGGCGCGCCTGGCAAGGCGGCGTATTTTCGCCAAGTGACGGCACAGCCGATCCGTCGCGCGCCGCACCGGCCGTCGCGCGCGCCATCATCAAGCTCGGCGGAACGGTGCTTCAAAACTGCGCAGCCCGCGGGATCGAGACCCAAGGCGGCCGGCTTTCAGCCGTTGTCACCGAGCATGGTACGATCCGCACCGGAACCGCAATTCTCTCCGGCGGTGCCTGGGCGTCCTCCTTCTGCCGCCAACTCGGCATCCGGTTTCCCCAGGCGTCTATCCGGTCGTCGATTCTCTCTGTCGCTGCGGGTGACGCAGCACTTCCCGATGCGCTCCATACCGCCGACGTCTCGGTGACCCGGCGGGGCGACGGTGGACATACGCTTGCCATCAGCGGCCGTGGCCGGGTGGACCTGACGCCACAACAGATCCGCTTTGCACCACAATTCCTGCCGATGTTCCTGCGCCGCTGGCGTTCCCTCTCGCCGGGCGGCCTTGAGGGCATGCGCAGCGGCCATGAGAGCCGTTCGCGCTGGCGGCTCGACCGTCCGACCCCGATGGAACACATGCGGATCCTCGATCCGGCCGTCGATCACGGCACGATCCGGCTGACCTATGAGCGCGCCACAGACCTGCTGCCGGCCCTGAAGGGGCGCCGCATCGCCGCAAGCTGGGCCGGCTATATCGATTCCACCCCTGACGGTGTGCCCGCTATCGGGGAGACACCCTCCGTTCCCGGCTTCATCCTGGCCGCCGGGTTCAGTGGCCACGGTTTTGGCATTGGCCCCGGTGCTGGCCATCTGATCGCCGATATCGTCACGGGAGCGGACCCGCTGGTCGATCCGCGCCCGTATCATCCCAACCGCTTCTCACAATCCGCATGGGGCAAAGTGGCAGAGTTTTGATTTGTTTACGCCGCGCCTGGCCGATTGATCGTCAGGAAGTGGCGGACAACAGGCTTCTCAGGGCCATCCTGGTAGGCCAGCACCTTGCTCTGCAGGTCGGCGTCGGCGTTCGAAGCACGCCGATGCTGGCGAAGGTAAAAGCCATCGGCAAAGACCCCGCAAGGGCTGATCTTACGCATTTTTGCGCGCGATGATGTCTGCGGCGACCAGGGCTTGCAGATGCCACAGGTTGCGGTCGCGGATGCCTTCCGCCTGAAGATCGACAATAGTGTTATGAAGATACTCGGCGCAGGAGCCTCCCTGCCCGCATGCCGCTGCGATCAGCGCGGATGCCTCCTCGGCGGGCAAAGGACGGGTCAGCCCGAGCCGCCTCGTACTTGCCCAGAATGTCAGCGCCCTGCGCGTGCCGTGTGCGGTTCGCACAGACAGCCACCGCACCATGTCCCTGACCTCGCGATACCTGATTTCCCGCGCGACAAGCGCACGGAGATCCTGACGCCGCCGCTCGGGCGAAAGCTCGAACACGATGCCATCGCACTGACCGCCCCGCTCCAGCGCCAGCATCAGGCCCGGCGCGTCGCTGGTTGCCCGCCACCGCTCGATCTTGAGGGAGAACGATCTGTGCCAGCCATAAGCCGTGCCCCGTTGCCGGTCGACCGGTTCAAACTCCGGATTCCAGATCAGCGAACCATAGGCAAAGATCAGCAGGGGATCGTTACCCGCTTCGCCTTCGATCTGCTCAACGAGCGCATCCAGCTCCGGGTCGGAAAGAGGCGTCCAGCCCGGCTCCGGCCCATCATCACGGATGTCCCTGATCGTCAGGGCAACAAGTTCGGAAGTCAGCTGCATCATCGTCTCAAAAGTTGAAGCAAGGATCAAAGAGTATGGCCGCGACAGTCACCTGTCGCGGCCTTGGCCCTTGGGAGGTTTAGCTTTGAATGAAGGCTAGCAGGTCTGCGTTCAAAACATCTGCATGCGTTGTCAGCATGCCGTGCGGGTAACCGGGATAGACCTTCAGCGTGCCGTTCTTGACAAGCTTGACGGAAAGCTTGCCGGCGTTGTCGATCGGCACAACCTGATCGTCATCGCCATGCATGACCAGAACAGGAACGGTGATCGCCTTCAGATCTTCCGTCTGATCTGTTTCGGAAAATGCCTTGATGCCATCGTAATGGGCCTTGGCGCTGCCCATCATGCCCTGCCGCCACCAATTCTGGATGACGCCGGGATAGACCTTCGCATCGGGGCGATTAAATCCATAAAACGGTCCTGCCGGGAAATCGATGAACAACTGCGCGCGGTTCTCGGCAACGCCCTGGCGGATGCCATCAAAAACCTCCATCGGCAGGCCACCGGGATTGGATGCCGTCTTCAGCATCAGCGGCGGCACGGCTGCAACGAGGACAGCTTTGGCAACACGTCCGGCCGGCTGACCGTGCTTGGCAACGTAACGGGCCACTTCGCCACCACCGGTCGAATGCCCGATATGCACGACGTTCTTCAGATCGAGTGCCTCGACAACGGCGAAGGCATCAGCAGCGTAATGGTCCATGTCATGACCGTCCGCAACCTGGGCAGAGCGGCCGTGACCACGGCGGTCATGGGCGATGACGCGGTAGCCCTTCGAGACGAAGAACAGCATCTGCGCATCCCAGTCGTCCGAAGAGAGCGGCCAGCCGTGATGGAACATGATGGGCTGAGCATCCTTCGAGCCCCAGTCCTTGTAGAAGATTTCGACGCCGTCCTTGGTTGTGATCGTGCTCATTGTCCTGGTTCCTTCATCGGGGTTGGCGGCAGCTGTTGCTGCACGAGAAAAAGTGGTGGGAAATACTGCTGTAGCGGTCGCTGCAGCTCCGGAGAGCAGGACGCTGCGACGGGTGATGGAAAAGCTGTTCTCGATCATGTGCGTAACCCGCTGTCTCGGTTTTTAGCTGTCAGGCGATCCGTGTGTTCGTCTGATGGGGAGATATTGCGGGTGAAACGGGGAAACAACAACTGCATTAATATTGGGGATTTCATTTCAAAATTCGCAATAATAAACGCGCCCGACGGCCCCCGTCGGGAGGCTGTCCTTGGAGGCTACGGGCGCCTCGTGGACGGGCCAAGCGTGCGATGGATCTTGATCGAAAGCCAACTCAGACCCACTTGATCAGAGCCAGAAGGTGGCGGTAGCGGCGATGCAAATTGCCGAGGAGAAGATGTGAGCACAGCTGTCGTTTCGACCTGTAATTCCGCAACGCGGATGGCCAGCCTGTCCCCGGTCTTCGACCGGTTCCTGCGCTATCACGTGCTGGCTGAAAGTGTTCGTGGACAGCTGTGGCCGGCGATCACAAGCTGCTTTTCGAACTTGTACTGGTGAAAGATGCCAAGGGCGCCAAGACGGTGATCCGCGACCAACGTGATAAGCGGCGTGAAACACATCCGGAAAAGCCGCGATATTCTGTAGACTTCTATAGACGCCCATTGCTGTCTTGATCACCAGGTGGCTGACCGGCGGCCAAGGCGGCAACAAGAGCAGCGCGTCCTCGGCCGAAGAGCGATGCTGCTAACCTTCGTGGTTGCTCCATCCCCGGCGGGCGCGCCAGAGCACGGTGGAATCCGCATAGCCCAGCACTTCGGCAATGCGGGCCTTCTGCACATGGGCTTCGATCTGGGTGGACGCGATGGACTGGCGCACATCGCGGACAAGGTCGCGAAGCGATGTGCCCTCCTCAGACAGACGTCGTTGCAAGGTGCGCACTGAGATGCCGAACTCTGCCGCAATGGCTGGCAACGTGATCGGCTTGTGCCCGAGATAGATGCCGATCAGGGCGCAGACCCGCTCACGGGTGCTGGTGGGAGGCGGCGTATTGCTCATAAGTTCGACCACATGCCGTTCGATCACGGCCGACAGCGCAGGGTCTTCGTGGCGATAGAGGCGGGATGCGTTGCTGCCGGCAACGATAATGCGGTTGGCAGACTCTCCGAACTTCAAGGGACAGCGGAAGATGCGCTCAAGAAGCGAACGATCGCGGGGCGCAAGATGCTCGAAATGGACTTCGAGCGGCTTCCAGCTTTTGGTAAAACACGAGCGCACCAGCTGGCAGGAGGCGGCAACGGAAAACTCGCTGTCCTGCCGCCTCGGCCACATCCGGTCATCCTCGAGCCTGTAGCTCCAGACGAGATTGCCGTTCTCCTCGAACACGCCGGAACTGGTCGCGCTCTGCACGGCATTGACATATTTGGCCAGCCGCTCGAAGCCCGCCCGGATTGTGCCGGAAATTGAAAACAGGATGCCGATCGGCCCGATATCGCTCGGTTTGAACAGGGTTCCCAGCCGTGCCCCGAGCGATGGTTCCTCGGTGATCAGCGCGGCGTGTTCGAAGATCTCGATGTAACGCGCCATGGGGATCATCGCATAGGGATCGTCGAGCTGGCTGCGCAGAAGTCCGTGCGCGGCAAGTAAAAGGTCGGTCTTGCCGCTGCGCCTGTCGATTTGTTCGACAAGCGGGGCAAGAACAGAGGCGCGAATGGATGCAATTGCAGGCATTCGGCTGGTCAATTGCGGTGCATATGCCATTTTCAGCGCCCCGAAGGCCATTGCTGGCGCAAATTATCGATTCATTGGCATAACTAGCAATTCCGGTGCCAGAAACCCGCACCTACCCTCTTGATCAAAATCAAGCACAAGAGGGGTTCCCATGACAGTACAATCCATTGCGGATGGTCCGCCCGACCGCCTTGCGAAGAATTCCGTTGGCCTTGCCCATATCGTCTTTTTCGTCGTGGCCGCAGCCGCTCCGCTAACCGCCGTGGTCGGTGCGACACCGGCGGCCTTTGCCTTCGGCAACGGCGCCGGTGTGCCGGGTGCCTTCGTGCTCGCCGGCATTCTTTACCTGCTGTTTTCGGTTGGCTTCACGGCCATGAGCCGCCATGTCGGCGGCGCCGGCGCCTTTTACACCTATATCACCCAGGGCCTCGGCAAGCCGGCCGGTGTCGGCGGCGCCTTGATGGCGCTCGTCACCTATTTCGCCGTGCAGATCGCCGTCTATGGGCTCTTCGGCGTCTTCATGACCGGTGCCATGACGCCGGTCGCCGATCTGCCCTGGTGGGTCTGGTCCTTTGCCGCGCTCGTCATCGTGCATGCCTGCGGCCAGCGCAACATCGCCTTTTCCGGCGCCATCCTCGGTGTCTGCATGATCGCCGAGATCGCCATCCTGCTGCTGCTCGACATCGGCATCGTGGTGGCCGGCGGCGGACCGGAAGGGTTCGGCTTCACCTCGTTTTCGCCAGCCACCGTCTTTGCGCCCGGCCTCGGCGTGGCGCTGGTCTTTGTCGTCGGTTCCTATATCGGCTTCGAGGCAACCGCGATCTTCGGCGAAGAAGCCGAGAACCCGGAAAAGACAATCCCGCGCGCCACATATCTGGCCGTGCTCCTGATCACGGTTTTTTATGCCTTCTCCACCTGGGCAATAGTCCAGTTCTACGGCCCGGCCGCCGTGCAGCCGACGGCAGCAGCCGGTCTGGAGAGCTTCTACTTCGCCGCGACCGACAGCGTGCTCGGTACCTGGGCCTCGCAGGTGATGAACATCCTTCTGATCACCAGCCTGTTTGCCTGCATCCTCTCCTTCCACAACACGCTGAACCGCTATTTCTTTGCGCTGGGCCGCGAAGGCCTGGCCTTCAAGCTGCTCGGCAAGGTGCATCCGATGCATGGCTCGCCCTATGTCGCCGGCATGCTGCAGAGCGCGATTGCCGCGCTCGTTCTCGTCCTCTTCATCCTCGCCGGCGCCGATCCCTATACGGTCGTTTTCTCCTGGATGTCGGCCCTCGCTGTCATCGGCATCCTTGCCGTGCAGGCCCTGGTTTCGGTCGCTATCCTTCTCTTCTTCCGCAAGGTGAAGACCGGCTACAGTCTCTGGACCACGGTGATCGCCCCGTCACTCGGGCTGATCGGCCTCCTTGGCGCCCTTGGATTGGTCATCAACAACCTGTCGCTGCTGTCGGGGTCCGAAAGCCTTGTTGTCAAAGCCTTCCCCACTCTGATCGTGCTGGTCGGCCTCTTGGGGGCAGCCTTCGCCATCAAGATCAGGAAGGCAAAACCTGCCCTCTACGCTTCTCTCGGAAAGGCCTTCGAATGACTGCGCTCTCGACTTTTCGCCCGACGGACCGGTTGCTCAAGGCCGTGCTCGTCGCCCTCACCGTATCGACGCTCCTGCTCGCCGGCGAGGCACACGCCTTCTGCACCCTCTTCTGCATCCACGGCATGCCTGTCGTCGATACCGAGATCTGCGCCAGCCGCGGCTGACATTTCCGGGTGGCGCGTGATGAGCGCCACCCTCTCCTCCCGCCTGATTGCCAAAGGACCGTTCCATGGACGCCGTCGTCGACACCATTTTCCACCCGCTCGATCCCTTGAGCCTTTCCGAGATCGCGCAAGCCATTGCCATCCTCCGGCAAGAGAAGGCGCTGACTGACACCATCCGCTTCCCGATCATCCGGCTGGAAGAGCCGACCAAGGCGGATCTCGCGGCATTTCGGGCCGGCCAGCCGCTGGCGCGTTTGGCCTTCGTCCTCTCGCTCGACATTTCGAGCGGTGCGACGTTTGAAAGCATCGTTGACCTGTCGGCAAAGACCGTTGCCGACCACAAGCGGCTGGCCCATGACGAACTGCCCTATGGCCAGCCGCCGGTCATGCTGTGCGAATTCGAAACCGTCGAGGCGACGGTGAAATCCGATCCCCGCTGGGTTGAAGCGGTCAAGAAGCGCGGCATCACCGACGAGGACATTCCGCTCGTCCAGATCGACCCCTTCTCATCCGGTTATTTCGGCCTGGAATTTGAAAAGGGCCAGCGTATCGTGCGTGCGGTCTCCTACTGGCGTGGTGACGAGCGCGACAACGGCTATTCCCACCCAATCGAAGGGGTCGTTGCCGTGGTCGATCTGGTGAAGAACCAGGTGGTCGATCTCGTTGATGACGGTCGCATCATTCCGGTGCCAAAGAAGAAGCGCAATTACGGTCAGGAGGCTTTTCCGGAGACGCGGCAGGGTTTGAAGCCGCTCGATATCGTCCAGGCGGAAGGGCCGAGTTTCACCGTCGATGGCTGGCAGGTCGAATGGCAGAACTGGTCCTTCCGCGTCGGTTTTACCCCGCGCGAAGGCCTCGTTCTGCATGAACTGGGCATCAAGGACGGCGGCAAGATCCGCCCGATCATCTTTCGCGCCTCGGTGACGGAAATGGTCGTGCCTTACGCCGACCCGACCGCCAACCACTTCTGGAAGAGCGCCTTCGACGCCGGCGAATATGGGCTCGGGCGTCTCGCCAATTGCCTCGAACTCGGCTGCGACTGCCTCGGCCACATCCACTATTTCGACGTGCCCTCGGCCGACGATTTCGGCCAGCCGATGGTGATGAAGAATGCCATCTGCATGCATGAGGAGGATTACGGCATCCTCTGGAAGCATTACGAATTCCGCAATGGCATCTTCGAGGTCCGCCGGTCCCGCCGCCTCGTCATCTCCTTCTTCGCCACGGTCGGCAATTACGACTACGGCTTTTACTGGTATCTCTATCAGGACGGCACGATCCAGCTCGAAGCCAAGCTCACCGGCATCATCCAGACGGCAGCCGTGGCACCGGGCGAAACCTATGCCTGGGGCGGCATGGTCGATGACAATCTCGGCGGCCCGACCCACCAGCATTTCTTCAACGCCCGCCTGCACATGGATGTCGATGGCGGCGGCAATACCGTCACCGAGCATGAATTCGCTCCCCGCCCATGGGGTGATGACAACCCCTATGGCAATGTCTTCGACACCAAGACCAAGGTGTTGAAGCGCGAGCTGGATTCACCCGCCGTGGCCAATGGCGAGACCGGGCGCTACTGGAAGGTGCAGAACCCGAATGTGCAAAATTCCGTCGGCAAGGCACCGGGCTACAAGATGGTGGTGATGCCGAGCCCGCTGATGCTGGCGCAGGAAGGCTCGACCGTTGCCCAGCGTGGCGGTTTTGCCAAGAAGCACATCTGGGTGACGGCCTTCGACCCGGCGGAAAAATACGCCTCCGGCGACTATCCGAACGTCCATGCCGGCGGTGACGGCCTGCCGAAATATGTGGCCCAGAACCGCACTATCGAAAATGCCGACATCGTCCTCTGGCATTCCTTCGGTCACACCCATGTCTGCAAGCCGGAGGATTTTCCGATCATGCCGGTTGAATATGCGGGCTTCACGCTGAAGCCGAACGGCTTCTTTGCAGCCAACATCGCCATGGACCTGCCGGCCGACAGAAACGGCCACAGCAAGGACAATCGCGAGGCAGATTGCTGCGCTGCCAAACCGGAAACGAAGAGCGGTTGCTGCCGCTGAGGCGACGCCCGGAAGCCTGGAAGCGCGTGGCAAGGCCACGGGCTTCCTCTCACATAATCAAGGTGTCGTGTATGGCGGCACCGGCCATTCTTCGACCGCACGCACGGAATGCGCCGGCAGACAGCCAAACCCCGTGCAAGATCCTTGCCGATGCTCTTATAAAGCCCAAGCTGTTCCCTTCCTCGTCAAGTGGAGGCATTCGTGAATGCAGGCGACGCGCAGGTTGTCGGACATCCAGGCCTCGGCCAGGCTGGTGCGACAACCGTTCATTCCCTCGATGCGGCCGCGCGCATGATGAAGGACTGGCAGCTGGAAACGCTCCAGATGTCGCCCGGCAAGATCAATTATTCGCTGACCATGCAAAGGTTCGGCGCCATTCAGATGCTGAGGGAGACGACCGACAAGACGCTTCTGAAGCGCGGCAGCGGCCCGCCGGGCGTGCTGGTGCTCAGCATTGCCGTCCAGGCCGACGGCACGGGCTGGCTCTTCGGTCACGAAATGGCGCCACGGGTCAGCATTCTCATGGACGGGCAGCGGCTTCCGGAAATCCTCACACCGCGCGCCTTCGATCTCCTCTACCTGACCGTCGACCGGCGATGGCTGATCGAGCAGATCGCGACGCGCGGGTTTGAACAGCTCGCCAGCTATCTCCAGCAGCACCATTCGATTGCGCTGTGGCATGATCACAGCATTCGGCTCGACCAGATGTTTACACCTCTCTTGGCAGGCGACAGTCAAACAGATCCCGGGCGCGCTTCAACGCAAAATGCGATCCTCGACAAGCTTTTGCTCGCATTCACATCGGCGCGGAAGCTGGAGCCGGTGGCAGACAGCAGCCGCAAGCAGTTGATCGATCGCGCCCGGATGATGCTCATGTCCACGGCCAGCGAACAGGTAACGGTTGCCGATGTCGCAGCGCAACTTGGCATCAGCCGCCGGCATCTGCAGACCTGCTTCAATCTGTCCGTCGGTATTGGCGCAACGGAATTCGTCAAGGCCGAGCGGCTGAACCTGGTGCGTCGCGAACTCTTTTCGGCTCGAGACGCCGGTCGTGTCCCCTCAATCGGTGATATCGCCGCCCACTGGGGTTTCTGGCATCTCAGCCGGTTTGCAGGCTATTACCGCGACATGTTCGGCGAACTTCCCTCAGAAACGGTCCGCCAGGCACAAGACTGAGAAAAAAGTTCGACAACAGCCTTACGACTTCCCAAAACGGATAACGCTTCGCGCATTTGCGTTTCTACAATTGTTCCATCGGTTCATTTAAGAAACCTGGGGAACGATGATGTCTCAATTGCAACGCACAGCCCTGTGCGCGACCACACTGCTTGTGTCTGCTCTATCCGTGACCGCCTTTGCCGTCTCGCCGGCGCACGCCGTCGAGCAGGGTAGCAACATCACGCCGATGGGTGTCACCGATTTTGGTGCGGGCATGACCCCACCTTCGACACCCTACGGCACCTTCGGTCTTCGCGTGACCTACTATTCCGCGACCAAATCGAAGGATGCCTCCGGGCATACCGTGAACAACGATCTGAACCTCGATGTCGAAACGCTGGGTCTTGCCTATTTCTACATGACAGACCTGGAACTGCTCGGCGCCAAGGTCGGCTTTGGCGGGGTCCTTCCCATGATCAAGATCAATGGCAGCCTGTCGGTCTCAACGCCGATTGGTCCGCTGGATATCTCAGGCGAAGACTTTTCGATGGGCGATGCGCAGATCATCCCGATCCTTCTCGGCTGGCAGGCGCCGCCGAACCTCTTTGTCAATGCGGGCCTGCAGGTCCAGATGCCAACCGGACATTACGATACGTCCAATGCCTTCAACGGTGGCGTCAATCACTGGACAATCACGCCCTTTGTCGGCGCTACTTATCTCTCCGACAGCGGCTTTGAAGTGTCGACGCAAGCGAGCGTCAACTTCAATACCGTCAACCCGGCGACCGATTACCGGAGCGGTGTCGAATATATGCAGGAATTTGCCATAGGCCAGCATATCAATGCCTGGACGATCGGGCTTGCAGGTTACGCCTATCAGCAGTTGACCGACGACGAGGGGCCAGGTGTCGTGGATGGCAATCGGTCACGGGTGTTTGCGGCGGGTCCTGCGATCAACTTCTTCCAGCCTGGACTGCCGCTGGTTTCGCTGCATGCCTACAAGGAATTCGGCGCCGAAAACCATGCGGAAGGCTATAGCGTTGCCCTGCGCGTGGCCATGTCTTTTTGAGGGAGTGCATCATGGATCATCATTCCGTCACGCTCAAACAGGCCGGTCATCTGCAGGGGCTGATTATTCAACTGGCCAGCAGTCTCACCATCATGGGCTCCGTCATGATCGCCCCGATGCTGCCAAAAATCACCGCCGAATTTGCCGCCATCAACCCGCAGTCGGTCGAGCTGATCCCGCTTGTCGTTGCAGGGCCGGCGCTTGCGATTGCGCTGTTTGCGCCGCTGGCCGGATTGCTTGCCGACCGCGTCGGGCGCAAGACCATGCTGCTGATAGGCTCTGTCCTCTACGCCCTCTTCGGCGTCATGCCGGCCCTTCTGGCCGACATCAACCTCATTCTCATCTCGCGCCTGCTGTTTGGCTGCGCGGAAGCCATCATCATGACCTGCTGCACGACGCTGATTGCCGATTACTGGCAACCGGCTGAGCGGATGCGCTACATTTCCCGTCAGGTGGTAACGATTGGTATCGTCGGTGCATTGTTCTTCGTCATTGGCGGGGTCGCCGGAGAAGGCTCCTGGCGAACACCCTTCTTTCTGTATCTCGCGCCCATCCTGATGCTTCCCGCGATCATGCTGCTGCTGTGGGAGCCCGAACGCCGCAAGGAGGATGTCGAAGGGCCTGGCCGCGCAGAGAGCGGTCTCTGGCTGACCGTGACCGGGGCCTATTTCCTGATCTTTACCGGAATGGTCACCAGCTTTATCGCTGCCGTGATGACACCGAACGTGCTGGTTGCCATGGGGGTGACGTCCACATCACTGATCGGCGCTGCCGCCGGCTTGTCGATCCTGTCCACCTTGGGCGGCTCCATTGCCTGGCCTATCCTGCGCAATCGCATCGGTGTCGCCGGCGTCAATGCCTTTCTGGTCGCGACGATGGCGGCGGGATTGTTCATCCTGGCGCTTGCCCCCTCCTATCCGGTGGTCTTGCTGGCAATGGTCGTCCAGGGTTTTGGAGCCGGTTTTCTGGTTGCCAATGCATCGCTGCCCTTGCTGGTCAAGCTTCCACCCCGATTGCGCGCCCGCGGTGTCGGTGGTTTTGCATCCTTCCTCTATCTCGGGCAGTTCGCCAGCCCTTTCATCGTCCTGGCGCTCGCCGCTCCCTTCGGGGGCATGCCGCAAGGCCTTCCGGCTGGCATCATGACCTGGTCGAGCTTTACGCTTCTGATTGCAGCCGCATGGCTGGTGGTTGGGCTTACGAAGGGCGGACGGCCGGTCGATGGAGCGACGGCGTCCTGATCATACCGTCAATGACGCCAGCATCCTCTCGCCGGGGTGCCGGCGCGGCCGATCAATGAACAAATGAATGGGTGACTGAATATGTCGCAACTGACCCCACCTCTCGATGGCCTGGCGCTTGCCGAAGAAATCAAAAAGGGCACGCTCAGTGCCGGTGAAGCGCTTGCCGATGCCATCGGCAGGACAAGCAAGGTCAACCCGCAGCTGAATGCACTCGCGCAGGATCTGTCGGACCGGGCTATTGCAGACTTGTCCGCGCCCACGCCCACTGGCCCCTTCGCAGGCGTTCCCATCCTCATCAAGGATCTGTTCACGCCGGTTGCGGGCGCGCGGATGACCAATGGGTCGCTTCTGTCGGAGCAGGTCGTGATGCCCTTCGATGCCGAAATTGTCACGCGCATCCGCAAGGCCGGCTTCACGATCTTCGGCACGACCACCTCGCCGGAATTCGGCAGTTCGTATACGACGGAATCGCGGCTGTTCGGTGCGACGCGCAATCCCTGGTCGCTCGATCACATCTGCGGCGGATCGAGCGGCGGTGCGGCCGCCATGGTTGCCGCCCGCGTCATTCCCGTCGCGCATGGCAATGACGGCGGCGGATCGCTGCGCGTGCCCGCATCCGCCTGCGGCGTGTTCGGCCTGAAGCCCTCCCGCGGGCTGATGCCGATGGGACCTGCCATTGGCGAGGGCTGGGCGGGAATGAGCACCGGCCATGTGATCACGCTTTCGGTGCGCGACAGCGCCGCGGCGCTCGACCAGCTGGCCGGCGCCGATCCAGGCGCGCCCTATGCCGCGCCGCTTTACGACGGAAGCTTCCTGAACGCTGCGACCGGCGCTGCGCCAAAGGGGCTGCGGATTGGCCTTGTCACGCACCTGACACCCTGGGCCAGCCATCCCGATTGCGTGCAGGCGGTGATGAACACGGCGGCGCTTTGCGAGGATCTCGGCCATCATGTGGAAGAAGTTACACTGCCGGTCGATGCTCTTGAATTTTACGATACCGTCTTCACCATTATCGGCTGCCAGACCCGCAGCCTCCTGTCCATGATGGCGCGCATGGCGGGCCAGCCGATGGACGAGCAAGCGCTGGAGCCGCGCCACCGCGTCATCCTGCGCGAAAAGGGCGATCGGTCAGGCGCGGACTATGCGGCGGCGGTTGATTATATTCACGCCTTCGGCCGTCGCATGGCAGCCCTGATGGACAGATATGATCTCATATTGACGCCGACGATGGCAAAACCGCCGGCATTGATCGGAACACTGACCGTCGAGGATGACCAGTGCCTGTCCGATCTCATCGAGACGTTCCATTCGTTTTCGCCCTTCACCGCCTTGTTCAATGCAAGCGGCCAGCCCGCCATGTCCGTTCCCCTGCATTGGAATGCTGCCGGCCTGCCGATCGGCTCGCATTTTGCCGCACCATTTGCAGGCGAGCACAGGCTGTATGCGCTTGCGGCGCAACTGGAACAGGCGAGCCCATGGGCGCATCGCACGCCTCCCGTGTTGAGCAGGCCCGATCAACCGGTCAAAGCGTAAGGAGCAGCGCGTGATAGGCTTCATCCGGCGTCGCATATGTCCGGTTGTTGATGTCGGCTTTCAAATCGTCATCACTGGTCCCACCGTGCATGTTTCCGGGTAATTGCGCATCTGCGACGCTGCGAAGGCGGTACTCAGCAGGACCGGAAGTTTCTTCGGCGAGGCGTCTAGCGGGTATGGCGCTATCCTTCATATGAAGAGATGTGGGTTGAACCGATGCTCCTTGCTCTCGCAATGGAGCTGGCTGGCATTGAAGGGTAACCGATGTTCCGCTTCCACGTTGTCCTCGCCGCCTTAATCCGTGATCGCCTTTCCATGGACGGGCAACCGGTGCTGTCTGAGTTGTAGCCAGGATCATGCCTCGCACAGCACTCGGGCGTAGTCCGATGACGAAGCACGCTCCTGCCCCCCGTCATGCGCAGGTCGATCTGCTGCACCGCTTAAAAAAACGTCATACGGCCACTTAAGCAGTCAAAAACCACAGCTGCTATTGCACGATAGATCGCAAATCCCCCAATTCTTCCATTTGGCACGTCTTTTGCAATGACTGTTTTGACCGTTTTGAGTGATCTGACGGTTTCCAAAAGAAAAAGGGGAACTCAATGGGTTCGGAATTTAATCGTCGTCGCTTCCTGCAAGGCTCCGCGGGTGCAGCCGCCGTTGCAGGTTACATGCAGATCAATCCTGACTTTTTCATTTCGTCGGCCTTTGCACAGACCGGCAAGACCATGACCTTCCTGTCGGCTGAAAACATCACGGGCAACTGGGATCCGACGGCCCACACGACGCTGTCGCAGAAGAATATCGAAGGCTTCGTCATGGGTTTTCTCACCCGCACGCCGATGAAGCTCGACAACCCCGGCGAGGTCGTCTACGAGCTGGCAACCGAGATCAAGCTGCTGGACCCGCATCGCCTCCAGATCAAGCTG
Source organism: Neorhizobium sp. PAMB6630 (assembly GCF_058242775.1). Lineage (NCBI taxonomy): Bacteria > Pseudomonadati > Pseudomonadota > Alphaproteobacteria > Hyphomicrobiales > Rhizobiaceae > Neorhizobium > Neorhizobium sp. PAMB6630. Next base: position 1,361,944 of record NZ_JBZAYV010000002.1, read on the forward strand.
CGCCAGGGCATCGTGTTTCACGATGGAAAGCCGTTCAAGGCCGAGGACGTCAAGGCGACGTTCGAATACGGCTCCCGCACCGACCGGCCGGCCCAGTGGTATCCGGGGCCAAGCGAAACGCTGACCGTGGAGACACCCGACGATTACACAGTCATCGTGGACACCTCCAAGGGCGGCTATCCGGCACACCTCTTCATCTTCCTCGCTTCCTTCCTGCCGATCATGTCGGCCAAGGATGTGGCCGGCGGTCCCGGCGGCCCGCTGTCGCAGCGTCTCAACGGCACCGGCCCGTTCAAGTTCGTCGCCCAGCGCGGCAATGACACGGTGATGGAAGCCTTCGACGGCTACTTCAAAGGCAAGCCGGCCATACCCGGCATCAACTTCACCTTCACGGGCGATTCCACCACGCGCATGCTCTCGCTGATGAACGGACAGGCCTCCATCGTGGAGCGTCTAGAGCCGGAACAGGTGGATTCGATCAAGGACAATCCGGCGATCTACATCAACAAGGTCGTCTCGGTCGAAAACAAGTATCTGTGGTTCCGCTGCTCCAAGCCTCCCTTCGACGATCCGCGCATTCGCCTCGCCGCCTGCCACTCCATCGACCGTGAGATGATCATGGAACTGATGGGCTCGGCCGGCCACGCCTCGTCCAACTTCGTTTCGCCGGTGAAGTTCGGTTATGTTGACCTGCCGAACTACCCGAAATACGATCCGGAAAAGGCGCAGGCCCTGCTGGCCGAAGCGGGTTTTCCCAAGGGCAAGGGCCTGCCGGCGCTCGAATACATCACCTCCGTCGGCTTTTATCCGAAGACCAAGGAATATGGCGAACTGGTCACCGCCATGCTTCAGGAGCAGGGCTTCAACGTCAGCCTGACGGTGCTTGAACCGGCAGCCTGGAACGAGCAGCTTTATCATCGCCCAGGCGGTGGTCCCGGCCACATGGTCGATTGCGGCTGGTCGACGGCCTCTCCGGAACCCGACCTCGTGTTGCGCACGCATTTCCATTCCTCATCGCACCGCATTTGCGGCATCGAGGACAAGGACCTCGACGCCAGCCTCGACAAGGAACGCAATGCACCCACGCTCGAAGAGCGAAAGAAGGTTCTTGAGGAAGAGACGATGCCGCTTATCGCCTCCAAGATGCCGTGCCTGTCGCTGTTCACCTCCGTCATGATTCACGCGATGCAGAAGGACTTTGAGGGCATGTACATCTACCCGGACGGGTCGATCGACGCCTCCAAGCCCGCGGCCTGAGACGCTTCTCGCCCGCACGCCGCGCCATCGCGGCGTGCGGTCTTTCCCGTGAATCCTCGAGGGGAGCGATAGAATGTTCACCGTGAATTTCCTGCTGCGGCGCCTTTTTCAGGGCATTATCATCATCTTCCTCGTCTCCCTGCTGATCTTCACCCTCTTGAGGGTCGTGCCGGGAGATCCGGTGCGCCTGATGGCGGGCGGCATGGCGCCTGAAGCCCTGATCGAAAAGATTGCCACCGACATGGGCCTGCGGGACCCGATCCTCGTGCAATTCGGCCGTTATATGGGCGGCGTTGTCCACGGCGACCTCGGACAGTCCTTCGTGCGACCCGCAAATGGCGCCTCGACCGGCGGCGCGAACTTCAACGATACCACCCGTGGCGAACGGGCAGAAGTGTTCGACCTGATCTTCGACGCTCTGCCGATGACCCTTCAGCTGGCAGCCGTCACGCTGGTGATCGCGCTTGTGTTTTCCGCAATCATCGGCATTGCAGGTGGGCTGGCCATCGGCCGCTGGCCCGACAAGCTCGCCTTCTACATATCCTCGATCTTCATCTCACTGCCGAATTTCTGGCTCGGCATCGTGCTGGCGCTGCTGTTTTCGGTCAAGCTCGCCTGGCTGCCTGCCATCGGATATCAGGGCTTTGCCTATACAATCCTGCCCGCCATCGTTCTTGCGGTCGAACTGTCGCCGGTGCTGATCCGCACGCTGGTAAGCTCAGTATCCGGACAGATGATGGAGCCCTATGTTTCGGTCGGGCGCGTGCGCGGCCTGTCGCGTTCGCGCATCATCGTCAACCATGCCCTGCGCAATGCATCGGTGCCACTTCTCAACCTGCTCGGCGTGCAGTTTTCCAGCCTGCTCGGCGGCGTGATCATCGTCGAATATATCTTCGACTATCCGGGCCTTGGGCTTTTGACCATCAATGCCGTGCTCCAGCGCGACTTCCCGCTCATCCAGGGCATCGCCATCGTCACGAGCGCCATCTTCGTGCTCATCAACATTGCCGTCGATCTCGTCGCAACCACCATTGATCCGAGGCTTGAATATTGATGGCCCTTACATCCGCACTGGAAACCCCTGTCGTGACCAAGGCTGCCAGCCGCTCCATTTCGCGGCGTATCCTTGATCGCGCCGTGTCGGCGCCCGGCTTCCGCGTCGGCCTTGCGATATTTCTCATTCTGGCGCTTGCCGCTGCCCTTTATCCGGAAATCAGCGGCATCGACCCGACGAAGATGGATGTCCGCGCCCGGCTTCTGCCGCCCCTCTTCCTTGGCGACAAATGGAGCTGGCTCCACCCCCTCGGCACCGACCAGATCGGCCGCGACATGCTGGTTCGCTCGCTGGTCGGGCTTCGCTACTCCTTCCTGATCGGCGTGTCCTCGGTCGCCGTCACGCTGTTTATCGGCTGCGCACTGGGCACGATCGCTGGCTATTTCGGCGGGCGGATCGACATGCTGATCATGCGCCTCACCGATGCGCAGCTGTCGATCCCGATGATTATCCTTGCCATCGCCGTGCTTGGCGTATCCCGGCCGACCATTCCCGCCATCATTCTGGTTCTCGGGCTGTCGAGCTGGCCGGTCTATGCCCGTATCATGCGCAGCATCGTCATGACCGAAAGACAGCGCGAATATGTGCGCGCGGCAAAGCTCGGGGGCTCGACGGACATCCGCATCATCCTCAGCCTGCTTTTGCCGCTGCTTCTGCCGCCGGTTATCTTCACCTCGGTGCTGGATGTTGCCCGCATGATGATCTTCGAATCGATCCTCGGTTTTCTCGGCCTCGGCGTTCAGCCGCCCACGCCCACCTTTGGCAACATTATCGCGGATGGCCGAAAATACCTTCTCAATGCCTGGTGGATTGCCACCATGCCCGGCGTTTTCCTCGGCCTGACGCTCACCAGCATCAACCTTGTCGGCGCCTCGCTGGAACGTGCCCGCAACACCATTCACGGAGGGTCCGACCAATGAGCCAGCCGCTTCTCGAATTGAAAAACCTGTCCGTTGCCGCCGGTCGAGCCGGCACGGCAAGGACTATTTTGGACGCCATCTCCTTCACGCTCACCCCCCGCGAAATCGTCGGCGTCGTCGGCGCCAGCGGTTCGGGCAAGACCGTCTTGTCGAAGGCGGTCGTCAACTGGCTGGACGCGCCGCTTGCCCGTTCCTCCGGCACCGTGCTGTTCGAAGGCAAGGACATCTACGGCCTTTCCGAGATGGAGATGCGCACCTTGCGCCGGCGCGTCGCCTATGTCGGGGCAAACCCCATGGGCGCGCTTGACCCGACCTTGCCGGTCGGCGTGCAGATCGTCGAAAAGATCTGTGCCGTGGTGCCGGGCACGTCCCGGCAGGAGGCACGGCAGCGCACGATAGAACTGCTGGATGCCGTGCGCATTCCCTCGGCCGCCAGCCGCTTCGGCGATTATCCCTCGCAGTTTTCCGGCGGCATGATGCAACGGGCCCTGATCGTCGATGCGCTGGCGACCAATCCTGCCCTTTTGGTTGCCGACAACGTCACCCAGCCGCTTGATGTCACCGTTGCGGCCCAGGTCATCCGGCTGATGAAGGAGCTTTCTGCCGGTTTCGATACGGCGGTTCTTTTCGTATCATCGTCGCTGCCCGTCGCGCGCGAAGCCTGCAACCGCATCCTCGTGATGGAGGAAGGCCGGATTGTCGAAGAGCAGGAAACGGAGCAGCTGATTGCTTCTCCCCTTTATCCCTACACGCGCGAACTTGTCGAACAGACGCCGAAGATATGGAGCGGCAAGACCAAAATGCCGCGCCTTGACGACAAGCGTGACGTGGTCTTGAGCCTGCGCGACGTCTCGCAGGTCTACAAGGTCCGCAAGCGCACCGGCTTCGGCGGCTTCAACCACGTGCGCGCCGTGCGCAACGTGACCTTCGATATCCGCCGCGGAGACAGTTTTGCGATTGTCGGCGAATCCGGCTGTGGCAAGTCCACGCTCATGCGACTTCTGAGCCGGCTTGAAACGCCAAGTGCCGGCCAGATCCTGTGCGGCGGGGATGATATCGCAGGGCTCGGCGGCAAGGCTCTTCTGGCCTTTCGCAAGAGGCTCCAGATGGTGCTTCAGGATCCGTTCGGTTCACTGCCGCCACGCACCTCCGTTGGCAAGATGCTGGAGGGACCGCTGCGTACGCATGGCTGGAAAGACGGCGCAAAGATCCGCGAGCGTATCCTGAAGGTGATGGGTGAGGTCGGGCTTTCCGCCGATCTTTACGAGGAATTGCCGCTGGGCCTGAGTGCCGGGCAACGCCAGCGCATCAATGTCGCCCGTGCGCTGGTTCTGGAGCCAGAAATCCTCATCATGGATGAAACGCTCTCGGCGCTCGACCAGACGGAGCAGTTCAAGCTGCTGGATCTCTTCCAGAAACTACAGAAGGAATACAATCTCACCTACATATTCATCTCGCACGATCTTGCCATGGTCCGGAAGGTCTGCAACCGAGTCGCGGTGATGTATCTGGGCGAAGTGTTCGAACTCGCGGATAACGAGCGCCTGTTCTTCGACCCAGGCCATCCCTACACGATGGCCCTGCTGAGCGCGATGCCGACGCTGGAAGAACGTCGATACCAGCCGCAGGATTGCCTGCTGGAAGGCGAGCCCCCAAGCCCGATCAACATTCCCGACGGTTGCAGCTTCAAGTCCCGCTGCCCGCGTGCCATGGAGAAATGCGGCAGCCTGCAACCTGTGCTCACCGTTCGCGGCAGCCAGGATTTCGCAGCCTGTCATCTCGTTCCATCCGTTGCCGGCGGGGACGTGCCACCCGCTCCGAAATTGGTTTCGGCCTGAAAATCGTCGCGCCCCGGTTTGCCGGTGCCGCGCCACTGCTCATCCAAGGTGCATTCATGAGTTTCACGGAAAATCGCCTCAAGGTCATTCTGGACATGCTTAAGCAGAAGCAGCGTGTGCATGTGAATGCGCTTGCCGACCATCTGCAGGTAAGCCAGGAATCGATCCGGCGCGACCTCAAGGAACTGGAGACGCGCGGCTATGCTCGGCGCGTGTACGGCGGGGCGGTTCTTGAACTGCAGGAAAGCGACCAACCCTTTTCGGACCGCCTGCGCCTCGGCGCGCGGGAAAAAGCCCGGATCGGCGAAGCCGCCGCCGCGCTGGTTCAGGATGGTATGAAAGTGTTCATCGATACCGGAACAACGACGCTTGCCTGCCTAAAGCACCTGGAAGCGCGCAAGGACATCACCATCGTCAGCAATTCGCTGGCCGTTGCCGCCCATTTCTTCCACATGCCGCAGGCCAGCATCCGCGTGCTCGGCGGCAGAATGCGCCCCGAATATCAGGCGACCTACGGACACGAGACAGTGACCGCGCTGAAGGAGCATTTCTTCGATCTCGCCATCATCGCCATCAGCACCATTCACAGCGAGCGGGGCTTCATGGATTTCGGTGAGGACGAGGCGATCCTGCGCCGCGTCGCCAAGGCGCAGGCGAAACGTTCCGTCGTGGTGGCCGACAGCTCCAAGTTCGGACGGCTCGGTTCCATCCATACCTTTGGCCTCACCGATATCGATGCCGTCGTGACGAGCGGTGTAATGGCCCGGGAATTTTCCGACCAGTTCAATCAATCCAATGTGGAAATCATACATGCCTGACGTCCCCGCCTCCCCGACCCCGATCAACGCCGAACGGCTCCAGTCACTCATGGAAACCGTCTCCACCTTCGGAGGTGGACCGGATGGCTCCATGAACCGCCAGACGCTTTCCCGCGAGGATGGCATGGCGCGCGACTGGCTGGGCCGCTGGTTTGCCGAAAACGGCTTCGAACAGGCCGTGGACCCCATCGGCAACCAGTTCGGCAAACTGACGCTCGCCGGCCAGAACGCGCCTGTTATCATGGTCGGATCGCATCTCGACAGCCAGCCGAACGGTGGCCGTTTTGATGGCGCACTCGGCGTGATCGCTGCCTGTGAGGCCGTGATGTCCGTTCAGGAACGGCTGAAGGCGGAAGGCCGCCTTTCGGCCTGCAATTTCCAGATCGTCAACTGGACCAATGAGGAAGGCGCACGCTTTCAGCCGAGCCTTCTCGGCAGCAGCGTCTTTTCCGGTGCCGCCGATCTGGAATGGGCACTGGATCGCACCGATGGCCATGGCATTTCCGTGCGCGAGGCGCTGAACGAGATCGGCTATGCCGGAACCGACCAAGTGGAAATTCCAGAGGCGCTGATCGAACTGCATATCGAAGGCGACACGACGCTCTGCAATGCCGGAGAGCGGTTCGGCATCTTCACGCGCTTCTGGGGGGCGACGAAATATCGTCTCGCCTTCCTTGGCCGCCAGGCCCATACCGGGGCGACCCCGATGGCAGACCGGAAAGATGCCCTGCTGGCCGCGGCCTATCTGATTGCCGATCTCAAGCAGATCTCTACCGAACATGGCCTTGAACTGCACACGTCAGTCGGCCGCCTCGAGGTCTACCCCAATTCTCCCAACGTGGTCCCGGCGGAAGCCGTGCTTTTCATCGAACTGCGCTCCGCCGTCCCTGAGGTTCTGGCAGAGGCCGAGCGCAAGATGCTGGCCCGGATCGAGGACGCCGCGCTGAAGGCTGGCGTGACATCGCTGGTACGGTCCATTGATCGCCGCAAGGCAGGCTCGTTTTCCTCCGGCCTGATCGCGTTGGCGCAAGATGCAGCCGCCCGGCTTGGCGAGACGGCTCGCCCGCTCGATACAATCGGCGGTCATGATGCGGTGGCCATGTCGGATACCTGCCCCTCGGTGGTTCTGGCCGTCCACAGCCGTGACGGCGTCATCCATCATCCGACCGAATTCACCTCGCCGGAAGATCAGGCGCTGGGAACGCAAATCCTGGCGGACATGCTCTACAGGATTGCCTGCGAGGGCCTTCAGGTGATGGAAGTCAGCGAGGCGGCCGAATGACGAAACCGGGATCTGCCGTAACTGGGGTGCAAAGCCGGGTCGAGAAGGCGCTTGCCGCCTTCGCCGATAGGCTGGGAGACGCCCCCTCCTGCGCACCGGCCATGCCGGCTGTCGCCTCACCCTCTTATCACGCCGTGGAATCGCAAAGTTTCCTCGTTTCAGCCAAGGATGGCGAGACGCCTTTCTTTCTGCGGCTGGGTCTGGATGAAGTTGCCGATCTCGTGGACGGCGAGGCAGCCTTTGCCGCGGCGGTGCGCCTTCATCAGCTGGGCTTTGCCCCACAACCGCTTGGCTACGACGCCGCCAGCCACAGCACGCTTTTCACCGGTCTCGGCGAGGATTGGAAAGCGGCGAAGATCGACGACCTGATGCCGTCGGAAACCGTCGCGCGGCTTATCGGTGTGCAAAAAGAGATTGCCGCAGGCGTATCGTTCGGCCGCAACTGGTCCGTTTTCGATGGGATCACACAGCTCTGGGAAATCGTCACGGAGGGCGCGATGGATCTGCCCGGCGATGCCGAGTGGCTGCTGTCCTGGATGGGGCCGATCCGTCAGGCCATCGAAGCCTCCGGCATCGATCTGAAGCCCGCCCATGGCGATCCCCATTCATCGAATGTCATGCTGGGTCCGAACGGCGCGATCCAGCTTGTCGACTTCGACATGGCCGCAGACATTGATCCCTATTACCAGCTGGGCGTGCAGATGAACGAACTTTACCAGTTCGAAAGCCAGATGAAGCCGCTGCTCGACATGCACGACGGAACCTTCAGCGAGCGCGCCTTCAACCGATGCCGCGCTTATGCCGCCGCCGACGATTTTTACTGGGCGCTGCGCAGCCTGGTTCTTGAACTGCGCTTGCCACCGCGCGGCATCGAATTCCTCAAATATGCCGGCTGGCGGTTTCTTCGATGCCGGATGTTGCTTGGCCATCCGGATTTCGAGGCAAAGCTGCGGGCTCTCTAAAAAAATACAAAAAAGGGAACATGGTGATGAAGGAACTGGGAATGGCGCGATCCGATGCCGAGCGGGCGGTGGAAGCTGCCATCGTGCAGGTGGAGCCATGGAAGGGGCGACGCCTCAGCTACCGCGCCGTATCCGGCGGGATCAGCAACACGAATTTCCGCATCGATGTCGAGGGAGAAGACCTCGGCTACTTTCTGAAGATACCCGGCCGCGGCACGGAAATGTTCATCGATCGCAAGGCAGCGGCCGCCGCAAGCAAGCAAGCGGAAACCATTGGCGTCGGCCCACGAACATTCGACTACCTCAACCATCTCGACATCGAAATTGCCGAGTTCATCGAGGGACGGCGACCGTCCACCCACCGCGATTTCGCAGATCCGGCCATCCGCAACGAAGCCGTGCGGGTCTATCGCCATTTCCATCAGGCCCCGGCCCTGCCGCTCACCAAGACCGTGTTCGACATGATCGAGGAACATTTCGCCCAGGTGCGCGAACTCGGTGGCTACTGGCCGCTGGATCACGACTGGCTCTATCGCTCCTACAAGCAGGCGCGCGCAGCGCTGGAAGCCTCAGGCCTTGATCTCGTTGCCTGCTTCAACGACCCGATGCCGGGCAATTTCCTGATCGGCGACGACAAGTCGATCAAGCTGATCGATTTCGAATATGCCTCGAACAACGAGCGCCTCTACGATCTCGCGATCTGGAGCGGCGAGATGTTTTTCTCCGAAGACATCGACTGCGCCATTATCGAGGAATATTTCGGCCGTTACGACAAATCCCGGCATGCCCGCTTTATCGTCCACAAGGCGCTTGCCGATATCAAGTGGAGCACCTGGGCCATGGTGCAGAACCGCATCTCGACGCTCGACTTCGACTTTTACAAATACGGGATCTGGAAGCACATGCGTGCCCGCTCCATCATCCACGATCCCCGCTGGCCGCTTTTCCTGAAGGCTCTCTGATGCCCATCGATCCAATCAGGCCGGCGGATGCCGCGACCTATCTTTCCTTTGCCGTTGAACTGGCAGACGCCGCACGTCCCCTCGCCCTCTCCTATTTCCGCACACCGCTGGACGTCATCTCCAAGCTCGATGAAAGCCCCGTCACGGTGGCTGACCGTGCAATCGAAAAGCGGCTTCGCGACATGATCGAAGACCGTTTCCCGAGCCATGGCATCCATGGCGAAGAAATGGGCATCAAGCCGGGTGACGCCTTTACCTGGGTGCTAGACCCCATTGACGGCACCAAGAGCTTCATCACCGGATTTCCGCTTTTCGGCACGTTGATTTCGCTGACCCATGAGGAAAAGCCGTTCTGCGGCCTGATCGATATGCCGGCAACCGGAGAGCGGTGGATCGGTTCACCGGGCGAGACACTGTTTGATGGAAGCATCGCCCGCAGCAGCGGCTGCGAAAGCCTGTCGGAGGCCCGCTTCTACACCACCTCGCCCGACATGTTCATCGGCACCGATGCCGAACGCTTCGAGCGGCTTTCACGGGCAACGCGGCTGCGCCGCTTCGGCGGCGACTGCTACATTTACGGCCTTCTCGCCTCCGGACACTGTGACCTTGTTCTGGAGACCGGACTGCAACCCTATGATTACCTGGCGCTTGTGCCTGTCGTGGAGGGTGCAGGCGGCTGCATTACCGACTGGGATGGAAGGGCTCTGTCGGTCCATTCAGATGGCCGGGTTCTTGCATCGGCCAACTCGAAACTGCATGACGCAGCGCTGGCGCTGATCAACGGGTGAGCCGTAACATGACCTACAAGACGACAATCGAACAGACGGTTTTCCGCTTCGATGACCTGAAGACATTGCTGGCCAAGGCCACGCCGGAACGTTCCGGCGATCAGCTGGCCGGCATTGCCGCCGATGGACCGGTGGAACGGCTGGCAGCGCAGATGGCGCTGGCCGATCTGCCGCTCAAGGCGTTCCTGAACGAGGAGCTTATTCCAGCCGATGAGGACGAGGTTTCCCGGCTGATCCTGGAGCAGCATAATCCGCGTGCATTTGCCGCGATTTCGACCTTGACCGTCGGAGAATTGCGGGAATGGTTGCTGAGGCCGGAGACGACGCAGGATCGCCTGGAAGCGGTCTGCTGGGGGCTGACGCCGGAAATGGTGGCGGCCGTCTCGAAAATCATGCGGCTGCAAGACATGATTGCGGTGTCAGCCAAGCGCCGCGTGGTGACCCGCTTTCGCAATACCGTCGGGCTTGGCGGAAGGCTTTCGACCCGCAACCAGCCAAACCACCCGACCGATGACAGCCGCGGGATCATTGCATCGGCAATCGATGGATTGCTGATGGGCTCGGGAGATGCCGTGATCGGCGTCAACCCGGCAACCGACAGCACCGAAGATTATATCCGCATCGTCTCCCTGCTCGACGAGCTGCGCGAAAAGCTCGCAATCCCAACCCAGACCTGTTGCCTCGGCCATGTGACGACGGCGATCGAGGCGATGGAAAGACATGCTCCCGTCGACCTCGTGTTCCAGTCGGTGGCGGGATCGGAAAAGGCCAACAGGGGCTTTGGCGTCGATCTGGCGCTTCTGAGGCAAGCGCATGAGGCGGGTCGCTCGCTGAAGCGCGGCATGCCGGGCGCGAATATCATGTATTTCGAAACCGGCCAGGGTGCAGCGCTTTCGGCGGATGCGCATTTCGGCATCGACCAGCAGACCATGGAGACGCGCGCCTACGCGGTCGCGCGCGAGTTCAATCCCATGCTCGTCAACACCGTCGTCGGCTTTATCGGCCCCGAATATCTGTTCAACGGCAAGCAGATCATTCGCGCCGGCATCGAGGACCATTTCTGCGGCAAGATGCTCGGCCTGCCGATGGGTGTCGATGTCTGCTACACAAACCACGCCGATGCCGATCAGGAAGACATGGATACGCTGCTGACGCTGCTCTGCGCGGCCAATGTGAACTTCGTCATCACGGTGCCCGGCGCCGATGACATCATGTTGAATTATCAATCGCTTTCCCATCACGATGCCGTCTATTGCCGCGAGACATTGAAGCGGCCGCCGGCACCGGAATTCGAGACATGGCTTGCCGAGATAGGTCTGACGGATCGTGAAGGCACCTTGGTGGGCGAGCCGGCTGCCCTGTCAAACTATGTTCGCAGCAGCGTATTGATCGGGGCCTAAGATGACAAAGCCGATTAATTCCGCACCAGTCCTCACGGTGGAAACCGAAGCGCGAGACGACAGGCGGGTTCCTGACCTGCGCAGCATGACGGATGCCCGCGTCTCGCTTGGCCGCCATGGCGGAGGTCTCCCGACGCAGGCGCAACTCTCCTTCCTGCTCGATCATGCAAGGGCCCGCGAAGCGGTCTGGGCAAGTGTCGAGTGGACCGTGCTCACCGAGCGGCTGGAACAGGCGGGTCTCGCCGTCGTTCAGGCCGACAGTCTGGCAGAAAACCGCAGCATCTACGTCCGCCGCCCCGATCTCGGGCGGCTCCTGTCAGAGGACGCTGAAGGCCGCCTGAAAGGACTTGCAGCGCGAGGCACTTATGACATTGCCATCATCGTTGCCGACGGCTTGTCATCGAGCGCTGTCGATATCAATGCTGTGCCGCTGATCGCAGCACTGATCCCGCAGCTTGCGAGCCTTGGGCTGAAACCCGCACCGGTCGTTCTGGCAAACCAGGCGCGGGTTGCGATCGGGGATCCGGTGGGCGCGGCCCTTGGCGCAAAACTGTCGATCGTTCTGGTGGGCGAACGCCCCGGTCTTTCCGCCGCAGACAGCCTCGGCGCCTATGTGACCCTCGATCCGAAGCCCGGCACCAGCGATTCCAGCCGCAACTGCGTGTCCAATATCCGCGACGGCGGCCATGCCATCCACGAGGCCGCCGACATCATCGCATCTCTCGTGCGCGACATGCTGCGCACAAATGTCAGTGGCGTTGCGCTGAAGGCTGCCGTCTCGAAGCTTTCCAACTGGGCAAGTTGAAGAGAATGCCCGGTTGGAGACCAGATTCGATTGTCATGGGAGGGAGATCCGGGACCCAGCCATCTGGCATTTTTTGAGCAAGACAAGAGACTCAAGTCTCCTCTTCGTTCAATCAACCATGATTGATCATCACGTGGCGCACGGCCGTGTAGTCCTCCAGCGCGTAGACCGACATGTCCTTGCCATAACCCGACTGCTTCATGCCGCCATGGGGCATTTCGTTGCAGAGCATGAAGTGGGTGTTGATCCAGGTGCAGCCGTAGCGCAGCTTGGCGGCGGTCTGCATGGCGCGGGAGATGTCCTTGGTCCAGACGGAGGATGCCAGGCCATAGTCGCTGTCGTTTGCCCAGGTGACGGCATCGCCGACATCCTTGAAGCGGGTGACGGAAACGACGGGCCCAAAAACTTCGCGGCGGACGATTTCGTCGTCCTGGGTGGCGCCGGCAATCACCGTCGGGGTGTAGAAGAAACCCTTGTCGGAGCCGATCTTGCCGCCGGCGACAATCTCCATGTGCTTGTGTTCGGCGGCGCGCGTGACGAAGCTTTCGACGCGGTCGCGCTGACGCTTGGAAATCAGCGGGCCGATCTCGTTTTCGGTGTCGTCGGCCTGGTTGAACTTGATGGTCGAGACGGCGGACGCGAGATCGGCGACGAAGCGGTCATAGACCTTGTCACTCGCATAGATGCGGCAGGCGGCCGTGCAGTCCTGGCCGGCATTGTAAAAGCCGAAGGTGCGGATCGCCTGGACGACCGCGTCGACATCGGCATCGTCATAAATGATGACAGGGGCCTTGCCGCCGAGTTCCAGATGGGTGCGCTTGACGGTCTTGGCCGCTGCCGTCAGCACCTTCTTGCCGGTGGCGATATCGCCCGTGATCGAGACCATCGCGATCTTCGGGTGGTTGATCAGCGCATTGCCGACGCTTTCACCGCGGCCGAGCACGACATTGACTACGCCTTCCGGCAGGATTTCCGCCATGGTGCGGGCAAGTTTCAGGGCCGAAAGCGGCGTCTGCTCGGAGGGTTTGAAGACAACCGTGTTGCCGCCGGCGAGCGCCGGGGCCAGCTTCCAGGCCATCATCATCAGCGGATAGTTCCACGGCGCAATCGAGCCGATGATGCCGACCGCGTCACGGCGGATCATCGAGGTGAAGCCGGGCAGATATTCGCCTGACGCAGGCGCCTGCAGCGTGCGGATCGCGCCGGCGAAGAAGCGGTAGCAGTCGACAATCGCCGGGATCTCGTCATTCAACACGGCATTGATCGGCTTGCCGCAGTTGAGGCTTTCGAGCGCTGCAAAACCGGCCGCATCCTTCTCGATCGCGTCGGCAATGGCGAGCAGATAGGCCGAGCGCTGGCCGGGCGTGGTGGAGGACCAGCTGTCGAAGGCCTTGTCGGCGGCATCGACGGCAGCATCGACCTGGGCGAGCGAGGCTTCCGGCAGCTCGACGATCATCTCGCCTGTCTTCGGGTTGAGGATCTTTTCGTCCGTCTCGGTGCCGGCTTCGAATTTCGAACCGATCAGCATCTGGGTGTCCATGTCGTTCTCCCTTATTGTTCTCGATGGTCTATTTGCCGCTGCCGGCCACCTGGTCGGTATCACGGGTCAGATAATAGGCGGCCAGGATCGGCAGGAAAGTGACGATAACGACCACCATCGCCACCACATTGGTGACCGGGCGCTGGCGCGGGCGGATCAGTTCTTCCAGCATCCAGATCGGCAACGTTGTCTGCTGACCGGCGGTGAAGGTGGTGACGATGACCTCGTCGAAGGACAGCGCGAAGGCAAGCATGCCGCCAGCAAGCAGCGCCGTCGCAATGTTCGGCAGGATGATATGGCGAAACGTCTGGAAGCCATCGGCGCCGAGATCCATCGAGGCCTCGATCAACGAGCCGGAGGTACGTCGAAAGCGGGCCACGGCATTGTTGTAGATGACGACGACGCAGAAGGTGGCGTGGCCCAGGATGATCGTCCAGACCGAAAAGGGGATCTCGGCGAGCGAAAATGCGGAGCGCAGCGCAATGCCGGTGATAATGCCGGGCAGCGCAATCGGCAGGATGACGAGCAGCGAAACCACCTCGCGGCCGAAGAATTTTGTACGCGCGACGGCAGCAGCCGCCAGCGTGCCGAGCACGAGCGCAATCAGGGTCGCGATGCTGGCGACGCGGACCGAGAGGCCCAACGCTTCCCAGATGTCCGGGCGGTTCCAGGCAACGGCGAACCATTTTGTGGTGAAGCCCGGCGGCGGCCACTGAAAACTCTTTTCCTCCGTCGTGAAGGCGTAGACGAAGATCAGCAGGATCGGCAGATGCAGGAATGCGAGGCCGAGGCCGGCTGCGATCTTCAGCGGGATGCTTGCGGATTGGGGACGGTCAGAGCGCATCGAAGGCCCCCATGCGTTTGGCGATGGTGAGATAGATGCCCATGATGACGATCGGAACGACCGAGAAGGCAGCGGCGAGCGGGATATTGCCGGCCGTGCCCTGCTGGGCATAAACGGCCTGGCCGATGAACAGGCGCGAGGTGCCGACGATCTGCGGAATGATGTAGTCACCGAGCGTCAGCGAGAAGGTGAAGATCGATCCGGCCACGATGCCGGGCAGCGACAGCGGCAAAAGCACGTGGCGAAAAGTCTGGCGCGGATCGGCGCCGAGATCGCCGGAGGCTTCGATCAGGTTGCCGGGCACGCGCTCCAGCGAGGCCTGGATCGGCAGGATCATGAAGGGCAGCCAGACATAAACGAAGACGATGAAGGTGCCGATATAACTGATCGACAGCGAGCTTCCGCCGATGACCGGGATGGCGAGCAGTCCATCGAGCAGCCATGTCAGGTGCAGCTTTGCAAAAATCCAGGTGAGGATGCCTTCCTTGGCAAGGATCAGCTTCCAGGCATAGACCTTGACCAGATAACTCGACCAGAGCGGCAGCATGATGCCGAGATAAAAGACGGCCTTCCATTTCCCTTGCGCGTAACGGGCGGCGTAATAGGCAATGGGGAAGGCCAGCGCCACCGAGGCGACCGTGACGGCGGCGGCCATCAGAAGCGTGCGCAGGATGATATCGAAATTCGCCGGCGCCAGCAGTTGACCATAGGTCGACAGCGTGAACTCGTAATTGATCAGGCCGGAGAATTCGTCGATCGAGAAGAAGCTCTGCAGCAACAGCGCCAAGAGCGATCCGACATAGATGATGCCGAGCCAGAGCAGGGGCGGCACCAGCATCAGCGCCAGCAGCAGGTTGGGCCGCCGCCAGAACAGATCCGAGAGCCGCCCCATCAGGCCCTGACGGCCATCGAGGATGACGGTGGAGGCGGACGCGCTCATGCATCATCCTCCATGGTGTGGGCATCAGTCGCGCCCCAGGTGAGCCCAACTGTTTCGCCGGGTTTCGGCACGGGATGGCCGGCCGGGATCGTCACCGACAGCGGCGTCGCGCCGGCATTAACGAAGAGGCGGGTGGCAGCACCGAGGAAGGTGGTCGAGCGGACGAGAGCCGGCACACCTCCGTCACTTGCGATGCGGATGGCTTCGGGGCGCAGGCTCGTCCAGCGCGCCTCGCCGCCCAGCGCCTTCATGTCGGCAGGCGCAATCACATTCGAGGAACCGACGAAATCAGCGACGAAACGGGTCTTCGGGCGGTTGTAGATGTCCTCAGGCGTGCCGGCCTGAACGATCTTGCCATCGTTGAAGACGGCGACCCGATCGGCCATGGAGAGCGCTTCGCCCTGGTCGTGGGTCACGAAGACAAAGGTAATGCCGAGCGCACGCTGCAGGCTCTTCAGCTCTTCCTGCATCTGCTCGCGCAGCTTCAAATCCAGCGCGCCGAGCGGTTCGTCGAGCAGCAGCACCTTCGGCTTGTTGACCAGCGCCCGGGCGAGCGCCACGCGCTGCCTCTGGCCACCGGAAAGCTGGCCGGGCTTGCGGGCGCCGTAGCCGGGGAGCTTCACCAGTTCGAGCGCCTTTTCGGCCTCACGACAGCGCTCGGCTTTGCCCAGACCCTTGACCATCAGGCCATAGGCGACATTGTCGAGAATATTGAGATGCGGGAAGAGGGCGTAATCCTGAAAAACCGTGTTGACGTTGCGGCGATAGGGCGGCACGCCCTCGGCCGTTTCGCCGAAGATTTCGATATGACCATCGGTCGGCTGCTCGAAGCCGGCAATCAGCCGCAGGCAGGTCGTTTTGCCAGAGCCCGAGGGGCCGAGCATGGCGAAAAACTCGCCGGGTGCAACGGTCAGATCGACGCTGTCGACGGCTTTGACGCTGCCGAAATGGCGCGAGACCTTCGAGAAGGAGACGGCTTCGGTCATGGGGGCTCCAGAGGTATGTGGGATGTGTCGCCGACAGGCGGCCTCTTCTACCCAGCGGGGAGAAGTGCCGAGCGTAGCGAGGCGATGAGGGCGGCCGAAGACCATGAGGCCCCACGAGAGACCAGAGGCTTCGCCTCCCCCTCATCCGGTCCTGCGGACCACCTTCTCCCCGCTGGGGAGAAGGGGAAGAGATTACCGTCCGCCGATCACGCCGATATAGTCTGAAACCCAGCGGTGGTAGGGCACGCATTCGCCCGTGCTGCACTTCGAAGTCGGAGTGCGCCAGAACTTGATCTTGTCGAAGTTCTCAAAGCCGTTGGTCTTGCAGCCTTCGTCGCCATAGAGCGCATTGCCCTTGCAGGCGGCGGGAACGGAGGGAACCGTGCCGAACCAGGCGGAAACGTCACCCTGGACTTTTGGCGAGAGCGAGTGCTCCATCCACATATAGGCGCAGTTCGGGTGTTCGCTTTCGGCATGCAGCATGGTCGTGTCGGCCCAGCCGGTCACACCTTCCTCAGGGAAGGTCGAGGCGATCTTGGCGCCTTCCGACTTCATCAGGTTGACCTGGAAGGGCCAGGAACCTGAGGCGACGACGCCTTCGTTCTTGAAGTCGTCGATCTGGATCATGGCATCGTGCCAGTAACGGCCGACGAGCTGGCGCTGGCCGCGCAGCAGCTCAAGGGCTGCCTTGTACTGGTCCTCGTTCAGCTCGTAAGGGTCCTTGATGCCCAGTTCCGGCTTGTGCGCCATCAGATAGAGGGCAGCGTCGGCGACATAGATCGGGCCGTCATAGGCCTGAACGCGGCCCTTGTTCGACTTGCCATCGGGCAGGGTCTGCTCTTCGAAGACAACCTTCCAGCTCTTCGGCGCTTCGCCCTTGAAGGCATCGGTGTTGTACATCAGCACATTGGCGCCCCACACATAAGGCGTGCCGTAATGGACGCCGTCCTTGGTGTGCCAGGGAGCGTTCTGCAGGCGCTCGTCGATGGTGCTCCATGAGGGGATAAGGGCGGTATTGATCGGCTGGACGCGCTTGCCGGCAACGAGCCGCAGAGACGCGTCACCCGAGGCGGTGACGAGATCGAAGCCGCCTTCGTTCATCAGGGCGACCATTTCATCGGAGGTGGCGGCCGTCTTCACCGAGACCTTGCAGCCTGTGCTCTTTTCAAAATCGGTGACCCAGTCGTAATTCTTGTCGGTTTCGCCGCGCTCGATATAACCGGCCCAGGCGACAATGGAGAGCGCGCCTTCGCCAGGGCCGAGCGTCTTCAAAGGTTCCTGGGCGACGGCGGCGGTGGCAAGGCTGAGTACGCAGGCAAGGACGGTGCAGGATTTCAATATCGACTTCATCGCGAGATCTCCCCGTTGTGAGCGGCCGCGTTTTCGCAGCCTTATGTTCCCGGCGAGAAAGGTGCCGCGAATGACCTGCCTTCGCAAATTCATTCGTCAGAATGCCGCTATCGGTTTTTCCGATGGCAGGGGCGGTAGAAGCATCGCCAAGGTCAACAGCTACCGCACTCGCCCACTTCGGCTCGCCTCGGCAATCCCGACGAAATCCCGTGCCGCCTGGGACAGGCTTGAGCCTTTGCGCCAGACCATGCCGACCTGAACCACTGGCAGTGCGCCAGATACGTCGCGGCTTTCGATGCGGTCACCTTCCAGCGACCACGGGCGGTAGACGAGATCGGGCAGCAGTGACACGCCGGCGCCTGTTGCCACCAGGCTGCGCACTGCTTCCACCGAGCGGGTGCGGAAGGCGACATGCGGGCGGGCGCCGAGCGCCGACAGGAGCTTGCCGGTGTTTTCCTCGATTTCATCCACCGTCAGCATGATCAGCGGCTCCTTGGCGATGTCGGCAATCGAGATGATGTCGGCAGAGACCAGCGGATGACCGATCGGCAGCCAGAGGCGGTAGGGCGAGGTTTCGAGGATTTCGGCCTGCAGCGCCAATCGGTCGCGCAGGTTGGAAATCACCATCACGGCCACGTCCAACTCGCCGCCGATCAGCAGATGTTCGAGATAGGACCCGTTGTCCTCGATGGCGGACACCTCGACGCCGGGGCAGGCGCGGCGGTAACGGGCGAGCAGGTCGGAGAGCACATAACCGGCAACGAGCGAGGTGACGCCGATGTTGAGCGTGCCGCCGGTATTGCTCTTCGTTTCGGCAAAGACATGGCGGGCATCGGAGACGGTGGCGAGGATTTTTGTCGCGTGGCGCAGGAACTGGTGGCCGTTATGGGTGATCGAAAGGCCGCGCGGGTGACGCTCGAACAGCTCGACGCCAAGATCGCCCTCCAGCTCCTTGATCGCTTCGGTCACGGAGGACTGGGAAATGGACAGGTTCTGCGCCGCGCGGGTCACCGAACCCTGCTCGGCAACGGCGACAAAATACTGCAACTGACGGAATGTGAAGGCCATGCGCTACTCAAAGCACGGACGGGCGGCGACAGGCAAGGCGGCTTCGCCCCTTGTCAGACGACAGGCGAAGTCCCCAACGCAGAGACCGACCGTTCACGCAACGGGTCACGCCGCTGATGCACACCCTCGTTGAGGCGGCATTCCCAGCAAACATCGGATCGGGCAAGGCCGAACTTGTCGCCTGGCTGATGCTCGACGAACTGACCGAAACAGTTCATGCGCAGACCGTCTTGCTCCTGCCGATAAGCTCCATCGAGCGGCGCGTTGCTGATCTAGCCTTCAAAGACCGCCAGAACCGGCTGAACATCGACGACCTGGCGTCACGCGCCGCGACCTCGGTCCGGACCGTAAGCCGACTTTTTCCATTGGAAACGAGGCTGACGCTGAAGGCCTGGCGAAAGCTTGTAAGGATCGTGCAGGTGATGAACAGGCTGTCACGAGAGGATGCAGTGCCCGCGTTCCTTCCGAGTTCGGTTTTGCCAACACCGCTTCGGTCTCGTGCGCGTTTCGTGAGGTCACAGCCATCACACCGTCAATTAGCCCCAGAAACACAAAAACCGCCCTCATCAAATGGAAGCGGTGAGACTTTTATGTTTGATTTGGTTGCGGGGGCCTGAGCGCATGGAGACTTGTAAATGCCTTCGCCTTGACGGGTATTGACCCGGGGACCCTTGATTGCTGGCCTAGATGCGTCTTGGGAAACTGGATCTTCATGAACTGATCAGAAGACAAGAATGGCAGGCCATGGGTTTGTCGATTTTCACAGACGTCTTGTCGTACCGGCCACGAGATCTTTGATAAAGGCTTGCGTATGGGGTGCCTGCTCCGCCGAACGGCGTGTGATAGCTTCATAGGGCTCACTCTTTGAGCGCAGGTGCATGGGCAGGATGCTGGCCATGCCGAAATTGACGAAAAAGGCCGCCACGTCGCTGGAAAGCAGGGCCACGGTGTTCGGTTCCGCCTGCATCAGTGACATCGTGGTCAGCGCCGAGCGGGTTTCCAGCAGGGCGCGCGGCATTTCAAGCCCGGCCTGGCGGAATTCCTGCTCAAGCGACAGGCGCATCGGCATGGAGGCGGTGTAGACGATCCAGCGCGAATCCGCGAGATCCTTGAGGCGCACCCGCTTGCGGTCAATCAACGGATGGGCCGGATTGGCGACCACGGCCAGCAACTCGTCGTGAAAGGCGGTGACGTTATAGAGTTGCGGGGTCGCGCTCATGGAACTGCGCCCGATCACCAGATCCAGCAGTCCGCGGTCCAGCTGGCGCAGCAGTTCGACACTGGTATCTTCCAGAATCTCAATCGACGTACGGGGAAAACGCCTCAGGAAATTGCTGATCGTCTCCGTTACATAGGGCACGGCGCCCATGATCGTGCCGATGCGCAGCCTGCTCCACTCTCCATCCGAAGCGGTGTGAATCTCCTGCGCCATGGCCGTCAACTGCGACAGCATGGTCTTGGCATGGCGGATCATGCATTCACCGGCAGGCGTCGGAATAAGGCCGCGATTGGTGCGGTTGAAAAGCTTCGTTCCCGTCAGACCCTCAGCCTCCTGCAAGGCCTTGGTGGCCCGGGGCTGGCTCATGCCGATCAGCTCGGATGCCCGTTTCAACGAACCGTTGTCGTCGATTGCGGAAATCAGCAGCAATTGGCGCATGGAAAGGCGGAACATCGGCATGGAATGGGTACGCGGCATCGACGTCATATTTCCTTTTTGTTATATCCGTATCCAACAATAGCGTATTTACAGCGGCCTTTCCGCCGTTATTTTGCCGTGACAAATGAAAATACCGCCGCAAAACGTAAAGTTTTGCCCAAGCCGGTTATCAAATTGGAATAGCAACGCAGGAGGACCGTATGAGCCTGATCAACTACGTGACGCGGGTCCAGTTCGGATACGGCGAAATCGCAAATCTCAAGGCGGAACTCGCTCTTGCAGGCATCACCCGCCCGGTCATTGTCACAGACAAGGGTGTGCGCGCGCTTGGCATGCTGGAGCGGGTCGAAGCGGCGACGGGTATAACGCCTGCTGCCATTTTCGATGAGACACCCGGCAACCCCAATGAAGCGGCTGCCATTAAGGCAACGGCTGTTTTCCGTGAGGCTGACGGCGATGGCATCATTGCCATTGGCGGCGGCTCGGCCCTCGATCTTGCGAAAGCCGTGGCCGTGATGGCGGCGCATGAAGGACCATTAAAGACCTATGCCGCCATCGAAGGCGGGCTGGAAAAGATCACCTCCCGCACCTTCCCGACCATTGCGATCCCCACCACCGCAGGAACCGGCAGCGAAGTGGGTCGGGCGGCGATCATCATCCTGGAAGACGGCCGCAAGGTGGGGCTACTCTCCCCCTTCCTGATCCCCAAGGCGGCCATTGTCGATCCCGAACTGACGCTGAGCCTGCCGCCGATGCTGACCGCTGCGACGGGCATGGATGCGATCTCCCATTGCATCGAAACCTATCTCGCCCCCTCCTTCAACCCGCCGGCCGACGGCATTGCGCTCGAAGGCCTGCGTCGCGGCTGGGCCAATATTCGCCTTGCGGTAGAAGAACCAGGCAATCGCGATGCCCGCGCCAACATGGCCATTGCGGCGACCATGGGCGCCATGGCCTTCCAGAAGGGCCTTGGCTGCGTCCACAGCCTCAGTCACTCGCTGGGCGGCATCAACCCCAAGCTGCACCACGGCACTTTGAATGCCATCTTCATGCCGCCTGTACTTGCCTTTAACCAGAGCGCCCGGACGAGCGTGGAGGAAGGCAAATATGCGCGCCTTGCCGATGCGATGGGGCTTGCCGCCAACGCAGACATTGGAGCCGCCATAGAGGAAATGACCCGCGCCATCGGGCTGCCGGCCCGCCTCTGCGAACTGGGTGTCACCGCAGACCTGTTCGACCGGGTGGTGAAAGGTGCGCTGGCCGACCACAGTCATCGCACCAACCCGCGTGAGGCGTCTGCCGAAGACTATCACGCCATGTTACAGGCAGCGCTGTAAGACAACAACGCTTGGAGCAAACGCATGACCTACACGCCGCACGGCAAGCACCTCATTGCGGGGAAATGGCTGGCAACAGCCGATACATTCACCAACGAACCCGTTTCCGGTGCCTCAACGGCATTCTCGCTGGGAACTGTCGAATTGGTCAACCTTGCCGCAGAAGCCGCTGAAAAGGCTTTCTGGTCCTACGGTTACTCTTCTGTGGCAGAACGTGTGGCCCTGCTGCGCACCATTGCCGACGAAATCGAGGCGCGCGGTGCCGCCATCACTGACATCGGCTGCATTGAAACCGGCCTTCCCGCTGCCCGCCTGGAGGGCGAGCGAGGCCGCACCACGGCTCAGCTCCGGCTTTTTGCCAGCCATATCGAGAAGGGTGACTATCTTGACCGGCGCATCGACGCTGCGCTGCCGGAGCGTCAACCGGCACCGCGTCCGGAGATTCGCCTGATGCAGCGCCCGGTCGGGCCGGTTGCCGTCTTCGGAGCCTCCAACTTCCCCCTCGCCTTCTCAACGGCGGGCGGTGACACGGCAGCGGCTCTTGCTGCCGGTTGCCCTGTCGTGGTGAAGGGTCATTCGGCCCACCCGGGAACCGGCGAGATCATCGCCGAGGCCATCCATGCAGCCATCGGCAAGCTCGGGATTGATCCGGGCGTATTCAGCCTTGTGCAGGGCGGCAATCGGGACGTTGGAAGCGCGCTTGTCACCCATCCGCTCATCAAGGCTGTGGGCTTTACCGGCTCGCTTTCGGGCGGACGTGCCCTGTTCGACCTGTGCGCAAGCCGCCCCGAGCCCATCCCCTTCTTCGGCGAACTGGGCAGCGTCAATCCGATGTTCGTTCTTCCCGAAGCCGCCAAGGCACGCGCGGCGGCCATGGGTGCGGGCTGGGCCGCATCGCTTGTCATGGGCGCTGGCCAGTTCTGCACCAATCCCGGCATTGCAGTGGTGATTGCCGGTGCCGACGCCGACAGCTTCGTTGCAGCCGCAAAGGAAGCCCTGAGCAAGACCGGGCCGCAGGTGATGCTCACCGAAGGCATTGCCCGTGCCTATCAGGCCGGTCAGGCCCGCCTGAAAGGCTGCGACACGGCTCAGCCAGTCTACGAAACGGTTTCGCAGGGCCGCAGCGCCAATCCCAACCTCTATGAAACCACGGCCAGCCAGTTCCTCGCCGATCATAGCCTGTCCGAAGAAGTGTTCGGGCCGCTCGGGCTCGTCGTGAGGGTGGCAACGCCCGAAGAAATGCGCAGCATCGCCCTGAGCTTCCAGGGACAGCTGACGGCCACGCTGCACATGGACGACGCTGACCTGCCGCTGGCAAAAACGCTGCTTCCCGTGCTGGAGAGAAAGGCCGGACGCGTGCTCGTCAATGGCTTCCCGACCGGCGTGGAAGTGGTCGATTCCATGGTGCATGGCGGTCCCTACCCGGCTTCCACCAATTTCGGAGCCACAAGCGTTGGCACGCTGTCCATCCGGCGCTTCCTGCGCCCGGTCAGCTACCAGAACTTCCCGGCAGAATTGCTGCCAGAAGGCGTGCTGTAGCCTTTACGGCCTCCGGCACTGCCCAATCAATCGCATGCCCCAACGGGGCATGCACCCAAAACGGAGGAGGAAATTTCCATGAAATCCAGAGACTTGGCCCGGACAGCAGTGTTGGCGGGTATGGTGCTGGCTGTCGGCGTTTCAAACGCATCGGCCCAGACCACCCTGACGCTTACCCATTCCTCGCCCGCCGATAGCCACTTCGGCGTTGGCGCTGCCGCCTTCAAGAAGATCGCCGAAGAGAAATCAGGCGGCACGCTGGATGTCGTCATTCAACGTGTGGACAACGAGCGCGAGGCGATCGAAAGCGTTCAATTCGGCTCGCAGGAATGCGCCATGGGATCTGCCGGTCCGCTCGGCAACTTCGTGCCCGAAACCCGTGTTCTCGACGTTCCATTCCTGTTCGACAGCTACGCACATGCGCGCGGCGTGCTGGATTCGGATGTTGGAGGCGAATTGCTGGCGCTCTTCCCGGCACGCGGTCTCTATGGCGTTTCCTGGCTGGAAAACGGCTTCCGCAACTTGACGACAGGTGCCAAAAGCGTGAATGCGCCCGCGGATCTGCGTGGCATGAAGATCCGCACCATGGAAAATCAGGTGCATATGCAGGCATGGCAGGCAGCCGGTGTTCTGCCAACGCCAATGGCCTTTTCCGAGCTGCCTTCGGCGCTTCAGCAAGGCACGGTCGACGGACAGGAAAACCCCATTCCAGTCATCCTCGCCAACAATCTCGACATGATGCAGAAGCACCTCTACCTCACGCGCCACGTCTATTCGCCCGGTATTTTCGTCTGCAATCCGAGCTTCATTGACGGGCTGACGCAGGAACAGAAGAAGGCGGTGGAAGAGGGTGGAAAAGCCGCAACGGCCGCCAACCGCGCGCGCGTTGAGCAGGACGAAAATGCGGGCATAGAGACCCTGCGCTCGCGCGGCATCGAGGTGATCGAAGTCAACGACCGCGATGCTTATCGTGAAGCCATGGCCTCTGCAAATGCAGGCTTTGAAAAGCAGTTCGGCGCGGACCTCATCAAGCGCATCCGTGACTGGA
Organism: Neorhizobium sp. PAMB6630; assembly: GCF_058242775.1. Classification (NCBI taxonomy): domain Bacteria; kingdom Pseudomonadati; phylum Pseudomonadota; class Alphaproteobacteria; order Hyphomicrobiales; family Rhizobiaceae; genus Neorhizobium; species Neorhizobium sp. PAMB6630. The sequence goes on from NZ_JBZAYV010000002.1 coordinate 1,386,339, forward strand.
AAGCGCAATGAGTTCAGTGGCCAGACTGATCCGTCGCGCAGACGCAATTATCGCAGGAGGGGTGGCAGCTGCCGCCTCTCTTGCACTGGCCATCGCCGTGGCGGCAAGCTTCTGGCAGGTACTGGGTCGCTTTGTCTTTCACGCACCGGCAAGCTGGTCCGAAGCCTTGACCCGTCTGGCACTGGTCTGGATGGTGCTGCTTGGCATTTCGATGGCCATACGCAAGGGCGCGCTGGTCGCAATCGACCTGGCCCGGGAAGCAGCAACCGGCAGGCTGCGCCGAAGCCTGGAAACGACGACGCTCATCTCCTGCCTCATCATGTTTGCAACGCTGTTCTGGTTCGGCATTGCCACGGCCCAGCGCGTGCGTATGCAGGAAATGGCGGGGCTTGAGATCTCGATGGCCTGGGGCTACGCCGCCATTCCCATAGGGGCACTGTTTGCAGCCCTTGGCGCAATCGTTCACTTCGTCGAAACCGGAAAGGATGCTGCGCGATGACCGGTGCAATTATCACCGCGATGCTGGTGTTCTTCGCCATTTCGGTGCCCATCGCTATCTCTATCGGCCTTGCCTCGATGATCGGGCTCTTCGGCTTCACAAGCCTGCCAGCCATCGTGATACCCCAACAGATCTATATCGCCCTCGACAAGTTTCCCCTGGCGGCGATTCCGTTCTTCATTCTGGCTGGCAATCTGATGGAAGTGGGCGGCCTTTCCCGCCGTCTCGTTGAATTTGCTCGCGCATTTGTGGGGCAGATCCAGGGCGGTCTTGCCGCCACCTGCGTGCTGACCTGCATGCTGTTTTCCGCCATTTCCGGATCCAGCGTCGCGACCACGTTTGCAGTCGGCGTCGTTCTCATCCCGGCCATGCGCAAGTTTGGCTATCCGGTCGGCTTTGTCGCGGCACTCATGGCTACGTCGGCGGAGCTGGGCGTCATCATCCCGCCCTCCATTCCGATGATCCTCTATGGCGTTGCCACCCAGACCTCCATTCCGCAGCTCTTCCTCGCGGGCATCATGCCCGGCCTGATGATTGCCGGGGCGCTGCTGTTGACGGCGGTTATCTGGTGCAGGGTCAAGGGTTGGGGCAAACGCGATGGCGAAGGTAGCCTGCCGCGCGCCACTGCAACGCGGCGTGCCGTCTGGGCACTTCTGATGCCGGTGCTGATTATGGGCGGCATCTATGGCGGCATCACCACCCCGACGGAGGCCAGCGTCATTGCAGTGGTCTACGCCATGCTCGTGGGTCTGTTCCTGCACCGGGAAATGTCCTGGCAGGATCTGCTCAACGCCTTCCGCAAATCCGTCATCACCTCGGCCGTCATCATGTTCATCATCGGTACGGCCAGTCTGATGGGCTACCTGCTGAACCGGCAAGGCGTTCCCGATGCCGCCGCCCTTTGGCTGACCAGCACCTTCGATGGTCCCGTTTCACTGATGCTGGCGATCAATGCCATGCTCTTCGTGATCGGTATGTTCATCGAGACCGGAGCCAGCATCATCGTGCTTGCGCCGATTCTCCAGGATGCCGCTGCCCGCGTCGGCATCGCGCCGGTGCACTTCGGAACGGTGATGGTCGTCAACCTCGCGCTTGGCATGATTACGCCACCGCTCGGTGTCAATCTCTTTGCGGCGGCCCAGATTGCCAATTGCTCCCTCACCCAGATGCTAAAACCCTTGCTGGTATTCGTCTCGGTCATTGTACTGTGCCTCATGGTGATCTCCTTTGTGCCCGCCATCAGCATGACATTGCCGGCATTGATCGGAAACTGACGCCACCCATCCGTCGAAAATCACCTGCCCCGTTTGCGGGGCGGGTCTCCATGCCCACGAAAACAAGAGTTGCGCTGCCATGAGCGGATCCCTGATCCACCAGTTACAGGAAATCGTCGGCCACCGTTTCGTCCACACCGGTGCGCGCCGGACCCGCCGTTTCCGGCGAGGATACCGCTACGGTGACGGCGAGGTGCTGGCAGCTGTCGAACCGGGTACGCTGCTTGAGCAATGGCAGGTGTTGCAAGCCTGCGTCATCGCCGATGTCGTCATCATATTCCAGGCGGCGAACACCGGCCTGACCGGCGGCTCGACACCCTTTGGCGAAGGCTATGACCGGCCCATCGTTATCGTCTCCACCCTTCGCAACAAGCGGATCGATCTGCTGGATCACGGACGGCAGGTGCTTTGCATGCCGGGGGCCACACTCGACCAGTTGGAACGGTGCCTGAAGCCGCTGGGCCGCGAGCCTCATTCCGTCATCGGCTCAAGCTGTATCGGCGCTTCCGTCACTGGCGGCATCTGCAACAATTCCGGCGGTTCGCTCGTCCAGCGCGGCCCGGCCTATACCGAACTTTCCCTGTTCGCCCAGGTGGATGCCGAAGGCCGTCTGCATCTGGTAAACCATCTCGGCATCCGCCTTGGCAGCAATCCGGCGGAAATCCTCGAGCGGCTTGATTGTGGTGCCTATACTGCCGCCGAAGTGGACTTTCCCCAAGGGGCGCAGGCATCGGACATCGAATACAAGAACCACGTGCGCGACATTCGCGCCTCCACCCCTGCCCGCTTCAACGCAGACCCGCGCCGCCACTACGAGGCCTCTGGCTCGGCGGGAAAAATCGGCGTGTTCGCCGTGCGGCTGGACACGTTTGCCTTGGCAGAGCAGGAAAAAGTCTTCTACATCGGCACCAGCGATCCCGCCGAACTGGAGGCAATCCGCAGGCACATTCTGGCAAACCTCCAGAATCTGCCGATTGCCGGAGAATACATGCATGCCGATGCCTTCCGGGCAGCACAGGTCTGGGGCAAGGATCTCTATCTCTTCATTCGCGCGTTCGGCACCCTCAACGTGCCGCGCGCCTTTGCCGCCAAAAGCTGGTTCGACGGCCTGACGGAGCGCTTTGGCCTGGGCAAGACCATTTCCGACCATCTGCTCCAGTTCGCCAGCCGCCTGCTGCCTGAACACATGCCCAAACGGTTGATCGACTACCGGAACACCTATCCGCATCACCTGATGATCCGGGCGGGAGATGCCTGCATCGCCGAGATGCGACATTACCTTTCCTCGATCTTTCCGAGCGCCCGCGGCAATTTCATCGAATGCAGCGAGGCCGAAGGCAAGGCTGCGTTCCTCAATCGCTTCACCGTGGGCAGCGCCGTGGTGCGTTATCGGGCCGTTCACCGGCGCACCGTCGAGGATATCGTCGCTCTCGACGTTGCCCTGCCGCGCGACACGCTTGACTGGTTCGAGACCCTGCCACAATCGATTTGCGACAAGATGATGCTGAAGATCTATGTCGGGCATTTTCTCTGCCACGTGATGCATCAGGAATATCTGGTCCGGAAAGGCGAGGACTGCGAGGCGCTCGAACATGAGCTTTGCGCCCTGCTGGATGCGCGCGGCGCGGAATACCCCGCCGAACACAATGTCGGCCACCTCTATGAGGCAAAGTCAGCCTTGCGAGACTTCTACCGCAGCCTTGATCCCACAAACACCTTCAATCCCGGGATCGGTAAAACCTCCAAGTGCCGTCACTGGCACTGAAGCCGAAAAATGCAATCTTGAACCCAAGTTTCCACAGGCAGCTCATGTCGACCGCCGCACGCAGGCATCGTCAACTTAGCGGAATTTGGAACTTGATGTTCAATAGCGACGGTCATGGGCCAAAGTCACGTTGCCACCTCCCTGGCATAGACCTCAGAGATTGCCGAGCGCGCACCCAGATCAGGGCACGCCCAGCGTCATGGCATCCGTTATTCCGGAGTTTCGATAAGCACCACAAGGTTGGTGAGATCGAAAACATGCCGGGCATGACGGCTCATTCCATCGGCGGTCAGCTTGTCACCCAGCGCTTGCACGCGCCTCAGATAACCAGCGTCCCCGTATCGCTCGTAGCTGAGCGCCAGTCTGCGCAACAAGGTGGCTGGATCGGTCTTTCGCTGCTGCTCGGCATCGGCAATATCTTTGCGCAAAGCTGCTATATCAGCATCGCCAAGAATTTCCGGCATGCGTTTCAGCGTTTCAAGGGCTGCATGGCTTAACTCGTTGGCACGCTGCGGAGCGCAGGAAAAAGACAGCTCCCCCACAACACGGTCGGTATCTTTATCGAGCTTCAGGTCAAAGTTGACAGAATAGACGCCACTCAGGCGGTGCCGCAGCTCTGCCTTCAGCGCTTGTTGGGTCGGCAGGTTGAATGTCGACAGGATGAAACCGGCCTCCGGCGTCCAGTCGTGTCGCGAGGAAAAGCTGATCCGAACCTGCGCCCGATCATCGCCCTTCGTGTGAAGATTTTGCCACTTGATATCGCTCTTCTGCTGGGGTGCAGATGCCGTCAGAACGGCCCGCCTGTCCAGGCCGCCTGCCATTGCAAAGACCTTGTCAAGAGCCGCATCATCCGGTTTGGGGCCAACTGCAAACCAGATTACGGGCTGACGCAGCAAGGCCTGTGCAGCCGCCTCCAGCCTTTCACCCGTGACGGCCTGCGTGTCGTCCTGTTCGTCAGTATCGGGACCATAGACCAGATCGCTGAAGGCGTCGGTCCTCGCGCTGAGATTCGCTCTAGACTCGGCAAAGGCAGGAACGGCCGCATCACGCACCAGACCGTGCTCAACCGTGGCCGCATAGTTCCTCATCAGGTCCGGCAAGTGCTGAGGCTCGACCACAGCGCCGACATCCAGATGGCCGGCATGCAGGGCCCAGGACCAGGTTTGCGTCTGTTTTTCCTGCCACCGGTCATACTCGGCCTGCGACCAGAAGCCAAAACCGCTCTGCGTCCACAGCTGGAGTGCCGCCTGAGACAGCAGGCTGCCGAATTGCTGGTTGCGGTAGCCGACGGACGAACGCCCGGACAGATAGATTTTTGACGCGGGCGTCTGATGATCCAGCCAGACGAAGCGGTCGCCATTTGACAGACGCCACTCGGTTACCGTCGAATGAGGATCTTGCTCGACGCTGATCACCCCGCCAGAGGGCAGCGCTGCCCCCTTCTGCGGCCAATCGGGAATGGCCGCCGGCATTGCCGCTGGCAGCGGTTTATCAGGCATGGGCAGAGGCGGCAGCTGCGCCAGACGCGCAAGACGCTCGCGTTGTGCCGACAGGACGGCAAGATCAGGCGCGATGGCGCGCTGCGCGCCGGGAAACTGATAGAGCATCACCTGATCGGGTGCGCCCAGCATCCAAGCCAGTCTGTCATTCACTGTCTGAAGGCTGATCTGTTCAAGCAGTTCGCCTGTGCGCTCAGTACGTCGTTGCGGATCAGACAGGATGCCTTGCATGAGAACGGCCGAAGCGATGCGGTCTTCCCACTCGGTGAAGGTGCGCGTTCGGGCAGCGTCTGGATTGCGCGCATTGATGGCTTTGGCATCGGCCATCACAGCCTCGAAATCCGCTTGCGCGATACCCTCTCGCCGAAGGCGCTCGGCGACGTCCATGAGCAGTTCAGCGGCGTTTTGATGATCCTTGGTCTTTCCGTTGAGCGCAAGAATCAGTCGATTTTCGGTCGGCTCCTGGAGTACGAAGCTAAGGCCATCCAGTTTGTCAGAATAGGCGGTGGCAAGCCTTCCGATCTTTTGGCGGATCAGCCGGTCCAGCAGATATTTTTCGAGATAAGCCTTGGAACCTGCACTGCTGGCACGGTCCGGCATCGGCAGGCGAAAGGCGTAAGTGACTTGCGAGGTCGAACCTTTTTCATTCTGGACAACGCCGCCACTCAATTCGTTTTTCAAGGGAAAGGCGACATAGCTGCGGTCCGGTTTCGGACGAGCTTGGGCGCGCCCGAAAGACTGTTCGATTGCGGAACGGACGGCTTGCGCATCAACCCGACCCGATACGATCAACACCATGTTCGACGCGGTATAGAAACGATCATGGAAGTCCTGCATCGTGTGCACGCTTGCCGCCATGATCCCTTCGCGGGTACCGATCGTCGGTCTGTCCACATAGCGGGAACCTGCCCGCAATACGGCCTTCTTTTGTCGATTGATACGGTCAGCCGCTCCTTCCCCAAGCCTCAACTCTTCCAGAATGACGAGCCGCTCCTTCTCCCAGTCAGACCGCTTGAAGCTTGGATACAGAACCATGTCGGCCAGCAACGACAACGCAACGTCTGCGCCGCTGCGATCGCCCGGGCGGGTGCGGATCATGAACTGGGTCTCGGTCTCGCGGGTCATCGCATTGATCTCCCGCCCTGTGCGCCAGCCGATCCGATCCAGATAGCGGTGGACAGTTTCCGGATGGGATGCCGTCGATTGAAACACCATGTGTTCGATGATGTGAGCGATGCCGCTCGGCTGCTCCTCATCAACCGAGCCCGCGCGAACGATCAGGCGGATATTGTATGGGTCTGCCGGCTTCTCGCTATCGTAAATGTAATACGTCAGGCCATTGGGGAGCTGCCCTTGAACCAGACGTGGATCCCACTCAGGCTCATGCGCGGGACTGCAATGGGCCGGCACATCCGTGGCAACCGTTAAGATTGCCATCAACAGAAAACACAAGTTTCGCCCGGCGAAGAAGCGTACAATACTCATCAAAAGGTCGCCTTCGCGCCGACCCAGACCGTGCGACCGATGATCCACGGGTGATCTTCATCCGCAGTGGAATTGCCGATCTCGTTGAACAGGTTCTCGACCTTGATGTTCACCGAGAAGCTACGGTCGTCCTTTTTATAGGCAATGTAGCTGGCGGCCAGATCGAAGGTAACCAGACCATCGAAGTCGAAATCCTCGTAGATTTCGTGGGAAATTCCGTTCACGTTGATGTTCTGGTTGGTCGTCTTCACGCCCTTATAGGCAAAGTTGTAGTTGGCGGAGAGATTGACGTTCAATCGCTCCTCAAGCCAGGTACTGGCAAGCCCCGCCTGCAGGCGCACGGGAATATCCATGTTGCCCGTGACGACGTTGAACCCCTCCTTGGTGTAGGACTGGTTCTTGTACCAGACATAATCGTCGTCCAGATCACTCTCGAAATAACTGTTGTTGGACACTTCGCGCTGCGACCACGTCACCGACGCATTGACGGAAAGCCCGTCCAGACCGGCAATGCCGGGCGTCGCGAGTTCCCTGGTATATTCCGCCGAGACAGACTGATAGGCACCGGTTCCATCATTGGTGAGAATAGCCGGACCCGACGAGGTGGGGTTTTGCGTCGCGTATTGGTCCTTCGCTCGTCGGTCGAGATAGCGGATACGCCAGTCGCCATCCAGGAGCGGTTCCGTGCCGGATAGGGACAGGGTGAACTCGTCGGTATAGGGGGTGTCGAGACCGGAGGCGCTGTTGACGTAATAGGTGGCAGTGGTTGGCTTCCAGGTATCCGGAACCGTCGCACCGGTGCGGGAGCGCGTAAATGTCTGCGGGCGCGGTTGTCCGTCACGAATGGCGAAAGCCAGCGACTTTGCATCGTAATACCGGTTGTAACCGGCAGAAACCGCAAAATCCTGCCATGGCGTGACCGTTGCGACCACACGCGGCGCAATGTCCAGATTTTTCATGTAGTCGTCGTAGGAAAGGCGGGCACCGGCGCGCAGTGTGAACCAGTCCCATTTTTGCTCGACTTCGCCGTAGGTGTTAAAGCTGTTCAGAGAAGCCTTGGTGTTGAAGGCCTTGTAGATCGTCTTGCTGACAGCAAATTGCTCCGGTGAGCAGGCTTCGGCATTCCCGCAGTTGAACGCGGAGATACCCGTCACCTCGCCAAGCGTGGTGTAATTGGAGAAGTAGACGGCTTCTTCCGGTCGACGGCGATGGGCTGTCACATGAGAATAGTCGGCGCCTAGCAGAAACGTGCCGTTCCCCACATCCCCGTTCAGTTCCTGTGACCAGTCCCACCTCTCCTGCCCCTGTTCCAGATCCCCGCCAGTGGCACCTTCATAACAAACCTGCGTGCCGCTCGTCATCGGAAGGCCCGTCTGGCACCAACTGGACTGTTCGGTTGCCTGCCATATCAACTGCCCCGCGCGCCAGAGCGCCTGATCATATACGTAACCAATATTGCTGCTTTTATCGTTCAGCGAATTGGAGGTGCTGAAGCCCAGCTTGGATTGCAGCTTGACGTTGGAGAGCGCCAGACCGCCCAGTTCAAGATCCTCGAACTCGTAATCGTTCTGAAGCTTGGAGACAAAGGAACGCTTGCTGAGATCGATCGCCATGTCACGCCAATCAGTGTTGTCCCAGCTCCGGTTGTAACGGGTGTAGACCCCTTCCAGCGTGAAATCGCCGAAATCGGTCTCAGCGACAGCCTGACCGCGATAGAATTCATTTTTGGAATTCTCCTCGATGTCACGGTCCTGTGTGTAGATATAGTTGCGCTCCTTGTTCGTCACGCCAGACGAACGGCTGTATTCGCCGAGCACCGCAATATTGTCCGTGAGCGGGCCGGTGAGCGTGAACGCGCTCCGCCGCTGCAGATATTCGTTCCTGGCCACGTTTGCCGGATTCAGCCCATCATCCGTGCCGAGGATGAAGCCGCTCCAGTCACTTGTCGTGAAATCGGTGCTGACACTGCCGCGCAACCGGTCCTTGCTGGCATTTTTCAGGTCGTAGGAAACAACGCCCCCCTGGAAATTGCCGTATTTTGCCGAGGCATTGCTGTCGATGACCGTAACGCTTTCCACGAAATCGCTCGGCACATAGATCGTCTGCGAGTGCAGGTCGAACATGCGGTCGGCATTGGGCGGCGATTTGTCGTCTTCCAGATCAGCGCTCGTTCCATAGCGATCCTGGCTACCGGTCACGGTATTGATATCCATGCCGTTCAGGATGAAATTGTTCTCATAGATGCGCGCGCCGGAAATCGAAACTTCCTTGGGCCGAAGGTCGATCACGGTCTGGTCGGTTGCGCCTGCCGAAGTGCTGATGTCGTTCTGGTACTGGGCGTTCGGCAGGTTTCGCAGGATGCCGTTTGCGTCGCCGCCCTGGCTGCGCAGCGCGATCTGGCCTCCGGCGACGGTGCTGGTGCCGGTATCTGCCAAGCTGTCGGTGCCGAGAATGACGCCATTGGAATTGGCTTGAATGAGGACGGTATCCAGGACCGTAGCCCCATCATTGACACCTGAAGCATCAGTGCGCGTATCACGACCAAAGAGGACGCCTGCATCGGTGCCCGTCTGCCTGAACCCGATACCTGTGCCTTCGAGCAGCATCTGAAGCGCGCGTTCAGGTGACACCGTCGCCGTGATGGCGTGGGAGCGCTTTCCGGCGGTTAAGCCTGCCGGATAACCGATCTGCCAGCCCGTCGCACGGATGAAGGCCTTCAATGCCTGATCGAGGGGCTGAGCCTGTATGAGAAAGTCCCGCTGGCTGCTGGAACTGGTTGCTTGCGGCCCCGTCTGGCCGAGTGCATCCCCTGCCAAAGCAATCAAAGTGGCCAGCGCCGATGTCGCCAGCAAGGCTGTCATCCGGCCTGCGCGCTTTGAGCAAATCCCCATGGTCAGCATGTCCGTCTCCTGCATGCGTCGCCATCCCTCATGGCGACACCCCCTTCTGGTCACCCCGTTTCCTGTGGGGTGGCGGCAGCTTCCGACTGCCTACGCAAGCAATGACGTTCGACCCTGCAAAACCTCACAAAGAAAGTTGAGTAACTAACGAATGATTATATAGCCCCCGGGAAGGCTGATGGCGCGACCGCCTGCGGCGGCGGCTATTCCGGTCATCATGGCTTGTGACCGTTCAAGACGGAAATTGCCACTGATGGGGACATTCAAGAGCGTGCGGTTGAGGACTATGATGCGCTCCGGCACCTTGTCTGCAAGATCATCGAGAACATCCTCCAGCCGCTTGTCAGCGAACACATAGCGCCCTTCCAACCAGCCAAGCACTTCATCGCGATCGAACTCAGATACGTCCGATATCGTCATCCGATCGGCTTTGACCATTTGACCAGGCAAAAGATGTCTGTGGGGTAAAGACGGATCGTGATGGGCCGCATCAACCCGACCGGCTTCCAGAGAGATCACGTCGTCGTCAGGTTCGACCTTTACGGCAAACTGTGTTCCCAGAACGAAGGTGTCAGTAAAACGTCCCTCGACGCGAAACGGGTGTGCCGCGTCGTGAACGACATCGAACCATGCTTCGCCAGCAAGTATCTTAACGCCACGCTGGTTATTGTTAAAATCCAGTTTGACGGCGCTCCTGCTGTTGAGAACCATCCGAGACCCGTCGGGCAGCCGGATGTCTGTGGTTTGCCCAACCCTTGTCTGGTAGTCGGCCTGCAACCACACGAAGAGGTCAGGGCTAAACAACTGCAGACCCATCGTGAGAAGCAGGAAAGCGACAGCCGCCTGCCAGTGCCAGAGACGCGTGCGTATCGGCATCCATTGCCGTTTTCGTCTGACCGGTTCCGGCTGGGCGGGACAGACCGGCCACAGGCGGGAGGCTTCCAGAATGGTCTGATCGCCCCAGATTGCCTCAACCTCCTGGAAGGCTGCCCGGTTGGCAGGTGACGCAGCCAGCCAGGTGCGATAGGCCCTATCAAGGTCGCCGGACACCGCGTCCCCGCTGTGAAGACGCACATACCACTCGAGTGCTGCATCCAGATCAGGGTCGGCATGACAGTAGTTCTCAGGTGAGCCGGAGCCGACAGCAGTCTCACTCATTGTTCAGCCTCCACACGCATCGGACGACATAATGCGCCTCATGTAGGTGACGTTTGGGACGAAGGATTCGCCCAATTTTTCCCCATAAGCTGAACGTTTTTCTCTACGCATCTCGATTCATTCGCCTTTTTAGATCCACAAAAAGGCCCATGACCATTTTCATGTCGTTGAAAACCGTGTTGGGAGAGACATCGAGATGCTGAGCGATCTTCGGATAGGACCAGCCCTCCAGGCGGCTTAAGAGCCACACCTCACGCGCCCGCGCCGGCAGCTTCTCCATGTGCTGGATAACTATCCGCAGTTCATCACGGGCGTTCAACCGCTGCTCACCGGTTGGCCCTGTGTCGGCAATTTCCTCAAGATGATCTACTCCAACGCCGGACGAGATCCGGCGCGCCGCGGTCTTGGTGTGGCGCAGATGGTCTAGCGCCAGATTACTCCCAATCTTCCACAGAAAGGCTTCGAGATTATCAGGGGTGCGCGTCTCCAGCGACTTGCGCGCTCGCACATAGATCTCTTGCGTAAGATCATCAGCCATTACCCGATCACCGATGATGGCGGCGATACTGCGGGAAAGGCTCGCTCTGAGAGACAGATAGACTGCATCAAGTCTATCCATGGTTGTTGGCGTGGAACAGCATATCGTTCAGATTTAATATGAGTATAAAATTCATGTTTAATCATTCTGAGTCAGGCGGTCAAATTCTTTATTGCACCTATCCGTTTGAAGAAGCTGGGCGGCTGGACAGAAATCGGCTGGCTATTAACAAGTGTCGATGATCGGTGCCAATTGCGCTTGAGCGGTTTTGGCTGCCAGCCAGAGGAAAACCGCAATCGGACCTCTTGATCCGGCGAGGAATTTCGACCACGTCCGAAAAGCAAAGACACCCGGCTGCTGCTGTTGCTAAGGAGCACAGTTGATTGGAGGCGGGTGAGAAATGAGGGCTGATTGCGCACCAGTCCTGTTGCGGTCGCTCTTCCTCTCCTCCATCATACGCAAGGTACTTGGCTGCGGCTTAGACGGCCACCACGGCTGCTGCCATGTTTGGCAGTGGCGGCCTGCACTCCGGCGTAGCGCTGGGCTGGGACAGTGCCGGCGTCGACACCACGATTAACGCGAAGCGAACGGCAAGGTTACTAGGATTGGGGCCAGCATCCGCAATGATCTTCGCCGATTCCAGCCGGTGGCCGATTGTAACCGGCAAGGTTGTCCGGCCTGCCAACTCATCCAGAGCGCGTCCACGTTACTCGGGGTCGTATCCGCGGGATATAAACTAGATGGCGCATTCTTGCGGTTCGAACCAGTGCCTTATTTTGAATGAGGACGGATCACGTTTCGAAGCTCGACAAGACGTTCAAGCGTTTGGAGCGTCGGCTCGGGTTGTGTTGCGCAATAGGCGATGTGCAGCAATTCGATCGCGAAGACGGAAGGCGCATGCAGGGCGATCAGTTCCGTCTTGCTGCGCGGAAGAACAACAACCTCCGTCGCGTGACTGCGCAGTGGCGTATCGCTTTTTCCAAGCACCATCATGATGGGGATCTCAAGCCGTTCCGCTTCGGCAATGGCGGCCATTGCCTCCCGGTGAGCCCTGCCGTGCAGAAGCATGATCAGCATGTGTCCCTTGCGCATGGCCAGAAGCTGTTCCGCAAGCGCAATGCCGGTTGCATTCAGCGAATAGCTTGGCAAGCCGGAGCGCCAAAACAGGCGCGCACCGTAATCCGCGATGATGCCCGAGGCCCCGATACCGAAAACGCCCAGACCCTCGGCGGCCCCCAGATGCTGCGCGATCGCCGCAATGGCACGCCGATTCTCCGCAGACGAAAGCGCATCGACGGTCGTCGATGTCGCTTGGAGCACGAAGTCCAGCGCCTTGTTGACGTGGCCGTCCACATCACGAAGCGTTGCTGCCATCTTCTCGATGGGCGAATCCGTTTCTCCAAGCCAGGCTTCCAGAACATCCTTCAGTTCGCGCAGCCCGCTGAAGCCCAGCGCCTGGATGGCGCGAATGACGGTTGCGTCCGACGCCCCGGTCTCGAATCCGATCTCGAGTGCGGAAAGTCCGAGGACCCGGTGGCGGTGGGCGTCGATGAACTCCACAACCTTCAGGAGGCTGGGAGACAGGCGCGCGCGGCGTTTTGCGAGCTGGTCTGCGAAACGGTCCTTGAAGCGAACGGGTCTTTCCTGCGATGACATGGGACGATCCGGTCTTTCACCGCTCCTGCGTTTCACTGTGGTCCATCGTTTAGAACAGACCGCAAAGCCAAGACAAGAGCGAAGCCCGGCAGCCGGTTTCGCCTTGCGCCGTCATCGCGCCGGCATGGCGAGGCCGGATGGCTCCGGCGACGTTCCAGAACCCGGCGGCCTGGGGCCAAACGCTGTCTGCACGATGGCGACCATGCGCGACAGGGCCGCATAAGAGTTCGAAATTGCCTCTTCGCGGGGGGTCAGGATATAGCGCCCGTTGCGGCAGGCGGACAGAAACCTGCAAAAGCCCGGCACCATTCTTTCCATGGCGGCAATCTCTGCCCTGGCGCCCTGTTTGCGGTCGGAGCGGTAAGGGTCAAAGATCACATCGGCATCGAGATCCGGCAATCGCTCGACGCTGACGACAATGCTTTGGCCTGCGGGAATGTCATCGATCAGCGGCGGGAAGCGGAAGCCGGCATCGCGCAGCACCTGCCCGATCGCGCGGTAGCTCTGGTAGACATTGAGCTTGCCGCGAAGGGGCTGGAAAACGGAAACTAAGTGCCTTTCCGGCTGCACCTCTGCCTTCATCAGGGCCAGCTGCGCGCGGTAACGGCTGTCCAGCCGCCTGAATTCGGCTTCTTTTCCGGTGGCAGCGGCAAGCAGGGCATAAACATGCGGCGCGCCGAGATCGGAATTGATCACAATGGTCGGCGCGAGTTTTTCGAGCGTCTCCACCGGCGTGGCACGCGAAATCTCCGTGACGATCAGATCCGGCTTCAGCGCGGCAACGGCCTCCAGATCGGTCTCGGCGGCACCGATGAAAGCAATGTCGCTATTGTCAAAATCTATACCTGTCAGCAGTTTCGACGAGCGCAGATAGGGCTTGCCGTCGCCTGCAAGCCGCCCGTGGCTGGCAATCGGCATGGCGCCGAGTTCGATGAGCGGGATCGTGACGTCGATGTCGTAATTGGAGACGATCCTTTCTGCAGGGCGCGCCAGCGTCACCGAGCGCCCGAGGTCGTCGACGATCGTCAACGCCCCTGCGACAGTCGGCGCCATCACCAATGCGATAAGGATCAACGTAAGGAGGCCGGATCGTATCACGGTTTCATATCCTGTTTCCACGGAGCCAAAGGAGAAGGATCAGGACCGGCGCGCCAATCGCTGCCAGCGAAATGCCGACCGGCAGGCGAATGGGCGAAAAGGCGATGCTGCCGGCAAGATCGGCAACCATGACCAGCAGAGCCCCGATGAGCGTGGCACAGATCAGTCGGCCCGCCAGACCCTGCCTTGGCAGGAAGCGTGCCATGTGTGGCGCAACCAGGCCGACAAAGCCGAGCCCGCCGGCCACGGAAACACTGGTTGCCACCAGAAGAACGGCTATCGCAAGGCATGCAACATGCAGCCGTGTCTGATTGATCCCAAGCGCAGACGCGGTGGCCGCTCCGAGGTCCAGAAGCTCCGCCTGCCGGGCAAGGCCAAGGCATGCGATGGCTGTCGGAACGAACACGACCAGGGCAAGGCGCACGGCCGGCCAATCCGCTCCTTCCAGGCTTCCCGCAAGCCATATCATCGCGCGTTGCAGGCTGCGGATATCGGCAGATGCCAGCAGGATGACGAGCGCCGAGGACAGGCACCAGGAGATGCCGAAGCCGATCATCACGAATTTGAGGGGACTTGCACCCCGCGCAAGGAAGCTGACCATCAGCCCGGCCAGCAGGCCGCCGGCAAGGCCAACGACCGGCCGCAATGCGAGCGGCGCCTGAGGCCATGCGAGAATGAGGGCGACGATGAGGAGGGCGGCAGCCGATCGAACGCCCATGAGGCCTGGATCGGCAAGGCCATTGCGCGTCACATGCTGCGTCAAGGCGCCGGACAGCGCCAGCATGGCGCCACTCAGCATGGACAGGCATAGTCGTGGCGCGCGCAGGCTGCCAAGGATGATGCTGTCGGTCTCGTTGACCTGCTCCAGTCGCAGCCAGGCAAGGATCGTGGCAAGCGGGATCGGGCGGCTGCCGAGCGAGAGGCCGAGCCAGACAACGAGAAGCAGGCAGAATGCAAGAAGAAGGTTTGCCGCAAGCCCTCGCACGGCAAGGCGGGTGGAAAACGGACCGAGGCGCAGGGCAAGGCGTCGTGCATTCCTTGCGGGCGGGGGCATAAGGAAGCGGCTCATGTGAGCCTCCTTGCCACCAGCCAGATGAAGACGGGGGCGCCGGCAAGTCCGGTCAAGGCCCCGGTCGGCAGTTCGGTCGGCGCCAGAAGTCCGAGGGCCAGAATGTCTGCCGCAAGCAGGATCGCGGCTCCTGAACCGGCAACCAGCAGGAAGGCCCCCAATGAGGGACGCTGATGCAGGCGGGGCCAAAGGGCCGGCGCCATCAGGCCGACGAAGCCGATCGGGCCGACAAGGGAAACGGCGGAACCGCACAGCAACGCCGTCACGACGAGCGCAGCGACACGGGTTTTGCGCACCGAGGCGCCGAGCGCGACGGAAATGCTCTCGCCAAGGCTGAACGTGGCAAGCTGCGGCATCAGCAGGCAGCCCGCCACAAGCCCGAGTGCGACGGCCGGTAAGGTTGACCAGACGGAGGCGGAGCCAACGCCGGCAGCATCTCCCACCAGCCAGAAACGCAACTGCTCCAGCGTGTCCTCGTTCAGGATGAGGATTGCGGAGACAAGGGCACTGGCAAGTGCGGAAAGCGCAATCCCGAAGAAAACCATCCTGACGGGGTCGAACCTGCCGGATCCCACCGCAGACAGGGCGAGGACAAGACCGAACAGGCCGGCTGCGCCGAGGCTTGCGGCAAGCGGCATCAGGATGTCCGGCAGCCCGACCGGCTGGTAGGTGGTCACCAGCACGACGGCAAGGCTTGCTCCCGCATTGAGGCCGAGAACATGCGGCTCCGCCAGACGATTGCGCATCGCCACCTGCAGCAGAAAACCCGCCGCCCCGAGCGCTGCTCCCGCAACGATGCAGGCGATTGCACGCGGCAGCCTGAGGGACAGGATCACGAAATGGTCGAACGCGTCGCGATCCGGGGAAAGGATGGCATCGAGCATGACGGTTGCCGGAATGGGCCGCGCACCCTGCTGGATGTGGAGAATGGCCAGCACCGCCAGAACGGACAGCATCGGCAACAGAACGGGCCTTTCGCGGCCTTGACCGGCGCGGCTCATGGCGATCATGGCCGGGCTTCCGGCTGCCGCGACGTGCAGGGCAGAAAAACCGGCAGCCCGTTTTGCGGGTGCGACAGGCTGACCACCGGCATCTCGAACACCTCTTCTATGATCCGGCCATCGCATTGCGACGGGTGCGTCAGGACGTGGCGGATCCTGCCCGCCTTCAGGAAAACCAGCCGGTCGGCATATTGAAGCGCCATGTTGAGGTCATGCAGGACACAAACCACCGTGCGACGATGACGGCGGACCAGATCGCGCAGAAGATCGAGAATGGCGACCTGATGGGCGGCATCGAGAAAGGTGGTCGGTTCATCGAGCAAAAGCAGCGGGGTTTCCTGAGCCAGCACCATGGCAATCCAGGCCCGCTGCCTTTGCCCGCCGGACAGGGTTTCCACCGGCCTGTCGGCCAGATCGCCGATCGCGGCGAGGGCGAGCGCTTCGCCAACGGCTGCTTCATCCTGGCGGCTCCACTGGCTGAAAAAGCCCTGATGGGGAAAACGGCCACGGGCAACCAGGTCGAACACGCTGAGACCTTCCGGAACGGGCGGCTGCTGCGGCAACAGGCCCAGCACGCGCGCCACGTGGCGGCTGGGAAACGTCGAAAGGTCGCAACCGTCGAGACGCACACATCCGCCAAGCGCCGGCAGCAGGCGGGCAAAACCCGCAAGAAGGGTCGATTTTCCAGAGCCATTGGGCCCCAGCAGTGCCGTCATGCAGCCTTCGAAAATATCAAGTTCGATATCCTGGACCACAGCCTGCCCGCCATGTCCGACGGAAAGCGCTTCTGCCGTAAGCCTGCTTCTGGTCGGCGCGTCGCCGGATCTGCTGGTCATGCTCGAAAATGCTCGCGTTGCGGAAGCGGGTTTGTCTGCATAGTTGAAAGTAGTAGTCAACTATAAGCGTCCGTGCTTTTTGTGTCGGAGCCCTTCATCGCCGGTCCTTGCTGCCGTTAGGCTGCCCTTTCGATGCGAGGCTGGAAGTGTCGTCTGCCGCACCCTGCAGCCCGTTCTGCAATCGTCATCCCTGCCCGCTTCCGATTGGGTCTTTTGTTTTCATTGAGAAAATCTGTAGTTTTGGCCAGACATTGCACCAGTCCATCCGACAGATCGGGCCCTTTGCCACCGCAATGCTCACCTCGCCGTTTCCTCGGTCGCCACGCAGAAAAACTTGACTACTACATTCCACTATCGAATGACTGGTCAACCCAGTTCAAACCACACGTGACCTTTGATGAGAATGCGCCACCATATCGCCCTGCTTTGCACGACCCTGTCGCTTGGCCTCACCTGCAATACGTTCGGCCCTGGCGCCCTGGCGCAGGACGGTGCAGCGCTTCAACTGGACCCGATCTTCATCAATGGCGAGAACGACAAGGCGGCATACAAGACCTCCCGCACCGCAACCGCAACTCGCACGCAGACGCCGGTCAAGGACATACCGCAGGCGGTGACCACGGTCGCACCGCAAGTCATCCAGGACAAGGCGGCGAGCAGCCTGGACGACGCGCTGTCGGATGTCAGCGGCATCACCCAGGGAAATACGATTGCCGGCGCCAACGACGCCATCATCCGCCGCGGGTTCGGCGAAAGCCGGGATGGTTCCATCCTGACCGACGGCCTCAACACGGCCCTGCCCCGCAGCTTCAACGCCACGACGGACTATGTGGACGTGCTGAAGGGGCCGGCCTCCACGCTCTACGGCGTGCTTGATCCGGGCGGTATGATCAATGTGGTCACGAAGAAGCCGCAGGACAGCTTTGCCGCCGAAGCCTGGACGAAATTCTCCGCCTATGGCGCCGGGCAATATTCCAAGAAGGCGGGCTTCGACATCACGGGGCCGATCACGGATACCGATCTTTCCTACCGCCTGATCGTCGAGGGCGAGGATGGCGATTACTGGCGCAATTTCGGCAAGAACCGCAACTGGCTCGTCGCACCATCGCTGTCATGGGAAGGCGAGGACACAAAGATCGGCATATCCTACACGCATCAGCACTACCTCAATCCCTATGATCGCGGCACTGTTTACGACACCGCCAACCGGCAGTTCCTCGACATCAGCCGCCGGCAGCGCCTGGACGAAGACTGGTCGGAGGTGGATGGCGATTCCGATCTGATCAAGCTGTCGCTGGACCGTGAGCTGGGCGACGACTGGAACCTGGCGCTGAACTACGGGTGGAGCAAGGACAGCTTTTCCGCCGACCAGACCCGTGCCACCGCCTACAACGCAACGACCGGCGTGCTGACCCGCCGCTCGGACGTGCGCGGCTATTACGATACCACCGTCCACTCGCTGCGGGCGGACCTGACGGGTAGCGAGGAACTTTTTGGCTTCAATAACGAGTTCCTGTTCGGCGCGGCCGTGCGGGACGAGCGCATTTCCCGCGCGGCCCTGCAGCAGTGCAACGTCGGCAACCGCTTCAATGTCAATCAGCTCGTCTACGACGCCATATCGCCCTGCACCTACGATGCGGCGACTTCGACGCGGGAATATCAGCGCCAGCGCACGCAGTCCGTCTACGCCCAGGACCGCATCCACCTTTCGGACGAGTGGATCGCCGTTGCCGGCCTGCGCCTGGACCATTATGACGTCGTGGCCGGCAGCGGCAGCACGGTCAACAGCGATACCGACGGGCTGGCGCTGATCCCCAATGCCGGTCTTGTCTGGTCCCTCAGCCCTGAAGCGTCGCTCTACGCCAATGTTGCACGGACCTTCAGGCCCAACAGCTCGATCAACAGCGCCTATGGCAGTCTCGATCCGGAAAAGGGCATTTCTTATGAAATCGGCTCGAAGGTGGATTTCAACAGCTGGCTGAGTGGCACGCTGGCGGTTTACTACGCGGAGAAGAAGAACGTCGCCTATTCGGAAACTGTGAATGGAAAGACGGTTTATCGCACCGCCGGGCTGGTCCGCTCCAAGGGCATCGAGCTTGATCTCGCCGGTCAGCTGACGGACGACGTACAACTGGTCGCAAGCTATGGCCTGACCGATGCAGAGGTGGTGGACGATCCCGATTACGCCGGCAACAGCCTGGCAAACGTCGCAAGCAACACGGCCGCCTTGCGTCTGGCCTATGATTACGGCGCGGTGTTCGGCGGCCGCGGCAGCCTGCGTTTCGGTGGCGCCGTGCGCGCGGTCGGCCAGCGGGCCGGCGACGCCGCCAACAGCTTCTACCTGCCCGGATACGGCGTCGCCGATTTGTTTGCGACATACCGGATCGAACGAGAGCACCCGGTCGAGATCCAGCTGAACCTCAACAATATCTTTGACAAGGTCTATTACACATCCTCGATCGGCAATTCGGCCTATGGTGTTGCCGTTGGCCAGCCGTTCAATGCAAGTCTGACAGTGCGGGTGGCCTTTTAAAACGGTGGACGCGGAGGCGCCCACGCTCCCGGCTCCAAGCGCCCTGCGCCACCGTTTTCAGTTCGGCGGACGCACTGACGAGCGACGCGGGGATGCGCGCCAGAACCGCTGTCGCCGCCGCTGCCTGTTCCACGGCGTGGAGACGCGCGTCGCGGGGATCGTTCCCGGCCAGTTCCGCCCGTGCATCTTCGATCGCCCGCTGCAGCCCCTCACCTGTGGCCATGTCGCGAGTCATCCCGACGAGGGTCGCAATCTGCTTGCTCCGGGCGTCCAGGCCGCCGGGCGGCATCATCGTGCGGCTGTCCCAGGTCAGCAGGTTGACGGCACACAGAACGTCGTTGAGCCTGGCGATCTGCTGTTCGAAGGCATCGAAACTCATGGGCACTGATCCTGTCGGCTGGTCATGGCGGCATAGGGTCTGAATGGTCCATACGTCACGGCCATTGGACTATGAGATCCGGCAAAACTCTGTAATTGTTCTATTATATTGATACAATTCCTTGGGGCATAGCGGCTTCTGACTGCGGTTCCACGCGATCTATTGACTGATGTCAGTCTGAGTGAAAAGATCGTATTATTCTCTTAATACGGAGATCGACGCTCGCCATGCAGCTCGCCATCGATCGTACATTGCCGGTCTCCCTGCGCAGCCAGCTTCACGGCCTGATCGAGTATGGGATCAGCTGCGGCGATCTTGCGCCTGGAGAGGCACTTCCATCCGTGCGGGAGCTGGCGGAAACGCTCGGCGTTGCTCCGATGACGGTCGCTCAGGTCTATGCCGACCTGAAGGCCGCAGGTCTCGTCGAAACCCGCCCGGGAGCCGGCACCTTTGTCAGCAATCACCAGCAGGTGCAGGCATTACCGCAGGGCGCAATGTCGACCCTCTACAGGCAGATCGACGCTCTGATCGACCAGAGCCGCAAGCTGGGCCTGCGATCGGTCGACCTGCTAGCGGCCATCGGTGGGCGCGTTTCGCACAGCACCTCCCAAGACCGCAAGCGGCGCATCCTCATGATCGGCCTGTTCGGCGAGGCGACGGAAAGCTACGCCCGGTTCATCGCCGAACGCCTGGGACCTGAGGTGATCGTCGAGCCGGTGACGATTGGCGCCCTAGAGAGTGATTTGGCGACACGGGCGCGTGCCCGCGCAGCGGATCTTGCGGTGACGATCATGAGCCGGCAGAAGCAGGTCGAGGCGCTCCTGCCGGAGACCCGCGTGGTGGCTATCCGATTTACACCCTCACAGGAAACCCGGCGATCGCTCGCGTCGCTGGATTCGCTTGCACGCATTGCAGCCGTCTCCCGTTTTGCCGAGTTCCTTCCGATCCTGAAGAGCGGCGTGACGCGGTTTGCACCGCATGTCGCCGACGTGGCCGCAGACACGATCGACAGTCCCGGGCTGCTGGCGAAGGTCTCGCAGGCCACTGTTCTGGTGTTTGCCACGGGGGCCGAAGCCATACTGGCGGAGATCCCCCATGACATGCCGAGCATCGAATACCGCCACGCCCCCGATACCGCCGATATCGAGCGGATCATCGTGCCGGCCCTGCGTCTGGTCGGCCAGGAGCCACGGTCGGACGCGACCGACCAACAAAATAACGATCTTGTGCAGAAGGAAACGACGTAATGAGCCAGCCGATCGTGATCTGGGGAGCGGGCGCCATTGGCGGCACGCTTGGAGCCGCCTTCCTGCGGGCCGGCGAGGATGTCATTTTCGTCGACACCGTCAAGGACCATGTGGATGCCATCAACGCTGGCGGCCTTCGCATCGCCGGGCCGATCTTCGAGGGCGCCTTCAAGGCCAAGGCCTGCCTGCCCCAGGACCTCCATGGAGAATTCTCGCGCATCTATCTCTGCGTCAAGGCGCATCATACGGAAGATGCCACACAGGCGCTGGTGCAGCATCTGTCATCGGACGGTTACGCGGTCTCCGCCCAGAACGGCTTGAACGAGCAGGTAATTGCACGTATCGTCGGCGAGCATCGCGTCGTCGGCTGCTTCGTCAACTTCGGTGCGGATTACCTGGAGCCGGGCCTGGTCCACTACAGCGGCCATGGCGCCGTCGTCATCGGCGAACTCGATGGTCGGTTCTCCGATCGCGCCGAGGCGATCTATGAGCTGCTGAAGCAGTTCGAGCCGGGAGCGCTGATCACCAACAACATCTGGGGCTTCCTGTGGGGAAAGATGATCTACGGGGCGCTGCTGTTCGGCACGGCGCTGACCAATGACAGCATTGCCGATGTACTGGACAACCAAGCCGCGCGTCCGGTCCTGCGCAAGCTCGCGCTTGAGGTGGCAACCGTCGCGGCGATCAACAACATCACACCAGAAGCTTTTGACGGTTTCGATCCCTCGGCCTTCGGTCCGCTTGCACAACAGCAGCAGACCGATCGCTCCTTCGACGACATGGTCGCGCACAATCGTCGCTCGCTGAAATCCCATTCCGGTATCTGGCGCGATCTGGCGGTGCGCAAGCGCAAGACAGAAGTGGACGCCCAGGTACTGCCGGTCGTATCGATCGGCCAGGATTCCAAGGTTCCGACGCCGATGGTGGCAAGACTGGTGGAGATGATCCACGAGATCGAAGAAGGTCGGCGTCCGCTCGACCTCGCCAACTTGGAAGAGCTTGGAAAGGCCGGCGCATGAACATTTCATTCGAGGACAAGATCGTCGTGGTAACCGGTGCGGCACACGGGTTCGGGCGCGCGATCGCCCACGGATTTGCGAGCCGGGGCGCCCGCGTCCACGCATGCGACGTGAACGAAGCCGGCCTCGAAGAGACGGTCTCGCTGTGCGGCGGCCATGCCACCGCCCATATTCTCGATGTCGGCAATCGTGCCGACGTCCAGGCCCTGGTCCCCTCCTTCGGCGCCGTTGATATTCTCGTCAACAATGCCGGTGGCGTGCGTGGCCAGATCGGGCGCCCGATCGAGGAGATCAGCGAAAGCGACTGGCAGGCCATTCTCGACGTCAACCTGTCGGGCGCCTTCTTCATGGCGCAGGCGATTGCACCCGCCATGAAGAAGAAGCGGGCCGGCCGCATCATCAACATCTCCAGCGGCGCAGGGCTTGGCATCTCGCTCACGGGCATCCAGTCCTATGCCAGTGCCAAGGCCGGCCAGATCGGCCTGACGCGCCAGCTCGCCCATGAGCTCGGGCCCTGGAACATTACCGTTAACAATGTTGCGCCGGGCTTCGTGAGGTCCAATCCCGCAACGGAACGCCAGTGGGAAGCGATGGGCGAAGACGGCCAACAGCGGCTTATGAACAACATCGCGCTGAAGCGCCTCGGCAGCGCCGAGGACATCGCCGCCATCGTGATGTTCTTCGCCTCGGACCATGCGAGCTGGATCTCCGGCCAGATCATCAGCGTCGATGGCGGCAAGTGAAACGGTCGAGGCCGCCCAGGCCGGGCGACCTCGATATCGTTTCCGTAAGCAGTCAGTCGGGCTGGATCCGCAAGACGTCCGAATGGGTGCCGACAAAGAACTCGCCCTCTGGCGTCACCCAGCCACGGAACATGCCATCGGTATTGTAGGGGGCGGTGATTGATCCGTCGGCCCCGACGGCGACAAGACCCGCGCCGATATTGTGTTGCTTCAAGTCGTGCTGGACGACCTTGGCGGCCGCAGCCTCCAGGCTTTCGCCGAGGTAGGCGAAGCGGCTGGCAATCTCGTGGCCAACGGCATAGCGCATGAAATACTCACCCTTGCCGGTACCGGACACGGCGCAGGCCCCGTCACGCGCATAGGTGCCTGCGCCGATGATGGGAGTGTCGCCGATGCGACCGTCCGGCTTGTTGTTATAGCCGCCCGTGGAGGTGGCGGCCGCCAAATGCCCGTCGGCATCGAGCGCCACTGCGCCGACAGTCCCGTGTTTCTCTGCTTCGCTCGCCTTCGCAGCAGTGCCGGCCACCGCATGCGCTTTCATGGCCGCAAGCGCCTTGGTACGTCGCTCGGTGGTGAAGTAGTCGGGCTCGACCATGTCGAGACCCGACTTCTCGGCGAAGGCGTCGGCTGCCGGTCCGCCCAGAAGGACAGCGTCTCCGGCTTCCATGACGGCGCGGGCGGCTTTGATCGGGTTCCGGATGCGCTGGACAAGCGTGACGGCGCCGGCTTCCAGCGTCCTGCCGTCCATGATCGACGCATCGAGTTCGTGCCGGCCCTCGGTGTTCAAGGCAGCGCCGTAGCCGGCATTGAACTGAGGGCTGTCTTCCATGACGACGACTGCGGCCTGAACCGCATCGAGCGCCGAACCACCAGCCTCAAGGACATTCCAGCCGGCCTTCAGCGCGCGCCCGAGATCGATGCGCGCCGCCGCCCAATCCTCGTCGCTGAGGTCGAGCTTTGCCATGACGCCGCAGCCGCCGTGAATTGCAAGAGCGATCTTTCCCACCGGTATCCTCCCATTGATGTCTGTGTTCTTTCCCGCAAAAAAGCCGGGCAACGCGCCCGGCCGATTGTTGCAGTTCGACGTCCGCCCTTACTTGGCCGGGCGGATGTTCATCGCCAGCGTATCCTCGTCCGAACGGGGAACGATGCTGATGTTCTTCTTCATCCCCCAGGCGGTAATCGTCGATGCGATCGCGAGGTATGGGCGATCACTCGCGACGAGCGCATTGGCATCCATCAGGAACTTTTCCCGCTTTGCCGTATCCATCTCGACAGCCGCGTCTTCGATCAGCTTGTCCATCGTCGGGTTGACGTAGCCACGCAGATTGAAGGCGCCGAGCTTCTTGGCCGGATCGTTGGAATGCGTCAGCGACGACAGCGTGTAGTTCGCCTCGCCCGTCAGCGTTCCCCAGCCGGACATGGTCATGGAATAGTCGCCGCGGGTATTAGCCGGGAAGAATACCGCACCCGGCTGGGCATTGGCTTCGACCTGGATACCGACGGCCGTCAGCATCTGGGCGATCGTCGTTCCGACGTCCTTGTCGCCTGGCAGGCGGTCATTTGTGAAGGAGAACGTCACCTTGAAGCCATTCGGATAACCTGCTTCGGCGAGCAGCGCCTTGGCCTTGGCGGGATCGGACTTGGTCGGTTTCACATCCGGGTTCCAGCCAAAGATATTCGGCGTCACCAGCTGCGACTGAACAGTGCCCATGCCTTCCATGGCGATTTCGGTGAGTGTCTCGCGGTCGATCGCCAGATCGAAGGCTTCGCGCACCTTGGCATCCTGGAAGGGGTTCTTGGGAAGCGGCGACCCGTCCTTGGCGCTGACCTGCGGAGGCTTGTCGCGGAAGTCGAAGGCCATGTTGAACAGGTAGACGCTGTCCTGGCGGATGATGGAGAGCTTGCTGTCCTGCTCTAGGGTCGGGACGTCCGAGGACGGAATGCGTGCGATCAGATCGACCTGGCCGGCCTTCAGCTGCGCGACACGGGCCGCGTCATTGGGAATTTCCTTGCGGATCACCTTGTCCCAGGGCTCCTTTTCGCCCCAGTAACCGTCGAACTTCTCGACGACGAGCTGTTCCTTCGGTGTCCAGGAAACGAACTTGTAGGGGCCGGTGCCGATCGCTGCCTTGCCCGAATTGAAGCCTTCCGCCGCCTTGTCGGCGCTGGCGGAAAAGTCCTTGGCTGCCGTGTGCGAGACAACGAACAGGCGGATGAAGTCGTTGGGCAGGGTTGGCGCCGGGCCGTCGGTCTTGATACGGATCGTATAGGGATCAACGATCTCGATACCGCGCACGCGCCGCACATAGATGGTTGTCGGGTTAGGCCCCGTCACGGCCGGGATGCGCTCGATGGAAAACTTGACGTCCTCGGCAGTAAAGTCCGAACCGTCGTGGAATTTGACGCCCTGGCGCAGCTTGAATTCCCAGGTCGTGGCGTCGACGGCAGTCCAGCTGGTGGCAAGACCCGGCTCCAGCTCGAGATTGTTGCCGGATTTCACCAGCGAGTCGAAGATGTGCTTCATAGCCTCGGCATGGGTGCCGGCGGCCGTGAAATGCGGGTCGACCGAGAGCGGGCCAGCCCGCACCCCGATGGTCAGATCGGCGGCAAGTGCCGCGGAAGATACGCCGCCAAGCAGGGCAGAAGCCAGCGCGACGGTATGCAGAAGCTTGGAAATTCTCATTCTTCGTTCTCCTCTATATTTATCGTTGGTGGCGAGACAGGTGAATTCACGACGACCTTTGCCAGAAGCTCGGACAGCATCAGCATTTCAGCCGGGGTCAGCGCGGAGACCATGGCTCTCTCACGTTCGACCATTGGCTGCATGGCCGCATCGACGATGCGCTTGCCCTCATCTGTGATGTAGAGGACGAAGCTGCGCAGATCCGCCGGATCGACCTCGCGGCGGATGATGTCCTTGTCGATCAGCTTCTGGATGGCCCGGCTGATCGTGTTCTTCGGAAAGCCAGAGGAAATGCAGATCGCGCTTGCGGTCAGCCCATCCGCGAGGCCAAGCGAATAGAGCACGACGAATTCCGGCCGCGGCAGACCGAATTCCTTCTCCGTCCAGCGGTAGATCGGCACATTGAACTGCAGTGCGAGGAAGTTGATGCGGAAGGAAAGCCAGCATGGGTTTTCCCAA
This sequence comes from Neorhizobium sp. PAMB6630, assembly GCF_058242775.1. Lineage (NCBI taxonomy): Bacteria > Pseudomonadati > Pseudomonadota > Alphaproteobacteria > Hyphomicrobiales > Rhizobiaceae > Neorhizobium > Neorhizobium sp. PAMB6630. The sequence goes on from NZ_JBZAYV010000002.1 coordinate 1,412,183, forward strand.
AGCTTCACGCCCACCAGTGCATCGACGGGCTCGGATCCCGACAAGGTCTTTCCACCCTGACGAAGGAGCGTTTCGAGGGACGCTTGTTCCAGCTGCACCGTCATGTTCGCGTCAGTCTCCACTCGTTTTTTGTACCGTATGGAACTTGACCGGCTGTTATTTGCCTGTCAATCTCTTTTTTTAGTTCCGTATGGAACTGCATCATCCCTATGATGCAGCGCATTCGGAAGCCTATTTTTTATGCATATGCGTCGGTTCTGATTGAGCTGACCGCCACCGCAAGACAGGAGTTCTTGATGAAGATTGCCGACATGAACTGGATGCAGGTGGAGGAGCGCGCCGCCACGGACGACCGTTGCATTCTCCCGATCGGCAGCGTCGAGCAGCACGCCTATCTCAGCCTTGCGACAGACATGATCCTTGCCGAGAAAGTGTCCCTCGATGCGGCCGAGCCATCAGGCGTTCCGGTTTTCCCGGTTCTGCCGTACGGACTTGCCTCCTCCTTCGCGACCTATCCCGGCACGCTGACCTTGTCGCTTTCCAGCTATATCGGAATCATCCGAGACCTGATGGACAGCATCCACCGCTCTGGTTTCCGCCGCATCCTGATCGTCAACGGCCATGGCGGCAATGCGCCGGCGACCGTGGTGATCTCGGAATGGCTGAATGCCCATCCCGACAGTTCGGTGAAGTTCCACGACTGGTGGCGCGCGCCCAAGACGCTGGCCAAGGTGCAGGCGGTGGATCCTGCTGCCTCGCATGCGTCCTGGATGGAAAACTTCCCGTGGACGCGCACGACCGACCAGCGTCAACCAACCGGCTCAAAGCCGCAGGCGGATTATGCCCGGCTGGCGCGAATCGATGCGGCGCGCAAGCGCGAGATGCTTGGTGACGGCAACTACCACGGCCTCTACCAGCGGCCGGATGAGGACATGCTGGCGATCTGGGAGGTCGCAGTCGCCGAAACGCGGGAGCTTCTTGAGGTCGACTGGTTCTAGCTGCGCCTCGCTTCACACACGCCATTCAAACCCGCGCCAAGACGGGACGATCTTATAAGGACGGGGATATATGTTCGGCTTCATCTTGCAGCGCCTGTGGCAGGCCGTCATCGTGGTCTTTGCCATGTCGGCGCTGGTCTTTACCGGCGTCTATGCGGTGGGAAATCCCATCGACGTGCTGATCTCGCCTGATGCGACACAGGATATCAGGGCTGCCGTCATCGCCCAATACGGGCTGGACCAGCCGTTGTGGCGCCAGTACTTCTCCTTTGTCGGACGCGTGTTCGAGGGGGACTTTGGCCGCTCGCTTGTCTACAACATGCCGGTCAGCGAACTCATCCTCTCGCGCCTCCCGGCAACGCTGGAACTGACGCTGGCTGCTGTTCTGTTTGCCAGCCTCGTCGGCATCCCCATTGGCATGTATGCCGGCTACAAGCCGCAAAGTTTCCTATCACGCGCCATCATGGCGATTTCCATCCTCGGCTTTTCGGTGCCCACCTTCTGGTTCGGCCTGATGCTGATCATGGTGCTCGCCGTGCAGTTCGGGGTCATGCCGGCTGGCGGACGCGGCGAGACGGTCAGCCTCTTCGGCGTCGACTTCAGCTTCCTGACCGCTAACGGCCTGCAGCATCTCGTCCTGCCGGCGCTCAACCTCGCGCTCTTCAAGTTCTCGCTGATGATCCGGCTTGCCCGTGCCGGTACGCGCGAGCTGATGCTCAGCGATACCGTAAAGTTCGCACGTGCCGCCGGCCTGTCGGAGTTTACGGTCCTCAGCCGCCACGTGTTGCGCTTGATCTCGATCCCGCTCGTCACCGTCTTCGGGCTGGAACTGGGCTCGACACTCGCCTTTGCCGTGGTCACGGAAACGATCTTTTCCTGGCCGGGCCTCGGCAAGCTGATCATCGACAGCATCACCTCGCTCGATCGTCCTGTCATGGTGGCCTACCTCATGCTCGTCGCGCTCCTGTTCATCGTCATCAACCTCGTGGTCGATCTCACCTATGCGCTGCTCGATCCGCGCCTGAGAAAGGGACGTGCCTGACATGCGCGACACTCTGTTTGGCCGCTTCCTCGAAGAATTCACCCGCAACAAGGTTGCCACCGCAGCCGCGATCATCGTCTTCCTGATCGTCCTGATCGCGCTCATTGCACCGCTCGTCACGCCGCAGGATCCTTACGATCTTGCCAACCTCGTGCTGCGCGATGCCCGCCGCCCGCCCGGCTATGTCGGCACGGGCGGCTACACCCATTGGCTCGGCACGGATTCGCAAGGGCGCGATCTCCTTTCGGCGATCATCTACGGCCTGCGCATCTCGCTGCAGATGGGCGTGATCGCCGGCACCATCGCCTTCGTCATCGGCGCCATGGTCGGCTGCTCGGCCGCCTATATCGGCGGGCGCTACGAGAACCTGGTCATGCGCATCGTCGACCTGCAGCTGTCCTTCCCCGCCATCCTGCTTGCCTTCGTCATCGCCGCCATGCTCGGTCAGGGCCGCTACCAGCTCATCATGGCGCTGATCTTTGCTCAATACGCCTACTTCGCCCGCACCGCGCATGGGGCCGCATCCGCAGAACGGCAAAAGGACTATGTCGAGGCAGCCCTGTCCATTCCGCTGTCGCCGCTGCGGGTCGTGATCCGCCATATCCTGCCAAACTCGCTGCCGCCGCTGATCGTGGTCGCCACCGTACAGGTCGCAAGTGCGATCTCGCTGGAAGCCACACTGTCTTTCCTCGGCGTCGGATTACCGCCGACGGAACCCTCGCTCGGCATGCTGATCGCCAACGGCTTCCAGTACCTGCTGTCAGGCCGCTACTGGATCTCCATCTATCCCGGTGTGGCGCTCATCCTGTTCATCGTGTCGCTGAACCTGGTCGGTGACCAGATCCGCGACCAGCTCAACCCGAGGCTCCGCCGATGACCGAGACGCTGCCACAAACGACCACACCCTTGCTCGAGGTCACCAATCTCGTCACATGGTTCCCGACCGCCCGCGGAGAGATCAAGGCCGTCGACGGCGTGTCCTTTTCCGTGGCGCCCGGCGAAGTTTTGGGGGTCGTGGGCGAATCCGGGTCGGGCAAGTCGATCACCGGCTTCTCCATCATCGGGCTGATCGACGAACCCGGACGTATCGTCGAAGGCTCGATCAAGCTGGAAGGGCGCGAACTGATCGGCCTTCCGGCGCACGAACTGCGCGCCATCCGCGGCAAGACCATCTCGATGGTTTTCCAGGATCCGATGATGACGCTGAACCCGGTGCTCAGCATCGGCACCCAGATCAAGCTGGCGCTCGACGCGCATGAGGCGATCAGTGCTGCCGATGCGCGCGAGCGGGCGATCAAGGCGCTGACGCAGGTGCGCATTGCCGATCCCGAACGCAAGGTGGATTTCTTTCCGCACCAGTTCTCCGGCGGCATGCGCCAGCGCGTGGCGATTGCCATCGCCCTACTCCACCGTCCGAAACTGATCATCTGCGATGAGCCGACGACAGCGCTCGACGTATCGATCCAGGCGGAAATCCTGACCGAGATGAAGGAGCTGGTGTCCGAACTTGGCACGGCGCTGATCTGGATCAGTCACGACCTTGCGATCGTCTCCTCGATCGCCGACCGCGTCGCCGTGATGAAGACCGGCAAGATCGTCGAGATCGGCCCGGCACTGGCGGTTCTGACGAAGCCGCAGCACGACTATACTCGTGCGCTGCTCGACGCCCTGCCGTCGCGCGCAAAGCCCGGCCAGTTGCTGCTGCGCGGAAGCGGCATTGCCGATGCCGCCCCGCCGCCGCGCCAGGCGGCGACCGCCAACCTGCCGCCGCTCGGCAGTCCCTATCTCGCCATCAACCAGGTGATGAAGCGGTTCGAGAAGCCGGCCGGCTTCATGCGCAACCTGGCGATCAAGTCGGGTCTTGCCCAACCGTTAAGCTCGGTTCAGGCGGTGGATGGCGTCAGCCTGGTGCTGAAGCGCGGCGAGGTGCTCGGCCTCGTCGGCGAATCCGGTTCGGGCAAGTCGACGCTCGGGCGCATGGCGGCCGGCATTACCATTCCGACCTCCGGCACCATCCGTCTCAACGGGCAGCCGGTGATGAGCGCCGGGCGCAGCCCCTCCAAGATCACAACGCGGGTGCAGACGATCTTCCAGGATCCGTTCGCGTCGCTGAACGGCCGCATGCGCATCGGAGACATCGTTGCGGAAGGCCCAATTGCCCACAGGCTGGTGACACGGTCCGATGCATCGAGCTATGTCGGGGACTGGCTGGCGGCCGTCGGGCTTGATCCGGCCTTTGCCAACCGCTTCCCGCATCAGTTCTCCGGCGGGCAGAGGCAGCGCATCGCCATTGCCCGCGCGCTCGCCATGCAGCCGGATGTCGTCGTCTGCGACGAGCCGGTGGCATCCCTCGACGTATCGATCCAGGCGCAGATCATCAACCTTCTGATCCGGTTGCGGTCGGAACTGGACCTGTCGCTGATCTTCATCAGCCACGATCTGTCGGTCGTGCGCCATCTCTGTGATCGGGTCGCCATCATGTATCGCGGCCGCATCGTCGAGGAGGGCGAAGCCGGCACGATCTATGCCGATCCGCAGCACGACTACACCAAACGCCTGCTGGCGGCGGTACCGGTACTGCCGCAGGCTGCCGAATAACGAGAGGACGAGACCGATGGAACCGTGGGAATGGGACGAGGCGACCTGGCGCGGCAAGGTCGACAAGGTGCGCGCCGGCCGGTCGCTAAAGCCGAACGCCTGGAAGGATGGCGCCCGCTGTGCCGTGGCACTCTCCTTCGACAGCGACCACGAGACGAACGAGTTGCGCGATGGCGGCGAATCCATCGGACGCCTGTCGCAAGGGCAGTATGGTAACCGTGTGGGCGTGCCGCGCATACTCGAGACGCTGCGGGCGGCAGACATACCCGCAACCTTCTTCGTGCCCGCCGTCGCCGCCCTGCTCTACCCCGATGAACAACGACAGTTGATCGCCGAGGGCCATGAGATCGGCCTGCATGGCTGGATCCACGAGGTCAATACCAAGGTGCCGCCCGAGAAGGAGCGCGAACTGCATCTGCGCGCCGCCGATACACTGGAAAAGATCACCGGCGTGTGCGCCGTTGGGATGCGTACCCCCTCCTGGGATTTTTCACCTGTGACGCTGCAGATCCAGCGCGAACTCGGATTGCTCTACGACAGCTCACTGATGGCCGACGACGACCCTTACGAGCTTTTAGAGAATGGCGAGCCGACAGGCATGGTTGAATTGCCGGTCGAATGGATCCGCGACGACGCGGTCTATTTCAACATGAACAGGTTCACCGCCCACAGGCCCTATACCCCGCCACCGGCGGTGCTCGACATCTTCAAGCGCGAATTCGACCGCGCCTACAAGGAGGGCGGCCTCTTTCTGCTTACCATGCATCCGCATGTAACCGGCTACCGCTCGCGCATCTTCATCCTCGAAGAGCTGATCCGCCATATCCAGGATCATGACGATGTCTGGTTCGGTACGCACGCAGACATCGCTCGTTTTGTGAAACACGGCGGGTAGCGTTGGCTGATCCATGCAGGCGGATGGTTGGGCACGTCCTCAGGCCCGGGAAGGACCACTTCTCATCTGCGTATGCCGCCCTACCTCGGCCAGCACCCGTCCATTCCCTCAACGCAAAAGCTGCTCCCAAGATGGGAGATTTTTTGTTTTTATTTGGTCGCGGGGGCCTAATGGCGCGGAGGCGTGTAAATTCGGCTACCCTTGAATGTCTGTGCCCCACAATCCCGTTGGTGTGTCGGAAGACGAGCACAGGCCAGTAGTCCTTGCGGACTTCCCCCCTCACGACTGTGCGGGTCACACCGACGGCGTCATAAGGGTCGGTCATCCAACTCCACGTGGGAACACGCCAAACGTTAGCGACGCGCTCCGGCAGACGCCTAACCCCAGAGCAGGCGTGTTGGTCAGGCTACGGATGACATCGATTTTCTGCAGTACTTGAACAAGGCACAAGCCAGAACAATACAGTTCCACCTGAGGTCACACTCAGAATGCGGGGAAGCCTTGCGATGTCAGAATGGTCCCGTCGGCGAAACACAGGACCGGGCAAGGTCGTGCGGTCTCATGTCCGTGCCAAGTATTGCGCCGGCAGCGATCGTGATGATCGTTGCCGGCGCGGATGATGTCTCGAACATTCCGGGATGCCCGGGGTTTACTTGATGGTCTTGATAGGGTCCTTCGGAGCCGGATTGAAGCCGACCAGGTCGCTTGTCAATTTGGCATAGGTGCCATCGGCGTTCATGTCTGCAAGCGCCTTGTTGACGGCATCGACAAGGTTTGGCTTGCCCATCTTGAAGGCAAATCCCTTCTGGACGTGGCTGACGTAATCATCGGTCATCTTGAGGGGCATCTTGGCCGATGTGATGGCATAGGCAGCCGCGATCGAATCGGTAATCACCGCATCGATATTGCCGTTGACCAGGTCCTGCATAGCGTCGGACTCGGCCTTGTAGCCCTTGACCGTTGCGCCCTTTTCCTCAGCGATCTTGGTCCAGCTGGAAGCAACGAGCGCGCCGACGACCTTGCCCTTTATGTCGGCAGCGCTCGTGATCTTGCTGTCCTTGGCGGTGACGACGCGACCACCGGATTCGAGCCAGCCGTTGGAGAAGGTGACCTGCTTCTGGCGTGCCTCGGTGATGTCCATGGCGGCGCTGATCACATCATACTGGTCCGCCTGAAGGCCGACGAGCAGGGAATCCCACTTGATCAGGACAGGCGTGTATTCGAGGTTCAGCCGCTTGGCGACTTCCTTCATCACACGGATTTCAAGGCCGTCGAGCTTGCCGTCGGGCGCACGCATGCTGAAGGGAGCGTAGGTGCCTTCGGTGGCGACCATGAGCTTGCCGGGCTGCAGCAGTTCAAGGTCGGCCGCATGGGCGATCGAGGTGATGGCAAGGCCCGCGAAGGCGGCAGCGGCAAGGATGAAAGACTTCATTTTCATGTTTCAGTTCCCTTTTTTATAATGGATTTGGTCGTTCGGCATTTGGGTAATCGGTGCATTTCAACCCGGCGGGGAGGATCGACGGGAAGCGCAGAGTTTCAAGTGAATCCGGCGTCAGCAAGCTCATGGCCGCATCATCCAAGGTTGGCGTAGCGGCGTTCCAGCCACGACGCGACGAAGGTGAGGATGGTCGTCAGGAAGAGATAGATGAAGGCGACCGCGATGTAGAATTCAAACGGCCGGAAGGTCGAAGCGATCAGTGTCTGTGCATAGAGGGTCAGCTCCACGACCGTAATGGTGGACAAAAGCGAGGTGTTTTTCAGCGTCGAGATTGCTTCGTTGGTGATCGAGGGCAGGATGATGCGGAAGACCTGCGGAAGGATGATGGTGCGCATCGTCTCGGCAGGGCTGAAGCCGAGAGCAAGCGCCGATTCCGTCTGCCCGCGCTGGATCGCGGTCAAGCCGCCGCGCACGATCTCGGCGACATAGGCGCCGCTGTTGATGCCGAGCGCGATCACCCCCGCCGTAAAGGGGGAAGGCCGGATGCCGATCTGCGGCAGGCCGAAATAGATGAGGAAGACCTGGATCAGCGTCGGCGTGCCGCGGATGAACCAGATGTAGAAACCGGCGGCCATGCGCACGCCCTTCCAGTCGGAGCGCTGTGCGAGCGCTGCCACCAGACCGCAGACCCAGCTGACGGCAATGGTGAGGATGGTAATGCCGAACACGGTCCAGGAGGCTTCCAGAAATCCCGGGCCGTAGATCTTGATCTCGTCGAAGACGTTGACAATCACGCCTGCACTCCTTCGCCGCTGGTATTGGACAGGGCATGACCTACCCTGTCGTGCAGGATGCGGTGCAGGAACTGCTGCAACCTTTCACTTTCGGGGCGCCGCAGAATCTCCGGAGACCCCTCCTCGGCGATCACGCCCTTGTCGAAGAACAGCACGCGCGACGACACATCCCGCGCGAAGGCGACCTCATGGGTCACCAGAAGCATCGTCATGCCGTCGGCGGCAAGCGAGGCCATCAGCACCAGCACTTCATGCACCAGTTCGGGGTCGAGCGCGGAGGTGACCTCGTCGAACAGCATCAGTCGCGGCTTCATCGCCAGCGCCCGAGCAATCGCCACGCGCTGTTGCTGCCCGCCGGAAAGCCGCGCGGGGTAGCTGTGGCGCTTTTCATAGAGCCCGATCCGCGAAAGAAGCGCTTCCGCCTCCTCCTGGGCCTGCGCCCGCGGCAGTTTCAGCAGCCGGATTGGCGCATGCGTGACGTTTTCGAGCACGGTCATATGGGGCCAGAGATTATAGCTCTGGAACACCATGCCGACGCGGGCACGCAGTGACTGCAGTTGTGCCGGCGTCGGGAAGAGACGCGATTCCGGGCGAAAATCGAATGACAGTCCCTCGAATTCCATGAACCCCGACTGCGGCATTTCCAGCGCGTTGATCGAGCGCAGAAAGGTGCTCTTGCCGGAGCCGCTGGCGCCGATGATCGAGACAACCTCGCCTGCCGCCACCTCGAGCGAGACGCCCTTAAGCACCTCGTTGTCACCGAAGCTCTTGCGGATCTCCCTCAGTTTCAGAAGCGGATCGCTCATGCGGCCTCCTGCGGGGAAAAGGTGTCCGTGATGGAAACGGTAACGTCCTTCGGCGTGCGGGCAGCACCGTTGATGAGCGTGATGTCCTGCGGACAGGCCGACAGCACAAGCACAAGATCCATGTCTGCCCGCAGGACCACGCAGTCGCCTGCGGATGTTTCCGGCGGCAAGCGATCCACGGTTCCGTCCGGCCCGACCGGAACGTTCATGAAGAGGTTGAGCGAGGCCGGCGTGAAGGGGTGGTCGATATCCACCTGCGCGAGCGCTTCGTGGAAATTGTCGGTGCAGCTGCGGTGATACTCGGTGCAACCTAGCTGCTGATAGAGTTCCGCGCTGCAGGGGCAGAGCAGGGTATCGTGGCGAACCGCGGCACTATCGGCCACCATGGTCAGCATCGAGCGCCGACGCGAACTCTGGATGCTCATGCCCTTTGTGAAAAAGATGTTGCTGTTGACCGAACGGCTATGATCCATCGACGAGACCTCGAACGTATCGCTTTCGGCGACCGCCCAGGCATCGACGACCTGATGCCCGTAGGTATTGGAGATGCGGACGAACTGCCCAGCCCGCATCCGAAACGCACGTCCCTGACTCGCGGGTACAACCTGTGTTTCCAAATCCATTCCAACTCGTCTTCACGGTATGATCTGCCCCTGTGCGAAGCACATCGGCGGGCGATGAGACCCGATCTCTTATGGGTCCATCAGACCTTATTCAGTATACCATTGGAGTTCAAGTAGCAATTTCAACAATTTAGAGCACATAAAGCAATCACATTGATTACAAACTAGGCTTGGGTCGCATGCTTTTTCGGCATCCGCTGCCGATCTCAGCGGATCGCAGACAGTCTCACCGAAACAGCGCGGACCGCCGATTGACCGACGGATACTGTCGGTGTACCGAAATCAAGGGCCGGTTTATGGTCTTTTCCTGTAACAGCGCGTAGACGTTATGACGCGTACGTAAGCGGCGGCATCTGGAGCGAATGATGGTTCGTTATTTTCCGATCGACGAGTATGAGCACCGTTGGGATCTCCTGCATCGTGAGATGAAGGCGCGCGGCTATGAGACTGCCGTGGTGTTTTCACGCGCTGGCGGCACCACCGACAACTGTGGCGACGTTCTCTACCTCTCCAACCACTATGCGATCAGCAGCGGCATGGACTCGTCCATCTGGACCGCACGCTCGTTTGCAGGCGTCATCCTGCAGGAGGGTCACGCGCCGCAACTGCACATCGACGAGCCGGAGGTACGGCGCGATCTCGTGTCGATCGATGACGTTCACTGTAGCAACCATCCGTTCGAAAGCGTCTCCAAGGCCCTCGTGGCCCGCGGTATCAAGGGACGCGTTGCCCTGGTTGGCACCAATTTTATTCCGGTGAAATACTATCGCCAGTTGGAGGCGACCGCCCCCGAGATCGAATGGATCCCTCAAGACGATCTCGTTCGCTCCGTGCGGCGCATCAAGAGCCCGCGGGAACTCGACTGTTATCGCACAGCAGGCGAAACGGCGACCGCAGGCATGACCGTACTGATGGAGAGCCTCGTCAGCGGCATGTCGGAGCGCGAGGCGGCTGGCGAAGCTGCCCGCGAAACGGTCCGGCGCGGGGGGCGTATCCAGATGATCGGCACCAATCACGGCGCAACGCTCGGGTTTGACCAGCGCTTTCCCCTGACCGGATATAGCGCCGATACCCCTGCCGTTGGCGACATCGTCACAGGAACGCTGCATGGGCCGCTCTATCAGGGCTATTATCTTGATCCTGGCCGCACCGCAGTCCGAGGCTCGGCGAACGCGGATCAGCTCCGCCTGATCGAAGCCGCCGCCGGCATCGTCCACCGCCTGTCCGACATGCTGCGGCCGGGCGTCGCCTTGCTGGATGTGGCAGCCGAAGGCGACCGCATGACCGCAGCCTTCGGCGGCTCCATCTCCGCGATCATGAAGAATTTCCCATTCTACGGCCACGGCATCGGCCTCGGCTTCGAACTGCCGCGCATCTCGACGTCGATGTCGACGCCGCAGGACATCGTCGAGCAGAACATGGTGTTCGGCGTCGAGGCGTTCCTGTCGCTCGACGGCGTCGGGGCAGCCTTCTACGAAGATATCCTCATCATCGGCGAACAGGGCAACGAGCTGCTCACCCGTTCGCCAAGCATGTTCTGACACCGGCCAGACGGCCAAGAAAACCGATCATTAGAGAAGCCGGGCAGCGCATCCATCTGACCGGCTTCTTCGTAAATACGTGCTGCTCAGCGGGCAAACAGACCGTCGAAATCCTTGAAACCCTTGACCTCGATCGGGTTGCCGCTCGGATCGAAGAAGAACATCGTGCGCTGCTCGCCCGGCTCGCCTTCGAAGCGCACCACAGGCGGAATGTCGAAGGCCACGCCCTTTTCCTTCAGGCGTTCGGCCAGTGCCAGCCAGTCGGCCAGTTCCAGCGCCACGCCGAGATGCGGCATCATAACCATATGGTCGCCCACTTTGCCGGTGCGCGTCACCTCGAACGGCTTGCCCAGATGAAGCGAGATCTGGTGATTGAAGAAGTCGAAGTCCACCCAGGTTTCAGTGGAACGGCCCTCCTGGCAACCGAGAACGTCGCCGTAGAAACGGCGTGCCTCGTCGAGGTCGGTGACATGATAGGCGAGATGGAAGAGAGAACGCATGCGCAAGGCTCCGTTGGTGAAGGGAAGGTGGAAAATCAGCGAAGGGTGAGGCCGCGCGGCAGGCTCGACAGTGGTTCGGCACCCTGCTCGGTGACGATCACGGTTTCGGAGGCGCCGACAGTCCAGTGACCATAGCTGCGCAGCGTGGCCGGCAGGTGAAATACCATGCCCGCTTCGATCGGGCGGGAAACATCGGAGAACAGGGAAAGGATAGCCCCCTCGCCCCAGTCCGGCGCAAAGGCGACCCCCATGGAATAGCCGATCCGCTTGCGGAAGGCTGCGGTATAGCCAGCCTCGTCGATGACGGCCTGCGCTGCATTGTGCGGGACGGAACAGGGCACGCCCGGCCGGATTGATGCGAGCGCAGCATCCAGCGCGTGAAGCGAGCAATCCATCATCCGTTGCGCTTCGACGGGCGGCGCTCCGAGCCAGACCGTGCGCATCAGCGCGGCGTGATAGCGGGCGTGGCTGCCGGCAAGCTCGAGAAAGACGGGATCGCCCTCGCGCAGGGTTCGGCGGCGCCATGTCATGTGCGGCAGGCCACTGCGCGGCCCGGATGAAACCAGCGGCTCCATGGCCATAGCCTCTGAACCGGCCTGCGTTGCCGCCGACAGCATCGCCGCGGCAATCGCATTCTCATCCGTGCCAGAGGCGCAGGCGTCGATCCCGGCAAGGATGCCGGCTTGCGCATAGCGCGCCGCCGCCCGAATGGCCTTGAGTTCTGCGGCGGATTTCAGCATGCGCAATGGCGGCAGTATATGCGAGCCGTCAAACAGTTCGCCGACATCCAGCCGCTCTGAAATTTCGGCTGCCACGCGCGGCGACAGAAACCAGCCACCAAGCTCCATCGCCGACTTGCGGATGTTCCTCGCTTTGAGAACCGCTAGCAAGGTATCGACGGGATTTTCACCGTCCTGGTAGGCGACGACATCGTCGAGCCAGGTATTGGCCACCGCACCGAACAGCTCCAGCTGCCGGACGATGAGGGTCGGCTCTCCCTGCGCAGGAAGCAGGAGCGCCTGGAAGGCAAAGTAACCTGCCGTCTGGCGACCGGTCAGCCAGTAGATCGTTTCGGGACCAGAGACGATGATCGCCTCCTGTCCGCTTGCCTGCAAGGCGGCCTGTGCCCGTTTCTGGCGATCGAGGAATTCGGCCTCCGGGAAGGCTGCCTCGCAACCACGCAAGCGCTGGAGATCCTCGGGGAATGCGGCAAATGTCATGAACTGGTTCTCAATCGCGGGCGAGCCAGCCGAGGAAACGTCCCCTGACGCTGTCGAAATGCAGTTCCATTGCCGCCTGAGCGGCAGCTGTATCCCCAGCCTCGATGGCGTCGACTACGGCGATATGCTCGCGGGCCTGTTGGTCGAAGCGGTCATGGGTACGGGTAATCGTGCAGCGGCGGGCGACACTGCGCATTTCCGTCAGCATGGCGGCAAGCAAGGGCAGTTCTGCAGCCTTGGCAACGGCCAGGTGAAACGCGTCGTCGTCCAGCCAGAAGTTGTCGAAGGCGGTATCGCCGCCTTCCGCATAGGCGCGCATACGGGTGCGGGAGCGGGCAAGCTCCGGCGTAAGCGCCGATATCGCTGCCGCCTTGGCCGCCGCCGCTCCCTCTAGCAGCCTGCGGATCTGTACGATCTCCAGCAGTTGCTCGACGGTGACCGGGCGAACCATCAGTGCGCCGTTCGGAAGCCGCGAGATCACGTTTTCCTTCTCAAGGCGGGAGATCGCGGCGCGCAGCGGTGTTCGCGAAATGCCGAACTCGACGGCCAGCGTACGCTCCGTCAGCATCTCGTCTTGCGAGAAGCGCCCCTCGAGAATGCGCTGTTTGAGATCCCGGTAGAACTGCTGGGCCAGGGTTTCCTTGTCGCTCATCATCTTGACGTGCTCCCCATGGCGACGAGGGCTCTCTGCAATGCTTTGACCGCCGCGACCAGATCCGCGGGGTCCATCGCCTCTTCAGGATTGTGGCTGCCGTTCCAGTTCCGCAAAAACACCATCACGCTGTCCCACCCCGCCTGCGCAAAGGCCGCCGCATCATGGCCGCCGCCAGACAGCATGCGGCGGGGTTTGTGGCCGAGCGCGCGGGCTGCCTCAAGAATCTGGTCTGCGAGCGCCGCCGAAAGCTTCGTCGGCTGGCTGCGTGACTGTTCCCCCAGCGCGAAGCGCACACCACGGGCCGTCTCGATGGCGGAGGCTTCGGCGTGAAACATCGCGTCCATCCGGTCGAGCACGTTCACATCGTCACTGCGCAGATCGACACAGAAATCCACCCGTCCCGGCACTTTCGCAAAGGCATGTTCCGGCGTTGCGGCATCGACGCGGCCAAAAGTGATGGCAAGGTCGTCACCCGCCCGCAGTGCCTCGTCCCAACGACGATCCATGGCGACGATCAGGTCGGCAAGCGCAAAGACGGCGTCCGATCGCTCCGACCGCGCCGGGCCGCCGGAATGGGCCCAGGTGCCCTCGATCCGGGCCTGCCGGTAGCGCAGACCGCCGCGAACGCCGCTGACGATCCCGTAGGGTTCATGGGCTGCGTGAAGCACCGTGCCCTGCTCGATATGAAGCTCGATGAAGCGTCCCGGTGGAAGCGGCAGATCCGTCAGGATGTCGTCCGGCCGGCCACCCTCCGACAGGATATGATCATACAGCGTGCGGCCGGTATCGCTGCGCACCGCCTGCAGTTCCTGCGCCGTCAGGCGACCAAGCGCTGCGCGCGAACCCGCATAGGACACCGGGAACCAGACACTTTCCTCCGCACGTGTGACGGTGACGACGAGATCGACCGGCGGCGGCTCGCCGCTTTCGACAAAGGCTGCGGCAAGCGCCATTGCGCCGGCAACGCCCGCCTGGCCGTCATAGGCGCCGCCCATGGCAACGGTGTCGAGATGCGATCCCACGTAGATGGCTGGAGCACTCCGGTCCCGGCCCGGCAACCGAGCGAAGAGATTGAGCGCGGCATCGCGGGTCACGGTCAGGCCAAGCGCGGTCGCCTCGTCCTCGATGACACGATGCGCCTGGCTTTCCAGCGGGCTGTAGGACGGGCGCGTGAAGCCCGGACCACCCGCGGAAATCGCGTTGATGCGGTCCAGCAGCCGCTCGACGGTATCCTTGACGATTTGGCTCATAGGCTGGCCTCCGGATGAAATTCGATTGTGGTCGACGGGCGGCCTCCCTCGAGCGCCGTGATGACGTGCCGGGCAGCCCCCACGGCGACCCGCTGCAGCGCCTCCTCGGTTGTGCCCCCCAGATGCGGCGTGAAGATCACTCGGTTGCAGGTCGCGAGCGCCCCCGTCGGCGCCGTTGGCGAATAGACGTCCAGGCCGGCAGCGGCGATGGTGCCGTCTGACAGCGCCTGCGCAAGGGCTGCCTCGTCCACCAGCCCTGCCCTGGCCGTATTGACCAGGATGGCGCCTCTCTTCATTGACGCAAAGGCTGCGGCATCGAACATGCCACGGGTCTCGTCCCGCAGTGGCGTATGAAGCGAAACGAGATCGGCGATCGCCAGCCCCTCGGCCAGCGAAGACATGCGCTCGAACGAACCTGTATCCCGGTTGCGCGGTGAGTAGACGATCACACGCATGCCGAGGGCGCTGTGAAGCATCTGCCCGAGCCCGGCGCCGGTCGCACCCCAGCCTACTATAAGCGCCGTCTTACCGGACAGCTCCTGGAATGCGTGGTCCTCGCGAAAACCACGTTTGCCATTTCTGACCGCCTGATCGGCGGCGGTAATAAGCCGTGCAGCGGCAAGTGCAAGTCCGAGCGCAAGCTCCGACACCGAGCGCGCATTGGCGCCGGGCGTATTGCAGACCAGCACGCCCTTGTGCGCTGCGGCCGCCTTGTCGACGGGGTCGTGACCAGCGCCATGGACGACGATCGCCCTGAGGACGTCGGAAGCCTCAATGGCCTCTCCCGACAGGCCGGCGTCACGGGTGATGACGGCATGGCAGCCGGCGATCCACCGGGAGACAGTCTTCATATCCGGTGTCGGGCAAAATACCGGCTCGATCCCGGCCGCTTTAAGGAGAGCCAGTCCGTCCGCATGGATCGGCTGCACGATCAGGCATCTCATCGCTTTAGTCCCTGGTTCGAAAGGCTGAGACGACCAAGGATCGCGTCGCGGGCATGGGCAATATGTTCGTCCATCAACGTCGCAGCACGCTCGCCATCGCGGCTGCGCAGCGCATGGATAATGTCGAGATGCTCCTCGCAACTCTTGCCGAAACGTTCTGGAACCTGACTGTGGTCGAACATGCAGGTTCGGCGGCGCAGATCGCCGATGGTGCGGACCATCATCTGGCTGCCCGCTGCACGCGCCAGCGCGAAATGAAAGTCGTCGTCCACCTGCCGCTGCGCCTCCTCTTCGCCGGGACCTTCCCGTTGCAGGTCGAGCACGCGACGCTCCAGACCGTCGAGGATACGCTGATCGATGGCCACCGAATTGCGGGCGCACTGACGCTCCAGAACGCGACGGAGGAAGAAGATCTCCTCGACTTCGGCGGCCGACAGGGTACGAACCTTGAGAAAGCGTCCTTCTTGGACGGCAAGCCCCTCTGCCTCGATGCGCTTGATCGCTTCGCGCACGGGCGTCCGTGACATGGCGAGTTGGTCGCCAAGCTTACCCTCCTGCAGCAGATCGCCCGGCTTCAATGTGCCGGCCAGGATCATCTCGATGATGCTGCCATAAGCCTGCTTGGCGAGCGGTTTATTCATGGCCCGGATCTCCTTGAAGACAGCCCATATCCGATTTCTTCTCAAGTCCGACCAGGGAGGCAGCCAGCGCCCGAGATTGGGAGATACACAGCGTTTCCGCCTCGTCCTGCGATATCACCTTGAAGCGCACCGGCGCACCGGTCATGGCCTGCGCAAGCCGCGGCAGATCGATCGAGGCCACGGTGGCAATCTTCGGATATCCGCCGGTTGTCTGCCGCTCGGCCATCAGCACGATCGGGCGCCCGGATGCCGGCACCTGGATGGACCCGCTGACCGTTCCGTCGGACACGATATCGTGCCCCCCAACGGCGCGCACCATCGGCCCCTCGAGCATTTGCGCCATGCGGTCGCGCTGGCCGGAAACGACAAAACCTGTTCCAAGGAATTGCCGCCAGGCGGACGGATCGAAATGGTCTGCCTGCGGCCCCTTGACGACACGCACCGGACCGAGCGGACGGCGAAAAGCCTGCGTCAGCGCAAGCGTCGGTGCCGGACGCGTGATCCCAAGCGGCAGACGATCGCCGGCCGCAAGCCGGCGCCCATCCAGCCCGCCGATGCCGGTTCGCAAATGCGTCGAGCGCGCACCCAGAACCGGAAGCGTCTCGATACCGCCGGACAGCGCCACATAGCCCCATACGGCATCGCGCATGGCGCCGATCTTGAGCACCTGGCCCGGCAGAAGCGTAAAACTTTCCCAGCTATGCCGGCGCTCGTCATCGACGGTGATCTCGACGGTGCCGCCCGTGACCGCAAACCGCACGGGCTCGGCCACCTCGAAATGCCCGCCCACATGCGCGAACTCGAGAACCGCCTGCCCGTCGCCATTATCGACAAGGCGGTTGGCCATCCGCATCGCGGGACCATCCATGGGTCCCGAGCCCGACACACCGAGATGCTGTAGCCCGACACGCCCTAGATCCTGAACCGTCAGCATCGGACCCGCCTGTCTGATGAGGATGCTGCTCATGGGCTTTCCCATTCTGCGGCAAGTGTGCCCCGCGACGAGGCTGCATCCAGAGAAACGGCCTCATCCGCCTCGATAGGGCGAAAGCGGACCCGGTCGCCGGCACGCAGCAGAAAGGGATCCGCGCGCGCCGGATCGAAAAGCTTGAGGGGCGTACGGCCGATAAAGCGCCACCCGCTCGGGCCGGGCACGGAATTGATGCTGGCCTGCTTGCCACCGATGCCGATGGCACTGGCCTCGATCCGCTGGCGGGGAACCGCAAGGCGTGGCGTGTGCAGACGGTCGGGCAATCCGCCGAGATAGGCAAAGCCCGGGGCAAACCCGATCATATAGACCCGGTATTCCGCCGCCGCATGCAGGGCAATCAGGGCATCGGCACCCATGTGCTTCATATCGGCAAGTTCATTGAGGTCCATGCCCACCGCGCCGCCGTAAAGCACCGGCACGACAATCCGCCTCTGCGCAACGTTTGCCGAGGAAATTCCCGCCAGACGTGCCTGCAGCAATGGTGCCAGCAGGTTGCCACGCACCACCGCCGGATCGTAGACGACAAGCAGCGACCGATAGGTCGGCACCGTTTCGACAACCCCGTCGATCGCCTCTGCCGCAAGACTGTCGGCGAGCGCGACGACACGCCGATTGGTCTCTTCGTCGATCTCATCGGAAAGTTCGATGACGAGAGCGCTGTCACCGCAGGCAGCGATAAAAGGGAAGCGCCGTGGCGCACAATCGTGCCCCGTCATGTCATCGTTCCCATTCCCAACGGCGTCCCTTACCAATGCCAGCGCCCAAAACGTTCTGCGCGCCCGGATAAGACCTGCCGACAAACGAACCGTCATCGGCTAGCCTGCGTCTGAACGTCATCCCGTCCAGCAACGTCGCAACCCGCTTGTCATTTCAGTACACCATCTGTATGTCAACATACTCGTTGGGATTTTGCCGCCACGGCACAGCTTTAAAGACACATTTGAGGATAGTGCACCATGCCGACCATCGACCTCAACTGCGACATGGGCGAGAGTTTCGGCGCCTACAAGATCGGCGACGACGCGGCGATGATGGATACCATCACGACAGCCAATATCGCCTGCGGTTTCCACGCGGGCGACCCGAGCGTCATGCGCGACACGATCCTGGCGGCCAAAGCAAAGGGCGTGTCCATCGGTGCGCATCCCTCATTCATGGATCTCTACGGTTTCGGCCGCCGGCGCATCTCCGGCGAGCGTCCGGAAGATATTGAGGCCCAGCTGATCTACCAGATTGCCGCCATCCAGGGCATGGCGAATTCGCTTGGCTGGCCGATCACGCATGTGAAGACGCATGGATCGCTAGGCAATATGGCCGCCGAGGATGCCGATCTTGCCGAGGTCTGCGTGCGCGCCATCCAGGCTGTCGACCCGCAGCTCGTCTTCATCACCCTCCCCTATTCGCAAACCATGGAGGCCGCGCAGGCAGCCGGTCTTGCCGTCGCCTGCGAGGTCTATGCCGATCGCCGCTATGACGAAAAGGGCATGCTCGCCTCCCGCCAGTTGGAGGGCTCTGTCATTCACGACCTGCAGCAGAGCGTCGATCAGGTCCTGTCGATGATCTGCGACAAGCGCATCCCGACGATCGGCGGCGGTTTTCTGCCCGTCGAGGCGGCAACTGTCTGCATCCACGGCGACACGCCCGGCGCCGCCGCGACGGCCGCGGCACTGCGCGGCAAACTCACCGGAATGGGCGTTGAGATCGCACCCTTCACAAGACCGAAAACTTGAACGAGAGAAACGACTTGACCCGTATTGTCTATCTGAATGGCGACTGGTTGCCGGAAGCCGAAGCCAAGGTGTCGATCTTCGATCGCGGCTTTCTGTTCGCCGACGCGATCTATGAAGTCACTGCCGTGGTCGGCGGCAAACTGCTGGAATATGCAGGCCACGCAGCGCGCCTGCAGCGCTCCACGGCGGAGCTCGGGATCACCTGCCCGCTGACACCGGATGCGCTTTTGGACGTCCACCGCGACATCATCCGCCGCAACCAGCTGGACTCAGGCCTGATCTACTTGCAGATCTCCCGCGGACCCGCCGACCGCGATTTCGCCTACCCCGAGAACCCAACGCCGACGCTGACACTGTTCACGCAGGCAAAGTCGGTGCTCGATAACCCGAAAGTCGCGACCGGCATTTCCGTGGCCTTTGTACCGGATGAGCGCTGGGGGCGCCGCGACATCAAGACCGTGCAGCTGCTTTATCCCTCGATGGCGAAGATGGAAGCCATGTCCAAAGGCGCCGACGACGCTTGGCTGGTGGAGGACGGCTTCGTCACCGAGGCCAGTTCCGCCACCGCCCACATCATCACGGCGGATGGCAAGCTGGTGACGCGTGGCTTGTCCAACGCCATCCTCCACGGAATCACGCGCGCCAGCGTGCTCGATATCGCCGAAAGAGCAGGCATCGCCTACGAGGAACGGGCCTTCACGCCAGAGGAAGCCCTGAACGCGGCCGAGGCCTTTATCACCTCGGCCACCAATTTCGTACTGCCCGTGACCATGATCGACGGCCAACCTGTCGGAAACGGCAAGCCGGGAGCCCTGACCCTGCGACTTCGGGAACTCTACATCGCACACAAGCTGGAGAATGCCATCTGAGGGCACACTGTCGCTGATATAATCGGCCGGACTCGCCTATCCGAATGTAGGATAGGCGAGTCCGGCCGCGATGCAGCCACCACACTGCCACGGCTGAAGCCGAGAAGCCTGGCCTGGCGCGACACGGAGAGTTTGTGCTCGCGATTGATCATTTCTTTTCGCGCAGCAATCCCGCCTTGCCGACCGCACCGGATAAAAAATCGTTCTCCAATGTCAACTCGCCAATCTTGGCATGAAGCGTTTTGACATCGATGGCCGGACCCGTCGGTTCCGCCTTCGCTTCATCGCCGAAAACGCCTGTCGCCCCCTCAAGGAGCTGGTCTTTCCATTACTTGATTTGGTTCGCGCGCACGTCGAACCGCTGGGACAATTCCACCAGCGTCTGCTCGCCGCGGATCGCAGCGAGCGCCACCTTTGCCTTGAAAGGCGGGCGATGGTTCCGGCGCGGTCGTCTTGTCATGGTATCTCCTGTTCCCGGCATCTAAGCCGAAGTCAGGCAGAAATTCCACTTATCCCCGCGGTGCAGATTTCCCGAGCCAGCTCTGTTTCGACATTGAGATACACGGCGGTGTCCGTTCCTAGCCTTTGTAAATGGCCAACTTTCGCAGGCCATTGCGCATAGGCGTCTAAAAGATTGCAGACGCTTCTCTCATATTTACACCCGTTTTAGGTCAGCAGACTTTCACGACCTCAAGGTCGAGCAGTTTCGCGAGCTTTTCGATGCGTCCGGCGATATGTCCGACGCCAACGGCGCAATGGTGGGCCGGTCCTTGCGCATTCCACGTCTCGACGAACCGCCGGGCGCCGAGCGGAAACTGATACCGGCTATTGGTATTGCCGATCTCCAGGATCGGGCCGGCGACGGAGGCGCCTTCCGCGCAGAGCAGCTTGATCTTGCCGGCGCTCTCGACAACCGACAGCAGCGTCACCGGTCCATGCCTGACCGACATCTCGACGCTGACGCCGGAACCGACCTTGCCGTGAAAAACCTGCAGCGGCCGGATCTTGGTGCGCCCTTCGGCAATTTTTGTATGACCCGGCCCGTCATGCCCCATCAGAACGACGTCGGCTGCGAAATCCATGGCATAATACTCGGTGAACGAGCCGCCGACACCGAAGCTGTCCATGATCTTCATGGCCTGGGCGTTCTTGATCTCGTACTCACCGGCAACCGGCACGCCATCAGCTGTCAGCATGGAGCAACCCACGATGACCGAGGTGATGATATCCTCGTATTCATGGCCCGGCTGGGACTCGTAATAATAGGCCAGCGACCCGAGCGACTTCTTGGTCACCAGCTTACGCAGCGCCACGGCGGTTTTTGCCGCCCGCGCCAGTTCCTTCGGGTCGCAATCCGGCTGCACATCGAATTCCGCTTCGATCGTCGCCAGACAGGCGGAGATATCCGCCTCGCTGACATCCTCCCGCAGCCGCGCCAGTTCATCAATTTCCAGCACTTCAATATGGGTGCCGAAGGCAGCGGCCTGCGCGGTCAGATCGGAATAGATATCGAGCATGCCGTTGTAGTAGCGGCCCATGACGCCGAGCCGGTTATGCGCCATCAAATGCGCGACGCGCGCGGCCTCGATCCAGTCGTTGATTTCCTCCTCGACGATCGGATCATCGGTGAGAACACCGGTCACCTGATGAAAGCTGATACCTGCCCGATGGAAGACATTGGCGATTTCGGGGACCGGGCAGGCAGAGCAATGCGCCAGCCAGTCGCCGGTCATCGCGGTTCGATCACCGAGTGCGTTGAAGGTGGCATAGTCGATGGCCGCGGTCGGCTGCAGGTTGAGGATGATCACCGGGACCTTTGCCCGGCGTACCACCGGCAGAACGGTCGAAGACAGGGCATAGGTGGTGATGTAGAGAAAAATGATATCGACGTCCGCCTGGCGAAACTGATGCCCAGCCTCGAGCGCCTTTTCGGGTGTATCGATCAGCCCGAGGTTAACGACCTCGACGCCGGGGCGCGCAAGCTTTTCCTCGACAGTATCGACATAGCCGCGCAGCCGTGTTTCCAGACCTTTGAACTGCGGCCAGTAGGCCTCCAGACCGATGCCGAAAAGGCCGGCCTTCAAGGGGCGTTCAGTCATTTCTGTTTCTCCGATACAATGGTGAAAAGCGTCAGCTCTGCAGGCGCACGCGCAGCTGATCTAGGCCGACAGCCATCAAAAGGACGACGCCGCGTGTCACGTCCTGCCAGAAGGACGACACGTTCATCAGCGTCAGGCCGTTGTTCAGCGTGCCGAGAATAAGGACTGCGATCAGCGTGCCCCAGACGCTGCCGCGTCCGCCGAACAGACTGGTGCCGCCAAGGATGATGGCCGCAATGATGGTCAGCAGATGCTGTCCTGCAGCATTCGGCGCTGCAGCGCCAAGCATTGCGGCAAGGATGATGCCGGCCGCAGCGCCCGAAAGCCCGGAGACGACATAGAGCACCATCTGGGTCCGCTCGACGGGCACGCCGAGCAGGCTGCTGGCCTCCGGGTTGCCGCCGGTGGCGTAGACGAAGCGTCCGAAGGGTGTCTTCGACAGGATCAGCCAGAGCGCGGCGAACACGAGAAGCATCAGGATGATCGGAAACGGGACGCCGAACAGGCGGCCGGATCCGAGCCAGTTGAATGCAGGAACGAAGAGAGGCTTCGACAGGCCGCCGGTCATCACCATGGAGAGACCGGAAAAGATGCTCATCGTGCCGAGCGTCGCGATGAGCGGATTGAGCTTCAGCCGGGTGACGAGGAAGCCGTTGAGCACACCGACCGCACAGCCGATGACGAGCGCCGTAAAGCAGCCCGCCCAGATATTGATGCCGTTGGCGTGCATCAGCGCCACGATGACGCCGGCAAGACCGGCAACGGCGGCAACCGACAGATCGAGCCCCCCGCCGATGATCAGCGGCGTACCGGCGGCAGCCATCAGGCCGATGAAAGCCATGTTGGTGCCGATATTGGACAGGTTGCTCAACGTCAGGAAATAGGGTGAAAGCAGCGAGAATGCGGCCAGAAGCAGGATGTAGAACACGAGCAGGAGGACGATGCCGGCAGCCGGGCGGCCGAGAAGGTCGGTCAGCGAACTTGCCTGCTTTTTCGAAACACCCGGCGCCGCGGGAATGGAGGACGACTTGCTCATGCTTTCTCCAGTTCATTCGTATCGCGCACGGCGGACCGAGGCTCGGCCGCCCGCATCAGATCCGCCGCAGTCGCGTCGCGCCCAAGCTCGGCCACGACCTTTCCATCTTCCAGAACGAGGCTGCGATCGGCGAGCCCCGCAACTTCTTCGGCGTCGGAGGAGACGATCAGGATCGCCAGTCCTTCATCTGCCAGACGGCGGATTTCCGCGTAAATCTCGCGCCGGGCGCCGAGATCCACACCCCGTGTCGGCTCTTCAAGGATAAGAAAACTCGGACTTCCGAGCAGCCAGCGGGCGAGGCAGATCTTCTGCTGGTTGCCGCCGGACAAGAGGCGGATCTCCTGATCCGGCCCCGATGTCTTGACCCGCAGCGTCTTGATCCAGTCTCGGGTGCTGGCATCTTCGCGCTTCTGATCGACGACACCGGATTTCGTAAACAGGCCGAGATAGGGGAGGGTTGTGTTGGTGCGCACCGACAGATTGCCGATCAGCCCCTGACGCTTACGCTCGGCGGCAACAAAGCCGATGCCGCTACGCACGCTCTTTCGCGGCCCCGACAGGCCGATCTCGATATCGTTCAGCCGAACGGCTTTGGCGCGTGCGGCAAGTTCGGCACCATAGATGGCACGGCCGATCTTCTCAGAACCCGAGCCAATCAGTCCGAAAACGCCGAACACCTCACCGCGCCGCACGGACAGCGAGACGCCGTCAAGCCATCCGGGAAGAGACAAGCCTTCCACGGACAGGACGGTCTTTGGATCCTGAACCATCGTCGATTTGGCCGGATAAAGGTCGCCGAGATCGCTACCAAGCATGGCCGTCAGAACCTGGTCGCGATTGGTCTCTGCCGTCTTGAACTGGCCACGAACCTCGCCATCGCGCAACACGACGATCCGGTCGCTCAGCCGGAAGACCTCGTCCAGATAATGCGAAATATAGATGATCGTGACGCCCTCGGCTCTCAGGGCTTCGATCACCTCGAACAGATTGTCGGCGTCCGCCTCGCCCAACGATGCGGTCGGCTCGTCCATGATCAGGATCTGCGCCTTGCCGGAGAGCGCGCGAGCGATTTCGACAATCCGCTGCTCGGACAAAGGCAGCGAGCCCATGCGCCGGCCGGGCGCGACATGACCGAGCCGCAACCGCTTGAGCAGCGCTTCCGCCTGTCCGACCATCGCCGGCCGGTCGATCAAATGAATACCCGCAAACCGTCGCTTTGGCATGGAGCCAAGCGCGATGTTTTCGGCAACCGAGAGGTCCGGATGCACCGAAAGCTCCTGCGGCATCAGCCTTATGCCGGCCGCAATAGCATCCTGCGGTGTGGAGATGCTCCTGATCGTGTCGTCGATCCGGATCTGTCCATTGTCCAGTGTATAGACGCCGGACAGGATTTTCATCAGCGTCGACTTGCCCGCACCGTTTGCACCGAGAAGCGCCACGATCTCGCCCGCGTTGGCTGAAAGCGAGACATCCTTCAAAACCGTCACGCCGGCAAACGCTTTGCTGATATTGGCGATCTGGAGCCGCGGTTTGCGGCTCCCTTGGGATCTCTCATCGGTCATGTGACGCTCCCGTTCAGGCATCCTCTCACTGCTGAGGAAGAATGACCTCATAGCCCTTCAGCCAGTCCTGCTTCTTCAGGTCTGCCAGATAGGTCGCGAATTCCTGCTCCGGAAACACATAGCCATCCGCCTCGCCGACACAGGGAAACTCCTTGTAGAACTGGCAGATATTGGCCTTTGTGACCATCTGGTGGGTAACAAACGTCGCTTCCGGAACGGGCTTTCCGGCGAGAGCCGAGAGCGCAATCGGGATCAGGTAGTTGCCGTAGCTGCCGGGAAAGGAGCCGGTTGCCGCGACCAGGTTGGGATCGGTCGCGAGCGCCTCGGCCTCGTCCGCCCCGTTGCCCACAGCCATCCCCTGATCGACGCGGCCCGCAGCCCGCACGGCCTGCAGCATCCCCATCGTCGCCTGGTCGTTGATCGCGATGATAAGGATCGGCACGCCAGGCGGAATGCGGCCGATGACGTTGTTCATCTGCGCAAAGGATTCCTGCAGCGTGTTCTTGGTATCGATCTCGATGATGTGATCGGCCGGGAAGTCCTTGGTCAGCGCCATGAAGCCGGCCCGCTGGCCTTCCGTGCGCATACGCGGGATGACGCCCGATTGCGGCAGGGCACCGATGACCAGATAACCGGTCTTGACGACATCGGCGCCGAATTTCTTGGCAGCCGCCGTCGCCAGATAGGACCCGCCCATGAAGCCCGACTTCGGATTGTTGACGCCAAAGAAGCTCGCGCCCGGCATCGGGATGTCGATCGCCGTCACCTTCGTGCCGTCCGCTTTGAACACGTCCATGACGGTCCGACCGAAATTGGCATCGGTCTGGAATTCGATGACGTAATCGACCTTGCGTTCGGCAAAGGATTTGGCGTTGGCAAGCGCGGTCGGCCCGTCGAGACGGTTATCCGCGATAACAAGTTCGACGCCCGCGGCGTCAGCATTCTGCTGGATGCCTTTTTCGACGAGCACGCCGAAGGAAATGTCGCGCTGCAAATTGGCGAAGCCGATGCTGTAGCCCTTGCCGTTCTTCGGCGGCGTGACCTTCGCCGCTTCCGCCGCCATCGACTTCAGATTGTCGGCCGATAGCATGTTGCCGTCAAATTTCACTGGATCGAACCCGTGGAAATCCTCGGCATAGGAAGCAGACGCCGCAAGGCACGCGGCAACCACCAGCAGTCTGGCTTGATGTTTCATATCTCTCTCCTCCCGGCCCCTGCCCTCCCTGGCAGCGGCAGCCGCTGATAATCTCAGCGCAGATGTTCAGGTCATCCGAAAACTGACCTTACCCACTGACGTTAACATCTAGCATTTTCGTTGACACGACAGCATATTCCTCAAAAATGATCTTTTGCATTCAAAAAATGATCCTCTGGCGCAGTAGGGAACATGAAGAACTATTTCGTTTACATGCCGGACAATCGTCTTTGCGCGGCCTGGGGATGTACAGCCGTTTCCACCGGCTATACAGAAATCGCGCCCTATTCCGACTATCCACCGAGCCGTCATCCCGACGATCACCATTTCAGCTGGTCGCGCGGCCGCATCCTCAATGCTTATCAGGTGGTGCAGATCAGCGCCGGCAGCGGGCGGCTGGAATTCGGAACAGAGCGTCGGCAGGTCACAATCGGCGAAGGCTCGATTTTCCTGCTCTTTCCCGGGGTCTGGCACCGGTTTTCTCCAGATCGGCGCAGCGGATGGGTTGAGCACTGGATCGAATGTCGGGGAAGCGCCTTCGACTTTGCCTGCGATGCAGGCCTGCTGGCCAGCTGGGACACCAATTCGGTGATCACCCCGATGACGGCTGATCAAATGTTATTACGTTATTGAACATTTAAATGGTGACGAAATGATCGATGCCTATAATTCGGCCTGGTTTGCTGAAAAATTGAGCGATCGCTCAATTCGCGGAATCGCGTTAGAGACCAGCGCCTTAATCCGAGTCGGAGCGTTGCCTGTGGGCGCAAAGCTGCCTCCAATCCGCGATCTGGCATTTTCGCTGGGCGTAAGCCCAGCGA
Source organism: Neorhizobium sp. PAMB6630 (assembly GCF_058242775.1). Taxonomy (NCBI): domain Bacteria; kingdom Pseudomonadati; phylum Pseudomonadota; class Alphaproteobacteria; order Hyphomicrobiales; family Rhizobiaceae; genus Neorhizobium; species Neorhizobium sp. PAMB6630. The sequence goes on from NZ_JBZAYV010000002.1 coordinate 1,438,431, forward strand.
CCATTTCGGCGGCCTGGAGCGAGCTACGTCGCCAGAAGATCATCACCGGGCGCGGCCGCAACGGCACCTGTGTCAGCGGCGACCGCTTCGTCGCCAAGCCGGAGAGACTGGCCAGTGTCGGCCATTACGGTGCCGGAGTGCTCGACCTGACAATGGCCGTGCCCGACCGGGCGCTGCTGCCGAGGCTCGAGAATGCATTGGTTCATGCGGCATCGACGGAAAGGCTCAATAGCTATGAGCGCAGTCGCATCCTGCCGGAGCTTGAGGCAGAAGTTCGCCGGACCTGGCCTTACGAGGCGGAGGCATTTCTGGCGACAAACGGCGGATATAACGCGGTCTACACGCTGATCCATGCGCTTGTGCCGCCAGGTGCCGCTGTTGCCATCGAAGAGCCGACGGCTATGCGGCTTCTCGATATTCTGGAGGATCACGGCGCCAAGATCGTGCCGGTCGCCTGCGATGCCGACGGCCCCCTGCCCGCTTCCCTAAGGCAGGCAATGCTCAGCAAGCCAGTCGCCTTCATCTTACAGCCAAGGCTGCACTCAGTGACTGGCCAGACCGTGGCGCCTCAGCGAATGGCGGAACTCGCCGAGGAACTTCGTGATACCGACGTGCTGATCATCGAGGATGACGGCCTAGCGGATATTTCCGACGCGCCACGCCAGTCGCTGGGGCGCGTTTTCCCCGATCGGGTCATCCATATCCTGTCCTACTCGAAGACCTTAGGGCCGGATCTACGCCTGGCGGTTCTTTCCAGCACGCGCACGATCATCGATCAGATCCAGTCTTATCGGAGCTTCAGCTCTGGGTGGACAAGTCGCATCCTGCAGGGGGCCGCTGCCTGGATGCTGCGAGACGAGACGACGGCACAAGGCCTAAAAGAGGCACGCCGGATCTATCAGGCGCGCCGCGACAATCTTGTGAGGGCTCTGGCAGACCGTGACGTGTTTGTGCCGTCCGGGGGTGGTCTATGCGCCTGGGTTCCTGTCGCCTCCGAGCCATTTGCTCTCGTCACGCTTGCGGCGCGAGGCATTGCCGTACACCCGGGCAAGAAATTCGCGGTTCAACCCACCCACCATCTGCGGGTGGCAACCAGCAACCTCACCGATCGATATGAAGAGGTTGCAGATGCGATAGCGCTGGCAGCCTCGGGTGGTTAAGTGCCTGACGTGCAGATACTGTTTTAGACAAAGGCCGTCGATCTGACCGCCGTCTCTGGCAGGTGCGCTTTCTAGGCCATGCCACGCCACGGAACCAGCTTCTTCTCCAGCCAGCGCATGGCAAATTCGAAGACCACTGCAAAGAAGCCGATCACAAAGATGCCCATCAACACGATGTCGGTGCGCAGGAAGTTCGAAGCGTTAAGGACCATCTGGCCGACGCCTGTCGAGGCCGCCACCATTTCTGCGGCAACCAGCGTCGTCCAGCCAACACCCATGCCGATCCTCAGACCGACCAGAATGTCGGGAAGCGCTGCCGGCAGGATCACGAAGCTCAGCAGTTGCAGGCGGCTGGCGCCCAGTGCACGCGCAGCGTTGATCTGGTCGGACGAGGCGGCCAGCACGCCGGCGCGCGCGGCCAGCGCCACCGGTGCGAAACAGGCGAGGAAGATCAGCAAAACCTTGGAGGTCTCGCCGATGCCGAACCAGATGATCACCAGCGGCAGATAGGCGAGCGGTGGCAGCGGCCGGTAAAATTCGATGAAGGGGTCGAACATGGCACGGATAGCCGGGCTGATGCCCATGGCCAGGCCGACGGGAATGCCGATCAGAGCCGCGAGCGCAAAGGCGAAAATGACCCGGAACAGGCTCATCGCCACATGTTCCGTCAGCGGCGCCCCGTCAATTCTTCCATCGATCGCATCGGAAAACGCCCTGAGCACCGTCTCCGGCTTTGGCAGGAACAGCGGCTTGACCAGGCCGAGATGGGTGACGACCAGCCAGACGGCCAGCATGAAGGCCACCATCAGCAGGCTGATCAGGCCGATCTGCACGCCGCTGAGCGGCCTCCTGCGACGCATTTTCCGAGCCTGCCTGCGGGCCGGGATGGCTGCCGTTACCGAATGACTTTTCGAGAAATCGTTCATGCTGCGGCATCCCGTGTCATCCCGTCTCCCTGGTGGATGGCTGCAAGCACTTCCTCGCGAACAGCGATGAAGTCCGGCGAGGATTTTAAAGCCCGCGCATCGCCGCTTTCGAGGAACCGCCTGCTGAACTCCAGCGGCATGATCCTGGCTATTCGGCCGGGTCTCGGCGTCATGATGATCAGCCTGGTGGCAAGGAAAATGGCCTCCTCCACGTCATGAGTGATGAAGAAAGCCATCTTGCTGGTCTTTGCCCAAACGCCGAGGATCAACTCCTGCACCTGCTCGCGGGTAAAGGCGTCAAGCGCGCCAAGCGGCTCGTCCATCAAAAGCATGCGCGGATCGGCTGCCAGCGCGCGGGCGATTCCGACGCGTTGCTGCATGCCGCCCGAAAGTTCGTAGATCTTCTTGTCGGCAGAACCGTCGAGTCTGACAAGATCGAGCATGTGGCGGGCACGCTGGAGCCGCTCCGCTTTCGGCATGCCCTGCATGCGCAAGCCAAATGCCACGTTCTCGACGACGGACAACCAAGGCATTAGTGCGTGGCGCTGGAATACCACGCCGCGATCGGGGCCCGGTCCGCTCACCGGTTGGCCGTCGATCAAGATCGTGCCGTCGGTCACCGGTTGGAAACCGGCGATGCAGGAAAGAAGCGTGGTCTTGCCGCAGCCGGAGGCACCGAGCGCCACAACAAACTCTCCTGGTCCGATATCGAGATCGATACGCGACAGCGCGACCGTGCCGCCTTCGCCTTCTCCGTAGTGGACGCTTACATTGCGGATCTGAAGCATCGAGATCACTCCGTCAGAAGCTGTGCGGGACCGAAATCCTCGGTCCGGCCGTTGGGAACCGTCGCCTACTTGGCGGCTGACTTCACATATTTGTCGGTCACGAAGGCCGCATAGTCGGGAGCGAGATCGGTGACACGGCCCTGTTCCTTGAGGAACTCGGAGGTCGATTGCAGAGCCTTGGCGGCACCGCCGCCAAGCCAGGCCGCCGACGCCTGTTCCTCGAGTGGCGGGAATTTGTAAGCGGCCATGCCGGCCGGAACGTCGGCGGCGTTAGCGCCGGTCCATTTGACGACAGCACGAACCTCGGTGGAGTCCGGCGTCCAGGCGGCCTTGTTCTTGGCATAGTCCGCGTCGGAGGCGGCCAGGAGCTTGACGAATGTCGTCATGAACTCGGCATTGGCTTCGGCAAATTCGTCGGTGACGACGATCCCGTCGAAGGTCGCCTTGCCCTTGGCGGCGAAATCGCCGGCACTGGCAATGACGGTGCCGCTTTTTCTGGCGACATCCAGAACCGGTGCCCAGATAAATGTCGCATCGATATCACCGCGCTCCCACGCGGCGGCGATTTCCGGCGGCCGCATGTTGAGCAGCTTGACGTCCTTGGACGAAAGGCCGGCTTCTGAGAGCGCATACATAAGTTGGTAATGCGAGGTCGATACGAACGGCACGGCAACCGTCTTGCCCTTGAGGTCGGCGATCGTCTTGATGTTGCTGCCGTTGCGGGCAACCAGTTGCTCGGCATTGGCGATGTCGTCGAGGATCCAGAACAGCTTGATCGGCAGGCCCTGGGAAGCTGCCGCGGCAACCGGCGAGGAACCAGCTTCGCCCATATTGACGTCGCCGGACGACATGGCGCGGATGACGTCGCCACCGCCACCGAATTTTACCCATTTGATCTTGTAGCCCGTTTCGGCCTCGAGCTTGCCGGATTCCATCAGCACGCGGATGGGGGTCATCATGTCCTGATAGGCGAATGTCAGGCTTTTGTCCGCCGCCGAGGCGGTGAAGGATGCGCCGAACACCATGCTGCAGGCCATGGCCACGGATGCGAATGCTTTGCTCAGGCGCTTCATGAACTTCACTCCTAAAAGAGGACGGAAACTACCCGCATTAAGCGTGAAGCAATTGCCATGCCGAAAGAGCCAGTTGCGGCGATTCGCCAGTCATCTGGCCCTGTGCATGCACACTGGCCCCATCATTGATGCCGTCTGGCTCTCACCGGCATTGCCCCGTTTGCCTAGAACACTCCGCAGAAGTGGTTCGGCAGCCGCTCTGGCTTTGGAGGGGGAATGGAGGCGCTGGCAATTGCGATCGTGACGATCGGCGCGGGCGGGTTTCGCGGCGTGACCGGCTTCGGTTACGCGATGGTCGCCTCACTTGGCATTTCGGGAGCGATGATGCTGCCGGCCGTCAGCGTGCCATTCATCCTGTTCAACGATTTGCTTCTGACAGGCTTCACATTGCTCAATCGCAAGCATGGCGCAATTGACTGGGTTGCGGGCCGCATTCTTCTTCTCTCGGGTCTCTGCGGCGCCATCTGCGGCGGATTGCTGGCAGCACGGCTCGACGGAGACATGGCCCGGATGATGATCGCGATCATCGTCGCGCTTACGGCCTGCGTAGCCATGATCCGCAATCCACCCAGTTGGCTGGCCGGCCGATCCTTCGGCATGCTGTTGGGCTTTACCGTCGGGCTGCTCTTATCAGCCTTTGCCGTCGGCGGGCCGCTGGCGGCCGCATGGCTGCTGGCCGGCGGAACGCAGCGGCCATATGTTCGCGGCACACTGGCGGTCTTTTTCGGCGTCGTCGATCTTGCCAGCCTCGTCAGCCGTTTTTTCCTCGGCACGATTGATCTGCAGCTCATGCAACTGCTCGCCTTCTATTTCCCGCTGGCGCTCGCCGGTTTTGGTGTCGGCTTTTTCCTGTCACAGCGAATGTCACCGGACCTTTGGCACAGACTATCGTCCGGTGGTCTGGTTTTGATCGCCACCATCGGCCTTGTCCAAGCCATCGGCGCATTCCTCACCGTCTGATCTCTGATCCCTCCAAAGGAACCTATCATGCAGAAAACCGCCCTTATTACCGGCGCCACCGCGGGCTTCGGCGAGGCCATAGCCCGGCGTTTCGTTGCCGAAGGCTGGAACGTCATCGTTACCGGCCGGCGAAAGGATCGTCTCGATCAGCTGGTCCTTGAACTGGGAGGAAAGGCACGCGCCATCGGCATCTGTTTTGACATCCGGGATGAGGCAGCCACGCGCACTGCACTCGCGTCGCTGCCCTTGGAGTTCCAGGCGATCGATGCCCTGATCAACAATGCCGGCCTGGCGCTCGGCACCGGAATGGCCGACACATGCGATCTTGCCGAATGGAAAACGATGATCGACACCAATATCACCGGTCTCGTCACCATCACCCGGCTTCTGCTGGAAACGCTGGTCGCGCGCCGCGGGCTTGTGGTCAACCTGGCGTCGATCGCGGCGAACTGGCCCTATCCCGGCGGCAACGTATATGGTGCCAGCAAGGCCTTCGTGCGCCAGTTCTCGCTGGGCCTGCGCAGCGACCTTTCGAGCAAGGGCGTACGCGTGACGTCGATCGAGCCGGGGCTGTCGGAAAGTGAGTTTACCCTGGTGCGCACCGGCGGCGACCAGGCGTCCTACGACCGATTGTATCAGGGCGCCAATCCGCTGCAGCCGGAGGACATCGCCGAGACCATCTACTGGGTCTCCAGCCTGCCGGCGCATGTCAACATCAACAGCCTTGAGATCATGCCGATCAGCCAGTCCTGGGCGCCGTTCCAGGTTCATCGCGAACAGACGGCCTGATCAGCCAATGAACAAGGGCTCGGCCAATCATGGCGAGCCCTTGTCTGGAACGGAAACCTCGCGCAGCTGTCAGCCGAACACTTTTGTCAGCGCCCGATCGACAGTAGATGTGATCGCGTCGATATCGGCTGCCGTCGCGATTAAGGCCGGGCTGAAGCACAGCGTGTTGTTCAAGCCTGGCAGCGACCTATTGGTCGCGCCGATAATGACGCCATCGCTCATGCAGGCACCGATGACTGCCTGAACCTGTTTTTCATCGACGGGTGTCTTCGACTGCCGGTCGCTGACCAGTTCCGCACCGCAGAAAAGACCCAGACCCCGGACATCGCCGATTACCGCGTGGCGTTCTTGCAGCTCCCGCAGGTTGGCGCGCATGCGTTCACCCATGCGAGTGGTGTTTTCCAACAGCCCTTCCTCTTCAATGATGCGCATGTTTTCCAGCGCAGCAACCGGGCCGGCAACACAGCCGCCAAACGTCGAGATGTCGCGGAAATAGGACATCGGGTCCGATGGGTTGTCCTTGAAGAGGTTGAAAACCTTTTCATGGGTGACGGTGCAGGAAATCGCCGCATAACCGGAGGCGACGCCTTTCGCCATGGTTACGAAATCCGGTTCAATGCCGAAATGCTGGTAGCCGAACCATTTTCCTGTGCGGCCAATCCCGCAGACAACCTCGTCGATATGGAGGAGAATGTCATATTTCCGGCAGATTTCCTGGACCCGGGGCCAATAGCCGTCGGGTGGAACGATGACGCCGCCGCCGGCGGTGACGGGCTCGAGGCAGAGTGCGCCGATCGTCTGCGGCCCCTCCCGCAGGATGACCTCTTCGATGGCGTCGGCGGCACGCTCGCCGTAATTGTCGATGTCACCATACTGGCTGCGGTATTCGAGGCAATGCGGCACCTCGACGAAACCCTCGGGCAGCGGTCCGTACTGTTCGCGCCGTTCCGGCTGGCCGGCGGCCGCCAGCGTGCCGAGCGTGGTGCCGTGGTAATCGCGTTCGCGGTAAAGGATCTTGTATTTCTGGCCGCCATGATGACGATGCGAAATCTGCCGCACCATCTTGAAGACCTTCTCATTGGCCTCCGATCCTGAATTCGAATAATAGACGCGGGTCATTCCCGGCATCTTTTCGATCAGCTTTTGCGCAAAGAGCGCGCCGGCGACGGAGCCGGCGGAATTGGCGAAATAGTTGAGCTTGACCAGCTGATCGCGGACCGCGTCGGCAATGCTTTCCCGGCCAAAGCCGACATTGACTGTCCACACGCCGCCGGAAAGCGCGTCCAGATATTCACGTCCGGTCGCATCCCATACCCGCATGCCGCGTCCTTCGACGAAAATGCGCGGATCGGCCGTCTCGAAGGTCTTGTGCTGGGTCAAATGGTGCCAGACATGGGCGCGGTCGGCTTCGATCACGGCCTGGATATCGTTGGGCAATATCGCCGAATTCATGGGGCATCTCCTTGAACGTGGAATGTCCGCATAGCACGGCCCCGCAGCCTAGTGATGGCGCAACCCGCTCTGGCACCATGGAATGTCCGTTCTGGACCCACAGTGTCAGGGGGCACTCAAGGTCGGATGGATGGAGGCGACCGCTCGACGTGGCACGGATGGCGAGACGGTTGGTCGGGACGGCTCGACGAATGGCGCCAGGCGCGACAGACCCGCCTCGATGCGGTTTGCGGCAATCGAACCGAAGCCGAGCCGGAAGAGGCGGCGGCCGTGCGCCGGATCGCTGAAGAAGATGTCGCCCGCTTCGACCAGGACGCCCGCCTGCCGGGCTGCCTCCATCATGCGGCGGGCGTCAAAATCCTTCGGTCCCTCTATCCAGAAGCTCGTCGCTCCCTCGCCTCGCGTCACCGTGCAGGATGGCAACAGATGCGGAAGGCATTCGGAGATGATCCGCGCCCTTTCCAGCATCACGGTTCCGGTGCGGTTGAGGTGCTGGCGGTAGTGACCGAGCGCGATGAAGTTTGCGAGCGCACGCTGGTTGTTGGTGGGCGGGTGGCGCAGCATCAGGCGGCGCAATACCCGCAGCTCGTCAATGACCGGGCGCGGCGCAACGATGTAGCCCACCCGCAATCCCGGCGCGAGCACCTTGGAAAAGCTGCCGACATAGATGACCCGACCATCGCTATCCAGGCTCTTAAGGGAGGGGATGTCACCATCGCTTTCGATCGAAAGATCGGCCTCGTAATCGTCTTCGACAATCAGGACGTCATCGACACGTGCCGCCTGCAGCAACATTTTGCGGCGTTCGAGCGGCATCACCGACGTGGTCGGGCATTGGTGGCTAACGGTCAGGAAGGCGACGTTGCTGCGCGCAAAATCCGCATCCGGAATCACGCCCTGGCGGTCGAGGTTAAGGCAGACGATGTTCGATGTCGCGAGGCTCACCATGTTGCGCACATCCGGGTAACCCGGATCCTCGATGCCGGCCGCAGTGCGGCGGCTGACCAGCAGCTGCACGAGCATCGACAGGGCCTGCTGCGAGCCGATCGTCACGATGATCTCGCCGGCACCAGCAAAGATGCCGCGACGTGGCAGGACCTGGCTGCGCAATTGTTCGACCAGATCCGGGTCGTCATCATCGATCATGTCTCCCGCCCAGCCCTGGATCTCCCTGACACTAGAGGCAGCGCGCACGGCCTCGCGCCAGTTGTTGGTCGGAAAGAGCGCCGGGTCATATTGCCCGAACAGGAAGGGATAGGGATAATCCAGCCAGTCCCGCGGCTTGCAGATCTGCCGCTGTGCGGAAGGCTGGATGGCAAACCGTGCCTGCCACTGGCCGAACGAAGCCGACGGCGGCTGGTTGACCACCGGTGCCGCTCCGCCGGCCGCCACGAAAATGCCGCTGCGCTCCTTCGAGATCAGAAAACCTTCGTCTGTCAGCAACTGGTAGGCCGTCGTCACCGTGTTGCGGGCAATGCCCAGAAGGGCCGCGAGCTGTCGGGTCGATGGCAATCTCGTATTGCGACTGAGCACACCGGTCTCGATGGCATTGACGATCATGCGGCGGATCTGCAGGTTGAGAGCCTGCCCGTCCTTGTTCAACGCACCGAACAGGCGCCGCCATGTGACATCCGTGACCGATTGCTGGCGCTGGTTTTTCAAAGTCTTCATGGCATCTGCGAAGCAAAGAACGGGCCAGTTGTTCCCCTGTCGGTTGCGGCTGATTGCGATAGCCGCCTCGTCCGTCAAACCATGAAATCGGAAACGCCTCTGCGCAGGTGTTTTGACCAACGCGCCGTCGAAAGACCTTCCGTTTCGGGAGCACCCCCAAGAGATATCGGCACCAATTGGCCCATCAAACTACGGGTCGAGGAAAATAATGCTGGCGTTCTTGTTTGCCAGGGCGCGCGATCTGATTACGATTTGTGCATAAGAATCAATCGGCAAATTAACAGGCAAACTCGTCTGATGGTGGCCGGCAAAGAAATCTATATTCCACCAAAATTTTTTCGATTGGACAGCAGACGGCTTCGAAGTTGGACTGATGGAACAACCGAAGCCGCATTTTCCCTCCAACAAACCCGAGGTATCTGTGACACCTTCCGATTGCCTGTCCCCCACCAGACGCAGTGTACTGATCAGCCTCGGCGCTGGGATCGTCGCGATGACCTTGCCGCAGGGCACGCTTGCCCAGACACCGGCCTCCGTGTTGAAGTTCGGCCTCTCGACCTTCCCGCCGACCATCAAGCCTTTCGATAATACCGGGGGCGCCGCCAACACCGTCAAGCTGATGCTGTACCGCGGATTGATGGGTTACGATGCCAGCGGCAAGCTGGTGCCCGAACTGGCCGACAGCTTCTCATGGACCGACCCGACCACCGTCGTTTTCAAGCTGCGCCCGAACGCCGTCTTCCACGACGGCAGCCCGGTGACTTCAGCGGACGTTGCCTTCTCGCTGAACGAGATCACCAAGAATGGCTCCACAGCCTTTCTGAAAAGCGATCTCAAGATCATTTCTGCTGTCGAGGCGGTCGACGACAAAACGGTCAAGATCACCCTGAAGGCGCCGAGCGCCATCTTTCTTGACTTGCTGGCGAGCTATTGCTGCCCGGTGATTTCGAAGAAGAGCACCGACGGCGAGACGATCGGCGCCGGCCCCTTCACGTTGAAGGGCAGCGAAAAGAACGTCTATATCGAAGTTGCGCGCTTCAAAGACTTCTACATGGCCGACCAGCCGCGGGTCGAGGGCATCCGCTTTGTCGCCTATGCCGACGAAAACCTGCGTTATGCAGCACTCGAAGCCGGCGACGTCGACCTGATCGAATATCTTCCCTGGACGCAGTTCGACACGGTCGAGGCATCCAAGACGCTGAAGATGAAGGCCACGCTGGGACCCTTCATGTTCCTGCTGTTCAACGTCACCAGCGGCCCGTTCGCCAATCCCAAGGTGCGTCAGGCGGTCGGCTACGCAATCGAACGGCAGGATGTCGTCGATGCTGCCTTTGCCGGACGTGGCGAACCGCTCTTTGGTTTCCCGAACCCACGCGGCTCCAAATTCGATCTCGCCGATCCGGCCCATGAATGGAAATACGATGTCGAGAAAGCCAAGGCGCTGCTTGCCGAGGCCGGCTATGCCAACGGCTTCGAATGCCGCCTTCTGGCAACGGCCACCTACGGCATGCACCAGGACACGGCATCCGTCGTCCAGGCCTATCTCGGCGCCATCGGCATCAATGCGACGCTCGATCTGCCCGACTGGGGCACCCGCGTCACGGCTGGCAAGGAAGGCAAATATGACATCGCAGTCCACGGGACGTCGGGCAATTACAACGACCCCGATGCACTCTGGTCGCTGCTCTATTCCGGCAATCCGTCCTATCTGCAATCCTTCGGTTTCAAGAGTGCGCGCATAGACGGGCTGTTGGAACAGGGCCGCAACGAGGTCGATCCGGACAAGCGCAAGGCGATCTACCAACAGCTGGTCGTCGCCTATTACGAGGAGGTACCGCAAGTTCCGCTGAACTGGCGCATCCAGGCCTATGCCATGAAGCAGTCGGTCGAAGGGTTCGAGCAATTGCCGGGCTTCCTCAGCGGTTCATCGGGTTACGCGCTCGACGAGACGAAATTCGCATAAGGAGCGCTGAATGCTGGCCTTCATTTCTCGTCGCATGGCAGCAGCCGCTGCCATGCTGCTGGTCATCGGCACGATCATCTTTTCGCTTCTCATCATCGTACCGGGTGACCCGGCCGAACTGCTGCTGTCGACCGGCGGCGGTTCCGCTTCCGCCGAAGCCATCGCCAATCTGCGGGTCAATATGGGCCTCGACAAGCCGGTCCTCACGCAATACGTGACCTTCCTTTACAATACCGCGCGGCTGGATTTCGGCACGTCGATTGTCGACAACGGCTCGATTTCCTCGGTCATCGCCCTGCGCCTTCCGCGCACGCTCGAAATCATTATCGCCGGTACGATTTTCGCGCTGTTGCTGGCCATTCCCGCAGGCACGGCGGCGGGATTGCGGGCAGGCGGAAAATTCGACATTGCCGCCTCCGCCATCAATGCGCTTCTGACCTCGATTCCGGGCTTCGTGCTCGGCACGCTGTTCATCTTTTTCTTCGCACAGGTCCTGGGCTGGCTGCCGGCCGGCGGTTATGTCGCTTTCGCGACCAATCCGATTCAGCATCTTCAGATGCTGGTTCTGCCCGCACTGACCGTCGGCCTGCACCTGGCGACGATCGTGTTTCGTATGACCCGGGCCAGCGTGCTGGAAATGCGCGGTCACGACTGGGTGCGCACCGCGGTGGCCAAAGGACTTCGCCGCAAGCGGGTGGTTCGCCGACACATCCTCTACAATGCGCTCGGACCGATCATCACCGTCGTCGGCCTGCAGCTCGGCATCCTTCTCGGCTCTACCGTCCTCGTCGAGTTCATCTACAACTGGCCCGGCCTCAGTGGCCTGCTGGTTTCGGCAGTCGAACAACGCGATTACCCAACGGTCCGCGCCGTCATCCTGACCGTCGCGGCCATCTTCATCGGTATCAATCTCGCGATCGATATCCTGTCCTCGCTGCTTGATCCGAGGATCCGCCTGCAATGATGTCAGTCCGGAACTTTCCCAAGCGCATGATCCTGCCCAGCCTGTTTCTGGCAGCCTTGATCATCATTCCCTTTGCCGCCCCGCTGATCACTGCCGACGATCCCGTCAAGATCGCCGTTCGCTATCGGCTCGCCGCCCCTGACCTAGAACATTGGCTGGGTCGGGATGAATTCGGCCGCGATCGGCTGGCCCGCGTGCTGTACGGCGGCCAAGTATCGCTGACCGTCGCTTTCGTGGCGACCACCATTGCCTGCATCATCGGCACGTTTTTCGGTCTGGTCGGTGCCTATTTCCGTGGACCCTCGGAATTCGTGACGAGCCGGCTATCCGACATCGTGCTCTGTTTCCCGCCGATCCTTTTGGCGCTGCTCGTCGTCACCCTGTTCGGACCGGGCAGCGTCACGCTGGTTGCCGTGCTTTCGGTCCTGTATTTTCCGACCTTTGCGCGCATTACCTTTTCAGAGGCACTGCGGGTCACCTCCCTTGATTTTGTCGAAGCGTCCCGCGCGCTTGGCACGCCTTCGCACCGCATCGTGCTTGGAACTGTTCTGCCGAACATCGCCGGCCCCCTGTCGGTTCAGTATTCGCTGACGGCAGCAGCAGCGATCACGATCGAAAGCGGCCTGTCCTTCCTCGGCCTCGGCGTGGTGCCGCCGGCCCCCTCCTGGGGCCAGATGATCCGCGGTGCGCGTCAATTCATGAACCAGGATCCGCTCGGCATCATGATCCCCTGCGCCGCCCTGGTGCTGACAATCTATGCCATCAACTTCTTTTGCGACCGCCTGCGCGACACACTGGACCCGAAAGGCGCTTCCGGCAGCGGCATGGACGAGGTTTCCAAGCCGAAGGCGCAGGCGGATGCGCCGACCATCAAAGACCTGGACGTGGTTGCCGTCATCAACAACCTACGGCTCGAGACTGCGCATTTCGGAACACCTGCCGTTATCGAGGACGTTTCCCTGACTTTACGTGCCAACCAATGCACGGCACTTGTCGGCGAAAGCGGATCAGGAAAATCGCTCTCTTCTCTGGCGCTGATGGGCCTCCTGCCTGGCGCTATTCGGCAGGTAGGAGGCACGCTGCAGCTGCGACGCAAGTCTGATGAGGTTGTTGACCTCGGCTTTCTCGATGCCCGCACGCTCGAGGACATCCGCGGCAACGACATCGCCATGATATTCCAAGAGCCGATGACCTCGCTCAATCCGATCCACAAGATCGGCGACCAGATGATCGAGGCCATCACCGCGCATCGGCCGATGTCGAAGTCCGACGCCCGCGCCGATGCAATCGCGCTCCTGAAGCGTGTGGGCATGAACGACGCCGAGCGGCGGATCGATAGCTACCCCGACCAGATGTCGGGTGGCATGCGCCAGCGCGTCATGATCGGAATGGCGCTGAGCTGCGAACCGCGCCTGCTGATCGCAGACGAGCCGACCACCGCGCTCGACGTAACGATCCAGGCGGAGATCATCGAACTGCTGCAAACCCTGCGGCAGGATCAGGGGAACGGGCTCAGCCTGCTGTTCATCAGCCATAATCTGGGCGTCGTCGCAGATATAGCCGACCGCGTGGCGGTGATGTACTCGGGCCTGATCGTGGAGGAAGGTCCCGCCGCCCAGATCCTACGCGATCCGCACCACCCCTACACACGTGCCCTGATCGAAAGCATGCCGTCCTCGCATGAAGAGTTGAACTCGGCCCGAGGTGATCGGCTTCCAGCAATTTCAGGCACGCCACCGCTGCCGTCTGCCCGCCCCTCGGGCTGCACGTTTCGTGACCGCTGTCCAATCGCGGTGCCGGCCTGCGCCGACATCCGGCCGGCCCTTTACCCGAGCGCAGACGGCGAACGCGCCGTGCGCTGTCTGCGGGCGCCGGAAGCACCGGCGGGCGTGATGAACCACCAGACGGAGGCCGCATGACAGCCGCACCCCTTCTCGACGTCTGCAATCTCAAGAAGAGCTATTCGATCGGACGCAGTGGTCTTTTTTCCAAGCGATCGCTCAATGTGCTGCATGATGTCAGCTTCAGCGTGGCACCGGGCGAGGTGCTCGGCCTCGTCGGCGAAAGCGGCTCCGGGAAAAGCACGATCGGCCGCGCGATCCTGAGGCTGATCGAGTCGCGAAGCGACGTGATGCGTTTCGACGGAGAGGACCTGAACAGCATCTCGCCTGTCCGGATGCGCAGCCTGCGCAAGAAGATGCAGATCATCTTCCAGGACCCTTATGCCAGCCTCGACCCTCGCAAGACCATCCGGGCGGTGCTGTCGGAGGCGCTCGACGCACACAGGTTGCACAAGGGTGCTGCCCGGGAGCCCCGCCTGATCGAACTTGTCACGCTGGTCGGCCTGGATCCGAGCTTCCTGGACCGCCGCCCGCACGAATTCTCTGGCGGCCAGCGGCAGCGCATCGGCATTGCCCGCGCGCTTGCCGTCGAGCCGAGCTTCATTGTCTGCGACGAAGCCGTGTCTGCGCTGGACGTGTCCATCCAGGCGCAGGTTCTGAACCTTCTGGCCGACCTGCGTGCCAAGACGGGTGTATCGCTGCTGTTCATCAGCCACGATCTTTCGGTGGTGCGCTACATCTCTGACCGGGTGATGGTGCTTTATCTCGGACGCGTTATGGAGGTCGGTCCTGCCGATCAGGTGCATTTTTCACCCAAACATCCGTATACGGCGGCCCTTGTTTCGGCCGAACCAAGCCTGCACCGCGAGAACCGCCGCATCCGGCTGACTGGCGAGATCCCCTCGCCGCTCGCTCTACCCTCTGGCTGCATCTTCCGCAGCCGCTGTCCCTATGCCCAGCCCGCCTGTGCCGAGACCGTCCCGCCGTTGCAAACGGTTGGCGATCACCACCAGTCGGCCTGCCTTAGAACCGACATACTGTAAGGAAATCAACATGCTGACTGAAAAGATCAAGATCGCTGAACTGACCAGCGAGGAAGCCCGCCAGTTTCTCAACGACGATGCCGTCATCCTCCTGCCGATGGGCTCGCTGGAAGACCAGGGAACCCATGCGCCGATGGGCGACTATCTCGCCGCCGAAGCCGTCGCACTCGACATAGCCCGCGCCGCACGTGCCGAAGGCATCCCAACCTTCATCGCACCTGTCATCCCGTTCGGCGGCGCCGACTATTTTGGTTCTTCACATGGGGGCATCGCGCTCAGCCAATCAACGCTCGTTGCCTTGCTGGACGACATGTTTGCCAGTCTGGCCCGTCACGGATTGACCAAGTTGTTGGTCATCAACGGTCATGGCGGCAATGTTGGAGCGATCAACGAGGTCTCTTTGAAATGGCGCCAGACCAACGGCATGTTCGTGGCTTCGATGTATCTGTGGCAGATCAGCTATGAACTGCTGAAAGAGATCCTCGGCCCGGAAGCGGCTGCAAAGTCCTCCGGCCATGGCGGTGATCCGCTGACATCGGTCGGCTTACATTATTACCCCGATATCCTGCGCATGGACCTGGCAAAGTCACCGCCGAAGGACCAGAAGGCGATGGGTGTGGATGTGGCGGGCTTTGCCGCGCTGAAATATGCTGGCGCTCGCCTGCAGGCACCGATCGAGGCCATGGAAACAGCGCCGCATGGCGTATGGGGCGGCGATCCGGTATTTTGTTCAGCCGAAACCGGCGCGGCGCTGACCGAGCGCTTGGTCAAAATCGGCTCCGGCTTCATACGCGATCACGTTTCCAAGCGCTATGCCGCCTGATGGCTTGCAGTCTGGAGTGCGGCACCGGTTGGTGCCGCACTCCAAGAAAACATCCGTGCCATGACCGGGGTAGCAATGCGCTCTGCAGGAAATTCAGGTCTTGCGAAAGCTGACATAACGCGGATGGGCCGCTACCCATTCCTCGGCAGCCTGTCGGGCCAGCTGGAATATCTGCGCCGTCTGGGCTTTGCGCGCTCTGTTCTGATGGACGCAGCGGATATCAAGAGGGGCAAGCTGAACGGTGGTAGGGATCTCGACCAGCATTCCGGTGGTAATTTCCGGCTCTAGCGATACCAACGGCATTGCCGAGGCGCCATAACCGGCCTTGACCATCTCACAGATGGTGGCGAGCGAATTTCCGGTGTGGCGAGAATTGGGGCGTCGTTTCGTCTCTTCTATCAGGTCGGCGACAGGGCCGAACAGTGGCGATGTATGCGGGTAGAGTACCAGAGGCAACTCACGCAATTCATCCGGTGTCAGCGGGCGCTTGATCTCGCCGACCACGTCCGGCCGAGCCACCCAACCGACATGATACTGGACCGAGAAGCTATCCTCGATCTGCGGCAACCCAGCCTCTCCGGTAACGAACGCCATGTCCAGCGCGCCAGACTTGACCATCGGTCGCAGATCGAGATTGGAGCCTGAATAGAAATCGACCAGCGGGGGGTCCGGAAGGGCAGCAATCTTGTGGCGCAGCGTAACTGCCCACGTCTGGGTGACCATGGATACAACGCCGATCGTATAACGTCGCTTTTGCTTCGACTTCAGACGGCTCGTCAACGTCTCACTAAGATTGAGAAAGGTCTCGGCATATTCAGCGACCTCATACCCTTGTTCAGTCAGAGTGAAATCGGATTGGGCACGATCAATAAGAGGTATGCCCAAACTATCTTCGAGCCCTGATATGCGCGCCGAAACAGCCGGTTGCGTCAAACCGATATGATCGGCAACGCGTTGATAGCTCTTGAGACGCGTCAGCCAGTAGAATGCTTCAAGCTGTTTGAAATTCATGACTGGAACCTAGCGGAAACCGACCGGAAAACTCCATAAAAAAATTCTATGAGAGCGACAGGAATTTTTGCTTTGACCCGCACGCCCGTCCTGCAGTGAATGGGAGGCATACCGTGACGCATGAGCCAATGAGGATGCTCCATGAACATTGTCGTTTCGCTACCAGCCGCAGACAAGACGGAATGGTGGTGCCAGATGCTGCGCGATCTGATGCCGGACTGGAATGTCTACCCGATAGACAAAGTGCCTGATCCCGATGCCGTGACCTATTCGGTGCTCTGGCGGCCGGCGACCGGCTCCATGAAACCGTTCCGAAACCTGAAGGCGATCGTTTCGCTGGGGGCCGGCATCGACCACGTCCTGGCAGACGAGCAATTGCCGATTCACGTGCCAATCATCCGCACCGTCGGCACCGATCTGACGCAGCGAATGAAGGAGTATGTTGCCCTTCACGTCCTGCGCCACCACCGGGAACTGCCGGCTATCCAGGCCAACCAGGCCCGCCAGCTCTGGGAGCAGATCGTCGTGCCACCCGCCCCCCAGCGCCGCGTCGGCGTGATGGGACTGGGCAATCTCGGTGCCGTCGCCGCAGACATTTTGAAACAGATCGGCTTCGAAGTGCGCGGCTGGTCACGATCCCCGAAGGATCTGCCCGGCATCCAGTGCTTTTCCGGAAGCGAAGGTTTTGGGGCGTTTCTGGAAGGCACGGAAATCCTTGTCTGCCTGCTGCCCCTGACCGAAAGTACACGCGGCATTCTCAATGCCGACACGTTCAATCGCTTGAAGCGCGGCGCCAGCATCGTCAACGCGGCACGGGGTCCGCACCTGGTCGACAGCGACCTTGTCGACGCCCTCAATTCGGGCCAGATCAGCAGTGCGACGCTCGATGTCTTCCATGTTGAGCCGCTTCCCAAAACGCATCCCTTCTGGACCAATCCGAAGATCACCGTCACGCCGCATGTCGCCTCGTTGATCGACGCGCCGACAGGCAGCAAAATTGTCGCCAAGAACATCCGGACCTTCCAGGAAACCGGTACGGTCGCCGATCTCGCGGACGCCAAGCGCGGCTACTAACACATAGATTTTCTTTGGATGCCCCTCTCAGCCCTTCGGTTACCCCTGCGTGACCGGAGGGCTATTTTGTTCAAATAATCATCATAATCCAGTCTCTTAGTCCGGCAATCGGATTAAATAATTGGCCGTTTTTCATCCAAAATTTTTCTGATGCAAAACACAAGAAAATTCGATTGGACAACGATGGCCGTAGATCGTTGCATCAGGCGCAGTGGATCGTTCGATAAGCCCTTCAGCTTTGCCGGGATAAGACCAACCGTCGCGGAGCAGGCTCCAGCAGATTCACATTTCACCGTGCTGCCTGCCATCCTGGCAGCCACCTCGACAAACCGGGCCGCTTCACCCGACAGGAGAAAGTGCCGATGATCACCCGCCTTCTTGCCCCCGTCATCTTCGCCGCGCTGATCACCACCACAGCTCCGGCCCACTCAGCCGATGTCTCGGGGGAGATCACCCTCACCGCCTATTCGGGGATCTTTCAGGACAAATATAACGAAGCGGTGATCAAGCCCTTCCTGGCGAAATATCCCGATGTGAAGGTCAACTATTTTCCTGCCGGCGCCTCCTCGGCAATGCTGGGCAACCTGCGTTCGCAAGCCGGTGACCCGCAGACCGACGTAGTGATCTTCGACGTTTCCACGTCGCTGATCGGCGACAAGGAAGGCCTGCTGGCACCCTTGACCAAGACCGATGTCCCCAACCTTGCCGACCTGCTGCCGCAGGCCATCGTCAAGGAAGGTTACGGTCCCGCCGTCACCTTCGACAATCTGGTGGTGATCTACAACAAGGAAGCCTTCCCGACGGCGCCGACCTCGCTCGAGGTTCTCTGGGACAAGGCCTATGCCGGCAAGATGGCCGTCACCTCGATGCCCTCCATCCTCGGCTCCGGCCTGATGGTGATGACGTCTGCCATGCTGGGTGAAGACTATACCAAGTCCGTCAAACAGTCCGTTGCCAAGCTTGCCGAGATGGCGCCCGGCGTGCAGACCTTCGACCCCAAGCCTGACGCCTACACCCTGGTCATCAACGGGACAGATGTGCTGGGGACCGGCTGGAATGCCCGCGGTCAGTATTATGCTGACGAATCAAAGGGCAAGCTGGGCGTGATGCTGCCGAAGGAAGGCACTATCCTGCAGATCAATACCATCAATCTTGTAAAGGGCGCCAAGAACCCGGTCGCGGCAAAAGCCTTCATCGATTATGCGCTGTCGCCGGAAGCACAGGCAGCCTTTACGGAAGCGATGTTCTACGCGCCGGTGAATACCAAGGCAAAGGTCAGCGCCGAGGCCAGGGCCCGTACGGTTGCCGGCCAGCTCGACAAGACACTGCCGCTCGACTGGGCCTGGGCCGCCACGAAATCGGATGAATGGAACCAGCTCTGGAAGCGCCAGATCATCTCGGCCGGCAAGTGAAACAGCAGG
The DNA here is from genome assembly GCF_058242775.1 of Neorhizobium sp. PAMB6630. Taxonomy (NCBI): domain Bacteria; kingdom Pseudomonadati; phylum Pseudomonadota; class Alphaproteobacteria; order Hyphomicrobiales; family Rhizobiaceae; genus Neorhizobium; species Neorhizobium sp. PAMB6630. The sequence continues at coordinate 1,457,390 of NZ_JBZAYV010000002.1, forward strand.
ACGAGCCCATGTCCCTCGCCTCAACGCCCGCCCATATCCGCATCGACAAGCTGACCTTCGACTATGGCGGCGAACGCCCGGCCGTCGACACCTTGTCCTTTGATATCGCCAAGGGCGAATTTATCGGGCTTTTAGGTCCGTCCGGCTGCGGCAAGTCCACCACGCTGCGGATGGTTGCCGGGCTTCTGGCACCGACGTCCGGACAGATCATCATGGGCGGCGAGGACATCGTGTCTCGCCCCCCGTGGGAGCGCAATCTCGGTCTGGTCTTCCAGTCCTATGCGCTGTTTCCGCACATGACGGTGGCGCAGAACGTCGCCTTTGGCCTGCGGCTGCGCAAGGTCGGCAAGGAGGAAAGTGCAGCCCGGGTTGCCGAGGCGCTGCGTGCGGTACGGCTTGAAGGGTTTGGCAATCGCCGCCCGGTCGAGTTGTCTGGCGGCCAGCAACAGCGAGTCGCCATTGCACGCGCCATCGTCATCGAGCCGGAAATCCTGTTGCTCGACGAACCGCTGTCGAACCTCGACGCCCGCCTGCGCGACGAGATGCGCTTCGAGATCCGTGACATCCAGTCCCGCACCGGCATCACCACATTGTTCGTCACCCACGACCAGCAGGAAGCACTGACCATGTGCGACCGGATCGCGGTGATGAACGGCGGCAAGCTGGAACAGATTGGAACGCCGGTCGAGATCTACGACAAGCCTGCAACGCCCTTCGTCGCCGGGTTCATCGGCCGCGCCAACAGCGTGCCGGCAACCTTGCGTTTCGGCACGGGCGGGCCGCGCCTCGATCACGAAGGACAGGCGCTGCCCGCACCGGACCTAACGCAATTGCCCGGAGATGCTGGTGATGGCGCCAAAATGGCTGCCATGGTGCGGCCACACGTCATTCAGCTTTCCAGGCCGGATGGCGATGGCCTGACGGCACGCGTCAACCGCAGTGTGTTCGTCGGCAGCGTGATCGAGGTCGAGCTTGAGCTCGCCGGTGGCCAGAAGCTGGTGGCCGAACTTCGGCCCGGCAGCGAGGAAGCGCAACTTGCGCAACCGGGTGCAGAAGTCGCACTCACCTGGCGCACCACCGACATGCGGATCTTTGCCGCATGAACCGCTTCACCGTTCCCGGAACCAGCACGAGAATGACACCCTGGCTGCTTCTTGCACCGGTGCTGCTCGTGCTGACGATTTCCTTTATCGGCCCGATCCTGTGGCTGTTCCGCATGTCGCTGAACATTTCCGACTACGGCGCCATTACCAAGGCCATTAGCCTGCAGACCTATATCGGCATCCTCCAGGACAGCTACTATCTGGATCTGCTCGGCCGGACACTGCAGCTATCGATCACCTGCTCCGTGATCGCACTGCTCCTAGCCTATCCGATGGCCCTTTCGCTGTCGCGGATGACGTCGCGCTGGCGCACGCCGCTGACCGTGCTGGCTGCCTCGCCGCTGCTGATCTCGGCTGTGGTGCGGTCGTTCGGCTGGCTGGTGACCCTGGGAGATGCCGGACCCGTCAATCACCTGCTGCGGGTACTGGGACTGATCAGCGAGCCGTTGCGGATGGTCAACAATTATTCGGGTGTGATCATCGGCCTGTCTGAAAGCATCATGCCCTACATGTTTCTGACCATCGCGGCCGGGCTCGGCAAACTCGACAGACGGCTCGACGATGCCGCCATGTCGCTCGGCGCACCACCCCAGAAGGTCTTTTGGCACGTCACGCTGCCACTCAGCTTGCCGGCCATCCTTGCCGGACTGACGATCGGCTTCGTGCTGTGCGTCTCGTCTTTCATCACACCGTCCCTGCTGGGCGGAGGCCGTGTGTTTCTGCTGGCAACCGAGGTTTACGACCTTGCCCTCGTTTCGCTCGACTGGCCGACGGCGGCGGCGCTGTCCTTCCTCATGCTGGCGTTTTTCGTCCTCGCCATGGGATTGACCGGCCTCGTGCTGCGACTGCTGACCCGGAGGACACAGGCATGACGAAATTCCTCTCCTTCATCTCTCGCACCTATGTCACGCTGGTCTTCTGCATCGTCTTCATGCCGATGGCGATCATCCTCGTCATCTCGTTCAGCGCCGACAGCTACCTGTCCTTCCCGCCTTCGGGCTGGAGCCTGAAATGGTATGGAACAGTGCTCGGCAATACCAGCTTCATGCAGGGCTTCCGCAACAGCGCCATCATCGCAGTGATCGTTGCGGCGCTCAGCCTCGCTCTTGGGCTACCGGCCGCCTATGCGTTGGTGCGTCTGGACTTTCCCGGCCGCGCCCTGATCCGCAGCCTGGTCATCGCGCCGCTCGTTTTACCGGCGATGATGCTGGGCCTTGGCATCCTGATGGTGTTCACGCCGGCCGGACTGGTGGCAACCTATCCCGGCCTGGTGCTGGCGCATCTGGTGATGACGCTGCCCTTCAGCATCCGCATCCTGCAGACGTCGCTGAGCAATCTCGGCACCGATGTCGACGAGGCGGCGATGACGCTCGGCGCCCGTCCGTTTCAGGTCTTCATGCAGATCACCCTGCCGCGGCTGACGCCCGGCGTGATCGCCTCCAGCGCCATCGCGCTCATCCTGTCTTTCGACGAGATCGTGCTGTCGCTGTTCATCGTCGGGCCGCGGCTGCAGACGCTGCCGGTCGCGCTCTACCGTTATGTGGACGAGCGCACCGATCCCATGGTGGCCGTGCTGGCGGTTTTGATGATCGCCCTTTCGCTTGCAATCGTCCTCGTCGTCGAACGCAGCGTCGGTTTCGCCAAGGCCTTTGGCCGCTAACTTCCACACCCCAGATTGGATTCGAAAATGGCTTACAAAATCAACCCGATGCCGGCACAGATCGCCAAGCAGGACCTGGACCTGCTGGCGCAGGTCGAAACCGCGACGCTCGGCCACTGGCGGCATTTCGGCTTCCTGCACCGGCAGATCCAGCCGCTGATCCCGGGCCGGCGCGTTGTCGGCACCGCCGTCACCATCGCCATCCCCGGACCGGACTCCACGCTGCTGCACCATATCCTCAGCCTCATCCGGCCGGGCGATTTCGTCATTGTCGACCGACTGCACGATGACCGTTACGCCTGCTGGGGCGGCGGCGTGACGGTCGGTGCCAAGGCCGCGGGCGCCGTCGGCGCGGTGGTCGACGGCCCCTGCACGGACCTTGAAGAGATCGTCCAGTCAGATTTCCCGATGTGGTGCCGCGGCATTTCGCCGATCACCACGCGCATCTACGATCTCGGCGGAGCGATCAATGTTCCGGTATCGGTCGGCAACACCGTCGTCATGCCGGGCGATGCCGTTTTGGCCGATGAGAGCGGCGTCATCGTGCTGCCCCCGGAGGAAGTTGCCTCGGAGGCACAGAAAGCCATCGACATCCAGATCCGCGGCAAGGCGCGCGAGGCCAGTGTTCGCGAAACCGGCGTCAAGCTCGGCGATCTTTCGGGTGCAACGGCCAAAGTTCTGGCCAATCTGATCTGAACCATGCTTTCTAGCCGGGGTATCTTCGCCGGCTAGTCTGCTGCGCCCGGCCATACCTACCGAATTGAGAACCGACATGACCGCTCCCCGCCTGCCATTCACCTGCGAAAAATCCCCGGCCAGTGGTGCTGGCGGAATGGTGGTAACAAACCATCCCCTCGGCTCGGCGGCGGGTTTCGAGATGTTGGCGGCAGGTGGCAATGCGGTCGATGCCGCGGTCGCGTCGCTTCTGGCGCTGACCGTGGTGGAACCGATGATGGTCGGCATTGCCGGCGGCGGCCTTTCGCATATCCGCATGGCCGGCGGCCCGCATGTGGTAATCGACGCGCTGTCTTCGGCAGCCGCGACCATGCACCCCGAAATCTACGAGCCGGTCTCGGATGAGCCGGCCCGCTACATGGATGCCAAGGGGCGCCGCAACATCATCGGCGCCTCCTCCGTTGCCGTTCCCGGCAACCTGGCGGGCTGGTGCGACATGCATGCGCGCTACGGCAAGCTGCCCTTTGCCGACGTCGTAGAACCGGCGATCAGGCTGGCTTCACGCGGTTTTGCCGTTACCCACTACCTTTCCGGTGCGATCGGCGAGGCCGCCAGCGAGCTTTCGCAGGACGCGGAAATCGCCAAGATCCTCATGCCGGGCGGCGCGGCACCCGCTCCGGGCGACCGCCTCCTGATGGGCGATTACGCCGAAAGCCTGCGGCTGATCCAGCGCGAAGGCGCCGCCGCCCTGCATGGTGGCGCGCTCGGCGCGGCACTCGCCGCAAGAATGAAGACGGGCGGCGATGATGCCGGCTGGGTTACCGAAGCCGATCTGCGCGCCTATCGAGCGATCGAGCGCCAGCCGATCATCGGCAGCTACCGTGGCTTCGAGATTGCCGGACCGCCGCCGCCGGCCTCGTCCGGCGTCCATGTCACCCAGATGCTGAACATGCTGGAAGCCTATGACGTTGCCGGCTTGGGTTTCGGCAGCGTTGCCTCCCTCCATCTTCTCGTCGAGGTGATCCGCATTGCCTTTGCGGATCGCCGCGCGCATTCCGGCGACCCGGCATTTGTCGACGTGCCGGTCGAGCGGCTGACCTCGAAGGCCTATGCCGCCGAATGCAGGTCCCAGATCCGCCAGGCGGCAAGCCTGCCGGCCGCCTATGCATCGGGCTATGAGAGCCAGGACACCACGCATATCACCATTGCCGACCGCGACGGCAATGTCGTCAGCGCCACCCACACAATCAACGGACTGTTCGGCGCACGCCTGGCGGTGCCCGGTACCGGCATCATCCCCAACAACTACATGAGCAATTTCGATCCGCATCCGTGCAACGCTCTCTCCGTCGTGCCCGGCAAGCGCGTGCCGACATCGATGGCGCCGATGATCCTGATGCAGGATGGCGCACCGGTGTTCGCACTCGGCTTGCCCGGAGGCCTCAGGATCTTTCCCTCGGCCATGCAGGCGATCGTCAACCTGATCGACCACGGGATGAGCCTGCAGGAAGCGGTCGAAGCGCCGCGGGTCTGGACGCAAGGCCAGGAAGTGGAAATCGAGCAGGCCTATGCACCGCAGCGGGAAAAGCTTGAGGAACTCGGTCACGAGGTTAGAGTCATGCCGCATATCGGCGGTGGCATGAACGCCATTGCCTTTGGCGACACGATGACGGGTGCCGCCTGCTGGCGCGCTGATGGCACCGTGGCCGCGCTCGGTGGCGGACTGGCCCATCCAGGCGTGCGGTTCTGGCCGGACAAGGCGCCGGCAAAGCCTGCCCAGAATTGATGCGGGTCAAACCGCACGACAGAAAATCCGTTGACCCTGAATGATCGAACCACCGCAAGGACAACGTCGACTGCCCCATCCCAAGGAGATGTCCCATGACACAACCCTCTATCCTTCTGACGGGTGCAAGCCGTGGCATCGGACATGCAACGGTCAAGCTGTTCCTCGAAAAAGGCTGGCGTGTCCTCACCGTGTCACGCCAACCTTTTTCGGAGGAGTGCCTTTGGCCCTCGGCGCGTGAAAGCCATATTCAGGCAGATCTCGCCGACCTGACGCAGATCGACAAGCTGGTGGCCGACGTTCGCGAGCGACTGGATGGCGCGGGGCTGCATGCGCTGGTCAACAATGCGGGCATTTCGCCCAAAGGTGCCGGTGGCGCCCGCCTCGGCGTCATCGGTTCCGACGCCGCCACCTGGACGACGGTGCTGAATGTCAATCTCGTTTCCATCGCCCTGCTCGCGCGGGCGCTTCTGCCCGAACTGGAGGCTGCGAAAGGATCGATCGTCAACGTCACGTCGATTGCCGGCTCGCGGGTGCACCCGTTTGCTGGCGTTGCCTATGCGGCCTCGAAGGCGGGCCTTGCGGCCTTGACGCGGGAAATCGCCCATGAGTTCGGCCCGCATGGCGTTCGTGCCAATGCCATCGCACCGGGTGAAATTGACACTGCGATCCTGTCGGAGGGCACGGACCTTCTGGTGGAAGCCAGTGTGCCGATGAAAAGGCTCGGCACGCCGCGGGAAGTGGCCGAGACAATCCACTTTCTCTGCAGCGAAACATCCGCCTACATCAATGGCGCGGAAATCCACATCAATGGCGGCCAGCATGTCTGAGCGGCCACGGCGTGCGGAGCTTGCAGCGGCAGGGCATGACGCGTTTTCAGCCTGAACGATGCAATTCCATCAAGCGGCTTGCCATCTCCACAGAGCTATCCGACGGCTAACGTGTGCCAGTCTTTGGACCGATCAACCGCTTTCGCAAACCGCGCGAGCCGCGCTGCCCCATCACACGGGTCGGGGGTAATGGTTTGCAAAGGCCGCGGGGTCTCCAACGTTTCGCCCAGAGCGCAGGCGGCAAGCTGGGCGGTGCCGTAGGCGGTCAGTTCGTCGACACTGGGGATGACCACTGTGCACCCCGTCGTGTCGGCAAGAAATTGGCACAGATAACGCGAACGGCTGACGCCGCCATCCACCGATATCCGTGTGATCGGCGCATCTGACGCCATGGCCACGACGATTTCGCTGGCTCGTAACGCAATGCCTTCGATCAGCGCCTGCTGCATGTCTTGGCGGGTCGTTGCCCCTGTCATGCCGATGAAAAGCCCGGCGGCGCTGTCATCCCAATGCGGGCTCCCGAGACCGGCCAGCGCCGGCACGAAGGCCAGGCCGCGGTCGATGGCCGGGCCTGCTGCAAAGGCATTGAGTTCGGCCGGTTCGTTCAGAAGCCCTATTCTCTGAGCCCAGTTGATCGCGGCACCAGCGGCATGGACGCCACCGTCTGTCGCATAACTGGTTTCGCCACGGATCGACCAGGCAACCGTCGGCAGCAGTCCGGTCTGGCCAGCCCGTCGCCGGTTCGGGCCGGTGAGCGACAGCGCGAAAGCGCCGGTGCCGAAGGTAATCTTGGTGTCACCTGCGACCCGGCAGCCATGACCGTAAAGGGCCGCCTGCTGATCCACCACCGATGCCGTCAGCGGTGTGCCGTCAATGTCTCCGAAATCGCCGACGGTCGGCAGAATGGGCGGCAGGCATTCGATCGGAACGCCGAAAAGTTGGCAGAGCCTGCTGTCCCACTCGCCGGTTGCCATATTCATCAGGGACGTGCGCGAGGCCGTGGTGATGTCGGTTGCCGCGCGTCCGGTAAGCCGCTGCAGGAAAAACGCATCGGTGGTGCCGAGCATCAGTCTTCCGGCACGCCGCGCCTCCTTGACGTCGTCATTGTTCTCCAAGAGCCAGGCCAGTTTTGCGGCGGAAAAATAGGGGCTGAGCGGAAGGCCGGACAGCGCCATGATCTCGGCTTGCACAGGGGAAAGGGCGGCGACCTGCGCCGCCGTCCGGCGGTCCTGCCAGACGATGACGGGCGAGAGCGGTCTTCCATCGATCGCATCCCAGGCAAGGCAGCTTTCACCCTGATTGGACAGACCGATCGCGGTGACTTCGCCCGCGGCGAGGAGCGCCGCGCGCAGATTGGCGAGTAGTTCCTCAGGCTCGTGTTCGACCCGATCCGTACCGGAGAAATGCTGCGCATGCGCCGCGGAAAAGACGATGCTGGCCGTACCGTCTGCTGCGACCTTGAGGGCGCGCGTTGAGGTGGTACCCTGATCGAGGGCCAGGAAAATGCTCATGCCTTCGGCTCCAGTCGCAATCTAAGATCGCTGCTCTCGCCAGCAAGGTCCAGCCCAGCCAGGGAAAAGCGGATTGGTTTCTGCGGTGCGACGTTGATGCTTTGTGATCGCAGTATGGTGCCGCTGCCATTCGACAGGATCAATTGCCCGTTGGCAGCCCCGAGCGCGCGCACATTCAAAACCGGTACGGTGCCCGTGCCTTCGGTCGTCAGGCGTTGCGGGACCACGTACTTCAGGCCGGCGCCGGCAATGACGCGGCGGCCCGGCGTCTCTTTCGGTTCAGATTTTGCCCGATCCGCAAGTTCAGCGGCAATCAGCCCGGCAACGCGGCGACCCTCGGCCCAGCAATGACCCGCCGTCTCGATTGGGTGAACCATGTTGCCGGCGAAAAATATGCCGGGATCGGAGCCTCGACCGTGCTGGTCGATTTCCGGGCCACCGGTTGCCGGATCGAGCGCGAGAGCGCTCGCTTCCGGCAGAGCCGCCTCCGGAACGAAGCAGCCGGAAAAGATCACGCCATCGCACGCCAATAGCGTCTCCGTGCCGTCGGCCAGCCGCAACCGCACTGAGGTCACCCGCGGATGACCTTCGATGGCAAGGATCTGCGCGCCTGTCATGACGGGCACGCGAAGCAAACGGGGCAAGGCAAAGAATGCCCGCCGGGCCTGGACGTCGCGTTCACTCTCCACCATGGCGATGGGGCGGATGCCATGGCTTCGACAGGTGAGGACAGCCGACAATGACACCAGTTCGCTGCCGACGATGAGCGGACGTCGAAACGGCACCCGCCCTTCCTGGTAGATGAAGGCCTGAAGCGCTGCCGTATTCATCACGCCCAGGGGCCGCAGGCCGGGAACCAGCAACTGCGCCCGGGTGGTCTCGCGTGCACCGGTGGCGATCAGGATGCGGGCTGCCTGGATCGTCTCGATGCCGTTGGGGCTTGCAACTGTCAGCCGGCCGCCGGGGCTGGTATGGACGACCATATGTTTCGTCAGGATGGTGACGCCAGCAGCCAGTGCTGCGGCCACGAGGCGGCGAGCATAGGCAGGCCCTGTAAGGATGCGTCCGAACTCGCGCATGCCGAAAGGCGGATGGCCGCAATGTCGGGGGATGCCGCCGGCCTCGTCTCCACGCTCGAAGAGCGCGACCCTCGCCACGCCACGGGCTCTCAATTCGATGGCAGCGGAAAGCCCCGCCGGACCACCGCCGACGATCGCAACGTCGTAGGGGTCCGCGCTCATCGGTCGGCCTCCGCTACGATCGGCACCGATAGCCGGCCTTCGGTGAGGCTGTTCAGACGGGCTAGACAGTTGAACCCCTGACAACGCCCCATGGCACAGCGCGTGCGCCGCCGCAGCCCGCCAAAATCGCCGGGAGGCAGGGGGCTGCTGAGCGCGGCCTCGATCTCCCGCCCGGTCACCATTTCGCAATGACAGACGATGCCGTGATGCCCGGGCACCTGCCAGTCACGCGGCAGGTGCTCGGCCAGATTGGGCAGCGGGAAGATCGGCGGCGCCGCGCTCGGTTTGCCGCCGGCAGTTCGGTCTTGCGCCCATAATCCATGGACATGGCGGGCAATCCCGAGCGCCGCAGTCAGCCCGGTGGAGCGTATGCCGCCGACGCAGAAATAGCCCTTTTCCGGAAGGCTGTGGAGGCGATAGTGTTTTTCCTCGGAGGCCGGTCGCAAGCCGGCATAAACGGCCGTCACCTGGGCCTGCGCCAATGCTGGCACCAGCTCGACGGCCTTGGCGATCAGCATGTCGAGTTCCGGACGAGTGACGTCGGGGCGCTCGCGCTCTTCCTGTTCCTCCGCCGTCGGTCCGACCAGCAGGTTACCAAAGATCGTTCGGGTCAGCACCACACCTTTGGTGCGGGCCGTCGGCACCGGCAGCAGGATCGTTCGGAGATGTTTGGCGGCAGCCTTGTCGAAGACGACGAACTGCCCTTTTCGCGGACGAATCTCAAACTGCGAGCCGCCGATTAGCATGCGCTCGACGCTATCGCCCTGAATACCTGCAGCGTTGATGACGCTGCGGGCAGTCAGCGTGCCAATGGGCGTCTGAAGATGCCACAGATCGCCATCGAAACGGGCCGCCAACAGGCCGGCATTGAAGTGAAACCGCGCGCCCAATGCCTTGGCCTGCATCGCATAGGCGAGTGGCGCCGACCACGGATCGATGATGACCTCGCGCGGGACGAGAAGTGCCGCCCGCACATGGGCACCCAATGCCGGCTCGCGTGCAACCACCTCGGCGCGGCTGAGAAGCCTGGCGTCGGCAACTCCGTTGCGGAGCGCCTGCTCCAGCAGTTCGGGAAGCCGGGCCTCCTCGCTGTCACTCCAGGCGGCAACCATCGCACCGGTGTCGAGGATCGGAAGATTGAAATCCTCGCGGATCTTCATGTACTCGTGGTAACCTGCCTGCATGCATTGCAGCTCGACGCTGCCGGGCGGCGCATCAAAACCGGTGTGCAGGATGGCGCTGTTGGCTTTCGATGCGCCAGATAGGATGTCGGGTGCCCGCTCGAGAACGACGACACTGGCACCTTCCAACGAGAAACGGCGCGCCATGGCACAGCCGACGACACCGGCACCGATAATGGCTGTGTCCACAGGATTGCCGAAAGCAACCAAAAGCGGTCTCCTTGTCAGCCCACACCTTCGAGTGGCGGTCAGCCGAGAACGTCGCCCATGATTACCGTCGTCATCGCTGTTTGACGAGAACAAATTGTACGTTCGGTCATTTTATTGACTGAATGTGTTGTTTTGTGTGCCGATTAATCGTGATAGTGACGGAGATCGGTGGGTCAAATCGCCCACATTCAGATGCTCATGAATTATCGCATGCGGCGCTGTGATCGCATTTCTTGTGCCGAGGTAACGTAAGTGACGTCTCCCGCCCTCCTGCAATCCGCGGATTACAACACCTTCGTAGACACCCTCAAATCGAAGGGTTTCCGTGGCGACGCGACCGTCGCGGCATCGGACCGTGTGGTTTTGGCGACGGACAATTCGATCTACCAGCTTCTGCCGGATGCCGTGGCTTGGCCGATGGACGAGAACGATCTCGTTCTGATCGCACGTTTGCTCGACGAGCCGCGTTTCCACGGCATCGTTTTGCGCCCACGCGGCGGCGGCACGGGCACCAACGGCCAGTCGCTTGGCAATGGCCTGGTGGTCGATTGTTCGCGCCACATGACCGGGATCCTCGAAATCAACGCTGAACAAGGCTGGGTACGGGTTGAGCCCGGGGTCATCAAGGACCAGCTGAACGCAGCACTGAAACCGCTCGGCCTGTTCTTTGCCCCGGAACTGTCGACCTCGTCACGCGCGACACTTGGCGGCATGATCTCCACCGATGCCTGCGGACAGGGGTCTTGCGTCTACGGCAAGACGTCCAACCATGTCATCAACCTGCGTGCTGTGCTGGTTGGTGGCGAGATCCTGGAAACCCGCCGGGGGCCGCTCGACCGGACGATCAGCGGCCGTGCCGGCGAGATTCTCGCTTGTCTCGACGATATCTCGGCCAGCCAGGCGGAGCTGATCGAGGCGCGGTTTCCGAAACTTAACCGTTCGCTGACGGGATACGACCTTGCCCATATCCGTGAGGGCGACACGATCGATCCAGCGGCGGTCCTATGCGGTTCGGAAGGCACGCTGGCACTGATTGCCCAGGCGAGGCTGAATGTCCTGCCCATTCCGAAGGCAGCCTCGCTGATCCTGATCTTCTACCCCGATTTCCAGTCGGCTCTTCGGGATGCGCGCGAAATGGCCGTGCTCGGCGCCACGTCGGTCGAAACCATCGACAGCCGCGTGCTCGGCCTGGCGCGCGAGGAGCCGACCTTTTCTGCCGTCGCACATCTTTTTCCGCAGGCCGGTGCGCAAGGGGTCAACATCGTCGAATTCACCGACGACGATCCGGCAACGCTTGCCGAGCGGATTGCAGCGCTGGTGACACAACTTGCAGGCCTGCCCGCGCGGCTGGCAATGACGGTTGCCAACGGCCGCGAGGTCGAGCTGGTCTGGGGACTGCGCAAGGCGGCCGTTGGCCTGCTAGGACGCGCCGTCGGCGACAAGCGACCGATCCCCTTTGTCGAAGACTGCGCCGTTCCGCCCGAAAACCTCGAGCCCTTCATTGCCGGTTTCCGGGCGATTCTCGATCGCGAGGGACTGGCCTACGGCATGTTCGGCCATGTCGATGCCGGCGTCCTGCATGTGCGCCCGGCGATCGACCTCACCGATCCCGCCCAGGAACCGCTGATCCGGCGCGTGACCGAAGCCGTCGAAGCGCTGGCGCGCAGCCATGGCGGCCTTCTCTGGGGCGAGCATGGCAAAGGCGTCCGCTCCGAATTCGTGCCCGAGGTTTTTGGCCCGCTCTACCCGTCGCTGCAGCGGATCAAGGCCGCCTTCGATCCGCGCAACCAGATGAACCCCGGCAAGATCGCGACGCCCGACAACGGGCCTTTGTGGAGGATCGACGAGGTCGCACTGCGCGGCCAGAACGACCGCACCGTGCCGGCCGATCTGCGCATCGAATATGCGTCCGCGTTCGGCTGCAACGGCAATGGTGCCTGTTTCAACCGCACCCTTGATGACGTCATGTGCCCCTCCTACAAGGTCACCGGCGACCGACGACATTCGCCGAAGGGGCGGGTCGGGCTGGTGCGCGAATGGTTGCGGCAAGGCGGCCCGGAGGGTCGCGCCGATCCGCAGTTCGAAATCGAGGTCAAGCAGGCGATCGACGGCTGTCTCAGCTGCGGGGCCTGTACCAGCCAATGTCCGGTGCGTGTCGACGTACCCTCCATCCGATCGCTGTTTCTCAACAGTTTTTATCGGCGCCATCGCCGGTCCTTACGTGACACCGCGCTCGCCCATCTGGAAGGCCTGCTTCCGCTTGCCGCGAAATTCCGCTGGGGTTTCAATCTGATGACCGAGGGCCCCGGCGCGGCATTGATGTCCGCCATCGGCCTGACGGCGCTGCCAAGCATGCCGAAACAGGTTCGAGGGCTTCGCTGGCTGAAACATGCCGATATCGCTGGGCTAGACCCAAAGATCGACGTGGTTTTGGTGCCCGACGCTTTTACCCAATTTTTCGAGCCGCAGGTCGTTGCGGATCTCGACTTCGTCGTGACCCACCTGCAGAAAAAACTGTGGCTGGCCCCTTATCGACCTTCCGGCAAGGCCCGGAAGGTCCTCGGACGGCTGGCCGGATTTTCCCGCCAGGCGGAAAGGCAAAAGGACAGCCTCAAGGCGATCGCTGCAAGCGGCGTGCCGCTGATGGGGCTCGAGCCGCCGGTGACACTCTCCTATCGCACCGATTATCCCGATGACACGCCGGCCGTGGCGCTGCCGCAGCAACTGCTCGCGCCGCTGATTGCCGCGCTGCCGGCCCGGACGTCGCAAATGGCAGTGCGGCTTCTTCCCCATTGCAGCGAACGGGTTCTCGGTACCGGCGTCACCGCCGAGTGGCGCGCTATTTTCGATCGTTTCGGCATCTCGCTTCACATGCCTCCCACCGGGTGCTGCGGCATGGCGGGAATGTGGGGGCATGAAACTGTCAATCGTGCCAAGTCGGACGAGATTTTTCACCATAGCTGGAAGGCGGCGACTGCGCCCGACGTAGACGCCATCCTGGCCACGGGCTTTTCCTGCCGATGTCAGACCAGGCATGTCACCGGCATCGAGCTGCAACACCCGGTCTCCTTGCTACGGCAGTTGCTGCAAGCGCCTGCGACCATGAAGGGATAGACGATGAGACCGGCAGCCAGACGTGAGGCAATTCTTCGGGTTCTCGAAGAAATCGGCGAAGTCACCGTCGAGGACCTGGCCGAACGCTTTGGCGCCTCGCGCGAGACGGTCAGGCGGGATCTCTCCGATCTCGACATCGGCGGCCACATCCGAAAATTTCATGGCGGCGCGCGCGCCCTGAAATTCAAGGAGGCCTCCTTATACGAGAGCGAGTTCGACGCGCGCATGAATGAACGGAAGGCGGAAAAAGCCGCCATCGCCCGACAGGCCGCATCCCTGTTCGCCGAGGGCTCAGTGCTGTTTATCGACACTGGTTCGACCACGATCGCCTTTGCGGAGGCTCTGGCAAGGCGGCGCAACATGACGGTGATTACCAATTCTCCGCAGATCGCCCGGATTCTGGCAAAGGCGCAGATGCGCCACCGAGTCTATTTAGTCGGCGGCGAAGTGGCCGCAGAAGGCCGTGAGACTTTGGGGGCGATGGCAATCGCGCAGACCGCTTTTTTCAAAGCCGAGCACGTCGTTCTGACCGTCGGTGCGATCACCACCAGCGCCATTATGGACTACGACCTGCGGGAAACCGAGATGGCACGCGCCATGATTGCACAGGCGCAGAGCGTAACCGTTCTGGCCGATCATGACAAACTTGGTCGTCCGGCCGTCTTCGAGGTGGCGGGCCTGACAGAGGTGACGCGACTGGTCACTGACAGCCCTCCCACTCTGGAAATGGCTACCGCACTTGCCGCAGCTGGCGTGGATGTGATCCTGGCCGGTTCAGCCGTCTCCCAGCGGACATGACCATGGCGCGTTCTGCACTGAACTCAGATACCGTTCGACGGTTTTGTGGTCGGCTTGCGGGGCAGGTTGGTCATGCCGGCACTGCATCAGGCAAAGCTTGCGAAGATTCTCCGTTGGCTTCATGCGGAGAACGTCGAGGACAAAACCGTCCTGATCGACTGCGCGCCAAAGCCAGCTTTCTTGCCGGAGATCGTGATTACCACCTCGTCAAGGTGCCATTTTTCGCCGAGCTAGTCGGTCGATCGCTTCCGGATATCATTGGCGAAGTGCCTGCCGAATTTCTCAGCCCAGAGTCGCACGGTCTGATGAGAGACGATAACCCCACGAGCTGCCAGCATATCCTCGACCATGCGCAGACTGAGCGGAAACCGAAAGTAGAGCCATGCGGCATGGGCGATGATCTGGGGTGGGAAGCGATGCCGCTTTTAGTTGATGGCGAGGTGTTCATGCATATGCGTCTACCGCAGCCGCTCCTCACAAGGCGCTACCGTGACATCACCGCACAGAAGTGCATCGCACCCGGGAATTGGTTTAACACTAGAAAAGGACGCAGAAACCTGCGCCCTTCAACTACTAAGGATCCGGCCTAGTCCCCCAACGAAATCAGGGAATTGGATCGAATTTCAGCTCGCTCAGAGGAACGACCTTGTCGTTGCGGACGATCTTGTACTCGGTGTCCGGGCCGAGCCACTTGTCCCAGATCTTGCCAAGTTCGCCTGATGTATCGAGCGTGTGCAGCACGTCGTTGATCTTGGCGGTCAGCGCCGGCTGATCCTTGGCCATGCCGATGCCGATCGGCTGGAACAGCATCGGATCCTGGATCATCCGCATTTTCTTGCCCTTGGTCTGCGACTCGTTGACGAACTTGGTCGTCGTCATCGTGTTGGCGACCATGCCGCGGGCCTTGCCCTGCTGTACGGCGAGATAGGCGGACGCTGTGTCCTGGAAGGTCAGCGGTTCGGACTTGTTGAGCTTGATCGACATTTCCGATGTCGAGCCCTTGGTGGAGGCAATACGCTGTCCGGCGAAATCGGCCTTTGACTTGCCGGGGTCCTCGTCCGGAACGATCAGCATTTCCTTGGCGAGATAATAGGGATCGCTGAACTGGATCTGTTCGGCGCGGCTGAGCGTATAGGCAAGGTTGGCAACGGTAATGTCGACGCGGCCGAGCTTGACTTCGGGAACGCGCGCTTCCACGGAGACGGGCTTGACCTCGGCCTTGACGCCGAGCTGCTTGGCGATAGCATTGCAGAGGTCGACGTCGAAACCGGCCATTTCGCGGGTCTTCGGGTCCGGCGCGGCAAACGGCGGAACGTCAGCGAAAGTGGCGCAACGCAGTGTCTTGTTCGACAGGATGTCGGCAAGCTGGTCGGCATGGGCAGGAGCAACCGAAGCTGCTGCCGCAAGGGCAAGGCCGAGACTGATGCATTTCATGTTCATGCTGTTCTCCTTTGATTATTATTGAAGTTCTAGTGTCTGAGGTCTGCGAGGAAGCGTTGCGCTCGCGGATGTTTGGGATTGCTGAAAAACTCTTCCGGCGTCGCCATTTCGAGGATACGGCCGGCGTCGATAAACCAGATGCGGTCGGCAACATCGCGGGCAAAACCCATTTCATGGGTCACGCACAGCATCGTCATGCCTTCAGCGGCAAGGCTCTTCATCACCGCCAGCACTTCGCCAACCATTTCCGGGTCAAGCGCGCTGGTCGGCTCGTCAAACAGCATCACCGGCGGCTCCATGGCCAAGGCGCGGGCAATTGCCACGCGCTGTTGCTGGCCGCCGGAAAGCTGGCCCGGATAGGAAAAGGCCTTGTCGGCCAGGCCGACACGGTCGAGCAGGAGCAGCGCCTTGTCATGCGCCTGATGAGCCGGCACCCCCTTGACGCGGATCGGCGACATGGAGACGTTTTCGACCACCGACAGATGCGGAAACAGGTTGAAGCTCTGGAAGACGAAACCGATCCGGCTGCGCAGTTGGTTGAGCGCGCTGGTCTTCATCGGCGCATGAATATTCTGCCCATCAAACAGGATCGAGCCGCTGTTGATCTCTTCCAGCCGGTTGATGGTGCGGATCAGCGTCGATTTGCCGGACCCCGAGGGGCCACAAACGACCACCACTTCACCACGAGCGACCTCGGCATCGATCTCCTTGAGAACCTGATAGGTGCCGTATGTCTTGGAAACCTTGGAAATCCGGATCGCAGTTGGATCCTGCGGCGATGCTGTGCCTGTCATAGCTGCTCCGATGCGATTTTGGCGGGCATGGCCAGGGCTTCAGCAGCGCGGCCTCCCCCGAGACCTGCGCGCTTGCGGGTGATCCGGCGCTCCAGGCGATTGGCGAGGAAAGTGATGCTCCAGCAGATCGCGTAATAGATAATCGCCAGAATGAGAAAAACCTGGAAGGGCTGGGTCAGCAGCTGGTTGTTGACCTGGCTGGCCGCAAACGTCAGGTCCGGAACGTTGATCACGTAACCCAGCGTCGTGTCCTTGATAGTCGACACAAAGGTTGAGAGGATGCTCGGGATCATGTTGTAGAGCGCCTGCGGCAGGATGATGTAGCGCATTGCTCCCAGATAGCTGTGACCGAGCGCCTTTGCCGCATCCATCTGGCCATGGCCCAAGGACACGATGCCCGCCCGCACCACTTCACTGAGGAAGGCACCCTGGTAGATGACCAGCGTCGTCAGCATGGTGACGAAACTCGGCACATCGGCTCCGGTGACGAGCGGCACCAAAAAATAGCTCCACAGGATCAGCATCAGCAGCGGCACGCCGCGCGTCACATAGACCAGCACGGTCACCGGCCAGCGCAGCAGGCGCCATTTGGAAATCCGTGCCAGCGCCATCAGGATGCTGACCGGAAAGGCGAGCGCGATGCTGAGCGCCGACAGGATCAGCGTATTGGCAAGACCGCCGAGCGGACCATTGGGATATTGGCCGATCAACAGCAGCAGCCAGTAGTCCTGGAAAATCGCAATCATGTCGTGGATCATGCCCGTGCCCTCTGGACAGGATCTGCGCGCATCGACAGGAAAGCGCCGAGGCCCATGATGATGAGCGAGAAGAACAGGTAGAGGACGGTGCCGATCAGATAGATCTCGAAGGTGCGGAAGCTGAGATTCTCGACTTCCTTCACCGCATGCGTCAGTTCCGAGGCACCGATGACTATGCCCAGGCTGCTGTTCTTGAACAGGGAGACGCTATGGTTGATCAGCGGCGGCAGCGCATTGCGCACCCCCTGCGGCATCATCACAAAGCGCATGGCCGACAGATAACCATGGCCGAGCGCCCTTGCCGCTTCCATCTGCCCGGGACTAACGGCGCGCAGGCCGGACCGGAGGTCCTCGCTGAAATAGGCCGCCTGGCACAAACCAAGCCCGATGACGGCAAAGATCGCCTCGGCATTGTGGCCGGCCAGCCAAGAGGTCAGCCAATCCGGCATCAGCGTGAAAATGCCGAAATACCAGAGCATCAGTTGCACAAGCGTCGGCACATTGCGGTGGTAGGAGACGTAACCTGCGACAAATGCGTTGCCGAAACGACCGGGCGAAAACCGCAGGGCCAGAAGCAGGATCGCCAGCGCCATTGCCAGCAGCCAGGAACCGATCGCAATCACGAAAGTCATCTCGATGCCGTGGAGAAGCATCGAGATATACTCGGGATTGGTCAGGATTGCCGAGAGATCGAACCCGCTCACGGCTTTGAGACCGCGGATGTGTCGCGTGGCGTTTCCGGCCGCGCCGTCTGCAGGCCGCCCATCACCTGGAGCGTCGGGGTAATTTCCATATGGCCGATATTGACGGCGATCGGTGCGCCAATGGCATAGGCGATCGCGTCAGCAATGTCGGAGGCTTCCGGCAACTCGAAACCATCGATGAAGCGTTCACGGATCGACGGGTCGTTGCCATGGACATGGGTGAAGATATCGGTGGCGACGCGACCCGGGCAGATCTCTGTCACGCGAACCCGCTTGCCGAAGGCATCGATGCGCAGCTGGTTGGAGAGCATGCTGACCGCCGCCTTGGTGGCGTGATAGGAGGAATTGCCGCCGAAATTATAAGCGCCGGCGATCGACGAGATGTTGATGACGTGACCGTTGTCGCGTGCCACCATGCCCGGCACGACCATGCGGCAGAGATGCAGAACGGCGCGCAGGTTGACGTCGACGATGAGGTCGATATCGCCCTCGTCGGCTTCGAGAAATTTCTTCGGGCGGTCGACACCGGCATTGTTGACGAGGATGTCGAATTCGATGCGGCCGGCAAGTTCTGCCAGTGCCGCGCGGTCGGTCACATCAATCGCGTGCGGGATGCAGCCGGTCTTTTCCGCCAATTTCTGCAGCGGCTCTGCGCTGCGGGCGAGAGCGTGGACCTCGATATTCTCCCGGCGCAAGCGTTCAACGACAGCAGCGCCAATTCCGGACGACGCTCCGGTGACCAATGCGGTCCTGTAATCGGAAAATGACATTCTTATTCCCCGTCTGTTTTTAGTACCCTACTGGAACTTGCGCAGCCTGAATAAGACCGATTATCTTTGGAGCGATAAGCAAGCCTTATGGCGGCGAAGAGTTGTGCAGTCGCACCGCAAAAATGACCGTTATTTTTGCAGAAAAATCCCATAGCATTCGTAAGCATTTGAAATATGTTGATTTTAACTTAAGCGAAGACGTAACGGCGATTCCGGCCAGTGAGCTATATGGAACGGCAGACTGCAGCGCGATGGATATCAGACGGCTTAGATCCTTTATCGTTATTGTTGACACCGGCAGCATTACGCGTGCCGCAGATATCCTGCATGTCGCGCAGCCGGCTCTCAGCCAGCAGATCGTCGCCCTCGAGGAACATTTCGGCCAAAAACTCCTGCTGCGCAGCCAGCAGGGCGTCAGTATGACGGATGCCGGACATGCCGTTTACCGCCACGCGCAGATCATCCTGCGGCAGATGGAACAGGCTCAGGCGGACGCTTCGGCCGCTGGAAATTCACTGGCAGGCCGCGTCTCGGTGGGTCTGGTGCCGTTCAGCAGCGCAGCGACGTTATCGGTCGACCTGCTTGCCGAAACCCGCAAGCGCCATCCGGGCATCCTGCTCCACCTCACGGAAAGCGTCGGCCAGACCTATAGCCAGATGATCATGACCGGCCGGCTGGAAATGGCGCTGATCCATGGAACCGGTCCGATCAAGGGCGTCAAGTTCGAGCCGATCCTCAGCGAGGAATTCTTTCTCGTTGCGCATCCCGATTTTGCCATCGAGGCCGGTGACAAGCCGATCAACGTCTCCGCACTCGATGGTCTGCCGCTGCTGATGCCGCCGGCCTATAATTTCGTCAGGCGCGCGGTTGATACGGCCTTCACCCGCAGCCGGGTTAATCTGAAAGTGGTGGGTGAGGTCGAAATCGTTCGGACCTTGACGCGGGCCGTGAGTGCCGGGCTTGGCGCGACGATCATGCCCAGGGCGATTGCCGACCGTATCCTGACCGAGTCCGGCGAGCCGCTGATCTGCCGCATGGTCTCGCCGCGGATTGACGAGACGCTGTCCTTGTGTGTGGCCGACGGTGTGTCGCTGTCAGAACCGGCCATTGCGGTGCGCGACATCCTGCTGGAACTGACCGCGCGCCTGAAGGTGCCGCGCGGCCAATAGCAGCGTTTAGCGCAGTTCGGAGCAGAACTGGCTGATGCGGGCACAGGCCTCGGTCAGCTTTTCCATGCTTGTGGCGTAGGAAATCCGGAAGAACGGGCTCATGCCATAGGCTGCTCCCTGCACGGTTGCGACATGATGTTCGTTGACCAGCGCCATGACAAAGTCCGTATCGGTCTCGATCTTGTGGCCGGCCTTCGAGGTTTTGCCGATGAGGCCGGACATGTTCGGGAAAATATAGAAGGCGCCTTCCGGTTTGTGGCAACGCAGGCCATCGATCCCGGCAAGTTGCGACAGCACGAAATCGCGGCGCTGCTTGTAGATGGCGGCGCGCTCCTTCAAAAGATCCTGCGGACCGTCAAGCACGGCGACGGCTGCTGCCTGCACAACGGTTGCCGTGCCGCCGCCGTTCTGGCCGTTGACATTGCTGATCGCCGAAATGAGATCCTTCGGACCGCCGCAGAAGCCGAGCCGCCAACCGGTCATCGCATAGGCTTTCGAGGCGCCGTTCATGGTCAAAACGCGGTCATAAAGACGCGGCTCCACCTCGGCGATCGTGCAGAATTCGAAATCATCGTAGATCAGGTGTTCGTAGATGTCGTCGGTCATGATCAAGACGTGCGGATGGCGCAGCATGACATCGGCAATCGCCTTCATCTCCTCACGCGAGCAGGCAGCACCCGTCGGGTTGTTGGGAAAGTTGAGGAACAGCCATTTGGTGCGCGGGGTAATCGCTGCTTCGAGATCTTCGGCGCGCAGCTTGAAACCCGCCTGCTGCGGGCAGGCAACAGGCACGGGAATGCCGCCTGCAAACTTGACGATGTCTGCATAGCTGATCCACGAGGGCGTCGGGATCACCACTTCATCGCCCGGATTGACCGTCGCCAGCATGGCGTTGAAGATCACCTGCTTGCCGCCGCCGGAGACGATGATCTGGCTTGCATCATAATCGAGATTGTTGTCGCGCTTGAACTTGCGCGAGATCGCAGCCTTCAGGGCCGGCGTGCCGTCCATCGACGGATATTTGGTGTCGCCGGCAAGCGCTGCGGCATGGGCGGCCTCTATGGCATTCGACGGCGTGGCAAAATCCGGCTCGCCGGCCGACAGGCTGATGACGTTGACGCCCTGCGCGGCGAGATCGCGCGCGCGCTGCGTCATTGCGGCGGAAGCGGAAATGGAGACGTTCTTGAGACGATCGGCGATTGTTGGCATCGGACTTGGCTTTCGGTCGCGTTGAATAAAAGGATGGATACGAGGGCCTAAGCGACGATCTGAGAGGCCGGGGCGAGAACCGCCCCTGTCGCCTCGATCTCGCTGCGAACGATCCGCGCAAGCTCGAGCGATCCGGGTGTATCGCTGTGGACGAGAATGGACCGGGCCGGCACGGCAAGCGTCGCGCCTTCGATGGTGGTCACCGTTCCGTCCTTGAGGAACTGCCGGACGCGGGCGCGCAGGGCCTCTTCCTGCTTGATAACGGCACCCGGCAGACCGCGGGCAACAAGCCTGCCCTCCCCGTCATAGGCGCGATCGGCCAGAAAAAGCAGCAGCAATTTCAAGCCGGCTCGGGCAGCCGCATCGGCAATGATGCTGCCGGGCATGGCAAACACGATGAGGCCCGGGTCGATGGTGCGGATCGCATCCATCATCAGGTCGGCAAGAATGGGATCACGGTTGACCATGTTGCCCATGGCCGCATGAAAGCTGACATGGGCCACCGGCACCTGTTCGGCCTTCGCAATGGCTGTGAGCGCACCCAGCTGATAGAGCATCTGCTGGCGCAGTTCGTCATTGGAGAAGGGCATTTCCCTTCGGCCGAAACCCTGCCTGTCCGGCAGGCCCGGATGCGCACCGATGCCAACGCCATTGGCTTTGGCCAGCCGCACCATGCGCGCCATCGTGTCCGGATCGCCGGCATGGAAACCGCAGGCGATATTGGCCGAGGAAACCACCTTCATCATCGCTTCATCATCACACAGGCGATAGGGACCAAAGCCCTCGCCCATGTCGGAATTCAAGTCGATCTTCATCACGCTCTCCCCGGATTTCAATGGCCGGCAATGGCCTTCAGGGCACGCGCGACCATCTGCGATGTCGCCCTGATATCGTCGAGATAATCGGTCATGGCCTTGTCGAGGGCCCGCGCCTCGGCATGGCTGGAGCGCACAAAACGCAGGCGGCTGCCGGCGCGTGCCTGGCCAAGCCGCCACAGATCTGCCTCAACGATGCCGGCGATCTTCGGATAGCCGCCGGCGGTATTGGCGTCACTCATCTGGATGATCGGCTCACCGGCCGGCGGCACCTGCACGACGCCGGCAACAATGCCGTGCGAGCGCATCTCGACCGGCGCTACCGGGTGGATGGGATCGCCGGCAAGCCGGTATCCGGTGCGGTCGCTCTGGGCGGAAATTTTCCATGTCTGGCGCCAGAACCGCTCTGCATCGGTGCCGAACAGGTCGTGCTCGCCGGCGGGCAGCGCCCGGATCAGCACCGTGCCATCCTGCGCCACGGGAAACAGCGAGGCCATTTCGCGCATCGGGGCAACGACACCGAA
Organism: Neorhizobium sp. PAMB6630; assembly: GCF_058242775.1. NCBI lineage: Bacteria > Pseudomonadati > Pseudomonadota > Alphaproteobacteria > Hyphomicrobiales > Rhizobiaceae > Neorhizobium > Neorhizobium sp. PAMB6630. Next base: position 1,479,682 of record NZ_JBZAYV010000002.1, read on the forward strand.
GCCGGTCATCGCCAAATCGGAGACCGGCGCATCACCAAGAGGAAGCAGATCGCCCTTTCTCAGCGCCCGACCTTCCATGCCGCCGAAGGCACCCCGCAGTGAGGTGCTGCGCGAGCCCATCACGAGTTCAACGTCCACTCCGCCGCCAAAGGCAATATAGCCACGGGCCGATCCGCCAACCGGCGTCACTTCAAGGACTTGACCGGCCTGCGCCGTCTGGACCCACCAGGGCGGCATGGCAACGCCATCCAGCGTGGCATTGCCGCCGCCGGTGACGGCAACGGCGATCTGTCTTCGAAAACGAACCCGGAACGGAAACGTCTGCAGTTCGATGCCCGCAGCCCCCTCTTCATTCCCGACCAGAAGATTGGCCACTTTCAAGGCCAGTGGATCCATCGCACCGCTGACGGTCACGCCGATGTCGCGAAACCCCGTGCGGCCGAGATCCTGGATGGTGTTCAGCGGCCCGGTGTCGATCACCTCGATCACAGCTCGATCCTTTCCGGGATAAAACGCACGATATCGCCGGGTGCCATGATGGCAGGCGTTGCAGCAGTCGGGTCAAACATCGGCAGGTCGGCAAAGCCGATCGAGTTCCAGCCATTCGGGCCGGTGAGCACGGCAACGCCGGTCTGCATGCCGCCGATGGTGACGCATCCCTTTTCCATCTTCAGCGACGGCACGGTCTTGCGCGGCATGTGAATGCGCGGATCAAGCCCATGCAGGTAACCGAAACCCGGGGCACTGCCGAGTGCAAACACGGTATAGGTGCCCTCGTGATGGATGCGAATAATTTCCCGATCGCTGAGGCCGGAAAGATCGCAGAGCGAGCCGAGATCGATCGCGTGCTCACCGCCATAGGTCACCGCAATCTCGATCGTTTTGCCCTGGAGATCCACGCTTTGTGCAAGATCCCACGCATCGGAAAGCCGTGCCACCACGGACTGCGGATCCTCCGGGACAGCCCTGAAGATCGCCAGCAGGTTGGTCATACCGGGCACGGTCTCGATGACGTCGTCCCAATGGCCGACATCTTGCGTCAGTGCCCAGATCCGGCGCTGTGTCGCCAGATCGAAACCACCCGGCGCTTCGATAAGGAAGGCGCGGCTGCCGATCGGCGAGATATGGACCCGCTCCCGCACGAGAGGAGAGCCGAGCGTCGACCTGGTCACGGAATGCGATGCGGAATTCATGAATTCAGCTCGATTTCGAAGAGGGGATCGCCATAGCCGAGAAGTGCATTGTGCTCGGCCAGAGCGCGGATCAGGACGCCAGTTTTGGCGGCCTTGACCGGCAGCAGGATCGGGCCGACCCGGACAAATCCGAGATTTTCGCCTGCCACGACATGACGGGGCAACGGACCTTCAACCGCCTGAAACATGCCGGCCAGTGGCGCTTTTGCGAGACTGGTTTGCGCACGTCCTGCCGCGGGAGCCAGTACCGAAACAACGCCGTTATGTTCGACCACGATGCGTAGCTTCTGCCTGTCGTGCTCGATCTCGATGCCATCGACGCCGGCCTTCGTCAGGGCTTCGGAAATTGCGGCGATGACGGCGGGATCACTGAGATTGAGATCGGTCATCAAAGGCTCCGCCGCTTCAGCCATTTTTCGAGATAGTGAATGTCCGTACCGCCGGCTGCAAAACCTTCGTCCTTGAAGAGCGATCGCAAGAGCGGCAGATTGGTGGAAATGCCCTCGATCTGCGTGTGCACCAGCGCTGTCCGCATCAGGACAATTGCTTGCATGCGGGTCGGCGCGTGAACGATCAGCTTGCCGATCAGAGAGTCGTAATAGGGTGGCACCTTGTAGCCGGCATGCACATGGGTATCGACGCGGATGCCGGGGCCGGAGGGAAGTTGCAGACCGGTGATCGTGCCGGCAGACGCCAGAAACGTGTCCGGGTCTTCGGCATTGATCCGGCATTCGAAGGCGTGGCCTTCGGTCACGACATCATTTTGTGATAGCGTCAGCGGAATGCCCTGAGCCGCCCTGATCTGCGCCTGCACGATGTCGATGCCGCTGGTCATTTCCGTCACCGGATGTTCGACCTGCAGGCGGGTGTTCATCTCGATGAAATAAAACCCGCCGTCCTCGTAGAGGAACTCGAACGTGCCAACGCCACGATAGCCGATCTGCTGGCAGGCCGTGACGCAGGCATCCGCGACAGGCCCGATGATCTCACGCGGAATGCCCGGCGCAGGCGCTTCCTCGATGACCTTCTGATGCCGGCGCTGCATCGAGCAATCGCGGTGGCCGAGCCAGACGGCGTTGCCATGGACATCGCACAGAACCTGGATTTCGACGTGACGCGGATGTTGCAGGAATTTTTCCATGTAGAGCGCAGGCGTGCCGAAGGCTTGGCGGGCTTCCTCGCGCGTCGTCGAAACCGATTCATGCAGGGCGCTTGCGTCCGACACCACGCGCATGCCGCGCCCGCCCCCGCCACCGGCCGCCTTGACGATGACCGGATAGCCGATGCCGGCAGCGATGGCCTCGACCGCAGCCCGGTCTTCGGGCAGTTCGGAATCCGGCCCGGGCACGCAGGGCACGCCGGCTGCGATCATCGCGGTCTTTGCGGCGATCTTGTCGCCCATCGTCGCAATCGACTGCGCCGTCGGGCCAATGAACACCATGCCGGCATCTTCCACGGCTTTGGAAAATGCGGCGTTCTCGGACAGAAACCCGTAACCCGGATGCACCGCGCCGGCGCCGGTCATGCGTGCTGCGAGCAGGATCGCATCCTTGTTGAGATAGCTTTTGCCGGCGCTGGAAGGTCCGATGCAGAGGAATGTGTCGGCAAGTTCACCATAACTTGCCTGCCGGTCGGCCTCGGAACAGACCATCACCGTCTTCAGCCCGAGTTCCTTGCAGGCTTTCAGGATGCGCAGGGCGATTTCGCCGCGGTTGGCAATCAGAACAGTGTCGAAACCGAGCTTGCTGTCGGTGTTTTCGCGCGCAACCTGCGACATCAGGCGATCTCCGCCAGAAGATCACCAACCTCGACTTCCGCGCCATCGGCGGCGAGCAGGCTGACGATGCGCCCGGCGCGCGGCGCGGCAATGCTGTTGAACACCTTCATTGCCTCGACGATAAACAGGGTCTGGCCGGCCACGACGGCATCGCCGAGCGCCACAAAGGCCTTTTCACCGGGTGCCGGCGCCGTGTGCAGCAGGCCGAAGATCGGCGAGGATACAGACGTATTTGTATTGGCTAAGTTTTTGGTCGGGCCGGCAGCAGGCTTCACCTCTGCGGGACTGCCGTTGCGAAAGATCCGCACGGTCGTGTCTTTTTGGGTGACCGTGAGTTCGGTGATGTTCGATTGGCCGACGAAGTCGATCAACGTCTTGATTTTCGAGAGGTCCATACGTCACCCATGCACAAGGCCGCCGGTATTTCCGCTGGCAGAGACAGCGTCAGGCGCCATTCTGAGTACATCAGTGCTTGGGCAATGGGGTCAGACGAAGTTTTGATGGAGCGCTTTTCCGGGTCTCTCTCGACCCGCCGTTTGCGCAGCGGGGAATTGGGGAAAAAGGGGCTCACAGTGCCGGCGACGCTTTGCGCCACGCGGATGGCCGAGAACGCGCCGGCAAACCAGGAGGCCTGACGCGTTCTCGTCTTCTCGGATGGAGTCAGATGTCGGACTTGAAGCCCTTGGCTTTCAGCACCGGCTCGAGATTGCTGACCTCGATTACCGACTTGCCGGCCTTGTAGGCGGCGATGAAGCCGGCTTCGGCATCTTCGCGGGCCTGCGACAGCTTTGCGACCTCCTGTGCCTCTGCGCGGCGCACGACGACCAGACCATCGGCATCGCCAACGATGATGTCACCGGGGTAGATCAGTTCGTCGCCGACGATGATCGGATCGTTGACGGATGTCAGCGTTTCCTTGACCGTGCCCTTGATGCAGACGCTGAGCGAAAACACCGGGAAGCCGAGGTCACGCAACTGCATGGTATCGCGTACGCCGGTATCGGTGACGAGGCCGCCGATGCCCTTGGCGAGGCAGGCATTGGCGAGAACGTCGCCGAACGAGCCGGCCTCCTCGTATTCGCCGCCGGAGACAACGATGATATCGCCCGGATTGGCATAGTTGATGGCAAGTTGCAGCATGATGTTGTCACGCGGGGCGCTTTTCACGGTGAACGCCGGACCACACAACTTCATCCGGTAATCGACCGGCTTGATGCGCGACGACAGCGCGCCGCGACGACCCTGCGCCTCATGGATGGTGGCCGGTGAGAACGGTGCCAATGCGGCGATGTCGTCCTTGCTCGGGCGCTCTGGAACCTGCTTGATGTGGATCATGGTGATCTCCGTATCGATTTTTGATGTCAGTGGTGGCGGTGAATGGCGGACATGAACCCCTGAACGTCGGGGTGCGTGTCCTTTGAGAAAAACAGGTCCGGGGGCGCATCGAAGGTCAGCCGGCCCTTCTTCAGGAACCAGATGCGATCGGCGACCTCACGCGCGAAGCCCATTTCGTGGGTGACGCACATCATGGTGATGCCGCCGCCGGACAGCTCCTTGAGAAGTTTCAGCACCTCGCTGACCATTTCCGGGTCGAGCGCGCTGGTCGGTTCATCGAGGATCAGCACGTCGGGCTTCAGGATCAGCGACCGGGCAATCGCCACGCGTTGCGACTGGCCGCCGGAAATGTCTGCCGGCAGGGAGGCTGCCTTGTCGGCGAGGCCCACGCGCTCCAGCATCAGCATGGCCGGCGCCAAGGCCTGCTTTCGCGATTGCCCGCGCAGGCGGCGCAGTGGCAGCATGACATTGTCGATGACGGAGAGATGCGGGAACAGGTTGAACTGCTGGAAGACGAAGCCGATGCCGGTTCTCAGCGCGTTGACGTTGACGGATTTTGCGTGGATGTCCCTGCCCGCAAGCGTGATCAGGCCCTTCTGGATCGGCTCCAGCCTGTTGACGGTACGCACCAAGGTCGATTTGCCGGAACCGGACGGGCCGCACAGCACGATGGTCGTGCCCTTTTCGACGGTGGCGCTGATGTCGTGGATGACCTGAAGGGCGCCATACCATTTGGAAACGTTCTGGAACTCGATCATGCCACGGCCTCCACGATAACCCGCCCGGTGCGGCGGTTGGCGATGCGCCTTTCAAGCAGGCCGGTAGCCTGGCTGAGCGCAAAGCAGAGGACGAAATAGGTGGCGGCCAGGATGCCGAAGATCTGCAGCGGCTTGGTCACCTCGTTCGAGTTCACCTGCAGCATGGCATAGGACAGCTCGGGCACGGCAATGATCGAACCGAGCGACGATTCCTTGATGATCGTTGTCAGCTGGTTGACGATGCCGGGAACGACGTTGAACAGCGCCTGTGGCAGCACGACCTTGAACGTCGTCGGGATGTAGCCGAGGCCAAGCGACTTCGCAGCCTCCAGCTGGCCTTTCGGCAGCCCTTCGATGCCCGCCGCGATAATCTCACCGAGATAGGCGGTCTGATAGATCACGATGGCAATGATCAGCGTATAGGTCGCGTCAATGGGAAAGCCGATCGCCACCGGCAGCGCGAAATAGGCCCAGAAGATCAGCATCAGCAGCGGGATGGCGCGCACACAGTGGACGAACCCACTGGCGAGAGATTTCAGCCGCTTGGAATTGCCGGTGCGCGCAAGTGCGATCAGGATGGCGCAGGGAAAGGTGACGATCAGGCTGACGAAAGAGATGATCAGCGTCATGGCCAGGCCGCCGAGCTTGCCGTGCGGAAATTCGCCGATCAGCAAGAGGATGCCGTAGTTCTGCAGGATCTCGAGCATTATTTCACCCTCAGCCGGTAACGCGTGGACAGGACCGAGGAGCCCCACATGATCGCGAATGAGATCAGCATGTAGATCAGCGTCACGAGGCCATAGGCTTCGAAAATACGGAAGGATTGCTCCTCGACATAACGCGCCTGGTAGCTCAGTTCGGCAACCCCGATGCCGGCCGCAAGGCTTGTGCCCTTGAACAGAATGAGCGTCTGGCCGAGCAGCGCCGGAAGCGCCAGCCGCCAAGCCTGTGGCAGGATCACCCAGCGCATAGCACCGAGATAGGTAAGCCCGATCGAACGGGCGGCCTCCATCTGCGCCGGATGGATCGAGCGAAGACCGCTGCGGAAATCCTCCGACATATAGGCGGCCTTGTTGAGCGCAAGCGCGACGATCGCATAACCGATCTCCGCACCGATATCGTTGAGATAGTCGTTGACGGCATCGGGCAGAACCACGGCAAAGCCGAAATACCAGACGAACAGCTGGATCAGGATTGGCACATTGCGGTGATATTCCACGAAGGCGGCGACCAGAAACTGCGTCGGCTTGAAGTCGATCGCACGAACGACGGTGAGAAACACCGCCAGCAGCAAGCCGAGCACCCAGGAGATCGCAAACAGGATCATCGTGGTCTGCAGACCCTGCAGGATGAGATCGAGATAATCCCCCTGCAGGACTTTGCTGAAATCAAGTTGATAGCCCATGGGATACAGTCTCACCCTCGCGCATCGCCCCGTTCAAACGAACAGCCGGCATCCGCGCTCACTCTTCATGCCGGTCATCATCGGAGGTTTGGCCCGGCAGGCACTGCGGCCCGCCAGACGGCTTTCGCTTGAGGCTATTCCTTGAACCAGGTTTCCTGCGGCTTGCCGAATTCGAACCGGCGCTCGGCCTTCAACTCGGAATCCTTGCCAAACCACTTGTCATAGAGTTTCTGGCCTTCACCGGAGGTTTCAAGTTCGGCGAGGAAGGTGTTGGTTGCTTTGACCAATTCCGGGGCCCCCTTGCGGAAAGCAAAACCTGATGGCATCGACAGCAGCGGTTCGTCGAGAAACCGCAGCGGCTTGATCTCAGCGCCGGCATTGCGCTCGACGGCCTTGCCCTCGGAATACCGGTAAACAGTGGCCTTCACCTTGCCCTGTTGCAGCGCAAGGAAGGATGCGGCGCTGGTTTCGAACGACAGCACGCGCGCGTCGGGAATGCGCTTTTCGGTGATCGGGATCAGAACCGAACCCTTGACGAGGCCGATGCGCTGGCCGGCAAGATCGTCGACCTTGGCAATGTCGGACTTGTCGAGCACCACGAAGTTGAAATCCTCGGCAATGTAGGCGCCGCTGAAATCGACCTGCTCGGCACGCTGCTTGCTGTAGCTCAACAGCGAAGCCAGGATATCGACGCGCCCCTGCGTGAGTTCAGCCATACGGGTCTGCGGCGAGACTGCGGTCAGTTTCGGCGTGACGCCGAGATATTTTGCCAGCATCTGGCAGATTTCGATTTCGTAACCGGCCGGCTCACGCGTTTTGGGATCCTGAAATCCGAGCGGCGGTGAATTGGTCAGCACGCCGCAGTTCAACGTGCCCGCCGCCTTGATGTCATCGAGCTGCTCGGCGGAAGCTAGGGTCGAAAGGCAAGCGGCGCCGGCAAAAACGGCGGTAGCCAGAATGTGCTTCAGTCTCATGGTTGGTCCTCCTCGCAGCATCCTCCCGCTGCAGAACGCATTTGTAGGCACCACCCCCTATTCAAACAAATAGATATTGAAGATATCTGTTATACTGCTTCGTTATATCAATGGGGGACGTTCAATGGCACTCGACCTTCTGAAAATGCGCTATTTCGCCAAGATCGCCGAACTGGGCTCGTTCACACGAGCCTCCAGCGAACTCGGTGTCGCACAACCAGCGCTTAGCTCGCATATGCGCGCCCTGGAGGAACAACTGGGGGTGCAACTGCTCAACCGAACCCCAAGAGGCGCGGTGGTGACGGAGGCAGGGCAAACGCTGCTGTCGCATGCGCAGGCAATTCTGCGCGCAATGGACCAGGCCGAGCAGGCGACAAAGGAGCAGGCGAAATATCCAACCGGCGATGTTTCCCTTGGCATTCTCAGTTCCATCTGCCCGACGCTGACGGTACCCGTGATCGAGGAATGCGCCGCGCGCTTCCCAAAGATCTGCCTGACGGTCAGCGAAGGCGACAGCCAAGCGCTGCGTGCCGCGGTGGAAACCCGCGTTCACGATCTTGCCGTGACACTCGAGAGTGTCGCCAAGTCGACGGCAGTCCCGCTCTTTGACGAGACCCTTTATGCGCTGGGGCCGCAGGGACGATTTTCGACCGGTGAGGTTCTGACGGTCGAGGAGGCCCTTGGCCTGCCGCTGATCCTGCCGACACGACGGCACGGCATCCGCATCCTGCTCGAACGGCAGGCGCTGATGCTGGGGCGGGAACTGAACATCGTTCGGGAAATCGAGGGAGTTGCCAGCACCAAGGCGGCGATCCGCGCCGGACACGGGCTGACAATTTTCGGCCGCGGCGCCGTCTATGCCGATCACGAGACCGGCAATCTTTCCGCTGTCCCGCTGTCGCATCCGAACCTGACGCGGCGGCTGGTGCTCGACATGCCGGTCAATCATCCGCCGACCCGCGCCGTCATTGAAGTGCGCAGGATCCTGCTCGGCGTGGTCGGGCGGCTTGCGCAGGAAGGCCACTGGACCTGCCTGCCGCAGGTGACCGCGGCAGGCAAATGATCGACGGCTGCATTGCGTGCCGATTGACACGTCGAACCGGATTTGCTCCAGGTGGGCAGAATGTCATCGAGGAAGACGCGTTTCAATTGCTGGACGCTCATTGGCGGACGCCGGGTGACATGACCCACCTGCCCTCCGCATTCACAAGGCTGTCCCGGTGGGATGCATCCTTTCCAGAAGCCTGCTGATCTTGATCGTGGTTAAGTTGGAATAGGTATCCGAGACCGCATATGGCAGGGCGATTAGATCGCCGTGCCGCATGGCACCGCAAGAGTAGACGACGTTCGGCACATAGCCTTCCCGCTCCGCCGGTTCCGGCTGCAGCAGGGGTTCGACCGTGCGCGACAAGATGATGCTCGGGTCGTGCTTGTCGAGCAGCGTCACCTCGATCGCATAGCGCCGCATCGGCCCCACGCCATGGGTGAACAGCAGCAATCCCTCTTCGATCTCAACGGGGGAGCCGCAATTGCCAATCTGGACGAACTGCCAAGCGAATTCCGGCTTCATCAGGAGTGGTGGGCCTGATGTCATGCAACAGCCCTGTGGTCGCTTTCTCCTGCAAGACAAGGCAGCATTGGTCGCCAAGATTTTTGAACCACGCTGAAAAGCAGCATGAAGAGCTTTGTCAGACAGAGGTTAGGCCGAGCGCAACCTGATGCGAATGAGTATTGTCATAGGGCCTTCCTTTCGAGCAGGCCTAACCTTTATCTCTTGAGAACGCCAACCATTCGATTGATAGCGCCCCAATATTCCTTGTGCATGGTTTCTGCTGCTTCCGAGATCGCCAGCTTCCAAGCAGGTCCCCGATCCCATGCCTCTTCCAGAGCGTCAGCCAGTGACGGCCCATGGCCCGTGACCGGCAGGGCGTCGAATAGTATTCCCGCCTGTCTAAGGTCTTTATCCCGTTTGGCTTGGCCGCCGGCGTCATTCTGGCGGCGACCGGCAATAATAAGTTTGTGCACCGCGTACCTGCAAGGATCAGGGATAACAACTGAGATGCCGGCACCATGTAGCAAGATCGAACGAACGGGATCGCGGATCAAGAAATCCATGAATCTCAGCGGTTCGGCTGACGCGCCGCCGAGAGCAGGCATGTTGGCGGGTTTGTCCGAATATTCGTCGGCTCCCCTGTTTGTCGTCATGAATTCGACCCTGTAACCGCTCTGATTCCGGAAGGCATGAGATCGAGAGCTGCCGCTGATATGCGGCACTGCGCGGAACGTTGGATCAAGCCCTTTTAGGAGATCGAGGATCGGCGGCAGCGTATCTGCCACCTCGGCGGAGATCGCGAAATCCTGGTCTAGGTCTGCATCACCTGTTAGGATCGCCGCCGAAGGCAGACGAATGCCAAGATATGCCGAGTAGCATTGAAAAGCGACAGTGCCGATGAGAATACCGCGCAACCGGAAGAGACCGGCCCTGGCAAGCGCCTGTACGATATCGCCGGTAAAGCGATCAGCGGCAATCAAGCCGGCTTCGCGCGTTAGCGTGGATACGTACTTGCGGCGAGCCTTATAGTCTGACTTCTCACCCTTGAAGGTTTCGACCCGTTCCGAAATCAAGGGGTCGTCGGCAGGCCCGACATACCGACGCTTCTGCCCACCCTCACCGTTGGGTTGGTCGAAATACCAGTAACGTCGACCATCAACCGCCACAGGCACGAATCTACCCGATGGGGGGAAGTCTTCCGCCCAATCGTCATCAAATGCCCGTTGCTGGAGTTCCGCGACCATGGTGCGAAACATGAGGTCAATCTCTTTAATCACGTCGGCCTCTATATCGTTTTGACAAATCTAGTATAGTCGTGACCAGCCAGCAAGCTTCGACTTTACCCATTGAACGCTGCCCGCCTCCGCTCCGCCAATGTAATGCACTACGCACCGCGATCCTCGCTATGGACTGGTTTCAAGATATGGGTCGTTGGTTTGCCTTCTTTTGCCAAGGCAATGGAATCGCCATCGACAATGACCGCCAGTTTATCCTGCGCGACGGCGAGCGATAGGCGAATGCCCTCGTCTCCGCCAAGCAAAGGCCGGGTGCGCAGCCTGCTGAGAATTTCATCCAGACGTTCCGAAGTGAGAATTTCGGCTTGGGACTGGCCAGAAGGTGGGGGCGCCGTGCCGGTGGGATAGAGTGACAAGGCAACTGCGCATTCGCCCCCGATAACTTCCAGTAGCCCGAAGGCATTGCCTGCCGAAAGGCCGAGCGCTCCAGCGAGGCGTTGCCGCGCGCCTTCGTCCGGCAAGAGACCGGAGGAAAACGGGCGCACCACCTGATCACCAAAGGGTTCTTCTTGCAGGGGCATGGAGAACGAGATCGCACGCGATCGTTGATCCAGGAGATACGCGCCATCATAGGCAAAAGTCAGCAGCCCGTCGTCAAGCCGGCCGAGTACGCCCGCCTTATTGTCGCGAAAATAGACGTCCAATACGCGGGTCATGATCGCAAACTCTGACGACGCCCGACCGAAACAATAAGACCAAGACCGGCCAAGACTTGCATCGCACGGCCAATCTGGCAGCTCTCTTTGCCGGCCTCGAGTTCACGCAGAAACCGTACGCCCACACCAATCACCCGTGCGTGCGAGTTGCTCCTGGGTTAACCCTTGCTGTTTGCGCTCCTGACGGATCAGCATGCCGAGGCTTTTCGTATCTTTGATCTTTTCCATAATCACCCCTATCGGGATGATTTTAGGATTATTGGCGCCAGCAGACCGAAATAGAACCGATCGGGATGAATCTGCTACAGCGAAAGCCTTACCCAACACCTTGGTTTGGCCTGACCGTAAATTCCCGAGAATTTTCTCAAAGTGACAGTCCCAAAACCGGAAAGGCAACCGTCTAACACACAGGCGGCATGCGTTGCTGCTTCGAGTGGTGGACGACCGAGCTTTGAGCACCGTAAGGATTTTGGGGGTTTCGATGACTAAAACTATTGCTGCGTGGGCGGGAACCAGTGCAGGCTTCAGGCGGACGCTTCAGTTGACGGGAATGGCACTTGCGATGGTCACACCTGTCCTGCCGGCGATGACGCTAGAGGCGCGGGCACAGGCAGTGGCGCAATCCATCTCCGTGCCGGCCGGCCCCCTCACCGCTGCCCTCAACAGCCTGGCCGCGCAGACAGGCCTCCAGATTCTCTTCGACGCATCGGTTGCGCAGGGAAAGGTGACGCGCGGCGTGAATGGGACGCTGACATCAGAACAGGCGTTGCGGGCCATGCTTTCCGGAACCGGCATCGATGCCCGCTTTGCCGGAGAAAATCAGGTCACGTTGTTGAAGGCGTCTTCTGCATCCGGCGTTTCCGAGCAGGATGGAACCTTGCTTGAACCGGTCCTGATCTATGGCGCGCGCAACGCGTCAACACTTGGCGGCACGACAAGCAGCGTCGCGGTTGTGAATGCCCAAAATCTTCAGAACAGCCAGATCCGCACCACGCAGGACACCTACCGCCGCATGGCGAACGTCATGGACAGCGCAACGGTCAACGCCGGCTTCGTCATCCGCGGCATGAGTTCCGAAGGATTGGTGGCATCCGGTGGACCTGCAGGATCGATCTACATCGATGGCATCCTCCAGACCCGGTACAATGCCCGCTTCGGCGCTCGCAACCTGTGGGATGTCGAACAGGTCGAGGTCTATCGCGGCCCGCAATCGACACTCTCCGGCAGGGCTGCCATGACCGGCGCCGTCTACATCAAGTCGAAGGACCCGACCTTCGAGAAGGAAATCGAGCTGTCCAGCACTGTTGGCACCGACCATCTGGTTGGCAGCGCCTTCATGATCAACACACCGATCGTCGAAGACGAGATTGCGCTCAGGATTTCGGGCGCGTTTGAGCGTTCACGCGCCCAGCCGGATTACTCGAACTTCAGCGGTTACGACAATTACCACGACCTGATCACCGATTTGAGCGGCACCTTGCGGGGAAAACTGCTGCTGACCCCCTCGGAACTGCCGGATAGCCGCGCCGTACTCACCTATTCCTACTCAAAGGATCGGCCAAATGATGCGCTTGTCGGGCTTTATTCCGGGCGTGGCGATTTCAACAATTCGCCCGTGACCTACACCGAGTACCGCTGGACCGAGGTGCATAACCTGGGACTGGAGGTCACACATGACATTTCCGACACCCTGCGCTTTACCTCGCAGACCGGCTTCCAGTACGGCATCAATAACCGACGCTCCATCGATTATGGCACAGACGGTGTCATCAACGGTATCACCGGCGAAGATGACAACTCCATCTTCACCCAGGAACTTCGCCTGAACTACGAAGGCGATCGTTGGAAATGGGTCACAGGCATCTATGGCAGCTATGAAAAGTGGGATGGTGCCACGGACATCATTGCGTTCAACACCTACCAGCAGAGCGACACGCAGCGCCGCCAGACCTCCAACCTTGCCGTTTTCGGCGAGGCAACCTACGAATTCGCACCGACGTGGTTCGCAACGCTCGGCGGACGCCTGGATTACCTGAAGGACAAGGACCTCCAGCAAAACTATTTCGGCCTCATCAACCCGTCGGCGGTGCTGACCGGCGACCCGTCGTCGCTGAGCGAATTGAACTTTGTACCGAAGGTCGGAATTTCCAAGGAGTTTGGCGACAACCAGACCGTCGGCCTGACCTATAGCCAGGGCTTCCGTTCGGGCGCGTCCTATTATGACCGAGTGGCCAACAAGCTTGGCTCCTATGATCCGGAATATTCCCAGAATATCGAGCTTTCCTACAAGGGAACCGTTCTGGATGACAGGCTGACCCTCAACGCAAACCTCTTCTACACGAAGTACGAGGATCAGCAGGTTGAAATCCGCCCGGATACTAATATTCCAGGCTACAGAATCATTTCGAATGCCGCCACGTCACGCGCCTGGGGCTTCGAAATCGAGCCGACCATGCAGGTCACCGACGAGTTCACCGCCTTCGCATCCATCGGTTATCTCAACACCAAGTTCATTGACTTCAACCATGCGGCACTCAGCGAACCGCAGGATGGAAAATCCTTCCCCGAGGCGCCTGAGTGGACGTTGGGCTTTGGCGGGCGCTATGAGTTTGAGAACGGCATTTTCGTCGGTGCGGACGGCAAGTACACCACCAGCTACAATTCGCGCTTTGGCACGAAGGGCATGTACGAGATCGACCCGCGCCTTATCCTGAATGCACAGCTTGGCTTCAAGAAGGACAATTGGGAAGTCACTGCCTTCGCGGAAAATCTGACCGACGAAAAGTACTTCACGCTCATCGATCCCGACTACTCCCTGCCCTTCGGTCAGGCCGGCAAGCGCCGCTCCTTCGGGTTGAACGTCCGGGCGAAGTTCTGATTGCCGCGGCTGCGGGGCTTGTGCTCCGCAGCCATTCTCAATCCTGGCGACCTCATGGTGTCCATCTTGCGCTTCTGTCTCACACTTCTCGTTTTCCTATTGCCGGCGTCGTTTGTGCAGGCGGCTTGCTCCGGCAAGGCCGTCACCGAGGATGTGTACAACCCACCCGTCTGCATTCCGGCCGAACCGAAACGGATTGTCACGCTCGATCCACTGATCACGCTCGGAATGCTGATCGAGCTGAAGGCGTCTGTTGTTGCAACCCCCTACATGGCAATCACCGAGGATGAGATCCTTGACGTGGTGAATGCGCAAAAGATGGTCGATCTCGGCAATCCCAAGGAGCCGAGCCTGGAGCGCCTTGCGGTGCTGAAGCCCGACCTCATCATCGGCTCGGCCGAGGTTCATTCGGCAATCTATGAGCAGGCAGCAAAGATCGCACCGACAGTCTTGTTCAAACATATGGACTGGAAGAAATATCTGCAGCGCCTCTCCGACGTGACCGGCCGCGAAGGTGCTGCCAATGCCGCGCTTCAGGCTTACGAGGCCCGCGTTGCGGCCATTCGTGAGCGCATGAAGGACAGGAAGCTCACGGTCTCCAGTGTCCGTCTGGCACCGGATCGCTTCGTCGTTTTTGTCGATGGACCGGATGCCTACGCTCCCTTCGCCGTGCTGCATGAGGCAGGCGTGACGCGGACGGATTACGAAACGGTGGCCGATGGCACGATCGTAAAGCGGCCGGACTGGGAGGAACTCGCCAATCTGGACGGCGACGTGCTGCTCTATGTTTCCGCCAGCGGCTTCGAAAGCACAAAAGACGACGCCCTGGAAAAGCAGGTAACAGAAAACCCGCTCTGGCAATTGCTGCCGGCTGTCCAGGCTGGACGCGCCCACCGGGTGGAGCGCGGCCCCTGGCAAAGTTTTCACGGCATCGGTTCTGCAAACCGCATCCTCGACGACATCGAGCGCTACATCCTGGTGGACCGATGACGGGTCGAAGGACCGGCCGCCTTGCAAGGACCAATGGCGCAAGGATGGTGACGCTCCTGGTGCTTTTCTGTCTTCTCGTCGTCACAGCCATGAGCGCCACCGCAATCGGCACCGTGACGATGCCATTTTCCCGCATCGCAGCCGCAATCTTTCAGTTCGACGGCTCCCGCGACCATCTGCTCATCATGACCATCCGGCTGCCCCGCGTCATCGCAGCCGTCCTGGCCGGCGGCGCGCTAGCCGTTGCCGGCGCCATCATGCAGGCTGTCACGAACAACCCTCTCGCCTCGCCAGACCTCGTCGGTATCAACGCGGGTGCCGCCTTTGCTGTCGTCACGGTGATGACCCTCTTCGGTGAAGGTGTCGGGGACATCTATGTCTGGTTCTCCTTTGTCGGCGCCGCCACCGCGGCGGTCGTCGTTTACGCGCTCGGCTCCCTGGGTTCCGTTGGGCACTCGCCGCTCGGGCTCGTGCTCGCAGGCGTCATCGTTGGAACCTTCCTGACATCGCTCACCACTGCGATGCTCATTTTCGACCAGAGCACACTCGATGCCGTGCGCCTTTGGACCGCCGGTTCGGTGACGGGACGAACCATGGCGCAGGCAAGAACCGTTGCGCCGTTCATCGTCGTCGGCCTCGTCGCCGCGCAGCTTGTCGGCCGACATCTCACGACGCTCAGTCTCGGGGCAGATGCCTCCCGCTCGCTTGGACAGAACCCGGTCGTCTGGCGTGGTGCGTCGGTCGCCATCGTCATTCTGCTGGCAGGCGGCACTGTCGCACTGGCCGGACCGATCGGCTTTGTCGGTCTCGTGGTCCCGCATATCGTTCGCATGTGTATCGGCGTGGATTATCGCTGGGTCATTCCCTTCGCCGCACTCGGTGGTGCATTGCTGGTCGTCATTGCCGACATGATCGGGCGGCTCGTTTTCGGCAGTCAGAGCTTTCCGGTTGGCGTCACGATCGCGCTTGTCGGCGCACCCTTCTTCCTCTATCTCGCCCGGACACGGTTGAGAGGCGAGACATGATCCGCCTTGCCGTCAGCCTCACGCTGCTGCTCGCCGTTCTGGTTGCCGCGAGCCTCGCCTTCGGCGACGTCTCGCTGACCTGGCGGGAACTCTTCGACGCCCTCACCGGTACGGGCGCCCCCAACCCACAGAGCGCAATGATAGTGTTCAACCTGCGCCTGCCGCGCGTGCTTCTTGCGCTCCTCGTTGGCGTGGCGCTCGCGACCGCCGGCACGATAACGCTTGCCATCATGCGCAACCCGCTGGCGGAACCGGGTGTTCTCGGCATCAACAGTGGCGCGGCGGCCGCGGCGATGGCCGTCATCGTCCTGGTTCGGGATCCACCGATCGGCCTCTTGCAGGCCGCCGGTTTTCTGGGGGCAGCGACGATGGCGCTCGCAGTCTATGCGCTCGCCTGGCGCAGCGGCACATCCTCGCTTCGCATCATCCTGATCGGCATCGGCCTTTCAGCGCTCGCCACGGCCTTCACCACCCTCCTCTCCGCATTTGGCGATATCGGCGACGTGCAGCGGGCGATGATATGGCTGGCGGGCAGTGTCTACGATGCGAGCATGGTCAAGGTTCGCCTGCTCGCTCTCTGGCTTGTCGTTCCCGTCGCGCTTGCCCTCCTCTTCGCCCGCGAACTCGATCTCATTCGCTTCGGGGACTTATCGGCCAGGAGCCTCGGGCAACCGGTGGATCTCGTGCGGGGCCTGATGATCGCGCTTGTCACGGTGCTTTCGGGCGCGGCCGTCGCCGCTTGCGGCCTCATCGGCTTCGTCGGCCTGATCGCACCGCACATGGCGCGCCGGCTGGTCGGGGGGGCACATGCTCGCTTGCTTCCCGTCGCCGCCCTCATCGGCGCCTGCCTTGTCGTTGCAGCAGATCTTGCCGGCCGCATCATCCTGCCCCCGGTCCAGCTTCCAGCCGGCATCGTCACCGGGCTTCTCGGAGCCCCCTTCTTCGCCTATCTGCTTTGGATACGCCGCCATGACCACAGATAAGACGACGCGATTTGGCAAGATCGAAGGCAAAGGCGTCAGCATTGCCTATGGCAAACGCCGCATCGTCGAGAACCTCGACCTCGCCATTCCGGAACGACACTTCACGGCACTGATCGGCCCCAATGGCAGTGGCAAATCCACGATCCTGCGCACCTTCGCAGCACTCATGAAGCCTTCTGGCGGCAGCCTGCTGCTGGATGGCCGCGACCTGACCAAGCTCTCCACCCGTGAAGTCGCGCGAAAGGTCGGCGTCCTGTTGCAAGGTCCCGTCGCGCCGGAGGGATTGACGGTTGCCGATCTCGTGCGACAGGGGCGCTATCCGCATCAACAGCTGTTTGGCCGGTGGTCTGCCCACGACCAGGAAGCCTGTGACGAGGCTTTGATGCTGACGGGCACGGCCGATCTCCGCGACCGCGCGCTCGACAGCCTCTCGGGCGGTCAGCGCCAGCGCGCCTGGATTGCGATGACGCTGGCGCAGCAGGGCGAAACGCTTCTGCTCGATGAACCGACGACCTATCTCGACCTCGAACATCAGATAGAACTGATGAAGCTCATCAAGACGCTCGTCGCAAAACACGGGAAGACCGTTGTTGCCGTCCTGCACGACATCAATCAGGCCGCGCGTTTTGCCGAAAACATCGTCATCTTGGAGGACGGCAGGATCACGGCTGCGGGAAAGCCCGATGCGGTTATCTCCGCCGAGACGATCTTTACCGTGTTCAACGTGAAGACCATGGTGATCCGCGATCCGGTTGCCGGCACGCCGCTCTGTGTCCCGCTGTGAGCCCACCAATAGAAGTTGCCTAAATATCACACCATCGGAGCTTTTGCCCTGATTACACAGGCGTCATCTCCGCTTTGGCAGAAGCGCGGAGCCGGATTCGATCAACAAAATCAGACGTAAAGATGACATTTTTAGTCTTGATTTACTGCAACGCTGCGCGCCAGCTTTGAATTCTTCTAACCTATTGCGCTTGCACGTTTTTTCGAGATCCATTAGCGACATTCATCATGGCGGGTCGGGCAGATCTGCGTGAACCCGAATGCTGGTTTGGAAACGGTTTAACAATGTCGAGCTCTTCCTCCTCACCCATGGCCTGGGACGGTGTTGATAGCGATGCCCTGCTCAATCTGGCCATGGAAACCTACTATGCCGACATCACGAACGCAGTGCGCCGGCGAGGCCATCCCAGTTCCACCGCCCGCGATCTTGTGCATGATCTTTATGTCAAACTCGCCGCCAAGCCCGAAGCGCTGCAAAACAAGCGCTCCATCAAGGCCTTCCTCTGCCGGGCTGCCATCAATCTCGGCATAGACCTCCAGCGCCGAGAAACGAAGGAAGCTCGTCTTTTCTCGGGCTCCGAGCGCGAAGCGCTATCGGTGGCGAGCAGCGGGCACGCACCGGACCATATGCTCGAGATCGAAGCACGGCTCGCGACCCTGCGCGAGGCGATCGCGGAACTGCCGGAACGACGCCGGGTCGTCTTCATTCTGCACCGCCTTCATCATCTCACGCCGGACC
>NZ_JBZAYV010000003.1:0-100000 GCF_058242775.1 Neorhizobium sp. PAMB6630
CCGTCAGGCTTGTGTCGCTGATGGACCACGCGCCGGGCCAGCGCCAGTTCCAGACGATGGAGCACTACACGCTCTATTACAAAAGCAAGCGCGGCCTGTCGGACGAGGAATTCCAGCGGTTCGTCGCGCGTCGGCAAGAATCCTCAGCGCGCTATTCCGGGCCGCACCGCGATCATCTGGCCGCCCTTTGCCATCGTCGTGGTATCACCATTGCAAGCCATGACGATGCCACGCTCGATCATGTCGATGAGGCGGTGGCTTACGGCGTCAAGCTGGCGGAATTCCCGACGAGTCTCGATGCGGCCGATGCCTCGCACAAGGCCGGCATGAGCGTCTTGATGGGCGCACCGAACGTGGTGCGCGGAAAATCGCATTCCGGCAATATTGCTGCGCGCGATCTTGCCGAACGCGGCGTACTCGATGTTTTGTCTTCCGATTACGTGCCGTTCAGCCTGCTCCACGCCCCCTTCGTTCTCGCAGAGGAGATCGAGACCCTGTCTCTGCCGCAGGCGCTTGCCATGGTAACAGTAACGCCCGCTCGCACCGTCGGCCTCGACGATCGCGGCCGCATCGCAACCGCGCTTCGCGCCGATCTGGTGCGGGTCCGGCGTGCAGATGGCGTGCCGGTGGTGCGCAGCGTCTGGCGCGAAGGTCAGCGTGTGGCCTGAGCCAGCCCCGGTTACTGTGATGCGCGAAGGCGGCTTTCGACGAGAAGGCCGCTTTCGTCGAGAATCGGATGGGCGACCGACACGATATGCGCGTTGATGCGCTTCAGATCGCGCAAGAGGTCGAGATGGAGCGAGCTGGTCTGCAGGCTTTCCAGCCGCCCGTCCTGCAAGCGTTTGAGATGGCGCTCGGACGATTCCTTTTCCATGCGGCGCACCTCCACCTTCACCTCCATCATATGGCGGGCAAGGTCGAAATCGCGGGTGACGAAGATGGTCTGGGCGACGCGCAGGTTGTCGATGGTGAGCGTCATCAGCCGCATCAGCTCGTCATAACCGTCGTCTGAAAATTTCAAACCCAGCGAGATCTTCTTGACCACCTGCGGTAACAGGCCCTTTTCGATGATATCGCCGATATGTTCGAGGTTGATCGCATAATCGATGATGTGGATGGAGCGGCGGCTGTTTTCGTCGCTCAGGCCCACCCGCGCCAGCATGGAGAGATAGACCTTCACCTCCTGCTGCAGCGTATCGACGCGATGTTCAAGCTGCGCTACCTCGGTCAGAGGTGACAGGTCGTTCTGGGTGAAGGCATCCGAGGTTTTCATCAGCATGCGCTCAATGAGATCGCCAACGCCAAGCACTTCGCGCGTCGCACTTGTGAGCGCCACAACGGGGCTCGACAATTCCTCGCGGTCGAGAAATTTCGGCGCAAGATCCGGCCGCACCTCTTCCGGGATGAGACGCGCCATCCAGCCGGAAAGCAGTGTCGAGAAGGGCCAGGCGACCAGCGCAAGGACAAGGTTGAAGGCCAGATGCGCATCCACCGGCAGCATGGCGGCAGGCGTCGGTAGCATTTCGAGAAGCACAGCGCCGTAGCCGGCAAGCGGCAGCACCAGCAAGCAGCCGATGCCGCGCACGATAAGATTGCCAAGCGTGACACGGCGCGCCGAGGATGCCGCCGACAGGGACGCCATATAGGGCGGAATGGCGCCGCCGAAGTTTGCGCCGAGCACCAGAACGAGGATCAGCGCCGTCGGAACCGCGCCGGTTGCAGCAACCGACAGGATCAGAACGACGGCGGCAAGGCTGGAGGAGGAGAGAAAGGCAATTGAGGCAGACAGCGCAAATGCCACCGGCCAGGCATTGTCCAGAAGCCCGATAAAGGCGACCAGCGCCTGCGATTCCCGCAAAGGTTCGGTTGCAGCGCTCATCAGATGCAGCGACAAAAGCATGATGCCGATACCGATCAGGGCGGCGCCAAATCCCTGCCGGTTGGTGGCTTTGCTGCGATGGAAAAAAATGCCCACAAGGATGAGCAGCGGCGACAGCCAGCCGATGCCGAAACCGACGATCCAGGCCGTGACGGCAGTTCCGACATTGGCGCCGAGCAGCACGATCTGCGCCATGCGCGGCCGGATCAACTCGCGCTCCACGAAGGAGGCGGTCATCAGCGCGGTCGCCGTCGAGCTTTGCAGCGCAATGGTGGCGAAAAGGCCGGAAACGAAGGAGCGAAATCCGTTGCGCGTTCCCGTGGAAAGCCCCGTGCGCAGCTGCGCACCGAACGCTCGCGACACGCCGTCCTTGACCTGCGACAGACCGAACAGCAGCAGGGCTACGGCCCCGAACAGGTTGATCATGACGGCAGTTGAACTCATGTCTCCAGTCTTTCGTATTCTCTTCGCCGGTTCCCGCAGCGGCATCGCGGATCTGCGGGAAAGGCGGACGCAAAAATTGACTATAGGCAGGTTAGCCCACCCTGCCGAGCATTGATTTCACCAAACCGTCACCGACGGGTGATCTGGCGACAGAACTGCCACCAGACCTGGGCCTCAATGGCCAGCAAGGCGTCGTCCATCTGCGCCGAAGAGATGAATGTCGCTCGCGGCAGCTGCAATCGTCATCTTTGCGCCGGTCTCGATCTGCGAGCGGCCGGAGACGCGAAAGGCGATATCCTGGCCGGACGAAAGCTTGGCGTAAACATAACTTTCCGCGCCGACCAGTTCGACGGCACCGACGGTGACATCCGCGCGGAGCGCCGACCCCACGCCTTGACCTTCGGTGACCACCTTCAGGTCTTCCGGGCGGATGCCGATGGTTGCGGCCTCCGGTATGCCGGAGAGGTCGAAACCGCCGAGGCTGCGATCCAGAAGGTTCATCGAGGGCGAACCGATGAAGGTGGCAACGAAAGTCGTCGCCGGCTTCTCGTAAAGCTCGATCGGCGTGCCCACCTGCTCGATATGCCCGCCGTTCAGCACCACCAGCCGGTCGGCAAGCGTCATCGCTTCCATCTGGTCGTGGGTCACGTAGACGCTGGTGGTGGCGAGCGCGCGCTGCAGGCGCTTGATCTCAACGCGCATCTGCACACGAAGTTTCGCATCGAGGTTCGACAGCGGCTCGTCGAAGAGGAAGGCCGAGGGTTCGCGCACGATGGCCCGGCCCATGGCAACACGCTGGCGCTGGCCGCCGGAGAGCTGGCGCGGCTTGCGCTCCAGATACTGTTCGATTTCGAGCGTCGTCGCCGCCTTCTTGATGCGGGCGTCGATCACATCGGCCGGCGTATTGCGGTTCTTCAGGCCATAGGCGAGGTTCTGATAGACCGTCATATGCGGATAAAGCGCATAGTTCTGGAACACCATGGCGATATCCCGCTCGGACGGTTCCAGCGTGTTGACGACGCGGTCTCCGATGGAGATTTCGCCCGATGTGATGCTTTCCAGCCCGGCAATCATGCGCAGAAGGGTGGACTTGCCGCAGCCGGATGGGCCGACCAGCACCAGCAGTTCGCCATCGGCGATATCGAGCGAGACGCCCTTGATGGTTTCCACCGTGCCGGCATAGGTCTTGCGGACATTGTTGAGGGTGATCTTGGCCATTACTTTTCAGTCTCCACAAGGCCTTTCACGAACCAGCGCTGCATCAGAACCACCACCAGAATGGGCGGGATGATGGCGAGGATCGCCGTGACCATGACATAATTCCAGGGGGTAGAGGCGTCGGCGAAATCCACCATCTTGCGAAGGCCGATGATGATCGTCGACATCTGCGCATCGTTGGTCACCAGAAGCGGCCACAGATACTGCGTCCAGCCGTAGATGAAGAGGATGACGAAGAGCGCTGCGATATTGGTGCGCGACAGCGGCAGCAGGATATCCTTCATGAAGCGGAAAGGTCCGGCATTGTCGATACGGGCGGCCTCCACCAGCTCTCCGGGGATCGTCAGGAAGAACTGGCGAAACAGGAAAGTGGCGGTGGCAGATGCCATCAGCGGCAGGGTGAGGCCGGTATAGGTATCGATGAGGCCGAGATCGACGATCACCTTGTAGGTGGGCAGGATGCGCACCTCCACAGGCAACATCAGCGTCACGAAAATCATCCAGAAGAAGGCCATGCGGAAGGGAAATCGGAAGAAGACGATGGCATAGGCCGAGATGAAGGAGATGAGGATCTTGCCGATGGCAATCGCCATGGCCACCACGAAGGTGTTCCACAGCATCCGCTCCAGGCTGACGCCGGCCACTCGCTCCACGCCGCCATTGATGGCTGTCGTGTAGTTCTCAACGAGGTGGCTGCCGGGCAGAAGCGAGATCGGCGGGCGCAGGATTTCGCCCGACGACAAGGTGGAGGCGACGAAGGTGTAATAGATCGGGAAGGCCACGATGATGATGCCGATGATCAGCATGAAGTGCCCGATGAGGCCGGCGATGGGACGTCTTTCAATCATGATCTGGCCTCACGCATAATGCACCCGCTTCTCGACGAAGCGGAACTGGAAGGCAGTCAGCGCGATGACGATGATCATCAGGATGACCGATTGCGCCGCCGAGGAACCGAGGTCGAGATTAACGAAGCCATCGTTATAGACCTTGTAGACCAGCGTTTCGGTCGCCTTGGCAGGCCCGCCGCCGGTCACGGCATGGATGATGCCGAACGTATCGAAGAAGGCGTAGACCGTGTTGACAACGAGCAGGAAGAAGGTGGTCGGCGCCAGAAGCGGGAAGACGATGGTCCAGAAGCGGCGAGCACCGCGGGCACCATCGATGGCTGCCGCCTCGATGAGAGACTTCGGAATGGCCTGAAGGCCTGCGACGAAGAACAGGAAATTATAGCTGATCTGCTTCCAGGCGGCCGCGACCACGACGAGACCCATGGCCTGATCGCCGTTCAGGAGCGGATCCCAGTCCACCCCGTTGCGGCGCAGGATATAGGCAAATGTGCCCATCGACGGGTTGAACATGAAAAGCCACAGCATGCCGGCAACGGCGGGTGCCACGGCATAAGGCCAGATCAGCATGGTGCGATAAAAGCCCTTGCCCCGCACCACCCGGTCGGCGGCCGTGGCCAGCATCAGGGCCACCACCATGGCAAGCACGGCCGTTGCGGCACTGAAGACGGCGGTCACCTGCAGCGAATGCAGATAATTCTCGTCCGACAGCACGAAACGAAAATTGTCGAGACCGACAAAGGCTGTCGCAAGGCCGAACGGGTCCTCGCGCTGCATCGATTGATACAGCGCCTGACTGGCCGGCCAGAAAAAGAAAATCACCGTCAGGATGATTTGCGGCGCCACCAGGAAATAGGGGAGCACCTTGTTTGGAAACACAACGCGTTGCACGGCGATTGTCCTGTTCTGACGTCAGCCCGCGACGACAAGGCCCCGGGCTGACGAGGAGGGTGGATTAACGCTGGGCCTGCTTGATGGCGGCATTGCCGCGCTCGACGATCTTGTTCATCGTCGTCTTGGCATCCTGCTTGCCGGCCAGAAGCGCCTCATATTCCTCGTTCATGATGTCGCGAACCTGCGGCAGGTTGACGAGACGCACACCCTTGGAATTTTCGGTCGGCGCCTTGCCCATCATCTGCAGGATCGGCGTTTCGCGGGCCGGGTTCTTCTCGTAGAAGCCGGACTTCTTGGTATCCTCGTAGGCGGCCATGGTCACCGGCAGGTAACCGGACACCTGATGCAGGCGGGCCTGGATCGGCGTCTGCGAGAGGAAGTTGAAGAACTGCGCAATACCCTTGTATTCCGCATCCGACTTGCCGCCGAAAACCCAGAGGCTGGCGCCGCCCGGAATGGTGTTCTGCGGACGGCCTTCGCCCGGATAATAGGGCAGCTGGCCGATGCCGTAGTTCATGCCGGACTTGATGATATCGCCAAGGCCGCCGGAGGATTCCGTCAGGATGGCGCATTCACCTGAGGTAAACAGCTGCTTGGCTTCCGAGGTGCGGCCGCCGTAACGGAACGTGCCGTCCTTGGCGAGATCGGCGAGCGTCTGGAAATGCTCGACGAACAGCGGCGCATTGACCTTCAGCTCCACCTTGGTGCCGGCAAGGCCGTTCTCGTTGGTGCCGTAGGACACGTTGTTCCAGGCTGCGAAATTCTCGGTCTGGATCCAGGTGAGCCAGGTCGAGGTCATGCCGCAGGCGCTGGCGCCGCTTGCCTTGATCTTCTTGGCAGCTTCGAACACGTCCGGCCATGTCTTCGGCGCTTCGTCCGGGTTAAGGCCGGCCTTCTTGAAGGCGTCCTTGTTGTAATACATTACCGGCGAGGACGAATTGTAGGGGAAGGACAGCATGGAGCCGTCGGGCTTGGAATAATAGGCGGCGATGCCGGCGAGGTAGTTGGCCTTGTCGAAGGTAAAGCCACCCTTCTTCAAAACGTCGGCAACCGGCATGACGGCGCCTTCGGCACCCATCATCACGCCGCTGCCGGCGTCGAACACCTGCAGGATGGCGGGCGCCTGCTTGGCGCGGAAGGCGGCGATGCCGGCATTCAGCGTTTCCGGATAGCTGCCCTTGAACACGGGAACGATCTTGTATTCGCTCTGGCTGGCGTTGAATTCCTTGGCGAGGTTGTCGACAACCTCGTTATTGGCACCCGACATGGCGTGCCACCATTGCAGTTCCGTTGCCGCCAGCGCCTGGGACGCAGACATCATCAGAACGACGGATGCGGTGGTGCTCGCAAGAATTTTGGCGAAAGACATGATTTCCTCCCGTTTATTGTTGGTCGATAGTCAGTGGCGACATCGCGCCGCGGCTGCGGTCCTCCCTGACCATGCTTCTCTTTTAGAAGGCAATTGCTGCCAAGAGAAGAGCGAGAATGCACACCTGTGCATTTTATTGCGCGCAACCTGTTGGCAGATCACGCTTTTCCACAAGTGAGCGCAGTCGGCTCCTTCCGTCATGCGGCACTTGCGAGTGTATCGCGCATCGGAAGGCATGCAACCGCCGCCATTGCTTTGCACGGTTGAAAAAACATCCTGCTGCAGCAGATGGAAAATGGTTCCGTCAATCGCCGGTTGTTTTTTTAAGGAACCGGCGCTCTACATTCGCATTCTGTTCCGACCTTAAAATTCGGAGCATAGCCATGAAGAGCGCCTTCGCCCTCTTTGCAACCCTTGGATTGTCCTTGATGATCTTCATCGGCGGCCTTGCCGCTGCGACTTTCCTTTTGCATGCGGGTGAGACGCCAAGCCGTCTGGGCGGCTCGAATGTGGCAAGCCTGTGGACCAATGAACCGGTCCGCATCGATCCGGCGCGCAACACGTTCGAGCGCCTGCCCGCCATAGAGATGGCCTCCGAAGTCCCCGCGTCCGGCCCGGACGGACAGGCGATCGCGGCTCTTTCCTCCAGCCGAGACGGCAAGGACGGTGAGGATGCGATGGTTGATGACGTGGCTCTGGCCGCAACGGACGCGACTGGCGCGGATGCCCAGTCGGCACCCGCCATGAATGAGGCGCATCTGGAATGGTGCTCCAATCGCTACCGCTCCTACCGCCCCCGCGATAACAGCTATACGGCCTATAGCGGTGGCCGGCGTGAATGCGCCTCACCCTTCCCCACCCATGCCGCAGAGACCGTGGCAGCCACCGTGGCAACCAATGACACGATCTCCCCGATGCCCGACAGCCACGACAGTTTCGCCGAAGACAATTTTCCGGAAACCAGCACGCAGGCTGAGCTTGAGCCACAGGTGGAGCAGGCAAGCCTCGAAGGTGCGACCGGCTTCGTCACAGCCGACCACGCCCAGTCCTGCTCGGCCCGCTACCGCTCCTATTCGGCCGAAGACAATACCTACCAGCCGTATGGCGGGGGTCCGCGCTTGCAGTGCGAATAGTCCGAAACGCCGAACCGTCCAGCCGTCCGAGATTTTTTAGCGATCATCGCCCCGTTTTGCCGACGATGATCGACAATGCCGACGCTCTTCGCCGATAATCTTGAAGTAACCTGCGTGTCTCAGGCGCTCCAAGAGCGATGAGAATCTCACGCAGCAGAAATTGCCCGAAGACTTCAGGCGCAGAGCCTGACAACGCGGCGAACGGCTTTACGCGTTCCGCAACGTTGCAGAACGGCACATTTGGTGACTACACTGTGATTTTGCCGCAGTGCTGCGTTTTCGGGATGGCGAACGGCTTGCCAGCTGCATCAGCCATGGCTGGCACGTTAATAAAAAAAGCCCGGTCTTGCCGAGCCTTCTAACTGGTCGGAGTGAGAGGATTCGAACCTCCGACCCCCACGTCCCGAACGTGGTGCGCTACCAGACTGCGCTACACTCCGTGACCAGTGGCGCCGATATAGACGAGGGGATTTTATTACACAAGCACCCCCGGCAAATTTTTATCGGATTTATCGGAGTGGTACGCGGGCGCGGTAATTGATCCGTCTTAACCAGAGTTTCAGCTGTCGCATTGCAATGCAACATCAAGTCTTCCCATGGTCATGAGAAAGAAATATGTTTCGTTCATAGGAGTTCGCAAACCTCAACGGATTGCGTTGCCAATTGATTGAAAGTGTTTCCCTCTGAGGAACATGTTGTAGCCCTCGCATTTTTGGATATGACAAGCACCATGCTCGAAAAACTTGCTAAAGCCCAGGATAAACTCGAACACTGGCTTCATGCCGATGCCTTGCCGCTTTGGCGCGCAGAAGGATTTCAGGGAGAAGCCGGAGGGTTTGTCGAGACCATCGATCTTTCGGGGGCGGCCACGGCCGTTCCGCGGCGCTCGCGCGTGCAGCCACGTCAGGTCTATTGTTTTGCCGAAGCAGGCTGCCGGGGCTGGGAGGGCGATTGGCAGACGCCGGCGCGGCAGGGGCTCTCCTTCTTCGATCGCGTCTATCTGCTTGATAACGGTTTCTACGGCGCCGTCGCCACCGCTCAAGGGGAGATGACCGACGAGAGCTTTGATCTCTATAATCAGGCCTTTGCCATCCTCTCCTTCGTCTACACCGCCAAGGCCTTTCCGGAGACGACAACGGCAATGGCCGCGCGCGCCTCTGCCATGCTCGAACAGCTGAAGGCCGGTTATGCCCATGCGGAGGCAGGTTTCGAAGAGGCCGTCCCTCGCCGCGTGCCGCTTTGCTCCAACCCGCACATGCATCTTTTCGAGGCAAGTCTTGCCTGCGAGGCGCAGGCCGGTTTCGATCAGGCTGCCTGGCAGGCGCTGTCGGACGAAATTGCCGGTCTTTGCATGCGCCGCTTCATCGATGCCAATAGCGGCGGCCTGCGGGAATTCTTCAATGCAGACTGGACGCCGTTCGATGGCGCCAAGGGCCGTATCATGGAACCCGGCCACCAGTTCGAATGGGCCTGGCTGCTGGCCCGTTGGGGCGAGCGACGCGGCAACATGGATGCCATCGCCAAGGCTGAGCGACTGTTCGACATCGGCGAACAGCATGGCATCTGCGCGACACGCAACGTGGCGATCATGGCCCTCAACGACGATTTCTCGGTGGCCGATCCGCTGGCGCGGCTGTGGCCCCAGACGGAATGGATCAAGAGCGCTGCAAAGCTTGCGGTGCTGTCGAGCGGCGCGCAGCAGGATCGCTACCTGCAATCGGTCCTCACCGCCTGTGCAGCATTTGATGTTTTCCTGAATGTGCCGGTCGCCGGTCTCTGGCGCGACAAGCTTTCGGCAGACGGTACGTTTGTGGACGAAGCCGCCCCGGCCAGTTCCTTCTACCACATCCTTTGCGCGATTTACGAACTGCGGGACTGCCTGCAGGCGCTTGCAGCGCAATCGTCCAAGGCGGCATGACTATCGCTGCCGGACCAATTGCGGGCCGGCAGATCTATCTCCATCCCCCTGTTCGGCGTCAGGCCCCAAGACCTCAGTGCCATTGTTCACGCCCAGGGCCAGAACCCTTTATTGAAGGATCGACCATGAAGTTTGGAACCAGTGGCCTGCGCGGCCTCGTGACGGAACTGGAAGGGCGTGCATCGGCGCTTTATGCCACAGCCTATGCGCAGTACCTGCTGGAAAGCGGCAAGGCAAAACCCGGCGACCGTATTTTTGTTGCCGGCGATTTTCGCCCCTCGACGCCGGATATCATGGCGACCTGCATCGGCGCACTGGCGCGTGCCGGCCTTGCCCCCATCGATTGCGGCGCGATCCCGACACCGGCACTTGCGCTCTACGCAATGACGCAAGGTGCTGCCTCGCTGATGATCACCGGCTCGCACATTCCGGCAGACCGCAACGGCATCAAGTTTTATCGTCCCGACGGCGAAATCGACAAGCGCGACGAACTGGCCATCACGGCGCTGGCTGACCGGATGGCGGATGCCAATCTGGAGTTGACGCCCGGAACGGCTGCAAGCGAGGCCGCTGAGGCCGAGGCGATGTTTCGGGTTCGCAACGAACATATTCTGCCCGAGGGCGCGCTTTCCGGCCTCACCATCGGCGTCTACCAGCACAGCACGGTGGCCCGCGACGGACTGGTGTCGATCCTTGAATTATATGGTGCCACGGTTCTGCCGCTTGGCCGCTCGGATCACTTCATTCCCGTCGATACGGAAGCGGTGTCGGAAGATTCCATCACCTTCTTCAAGACCTGGACTGGCGAACACAAGCTTGACGCCGTGGTGTCTGCCGATGGCGATGGCGACCGTCCTCTGGTGACGGATGAGACGGGTCTGCCGCTGCGTGGTGATCTGCTTGGTCTTATCGCGGCCGGGTTCCTCGGGGCAAAGGTTGTGGTCACCCCGGTGACATCAAATTCGGGCATCGAAGCCACCGGTGATTTCCGCGTCATCCGCACCCGGGTCGGCTCCCCCTTCGTCATCGAGGGCATGCAGCAGGCGCTTGATGCCGGCGATACCGATATCATGGGGTTCGAGGCCAATGGCGGGCTCCTCACTGCCTCGCCTTTCGACAAAAACGGCGCCACGCTGACAGCACTTCCGACGCGCGACAGTTTTCTTCCGGTTCTCGCAACGCTTTATCTCGCAAAAAGCCGGGCAAAGCCGCTTTCAGCCATCGCTGCCGATTTCCGCCTGCCGGTTGCCGCAGCCGACCGGCTGGAAAACTTCCCCGTCGAGACGAGTGCCGCCTTGATGGCACGACTTCGCGCTTCGCCGGAAAACCTTGCGCTCTTCCTGAAACCTCTTGGCGGCGTACGCTCGGTCAGCGATGTCGATGGCCTGAGGGTGACGCTGGACGATGGCCGTATCATCCACCTTCGCCCCTCCGGCAATGCCCCGGAAATGCGCTGCTACGTGGAAGCAGAAAACGAGGAGGCGGCTCAGAACCTCTTGCGCCAGGGGCTTTCACTGATCCGCGCCGCCTGATCGGCAGGTCTACTTTCGGTACCGGTTTTTCTCCCCGCGAAGGAACCAACGGCGTCGAAACCCGTTTGGTCCCCTCGCGTGGATTTGAGTGAAAACGTCTCCTATGACCGTAAGTGACAGTTCAAAAAGGGACGCCCGGGATGCAGGCAATCGCCTGCTTGCAGAGCACCTGTCGGAAGACCCTTTCGCGGCCGCCTTCAAGGCGACGCGGATGCCGATGATCATCACCGATCCGCGGCAGCCGGATAATCCCATCATCTTTTCCAACTCCGCCTTTTCAGATCTTACCGGTTATTCGCGCGAAGAGCTGATCGGCCGTAACTGCCGGCTTTTGCAGGGGCCAGAAACGGACAAGGCCGTCATTCGGGACATCAGCGAGGCCGTCCGGCAGGAAAAGAGTATTGCAGTCGATATCCTGAACTACCGCAAGGACGGAACATGGTTCTGGAACGCGCTCTTCATCAGCCCGGTGCGCAGCCACGAGGGAGAGGTGATCTATTTCTTCGCCTCGCAGCTGGACTTCACGCATGTAAAGGAAAGACAGGCGGAGCTTGCCGCCGCCCGTAGCGCTGCCGAAAAGGAGGTCGTGCGGCGCACGAAGGATCTGCGCGACGCGCTGGAAGCCAAGACCCTCCTGGTTCACGAGGTGGATCACCGGGTCAAGAACAACCTCTTGACCATCGCCTCCATCCTGAAGCTGCAGGCGCGGCTGACGAGCGACGAGACGGTGCGGCGCACCCTGCGCTCGGTGCTCGACCGGGTCGAGGCGCTGAGCACGGTGCAGCGGAAGCTCTTTACCACCGCCGACGTGGAACGCTTCGACGTTGCCGATTTTGCCCGCGATCTCGCCACCGATGTTGTCGGAGCGCTGAAGCGTGATGATATCGAACTGTCCTTCCACATCTCGCCGGTTCTTGTTCCAGCCATCAAGGCATCGCCGCTGGCACTGATCCTCAATGAACTGGTGGGAGATGCGGTGCGCCGCGGCCTGCGAGACGGCGGGGGAAAGCTGCATCTTTGCGTCGAGCGGCTGAACGGTCATTTTCATATCGAGGTGCGCGACACCATGCAGCAGCAGGATGTCAGTCGAGAAGAACAGGAGTTTAGCCGGATGATCCTGGAGACCTGTGCCCGTCAGGTCAGCGCCATCATCACACGCACGCAGAATGGCTGCGAAACGGTGGTGGATGTGGAACTGCCGGTGGAAAGCATTGAGGAGGACTGGAAATCTTGAACATACTGATCGTGGAAGACGAGGCACTTTTGGCGCTTGAACTGGAAAGCGAGCTGGAAGCGGCCGGCCATACCGTCGTCGGGCAGGCAATGTCGAGCGCACAGGCAAAGGCGCTAGCCGACAGCGAACCGATGGATTTCGCTTTTGTCGATATCCAGTTGCTGGATGGGCCGAGCGGCATCGAGGTCGGATATCATCTGCGCGAAAAGGGCGTGCCTTACGTGTTCGTCACCGGCAATCTGAAGCGCATCCCGTCGGACTTTGCCGGCGCGCTCGGTGCCATCGAAAAACCCTATACGATGAACGGGCTTGAGAACGCACTGGCCTTTATCGAGCGGTTTGTCGGCGGTGAAAGACGCGATAGTGTTCCGCCAAGTCTTGTGCCGGCCCCCTGGCTTGAGGCGACGCTCTAATGTAGAGCAACATTGTATAGAAGCAGCCGCCGCATATGCTTATGTTGTCTTGAGATGAGTCGCGCAACCGACGATACATGACGGGAGCCATCGATTGTCGGGGCGGGTTGGCAAGAGCATGGAAGAAGAATGGCAGCGGACGGACTGGTAACGGTTGACATTCCCTTCCCGGCCGGCGGCGGCCAGCTGGGCGAGCTTATTCGCGCCTTCGACTGGTCCAAGACCCGGCTTGGCCCGCTCGACGAGTGGCCACAGAGCCTCAAATCCGTCACCAGCATGCTGCTTCGCTCGTCGGTGCCCATGGTGCTGCTGTGGGGCGAAGATGGGGTGATGATCTATAACGATGCCTATTCCGTCTTTGCCGGCAATCGCCACCCGCAGCTTCTCGGCTCCAAAGTGCGCGAAGGCTGGGCAGAAATCGCCGAGTTCAACGATCATGTGATGCGGGTTGGCCTCTCGGGATCGACGCTTGCCTATCGCGATCAGGAGCTGACCCTGGTGCGCAACGGCGTGCCCGAACCGGTTTGGATGAACCTTGATTATTCGCCGGTGCTCGATGAAAGCGGCAAGCCGGCCGGCGTCATCGCCATTGTCGTGGAAACGACGCAGGCCGTTCTTGGCCAAAGGCGGTTGCGCGAGAGTGAGGAGCAGTTCCGCGCGCTGACGCTTGCAACCTCCGACGCCATTTACCGTGTCAGCCCCGACTGGATCGAGATGCGCCAGCTCGACGGGCGCGGCTTTCTGCAAAATCTCGATCGCCCTAGCGCAAGATGGATCGAGGATTACCTGCCGGCCGAAGACCAGCCGGCGATCGGTGCTGCTATCGGCCGGGCAATCCGCACCAAGCGGCCGTTTCAGATGGAGCACCGCATTCGCAAGGCCGACCGCTCCATCGGCTGGGTGTTTTCGCGCGCCGTGCCGGTTCTGGATGCCGATGGCGAGATCACCGAATGGTTCGGCGCTGCAAGCGACGTGACCGAACGCCGCCGCTCCGATGCCAGGCGCGATGCGCTGGTGCGCCTGACGCGCGAGATCCAGTCTCTGCGTGACAGCGATACGATCGCGCTTGCCGCCTCGCGCATCATCGGGGAAACGCTGGAAGTGCAGCGTGTGGGCTATGGCGTCGTGGAAAAGGATCTGGCGGCGTTCGAAATCCTGCAGGCCTGGAACGCACGCGGTGTGGTGGATATCCGCACCAAGATGGATCTGACCCGCCTTCCCGATCTGGTCACCGACGTTCTGCGTGACAAAGTGGTGGCCGTCTCCGACGTGATGCTTGATCCCCGCGTCAGCCGGGCCGCCGACAGCCTCATTGCCCGCAGCGCGCGCTCCTTCGTGAATGTCGGCGTGGTCGAGATGGATGAGATCGTTGCGGTCTTCTTCGTCAATTGCGCCCAGGTTCGCCAATGGGCTCAGGAAGACATCGACTTCGTTCGGGAAATTGCGTCGCGCGCGCACACAGCCATAGAGCGCATCAAGGCTGAACAGGCCCTGCAGCAATTGGCGAGTTCGCTGGAAATGGAAGTGGAGCAGCGCACGCGCGAGCGCGACCACATCTGGCGCAACACGCAGGACATCAACGTCGTCATCGATGACACGGGCACATTTCGTGCGGTCAACCCGGCCATCACCAAGATTCTTGGCTGGCGGGAGGAGGACATGCTCCATCGCCCGGTCCTGGATTTCATCGTGGATGAGGACATCCCTGCCACCAAAGCCATTTTTGCCCAGAACCTCCGCGGCGCATTTCCGCCCTTCGAGAACCGCTATCGCTGCTTGAATGGCGGGTTCCGATGGATTTCCTGGGTAGCGGCCGCCGAAGGTGACCTGATCTATGGCAGCGGGCGTGATATCACGGCGGAAAAGGAGGCCGCGGCAGCCCTTGCCGCCTCCGAGGAAGCCCTGCGCCAGGCGCAAAAGATGGAGGCCGTGGGGCAGCTCACCGGCGGGCTGGCGCATGATTTCAACAATATCCTTGCCGGCATCAGCGGCAGCCTGGAACTGATCAACCTGCGTCTTGGACAGGGGCGGATTTCGGATGCCGAAAAATATGTTGGGGCCGCGCAAGGCGCAACGAAACGAGCGGCAGCGCTGACCCACCGCCTGCTTGCGTTCTCCCGCCGGCAAACGCTCGATCCGCGCCCGATCGATCCCAATGCTCTCGTGCTTGGCATGGAAGAGCTGATCCGCCGTTCCGTGGGCCCGGAAATTTCCATCGAGACGGCGCTGGAACCAAATCTCTGGCCGACCCTCGTTGACCCCGGACAGCTGGAAAACGCCCTGCTGAACCTCAGCATCAATGCACGCGACGCCATGGTGAACGGCGGACGACTGACGATCCGCACCCGCAAACAGCCGCTTGCGGGACCTCTCGCGGCCGAGAAAAATTTAAGCCCCGGCGATTACGTGGTGGTGTCGGTTCACGATACCGGAACCGGCATGAGCCCTGACATCGCCAGCCGGGCGTTTGACCCCTTCTTTACCACCAAGCCTATCGGCCAGGGCACCGGCCTTGGCCTGTCGATGATCTATGGATTTGCCCGCCAGTCGGGCGGACAGGCCGTGATCGTGACGGCGCCCGGCGCGGGAACGGAGGTCTTTCTCTACCTGCCGCGCCACAAGGGGCAGGTAGAGCCCGCAGACCCCCTGCCCGCTGCCGAAAACGCGCTGGTTCACGGTGCCGGCGAAACCGTTCTCGTGGTGGATGACGAGCCGCTGGTTCGTGTGCTGATCGTCGAGATCCTAGAGGAACTGGGCTACCGTGCGCTGGAGGCCGAGGACGCGGCAAGTGCCCTGCCCTTCCTCGAATCCGCTGAGCGCATAGACCTGATGGTGACTGATGTCGGGCTGCCGAACGGCATCAATGGGCGCCAGCTTGCCGATGCCGCAAGGACCAAGCGCCCCGGGCTGAAGATCCTGTTCATCACCGGTTATGCGGAAAATGCCGTGCTGAACCAGAACAATCTGGAACCCGGCATGTATGTGATGACCAAGCCCTTTGCCATGGAGGCCATGGCAAACCGCATCCGCCAGCTCATCGCTGAGGCGTGACGGCCAAAGGCGTGTTCAACTGCGCCCGGAAAATTCGCCACGCACGATGCCGTGACGCTGGAGCTTGTCGTAAAAGGTCTTTCGGGGAATACCGAGGGCCTCGATGGTCTGGCGCACATCACCACCGTTCTGCACCAGCGTGTCGCGGATGATTTCGGCTTCCAGTCGGGCAAGCCGCTCGGGCAGGGACTGGCCGTTTTCGAGTACCGGCGCGGGATCACCGATGGCGTCCGGCTGCTGCGACGGTTCAAGGCCCAGCACGAAACGTTCGGCATAATGGGTGAGTTCACGCACATTGCCCGGCCAATCATGCTCTGAGAGATGGCGCGAGGCGGCGGGCGTCAGGTCCGGCAGAGGGCGGGAAAAGCGTTCGCCGGCACGCTGCGTGAAATAGCGAAACAGAAGCGGCACATCCGCCCGGCGCTCGCGAAGCGGCGGAATGGAGAGCGTCACCACGTTCAGGCGATAATACAGGTCCTCGCGAAAATCGCGGCGCTCAGTGGGATCACCGAGATCCACCTTGGCGGCGGCCACGACGCGGATATCGACCGGGCGCACTTCGTTCGTGCCGAGCGGCGTTACCTCGCGCATTTCCAGCACGCGCAGCATCTGCACCTGCGTGCCGGCCGGCATGCTTTCGATCTCATCGAGAAACAGTGTGCCGCCGCTCGAATGTTCGATGCGCCCAACGCGGCGTTTCTGCGCACCTGTAAACGCCCCCTGCTCGTGACCGAACAGTTCGCTTTCCATGATCTGCTCCGGCAGGGCGCCGCAATTCAGCGCGACAAAATTGCCCCGGCTGCGCCGGCTCCAGCGGTGCAGAAGGCTTGCGACCACTTCCTTGCCGGTGCCGGTTTCCCCTGTCAGCAGCACATCGACATCCGTATCGGCAATCTGGCGCAACGTATGGCGAAGGCGCTGCATCACCGGTGTCTGGCCAATCAGCGGCAGGCCGTCGTCATCGCCCGCGCGCACCTCGCGCAGCGCCCGGTTTTCCAGAATAAGCCCGCGCTTTTCCCCCGCCCGCTGCACACATTGCACCAGCCGGTCTGCAGCAAAGGGTTTTGCAATAAAATCATAAGCGCCGTCCTTGATGGCCGTCACCGCCATCGGAATATCGCCATGGCCGGTCACCAGAATGACGGGAATATCCGCATCGATGGCCCGCACGCGAGAGAAAAACTCAAGCCCATCGACGCGCGGCATGCGGATATCCGACACCACGACGCCGGCAAAATCCGCCGCGATCACTGGCAAGGCCTCCATGGCCGACGAAAACGCTTCAACGGAAAAACCGGCGAGATCGAGCGTCTGGGCTGTTGCCCGCAAAAGGTCGCGGTCGTCGTCGACGAGGATGACGGGAAGCGGACGGCTCATGGTTCTGCTCTTTTCAGTTCGATCGTGAAACGGGTGCCCTCAGTGCTGCTCTCCACCGTGATCCCACCGCCGTAATCGCTGGCAATGTCCTTGGCGATGACGAGGCCAAGACCGAGGCCTGCTTCCTTGGAGGTGTTGAAGGGCGTGAAAAGCTGGTCGAGAATGGCAGGAGCAATGCCCGGTCCGTTATCCGCGACATGAATGAGCACCGTGGAAGACCTCTCGTCCACATCCACACGCACCGCGCCATCCTGCTGATGCTCGACGGCCTCGAGCGCGTTCTGCAGCAGGTTGATCATGATCTGCTCCAGCCGCAACCGTGTGCCGGATACACGCAGACCATCGTCCGGCAGCGTGATCTTCAGCACGTCGAGACGGCCCGAAAACCGCGTTTTGAGCAGCATCACGGCGCCGTTCAGCACGTCCTTCAGGCTGACCGGTTCGGCAGCGGAACGGCCCTTGCGCGACAGCGCCTTCAGATCCTCGGTGATGGCGCCGATGCGGTCCGTGAGGCCGGCGATTTCCAAAAGGTTGTCCTCGGCCGGACCGACCTGACTGCGCGACAGATAGGTGCGGGCATTGTCGGCATAGGCGCGGATGGTGGCGACGGGCTGGTTGATCTCGTGGGCAACGCCGGCTGCCACCTGCCCAAGAATTGCCAGACGGTTTGCCTGGACCAGTTCCTGCTGCACGCCCTGCAGCCGGGCCTCCGTCATTCGGTGGTCGTTGATTTCCGCCTCCAGCCGGTCGCGCGCGCGGGTCAGATCGAGCGTGCGCTCGCTCACCCGCCGTTCCAGCTCCATGCGCGCTGCCTGCTCCTCGGCAATGCGGGCAAGCACCGCCTGTCGCCGCCAGATCCAGAGCGCTGCGAGCGCAAGAAGGGGAATGAGGACGGCTAGCGACGACAGTTGTGCCTGGCGCACCGCAGCAGACAGCGCCGGCTCCACCGGCGACAGATAATGCAGGCGCCAGACCGTGGTG
Source organism: Neorhizobium sp. PAMB6630 (assembly GCF_058242775.1). Classification (NCBI taxonomy): domain Bacteria; kingdom Pseudomonadati; phylum Pseudomonadota; class Alphaproteobacteria; order Hyphomicrobiales; family Rhizobiaceae; genus Neorhizobium; species Neorhizobium sp. PAMB6630. Next base: position 18,292 of record NZ_JBZAYV010000003.1, read on the forward strand.
CCCACGGGCACCGCCACCTCGATATACCGCGCCTGCCGCTCCCCCGGCAGCACTGTTTCGATAAGCCGTGTATCGCTCTCCGGTGCGTCCAGCACCTTCATCGGCAAGGGCAGCAGCGGCGTATCGCCAAATTGCAGGCTGTCGCGCACTGATTTCAGCACCTCTGGCGCCATGGCACCCAGCGTCATGAAACGCCAGGAGGGTATGCTTGTTATCAGCACGACGCCGTTGCGGTCGGTGACGAACGAAGGCCGGATGGCCTTTCGCCAGTCCTCCTCCATCTGATCGAACTCGGCCTTCACCACCACAACGCCTTGCGGGTTCTCTGCGTCGCCGACCCTTTGAGAGATATAGAGCCCGGGCCGACGGCTGACGTTACCCAGCGCGAAATGTTCCGCTGCGCCATCGGCAATGGCCCGGGAAAAATAGGCGCGAAACGCATAATCGCTGCCGACGAAACTCGATGGCTCCCGCCAGTTGCTCGATGCGATGGCAACGCCATTTCGGTCAATGACATAGAGAACCGAGGCATTGGTGCCGGCAACCAGGTCCTCCAGCTTGCGGTTGAGCGCATCGACGCGTGCCGGCGCCGGGTTGGACAACGCCTCTTCGACATCCCTGTCGCGCGCTAGAATGAGTGGCAGCGAACGCGGGCGCTCCAGCACCGCCCGGAGCAGCGCCACCTTCAGCCCCGCATCCACTCTGCCCTGCCGCTGCAGATCCGCAAGCACGGTGGCGGACACGAAAGACTGGACGCTCAGAAGCACGGCGGCGAGAGCAGCAGCCGCTACGGCCGTGAAGATCAGCCAGGGCCGGCGGGAGGCGTAAGGGCGGTGCGGACGATCCGGTATGTCAGATGGCGGGGTTCCCATCCTCAGCATTGTGCATAAAACCGCCCGGACCACAAGAATTTCCATGCGAAAATCCGCACAGTTTACCTAAGCTAAAGCGCACAACAACAGAAACCCATTTATTTTCAATCGGTTGCGGACCAACCGCGAACTGGCATGAGCATTGCTAACCGAAAGACATCGTTAAAAGACCGCCCCGGGAGAGCCGTTTCGGTTGGGGCGCGATGGAGGATCTATCGCATGGACATGAATCTTGAGGCCGCCACGCCGCGCGGCAAAATTCCGCTGTACCGGCAATTGTATGTGCAGGTTCTGGTGGCCATCGCTGCCGGCATCACGCTCGGCCATTTCTACCCTGAAGTTGGCGCTTCGCTGAAGCCGCTCGGCGACGCATTCATTCGCCTGGTCAAGATGATCATCGCACCGGTGATCTTTCTGACCGTTGCCACCGGCATTGCCGGCATGTCCGACCTGAAGAAGGTTGGCCGCGTGGCTGGCAAGGCCATGCTCTACTTCCTGACCTTCTCGACGCTGGCGCTTGCCATCGGCATGCTTGTCGCAAACGTCGTGCAGCCAGGCAGCGGCATGCATATCGATCCGGCATCGCTCGATGCATCTGCCGTTTCGACCTATGCCACCAAGGCGCATGAAACCTCGATCACCGGCTTCCTGATGAACATCATCCCGACGACCATCGTCGGGGCATTTGCGGAAGGCGATATTCTGCAGGTGCTGTTCTTCTCCGTGCTGTTCGGCATCTCGCTCGGTATGGTCGGTGAACGCGGCCGGCCGGTCACCGATTTCCTGAACGCAGTGACAGCGCCGATCTTCAAGCTGGTGGCCATCCTGATGAAGGCCGCGCCCATCGGTGCCTTCGGCGCCATGGCCTTTACCATCGGCAAATACGGCATCGGTTCGATTGCCAATCTCGCCTTCCTGATCGGCACCTTCTACCTCACCTCGCTGCTCTTCGTCTTCGTGGTGCTCGGTGCTGTCGCCCGTTATAACGGCTTCTCGATCGTTGCGCTTATTCGCTACATCAAGGAGGAACTGCTGCTGGTTCTCGGCACGTCCTCGTCGGAAGCAGCGCTTCCCGGCCTGATGCAGAAGATGGAACGCGCCGGCTGCAAGCGCTCGGTCGTCGGTCTCGTCATCCCGACAGGTTATTCGTTCAACCTCGACGGCACCAACATCTACATGACGCTGGCAGCGCTGTTCATCGCGCAGGCAACCGACATCCACCTGTCATTCGGCGAGCAGATCCTGCTGCTGCTGGTGGCGATGCTCAGCTCCAAGGGTGCCGCCGGCATCACCGGCGCCGGCTTCATCACGCTCGCCGCCACGCTGTCGGTCGTTCCCTCCGTGCCGGTTGCCGGCATGGCGCTGATCCTCGGCATCGACCGTTTCATGTCGGAATGCCGGGCGCTGACCAATTTCGTCGGCAATGCGGTGGCCACCATCGTTGTTGCCCGCTGGGAAAACGAGCTGGACACGGCAAAGCTTGCCGAAGCCATGGCCGGCCGCCTGCCTGCGGAACCGGCCATTCCGGCAAACCTGCAGCCGGCGGAATAAGTTTCCTCCCAAGGAAAGGGCCCGAAATGGCTCATCAGAAAGCCCGCCGGCACCCCTCGGCGGGCTTTCTCTTTGTGGGCGCCAAATATCAGGGGCCGTTCACCAGCGCCAGGATCAGCTGATGCACGTTGCCGCCGGGGTTTAGCTCCACTCGGTCGAACTCCACGTTTTTTGCCCGCTCCGCCTTCGACAGCTCACCCAGCCGCGCCGTCAGCACCTGCCGGATCTTCTGGCAGCCGGGATCGTTGTCCACACGAAGACCAAGGCTGAAATCCTGGATCTGCTGAACCAGTTCCTTGATGAACGCGCCATGCACACGCTCATGCTTTTCCACGCCCCGGATAAACCGTCCCCAGCTGTCCGCCACGTCCGATGACAGCCGGCCCGACGGCTTTGGCAGCGTATAGGTGATGATGACCTTGGGTTTTGCAACGGTGATGGCGCAGGCCAAACCTTGCGGTTCATAGATGCGTGTCCAGGTCAGTTTGAAACTGGTATGGGCAATGGCAAGGCCGCCGCCGGCCTCCGGTGCCCGCGCGCCGATCGCCTCGTAAAGTGCGGCACCCGTCGTGCCCGAGATCGAATAGGTCTTGATCTGTTCGACCGCCTGCCAATCGGCAGCGACGGACGCCGTCGGCGCAAGACACAAAAGCAGCCCGAAAACCGCGGTGCCATGAAACCCGTTATTCCTGCCCTGCACGCCTGTTTCCTGTCCGAATAAAAAGCCGCCGATCCATACGACCGGCGGCCTATCATAGAAGTTGGCTGTTCGCGGGCAAGCCTCAGCCGATCGACATCAGGCTGGCATTGCCGCCGGCAGCTGCGGTATTGATCGACGTGGACACCTCTTCCAGCAGCCAGTTGAGGCAATAGGCATCCGGCCGGCCGACATCTTCAGGCGAAGCCGCCTGCGCCAGAAGCAGCGGGCCTGGAAGCTCGGCAATACGCTGCAGGACTTCCGTCACCGCCGCGCCCTCTCCTTCGATCAGCGCGCCGGAAAGCGGGCCGGCCGATGCCCAGTCGTCGGCAAACGTGATCCGCGCCGAAAGGCTTGCCGGCAAAGGCTCCAGCTGCGAGCCAAGGCCGCTTGCCTTATCGATGACGGCGCTGTTGCCGGTGGCAAGCACGGCCGCAAGCTGTGTCAGCAGCCCGTCTTCAGTCTGTGCAACGAGAAGAATCTGGCCACGCGGATGAAGCGCATACAGATTGCGCTCGCCGACGGGGCCTGCCAGCTGCAATTCCAGCCCGAGCGCCGACTGGCTGCCGATGGTGCGGGCACGCTCTGCCGCATCCGGCCTCTGGCGATCATCGAGCCAGCGGGCGAAATCGGTGAGCGCCGGATCAAGATGCACGGAACTCAGCTGCGGCGGTTCCGGCGGTGTTTCCACCAGACGGCCAAGATACAGCGGGCCACCGGCTTTGGGTCCGGTGCCGGAAAGGCCGCGACCACCGAACGGCTGCACGCCAACGACGGCCCCGATGACGTTGCGGTTGATATAGCGATTGCCGGTGCGGATACGGCCCATGACATGGGCAATGGTTTCATCAAGGCGGGTATGGAGACCGAAGGTCAGGCCATAGCCGGTGGCATTGATATCGTCGATCAGCCGGTCGAGATCGGCCCGGCGATAACGGATGACATGCAGGACAGGCCCAAAAACCTCGCGCTGAAGCTCTCTCAGCGAAGACAGCTCGATGATGGCAGGTGCGACGAACGTGCCGGCCACCGTTTCTTGCGGCAGGCTTGCGCGGTGGATGGAGCATCCGAGCGAGGCCATGTGGCGGATATGCGCCTCGATGGTCTCTTTGGCGTCCTGCGTGATAACAGGGCCAATATCGGTGCTCAGCCGATCGGTCCGGCCGATCGACAGTTCGGCAAGCGCGCCCTTCAGCATCACCAGCACACGGTCTGCCACCTCTTCCTGCAGGCAGAGAACCCGTAGCGCCGAGCAGCGCTGGCCGGCACTGTCAAAGGCAGAGGCGATGACATCGCCGACCACCTGTTCGGCCAGCGCCGAGCTATCAACGATCATGGCGTTCTGCCCGCCGGTTTCGGCAATCAGCGGGATCGGTTTTCCGATAGACGACAGCCGGCCGGCAAGCTGCTTCTGGATGAGCCGTGCCACGTCGGTCGAGCCGGTAAACATCACGGCAGAGACGCCGGGCGCAGCCACGAGGGCCGCCCCGATGCGTCCATCGCCCGGCAGCAATTGCAGGGCGGCGGCGGGAATGCCGGCCTCCTGCAGGATGCGCACGGCCTCCGTGGCAATCAGCGGCGTTTCCTCGGCAGGTTTTGCCAGCACCGGATTTCCCGCCACGAGCGCTGCGGCCACCTGGCCGGCAAAGATGGCGAGCGGAAAATTCCACGGGCTGATGCAGACCACAGGGCCAAGCGGTTTATGGGCGGGGCCCAGCGTGCGCTTGGCCTGCTCGGCGTAATAGCGCAGAAAATCCACCGCCTCGCGCACTTCGGCAATGGCGTTGAAGACGGATTTTCCGGCTTCGCGCATGATGAGCCCGAGAAGCTGCGGCATGCGCGCTTCGAGACGATCTGCGGCGCGCTCCAGGCAGGCGGCACGCTCGGTGGGGGCAACCGTGCCCCAGGCCATACCGTCAGTTGCGGCAATCTCCACGGCGCGATGCGCCATCTCTTCGCTGGAGGTCGTCACGTGGCCGACGACATCACCGTGATCGGCAGGGTTGAGCACGGGCTCTGCCGCCATCGCCGGAGCGTCGAAGGCAATCAGCGGCAGGGCTTGCCAGTTGATGGCAGCGCTTGCCGACAGGTCGCCTGAGAGATCGGCCAGCACCGTCTCGCTCGACAGATCAAGGCCTACCGAATTGCGCCGGGCCTTGCCGAAAAGGTCTGCCGGCAGGTCGATCCTGTCATGACGGGCGCCGGGCTCAGCCATCGCCCTCACCACATCGACGGGATCGGCGATCATCTCATCGACCGAGATCTTTTCATCGGCGATTCGATTGACGAAAGAGGAGTTGGCGCCGTTTTCCAGAAGGCGGCGCACGAGATAGGCGAGCAGCGTTTCATGAGTGCCAACCGGCGCATAGATGCGGCACGGCCGCGCCAGTTTATCCTTGCCCACCACCTCTTCGTAAAGCGGCTCGCCCATGCCGTGCAGGCACTGGAACTCGTAGGAGCCGACAGCAAAATCAGGTCCCGCCATCTGATAGACGGCGGCGAGCGTCTGGGCATTGTGGGTGGCAAATTGCGGGAAGACGGCATCACGTGCGTCGAGAAGTTTTTTCGCGCAGGCGAGATAGGAAACGTCCGTGTGGACCTTGCGGGTATAGACGGGGAAATCGCTCAAACCATCCAGCTGGGCACGCTTGATTTCCGCATCCCAATAGGCGCCCTTGACGAGGCGCAGCATGATGCGGTGGCCGGAGCGGCGGGCGAGATCGATGATGAAATCGAGAACGAACGGGCAGCGCTTGCCATAGGCCTGCACGACAAAGCCGATGCCATTCCAGCCGGCTAGATCCGTGTCGAGGCAGAGACTTTCCAGCAGATCGAGCGAAAGCTCCAGCCGGTCTGCCTCTTCCGCATCGATGTTGAGGCCGATGTCATAGGTTTTGGCAAGAAGCGCCAAAGCCTTTACCCGCGGCAAAAGCTCGTCCATCACGCGCGCCGCCTGAGTGCGGGCATAACGTGGATGAAGCGCCGAAAGCTTGATGGAAATGCCGGGGCCGGCATAAACGCCACGCCCGGCCGCCGCCTTGCCGATGGCATGAATGGCGGTTTCATAATCGCGGTAATAACGCTCGGCGTCTGCCATGGTGGTGGCCGCTTCGCCGAGCATGTCATAGGAATAACCAAAACCCTTGTCTTCCATCGCGCGGGCGCGGCGCAGCGCCTCATCGATGGTTTCGCCGGTCACGAACTGCTCGCCCATCATGCGCATCGCCATGTCGACGCCGCGCCTGATAACGGGTTCGCCGCAGCGGGCGATAAGCCGTGTAAGGGCAGCGGAAAGACTGCGGTCGTTGACGGTGGCCGTCAGCTTGCCGGTGACCACCAGCCCCCAGGTGGCGGCGTTGACGAAGAGGGAGCGTCCGCCGCCCATATGCGATTTCCAATCGCCGGCCGAGATCTTGTCGCGGATCAGCGCGTCGCGGGTGGCAGTATCTGGAATGCGCAGCAGCGCTTCGGCAAGGCACATCAGCGCCACGCCTTCCTGGCTGGAGAGCGAATATTCATGCACCAGACCCTCGACGCCACTGCCGCGATGTTTTGCGCGAAGCGCCGTCACCAGCGCGCGGGCCGTCTCGCGGATCTCGCGCTTATCCGCCTCCGGTAGTGTTGCCGCCTGCAGCAGTGGCTGGAGGCATTCGGCCTCCGGGCGGCGATAGGCGGCGGTAATCGCTTGCCGCAGTAGCGTCTGCGGCCGGATCGGCGGTGCGAAATCGGCAAAGGGCTGGCGGAAAATTGTGGAGGGGGCGCCGGAAAGGGTCATCGGAAGGTCTCGATCACGAGGGCTGACGGTGACCACAGATTACACCAAAGACACGTCCATCCAGCGTCTTTAATAATGGCATTTAATAGAGAATTTCGTTATTAAATACGCATCTTTGCAGAGGTTTTCTCTATGGACTTGCCAAAAACAGACGAACTGGACAGCTTCGATCTGAAGATCATCGAGGCCGTCTCGGACAATGGGCGGATTTCGGTGACGGATCTCGCGGCCAAGATCGGCCTGTCCAAAACGCCGTGTAATGCACGCCTGAAACGCCTGGTGGACAACGGCTATATCCTGGGCTTTCGCGCCGTGATCAATCCACAGAAACTCGGCCTCGATCACGTGGCTTTTGCCGAGGTGAAACTGTCGGACACGCGGGAAAAGGCACTGACCGAGTTCAATCAGGCGGTGCGGCGGATCAAGGAAGTGGAAGAGTGCCACATGATCGCAGGCCGCTTCGACTATCTGCTGAAGGTGCGCACACAAAACATCCGCCGTTATCGGGAGGTTCTGGGCGAGAAGATCTCAAGTCTTCCCCATGTGGCAAGCACGTCCACATCGGTTGCGATGCAGTCCGTCAAGGAAAGCTGACCGGACAAAAAACAGGCAAGAATGCTGTCGTTTTTTTGACAGGGAGTACCGTTTTTGGGCAAGTCGCCCTCGCCGGGATCGGAGAACTCCGGCTACATAAGACACTCGCAAACCGAAAGGCCTTGCGAGTTTTCCCCCAGATTTGCCCTGCCGCTTGGCAGGGCTTTTTTCTCTCGGGGACGTCATCGCCCATAGGCGACCATTCTCATCCGTCGTGACGTCTAGAACACCACGCTTCCGGCCATGAAGGCGAGGACGACGAAAACCAGGAATACGATGATGGCGATGAAGAACAGGACACGCGCAATCGTCGCGGTCGCCGCCGATACGCCGGAAAAACCGAGGAAGCCGGAAATCAGAGAGATAACGAGAAAAATAAGAGCCCACTTCAGCATGATCGTTCCTTAAGCGTGGTTTGCTGCCTTAAACGCAGCAGCCTCAACCGGGTTCCATCGCCTTTCCGCTGTTGGTGCCGCGGCTGCGCCCCCTTGAGACCCGTGCGACAATGCGCCATGATCGGGCCATCGCTGCAGGCTGCAGAGCCGACCAAGAATGCGCGGCGCGTCGGGGTTTTCCGCTTGATCCCATCGGTCGATGCCGGCAAGGACGCTGGCCAGGAAGGAGGGTCCCTTGACATATCAGCATTCGATGATCTGCCACACGGAAGGCATCCAGGCGCTTGGCCCGGCCAAGTGGCGCGGCCTTGACGGGTCCGTCAGCGTGTTCTGGGATGCCCGGGGCGAGGCAGGCGCCAAGGGTTATTATCTCTCGCCCGACCCGAAAATCATGCTGTTCTTCAACGATGTCTCCGAGCAGATCTCCATCACCAACCGCGCGGTGGAGACTGAGGGGCAGTTTCGGCCGATGACACGCGCCCTCTATGTGCCGGCTGGCGTTCCGATGTGGAGCCGCTTCACATCGATGCACCGGTTCTCCCATCTCGATCTTCACCTGCATCGGGATCGTCTGGTGAAGCTGCTGGCGCCATCGATCGGTCGGTCTGCGGCGCTTGCGGCCTTACAAAAGCCGGTGGAAACACAGGAGACCCTTGCCGTTGAAAAGCTGGCGAGCCTGCTGGTCGAGGAAGTCTCGGCACCCTCCCGGCATACGGCCTTTTCGGAAAGCCTGATCGCCGGCATCGTGACGGGGCTTCTGGATTTGTCCGGGAGCGAAGAGAAACCTTGCGGGCGCCTGACGCAGGCGCAGATGAACAAGATCGAGGGTTTTCTGGCGTCGCGGGCGGATTTCCGGGCATCGGTTGTGGAAATGGCGGCGGTGGTCGGGCTGTCGGAAAGCTGGTTTGCCAGCGCCTTCAAGCAGACAACAGGCGTGACGCCGCTGCGCTGGCAACTCTCAAAGCGTATCGCCATGGCGCAAAGGCTTCTGCTCGGCAGCGGGCTGACCGTGGCCGAGATCGCCCTCCAGCTGGGTTTTTCAGATCAGGCGCACCTCACCAAGGCATTTCGCGATACGGTCGGGGAAACCCCGGCCGCCTGGCGCCGCTTACAGCAGAGGCAGCACCTTTAGAGAGTGCCGTCCGAAACGCCGGACGGCACCGATAGCTTTACCAGGTCTGGCGAAGCGTTGCCGAGATCGCCCGGCCGGGATTGTAGAAATCCGCGCCGAAACCGCCATAGGCCACATGCTTTTCATCGAAGATATTGCTGGCATGGAGTTCCAGCGAGGTGTTTTTTGCCACCTTGTAGGTGATTGCCGCATCGAAAACGACACTGCTGCTGGTCTTCTGGGTGTTGGCATCATCGAAATAATAGGCGCTTGAATAACGCCCACCGACCCCGAACGTCATGTCCCCGCGGCGTCCGTTGCCTTCCAGCGCGTAATTCACCCAGACCGAGGCGATATGATGCGGCACGAAGGAAAGCTCGTTGCCCTCATTCCCCTGCGTGCCGTTCTTCACGATCTCGGAGGAGAGATAGGAATAGGCAGCCGTCAGGCTCCACGCATTCGTCAGTTCCGCCTTCGCCTCCAGATCGAGACCGCGCACGCGGGCTTCGCCGATGGTGGATTGAAGGTTGGTCGCCGGGTTGGTACGGGTGATGTTGTTCTTGGTGAGGTCATAGACGGCGGCGGTAAAGAGCGCCGGGAAGGCCTCCGGGCTGTATTTTACGCCCACTTCATACTGTTCGCCGCGCTCCGGCTCCACGGAAACCGAGGCCGGCACCACCGATTGCGCGTAGCTCGCATAGGTCGCGATCTCCTCCGTCCACCGGTAGGTCAGGCCGAAGCGGCTGGTGAATTCGCTGAAATCACCCTCCTCGACCGCGCCCGAGAGGCGGTTGGACTGCTTCATGTCAATCCAGTCATTGCGCAGGCCGACAGAGGCAATCAGCTTTTCGGAAAAGGTCAGTTCCTGCTGCACGTAAAGCGCCTTGGTATCCTGGTCCGTCTTGGTGCTGGCATAAAGCGGCACGGAAGACGGCGCACCCGTATAAACCGGGTTCAGCCAGTCGATCCCGGGAGCCGAGCCGTAATAGGAGCGGCTTGAATTGCCGGAACGGTTATATTCCATGCCGACAAGGCTGCGGCTTTCGATCGTTTCGAAGCTTGCATCATATTGCAGATGCGCATCGATAATGAAGGCGTCCAGCGCCGTGTCATTGCCGAAATAGGAGCGGTTGGCGATGGTGCCGCTCGCCGGTGTCGAGGAAATATAGGCGTAACCGAAATCGCTGTCGGTCTTGGAGTAGCGGGCATTCGAGTTGAAGGTCAGGCCCGATCCAAAATCATGGTCGACCATGACGCTGACCGAATTCCGGTTCGTACCGCGATAGTTGTAGTCGGGCTCGCCGAAGAAGCGGCTCCGGTCGAAATCCGTGCCCACGGGATGCCCGCCGCTGCCGGGAACGCCGTCGCGGTTCAGGTGGTCATAGATGACGCTGAGGCTGGTGACATCAGTCGGGCGCCAGGTGAGGCCGCCCATAAAAAACTTCTCGTCGTTCTGCGAAAAATCATATTCCTCGTCGGCTTTGCGGACCTTGCCGGTGAGGCGGTAGGACAGCGTGTCGTCCTCGGTGATGTTGTCGCCGAAGTCGAAGCCCGCCTCGGCGCTGTCGAAGGAGCCGCCTGTGGTATAGACCTCACCAAAGCGCTCCGTTTTCGGCCGCTTGGTGACAAAGTTTACCGAACCGCCTGGGTCCGACACGCCTGATGTGGTGGAGTTGGCACCCTTCAGAACCTCGACCCGCTCGAAGGCGTAAGCTTCTTCGCGAATGCCGCCGAAGGGGCGCCCGATCAGCAAACCATCGCGATAGGTATGGGCATCAAAGCCGCGGATCTTGAAATAGTCGAAGCGGTCGTCCGAGCCGTAGAAATCGGTGGCCACGCCTGCGCTATATTGCAGGACCTCTTCCACCGTCTGCGCATTGCGCTGCTGGATTTCCTTGGCGGTGATCACCGAAACGGAGGCGGGCGTGTCGAGGATATCGGTTGCCATCTTGCTGCCGGCCGTCGATGTGCGGGCGACGATGGAGCGCGCATCATCATCGGCAGCCGTGCCGGCAATGGTGATCCGCTCCAGAACCGTCGTGCCTTCTGCGTCCTGCGCCTGCGCAAGCGAGGGCGCCAGAAGAGCCAGCGCCGTGCAGCCAAGCAGAACGGCTTTCCGTGACGCGATGCGAACCCTTTGCCCCTGAACGCATGGTGATGTGCTGTGCATGTGTAAAATCCGATACAATGATGCCCGCCCGCACCATTGCCGGTGCAAAGCCCCCAAAACTCTCGGGAATCCCTAACTTGAGTATCAGTGTCCGGTATTGTAGAAATCCCCGTTTTAGAACAAAACCCCGGAAACTTCTCAAGCTATATCCGGGCTTTGCCGGGATCACGGTTGACGCCGCGGCGTGAACCTGAAAGTGAGGCTCAACTTAACGAACGGGAGACGTATCCGTGCTGCTTTGGTTGAAGGCATCCTTGCGCCCGGCCGTTCTCGGCCTGTTGTTCGCTCTTGCGCAGGCCGGAAGTGCGGCCGCGCAGGAGACGACTTTTCCCGTCACCATCGAGCATGCCTTCGGCAAGACGGTCATTCCCGCCAAGCCGAAGCGTGTCGCCACGGTATCCTGGGCCAATCATGAAGTTCCCCTTGCACTCGGCATCGTGCCGGTCGGGTTTGCTGCGGCCAATTTTGGCGACGACGATGGCGATGGACTGCTGCCCTGGGTGGCGGAAAAGCTTGCGGAACTGAAAGCGGAAAAACCTGTCCTGTTCGATGAAGGTGATGGCATCGACTTCGAAGCGGTCGCAGCAACCCAGCCGGATGTCATCCTTGCCGCCTATTCCGGTCTCTCAAAGGCCGATTACGAGACGCTGAGCCAGATTGCGCCCGTCATTGCCTATCCTCAATCGCCCTGGTCGACGGATTGGCGCGACATGATCCGGTTAAACAGCGCAGGCCTTGGCATGACGGAGGAAGGCGAGGCGCTGATCCGCGCCACTGAGCGCGAGATTGCCGAGACCATCGCACGCCATCCGGCGCTTTCCGGCAAACGCGCCATGTTCATCACGCATCTCGCCGAAAACGACCTGAGCACGGTCAATTTCTACACCACCAGCGATACCCGCGTGCGGTTCTTTGCGGATCTGGGTTTGTCGGCACCTTCAAGCGTGGTTGAAGCGTCGAAAGGCAACCGCTTTTCCGGCTCGATCAGCGCCGAGCGCGTGGATGCCTTTGATGACGTCGACATCATCGTGACCTATGGCGACAAGAGCCTGATCGAGGCGCTGAAAGCCAATCCGCTGCTGGCACGCATGCCGGCCGTCGCCCATGACGCTGTTGTTCTTCTGGGCCGCAACCCGCTTGGAACGGCTGCCAATCCGACGCCCCTCTCCATCTCCTGGGTTCTTGAGGATTATGTGGCGCTTCTGGCGGACGCGGCCAAGACATCGAAATGAATTCTGAGCGCCACAGAGCCGGGCAGAACCGCGCAAGGAGCATCGCCCTTCTCCTGGCGTTTCTCTCCATGCTGGCACTGTCTGCGCTCTCCGTTGCCATCGGCACGCGCGTCGTCGGGTGGAGCGATATCGTCTCGGCACTGGGCGGACACGTTGAAACCATAGGCGAGGCAGCCGTTGCCGTGCGCATTCCGCGCACGCTGCTCGCCGCACTGGGCGGTGCGGCCCTTGGCCTTTCCGGCGCCATCATGCAGGGCATCACCCGCAACCCGCTGGCCGATCCCGGCATTCTCGGGGTCAACATGGGCGCTTCGCTTGCCGTCGTCATCGGCGTCGCCTGGTTCGACATGGCATCGGCGAGTGCCTATATCTGGACAGCCATCGCCGGCGCCGGCGCAGCCGCCATCTTCGTCTACACGATCGGATCGATCGGCCGCGGCGGACCAAGCCCGCTCAAGCTCTCTCTGGCGGGGGCGGCGACATCGATTGCGTTTTCTTCCCTCGTCATCGCCGTCATCCTGCCGCGAAACGACATCGCCGGCGGGATCCGCTCCTGGCAGATCGGCGGCGTCGGCGGCGCAACCTTCGACCGGCTGTCCAACGTGCTGCCATTTCTCGCCGTCGGTTTCCTCGTGGCACTCCTGTCGGCCCGCAAGCTGAATTCGCTGGCGCTGGGGGATGAGCTGGCGGCAGGCCTGGGCGAGCGCGTGGCGGTTGCCCGGGCAATAGCTGCCCTCGGCGCCGTACTGCTATGCGGGGCCACCACCGCTGTCTGCGGACCGATCGGCTTTGTCGGTCTCGTCGTTCCGCATGTCGTCCGGCTCCTGGCGGGCGTCGATCACCGCTGGCTGCTGCCGTTTTCGGCGCTCGGTGGCGCATGCCTGCTGCTGACCGCCGATGTGTTCGGCCGCATCATCGCCCGGCCGGGGGAAATCGATGTCGGAATCATCACCGCCCTGATCGGCGCGCCGTTTTTCATCTGGATCGTCCGCCGGCAGAAGGTTCGCGACCTGTGACACCGTTCAACGCCACTCTCCAGTCCCTCCGCGCGAACCGCCGCCGCAGCGCACGGCGCAGGGTGGCCCTGATCGCGCTGATGCTGGCGGTGGTCGTCGCCCTTTTCCTGCTGACCCTTCTGCTCGGCCAGTCCTTCACGCCGCCGCAAGACATTTTTCGGTATCTGCTGGGTGAACCCGTGCCGGGTGTGGCTTTTACCGTTGGCCAGTTGCGGCTGCCGCGCGCCATCCTTTCGGTTCTTGCCGGCGCAAGCTTTGGGCTGGGCGGCGTCGCGTTCCAGACTATGCTGCGCAATCCGCTGGCAAGCCCTGATATTATCGGCATCAGTTACGCCGCCAGCGGCGCTGCCGTTTTTGCCATTGTCGTCCTGTCGCTGAAAGGGCCTGTCGTTTCGGTTCTCGCCGTAACGGCTGCGCTGTCGATCGCGCTTCTGGTCTACGCGCTGTCCTTCCGCAATGGCGTGGCGGGCGCGCGCCTGATCCTCGTCGGCATCGGTGTCTCCGCCATGCTGGAGAGCATCATTTCCTATATCCTCTCCGGCGCGTCGGCCTGGAACCTGCAGGAGGCGATGCGCTGGCTGACCGGCAGCGTTAACGGCGTGCCGCTCGATCAGACGCTGCCGCTGCTCGTCGCCTTCATCATCTTCGGCGGGCTGCTGCTCATCCATGGGCGGGATCTCGAAACGCTGCGGCTGGGAGATGACAAGGCAGCGGCCCTCGGCGTATCCGTGACGCGCCTGCGCATGATCGTCATCGTCAGTGCCGTCGGCATGATTTCGTTTGCCACGGCCGTGGCGGGCCCCATCGCCTTCGTCGCCTTTCTCTCCGGCCCCATCGCATCGCGGCTGGTGAAGGGCGGCGGATCGCTGCTGGTGCCATCGGCGCTTGTCGGCGCCATTCTGGTGCTGGCGGGCGATTATTGCGGGCAGTTCCTGTTTCCGAGCCGCTATCCGGTCGGTGTCGTCACCGGCGCGCTGGGTGCGCCTTATCTCATTTACCTCATCATTCGCGTCAACCGCAGCGGAGGCGCGCCATGACCGACCATCAACTCACCGCGACCGCCCTTCAGGCAGGCTACGGCGATACTCTGATCCTTGACGGTCTCGACCTTGCGGTCGCGGCAGGACGCATCACCGTCATCGTCGGTGCCAATGCCTGCGGAAAGTCAACGCTTCTGCGCACCCTGTCACGGCTCATCACTCCCCGCTCCGGTCAGGTGGTGCTGGATGGAAAGTCGATCCACAAAAGCCCGCCGCGCGAGCTTGCGAAAACCCTTGGCCTGCTGCCGCAATCACCCATTGCGCCGGAAGGCATCACGGTGGCGGATCTGGTGAGCCGCGGACGCCATCCGCACCAGGGGCTTTTCTCGCGCTGGACGCTGGAGGATGAGGAGGCCGTCGCCTCGGCCCTTGTGGCAACGGGAACACAGGATCTCGCCGAGCGCCCGGTGGATGAGCTTTCCGGCGGCCAGCGCCAGCGCGTGTGGATTGCCATGGCGCTGGCCCAGAAGACCGATCTTCTTCTGCTCGACGAGCCGACGACCTTTCTCGACATCAGCCACCAGATCGAGGTGCTGGACCTGTTGACGGATCTCAACCACGCGCGTGGCACCACTATCGTCATGGTGCTGCATGATCTCAATCTGGCGGCACGTTATGCAGATTTTCTGGTGGCGATGCTGCACGGCAAGATCCATGCGCTCGGGCCCCCGCGCGCGGTGCTGACGGAAAAAACCGTTCGCGACGTTTTTGGCCTTCAAAGCCGCATCATCGAGGATCCAACCTCCGGCGCGCCCATCATGCTTCCCATCGGCCGTCACCGCATGGCCTCGCACCACCCCTTGCACAAGGAAGACCAGCCATGAACGTTTCCCAGGAATTCAAGCTTTCCGGCATCGCGTTGCCGAAGAACGCAAGCGTCTTGCTCGACGAGATCTGCGAGCATTTCGTTGAACATGCCGAGGTGTCCCGTAACGGCAATCTCGTCTTCATGAAAAGCGACAAGGCACGGGTGGATATCCGGCTGGAGACGCCGCACCTCCTCATCGAGCTTGCCTGCTCAAGCGAAGAGGACCTGGAGGAAAACCGCACCATGCTGGCGGAGCACCTGTTTTACTTCAACGGCGACGACCCGATGGAACTGACGTGGTCGCAGGCCATGCCGGAAGGTGCCCGCCCGCACGTTTTGGAACTCACCGTCGTTTCTGCAGAAAACGTCACGCCGCATATGCGCCGGGTGAAGTTTGCCTGTGCGGACGTGACGCCGTTCGTCAACGACGACATGCATATACGGCTTCTGGTTCCGCCGAGAGGAAGAACGCCGGTCTGGCCGGGATTTCAGGAAAATGGTCGCATCGCCTGGCCCGACGGCGAGGACGCGCTTCTGGTGCGCGTCTATACCATCCGCGCCGTGGACGAGGAAAAGCAGGAGCTGTGGATCGATTTCTTCCAGCATCCCGAACCGGGCGTCGCGACGCCGGGGGCTGATTTTGCCCGTGATGCGCTGCCGGGCGATAAGGCCGCCCTGCTTGGCCCCGGCGGCGGACACCGGCCGGAGGCGGCCCGCATGCTGCTGATCGGGGATGAAACCGCGCTGCCGGCGATCGCGCGCATCGCCGCTGAAGTGCCCGAAGGCACGGTCATCGAGGTGATCATCGAGGTTCTCGACGGTATGGAAGAACAGCCGCTGCCGAGTGCCGGCAATCTGCGGGTAGAATGGCTGCACCGCGGGGCAGAGGCCGAACAGGGCGAGAAGCTGGTTGCCGCAGCAAAAGCCGCGATTGCGGTCGTCGATCCGGAAACCTTCATCTGGATCGCCTGCGAAAAGCGCGATCTGCGTCTTCTGCGCTCGCTCCTGAAGGCGCGCCAGCATGATAAGGCAAAAACCTATGCCGCATGGTTCTGGGATCGCAACGCAGCGCAATAATTATCGGAAAATTGCTTACTTTTATCATTCGCGAAGCGTCTGGGCTTTGGCCGGCGCTTCGCACTGACGAAGGGCTATCACGGCCTATCCCAGCACTGCGATTTCGGCCGTGCGCAAGACGATGATACCGGCTGCGGAACCCGTGGAGATACACTCCATCCGTCGCCACTACGCGCGCCCTATTGGATATCCTCCCGCAGCGCACCATTTTAGCGAGAACTGAATTTCCAGATGAACCGGAGGATGGTGGCGCTGCAGCGCGGGCTGTGGAAAAGCTTTTTGCTAACTTATCATAAACAAATGTTCCGATAAGACATAGCAAGATATTAAAATTCGAATATTGATTGGCCTGATATGAAATCAACGCCGGACTACCAGATGATCGGTATTGCAGTTCTCGCAGGTATTGGCGTCGCCTACCTCTTCTTGACGGGAGCCTTCCTGTAGCCATTACTGCAGCGGCAGCCGGATTTCCTGTCGTGAATGAGCGCTGAGCCGGCCACCCGACGGGATAGGGCGGCGACACCGGTTGGCAATCCATTCCCAATGTCCCTGCTCCCTTGGACGATACCGGGCGTCAGCCGCCCCGGTCGTTCATCATTGAGCGAATTTCTTCCGCGCCACGGATGGCGTCCTTGTTGCCGGTTTCCGCCAGAACCTCGAAGATCTGGCGCGCGCCTGCGGGACTGCCCAGTTCCTGATAAGCATAGGCACGAAGCACCATGAGATCCGTCGTCTCCGTTTTCAGTGCAGCGCGCTGATCGAGATAGACCAGTGCTTCGCGGTATCGGCCGGCCTGAAACGCCGCCAGCGCACGATTGCCGAGGATGGACACTTGCAACTCGACCGCACGGGCCGGACGCTGAGGCGCCTTGGTGGCGGCAACGGCGGCATTGTCTGTGAGGCCGAGGCGCAGATAGGCGAGTGACTGCCCATAGGCGGCATCTTCCCGAATGTCGGCGGAGGGGCTGTCCAGCGCGGCCTCAAACGCCTTGACCGCTTCCAGCGGGCGGTTGAGATCCATCAGGCACCAGCCGTTCATCAGGGTATTGTCGGCAGCCGTTGCCGACGAGACGCCCGCCCGGGCGCCGCAGGCGGGGCGACGGCCTGCGGGTCGCACCGTCGTTGTCCGCGGCAAGACGACAGCTTCCTCGCGTCTTGCCGATGGTTGGCGCTCCTGCGCCACCGTTTCGACCACCCGTTGGCGCGGCGCCTCCGTCGTGACCACGGGCGGGACCTGCGCCAATGCCTGCGGCGTTGTCGCCTCACCGGCATCCGCGATGCGCTGGGACCGGCCGGCCCATTCTTTCTGGATGGCAACGACACCCGCGCGGTCGTTGAGGCTTTGCCGAACGATCAGCAGGCCATAGGCCGAAGGTTCGTCGTCCGGTTTCCATTGCAGGGCCGTCTCGAACCACTGTATGGCCGTCTGCGGCTGGCGAAGCGTTTGCGCATACCAGCCCAGCTGCTGGGCGGCCGGCACGTATTTGGCAGCAATCACTTCCATTGCGATGCGCCGAAGAACCGGTTCGGCAATGACGGGCGCCGGGTTGAGGGCGAGCAGATTGGCAGCCGCAGCAAGATAGGTCGCCTTGGCATCGTCCGAACTGTCGCGCCACTCGAACATGATGTCTTCGGCCTCCATCGGCAGACCCCGGGCGATCAGCACCAGTGCAAGCCCCTGTGAAGCGGAAGCGGATTTCTCCTTCTCTCTGGAGGCGCGAAACCACTTTTCCGCATTGACCATATCGCCGCGGCGCTGGAACAGCCATCCCAACAGCAGGCTGTCGGCCGGCAACTTGTCGCGCTCGGCAATGGCTTCCAGCCTCTGCACATCCTCCGGCGCCACGTCCATCCTGTTGTTCTTGTTGGCATCGGCCACGAAACGGCGTGCCAGATCGTCCCTCAATGCATCAAATTCCGGCTTGCCATCGGGCAAGGGGCGCTCGAACGCCAGCAGCGGGCGCAGATCCGCCGGCGACAGCAGCTCGGCTGCTTTCTGGACCGTCGCGGCGCGTTCCTGGACGTTTTCGCATTGCTTCAAAATATAGGTATAGGCGTCGACGCCGCGCTGCGGACGGTCGGTGCGCACGAAAGCCTCCGCGATGCGCCAGAGCACATCGACATCGCTGCAATTGAGCAAGTTGGGATTGTTTGCCCCCAGTTCGATGACGGTGGCATATTGCTTGAGGTTAGAGGCGTTCACCAGACGACCGCGGGCCTCCGCCATCGCAAGGCGATTGAGCAGATCCGCCGGCGGCGTCCAGCCCGGTTCTGCCGCCTGCCGTTCGATGATGGCCTGGCGAATTTCCGGATACCGGGCCTCGGCATAAAGCTTCCACATCGCTTCCAACTGCGGATCGCCGTTGCGCGGCACGGCGAGCGGATCGTCCGGCGGGGACCAGTCCGGGTAAAGGCTGCGCAGACGGGCGATTTCCACCTTCAGCCGTGCCGTGTCGCCACGGCTTGCGAAATAACGCAGGGCGCTGAGATCCGGTTCGCTGGCCGCGTTCTGCACCGGCGAAACGGGACGCTCCCTCTCCGTACGGCCGTCCGATGGGGAAACGGCCCGCCCATCCGTTGCGGTCGCGTTCGGAGCCTGCGCCAATCGCGGCCCAGTCTCTACGCCAAGCGCTTCTTTGGCCATGCGCAGCCGACCCTGCCGCTCCACCGGAACCAGCGATTGCTGGGCGCTGTCCAACGGGGTGGGCGAGGCAAGGCATGCGGTTGCGGGAACAAGAACGCCGATGGCCAGGATCAAGGCGGAAAAGGACCGTTGCGCAGGTTTCAGAGACATGCGGGCTTTTCCTCCCGGAGAAACGCAAGTGACAGAAGCTGGAGTGTCGAGGGATAATACAGCTCCGGCTGAAAGACCTGTACATCTGCCGGAACCTTTGTGCCGTTCGCCACGCAATCCAGCAGGTTCACGATGATCCTGTAGCCATTGTCGGAGAGCAGATCCACGGGCTGTCCGGTAGCCAGATTGATCGTTGCCATCGGCCGACCGGAGGGGGCAATGGCGCCCATCAGATGGCGCAAATAGGCAGCATCCCCGACACCGGCGCGCCCGACATAAAGCGGAATGCGGATGGCATTATAGGAAAATTCCGGCGCAAAACCTGCCGCCGGCTGCGGCGCTCTCCGGAGGCTGACCCATTCGGCCGGCAGCCTTGCCGACCCGAACGCCAGGGATCGCAGGAGTTCGATACCGTCATCGCTCAAATCCTGCCATTTTGGCGAGGGCGCCAGGGCATTCATCACCGGAAAGGCCTCAAAGATCCAGTAGGACGGATTGATGACGGGACCGTCTGCCCGCTCCCTGGCGGAAAAGCCGATGGAGCCGGGCATCAGCAGGGTGCGCCCGCCCTGCACAACCACGGCATTCTGAAGCAGGGCCTGCGCCATGCGCGTGGCCGTGGCTATATAGGTGGAATTGCCCCAGGCGGCGCCCGCCAGCGCAAGCGAATAGGCAATCAGCAGGTCGCCATCCGTGGCATTGTTGGCATCGGTCACATGCGGAGTGGCCGAAGGATCCCATTTCCACACCGCCAGCCCGTCGTCGCGCAACAACATTTCGGAACTGGTAAAGCGCCAGATCAGCTCGAAATCAGCCCGGTTGCCGGCCAGATAGGACAAAAGCAGGCCATAACCCTGCCCTTCGCTGTGGCTGATGCCGCCATTGCCGTTATCCACGATGCGGCCGCCGCGATCGAGGAACCGCGCTTTGTAAAGGCTCCATTCCGCCGCGTTCACAGGTGCTTGCTGCGCGGCCGCCACCTGGGCAAGCGCGAGATACAGCATTGCAACAGCCACAGAAAACCAGTGTTTCATGATCGTCTGCCCATTCTCGAGAGCATCAGCATTGTCGCCAGCCCCAGAAGCGAGCACAGGACCACCACAACGGCTGAATAAAATAGAATATTGGTCGAGAGCCAGTTCGCCGCCACCAGCCGGTAATTGCTAAAAGATGGAGCAACCGTCTGGACGAAAACGATATCATGCGCCGGCCGATTGGTTACCTCATCGATCTTTGCCCGATAGGACGTCATCCGGCCGTTCAGCAACTGCCATTTGTCCTGTTGTGCCAGGCCGACTGCCCCCTCGAGCAGTTCAGCCGGCGTCGGGGCAACAAGTGCCGTCCAGCGTGCCGTCTGTTCGGGGCTCTGACCCTGTCCAATCAGCAGCGTATCGTTGGATGAGGGCTGGAAAACCTCGTCCTGCTCGGGGAGCAGGCTGAGAGATTCCAGCGATATGTCGAAGCGCCGGCCAATCCAACCGCGAAGTCGGCCCAGAGCATCGGTGATCTCCCCGCCGCTCACCTGCTGGCGCCATTTATCCATTGCATCCGTCGTGCCGACATTCTGGGTGGAAGGTCCGCCCATCTGCGGTCGCCAGCTGTTGACCGCCGATGGCGAAACTCCGATCTGTGTGAGAAGCTTCGGCGGCATCTGGGCGATCGTGCCGACAAACAGTGCCGGCCGCTCGCCAAGCGCCTGGGCCGCCGAGACCATTTCAATCTGCGACAACCGCCCGGCCGACAAGGCCAGCTTGCCGATGAAGGTTGCCGCCGCACCCAGCGTGTCGGCCTCCAGATGATCGATCGACAGCAGAAGGGGGATTTTGGGATCGGGGGAATAACGCCCGACGCTTGCAATGCCTGCAAGGGTCGGGCTTTGTCCGAGCCGCGCAAATTGCGGCATCACCCATTGCGAACTGTCGAACAGGGCAAAGCGCGGGTTCTGCCCCGCCGGTGTGCCCGGCATGCAGGCGACATCCGCGTCGGTTTCCAACGCCACTTCAATCCAGATCTCGTTCACCCCGGCCCGGATGTGCCGCAGAGGGATCTTCACGGGCAACTGGCTGAAGACACCGCCGGTTGTCGTCTTGATCGGCAGGGTCGATGCGATGTTGCCGTTGATGTAGATGTCGATATGGCTGCCCGGCTTGACCTCCGGAGTAAAGGCCGCGTCCAGCAGAAGCGTTGCCTCGCCATAGGCGCCGGCATAAAAATCCGGGGGAATGGCGATATTGAAGCTCGTGCGCAGCCGGCGCCCGCTGAACTCCACCGTCTGCACACCCATTTGCGACAGCGGCAGTGTCTCGCCGCCCACGAGAATGGGGGCAGCAGGATCCTTCCAGCGTTGGGTGTCGATCACATCGCGCCGGACGTTAGCCGGCCGATCGACGGAGGCAATGAGGGTTTCGATGGCTGAGCCGATGGCTTCCCAGGACGGCCCGGAAATCAGCAGCAGACGACCGCGACCCTCGCTTGCCGGCAGAACCGTTGCAATCGCTGCGGCACGCGCCGTCTCCGGCAGATCCGGAACCAACGGCTGCAGCTCGCTCCACGTGCCGATGATCATTCCCAACTGGCCGGGCGCTGCCGTCAGGTCTGCCCCGGTGGTGAACTGGAAGGACTGGTTGGGCATCGAGCCGAACAAGGACACGCCCTGAACCAGCCGCATCGCGTGGGAGGTCGCATTGGTCTGGCTAAGCCCCGGCATCCAGATCTTGAACTGGGTCCGTCCCGTCTCGTCGACGCCGACCGCGCGGATGGCCTCGGCCACGGACAGCGGCGTCATCGTGTTGCCGGCAAACGACAGGTAGGTCTCCTTCGGATCGATTTCCGTCCAGAGATCATAGGTGGAGCGGATATCGCAGTCGGTGCGGTGGCGCTGCGAGGCGATCAGTTCAATGCGGTTAACGCCGGCCTGAAGGATACCGGGCGCAATATCCAGGAGCAGAGAGGTCGGCGCATCGGCAGCCGCGATCCTCTCCTGCGCAAGCGGATGGCCGTTGATGAGGACCTGCAACTCCGACACTTCCGGTGCGATAACGACCGCGTTGCGAAAGGTGAGCTTGAGCTTTGCCGGCGTGCTCACCTCCGCGTCCATCAGATAGACGCTCCAGCCGCGCTGATCGTATTCGCCTTCCAGGACGAGGCTCGCGCTTGGCACGAGATAATGGCGCGAGACAGTCTCGGCTGGCGCAGGCGCTGCAGAAAGCGGAGCCTCCACCGGCGCGGCTGGCGCAACCGGGACCGCCGGTGCCGGCATCGGGGGGACAGACGGTTCAGGCATCACTGCCGGCCGTGGCCGCGACTGCAGCGGTGGAATGACGGGAGCGGCAGGGGCAGCCGGCCGCTCCGGCGACATGTCGAACAAAGCGGGTTGTGCGCGCGCACCGGCCGTCAGCGCCAGAAGGCAGCCCAGCATCGTCAGAAGCAGTTTTGGATGCCTGGTCATTGCGCCGTCCCCCTCAGGCCGCGGAACAGATAAAGCAAACCGCGGCTCATCTGATACATGGCCAGGCCGAGAAACCAGATCGTTCCCCGGATGAGCCCCGGATTGCGGCGCCGGCCGCGCTGGAATTCTTCCCACTGCGCCGAGTTGGCAAAGAGCAGATCGGCAATCGAGCTTCGGTCCAGCGCATTTTGCGGCTGATACTGACAGCCAAGAGTTGCGATATCACCACTGGTCTCGATGCTTCGGACCTTGATCGGCAAATGCACGAGATCAGTTCCGCCGCCATGCGGCTGAAACCGGATTTCCGCATTGGTGTCCTGTCGCAATGCGCTGAGGTCGCGGCCAAAGGCCTGCAGGCGAAGGCCGCCGACGGATACGTCCTCGATGGAGGCCGGATACCAGTTGTCGTCAAAGCCGAGTTCGCAGCGCCGGCGCACCCGGAAACGCCGTGAAGATGCCCGGTCTTTCCGTTCGGACACGACACCGAGCGCACAGCCGGCAATGATCAGGTTCAGGAGGTTCCAGCCTCCGACCACCAGCAGAACATCGGCGTTATAGGGCTCGGTATAGATCCGATAACCGGCAATTCCGAGCGCGATCAACAGCCCGGCGAAGATGATGAAGAAAGGCCGGCTGAGTTCGGACAGGCGGTCGGAGGACACGTTCTCGTCCTTGGCCGTGACCTTGAACGTCGGTCTGGTCGGGTTCAGCATGACCGAAATGACCGCCGGAAGCAGATGGACCGTCTGGATGTATTCGTAAAGCTCGGAGATCCACGGCCAACGAAACGCACCGTAGAGGTAGTTCTGCAGCATCAGGTTCACCACCATATAGGCGCTGGTATAGGCCAGAAACTCGCCGCCCGATGCAGTGAAGATCTCCAGGTCGAACAGGATGTAGAACAAGGGCGCGAAGAGGAAGGTCACGCGGGTAAACGGAAACAGCCAGAACAGCGTGGACGACATGTAGCAGAGCCGCTGCGGAAACGACAATCCGCGCTTCAGCAGCGGAAAACGGAAACGCAGGATCTGCATCATGCCCTGCGCCCAGCGGCTGCGCTGACCGATAAAGCTGGCGAATGTCGCCGGTTGCAGGCCCGCGATCAGCGGCTTGTCGACATAGATGCTGTTCCAGCCGGTGCTGTGCAACGCAAGCGCCGTCTCGCAGTCTTCGGTGATGCTGAGACCGCTGAAGCCATCGGACTGCTTCAACGCCTCGCGCCGGAGAACGGCAGCCGAACCGCAGAAGAAGGCCGCATTCCATTTGTCGAGCCCGCGCTGGATGATGCCGTAGAACATCTCGTTTTCGCTCGGCATCGTCTCGAAGGTCTGCAGGTTACGCTCCAGAGGATCCGGGTTGATGAAGAAATGCGGCGTCTGCACGAGGAAAAGCTTCGGGTCCTTGTCAAAATAACCGACGGTTTCGCGCAGGAAGTCACGGGCCGGCGCATGGTCGGCGTCGAAGACGGCAACCAGTTCGCCCTGCGAATGCAAAAGTCCATTGTTGAGATTGCCGGCCTTGGCGTGTTCGTTGCGCTCGCGGCTGAGATAGTTGATGCCAAGATCGGCGCAGAGCGACACGAGCAACTGGTGCCGGGAAATGGCGGTTTCTGCCTCGCGCACGTCGGTCGCATGTTGCTTCTGTTGCGTGCTGCCATCGTCAAGCAGCCAGATCTGCAGCTTGTCTGCCGGGTAGTCCATGGCCTTGGCCGCGGCCAGCGTATTGGACAGGAGATCCGCCCCTTCGTTGTAGCTGGGCACGAAGACATCGATCGTCGGCAGATAGTCGGGATCGACTTCAGGCGAAGGCCGTGGCGGCAAGGGCATGGCGACGATGAACAGGCTGAGACCCAGCATGACCACGCTGTACATTTCGGCGAGGTAGACCAGGATGCCGGGAATGAAGTTTTCGAGCTGGCTGATCGGCGGAATGGTTTCGGTCGTGCGCCAGAAGACGTAACGCAGCACGATCGAGGTTCCGAGCGCCAGCGTCACCAGCCGCCAGCGGCCGCCGGCTGCCGTGACCTTCAGGATGCCGAGCAAGACCACGACGGTAAGGCTCAGCACCAGCTGCGTCTGCATGCTGACCGGCAGGGTGACGACGGCGATGGTCAGCGCCGAAATCAGTGCCCAGGGGATGATACTGGAGGCCATGCCCTTTGTGTCCCTTCCGGATGAAGTGTTCATGGACTGCAACTTTACTTGTTATTGGCGGCGCAGGCGGCGGCGGTGGCGGGATCAAGGCAATGCGGCGAAGGAACGTGGGCAGCAGGTGCTGCCACCGTGGAGGCAGGGGCTGCCACCGTGGCGGTGGGGGGTGTTCTTGTGGCGGCAGCGGCTGGCGCCATCTGCGGGGCCGGGCCAGCACCAAGTGCCTGGCCGGGTCCGGGCATGGTGGGTCCGGGCATGCTGGGTCCGGGCACGATGACCGTGGCAGGGCGCGGCTCCTGTGGCGCCGGGGCAACCACGGGAGCCAGAGGTGCCCGGCGCACCGGCGTGCGCGTCACAACAGGCACTTGCGGGCGATATCCGAAGGAATAGGAGGCCGGAACGGTATCCTCAGGGGGCAGGACCTGCTGTCCGACATAGGAAAAGCTGTCGGACACCGGCGCGGGCGCGCCGTATGGGTTCCATATCTGGCCCTGGAATGTGCCGGTGATGGTGTAGCCATACATGAAATTGAGAAGTTCGCGTTCGCTGGCGGTGCGGTCGCAAAGACGCGCCCTCACCTGGATCATGCCGAAGTCTCGCCCCATGCCGCTGCCCGTCGGGCGCGACCGGATCTGCTGCCATCCGAACAGGCAGTTATCGCCGGCAGCACTTTTGCCCGAGGCATAACCGATCGGTCCATAGGCGTTGCGCAGAAAATTGTTGGAGACCGTCAGGCGAACACCCGGGATGGCACTGATGCGTTCGCTGCGCAGGCTGCTTTCTGTGATCGTCTTGTAGCCGAGGCTCCCGGTCTCTGCCGCGCTGCCGCCGTTATAGCGAATCTTGAGGTAATTCTGCCCGATGACAGAGGAGGACGTCGCCAGCCACACCGTCTGCTCAACGCCATTGCCATAGGCGTTCGCAACCACGCCAACCATGGCAAGCCCGCCAGGCGGCGGCATGATCAGAGCCTTTTCGGGCGCAACGAGTTCTGTCGCGGCTGGCGTCTTGACAGCCGTCGTCGTCTGGCAACCGGCAAGGGTTGCACACAGGAACACGCTCTCCATAGCGCGACGAAAAAAGACCGCCCTCATCACATAGTTATCCCGAACCAGCATCCACGGGCACTTCGAATCATGAAGCAATTACCAACCAAGCCACGTAGAGTACTGTTTGGTTAACAAAGCCTAAATTAAGGACTCTGTGATGGTGATGCATATGTTTTATCGTATGTCGATGCGCCAAAATGAGCACATCGCAAGTCTATAATGTCGGGTCGCTATGATTAAATATGGTGCATGCCACCAGGCCCCAATCTGCCCAAGACAGACCCTTTCCATTGCGACCGCTGCCATGATCGGCGCCTTGCGCAGGCCGAGCGTCACGCGATCAAAGCTGAAGGACATGTTTCAATTCATGTCACCCGATTTATCTGAGGGATGACTGCAATGTTCAACCGGACATGACGAGGTGACGACGAACGCATGGCTACTGGCCGGCACTTATGCCGCCTGCCGTTGTGATGGCCGGCTGCGGCCATCGCAACAGGGCTTCACGCCCGGCATCCGACAAGCCGTAGATGCCGCGGTCCATGCGCTCGAACCAGCCGTAAACATTATCGAGCAGGATTTTTCCGGCATCAGGCACATGGGCGCGCACGTCGCGCACCCGCATCGGCCCTGCCGCAAGGGCGGCGGCGCATCCGAGCGCCTGCTGGCGGTAGGCGGTCATGACCGGCCTGCGTGTGCTGCCGCCGAGAACGGGATCTCCGCGCCGCTTTTGATGCTCGCGCACGATCCTTGACCGGCGTTTGGGATCGGTGCGCGGCATCGGGGTGACAGAGGCGACGATGATGCTGACATCGCCCGTATCCGAGACGCCGAGCATGCCGATGCCGAGCCGGCGGCAGAGGTCCCTGTAGCGCTTGTCCGCCTCGCGGCCTCGTCCTTTGGCCGAGATCCTGGCTGCGATCCAGACCTCGTCCGAAACGGCCGCCCGGTCCACCGCCTGCAGGATAAGCTCCAGATTGAAGCTCATCTTCAGTTCGCACACGACAACGACAGGCGGATCTTCAGCGCTAAGGCCGACGAGATCGCAACCGGCAACCTCTCCTTTGACGACATAACCGGCCGCCTCCAGAAAGGTTTTGACTGGCAGATACAGCGAGGTTTCCATCAATGGGCTTCAACTCCGGCAATGCCCATGCTCATTACAGCGAGCGGCGCCGCAGCGATACCCTGCTGCGTCGCGTATGCTTCATGCGGTCACGGGGCTCATCGTCCGTGACCGCCTCGCCAGCCGTTCGCACTATTCTCCGGCGGCAAGCGCATGATGTTCCTCAGCATTGTGCTGGGTCAGCGGACGGTTGCCGGCCAGTTTGCGCACCAGAACATAAAAAACCGGTGTCATGAAGATGCCGAAGAAGGTGACCCCGATCATGCCGGCAAAAACGGCGATGCCCATGGCAGAGCGCATTTCCGACCCGGCACCGGTGGACACGACGAGCGGTACCACACCCATGATGAAAGCCATCGACGTCATCAGGATCGGGCGCAAGCGCAGGCGGCTGGCCTCGATGGCGGCCTTGACCGGTGACTGGCCCTCGAATTCCAGCTCGCGGGCAAACTCCACGATCAGGATGGCGTTCTTGGCCGAGAGCCCGACAAGCACCACAAGCCCGATCTGCGTAAAGATATTGTTGTCACCCCCGGTCAGCCAGACGCCCGTAAGGGCTGCCAGAATACCCATGGGCACGATGAGGATGATGGCAATCGGCAGCGTCAGACTTTCATATTGCGCCGCAAGCACGAGGAAGACGAGGAGCAGTGCCAGCGGGAAGATGATCACGCCGGAATTGCCGGCCAGGATCTGCTGGTACGTGAGATCCGTCCATTCGAAGGTAATGCCGGGCGGCAGGGTTTCCGCCGCAATCCGTTCAACAGCCGCCTGTGCCTGGCCGGAAGAATAACCGGGCGCCGGCGCACCGTTGATGTCGGCGGCGAGGAAGCCGTTATAACGCGTCGTGCGCTCCGGCCCTGCCGTCGTTTCCACCTTGAGGAGCGCCGAAAGCGGGATCATCTGGCCCGACTGCGAGCGCACCTTCAACTGGCCGATATCTTCCGGCTGCGAACGGAACTTGGCATCCGCCTGCACCCGCACGCTGAAGGTGCGCCCAAACGCGTTGAAATCGTTGACGTATAGCGAGCCGAGATAGATCTGCAGCGTATCGAACACATCTGTTACAGACACCCCGAGCTGCTGTGCCTTCACCCGGTCGAGATCGGCATAAAGCTGCGGCACGTTGATCTGGAAGCTGGAAAACTGCCCCGTCAGTTCCGGTGCCTGATAGGCCTTTGCCAGAAAGGCCTGCGTTGCCTCATTCAGCGCCGGATAACCGAAGCCGGCGCGATCCTCAATCTGCAGCTTGAAGCCGCCGGTGGAGCCGAGGCCGTTGACCGGCGGCGGCGGGAACATGGCGATAAAGGCGTCCTGAATGCCGGCAAACTTCTGGTTCAGCTGCATGGCAATTGCGTTGCCGGACAGTTCTGGCGTCTTGCGCTTCTCAAAATCGTCCAGCACGGCAAAAACGATGCCGGAATTGGAGCCGATGGTGAAGCCGTTGATCGACAGGCCCGGAAACGCCAGCGCGTTCTTGACGCCCGGCTGTTGAAGCGCAATCTCGCTCATCCGCTTGATGACGTCTTCGGTGCGGTCGAGCGAGGCGCCATCGGGAAGCTGGGCAAAACCGATGAGATACTGCTTGTCCTGCGCCGGCACAAAGCCGCCGGGAACCGTGGTGAAGACGCTGTAGGTGGCACCGACCAGCGCCAGATAGACGATCATGACGAGGCTCTTGCGCGACAGCAAGCCGCCGATGCTGCGGCCATAACCGTTGGATGCGGCACCGAAAAAGCGGTTGAAGCCGCGGAAAAACCAGCCGAACACGCGGTCCATGCCACGCGTCAGCCAGTCCTTTGGCGCATGGTGGTCCTTCAGCAGAAGGGCCGCAAGGGCCGGCGACAGCGTCAGCGAGTTGATGGCGGAGATGACGGTCGAAATTGCAATCGTCAGCGCAAACTGCCGGTAGAACTGGCCGGAAAGGCCGGAGATGAAGGCGAGCGGCACGAAGACGGCAACCAGCACCAGCGCAATGGCGACAATCGGCCCGGACACCTCCCGCATCGCCTTGTAGGTGGCATCGCGCGGAGAAAGGCCGCTTTCGATGTTTCGCTCGACATTTTCCACAACGACAATGGCATCGTCGACGACGATACCGATCGCCAGCACAAGGCCGAAGAGAGACAGCGCGTTGATGGAAAAGCCGAAGAGATACATGACGGCAAATGTGCCGACGATCGAGACAGGAACGGCAATCAGCGGAATGATCGAGGCGCGCCAGGTCTGCAGGAAGAGGATGACGACGAGCACGACCAGCGCCACGGCTTCCAGAAGCGTATCGAGCACCTTGTCGATGGAGGAGCGCACGAACTCCGTCGTGTCATAAACGATCTCATAGGAAATGCCTTCCGGCATCGCCTGCTTCATGTCCTGCATGGCAGCCTGCACCGCATCGGAAATGGCGATCGCATTGGAGCCCGGCGACTGGAAGACGGGAATGGCAACCGCCGGACTGCCATCGAGCAGCGAGCGCAGCGTATAATCGGCAGCCCCGAGTTCGACGCGCGCGACATCCTTCAGGCGGGTGATCGCGCCGTCAGTGCCGGTCTTGACGACGATTTCGCCAAATTCTTCCGGCGTGCTGAGGCGACCTTGCGCATTGACGTTCAGCTGCAGCTGCGTACCGGCGGGGCTTGGCGAACCGCCGATGATACCGGCAGCCGCCTGGACGTTCTGCTGGCGAATGGCATCTGGAACGTCGGTTGCGGCCAGCCCGTATTCGGCCGCCTTCTGCGGATCGACCCAGACACGCATGGAATAATCGCCGGCGCCAAAGATCTGCACCTGACCGACACCATCAATACGGGCCAACCGGTCCTTGATGTTGAGCGTTGCATAGTTGCGCAGATAGGTGAGGTCGTAGCGGCCATCCTTGGAAACGAGATGCACGACCATCATGAGGTCAGGCGAGCTTTTGATCGTGGTAACGCCGAGCGCGCGCACTTCTGCCGGAAGGCGGGGTTCCGCCTGCGACACCCGGTTCTGCACCAGCTGCTGCGCCTTGTCCGGATCGGTGCCGAGCTTGAACGTCACCGTCAGCGTCAGCACACCATCTGATGTGGCCTGGCTGTTCATGTAGAGCATGTCTTCGACGCCGTTGATCTGCTCCTCCAGCGGCGTTGCCACCGTCTGGGAAATCACGACGGGGTTTGCGCCGGGATAACTGGCGCGCACGACGATCGATGGCGGAACGACTTCCGGATATTCCGAAATCGGCAGGGCGCGCATGCCAAGAAGGCCTGCAACAACGGTGAGGACCGACAGGACGGCTGCAAAGACGGGCCTGTCGATAAAGAAGCGGGAGATATTCATGGGTTTTCCCCTCGGAAATTTGGCACAGGCCGAGCGTGCAACCGGCCCAAGGGGCCGGTCGCGCCGGTGATCTCAGATGATTGAAACTGTTATTGCTTGGCGAGCTGAGCCTTTTCCTGCGGCACGACCACAGCGCCGGGACGCAGACGCTGCAGGCCGCTGACGACGATCCGGTCGCCCGCTGCAAGCCCGGCTTCGACGAGACGCCCGCCATCGATCCCGACGCCAAGTTTCACTTCGCGGTACGTCGCGACATTGGCCTGATCGACGAGGAACACGAATTTCTTGTCCTGATCCGTGCCGATGGCAAGTTCGCTGACGGCAAGTCTTGGCTCGCTCTTCGGTTCGCCGAGGCGAATGCGCACGAACTGGCCGGGCAACAACCGCCCGTCCGGATTATCGAACACAGCCCGCACACGCACGGTGCCGCTTGCCTGATCCACTTCGTTGTCGATCAGTTGCAGCTTGCCGCGAAGGGGAGCGTCCGGCGCCTGCGCCGTGCGGATCTCGACCGGAACCTCGTCCAGCGAGGGAACGCCGTTCACCACCGGCAGGGCGGCCAAGGTGCGGCCGATCATTTCTTCGCCAACGCTGAAGCTTGCATAGATCGGATCGACCGAGACGATGGTGGTGAGAACCGGGGAACCCGCCCCCGCCGCCACCAGATTGCCGACCGTCAGCTCCAGCCGGCCGGCGCGTCCGGAAACCGGGGCGCGGATCTTCGTGTGGTCGAGATCAATCTGCGCTGCCGCCAGTTGCGCTTGTGCCGATTGCAGATCGGCAACGGCCTGGGCGTGTGTGCTGAGGCGCTGGGCATAATCACTCTGCGAAATCGTCCGGGAGGCCGACAAAGCCTTGCCGCGCTCCATTTCCGCCACCGCAAGATCAAGCCTTGCGCTTGCAGACGCCACCTGCCCCGCCGCTTGGGCGCGCACGGCCTCGAACGGTGCGGGATCAATGGTGACTAGCAGATCGCCGGCCTTCACCAGCCCGCCTTCACGGAAATGAACCGACTGGATGGCGCCGGCAACACGCGAGCGCAGTTGCACCCGCTCCACCGATTCCAGCCGGCCGGAAAACTCCTGCCAGATGGCGACCGTGCGGGGCTGCACGGTTTCCACGGTGACCGGAACGGCCGGAGGTGCCGCCGCTTGTTCGGTGGCGCGTGCAGGCGTCGTCTGCAACAGGTCAAGATACGTCAATCCCACGAATGCGGGCACGACGAGGCTCATGCCGGCAACCCAGAGGGTCCGGCTCTTCAAGATCGATGTCATCATTGTTCTCCTGGATAGGCGCTAGCGGTGCGCCAGACCGAAATTTTCCTGCACTGTGTTCATAGGAGTTCCGCAACAAATGCTGCGAAAGCCTGGGTTACGTCTTCTCCCCAGCGGCCGGCTTGTCCTGAATAGATGCCGGTCCAATCTCGTCCCGGGCCAAGGATATGCTGGCGCAAAAAGACACCCGCATCCCCAAGCCGTTTGGCGTAAGCCAGAATTTCATCCCGCAGCGGATCGTCCTCGGCGCTCACGATGAGAGCGGGTGCAAGACCCGAAAGGCGCGAACAGAGACAGGGCGCTGCATAAGGATGTGTGTGGCCGAAAGCGCACTGCAGATACCGGCTCCAGCCATCCGCCCAGCGCTGCCGCATGCCGATTTCGTCGGCGCGCCGGATGGAAGCGCTTGTCATCTGCGGATCAATCATCGGCGACAACAGCACCTGACCGGAAAGCCCGCCCGGCATATGGTCGCGCGCCTTCAGCGCAATGCCTGCGGCGATATTGCCGCCGGCCTCGTCTCCGGCCACAAACAGTTTCGAGCGGGCGCCGGCAAAATCCTTCTTGCGAAGAGACAGGCGGAGCAAGACCTGCAGGCCACGCTCTATCGCCTGCGGGAAAATGACAGGCCTGTCCTGCGCATAGGCGACTTCGACGACCACCGCACCGCTGTCGGCCAAGGCACGGGCGCCCGGTCGCTCCACATCGCCGGGTGTCGTCTGTTCAAACGAATCGCCAGCGAAATAGAGCACCAGTGGCGCTGACTTTGCAGCGACGGCGCAAGGGTAGACGCGCACGGGAAGGCTCTCCTCCCCTTGCGTGATCTCCATCTCTGTCCACGGCGTCGCCATCGCACGGCCTGCTTGCTGTTTCTTGTGTGAGTTGATATTATTATCTTCTCAATAGCGCACAAGCAGGCCAGAGTGGGCAACACTATTCCATTTTTACGGACAATACTGCGCTGCACCTAAGGAGGCAGAACTGGATCAGCTCTCTGCAATGCGGGTTTTCCTGCGCGTCGTCGAAACCGGCAACTTTACCCGGGCGGCGGCGGCCCTCGACATGCCGAAAACCAGTGTCACCAATCAGGTGCAGGCGCTGGAGGCGCATCTGCGCACCAAGCTTCTCAACCGCACGACCCGCCGCGTGGTGCTGACCACCGATGGCGCGCTGTATTACGAACGCGCGCTGCAGATCGTGTCCGAGCTGGAAGAACTGGACGGCAGCCTTTCCAATTCGAATGCCCAACCTTCCGGGCGCCTGCGGGTGGAAATGGCGGGTGCGTTTGCCGATTGCGTGGTGATCCCGGCGCTCTGCGACTTTGCCAAACAATATCCGCAAATCAGGCTGGATATCGGTGTCGGAGACCGGCTGGTCGACTATATCGCGGAAAACGTCGATTGCGCACTGCGCGCGGGAACGCCGACCGACCAGTCCCTGATTGCCCGCAAGGTGGGCCAGATCAAGCTGTTCAGTTATGCCGCGCCGCTTTATCTCGAACGGCACGGCACGCCCACGCATCCCCGTGATCTCGAGACAACGCATATGAGTGTCGGCTACCTGAATGCCCAGACCAGCCGGGTTCTTGGGATGGATTTCCGCAAGGGAGAGGAACTCCTGGAAATCTCGCCGCGCTATATCCTCTCCGTCAGCGACAGCCGCAGTTATGTCACTGCGGCCATCGCCGGCCTGGGCATTGCCCAATCGCCGCCTTTCCTCGTCAAGACTGCGCTCGACACGGGTCAGCTTGTACCTGTTCTGACCGATTGGGAATGCGAGACGATGCCGCTCTACATCGTGTATCCGCAGACGCGCCACATGAGCAACAAGCTCCGGAGTTTCGTGGACTGGCTGAGCAGGCTCGTTCAGACCTTGTGATGCGCGCAAGCCTGACACCGCTTCTGCAGGGATGGAGCCGAATGCAATTGTCAGCCGGGCCTCTTTGCGTCAGATGTTAGCATCTATGCAGGGGGGAACGCTAGATGACGCTGACATTGCGCCAGATCGAGGTCGTTCGAGCGGTGATGGTTGCCGGCTCCATCGTCGGGGCGGCGCGGCTTTTGAATATTGCGCAACCCGGCGTCAGCCGCACGATGAAATATATCGAGGCGTCCCTTGGCATAAGGCTGTTTACGCGCAAGGGCGGGCGATACGTGCCGACCGAAGAAGCGCGCGATATTTTTGCCCAGTTGCAGGATGTGCACCGCAAGCTGAATGACCTGCATTTTTCGATTTCAAGGCTTGAACGAGGCGGTGGCGTGGAGCTGGCGATCGGATCGGTTCCCAGCATCGCGAACGCCATGGTTCCGGGCGCCATCGCAAGGCTGATGGGACATTATCCTGACATTCGCGTCAATTTCGACATCCTGAAGATCGAGGAGGCCATCGACTATCTGTTGCTCGGAAAGGGCGAGCTGGTGGCGATGAGCTACAAGCTTGACCATCCGTCCCTGACATTCGAGCCGCTGTCGAAGGGCTATCTTGTCTGCGTCGCCTCGAAGGATCATCCGGTTGCAGCATATCGACGGATTTCAGCCCGGGAAATCGTCTCCCATCCGCTGATCGGCATCGATCCCCGCGACCCTTACGGGGCGATCATGGCCAGCATCTTCGAGCGTGAGGGGCTGGAGTACAAGATCCCGATCCGCGCCCGTTTCGGCACCGCCGTCTGTGCGCTCGTCAAGCGCAACCTCGGCATCGCCGTCATTGACGCCTTTACCGTGGGTGAGATGTCGGATCCGGACCTGCGCGTCATCCCGATCGAAGAGGACACCATCTTCCAGACCTATGTGGCCTATCGATCCGACATCCACCTCTCCAGTTATGCGGAGCGCCTGGTGCATTTCCTGCGCCAGGACATGAACGCACTGATCGCAGGCGGCGTCTCCAATTATACATAACCTGATGGTATGCCGACTGATAAAAACGGTATTTGCGTTATAGCGATAGATTGACAATTATCAGAGCGTACGTTGATCACAGTGACAAGACCGCGCAAGAGGAGTGCGGTTGCTGTGTTTTAAACGACTTGATTCCAAGGGAGGAATGTTAATGAATGGCTTCAAGAAGGCGCTTGTTGCGCTGACGCTTCTGTCCGGTCCGGCAATGGCTGCGGACTTTCCCGAAAAAGACCTTCAGGGCGTGATCCAGTGGGGCGCTGGCGGCAGCACCGATCTGGTGATGCGGTCCGTTGCGCCGCATGTCGAAAAAGTGCTCGGCCGCAGCATTGTGATGACCAACAAGACCGGTGGCGTCGGCGTCATTGCCACGCAGTTCGTGTCCACCCAGCCGTCCGACGGTTACACGCTGCTGATGAGCGCGGAAAACCCGCAGCTCTATAAGGTCATGGGCCTGTCGAACCTCGACTATTCGAATTTCTATGCCGTCAACGTGCTGGCACGCGGCATCCCGGTGCTGGTGGCCAACAAGGATGCGCCCTTCAACACCATCAAGGAACTGGTCGATTACGTGCAGGCCAATCCCGGCAAGGTGAAGATGGGATCGACCGGCCCGGGCGGCCTTCCGTCCGTCGTGGGTGGCATGCTGTCCAGCGAACTTGATTTCAAGGTCACCTCCGTTCCCTTCGATGGCGATGGCCCGGCGCTGACCGCCATGCAGGGCGGCGCGGTGCAGTTCATGCCAGCCGTTCTCGGGGCTGCTGTCGAGCATGTGAAGGCCGGCCGCATCAAGATGCTCGGCATCTTCGACAGCCAGTCGAGCCCGGTCCTGCCGGATGCAAAGCCGATCACCGCTGACTTCCCGCAGTTTCAAAAGCTGATGCCCTGGGGCCCCTTCTTCGGCGTCTTCGTCAAGCAGGATACGCCCGACGACGTGAAGGCCAAGCTCGTTGCCGCCTTCAAGGCGGGTGCCGAAGCTCCGGAATTCCAGAAGCTGCTGACAGATCGCGGTTATGTCTCGATGAACATTTCGGGCAAAGAAGCGGATGCCTTCCTGAAGAAGTGGCAGTCGACCACGGCCTGGGTTGCCCACAGTGCCGGCATGACCAAGAAGTCGCCGGAAGAGTTCGGCATTCCCAAGCCCTGATCATTCATTCAGCCTCCGCCGGTTTGCCATGGCACACCGGCGGCGCGCTGCCGCCAGCGGCAGCTTGAGGAGACACGTCCATGCAAAACGATATGCCGGCACGTCGGCCTGGCGAACTGATCTTCAATATCATCCTTCTCGCCTTCAGCCTGTTCATGCTCTGGCAGGCCACCTTGATTTCCGGCTTCAGCTCGGTCAGTTCCGCCGGTGCCTTTCCGATGGCAATGGCCGCCATCATGGCAACGACCAGTGCGATCTCGATTGTTGCGAACCTGAAACGCAAGGCCGATCCCGACGCCTTCAAGCGATTCCGCAAGGACATCCTGCCACCTGCGGTCATCGTTTTTGCAGCACTGATCCTCGTCTATTCGCTGCTTCTCGAATCTCTCGGCTTCATCCTTGCCTCCTTTGCCTTCCTGCTCACGGCATCGAGCTTCCTGCAGGGCGGCAATATCAAGCGCGCGCTTTTGCTCTCCACGCTATCGATCGTCGGCGTCTATATCGTTTTCAGGCTGATCTTCCAGGTTGTGCTGCCCGAAGGTATCATTCCCGAACGCGCCATCATGGCCGCGATCAGCGACTTCTTTTCCGGGGCCCGTTGAGACATGACCGACGCTTTCGCCTATCTGTTTTCGTCGTGGCTACAGCCCGAACTGCTGATGCTCACGGCCCTCGGCACATTCGCCGGCATCTATATCGGCGCCATCCCGGGCCTTTCGGTCACCATGGCGGTGTCCATCCTGATCTCGTTCACCTTCTCGTGGGAGGTTAATCCAGCGCTGGCGCTGATGAACGGCATCTTCATGGGCGGCGTCTATGGCGGATCGCGCACGGCGATCCTCCTCAATATTCCCGGTGCGCCTGCCGCCATCGCCACGGCGCTCGACGGCTACCCGCTTGCCCAGAAGGGCGAGGCCGGAGCCGCCATCGGTCTTTCCACCGTCATGTCCTTCATTGGCGGGTTCATCGGCATCTTCGTGCTGGCGGTTGCAGCACCGACGGTCAGCGAATTTGCCATCACATTCCAGCCGCGCGACTACATGCTGCTGGCCGTGATGGGCATTCTGCTTGTCGGCTCTCTCTCGGGCGAAAGCCTTGCCAAGGGCCTTTTTGCCGGGGCACTCGGCATGCTGCTCGGCACTGTCGGCCTTGACCCGATGACCGCCGAACAGCGTTTCACCTTCGGTTCCGTGCAGTTGATGAACGGGATTTCTCCGATTGCCCTGATGATCGGTCTATTCGGCGTGTCCGAAGCGTTGCTCCAGCTGCACAATCTCAACGCCGCGGCAATCAAGCAGAAGGTCGACAAGATCGTTCCATCGCTTGCCGATGTACGCAAATACCTGCCGCTCAGCCTGCAGACCTCGTCGATCGGTGTCATCATCGGCGCGCTGCCGGGAACGGGCGGCGATATCGCAGCCCTCATGGCCTATGACCACGCCAAGCGCGTGACGAAAAACCCGGAAGTGCCCTTTGGCCAGGGCGCCAAGGAAGGCCTTGTCGGCCCTGAAACAGCCAACAATGCAGCCGTCGGCGGCGCCTATATCCCGATGCTGACGCTGGGCATACCGGGTGATGCGGTCACCGCCATCATCATCGGCGCACTCTTCATTCACGGCCTCAACCCCGGCCCGCTGCTGATGATCGAGAAGCCGGATATCTTCTGGTTCACCGTTGGCAACCTGATGCTGGCCAATATCTTCATGCTGATCTTCGGCCTCACCGGCATCAAGATCTTCACCCGTATCGTCGAATGCCCGAAGGCAATCCTGTTTCCGCTGATCCTGCTTTTGAGTGTCGTTGGTGCCTTCTCGATCAACAATGCGGTCTCGGACGTCTGGTGGATGCTGGGCTTCGGTGTCTTCGGTTATTTCCTGAAACTCTATGGTTATCAGGTCGGTCCGGTCGTGCTCGGCATCATCCTCAGCCGTCTGATGGATGACAACTGGCGCCGTGCAGTGATCTCCGAGCAGGATAATGTTCCAGCCGTGTTCCATGGCATCCTGACAAGCCCGCTGTCGCTGACACTGTTCCTGATCATCGTCTTCGTGCTGGTGAAGCAGACGCCCCTATGGCGTGGCGTAACACGGCTTCTGCGACGGGAGGCGTGAAAATGGGTGACCGCAGCTTCCGTCTCGGCCTGATCGGCGACAATATCGCGGCCTCGCAGTCACCTCGTCTGCATGTGCTGGCAGGCAGGCTCTGTGGGCTTGACGTCAGCTATGAACGGCTGGTGCCGGCGCAGATGGAACGCTCCTTCGAGGAGATCTTTGTCTGGTGCGGCACGGAAGGTTTTGCCGGGATCAACGTGACCTATCCGTATAAGGAAAAGGTGACGACATTCGTTCATGTCGAAGATCCGGCGGTCGCCGCCATCGGCGCCTGCAACACGGTGATCTTCGGCAAACCGGTTCCGCTTGGCGCCAATACCGATCATTCCGGTTTCATGCGCGCCTTCGAGGCATCGTTCGGCACAGAAAAGCCGGGACATGTCGCCATGGCCGGGGCCGGCGGCGTCGGCAAGGCGGTCGCCTTTGCGCTTGCCGGGCTTGGATGCGCACAACTTACCATATTCGACACGGACCGCAGCCGTGCCGAGCCACTGGTGAATGAATTGAAGGCGTCGTTCTCCATGCCGGTTCAGATTGCCGGAACGATCGAAGAGGCGATGGCTGGAGCCGACGGCCTCGTCAACTGCACACCGCTCGGCATGGTCGGATATGGCGGAAGCGCCTTTCCGGGCAACCTGATCAGAAAGCCGCGCTGGGCTTTCGATGCCGTTTATACGCCGGTGGACACGGAATTCCTTATCGCCTGCCGCAGCGCCGGTGCTGTTATCCTCAGCGGCTACGAATTGTTCTTTTTCCAGGGCGTCGATGCCTTCAGGCTCTTTACCGGCGCCGAGGTCGACACGCAGGCGCTGCGCCGTGACCTTCTTCAACCGATCAAAGCCGGAGACATTTTCTGATGAAAAGCTCGATCGCCACCGTCTCCATCAGCGGCGAATTCCAGGACAAGCTGGCAGCCATTGCCAAAGCCGGGTTCGATGCGATCGAGATCTTCGAAAATGACTTCCTCGCGTTTGACCGCTCACCGCGCGAGGTGGGCCAGATGGTGCGCGATCATGGGCTTGCGATCAGTCTCTACCAGCCCTTTCGCGATTTCGAAGGCATGCCGGAACCGTTTCGCGCCCGCAATTTCGACCGTGCCGAACGCAAGTTCGATGTCATGGCGGAACTGGGCACGGATCTCATGCTGGTCTGCTCGAATGTCTCCACCGTTTCGCTCGGCGGCATCGACCGAGCAGCGGCCGACTTTCACGAGCTGGGCGAACGCGCGGCAAAACGCGGGCTTCGCGTTGGTTACGAAGCACTCGCCTGGGGCCGCCATATCAACGATCATCGCGACGCCTGGGAAATCGTGCGCCGCGCCGACCACACCAATATCGGCCTGATCCTCGACAGTTTTCACACGCTGTCCCGCAAGATCGACGTGCAGTCGATCCGCGCCATACCCGGCGACAAGATCTTCATCGTGCAACTGGCCGACGCTCCGATGATCGAGATGGATCTGCTGTACTGGTCACGGCATTTTCGCAATATGCCCGGTGAAGGCGATCTGGCCGTCACCGATTTCATGCGCGCGGTCGCGGCCACGGGCTATGATGGCTACGTCTCTCTCGAGATCTTCAACGACCAGTTCCGGGGCGGTGCATCCGCTGCCATCTCGGCCGATGGCAAGCGGTCGATCACCCACCTGCTGGACGAGGTCCATCGCCGCGAGCCAGCGGCTCTCCCGGGCCTGCCTGCCATTCCGGCAAAGGCGGATGTGGAGGATGTTGCCTTCATCGAATTTGCCGTTGGCGATAACGAAGGACAGCAGCTGGAGGCGCTTCTGGCAACGCTTGGTTTTCGCCAGGTCGCGCAGCATCGCAGCAAAGCCGTGAGCCTCTTTCGCCAGGGCGGCGTCAATCTGATCCTGAACCGGGAAGAGCGCGGCTTTGCCAGCGCCTCCTATCTGGTGCACGGTGCCAATGCCTATGCGATGGCGTTGATGGTGGATGATGCAAGGCAAGCGCGCGCGCGTGCCGTGGCACTGGGTGCAGAACCCTTCGATCAAGCGGTCGAAACGGGCGAAGTAGCTATTCCCGCAATCCGCGGGGTCGGCGGCGGGCTTGTCTATTTCCTCGATCGAAAGACGGACCTTGGCCGTATCTTCGAGATCGATTTCAGTTCCGTCGGCGATCCGACAGCTGGTGATGCCGGCATTGGTCTCACCCGGATCGACCACATCGCCCAGACGGTTCGCTACGATGAAATGCCGACCTGGCTGCTGTTCTACACGTCGCTGCTCAACGTCCACAAGACGCCGATGGTCGACATCGTCGACCCCGCAGGCCTGGTGCGCAGCCAGGTGGTGGAGAATGACACGGGCCACCTTCGCATCACGCTGAACGGGGCGGAAAACCGCAACACCCTCGCCGGCCATTTCCTGTCGGAAAATTTCGGCTCCGGTATCCAGCATCTGGCCTTCAAGACACAGGATATCCTCAAGACCGCACAGATGCTGTCCGACCGCGGTTTCGTCTCTTTATCCATCTCGCCGAACTATTACGACGATCTGGAAGCGCGTTTCGGGCTGGACCCTGAACTTGTCGACAGACTTCGCGCGTTCAACATTCTCTATGATCGCGACGAAACGGGCGAATATTTCCAGCTCTACAGCCCGACCTATGGCGAAGGCTTTTTCTTCGAGATTGTCGAGCGGCGCGGCTATCGAGGTTATGGCGCGGCCAATGCCATCTTCCGCATTGCAGCCCTTCGCAAGTTCCTGCGTCCGGCAGGCATGCCGACGGGGATCTAGAGCGTTTCCGCGCGTTACAGAATCGGTTTGATTCACAAAATCCGCCCGACGCTTTAACGAGCGACCGACTGGCGCGCAACGCTGTGAATGTCAGCACGATCGATACCCAGGTCCTGCAGTTCGCGCGAGTTCATGCGGCCGAGTTCGGTAACGGTCTGACGGTACTTGCGCCAGTTGTTGAAAGAGCGTGTTACGTTCATGATGATCCCCTTGCGTGAGGTCCTTTGGCGCCAGCAACCTTTGCCTTGGTTCCAACGTCGTTTCGATGATTGGAACATAGGCTCTCAGTGGAAATCAACACCCGCACCTCTGCGGGTCGTGGCGGTCAATGTTGCGGCGCCTAACGGTTGCGCAGGGCCGCCGTGCGAAAACCGACGGGAGAGTTGCCGGAAAAAGTCCTGAAGGCGCGTGAAAAGTGGCTGGCGCTGGAAAAGCCGGTAGCGAAGGCGATCTCTGCGATCGACAGAGGACTCTGTTCCAGCAGACGGCGGGCATGGTCGAGGCGGATCTTGCGGTAGGTTTCGAGGAAACCCGTGCGGAGATTTTCCGTAAACAGCCGGTCGAGATGGCGGCTGCTGATGCCGGCAAGCTTTGCCATCTCGCCGCGGCTGAGCGGCTGCTCGATGGTCGTCTCCATTTTTTCGAGAACGGTGAGCAGCGCCGGATGGTGGGTGCCGAAGCGTTCGGCCGCAGAACCACGCTGCGGCGCGCCGGGCTCGGCCACCGCCGCATGCAGATACCAGTCACTGACGCGGCGGGCGAAATGCGACCCCATGCGCTCCGATATCATCGCGTGCATCAGGTCGAGCGGAGCGACGCCCCCGGCGCAAGTCACCCGGTCGCCGTCGATCACGTAACGCGCCTGACGCGGCGAAAGATGCGCAAACGCCTCCTGCAGCACCGCCGCATGTTCCCAGTGGATGGTGAAATCCCTGTTGTCGAGCAGGCCGGCAGCCGCAAGAACATAGGCCCCGCTTGATATGCCGCCGATGCGCACGCCCTGGCGCGCAAGCCGTCGCAACGTGCCATGAACCTCCCCCATCGCAGCCCAA
Source organism: Neorhizobium sp. PAMB6630 (assembly GCF_058242775.1). Classification (NCBI taxonomy): domain Bacteria; kingdom Pseudomonadati; phylum Pseudomonadota; class Alphaproteobacteria; order Hyphomicrobiales; family Rhizobiaceae; genus Neorhizobium; species Neorhizobium sp. PAMB6630. The sequence goes on from NZ_JBZAYV010000003.1 coordinate 59,748, forward strand.
TCCTTCGGGCCGCCACCGGCGCAGACGAAGATTGTGTGGCAATCGCCACCCGCCACGGACAGTTCTGCGCAATCGACAGCAACGCCCGACGAACTGCGAACCGCCTCGCCTCGACCGGAGAGCGCGACGATATCGTATAGATCGACGCCGGCAATCAGGTTTGCAGCGCGCAGCGGCTCCACGGCCGAGGCGTAAGACATCAGCGCGAAATTCGGAGCCAGCAGAAAACCGATCCTTCGCGTATTTTTCGTATCAAAAGACTTCATGTCCTCTTTCTATCGTAAAAGGTCCTATTTGTGCAATTTTCTGCTTTGCAAAAGCGGTAGCATCCGGCCAGATATTTTCGAGGCTTTGCGATGCGCTATTCTGCTCTTTCGATCTTCCTGAAAGGCCTGACGGGCAACAAGAGCTGGGCGCCCGCATGGCGCGATCCTCAGCCGAAGCAGCACTATGACGTGATCATCGTGGGTGGCGGCGGGCATGGGCTGGCGACGGCCTATTATCTTGCCAAGGAATTCGGCATCACCAATGTCGCGGTTCTCGAAAAGAACTATATCGGCTCCGGCAATGTCGGGCGCAACACGACAATCATCCGCTCCAACTATCTGCTGGAAGGCAATAATCCGTTCTACGAGCTTTCGATGAAGCTCTGGGAAGGGCTGGAACAGGACTTCAACTTCAATGCCATGGTTTCCCAGCGTGGCGTGCTCAATCTCTACCACTCCGACGCCCAGCGTGACGCCTACACCCGGCGCGGCAATGCGATGCGGCTGCACGGCGTTGATGCCGAGCTTCTGGATCGCGGGGCGGTGATGGCCAGGCTGCCCTTCCTCGATTACGACAATGCCCGCTTTCCGATCCAAGGCGGGCTTCTCCAGCAGCGCGGCGGCACCGTGCGCCATGACGGCGTGGCCTGGGGCTATGCCCGCGGCGCAGACAGCCGCGGCGTCGATATCATCCAGAATTGCGAAGTCACTGGCATTCGCCGCCAAAATGGTCGCGTGGTCGGCGTGGAGACATCGAGAGGTTTCATCGGCTGCGGCAAGCTCGGCCTTGCAGCCGCAGGCAACTCCTCGCGCGTTGCCGAGATGGCCGGCATGAAGCTGCCGATCGAAAGCCACGTGCTGCAGGCCTTCGTCTCGGAAGGTCTCAAACCCTTTATCGATTGCGTCGTCACCTTTGGCGCCGGGCATTTTTACGTGTCCCAATCCGACAAGGGCGGCCTTGTGTTCGGTGGCGATATCGACGGCTACAATTCCTATGCCCAGCGCGGCAATCTCGCGACCGTCGAGCATGTCGCGGAGGCCGGCAAGGCGATGATCCCGGCGCTGTCGCGCGTGCGCGTGCTGCGCTCTTGGGGCGGCATCATGGATATGTCGATGGACGGCTCGCCGATCATCGACAAGACCGCCGTGGAAAACCTCTATCTCAATGCTGGCTGGTGTTACGGCGGCTTCAAGGCGACACCAGCCTCGGGCTTCTGTTTTGCGCACCTGATCGCCAGGGACATGCCGCACGACACGACGCGGCAGATGCGGCTCGATCGCTTCGAGCGCGGTTATCTGCTCGACGAAAAGGGCCAGGGCGCCCAACCCAACCTGCACTGATCCGCCGGACCAAGGAACAAGACATGGCCAGCCTCGTCACCTGCCCGCATTGCGGCGCAAGACCCAAGGAAGAATTCACCGTCAAGGGTGCCGCCCTGCCCCGCCCGGCGACAGAAGCACTGCAGGCGACATGGTTCGACTACGTGTATCTGCGAGACAACCCGCGCGGCGCGTACCAGGAATACTGGCATCACACCTCCGGCTGCCGGCGCTGGCTGGTTGTGAGCCGCGATACGGCAACACATGAAATTTTCGATAGCAGAGACGCCGCCGACCGGCGCGAGGTAACTGCATGACCCCCTATCGCCTTTCCTCCGGCGGCCTTGTCGATCGCAGCAAGTCCCTCTCCTTCTCCTTCGATGGCAAGGCCATGCAGGGTCTGGAGGGTGACAGCCTTGCCTCCGCGCTTTTGGCCAATGGCCGGCTGCTTGTCGGCCGCAGCTTCAAATACCATCGCCCGCGCGGCGTACTGACATCCGGCGCTGCCGAGCCCAACGCACTCGTGACCATCGGAGACGGCGGCCGCACCGAGCCGAACACCCGCGCCACCATGCAGGAACTTTATCAGGGCCTGACGGCGACAAGCCAGAACCGCTGGCCGTCGCTCGAACTCGACATCGGCGCGTTGAACAGCCTCCTCTCGCCCTTCCTTGGAGCGGGCTTCTACTACAAGACCTTCATGTGGCCGGCAGCGCTCTGGGAAAAGCTTTACGAACCCTTCATTCGCCGCGCCGCGGGCCTCGGCCGCGCCACCTACGAGACAGATCCGGACACTTACGAAAAGAGCTGGGCGCATTGCGACCTGCTGGTCGTCGGGGCCGGCGCTGCCGGCCTTGCTGCGGCCCTTGCCGCGGCTCGCGCCGGGGCGCGTGTCATTCTGGCCGACGAACAATCCCGGGGCGGCGGCGGTCTCCTGTCCGAGACGGCGACAATCGGCGCAACGGCGGCGCAGACCTTCGCAGCCGAAACGCTGGCGGAACTGGCCTCCCTGCCGAATGTCACGGTAATGCCGCGCACCACCGTCTTCGGCTGGTATGACGGCAATGTCTTCGGCGCTGTCGAGCGCGTGCAAAAGCACGTCTGCGTGCCGGCGGCCAATCTCCCTGTCGAACGCCTGTGGCGCATCGTCGCCAGACACGCGCTGCTGGCCACCGGCGCCGAGGAGCGTCCGCTGGTCTTCGGCGGCAACGACATTCCGGGCATCATGATGGCGGGCGCGATGCGCACCTATCTCAACCGCTACAGCGTGGCGCCCGGCAGGCAGGTGGCGATCTTCACCACAAATGACAGCGGCTATGCGCTGGCCGCCGATCTCGAGGCTGCCGGCATTCCCGCGGCTGTGATCGTCGACAGCCGTCCGGGGCCTGCACACTCTTACACGGGTAAAACCCGGATCATCTGCGAGGCCGTCGTCAGCGACGCTACCGGCGGCAAGACGCTGTCCGGCATCACCGTGCGCACGCGAAACGGCAGTGAAACGATCAGGGTTGACGCGCTTGCCATGTCGGGCGGCTTCAACCCGGTGATCAACCTCGCCTGCCATCGCGGCGGCAGGCCGCAATGGTCGGATGCGAAGGCGACGTTCCTTGCACCCTCGGGCCTGAAGGGATTGTCGCTTGCCGGTGCTGCCGATGCGATAGACGGTCTCGGTGCCTGCCTCGAAGACGGTGCTGCAAAGGGTGCGGCCATTGCCGAATCCCTCGGTTATGGCAGTTCCAGATCATCTTTCGGCGCAATCGAAGGAGAAATCGTTCCGGTCCCGGCAAAGCCGCTCTGGACCATCAAGGGCGTGCGTGGAAAGGCTTTCGTCGATTACCAGAACGACGTGCATCGCAAGGACCTGGGGCTTGCCGTTCAGGAAGGCTACGGCCATGTGGAGCTTGCAAAGCGCTACACCACCAATGGCATGGCGACCGACCAGGGCAAGCTTTCCAACGTCAACGCCATCGCGTTACTGGCAGAAGCCCGCGGCGTCTCGCCGGCCGACGTGGGCACGACGACCTTCCGGCCGTTCTACACGCCCGTTTCGTTCGGCGCGCTGGCAGGCACCTCCCATGGCCACGATTTCCAGCCGGTGCGCAAATCGCCGCTCCATGCCTGGGCCAAGAAGAACGGTGCGGTCTTTGTCGAAACGGGCCTCTGGTACCGCTCGTCATGGTTTCCGCGCACCGGCGAAACCGGCTGGCGCGAGAGCGTCGATCGCGAGGTCTTGAACGCCCGCAATAATGCCGGGCTCTGCGATGTCTCCATGCTCGGCAAGATCGAGATCACCGGCGCGGATGCCGCCGAGTTCCTGAACCGCGTCTATTGCAACGCCTTTCTCAAGCTGCCGGTCGGCAAGGCTCGCTACGGCCTGATGCTGCGCGAAGACGGCCATATCTACGACGACGGCACCACCAGCCGCCTTGCCGACGACCGCTATTTCATGACGACGACCACCGCCTATGCCGCGGGCGTCATGAACCATCTGGAATTTTGCTCGCAGGCGCTTTGGCCGGACCTTGATGTCCGCCTGGCATCCGTCACCGACCAATGGGCGCAGATGGCGATCGTTGGCCCTAAATCACGCGCCATCCTCGAACGCGTCGTCGATGCGGACCTGTCGAACGAATCCTTCCCATTCCTTGGCGCGGCCGAGGTCTCGCTGTTCGAAGGCGCTGTTCACGGCCGCCTGTTCCGCATCTCGTTTTCAGGCGAACTTGCCTATGAACTGGCGGTACCCGCCGGCTACGGCGAGGCTGTCGCCGATGCGATCATGGAGGCAGGCAAAGAAGACGGCATTCAGCCCTACGGCGTCGAGGCGCTCGCCGTGCTGCGCATCGAGAAGGGCCACGTGACCCACAACGAGATCAACGGAACGGTGGTGCCTGGCGATCTCGGCTTCGGCCGTATGGTTTCCGCCACCAAGCCGGATTTCATCGGTAAGCATATGCTGGCCCGCGAGGGCCTGAACGCGCCAGAGCGGCCGCAGCTGGTCGGCGTCGTACCGCTCGATCCGGCGACGAGCTTCAGGACCGGCGCGCATATTCTCGAAAAGGGCGCGGCGGCTACGTTGGAGAACGATCAGGGCTATGTGTCGTCGAGCTGCTACTCACCGCATATCGGCTCGACCATCGGTCTGGCTCTGGTGCGCCGTGGCTCCAGCCGTCATGGTGAGGAAGTGATGATCTGGAACGGCCTGCGCGGCGAATATACCCCGGGACGGCTTTGCGCGCCCGTCTTCTTCGATCCTGCCAATGAAAAGCTGCATGTCTGATCAAGGGAGATCCATGATGTCGAAATACCGCGTCACCCTTCGCCCCGCGCTTGAGGATAAGCAGCCGGTCCAGCGCAACGGCATCAGGCTGGAGCCACGCCCGGAAGGCACACTTCTGCATCTGCTCGCCCGCGCATCTGCAAGCGAACTGCCCGGGTTTTCCGGCCACGCCACCGGACTGTCGCTGCGCCCGGTTTCGCCCGGCCAATGGTTTGCCGTGGGCGACACGGCCTTGACCCATGCCAGTCTTCAGGCGCTTGCATCTTTGTTGAAGCCGGAGGTCGATGTCGTCGACCAGAGCCATGGACGCATTCGCATTCTGGTGCAGGGCGCCATGGCGATGCGTGTGCTCGCCAAGGGCACGGCCGTCGATCTGACAGCCCTTCCCGTCGGCCGGTCAGTGACGACGCTGATCGGGCACATCACGGCCCATGTGACGCGGGTCGATTATGACGCATTTGAACTCATCGTCTTGCGCGGCTTTGCCGAAAGCCTGTGGGACGAACTGGTGCAGATGAGCCTGGAATTCAGCTGAGACTGACCGGGGAGATCCCGATGCCTGCCGCAACTTATCGCCCTCCCGACCGATTTCTCGACTGATCTCATTCTTGGCGCAACCGGGTGAAACCTCTGCACTCCGGGCATACGAAAAAGGCGCGGGCCGAAACCCGCGCCTTTTCTGTCCGTCAAGCCCTCAAGCAGGGAGCTGGAACACGTAATTGGCAATCAGGACGATGGCCAATCCGACAAGAAGTGCCACATAAGGCAACACGCCAGCCTTCTTCACGCCGAGATCCTGGCCGGTGAGACCAAGATCCTCCATGGCGCCCGCCGGAAACTTGCCGCCGTCACGCACATAATGGCGATAGGCAAAGACGGGCAAGATGAGCGCGGCAAAGATGAAGCCGACCCAGAGTGCGTTGGAAAAACCCCAGACCTTGGCGCCGGCGCCGAGGAACAGGGCATTGACGAAGGCAAGCACGGTGTTGACGCCGATCAGCCAGGTCGGGGCCTTCCAGGGCCGCGGGATGTGGCCGGAATCCATCCGGTGGATCCAGCCGGAGTTGAGGTTCAGGAAGTTGAAGATGATGTAGCCGACGTTGGACACGGCGAGAACGAAGAAGTATCCGCTCGCATCGGAGGCGATCGCCAGAAGGATCAGGTTGAAGGCGAAATCGGTCCACATGGCGCGGGTCGGTGCGCCGTTCTCGTTGACGTGATCGAGGTACTTCGGCAGCCAACCATCCTTGGAGCCCTGATAGAGCGTGCGGGAAGAGCCGGCCATCGCGGTCATGATCGCCAGCATCAGTGCCAGGATCATCAGGATGACCAGCAGCTGCGTGACAATGCGCCCCGCCCCGATCAGCCCGCCGAGCGCTTCGCCAACGCCGGTGCCATCGACGATGCCCGGTGCCAGCATGCCGGCATGACCGAGAACGCCCTGGAACGCGAAAGGCACGAGGAAGAAGAACAGGCAGCAGACAAGGCCCGAATAGAAGATTGCCTTGAAGGTGTCCGTCTTCGGGTTCTTCAGTTCGCGGGTGTAGCAGACGGCCGTCTCGAAACCGTAGGTCGACCACGCCGCGATGTAGAGCCCCCCGAGGAAGAGCGTCCATCCGCCGATGCTCCAGGTGCCGTCGACACCGGAATAGGCAGCCACCGGCGGCACGAGACCGGTGACGTTCGACCAGACGATCTGGCCGCTGAGGATCGGGTAGACACCGATCAGCAACAACGGCACCAGCACGATGATCGCCAGCCACTTCTGGACGCTGGCGGTCTCGGAGATGCCGCGATGCTGGATCGAAAAGATGATCAGCATCAGCGCGGCGCCGATGAAGAAGGTCGCGTTGATGTTGGCCGTCGCCAGGAAGGGGATTTTGAAGCTGACAAGCGACCAGCTGCGGATGGCAGGGGTCAGGGCAGCGACACCATCGGAGGTAAGCAGAGCCGTGATGGCATCAGCAGGAGCCGTGCCGGCATGGGCGGCGATGTATTCGGCCACGCGCGGGCTCTCGGCTGTCAGCGATGCGGCGTTGGCGGCGATCCAGTCGAGTACGGGTTGCGCATCGCCCGCGGGTATAGGGAATAAGGCGTTGAGAATGTAACCGGCGGCGATGGCGCAGCCCAGCGACAGAACCGGCGACCATGCGAACCAGTTGCACCACACCGAAAGCGGCGCGATGAATTTTGAATAACGCAGCCACGCCGTCGCGCCATAGATCGACGCGCCGCCGGATTTGTTGCCGAACATGCCGGCGATCTCGGCATAGGTGAAGGACTGCAGGAAGCCCATCACCATGGAGATGATCCACACCAGGAAGGCCAGCTTGCCGGTCACGCCGGAAATGCCGCCGATCGAGAAAAGAACGAGTGGCGGCACGCCCGCAGCCACCCAAAAAGCGCCCTTCCAGTCGAGCGCGCGTATCAGTTTGCTTTCTACACCGGGCGTTGTCAGCCCGGTCTCCAATGCATCGGTCATGCTGGTTCCCCATTTATTGTGTTCGGATGTGTCTTCCGTCCAATCCAAAGCGCGACGCGATTTTCCCTTTCGCTCCGCCCTTCAGGGTTTTGTTCCCCGGATGCCCTTGCCGCCAAACGTCTCGAATGCTCTTGCGCGACATGCCGTTTTAAACGCGCCTCCCAATCTGTTCCGCCCGCATTTTTCTATTTTTTACGCGGTTCTCGGAAAGACAGATTGTTTATGGATAGTGAAGATATTTTCTTTTTAGTCAACGGACCTTTACTTTTTTTTGGTATTTCGTAGGTTGTTCCCGCACGCTGATCGCGTGTCGGCCCTTGCGAGAATTGTGATGCACGAACTTCATTCGACGGCAGGCGCGGTTCGGAACGCGTCACCCAGCCTCATCCGCTATCCCGGCCTTTCCGGCATGCCCCCCGGCACCGAAAGATACCGCGTCAAAGGCAGCGGCTCGGTCGTGCTCAGGGTCGCGCCGGGCGACCATCTCACCGTGACGGATATGGAAGGCGGGCAGGCTTGCGAGCTTTCCTTCGTCGATGAGACCGGCCATTTCGTCTCTGCCGGACTGGGCGCAACCTTTACGAATGGGGCGGAAGGCCTGAAGGCCATTCTGGCTTGCGACGACGAAAGCGTTCGCCGCACGCGGGCGGCTTTTGCACGCCGAAACGTCGATCTTGCGAAGGCGGGCGCTGTGCGTTTTTTCGGTGAGGCATCGATGCCTGGAAGCCGGGCGGAATTCACCATCGCGGCGAAGGGTCTGCTGATTGCCGCCGCCCCCGCATCCGCCATGTCGCCGGAGGCGCAGGATACGGCAACGCCGATCGAACTCCTCGTCCGCCGCAGCACGCTGATCCGCGATTATTCCTCGGCTCTTCCCGAGCCGATGGCAGATCCGATCGAGGATATCCGGATCAAGGCGGCAACGGCGTCCGCCTATTTCGTGCGCGCCGGCGAGTTCATCCAGATCATCGACGTCTACGGGCGGCAATGCACGGATTTCCAGGCGTTTTCCGCCCGCAAGGTCGACAAGGGCCTCGATCTCGCTCTCGACGCGACCGTAACCCGCACCCTGCTTGGCCGCAGCTATCCGGCACCCGGCCTACCATCAAAAGCCTTCGACCGCGATTTCGAACCGCTGGTCGAGATCGTGCAGGATACGGTCGGCCGGCACGATGCCTTCGCCACAGCCTGCAACGCCCGCTACTATGACGACATGGGTTATCCCGGCCACGTCAACTGTACGGACAATTTCAACGCGGCGCTATCGCCCTATGGCATTGCCCCGCGCAAGGGCTGGGAAGCGCTCAACTATTTCTACAACACCAATGTCGATCACAATAATCAGCTCTATCTCGACGAACCATGGTCACGGCCGGGCGATTACGTGCTGATGCGGGCGCTGACCGATCTGGTCTGCGTCTCGTCGTCCTGCCCCGACGACATTGATGCGGCGAACGGCTGGGATCCGACGGATATCCACGTTCGCACCTTTTCCGGAAAAGAGAAATTCTCACGAGCGGTTGCCTATCGTATGACCCCTGATGCCGACGTAGAACTGACGCGGGAAACCGCCTTCCACCCTCGCCTTTCGCAGATGACGCGGGATTTCACAGAATATCGTGGCTATTGGCTGCCAAACCGCTTCGCGTCAGCAGGTCCGGTCGAGGAATACTGGGCCTGCCGCGAAAACGCTGCCGTGATCGACCTGTCACCGCTCAGAAAATTCGAGGTGACAGGCCCGGACGCCGAAGCGCTCCTGCAGTATTGCCTGACCCGGGACGTGCGCAAATTGTCGAATGGCCAGGTGGTCTATTCGGCCATGTGCTACGAAAACGGCGGCATGATCGACGACGGCACGCTTTTTCGCCTCGGCGACATGAATTTCCGCTGGATCGGCGGCGACGACTACAGCGGCATCTGGCTGCGCGAGCAGGCGCAGAAGAAGGGCTTCAAGGCCTGGGTACGATCCTCCACGGACCAGATGCACAACATCGCCGTTCAGGGGCCGAAGAGCCGCGACATCCTCAAGGACATCGTCTGGACCGGCCCGCGCCAGCAGACCGTCGCCGAGCTTGAATGGTTCCGGTTCACCGTCGGCCGGATCGGCGGCTTCGAGGGCGCGCCGGTCGTCGTCTCGCGCACGGGGTATACCGGCGAACTTGGCTACGAGATCTTCTGTCACCCCAAGGATGCGCTCACCGTCTTCGACGCCGTCTGGGAGGCAGGCCAGCCCCAGGGCATGAAGCCGATGGGGCTCGAAGCGCTGGACATGGTGCGCATCGAGGCGGGGCTTATCTTCGCCCACCACGAGTTCACCGACCAGACCGATCCCTTTGAGGCCGGCATCGGCTTTACCGTGCCGCTGAAATCCAAGCCGGACGACTTCATCGGCCGCGACGCGCTGATCCGCCGCAAGGAACATCCGCGCCATCTGCTCGTGGGCCTCGATATCCAGGCAAACGATACGATCGGCCACGGCGATGGCATCCATGTCGGTCGCGCCCAAGTCGGCCTCATCACCAGCGCCACCCGCTCGCCGATCCTCGGCAAGACCATCGCACTCGCGCGCATTGATGTGGCCCATGCGGCGGTTGGCACAGAGGTGGAAATCGGCAAGCTCGACGGCCACCAGAAGCGCGTTCCGGCCGTGATCGTGCCGCTGTCGCACTACGATCCGCAGAAGACACGGCCGCGGTCTTAAGCGCGCCGTCTGATCTCTTAAGTAGTGTTGCCGTCTTCCTCGATGCCGGGAAAATCTATCGTCCCATCACACCGCCTGCGGGGGGAAAGGGTGAGGGTGATGGGCAAATCTTCATCCTCAACGTGTGGACGCTTTTGCCCCATCCGCCTTTCGGGCCCCTTCTTGCCGCCTATGGGGAAGGACGAGGCCCCAGCCTCTCCTTCGTTTCGCCCGATGAAAAGGCCGCTCGGCGCGACCCTTTCCCTTTCATGACGACCGCACCAGCCATCAGTTCCGCAGATACGTCTCCATCGTATCGTCCAGAGCCTCCAGCCACGGTGTGTGGTGCTTGGGCGCCATCGTGCCTGTCATCAGCGAGCGGTAGCCGTTGTCGCGAAAGCCCATGATGCTTTCGGCCTTGTGGTGTTCCCACTCCATAAAGGTCTTGTTGGTTCCCTCGATGTCGAACTTCGGATAATCCGTCTCTGCCAGCAGCTCCAGCACGTAATCGCCCTGAAACCAGATCATCTGCTCGGCATTCACAAGGTTTTCCTCGCGGGTGCGCCATCTGTCGAAATGCGCCTTGCGCTCCACCGCATCCGGTATCGAGATCCGGCCGAGCATGATATCGCGGGCGTACCATGCCTGCGCATCGAACATGTTGAACGTATAGAACTGGTCCTGCATGCCGATGTAGAACAGCTGCGGATTGTCCTCGTAGACGATCCCCTTGTAGAGATTATCGGTCCAGAGGCGGTTTGCCGTCTTCAGGCGAAGATCGTCGGGCAGGAACGGAAAGTGGTGCTGATAGCCGGTGCAGAGGATCAGCGCATCGACGTCCTTCGTTGAACCATCGGCAAAATGAGCCGTCTTGTTAACGAGCTTCTGCAGCAGCGGCCGCTCCTCGAAACGCTCCGGCCATCTAAAGCCCATTGGCTTAGAGCGGTAGCTGGTGGTGACCGAGCGCGCACCGTATTTCCAGCACTGCGAGCCAATATCCTCAGCTGAATAGCTGCGGCCGACGATCAGCACGTCCTTGTCCTTGAACTCCAGCGCATCGCGGAAATCATGAGCGTGGAGAACGCGGCCGCCGAAGGTCGGAACGCCTTCGAAGAACGGCACGTTCGGCGTGGAGAAATGCCCGGAGGCGACAACGACGTAATCGAAGATTTCGTCATACATGCGGTCCTCGACGCGATCATGCGCCGTCACCGTGAATTTTTTCGTCGCCTCATCGAAGGTCACCATGCGGACTGGCGTGTTGAACCGCACCCAGCTGCGCACATCGGCCTTCTCGACACGACCCTTGATGTAATCCCAAAGCACGGCGCGTGGCGGATAGGAGGCGATCGGCTTGCCGAAGTGCTCCTCGAAGGAGTAATCGGCGAATTCTAGGCATTCCTTCGGCCCGTTCGACCAGAGATAACGATACATGCTGCCGTGAACGGGCTCACCATGTTCGTCAAGCCCCGTGCGCCAGGTGTAGTTCCACAGGCCGCCCCAGTCGGCCTGTTTTTCAAAGCAGACGACTTCCGGGATTTCGGCACCGTTTTTCGCAGCGGACTGGAAGGCTCTCAATTGTGCAAGACCGGATGGCCCCGCGCCGATGACGGCTACTCTGGTCATGTCTGTTCCCTTTTATATCGTTGTCAGTTTTTTCGGTCGTTGCCGATTCTTGTTTCAAAGGTTGCTCATCACCTAACCTTCTTCCCCGCACGCGGTGAGAAGGTGGCCGACAGGCCGGACGAGGAGCCGCTACTCAATCTCAATCCGGAAAAATCCCGGCACTCGTCGGCGCCCCGTCGTCGTATTTCGCCAACCAGTCGATCATGATCGGACGGTTGCGTGTCAGGCCCTTGTAATCGACGATCTCCGGCGGCAGGCTGTTGAGCACACGCGGCAGGCGGCGGGCCCATTTGGGCACGGTCACCAGTTCGTTGAGGCTGATCAGGTAGCAGCGGATGACGAAGAGGATGGCGTTGGAGCGCGGCAGGCGCCAGAGGCTCTGCAACTCGACGCGCAGATGCATCTTTTCGCCGACATTCTCCGGTGTCACCGTCATACGGTCAGGTCCCCATTTAGGGTAGTTTTCGGGTGAGGTGTCGAGCCGCGGATTGACGGTCATCGTCCAGTTCAGGCGGCGGGTCGGCTTGCCCTGCTGCAGGTTGAGCAGGAATTTAAGCGCCCGCTCGAACACACCGATCTGGTGGGCGAGCGGCACGGGACCGTGCCATTCCATGAAGTTCATGCCGATGTCGAAATCGAGCGACCAGTCGGCCTGGGTGGTGACCATGCCGGCATCCATCCAGAGACTGTTGTCGCGCTGGTCGACGATGCAGAAATCGCCCTGCGCCTGCCGGGTGATGTATTCCATCGGCGGGTAGGGAAGCGTGGATGGATCGCCGAAGGTGAAAGTGTCGTCGATACCCATCGGCCGGTTGATCCAGCGCCAGCGGTCGCCCTTCTTTTCCAGGGTGAAGTGTTCGGGATAGTCCTGCGCCTGATGCTCCATCAGGAGTTCGAGCACATCCCATTGCGCTGCCATCATATGCGGCAGGGCCTGGCAGCGCAGCGGGTCTTCCTTGAGCACCATCGCCCGGTCCTGCATCTCCGCGACATAGTGCTCGTCGACATCGATCAGGTTTTCGAAAACGCTGTCCGCCTTGCCGCGCACATGCGGCTCCATGTTGACCGAATACATGTACTCGTCGCGATCGAACGGGAACGGGAAGCGCCGGATGTTATAGAGGCTGTTGCGGAAGCTGAAGTCGTCACGGAACGTTTCGGTCCTGAACGTGATGGTCATCTGTCCGGCTCCCTTGAGCTACAGTTGAAGAACGAGTTGCTGGCCCTTGAACCGCGAGACGCAGATCATGACCTTCTTGCCCGACGCCTTTTCCTCGTCCGACAGGTAGATATCGTTGTGTTCCAGCGTGCCGTCGCAGGAAGAGACCGCGGTTTCGCACTGGCCGCAGGCGCCGCCGCGACACATGTAGGGCGCTTCGCAGCCATGGGCCTCGGCGGCCTCCAGAATGCTCTGGTGCTCGCCGACGGTCATGTGGATGTTGGATTTTTCGAGGAAAACCTGGAACGGCAGGCCGGCAGGCGGCGCAAGGAAACGTTCCGAATGAAGGCTTTCCCTAGGCCACCCGGACTTCAGCGCCGTCATCAGCACGCCGTCGATCATCCCGGCCGGACCGCAGACATAGAGATGCGTGCCGAGCGGTTGATTGTCAGCGATCTCGGCGACGGGAATATAGGTCTTTTCCTCGTCTATATAGATCTTGATCCGGCGCGGGCCGTAACAGTCGAGCAACTCCTGCCAATAGGCCCCGTGCGAGCGGGAGCGGATGGCATAGTGCAGTTCGAAGGCGATGTTGTCGCGGCTGAACTGTTCCATCATGGCGATGAACGGGGTGATGCCGATGCCGCCGGCAAACAGGATGTGCTTGCGGCCGCGATGATCAGGCGCAAACAGATTGACCGGCTGGCTGACGGTCAGCTGATCGCCGGGCTTCACCTGTTCGTGCATGAAGATCGAACCGCCTCGGGAATTGGGAACCCGCAGCACGCTGATTTCATAGGCGCTGTTGTCGTCGGGGTTGGACATTAGCGAATAGGGGTTGCGGCGCAGGAGGCCGTTGTCGTTCATCGAGACGACGACATGGGCTCCGCCTGAGAAGAACGGCATGGGATGGCCGTCCAGCCGTTCGAAACGGAAACGCTTGATCAGGTCGGTCACCTGCGTTACCGCCGCGACCCGGACAGGCATATCGGTATTGAGGCTCACGGGAACATCTCCTCAGGCGCTGGGGCAGTCCCCGGTTCTTCCGCGTCGATGTTGACGCCCTGGAATGCACCGAGACGACGGGAATAGTGATCGCGCACTAGCAAGGGCAGTCCACAATGGGTGCAGGCAAAGGGGCTGGTGGTCACGTTGTCGGTGATGCCCTTGCAGTGAACGCATTGCACCCGGCGCGCTGTCGAGCCGCGATGTTCGGTATGGATCGAGTTGAAATCGATACCGAACTCCAGCGCCATCTGCATGATCTGGCCAATGAAGCCTTCGGTGCCGGCGATATAGAGCCGCGTTCCCATCCGGGCCTGTTCAAGACAGGCCCGCAGGCGAAACAGCAGTGGCTGAAGCGTTGGCGCCTGCCAGAAGATATCGGGCGACAAAGCCGAGAGCGTGACGTCGTATGCCTTTGGCGCGGCACCCGCGGCCAGATAGAGAAGTTCCGATTTTGCGAGGAAATCTCTGCCCTTCTTCTCCACCTGATCGGTGAGGGCTGCCGCCCCTTCGCCCTCGAGGACGAAGAGGTGGCGCTTGGCGTGGGGATCGATGCTGAGCCCCTTGTATTCCGGCCTGCTTTTGATCCCTTGTACGAGCATGTTGTCAGCCCTGCGCCGTCCGTTTCGTCTTCTTCGGATCGTCGAAGGTGATCGTATGGGCGATGGCCTTGGCGGTCAGCGACTTGCCACGCACCTCCAGCGGTGTGCCCTGCACGGCCTTGTCCACGTCCAGACGGGCAATCGCCATCGAACGATTGGTAAGCTTCGAATAGCTCGGGCAGGTGATGACGCCAACCTTCTTGCCATCGGCAAAAACCTCGTCCCCGAGATCGGCGGGGCCGTCGGCCTCAATCAGCAGACCGAAGATCTTGAAGCGTTCCTTGCCCTTGAGGCGCGCATGTTCCTCGGCACCGCGAAAACCGGCCTTGCCGGGGCTGACGGTGAAATCGAGGCCGAGTTCCCACAGGCTGTCGCCGGGCTGCTCGTTGGCGAACGGGTACATCTGCGAATTGTCGTAGGGGTAGAACAAGAGGTAGCTTTCGACGCGCAACATGTCGAGAACGCTGAAGCAGACGGGAATGATGCCCATCTCCTTGCCCTCATCGACGATCCGGTCCCAGACCATGCCGGCATCCTGACCGCGCACGAAGATTTCGTAACCACGCTCCCCGGTATAGCCGGTGCGCGAGATCATCACCGGCGCACCGAACAGCGTCGTCTGCATGTGATGGAAATACTTGAGGTCGCGGATGCCCGGCACGTGCTTGTCGAGATAATCGACCGCCAGCGGCCCCTGCAGCGAGAGATCGTGCAGGTCGTCGTCGAAGAGCACGGCACAGTTTCGGCCGGCGGCCTGCTTGACGATTTCCTCATGGCCCGAACCGGAGCCATGGACCAGCATCCAGCTGTTCGGGCCGGTGCGGTAGATGATGCAGTCATCGGTGAAATGGCCGCGGTCGTTGAGCATGCAGGCATAAACGGACTTGCCGGGATAGATCTTGGTCACGTCGCGCGTGGTAATGTAGTCGAGCACCGCAATCGCATGCGGTCCGACGAGGTGGACCTTCTTCAGGCCCGATACATCCATGATGCCGGCCCTGGTGCGCACGGCGATATGTTCTTCGTAGATATCCTTGTCGTAAGTCCAGGCGGTTCCCATTCCGCTCCAGTCTTCCAGTTTCGATCCCAGCGCCCTGTGGCGGTCCGCGAGGGATGAAAAACGCCATGAAGAAGTCATAATATCCCGTCCCTGTTTTTACTGTATGGAATATTTGTTTCCTGACTATAATGCCGTTTTTGCGGCTGACAAGCGAGGCGAACAAATTTTATAGGCTGTCTATAAGCCTCCGATTTCAGAATTCCGGTGGCACCTCTCCGCATGCACGACAGGCGGCAATCGCGGTATTTGCCATCAGCATGGCAATGGTCATCGGCCCTACGCCGCCGGGCACCGGCGGAATGACGGCCGCAACATCAGCGCATTCCGCAAAGGCGACATCGCCCACCAGCCGGGACTTTCCCTCACCCCGTTCGGGTGCGGCAACCCGGTTGATGCCGACATCGATTACGGTCGCGCCAGGCTTCACCCAACTGGCCCTGACCATCTCCGGGCGGCCGACGGCGGCGACAAGGATATCCGCCGTCCGGCAGATGCCGGGCAGATCCCCGGTGCGCGAATGAGCGATAGTCACGGTCGCATTGGCATGGAGCAGAAGCTGCGCCATCGGCTTGCCGAACAGGTTCGAGCGGCCGATTACCACGGCGTTGAGGCCGGAAAGATCATCGCCGTGGATGCGCCGCACGAAGAGCATCGCACCGGCTGGTGTGCAGGAGACCAGCCCGGTCGAAAGATCGCCAGTAGCGAGCTTGCCAGCATTGACGACATGCAGCCCGTCCACATCCTTTTCCGGCAGGATGGACTGGATGATCGCCTCGGAATTCAGATGTTTTGGCAACGGCAGCTGCACGAGAATCCCATGGATCGCGGCATCTGCATTGAGCCTGCCGATCAGCGCCGCAAGCTCGTCCTGCGTTGTCTCTGCGGGAAGCGTGTGCTGAACGGAATTGAAGCCGCATTCCTTGGCCGTGCGGCTTTTCGCGCCGACATAGGTGTGGCTTGCCGGATCGTCCCCGACGATCACCACCGCCAGCCCCGTCTTCGTGCCGGTCTTCGCCGCCAGATTTGCAACCACTGCCGTCACGGCCGCAATCACTGAGGCAGCGACCGCCTTGCCATCGATCACCTCAGCCATTGTGGTTCACCCCATCCGCTCGGAGGCGTAGCTGCCCGGGCTTGCCGGGAAGACGACGGTGCGGTTGCCGTTGATGAAGGTACGGTGATGGATATGGGCGTGGATGGCGCGAGCCAACACCTGGCTTTCGACATCGCGGCCCATCGACACGTAATCTTCCGCCGATTGCGCATGGGTGACGCGCGCCGTGTCCTGCTCGATGATCGGCCCTTCGTCGAGATCGGCCGTGACATAATGCGCCGTCGCGCCGATCAGTTTCACCCCACGCTCGTAGGCCTGCTTGTAGGGATTGGCGCCCTTGAAGCTTGGCAGGAAGGAATGGTGGATGTTGATGATCCGACCTGACATCTTCTTGCACATGGCATCGGACAGGACCTGCATGTAGCGGGCGAGTACGATCAGCTCCGCGCCCGACTGTTCCGCCAGATCGAGCAGCCGCGCTTCCGCCTGCGGCTTGTTTTCCTTGGTCACCTTGATGTGGTGGAAGGGAATGTCGTGGTTGACCACAACCTTCTGATAGTCGAAATGGTTGGAAACGACACCGACGATATCGATGGGCAAAGCGCCGATCTTCCAGCGGTAGAGCAGGTCGTTGAGGCAATGTCCGAAACGGGAGACCATCAGCAGCACCTTCATGCGGTGCTCGCTGTCATGGAAGCTGTAGTCCATGCCGAAGGGTGCAGCCACAGCCGCAAAGTTGGTAGCGATATCCTCCCCCGAGGCCCCCTCTTCCGAGACAAAACTGACGCGCATGAAGAACTTGCCGGTATCCAGATCGTCGAACTGCGAACTATCGACGATGTTGCAGTCTTTGGCAGCCAGATAGCCGGAAATGGCAGCAACAATCCCGCGCGTGGATGTGCAGGAAACGGTCAGGATGTGTTTCGTCATAGAGCGGCCCTCCTCGAAGGCGAGACTGTCAGCATAAGACGTGCAAGAGCACATCCCTGCGCAACAGCGCAGGGATCAATGGTGCATTTCAATGGAAATAGGACGTCAGACGTCGAGCGTCGTCTGGTGTTCCCAGGCGATAAACTGCGAGCAATAGCTGTTCCACTCGCCGTGCTTGAGCTTGAGATAGGCGGACGAGAACTCCGTTCCGAGCGCCTGCTGCAGGACCGTATCCTTCTCGTATTCCCTGAGCGCATCGAGCAGGTTGAGCGGCAGCTTCGGCGCATCGGTAACGGTGTGGCCTTCACGATACATGTCGATATCGTAATGACGGCCCGGATCGGCCTTCGTGCGGATACCCGAAAGGCCGGCCGCGACGATGATCGCCTGCAGCAGATAGGGATTGACCGCGCCATCCGGCAGACGAAGCTCGAAGCGGCCGGGGCCGGGCACGCGCACCATGTGCGTGCGGTTGTTGCCGGTCCAGGTCACCGTATTCGGCGCCCAGGTGGCACCGGACACGGTGCGCGGGGCGTTGATCCGCTTGTAGGAATTGACGGTGGGGTTGGTAATTGCAGCCAATGCCGAGGCATGTTTCATGATGCCGCCGAGGAAGGTGCGCCCCTGAGCAGAGAGGCCGAAATCCATCGACTTGTCGGCAAAGGCATTGACCCTGCCGTCCACATCCCACACCGAGATATGGGCGTGGCAGCCATTGCCGGTCAGCCCCTTAAAGGGCTTTGGCATGAAAGTGGCGCGAAGGCCGTGCTTTTCGGCGACCGACTTCACCATGAACTTGAAGAAGGAATGCTTGTCTGCGGTCTGCAGCACGTCGTCATATTCCCAGTTCATCTCGAACTGGCCGTTCGCGTCCTCATGGTCATTCTGGTAGGGCTTCCAGCCCAGTTCCAGCATGTAGTCGCAGATCTCCGCGATCACATCATAACGACGCATCAGGGCTTGCTGGTCATAGCAGGGCTTTTCAGCCGTATCGAATTCGTCCGAGATCTTTCCGCCATCCGCCGAGATGAGAAAGAATTCCGGCTCGACGCCGGTCTTGACGCGAAGCCCGAGGCTCGCCGCTTCCTCGACCAGCTTCTTCAGCACCACGCGCGGTGCCTGCTCCACCGGCCTGTCGTCCATGACGCAATCGGCAGCAACCCAAGCCACATCCTTTTTCCAGGGCAACTGGATGACGGATGAGGCATCCGGCAGGGCAAAGAGATCGGGATGGGCGGGCGTAAGGTCCAGCCATGTGGCAAAACCCGCAAAGCCCGCACCATCCTTCTGCATATCGGCAATGGCCTCAGCCGGCACCAGCTTGGCGCGCTGGGCACCGAACAGGTCCGTGTAGCTGATCATGAAATATTTTATACCGCGTTCTCTGGCAAATTGGGCAAGATCCTGTGTCACGTCGTTCCCCTGTTTTTATGGATTGAGACACATATTGGACAAAATGAGACCATCGCCGGCGGGAGGACCGGCGACGATCATAGGCGTCAGAAGCCGGCTTTACCGGGATACCAACTCGTGCCGGCCAGTGGCACCTGCGCCATAGCCGCGGCTTCCATGGTGAGCGCGCAGAGGTCTTCCGGCTCCAGATTTTGCAGGCGGTTATGGCCGCAGGCACGCGCAATGGTCTGGGCTTCGAGCGTCATGACCTTGAGGTAATTGGCAAGGCGGCGCCCGGCGAGAGCCGGATCAAGTCGCGCGGCCAGTACCGGATCCTGGGTGGTGATGCCGGCCGGGTCCTTGCCTTCGTGCCAGTCGTCATAGGCGCCAGCGGTGGAGCCAAGTTGTCTGTATTCCTCTTCCCAATGCGGGTCATTGTCACCAATCGCAACCAGCGCAGCCGTGCCAATGGACACCGCATCCGCACCCAGCGCCAAGGCCTTGGCCACATCTGCACCGGAGCGAATGCCGCCGGAGACAATCAGTTGAACCTTTCGGTGCATGCCGAGATCCTGAAGCGCCTGAACCGCGGGGCGTATGCAGGCAAGCGTCGGCATTCCGACATTCTCGATGAAGACGTCCTGCGTGGCAGCGGTTCCGCCCTGCATACCATCCAGCACCACCACATCGGCGCCGGCTTTGACCGCAAGCGCGGTATCATAATAGGGACGCGCGCCGCCAATCTTCACATAGATCGGCTTCTCCCAGTCGGTAATTTCGCGCAGTTCAAGGATCTTGATTTCCAGGTCGTCCGGGCCGGTCCAGTCCGGGTGCCGGCAGGCCGACCGCTGGTCGATACCCTTGGGCAGGTTGCGCATCGTGGCGACGCGATCGGATATCTTCTGGCCGAGCAGCATGCCGCCGCCGCCGGGCTTGGCACCCTGCCCAACAACGACCTCAATCGCATCCGCCCGGCGCAGGTCCTTGGGGTTCATGCCGTAGCGGGATGGCAGATACTGGTACACCAGCATCTGGCTATGGCCGCGTTCCTCATCAGTCATGCCGCCATCCCCCGTTGTCGTGGAGGTGCCGGCGAGCGTCGCCCCACGGCCAAGGGCTTCCTTGGCATTGCCGGAGAGCGCGCCAAAGCTCATGCCGGCAATGGTGATCGGGATTTTCAGCTCGATCGGTTTTTTGGCAAAGCGAGTGCCGAGTACAACGGAAGTGTCGCACTTTTCGCGGTAGCCTTCGAGCGGATAGCGGGAAATGGACGCGCCGAGAAACAGCAGGTCATCGAAATGCGGCACCTTGCGCTTGGTACCGCCACCGCGAATATCATAAATGCCGGTAGCAGCAGCGCGACGGATTTCCGCCATCGTATAGTCATCGAAGGTCGCGGATTTGCGCGGTGGCGTGTTGGGGTTGTGATAGCTCATCGGTCTCTCCACTCAATACGCTTCGGCATTGTCGATGTTGAAGTTGTAGAGCTTGCGGGCAGAGCCATAGCGCTTGAACTCTTCCGGCCCGACACCCGTTACGCCCGCCTTCTCCAGCAGTTCGGCAACCTTTGCCAGATGCTTGGGCTTCATCTGCTTTTCGATGCAGTCGGCACCGAGGCTTTTCACCGAACCGCGCACGAAGAGCTTGGCCTCGTAAAGGCTGTCCCCCAGAGCGTCACCGGCATCACCCAGCACCACCAGATGACCGGACTGACCCATGAAGGCCGACATGTGGCCGATGGAGCCGTGCACGACGATATCGATACCCTTCATGGAAATGCCACAGCGCGAGGCTGCATTACCCTTGATGACCAGCAGGCCGCCGCGGCCGGTGGCGCCGGCATACTGGCTTGCGTCACCTTCAATAATGACAGTGCCCGACATCATGTTTTCGGCAACGCCCGGACCGGCCGAACCATGGACCGTAACAGTACCGCCATCGTTCATGCCGGCGCAGTAATAGCCCACGGAGCCATGGACATCGACCGTGACAGGCCCATCGATGCCGACAGCGACCGAATGGCTACCGCGGGGATTGATAACCTCGAAATTCATATCGTTGGTGCCAGCGGCAATATTGTGCAAGGCGCTGTTCAATTCACGCAACGGCGTGATCGACAGGTCGAAAACGGACATGGTTCTTGAGCTTTCTTTCTGGGCGGCTGCATCCATGGATCAGGCCGCCTTCTCGTGGTCCCAGAAATAGACGGTCGCCGGTTCCGGCTCCCAGACGCGGGCAGTTTCGATACCTGGCAGATTGACCAGGGCGCGATACTCCGAGCCGAAAGCCACATATTGATCGGTCTCGGCCATCACGGCAGGCTTGCAGGCAATCGGGTCGCGCAAGACGCCGAAGCCGGACTTGGTACCCACGACAAAGGTGAAGAAACCGTCGAGATCGTCAAGCGCGCCGGTCAGTGCTTCACCGAGATCCTTACCCTTGGCCATCTGCGCGGTGAGATAGGCGGCGGCGACTTCCGAGTCGTTCTGGGTCTCGAAGGTCATGCCTGCGCGAACAAGTTCGCGGCGGATATTATTGTGGTTCGAAAGCGAGCCGTTGTGGACGAGGCACTGGTCGTCGCCGGTCGAGAAAGGATGCGCGCCGAGCGTGGTGACGGCCGATTCCGTGGCCATGCGGGTATGGCCGATGCCATGGGTCCCGGCCATCGAACGCACGTCGAAGAACGACACGACATCTTTCGGCAGGCCGGTTTCCTTATAGATCTCGACGCTGTCGCCGGAGCCCATGACACGCACGTCGGGGCGAACCGAGGACAACAGCGCCCGGATTTCCCCGGTCTTGTCAGCCGGAATATCAAGCACCGCGTGGGTGGACTTCACAACGACGGAGGCATTGAGCCCCTTTGCTTTCAGCGCATCCGAAAGGCCAGCGAAATCGGTGTCCGGGTTCGCGGACTGGATGGTGACCTTTGCCCGGCCATCGGCTGCGCGGCCATAAATGGCGATTCCGGCGCTATCCGGCCCGCGGTCGGTCATGGTGATCAACATATCGGAGAGCAGCGTACCCAGCTGCGGCTCCAGACTCCGGTCTTTCAGGAATAATCCAACAATACCGCACATGACTTGCACCTCCATTCGTTACCGACTGAAGAGCTAACATGCGTCCAAATCGAAATCAATTGGCAAGAATAGTTTTTTCTTTAGGAGAAAAATCAATCCGTCTGTGCGTGCCGCTGCGGGTAGCTGATGATCGACAGGTAGCGGGCTGGCAGATGCACTAGCTCCTGGGGGCCATGTGGGGCATCGGCATCGAAGAACAGACTGTCTCCGGCCTGCATGGTGTAGAGTTGTTCGCCGTGGCGGTACACGACTTCGCCCTCGAGCATGTAGAGGAACTCCATGCCTTCATGCTGAAACGTCGGGAAGACGTCGGAATCGGTCGTCAGCGTGATGAGGTAAGGCTCGACGGTGACACCGCTGGTGTTGTTGTCGATATGGCCGAGCAGGCTGTACTGGTGACCGGCACGCGTGCCGCGCCGCTCGATGTTGACGCCCTGCCCCGCCTTGACGAAGGTGGCGTTGCGCGTTTCTTCGAAACGGCGGAAGAAGGCGGTCAGCGGAACGCCGAGCGCCCGCGACAGGGATTGCAGAGTGGTGAGGGATGGCGAGATATTGCCGTTCTCGATCTTCGACAGCATGCCGACCGACATGCCGGTGGCAGTGGCGAGATCGGTAACAGTTATGCCAAGCGTCTTGCGGTAGGTGCGAACTTCGTGACCGATCGCCATTTCGAGATTGTTTTCGCGCGGCTCGCGAACCGCATGCGGATCCTGCGAAAGGACTGCGGGTACGATCTTCTCACTTTTCGCTGGCATCAATGACCTCGTGTTGGAGCCAAGATTATTCCTCTACAGGAAAATTCGTCAGTTTGCGGTTTAATTGTTCACCTTGCCCTCAATACGGGAAAAAACCGGGGCCACAAACAAAAACCCTTCAACGCAGATCTATGGCGCCCGGACTAAGAAGAATGGCACCGAAATTCGCAAATTACTTGTTTTCCGAGCAAGTCTGAAGTCGACTGTCAAAACTTACTTCATGGACGGTTCTCCCCATTGGGGCTCCTAATAGCCGCATCATGGCACGTCACGCGCGGCGCAGGCGGCCGTCCACCTCATCAAGCCCCAAACACAAGGCTTGATGATGCGTTGCCGCACAGAGCGATCTCACGTGCGATAGCCGCATCAGCATTAATTTTGAGCATCATTGACACGTGCAGATTCATTGGGCAGCCCGCTTGCGCACCTCCTATCTTCGTGCTTGTATAGACAACCAAGGGGGCATCGGGATGCTGGCCAAATTCGATGCCTTACAAAAGGGAACTGCGCCATGATAACATTCGATCACGTCAGCAAGCACTATCGAGGCGCGACTACCGCTGTCGACAACCTGTCGCTGACAGCACCCAGTGGCAAGCTGACGATCTTCGTCGGACCCTCGGGTTGCGGCAAGACGACGTCGCTACGCATGGTCAACCGGCTGATTGCCCCCTCGTCGGGCAGAATTCTTCTCGATGGAGAGCCGACAGATGCGATGGATGTCGCCCTGCTGCGCCGCAAGATCGGTTACGTCATTCAAAATGCCGGGCTCTTTCCCCATCGTACAGTCGTGCAAAACATCGCGACGACGGCTCGCCTGAACGGCGCACCCAAAGAACAGGCACTTCGAGTGGCGCATGATCTCCTGGAGCGCGTCGGGCTCTCATCAGCCTTTGCCGATCGCTATCCATGGCAGCTATCCGGTGGCCAGCAGCAGCGTGTAGGTGTTGCCCGCGCACTGGCATCCGATCCGAAGTTCATGCTGATGGATGAACCTTTCAGCGCGGTGGATCCTGTTGTCCGCGGCCAGTTGCAGGACGAGTTCCTTCGGCTGCAGCGTGAAATCGGCAAGACCATCATCATGGTCACGCATGACATTGACGAGGCCCTCAAGCTTGGAGACCAGGTTGTTGTTTTGCGCACCGGCGGCACTCTGGCGCAGATCGCCACCCCGCAGGAACTGCTGGCGAGACCAGCAGACGACTTTGTCGCCGACTTCATCGGGCGTGACCGCGGTTATCGAATCCTCGGCTTTGCCGAATTCAACAAAAGCGGCGTGCCGATGGGCAAGGAACCGACAGCCGCACTTGGCGACGTCCCCGACGCCCTTCGTCAGATTGCCACCGACAGATGGGTCCTCGTCGCGGATGCACAGAACCGGCCTCTCGGCTGGGTAGATGTCGAAAGTGTCAAAAGCCCTTTGCGGGATGGTGACCTCAACCTCAGCGGGACACTCGCCGTCGAAGGCAGCAGCTTGCGTCATGTTCTGGATGCGGCACTAAGCTCTCCGTCGGGCCGCGGCGTGATTGTCGGACAGTCCGGCGAATTGATGGGGACCGTGACATTGTCTAATGTCGCAGCAGCCATCGAAGCAGCGCGTAACGGCCGCTTGGGGGCGCATCCATGAGGTTCGACTGGCTGTACCGCGAGTCCGGCCGCATAGCCGAACTCTTTATCTGGCACCTCGGACTTTCAGTAATACCCGTGGCGATAGGGTTGGTCCTCGCATTGCCGCTCGGCTGGCTTGCGCAACGTGCCGGGTTTTTCCGCTCAGCAATACTAGGCGCAGCCGGTTTGCTCTATACCATCCCGTCTCTGGCGCTCTTCGTGCTTCTTCCGCTTGTTCTGGGAACGCGAATTCTCGACCCTATGAATGTCGTCGTTGCGCTGACAATCTACGCTCTTGCGCTTCTGGTGCGCACCGTCAATGACGGCCTGGAGTCTGTGCCGCCAGATGTCATTCAAGCGGCGAATGCCATGGGCTACCGTACGCTGCCGCGTCTCCTTCTCATCGAACTTCCCCTTGCTATTCCGGTGATTGCTGCGGGACTGCGCGTCGCGGTGGTTTCCAATGTCAGCATCGTCTCCGTCGCAGCACTTGTCGGCACACCGCAGCTCGGACTTCTTTTCACTCAAGGGCTCCAACTCCGGTTTTTGACGCCAATCGTCGCCGGCATCGTCCTTTGCGTGCTCCTCGCCGCACTGCTTGACGGGATCGTGCTCTTTGCCGCGCAGCGCATGACACCCTGGCAGCCTGGAGGTACCGAGCGATGATTGCATGGTTTTCAGATCCGACACATTGGACAGGTCCGGATGGGGTCTTCGCCCTCGTCTTCCAACATCTCATCTATAGCGGGGTCGCGCTCTTCTTTGCCTGCCTTATCGGCTTGCCGATCGGTCTCTATGTCGGGCACACGGGCCGCGGCGTTGTTCTCATTGCCGGACTGGCCAATGCGTTGCGCGCCCTGCCCAGCCTCGGCCTCATCGTTCTTCTGGTCATCCTGTTCGGGCCGGTGTTTGCGTCCGACATGGCATTCATCGTTCCGAGCATAATCGTTCTCGTATTGCTTGCTGTGCCGCCCATCATGAGCGGAGCCTATGCCGGCGTTGCGGCGGTGGACCCTGCCGCAGTGGATGCGGCGCGCGGAATGGGCAAACGTCCGCTCAACATTCTCTTCGATGTCGAACTTCCCTGCGCCTTGCCTCTCATTTTCTCTGGTCTCCGCAGCGCGACGCTGCAGATCATCTCCACGGCAACCATCGCCGCTTACGTCTCGCTTGGCGGGCTCGG
Source organism: Neorhizobium sp. PAMB6630 (assembly GCF_058242775.1). Lineage (NCBI taxonomy): Bacteria > Pseudomonadati > Pseudomonadota > Alphaproteobacteria > Hyphomicrobiales > Rhizobiaceae > Neorhizobium > Neorhizobium sp. PAMB6630. The sequence goes on from NZ_JBZAYV010000003.1 coordinate 85,227, forward strand.
ACGGCTCATCATCGATGGCCGCGCACAGAACGATTATTACCAGATGGCGGCGGGCGCCGTCCTGGTTGGCACTCTGGCCCTGATGGTCGACCTGGCGATCGGTATCGCATCTAGGCTGACGGTCTCGCCGGGCCTGACCCGCCGTCTATAGGCGGGACACCCATCAACAAAACCGTAATTCATTCTAACGACGTTGAACCTAAAGGAGTAGATTGCATGGCATTCAGAATCTTAAAAGCCGCCGGCGCGTTTGCGCTGATCGCGCTTTCAGCCACCACGACGCTTGCCCAGACCGATCCCCTCGGGGCTGCCCCGGCGGCGCGCACGGACAAGACCACTCTCATCATCGGTTCGGCCGACTTCCCCGAGAGCCAGCTTCTGGCGACCATCTACGCCAAGGCGCTTGCTGCGAAGGGCATTAAGACTGACACAAAACTCAGCATCGGCAGCCGTGAGGTTTACATGCCGGCGCTTCTCGACGGATCGATCGACCTCCTGCCGGAATATGCCGGTGCAACGCTAAGCTACCTCGATAAGAACGCAACAGCTCACTCGCCGGAAGACGTCGCCAAGGCTCTGACAAAGGCTTTACCGCAGGGCGTTTTGATGCTGAAACCGTCGCAAGCTCAGGATTCCGATGGCGTTGCCGTCACGCGCGCGACTGCCAAGAAATACAAGCTCAAAACGATTTCCGATCTTGCGCCGATTGCGTCCGAACTGGTGCTGGGCGGCCCTCCTGAGTGGAAGACCCGCAAGGAAGGCATCATCGGGTTGAAGGATCTTTACGGCCTTCAGTTCAAGTCCTTCAAGTCCCTTGATGTCGGCGGTCCACTGACGCTATCGGCACTGATAAACGATCAGGTCCAGGCAGCAAACCTGTTCTCGACCGACCCCGCAATTGCTGACAACGATCTTGTCATTCTCGAAGACGTCAAGAACCTTTTTCCGGCCCAGAACATCGTGCCCGTCATTGCGAAGGCCAAGGTCAGCGACGTCGTGACGAAAACGCTCGATGCCGTATCGACCGCTTTGACGACCCAGGACCTGATCCTCATGAACGGTCGTCTGGCCAATCATGACAGCTTCGATGTGGTTGCCGAGGAGTGGCTGACGCAACACAAGTTGAACTGACCACTGTTCGCGGGTATGGCACTGACCATACCCGCACCCGCGGTTAAGAAGTGTCAGATGCCGAACCGTTGACGTTCGCTTTTTGGAGCCTCATGCAAACGGTACACAAACAGGTCGAAAAGGCGCAGGACGAGCCGTCATCCGAAAAGCCGCTTTACGTCACGCTCAAGGATTATGTCCGAAGCCGTGTAGAAACCGGCGAATGGTCAGTCGGGCAAAGGGTGCCATCGGAAAATGAACTGGTCGAATTGCTTGGCGTCAGCCGCATGACCGCCAATCGTGCATTGCGCGAACTGGCAGATGAAGGGTTCGTCGTTCGTGTGCAAGGCAAGGGTTCCTTTGTTGCCAGCAAAAAGCGGACATCCCAGTTTCAGAGCGTCCCGAACATTGCCGACGAGATCGCACGCAACGGCGGCGTCCATACGGCAAACGTAATCGCGCTGCGCATGGAAGCCTCCGATGCGGAGCTGGCAGAGGCGCTATCTATTGAGATCGGCAGCCCGGTTTCCCATTCGATCATGGTGCATGCAGAAAATTCCATTCCGATGCAGGTCGAGGACCGTTTCGTCAACCATGCGATTGTCCCGCAATATATAAGCCAGGACTTCACAAAGACGACGCCAAACGGATATCTCACATCCGTCGCGCCAATCGTCAGGGCTGAGCAGCATATCGAGGCAGTGACGGCGCAGCCATGGGAATGCAAGCTGCTTGCAATCTCCAGAACGGAACCCTGCCTTCTGGTTCGTCGCCGAACCTGGGCGGAGGCCGGCGTCATTTCCTCAGTTCGTCTGCTCTACCCCGGAAGTCGCTATCGCCTTTACAGCACCTGATCATGCGTTCGGATGGCAACCGCCTGACCATGAACGAACGCTGTCTTACCGCCCCCCGAATGGAAATCAGGAAATTCCCGTGACCGTGTTACTCGATGACAGGCTGACTTGGCAGGATGTGGCACGGGTCAGCAAGGAGGATGGGCTTGCCCTTTCGGAAGCCGCCCATCGCCGAATTGAAAAAGCCCATCAGATCGTGGAAAGTATCGTCGAGCGCGGTATCCGTGCATATGGCATCAACACCGGTGTTGGCGCATTGTCGGACACGGTGGTCGATCGCAGCGCGCACGGCAAGCTGTCGCGCAGCATCATTCTGAGCCACGCCTGCGGAGTGGGTCCACTTCTCCCACGCCGTGAGGTACGCGCGATCATAGCGTCACAGATTGCCAATTTCGCCCATGGATATTCCGGCGTTCGCAGGCAGATTGTCGCCCATCTGACAACCTTTCTCGAACGCGACTGCATTCCTGATGTACCCTCCCGTGGATCGGCCGGTTATCTGACCCATAATGCCCACACAGCACTCGTCCTGATTGGGGAAGGCTCTGCCCATGTCCGCGGCCGTCCCTTCAACGGGCGGGATGTCCTGGCTGAGATCGGCCTTGAACCGCTGGTCCTGGGCGCTAAGGAAGGCTTGAGCCTCGTTAACGGAACGGCCTGTGCGACGGGTCTTTCCTGCGTGGCCATGGACCGGGCCGCCCAGTTGCTTGAATGGGCGGATGCCATTGCCGCACTAACGCTCGAAGCCGCTGGCTGTCAGATGCCTGCCTTCAGCAACGCCGTGCTTTCGCTGCGCGTTTCTGACGGCATCGCCACCGTGGGAGCGGCCTTGCGTGCGCGCCTTGAAGGCAGCGGCCTGATCGAAGCAGCGCAAGGCAAGCGCACACAGGACGCGCTGAGCCTGCGCTCTATTCCGCATGTCCATGGTGCTGCACGCGATCTGTTCGAAAACTGTTCCGCGGTCGTCAACCGTGAACTGGCCTCAGTAACGGACAATCCGGCGATCTCCGGCACGCCCGAGGAACCAATCGTCTGGTCGGAGGCTCACGCTGTCGCTCCGGCATTGGGTCAGGCAGCCGATAGTCTTGCTGTTGCAATTGCGCAGATCGCGGCCATGAGCGAGCGACGGATCGACAGGCTCGTCAACCCCTTGGTGAGCGGGCTGCCCCCCTTCCTCGCCTCAGATCCCGGAAGCCATGCCGGTTTCATGATTGCGCAATACACGGCAGCCGCTCTTTCGAACGAAAACCGGCGGCTGGCGGCCCCAGCCTCTATGGATGGCGGCCTCACCTCGGGCCTTCAGGAGGATTTTCTCGCACATCCGACCGCGGCCGCGAACAAGCTTCTCGCCGTGCTCGACAATGCCGAATATATTCTGGCGATTGAATGGATGGCAGCCACACAGGCCCATGATTTTCTCGACACCGTCGCTCAACGTGCGCCAGGCACAGATGCGCTTTACCGCCTTCTTCGCTCGCAGGTTAGCCATTATTCGGATGACCGGCCGATTTCGTCCGATATGGAAAAGGTCCGGTTGCTTCTGTCGCAGACCACCCCACCCCACTGATCTGGTCGAGGTGACGCAATGGCTACATCAGAAAGCCGAGATCGATCCCCCTCGCGCGAATGAAGGGCAGGCCCCTTCGCCGCGACGTCCAGCCCACAACGTGCAGATCCTTTGCCGCAGGTTCATGTCGTTCCGCCAGCATCCATGATTTGCAGTCGATCGCAGCAACGTCCGCCTCACCCTCTGCCACGGCAATGACCGAAGCGCGATGCGCACCCGTTTCGGTCAACTCGGCAAACAGGCCAAGGCTTTGGCCAATGGCCTCCAGATCGTGCTTCAGGGCGAGGTAACCTGACATCGACCGGTGTTCATTAAAGGCCAGCTTCTTCTCGCGGAACACGCTGAGTGGCAATATCGCTTCGCCAGCCTCCGGCACAGCGGCGCTTGCACCTTCGCCCTTGCGGGCCAAGATGGCGCTGGAATAAAGCGAGCCCGCGCCACCAGCGACGCCATCGTAGTTGCTGTGCCCGATAACCTGAACATGATGTTGCAAGCCGAGTTCCATCGGCCCCCAGCAGGTTCCGGCGATCAGCAGTGCCGGATGGCGCCACAAGACATCCAGATCGAGGGCGTCAGGGGAAAGCGTCGCTGGATCCGGCGCGATGATCGATCCATCTTCGTCACGAATACCGCCGAGAACCGGTGGCATGTCGCCATTACGTCGAACGAGATGGTGAGGAGCATCGATGCCCTGTTCGATAAAACGTGCGCGCATCCTGGCCCAGGCGGCATCGGTTTCGTCGCGCAGCTCCGGCCAGTCATACATCGGTAGAGCTGCTATCCACCTCACGTCGGCAGGTCCGACATGACTACGTTTCCGGGCATCAGATACTCCACGAGATCGACCTGCTCATTGGCAACGGGATTGGTTGTGACAACGTGTTCGTCACGTCGCCAGACAGGATGCAACACGGGCTCCTTTGCCCTGAATGCGAAGGCCCGGAAAACCTCAAAATAGTTGGCGAAGACATAGCCCTCATTCATCCTTTGCCATTCGGCGCGGCTGGCACGATAGATCGACGGCAGCTTGTACCACGCCGCGGTCGGCAGCTTATGATGCACGAAGTGCAGATTGTTGTAGAGAAAGAGTGGCGCAAGCAGTGAACCCTCGACAATGATCGTTCGTCCGTCCGGCTGCTCCGACCATTGGTGCTCGCAGTAGGAGCGGATGGCGATGATGGAAACCCCAAGATAGGCGGAAACGCCGATGTAAAGCCAGACTGGGATAGCAAACAATTGGGAGACCACCAGCAGTGTCGGGATGAGCCCGGCAAGATGGAGAATCCAGGCAACCATGACCTTCCGATTACCCGTCATCATCCTGCGCCATTCCGACGCCGTAACCCCACCACCATCAACGGCGGGCCGATCAGCAAGCGCCCGATCAGTGTGTTGTTCCAGACGAGCAGGCATTTCAGGATGGCTGGCATCCTCTCCCAGTCCTTCCCGGCGCGATAGTAGCTTTCAGGATCATCAAAGGGGTCTGTCAGGCGCTCATCCGCGTGGTGCTGGAGGTGGGTTCGCTTGTAGCTGCGATAGGGATAGAAGACGCCCAGAGGCGCGAATACCAATGCCTCATTCAGCCGTGCGCTTCTTGTGGGATGTCCATGCAAAATCTCATGCTGGAGTGATGAGTGCAACGCAATGGCCACCCCCATCAGCACCAGCGCCACGATCGGATATGCGGAATAAAGGTGATATCCGGCCAGACCCCAGAGGCAGTAGCAAGCGAGAAGAAGTGCGATTGTCGGCCATTCGATTCTGAGAGCGCGTAATCGGCGATGTATGAAATGATGGCTGGTTCTTTGGGAAGAAACGTCGCTCATGGTGTCCCCTGGTGTTCGTCGCGCTCAGCGTTTCACCAAGGGACGAGGCGGACAATGAGACTATGGTGACCGACTGTTGATTCTGATAATCAAAAGCTCATTTCGTTTACAATTGTTAACAATGAGGTACTTTATGGACAAACGCGCGCTATCGGGCCTGTTTCGCATTCGATTGATGGAGCTTGTGACGCGTGCTGGCGCCAGCCATTCCGCCTTCGCAGAAGGAATCGGCATCGACAGGTCTGCCCTTTCGCAGCTTTTGTCAGGCGATTCGGCGCGCCTCCCGCGTGTGGAAACCCTGCTTAGGATCGCCGAGCATCATTCGGTGTCGCTGGACTGGCTTCTCGGTATCTCACACGATCCGGGCCTGACGGGCGAGTTGAGGCCAAGCTTCGAAATCGAGGAAGGCGGGGAAGATTATACCGACACGCTGTTAATGAAATGGCATGCCGAGGCGACCGGCACCAAGATACGATATGTCCCGGCACGTATTCCGGATTTGCTTCGTACGCCGGAAATCATCGCTTTTGAGGCGGATGCGGCGCATCAAAGTGTGAAGGCGCAAGCGAGCGAAACAGCGTTCCGTCTTGATTATAATCGTCAGCCCGGCACGGATATGGAAGTGTGCATGCCTCAAGAGACACTGGAAGCGTTCGCGCAGGGGCGTGGCATGTGGAGTGGTTTGAAACGAGAGGTCCGCGCCGCGCAGTTGCAATACATGGCCAGACTGATCAGCGAGCTTTACCCCTCATTTCGCCTCTTCCTGTTTGACGAAAAGGAACGATTTTCGGTACCCTATACGATTTTCGGATCTCAGCGGGCAGCTATCTTCGTGGGCGGAATGTATCTTGTGCTCAATAACGCCGAATCTATCCGTAAGATGCAGCGACACTTCGATGAATTGATTAGGTTTACACGCATTCACGCCCATCAAAGCGGCGAGTTTGTGAAAGGCCTGAAAGCGGCATAGACCGCACGAAGATTGAAGCCGCCTTGAAGGGGCCTGAACCATCGGTCCGTCAGACAGGTGTGTTTAAGGGATATCTCCGACGCTGCTGGACAGCATTACAGAGCTGGCTCGGTTTGTCTGAACAGTTTCGGGCGTTTCGTTAAGTGGATTTCCGCCTCGATTATGCCGCCACCATCATTGGTGTCAGCGCGTTGAAGTAGGCCCGATCCGGTGTTTGCCGGTCAAGGGATGAATGTGGCGTCGGCTATTGTAAAAGGTAAGATATCGGCCAATGCCGAGGCGGGCTTCGGACACGGTCTTGTAGGCGTGAAGGTAAACCTCCTCGTATTTGATCGACTGCCAGAGCCGCTCGACGAAGACATTGTCCCGCCAAGCGCCCTTGCCGTTTATCGAGATGGCAATCTCTGCTTTCTTCAGCACCGCCGTGAAGTGGATGGAGGTGAACTGCGATCCCTGGTCCGTATTGAAGATTTCCGGCTTGCCATAGCGGGCAAGCGCTTCCTCCACCGCTTCGATGCAGAAGGCTGCTTCCATCGTGATCGACAGCCGCCATGACAGGACCTTCCGGCTGAACCAGTCGACGACGGCGCAGAGCCTTACGGCAATTGCAAGCAATTGCCTGACGGCCAGGGGATAGACGAAGCCGCGAGCCATCGGAATATATGTCAGGTCCATCGCCCAGACCTGGTTGGGCCGGGTGACCGCCAGCTTGCGCAGGAGGTAGGGATAGATTTTGTGCCCAGGTGCCGGTTTCGACGTGTTCGGGCGGCGGTAGATCGCCTCGATGCCCATCTTCTTCATCAGCGTGGCGACGTGCAACCGCCCAGCTTCCAGCCCTTCTCCCCTCAATAGTCCTTGCAACATCCGACTTCCGGCAAAGGGGTAGTCTAGATGCAACTCGTCAATCCGCCGCATCAGGGCAAGATCGACGTCTGGGACTGGACGAGGCAGATAATAGACACTGCCACGGCTGAAGCCGAGAAGCCTGGCCTGGCGCGACACGGAGAGTTTGTGCTCGCGATTGATCATTTCTTTCCGCCCAGCAATCCCGCCTTGCCGAGCGCACCGGATAAAAAATCGTTCTCCAATGTCAACTCGCCAATCTTGGCATGAAGCGTTTTGACATCGATGGCCGGACCCGTCGGTTCCGCCTTCGCTTCATCGCCGAAAACGCCTGTCGCCCCCTCAAGGAGTTGGTCTTTCCACTGTTTGATCTGGTTGGCGCGCACGTCGAACTGTTGGGACAATTCCACCAGCGTCTGCTCGCCGCGGATGGCGGCGAGCGCCACCTTTGCCTTGAAAGCCGGGCTATGGTTCCGGCGCGGTCGTCTAGTCATGATATCTCCTGTTCCCGGCATCTAAGCCGAAGTCAGGCAGAAATTCCACTTATCCCCGCTGTGCAGATTTCCCGAGCCAGCTCTCTACCGTGACGTCGAGCTTTGGACCGTCCACGCCGGCACGCCTGTTACCGACCTGGAACTGGCAATGCGCGCCGCCCTCAGCCACGAGATGGTCGAACAGATCCGTTACCGGACGCGTGAAGGCATGAAGACTGCTGTGCGCAAGGGCAAGGCGTCGACTTGCCTCGCCTATGGCTACAAGCTCTCGCAGCAGCGCGATGAGATGGGCGACCGCATCCGCGGCCAGCGCGATATCGATCCTGACAAGGCAGAGATCGTCCGGCGGATTTTCAGGCTCTACGCCGACGGCATGTCGCCGCGCGACATCGCGCAACTGCTGAACAACGAAAGCGTTATCGGTCCACGTGGCAAAAAATGGCGCGACACTGCCATCCGCGGACATGTCCGCCGTGGCACCGGCATCCTCAACAATGAGAGCTATGTCGGCCGCATGGTCTGGAACAAACGAAACTACCGCAAGGACCCGACGACGGAGAAACGGACCGCGCGACCCAACGATGCCACCGAATGGGTGCTCAGCGACGTGCCGCAGATGCGAATCGTCTCCGACGAACTGTGGAGCCGTGTCAAAGACCGGCAAAAAGAAGTCGGCGAACTGTTCGATTTCGGGCAGAGCAACCGGCTCAATGCAACACACCGGCCGGAATACCTCCTCAGCGGCAAGCTCGAATGTGAAGAGTGCGGCGGACCCTACGCCATCTCCGGCAAGGATCGCTATAGCTGCACGAACCGCAAGAAGCGCTTGCCGATCGATGAACTTGGCGGCGCCTGCTGCGGCAACACCAAGACGATCACCCGGCACGAACTCGAGGAGCGCGTGCTCAACTGCCTACCCGTCGCCTTCTTTTCGACCGGCATCTTCGACAAGCTCTCGGCTCAGATGATCGCGTTCGAAACGACCAAGCTCAAACGTCCGCGAGCAGAGCAGGACCGGATGAAGCGGGATCTGAACGAACTCGAGCGCAAGCAGCAGAACATCATCCAACAGATCACAGACCGGCCCGTCGAGGGTCGGCCTCGACTTCTGGCATTGGATGACACGCTCGACACGCTTGAGAACGACCGGCTTTCGCTGACGAAGATGATTGCAGGGTTCGACACATCCGAGCCCGACATGCTCGCGAAGATCGAAGACCTCCGCCGACGCCATATTCCGGAGCAGACCGCAGTCTGGATGCGCAACCTCTTGACGATGGCACGTGGGAACGGAAACGAAGATGCCAAGCGTCGCTTGATGCCTATCGTGCGCCAGCTCGTGCAGACCGTGGTGATCGGCAAGACGCCTGCACATCAGCCGGCATCCTTGCAAGTCCACGGCTTGATCGCTGCCATCTTCGCGCAGATGGATGTCATGGACCTGATGGAACAGCAGTTCATCGGTAAGCGCGCATTTCCCTGCGCGTTGACGCGGCCGCTATGAGCGGTGATCGGCTTTTGCCGATGGGCCTTGATCAGGCAGGTTCGATTTTTGCGAAGTTGAATGGCAGAAGGTCGTTGATGTCGGCGCCGTCGGGACGCTGTGGCAATTCGGTGAAGACGTGTCGCAACCAGGCGAATGGCTCGACGCCACAGGCGCGACAGGTCAGCATAAGGCTGTAAATCACGGCGCTTGCCTTGGCCCCGTCGACAGTGTCGCAAAATAACCAGCTCTTCCTTCCAGTGGCAAAAACTCTGATATCGCGTTCCAATAAATTGTTGTCGACCGGCATCCTGCCGTCTTCGGTGTAGCGGGTCAGATATTGCCACTGGTTTCGCGTATAGGATATCGCATCGCCGAGCTTGGTGTCGGGCACGACCTTGGGGGCCATCCTGTCGAGCCACTCCTTCAGGGCTTCAAGGACTGGAACGCTATGCTTCTGGCGCAAGCGCCGGATGCAGTCGGCCTGCGTTTCGCCGTCATCCGGCTTTTCGTCCCGCATCTGCCTCTCAATCCGGTAGAGCTGGTCGAAGAATTTCAATGCCTGCGCGGGTGGGCCGCTTTGTTTCTTCCCGGCCTTGAAGGCGTTGACGAAGCGTCGCCTGGCGTGAGCCATACACCCGACATGGGTCGCGCCCTTCAGGGTGCGCCAGGCCTGATAGCCGTCGCTCATCAGGATGCCGCGATAGTCACCCAGGAAAGTCTGCGGATGCACCTGTCCACGACCGGGCTGATATTCGAGCAGGACAACCGGCTCGACGCTGTCCTGGGCGCTACGATAGGCCCAGATATAGGACTCGTCGGTTGCTTTCCTGTCCTTTTCCTTCAGCACCTGCACCGTGGTCTCGTCACCATGGATGACGCTCTGCAACAAGAGCCGCTGCTTCAATGCATCGTAGATGCGAACGAGGTGCTTTTCGCTGGAGCCGATCACCCAATGGCCAAGGGCGCCACGGCTGACAGGGACGCCGGCGCGCTCGAAGGCCTGTGCCAGGCGATAGAGCGGCGTGCCATCGACATATTTATGAACAAGAGCAAAGGCCAGCGTCGAGGCCGTGGCGATACTGCCCGGCAAGGGCTGTGCGGGCATCGGCGCGATGATAACGGGAGTGCTGATATCGGTGCGCTCGCAGTTGCGGCAAGCATATTTGGCCCGGGCATTCTGCAGCACCGTGGCCTTCACCTCGATATGCAGCTGCTCGGTGACGAGTTCGCCCATGCGATGCAGCGGATGGCGGCAGCACGGACAGGTCTTCTGATCGTCGGCAAGGTCATATTCAACGCGTTGGCGGGGCAAATTTGCCGGAAGAGGTTTACGCCCGCGCTTGCGGCCTTCGGGCTTTTCCACCTCTGGCAATCCCGTGTCGGGAAGCTCACTGGCGTCGGTCTCGTCACAGTCGGCCAAGCCCTCATCAGCATCGGCCTCAAGAGCAGCCTTCTCGGCTTCATTGAAGACGCGATCCATATGCTTTTCGCTGCGCGGCGCAAAACGATGCAGTTGTGCAAGCGCCAGTTCTTCCTCGAGCTTGAAGACACGCTGTGCAAGGGCGTCTCTCTCAGCCCGCAGCGCGGCGTTCTCGGCAGCATTCGCCGCCAGAAGCGCCATCAGTTCCGCAACATCAGGGGTGCCAGCTCGTGTCATTGTAGCTTTGAATCTGAGCCGCCCCGCTGCGTCAACAGCTTTCAGCCGACCAACTCATATTGCCGAACAGGATGGCGCTCCATCGCGTCGAGATCGATACCGTCAAGCAGCCAGCGCAATTGCTCGGTGTCGAGCGTCACGACCGGCGCCTCGCGGCGGGGCCAGCGAAACCGGTCTTCGGACAAGGCTTTCAAGACAAGCACGAACCCTGACCGCTCGAAGAACAAAAGCTTCATCCGGGTGCGCCGGCGGTTGCAAAAGACAAAGACAGCACGCTCGAACGGGCTCAGGCCCATCGACTGCTCGACCAGAATCGCCAAGCTGTTGATCCCCGCACGAAAGTCGATCGGGTCCCGGTGAAGATAGACGCGAAGATCGTCAGCCAGCCGGAACATTGCAACGCCTCAGAACTTCGATCATCACGGACAAGGCCTTCTCATCCGCATCTTCAAGCTCAAGCCGCACACCATTCGGCAGAGACGCCGTCAGTCGCATTCCTGCCGATGATGGCCGAGCCGGCATGTCGGGCTGCCGCGCAATCGGTGGCGCAGCAACCACCGGAACAAAGGCCGACATTTCCCGCTCCGCAACAACCGGCAAAGCACCCTGGGCCTGCTGATCTCGGCGAAGCTTCACCCAGTTGCGCAACAGATTGGCGTTGACACCGTGCGCCAGTGCCAGGCGGGCTACCGATATCCCAGGCTTCATTGCAGCGTCGATCAGCCGGTCTTTCTCGATGGGATCGAACCGGCGCTTCCCGTTGGAAAGAATCTTCACAGCCCGAAGGGGTTCCGATCCAGTCAGGATATCCAATGTCATTGTGTCCACAGTCTCCATTGTGGACACAGAATCCCTCATTCGACTTTCAGTGAACAGGTGCGGGGAATTGCGCGCTTACGTTCATCGCAGCAGCGCAGAACGATTTCGTTGCCAGGATCGCGTCCGGCGAGATCGATACGGAGCACAAACGCAAAAAGCTCCTCGAGCGTTATGGCGAGGAGCTTAAAAGCAAAAATCTGGAATGGTCTAATTTACAATTTTCGTTGGTTGCGGGGGCAGGATTTGAACCTGCGGCCTTCAGGTTATGAGCCTGACGAGCTACCGGGCTGCTCCACCCCGCGTTGTCAGAGTTTTGCCGTCAGGCAAAATCTCGTTACCGGGTTTTTGCCGTTAGGCAAAAGACCCACAGAGTTTTGCCGTCAGGCAAAATCTCGTATGATGTGTGCGTTTTAGACGCAAAAAGGCCGCTTTGAGCGACCCTTTTGTTATCGGCTGGGCCGTTAGTGTTTGTGACGAGAAGATTGGCGGATTTGCAAGGGCAAAACCTGACGGATTTGCAAGTGCAAACCGTGACAACATTGCCTTTAGCAGACCTGGCAGCGACCTACTCTCCCGCGTCTTGAGACGAAGTACCATTGGCGCAGGGGCGTTTCACGGCCGTGTTCGGAATGGGAACGGGTGCAGCCGCCCCGCCATGACCACCAGGTCAGCTAAGGGCAATGTGTTGAGAAGCTGGATTTTTTGTGAGCGAATAGGGAGTAGCCAATAGCGAATAGTTTGTTCGCTGTGGCCTCAGTTTTCGCTGGTTTTGAACACGTCGAATGGGACCTCTTAAGCGCATTGCGGTGCTTTGGGCACCGATACAGGCCAGAGGCCGTCGCGCCTTGTGGCGCGGGCCGTCCGCAGCACATTTTCGTGCGTCAGGACAAAACAAAACTCTTATTGTTTTGCTCATCTTCGATGAGCACAAACAATGAGAACGATCAAGCCAATCGAGCTATTAGTAACGGTAAGCTTCATGCATTACTGCACGTCCACACCCGTCCTATCAACGTGGTCGTCTTCCACGGCTCTGATAGGGAATACTCGTTTTCAGGTGGGTTTCCCGCTTAGATGCCTTCAGCGGTTATCCCTTCCATATATAGCTACCCTGCTATGCCCTTGGCAGGACAACAGGTCCACCAGAGATATGTCCATCCCGGTCCTCTCGTACTAGGGACAGATCCTGTCAATATTCCTACACCCACGGCAGATAGGGACCGAACTGTCTCACGACGTTCTGAACCCAGCTCACGTACCGCTTTAATTGGCGAACAGCCAAACCCTTGGGACCTGCTCCAGCCCCAGGATGCGATGAGCCGACATCGAGGTGCCAAACAACCCCGTCGATATGGACTCTTGGGGGTCATCAGCCTGTTATCCCCGGCGTACCTTTTATCCGTTGAGCGATGGCCCTTCCACACGGGACCACCGGATCACTATGACCGACTTTCGTCTCTGCTCGACTTGTCAGTCTCGCAGTCAGGCGGGCTTATGCCATTGCACTCGACGACCGATTTCCGACCGGTCTGAGCCCACCATCGCGCGCCTCCGTTACTCTTTCGGAGGCGACCGCCCCAGTCAAACTACCCACCATACACTGTCCCGGATCCGGATGACGGACCGCGGTTAGACATCCATGACGATAAGGGTGGTATTTCAAGGATGGCTCCACGAGAACTGGCGTCCCCGCTTCAAAGCCTACCACCTATCCTACACATGCCGACACGAATGCCAGTGTAAAGCTATAGTAAAGGTGCACGGGGTCTTTCCGTCTGACCGCAGGAACCCCGCATCTTCACGGGGAATTCAATTTCACTGAGTCTATGTTGGAGACAGCGGGGAAGTCGTTACGCCATTCGTGCAGGTCGGAACTTACCCGACAAGGAATTTCGCTACCTTAGGACCGTTATAGTTACGGCCGCCGTTTACTGGGGCTTCGATTCAAAGCTTGCACCTCTCCTCTTAACCTTCCAGCACCGGGCAGGCGTCAGACCCTATACGTCGTCTTGCGACTTCGCAGAGCCCTGTGTTTTTGATAAACAGTCGCTACCCCCTGGTCTGTGCCACCCTGACATACTTGCGTACATCAGGGTCACGCTTCTTCCGAAGTTACGCGTGCAATTTGCCGAGTTCCTTCAACATAGTTCTCTCAAGCGCCTTGGTATACTCTACCTGACCACCTGTGTCGGTTTCGGGTACGGTCTATAATGATGGAGCTATTTCCTGGAACCGCTTCCTCGCCCATCCAATCCAATAAGAATGAACAAGTTACGCAATCCGTCACTACCACCAGGCCCACGAATATTAACGTGGTTCCCATCGACTACGCATTTCTGCCTCGCCTTAGGGGCCGGCTAACCCTGCTCAGATTAACTTTAAGCAGGAACCCTTGGTCTTTCGGCGAGGGGGTCTCTCACCCCCTTTATCGTTACTCATGTCAACATTCGCACTTCCGATACCTCCAGAGGCCCTCACGGGTCCTCCTTCGCAGGCTTACGGAACGCTCCGCTACCACGTGCAGTAAACTGCACATCCTCAGCTTCGGTGCATGGCTTTAGCCCCGTTACATTTTCGGCGCAAAGACCCTTATTTAGACCAGTGAGCTGTTACGCTTTCTTTAAATGATGGCTGCTTCTAAGCCAACATCCTGGTTGTTTTGGGATCCTCACATCCTTTCCCACTTAGCCATGACTTGGGGACCTTAGCTGGAGGTCAGGGTTGTTGCCCTCTTCACGACGGACGTTAGCACCCGCCGTGTGTCTGCCGATTAGTACTCCCGGGTATTCGGAGTTTGGTTAGGATCAGTAAGACGGTGAGTCCCCATAGCCCATCCAGTGCTCTACCCCCCGGGGTATTCGATCGACGCACTACCTAAATAGTTTTCGCGGAGAACCAGCTATTTCCGAGTTTGATTGGCCTTTCACCCCTAGCCACAAGTCATCCCAATCTATTGCAACAGATGCGGGTTCGGCCCTCCAGTTGGTGTTACCCAACCTTCAGCCTGCTCATGGCTAGATCACTCGGTTTCGGGTCTAATGCATCTAACTGAACGCGCTATTAACACTCGCTTTCGCTGCGCCTACACCTACCGGCTTAAGCTTGCTAGATACACTAAGTCGTTGACCCATTATACAAAAGGTACGCA
>NZ_JBZAYV010000003.1:105000-286254 GCF_058242775.1 Neorhizobium sp. PAMB6630
GGCGTTCTGCCCCCATGACGAGATCGAGATTGCGAAGCCCGACGTCGAAATCCACGACGACGACCTTTTCGTTGCGCTGCGCAAGCGCGGCCCCAAGGGCTGCTGTCGAAGTGGTCTTGCCAACCCCGCCCTTGCCTGACGTGACGACGATTACCTTGCCCATCTTGCTCTCCTGTTCTTGCCGCATGCGGCTCACATCAGTTTTTCGGCGATGATCGCGTCGCCCTCGAGCCATAGCTGGACCGGTTGTCCATGAAGCTCGGGGGCCAGATCCTCGGCCATTTTGTAAACACCGTCGATTGCCACCAGCTCGGCTTCGAGCTTGCGGCAGAAGATGCGGGCCGATGCATTGCCGACCGATCCCGCCATGGCCCGCCCGCGCAGCGCGCCGTAAATATGCACAGAACCCCCGGCGATGATTTCCGCGCCCGAGGCCACGGAACCGACGACGGTTACGTCTCCCTCGGTAAAGATGATCGATTGCCCGGACCTGACCGGTTCGCGGATCACCAGCGATTGCAGCGTCTGCCGGGGCTCTGCCATCTGGGGCCGGTTATCGACTTTCGATGGTTCGACGGGGGCCTCATTTTCCGGCACCTCGACGTCGGCTGCCGGGCGGCCCCCCTTCAGCGCCGGCGGCATGCCGGGGCCGATGGCGGAATGGCGCGCCCCTTCGATGCCCATGATGCTGACATTGCGCTCGCCAAGGGCTGCGATCAATTCCTTCATCTGCGCACGGTCGAGGCCAAGGTCGGTGACATCGAGCACGACCGGCCGGCCGAGGAAAAACCCGGCAGACCGCTGCGCCAGATCGTCCAGGCGCGTCAGCCAGTCGTCGAGCGGCATGTCCGGAGACAGTACCACCGCCAGGAATGAGCGGCCTTTGATGCGGATGGAGCGGGCGTCTGTTAGCACTTTGGTCATCTACGTAAACAAATCGTTGATCATGCCTAGCGCCGGCATGGTTAACAAAGGGTTAACGATGGAGCATGGGTGAAGCTTGCGCGGCAGTGCCATTGCCGGGCGCCCGTTGATTTCATGAGGATTTTTTTAGCTGCCTTTGCGTTAACGGAATGGACCGGAAAGGCCTTGCGGCGGTTAACCCCTTGGCATGCAAGGGTTCCGGCAAGGCCTGTGTCATCGCCACAACAGAGGGACCGGAATATCTGTTGAGAGCGGTTCATAACGATCTGGCTTTGCGTCCTTCACCCGTTTTCACTGTTGGTGCGCAAGGACGCATCACCTCCGGCGACAGAAATGACTTATTAACCGCATGCGCGCGGGCGCGCGCGGGATCGCATGCCCGCATGCGAGGGCGATTCGCCTGTTTGCCGATGACCGAAGAGGGCCTGGAGATAGGGGAACGGATTTTTCGCGTATTGGTCAGACAGTTTCCGACGTTTTCTCGATATTCCATTGAGTTTTGCTAGAATTCATCATACCTATTTGCGACAAACTGCCTGTCATCGCCGTTCCTGCGAACGCCAGGCGGGCAGACACGGGGGAACGGATGTGACGGTTGAGGTGAAATCGCGCGGCAAGGGCAGCGGGTCGCTGGTGGCGAAGGTGGAGGAGGCCCTGCGCGGGGCCATCGTCTCTGGAACCTATCAGCCGGGCGAGCGACTTCCGAGCGAAATAGAGCTGACGGAGGCGCATGGCGTGAGCCGCACGGTGATCCGCGAGGCGGTGACGGCGCTGCGCTGCGACGGGCTGGTGGAGGTGCGCCAGGGCGCCGGCATTTTCGTGCTGAAGGCGGAGGTCGCGGCTCCTGCCCCACCGAAACTGGATCGGGCGCGCCTCTCGTCGGATCTCGAAATTCTCGAAATCCGCACGCCCTTGGAAATCGAGGCGGCCGGCCTTGCCGCGCAGCGTCGCTCGCCGGCGCAAGAAGAAGCCATCTTCGACTGTCACGCGCGACTGCTGGAACTGATCGAGGCAAACCAGTCGATCCGCGAGGCCGATCTGGCGCTGCACATGGCCATTGCCGATGCCACCAACAATCCGCTCTTCACGCAGTTTCTCGAAATGCACGGCCCGGCGGTCATTCCGCAGTCGCGGGTGGTCTCCGACAATCGCGGCGCCGATCAGACGGCCTATCGCCGGCTGATCCACAAGGAGCACGAGGCGCTGGTGCTGGCAATTTCCGATGGCGACGAAAAGGCCGCCCGCGCTGCCATGCAGGTGCATCTGCGCGGCAGCCAGTCGCGCTACCGCGATCTGCTGAGAGATATGCGCGGCCTCACCGCCGGATAGGGCGGCTGACGGCAGACATCAGGCTTCGGTTCCCCAGACCTCGATCTGCGTCAGCGCCGGATAGGGCGAGGGATCTTCGGCCTTTATCAGGCTGTGCAGGCGCACCCACTCTACGATACGGGGCGGGATGGCAAAGCGTTGGCCGGCCGCGGACTTGCGCAGATCCACCCTCATTGTTTCGCCATCGGAGAAGGTGAGGCTTGCCTTTTCCCACCAGGCATCGTGGGGAAAATCGGCGCGCAGATAAAGCACGAGTTCATCCACCAGAACCGGGCGGCCGAAATCCACGGTGAGGGCGGCCTCCGGATCGCGGTTGATGCCCCAGCTGGTATAGGGCCAGCTGCCGTGGTCGTTATTGGCCTTTTCGCCATCGATGGCGTTTCGGGCCGCAAAGGCGGCTTCGCCGCGGGTTTCCACATTGGCGGAGGCATGCGGGAAAAGCGTTGAATTGCTGTGATCGTCAAGCGGGTTGAAGGCGAGATTGCGCCGCAGCGCCACTTCGGCCGCCGTTGCCTTGCGCACATGAAGCCGATGTAGCTCACCTGAAAATGCCTGCGGTGCATAGGGCACGCGCCGATCACCGAAAGGAACCGGCAGACTGAAACTGGGCTCGCGCAGATAGACCAGGGCTGGTGCCAGAGCCGCATCGAAGGAGACGACGACATGCCCGGGTTCGGAGGCCTGAAGTACCAGCCGATCTCCCGGCTGATAGGCGGCGCGATGGACCAGAAACACCTCGCCTGCGGCCTCCGCCCTTGCCACAACGGCATCTGCGCCATCGGCGATCGCGAGCATCAGGTTCATGGGTCGTCCTCTCATGTTTTTGTCGCGTCCGTTTCCATGCTCTCCAGCCTGAAGGCGGATCGCGCGGTCATGGGCGCTAGACGATGTCGATCTGCAGGCGTGGGCCGGTAAAGGGCACCAGCACCCGGTAAAGGCGCGATGGCCAGGATTGCCTCAGCCGCGCATCATCAATGGGGATGGGTTCAATGGTGGGCGTGCCGGCACCGGCAAGGTGCATCTCGGCGAGACCAGGCAGAACGAGGCGTCCCGCCTCCACCACCGGCTCGATCTCCGTCATCAGCGACAGCATTGCCGGCAGGTCGCCGTCGTGATCATCGACAATCTCGACGCCAAGGCCATGGTGAAGGCGAACGCTGCGCCGGTAGCTGCGCAACCCCGCTTCCGGCGGATAGGCACCGGCAAGCTCCAGGCAGATGCGCGCCTCCTCGGCCAGAAACTCCGCTTTCACATCGCGTGCGTAAAAATTCTCGCTATCGGCCTGCATCACGCCCCCGAAGGTCGCGAGATTGTGGAAGGCCGATTGCATGGTCCAGATCTCGTAGCGGCGGGGCGAAAAGGTCTTTGCCGTGTAGGTTTCCACACCAATATCGATCAGCAGCGGCCGGCCGTTCTTGTAGAGCGTGATGCTGCCGACATCGTTGTGATTGTGGCTTTCGCCATTGGAGCCGCCCTTCACCGCCAGCGCATACGGTCCCTTGCGGGCAATGAAGAGGCCAATGCCGGGATAAAACATGTCCGGCGCGGGTGCGACATCCGGTGTGAGGGCACGGATAGAGCCTGCCGAAACCACCGCCTGGACGCGGTACCAGAGGTTCCATTCGCGGCCCATCAAAGGGTCGGGCGATCGCTTGAAATCCGCTGCGGCAAAATTCGTGAGAACATGCGAGCCGACGGCGGTTCCGAACAGATATTCACGCGCACCGCAGGGTTCCACCACGGCAGCGCTGTCGGCGAAATTGAAATAATGGTCGTCCGCGACGTGCATGTGGACGATGTATTCGGCCATGGCGCGGATTTTTGGCGCTTGCCAGACGTCGGCAAAACAGCCGGGCGCCACCGCATCGAGTACGGTCATTGCGCCGAACAGGCAGAGCGCTGCATGGCGGTAATAAACGACGCCTTCCTCGCAGGCGCCATCCTCGGCATAATCCTTCAGGAAGGCATCGAGGCTTTTCAGCGCTTTTTGCAGAACCGCGCGGCGGATCTCCTGGGATGTCGGAAGGCTGAAGGTGGCGATGAGAACGTTCTGGGTAATCCAGGCCGTCCAGTTGTTCATCCGCTCATCACCGTTGCCCATCCACCAGAAATGCCGGGAGAGATAAGGCTGAAGGATGCGCCGGTCGATGTCCTGCTCGATGCGGCGGCAAACGGCCGGATCGACGGCATCAAGGCTCTCGCGCAGAAGCGAAAGTGTGGTGGCCAGAATGGCTGCGGTTTCGGCGGCAAACAGGTCGATGACCGGATCGAACGCGTCCGGCAGCGGCAGGCGCGGCCCGCCGCGCTGATAGGAATTGTGGGCCGGCAACTGCCAGCCGCTTTCCTCGCAGAGGAGGAAGATGCCATCGATGATGGCACCGAGAAAGCGCCCCTGCCCCTCCACCTTTTCGGCCAGAACCAGATCGTTCAGCATCAGACGGCGCTCGAAATACAGTGCCTCGAAGCGCGAGCGATTGCCGTTTTCGCCGTATTCCCGGTAGTGCGAGGCGAGAAGCACAGGCCAGCTCTTGTCCAGCGCTGCAACACCTCTGGCGATCAGCGTTGCCGCATCCGCTGGCGACACCGCCTCCCAGCCGCCAGCGCCTGCCACGCTGAGATCGGGCCTGAAATCGGCCAGATCTTCCGGCAGAGTGTTCACCCGTTCGAAAAACAAAGACAGCGCTCCCGGTTAGCGGCGCACCTCCTGCCGCAAACACTGCCTATCATACCTATTTTTCAGTTTCCAGCATATTTGTCTGACTGCATAGCAAGTTGTTTGACCAATGCAAAAATTGTGTTATGCAGGGTCCGGGAGGCGGGATGCACCATGAGTGCAAACCCGCGCGAAACGTGCAAATCAAGGCGTGAGACAGCGAACCCTCAAGGAGCGCGTCACACGGGGAGGAAGCTGGTGAGCATCACGAGTCCGGCCATGTCTGACAGCCCGGCGGGGTTTGCGCCCAAGAAGAAGGTGCGCGTCGTCTCCAAGCGCCGCCGGCGCGTCGAAAATGCGCTGATCGCCTATTCCTTCATCGCGCCGAACTTTCTGGGTTTTGCCGTCTTCACGCTCGGGCCGATCCTGTTTGCTTTTGCACTGGCCTTCATGCACTGGGATGGCTCCAACCCGATTACCTTTGCAGGCCTTGATAATTTCTGGCGCCTGTTCGAGGACAAGGCGTTCATCGACGCCTTGTGGAACACCATCGTCTTCACCGTCGTCTCGGTGCCCGCCACGCTTGCCTGTGCGCTGGGGCTTGCGGTCCTGCTCAACCAGAAAATCTTTGGCCGCGATTTCTTTCGCACCGCGATGTTTTTCCCTTATGTCGCCTCGCTGGTGGCAGTCGCCGTGGTCTGGAACATGATCTTCAACCCGGAAATGGGTCCGGTGAACATGATCCTCTATACGCTGGGGATCGCGCCGGAAAACCTGCCCGGCTGGGCGGCAGACCGCCACTGGGCCATGGTCACCGTCATCCTCTTCGGCATCTGGAAGAGCATGGGTTATTACATGGTGATCTATCTCGCCGGCCTGCAGGGCATCAATTCCGAGCTTTACGAGGCAGCCGGCCTCGATGGCGCCAATGCCTGGCAGAAGTTCCGCCATGTCACGCTGCCGCAGCTCGCGCCCACCACCTTCTTCGTCACCGTGATGCTGACCATCCAGTCCTTCAAGGTCTTCGATCAGGTCTACATGATCACCCAAGGGGGGCCGGGCACCTCGACGCTGGTTCTCGTCTACCACATCTATAACGAGGCCTTCATCTCCTGGGATCTTGGGTATTCCAGCATGATCGCACTCGTCCTGTTCTTCCTGGTGCTGGCTGTCACCGTCGTCCAGTTCCGCCGCCAGAGGGAGGATTGAGCCATGCGCATTGCCGGGAAAAAGATCTCAGCTGGCACCATCGCCGTCTACCTGACGGTGATTGTCGTCACCATCATCATGCTCCTGCCGTTTGCCTGGATGCTGTCGGCCTCGCTGAAGCTCAGCCGCGACGTGTTTGCCTTCCCGATCGAGTGGATCCCCTCGCAGCCGAGATGGGAAAACTACTTGGATATCTGGACAAAAATCCCGCTGGCGCTGTTCATCTACAACACGTCGAAGCTGACGATCATCGTGACGGTGCTGCAGCTGCTGACCTCGAGCTTTGCGGCCTATGCCTTCGCCAAGCTGCATTTTCCTTACAAAAACACGCTGTTTCTCGGTTATATCGCCACCATCGCCATGCCCTGGCAGGTCTACATGGTGCCGCAGTTCCTGCTGATGCGCGAGTTCGGCCTCAACAACACCCATCTGGCACTGATCTGCCTGCAGGCCTTTACCGCGTTTGGCGTCTTCCTGATGCGCCAGTTCTACATGTCGATCCCCACAGAGCTTTGTGAAGCGGCCCGCATCGATGGCATGAACGAATACCAGATCTGGGCGAAAATCATGCTACCGCTGTCAAAGCCGGCGCTGTCGACGCTCACCATCTTCACCTTCGTCACCACCTGGAACGATTTCCTGGGGCCGATGATTTATCTTACCCGCACGGAACTGAAGACGATCCAGATCGGCCTTCGCATGTTCATCTCGCAATATTCGGCCGAATACGGGCTGATCATGGCCGCCTCCGTGGTGGCGCTCATCCCCGTGCTGATCGTTTTCCTCGCGCTGCAACGCTTCTTCGTCGAAGGCGTCGCCTCATCAGGGATCAAGGGCTGACCTTATGAATGCACTCTCCCCCACCTCCTCCGCAGCCATCACGGATGACGAAGTGCGGGCCGCACTTGATCAGGCAGTTGCCCAGGTGCGCCGCAACCTGCCCGCCTTCACCTATACCGCGCAGAACCATTCGAGCGTCGGCAATGTCTATCCGCCGGTTGCCAACGACCAGTGGACGGCGGGTTTCTGGCCGGGCGAAATCTGGCTTGCCTTCGAGCATAGCGGCGACAAGATCTTTCAATATGCGGCGCAGATCCAGGTGCAGAGCTTTCTCCATCGCATCGAAAACCGCATCGAGACCGACCATCACGACATGGGCTTTCTCTATTCGCCCTCCTGCATCGCCGCATGGAAACTGGTCGGCGACGAAGACGGCCGCAGGGCAGCGCTTCTCGCCGCAGACCAGCTGATCGAGCGTTTCCAGCCCATCGGAAAGTTCATCCAGGCCTGGGGCCGCCGCGACAATCCGAACGAATATCGCTACATCATCGACTGCCTGTTGAACCTGCCGCTGCTCTATTGGGCAAGTGCGGAGACGGGCGATGTGAAATACCGCGACATCGCGCTGACCCATGCGCGCACGACGCTTGCCCATTCGGTACGCCCGGACAACTCCACCTATCACACCTTTTACCTGGACCCGGCAACCGGCGAACCGGTGCGCGGCGTGACGAAACAGGGGTATGCCGACGACAGTTTCTGGGCGCGCGGACAGGCCTGGGGCATTGCCGGCATGGCCTTCTCCTATCGCTATGAGCCCTTGGCCCAATACCGCGAGACGTTCGAGAAGCTTTTGTCCTTTTATCTGGAGCGGCTGCCGGCCGATCTCGTGCCCTATTGGGACTTGATCTTCACAGAAGGATCGAGCGAACCGCGCGACAGTTCTTCGGCCTCCATCGTCGCCTGCGGACTGCTGGAAATGGCGGATCTCGTTGGTGGCGACGATGCGGTGCGTTACCGCGACCTTGCCCGGCGCATGATGAAAAGCCTGGTCGATCATTATGCCGTGACGGATCCCAGCCTTTCCAACGGGCTTGTGCTGCACGGCACCTATTCGAAAAAAACCCCACACAACACCTGCCGCGGCGAAGGCGTCGATGAGTGCGTGTCCTGGGGGGATTATTATTACATGGAAGCTTTGACGCGCCTTGCGCG
This sequence comes from Neorhizobium sp. PAMB6630, assembly GCF_058242775.1. NCBI lineage: Bacteria > Pseudomonadati > Pseudomonadota > Alphaproteobacteria > Hyphomicrobiales > Rhizobiaceae > Neorhizobium > Neorhizobium sp. PAMB6630. The sequence goes on from NZ_JBZAYV010000003.1 coordinate 113,111, forward strand.
CAGCTGGTCTTCCTACTGGTGAGCGCGTGAGGGATTGATGGCAAGCATTTCGCTGAAGAAGCTGAACAAGACGTTTGGTGCGCTGACCGTGGTGCACGATATCGATCTCGAAATCGCCGACAAGGAATTCATCATCCTCGTCGGCCCCTCCGGCTGCGGCAAATCCACGACGCTACGCATGATCGCAGGCCTTGAGGAAATCTCCGGCGGCGAGCTTCTGATCGGCACAGACCTGATGAATGACGTGCCGTCGAAGGATCGCGACATCGCCATGGTGTTCCAGAACTATGCGCTCTACCCGCATATGACGGTTTACAAGAACATGGCCTTCGGGCTGGAACTGCGCAAAGCCCCACGCGACGTGATCGACCGGAAGGTGCAGGAAGCCGCAAAAATCCTCGACATCACCCATCTTCTGAACCGCAAGCCGAAGGCGCTCTCCGGCGGCCAGCGTCAGCGCGTGGCGCTAGGGCGCGCCATGGTGCGCAATCCGGAAGTGTTTCTGCTCGATGAACCGCTGTCGAACCTCGATGCCAAGCTGCGCGGCACCATGCGCGCCGAAATCACCAAGCTGCACAAAAGGCTGGATGCCACTTTCATCTATGTGACGCATGACCAGGTGGAGGCCATGACCATGGCCGATCGCATCGTCGTGATGAAGGACGGCCATATCCAGCAGGTGGATACGCCCCAAAACCTCTATGACCGCCCGGTCAACATGTTCGTCGCCGGCTTCATCGGCGCGCCGCAGATGAACCTTCTGCCCGCGACGATCCGGCGCGAGGCAGGGCGGTTCAGCGCAACGGTCGACGGGCAGGTGCTGCCCCTACCGCACGCCTTCGATGAGGCCCGCATCGCACCTTACGAGGGGCGCGAGGTCATGCTCGGCATCCGGCCTGAGAATTTCCATGAGCTGGCCCCGGCCGATATCGACCCGCAAAACACGGGCCCCTTTGCCGCGGTCGTGGAACTGACCGAACCGATGGGCTCGGAAGTGCATCTCAACATGCTGGCCGGCGGACGTCAGCTGATCGCGCGCGTTTCGCCGCGCTTCAAATCGAAAATCGGCGATGCGGTGACGCTCACCGCCGACATGACCAATGCGCAGCTGTTCGACCCGCAAACCGAACGTTCGATCCTGTACTAATCCAAAGGGAAGAGACAACAGATGCAGTGGCTGGACGCCATGTGGACGAAGGAGGGCAAGGGCATCGACAAGGATGCCCCGAAGCGGACCGGCCTTGCCCTCTTCGTCCAGATTTTTGCGCGGGAATGGTGGGAGCTGGTGAAATTGAACCTGCTCTTTATTCTCGCCAGCCTGCCGCTCGTCACCCTGCCTGCCGCTACCTTTGCCACGGCCAGCATCTGCCGGTCGATGGTGGAGGATCGCAACGTCTACCTGCTGCGCGATTTCTCGGAAGCCTTCCGACGCCATGCGCTGGTCGCCACCGTCTGGGGCATCGTCACAGGCGCAGTCCTGGCGCTTGGCATCTTCGCCATTGCGATCTATGGCGCAGCGGCCCGCGAAAACCTCGTTTATGCAGCACCGCTGACGGTCAGCCTCGTGGCAACAGTCTTTGCCGGTCTCTGGGCCATGCATTTCATGGTGCTGAGCGTGACCGCAGAGGCGCGCCGCTTGCGCGATCTGCTGCGGCTTTCAGCGCTCGCCACGCTCTGGCGTCCCCTGCCGCTTCTCGCCGCGCTCGCCTTCGTGGCAGCGCTCTGGCTCGCACATATCCTGTTTTACCCCGTCTCCGTCTTCATGCCGGCGACATTCAATTTCTCTCTTGGACTGTTCGCCGTGATGTTCGGCGCGCAGCGGGCCGCGACACTGGTTCTGTCGCGGCCGGCAGAGGCATCCGGGGAGAAGGAACCATTCTAAGGGCACCGCAGAAGCGGCGCTTCAACCAGGCACAATCAGGGAAGGAGACTTGAGGATGTATCTGGAGATTTTCGGGAGAACGATGAAGGCGGCGGTTGCCGGTTTCACCATGGCAGCAGCGCTGGGAGGCACGGCACTTGCGCAAGGGGCAGCACCCGTCACGCTCAAATGGGCGCTGTGGGACTGGGACAAGGTGGCTTTCTACAAGCCGCTGATCGAGGCCTACACGGCAAAACACCCCAATGTGAAGTTCGAGCATATCGATCTCGGCTCGCAAGACTACACGCAGATGATCTCGACGCAGCTGACCGGCGGCTCGACGGATATCGACATCGTCACCATCAAGGACGTGCCGGGTTACGCCAACCTCGTGCGCGCCGGCAATATCGCCCCGCTCAACGAGTTCATGACGTCGCAGAAGATCGAATCCGCGCCTTACGGTGGCCTGATCGAGGCATTGACGGTGGACAGCAAGGTCTATGCCCTGCCCTTCCGCTCGGATTTCTGGGTGGTCTATTACAACAAGGATATTTTCGACAAGGCAGGCGTCGCCTACCCCACCAATGACATGACCTGGAAGCAGTTCGACGAGACCGCCGAAAAGCTGAAGGGCGGTTTTGGTGCCAACAAGACCTATGGTGCGCTTCTGCACACCTGGCGCTCAGCCGTGCAGCTTCCCGGCATCCAGGACGGCAAGCAGACGCTGGTGGACGGCGATTATGCTTTCCTGAAACCCTGGTACGAGCGGGCGCTGGCACTGCAAAAGAGCGGCGCGATCCCCTCCTACGCCTCGCTGAAAACATCGAACACGCATTATTCGGCGCTGTTCTTCAACGGCACGATCGGCATGCTGCCGATGGGTACATGGTTCATCGGCACGCAGATCGCCAAGGTGAAATCGGGTGAATCCAAGAGCGTGAACTGGGGCATCGTGAAGTTTCCGCATCCGGACGGCGTTGCAGCCGGCACCACGGCAGCGCAGATTTCGGGCCTGTCGGTCAACACCAATTCCAAGCAGAAGGAAGCGGCGCTCGACTTCATCAAGTTTGCGAGCGGCCCGGAAGGGGCGGAAATCGTGGCAGCCACCGGCACCCTGCCGGCCATTCGTTCGGCTGACGTGGCAGACAAGATCACGGCACTGCCGGGCTTCCCGACGGATGCCAACAGCAAGGCAGCACTTCAGGCCGGCAAGTCCTATCTGGAAATGGCCGTCAACCCGAACGCTGCCAAGATCGAGGTGGTTCTGAACCGCGTGCATGATGCCATCATGACCGACAATATCGCTGTCGATGCGGGCCTGAAGGAAATGACCGATGGCGTAAAGGCCATCAAGTAAAGCAACAGAGGCGGCCGTAGGCATAACGCCCGCGGCCGCAACTGATCTTCAATGTCCAGCATCCGGATACAAGCTCGTGATCTATGATCCTGCCAAGGCAAACCCGCTCTTCGGAAATCCGCTAAAAACCCGCGCCGATCTCGCCAAAGCGGTCACCGACCTGTTCGAGCCGCTTCTTCCCTATTTTTCCGAAGGCGGCGCGCGCGTGCGCCTGAGCGCTGCCGGCGCGATCTTCGATCATGCGGCAGCCGATCTCGAAGGTTTTGCCCGTCCGCTCTGGGGCATCGTGCCGCTTGTGGCCGGTGGCGGCTTTTTTGCCTATTGGGATCTTTATCGCCGCGGCCTCGACAACGGCACCAATCCCGAACATCCCGAGTATTGGGGCGATGTGGCCGACCGCAACCAACGTCTGGTGGAACTCGCCGCCATCGGCTTTGCACTGGCGCTTGTGCCGCAGCATCTCTGGGAACCGCAGCCTGAAGAGGCAAAGCAGCGCATTGCTGCCTATCTGAAGGCAGCGCGCGAGCGCGACTATGTCGACAACAACTGGAAATTTTTTCGCGTGCTGGTCGACCTCGGGCTGGAACGGGTGGGCATCCCGGTGGATGCCGCAAAGACCGTTGCCTATCTCGATGAGTTGGAAGGTTTCGATATCGGCGAGGGCTGGTATCGCGACGGACCGGTGCGGCGCGTCGACCATTACATTCCGTTTGCCATGCATTTTTATGGCCTCATCTATACGGTGGTCGCCAAGGACGACGAGGCCCGCAAGTCCCGGATGCGGGCGCGGGCGGAAAAATTTGCCGGCGATATCCGCCACTGGTTCGGGCCGGACGGGGCAGCGCTTGCCTTCGGCCGCAGCCAGACCTACCGCTTTGCCGCCGGCGGCTTCTGGGCCTCGCTTGCGTTTGCCAATCTGGAAGCCCTGCCCTGGGGTGAGATCAAGGGTTATTACATGCGCCATATCCGCTGGTGGTCACAGTTGCCGATTGCCGATCGTGATGGCGTGCTCTCTGTCGGTTATGGCTATCCGAACCTCCTGATGAGCGAGAGCTACAATTCCGCAGGCTCGCCCTACTGGGCCTTCAAGTTTTTCCTCGCGCTCGCCTTGCCGGAGGATCACCCGTTCTGGCAGGCGGAAGAGACCGAACAGCCGCAATTTGCCGATCCGATCCCGCTCGAAAAGCCGGGCATGGTGGCCATGCACACGCCCGGCAATGTCGTTGTCCTGTCATCCGGGCAGGAGCACGACAAGATGCGCGGCTCCAACGAGAAATATGCGAAATTTGCCTATTCGACGCGTTACGCCTTCAATATCGAGGCCAATGACCGGCATTTCGATGCGGCAAGTTTTGACAATATGCTGGGCCTGTCCGATGACTGCGTGCATTTTCGCATGCGCGAGACACTGGAAGAGGCACTGATTGCTGACAACATGCTCTATTCCCGCTGGAAACCCTGGGGCGACGTCACCGTCGAGACCTGGCTCATTCCTGCCAATCCCTGGCACATCCGCCTGCACAAGCTCGTCACGCCACGCGTGATCCACTCGACCGAAGGCGGCTTTGCCATTTCCCGCGCCGATTTTGCCCGTGACCGGAGCGAGGAAGGCGAAGGCCGCGCCGTCTGGCATGGGCAGACGGATGTGAGCGCCATCGTCGATCTGGGCTTGGTCAAGCGTCAGGGGCGCGCCCATCTGCCGATTGCCAACACCAACCTCATCCATGCCAAGACCAACCTGCCGCAATTGCGCGGGCAGATCGCAGCAGGCGAAACATGGCTCGCCACAGCCGTTCTTGCGCTGCCGCTTGGCGATGCGGCAAACACTGCACTCGACAAGCCCCCGTCCCTGCCGAACAGGGCCGAGATCGAAAAAATCTTTGCCGACGACGGCCGCAGGGTCGCAGCCTTCGATATCTGAGGCGTTTTTGCAGGAATGGGGCGGCTGCGCGTGAGCGGTTAATTTCGCACGCGCAAGTCCGGTTCCGCGCTGCCTGCCATGATGGCGATGCCGTTCGGCAAGTCATTGCCCTCGACCTTGCGGCCGACCACGTCCTCATCGAGGCCAAGACTTTCCCAGCGTGCCCGCAGGCGCCGGCGCAGTTCCTCGATCTCGACTTCGACCAGCACCGTCAAATCGAACAGCGGCTTCAGCCGGTCCCAGGGCTGCTGGCGCATCAGGAGGTAATTGCCCTCGCAGACGATGATGCCGGTTTCCTTCGGAATCAGCCGGCCGCCGGCGCGGGCAATCTCGATTTCCCGGTCGAACACCGGCACGGCCACCACGTCATCCACGTTCGCCTTCAGGCGCGCCAGGGTGTGGCGCAGGCCATGAACGTCAAAGGTATCGATCGCCCCCTTGTTTGCCAGCCGCCCCATGTCGTTGAGCACCGCATCGTCGAAATGAAAGCCGTCCATCGGAAAGACGGCGGATAGGCCCGGCTGGCGGCGGTTGATCTCCTCCACCACCGCATCGGCCACCGTCGACTTGCCGGATCCCGGAGCCCCGGCAATGCCCAGCATCAGGCGTTTGCCGCGATAAAGGTCCATCATGCGATCGGCGAGATCCTGGGCGGTTTCTTGAAGACGTGTCACTGGCATTCCCGTTGTTTGACATGGCAGGGCGACGCGCTTTTGCGGGCGACGCCTTCGACAGACAAAGCCTCAGCTTCGCACGCAGATCAAGCGGCAAAACGCAACCCCACCCGCACGCAATGGCCGATGGCTCACCTGCCAGCAATTGAAGGCAGACACCGGATGTTAACCTTCCCGTCATTCGACAACGCTAATTTAGGCGAAGTCCATTGGCGTTTGGAAACAATGGGTCATATTCAACCTCGGCAGCTATCGCGATAGCTCTTGGCATGACGCCTGGCCAAACGGGTTTCCCGGAATGAACCGCCTTTAGCGCGGCGGGACCCTGAGCAATGGCCCGCCGGATTTTTCTCTAGACACACCACACCGCGCGGCCTTGCGCCTGCATCTAGCAGGCCACCGTGTGAGGATATCCGCCATCATGCATGCCTCCGACGAACTGGCGCGGCTCAGCAGCCTGCGCAACCTGCGGCTTCTCGACACCCTGCCCAGCGAAAGCTTTGACCGCATCACGCGGCTTGTCGCCTCCTATTTCAACCTGCCGATCGCAGCGGTGTCGTTGACCGATGTCGATCGCCAGTGGTTCAAGTCCAAGGTGGGCGTCGAGCATGACGGCATTCCGCGCTACAAGGCGCCCTGCGCGGAAGTGGCCGAAACCGGGCGCATGCTGGTCATCCGCGACTTTCAACAGGACGATCATTACGCCGACAGCACGCTTGGCAATGCCGGCATCCGCTTTTATGCGGGCGCGCCGCTCCTGACGCCGGACGGGCATGGGTTGGGCGCGCTCTGTGTCCTTGGCGCCGAACCACGCACCATCACCGATGATGAAATGGCGACATTGACGGATCTTGCCGCGATGGTCATGGACCAGATCGAACTGCAGCATGCCGTCGGCCGCATCGACGCCTCCAGCGGATTGCCGAACCGTTTCCAGCTGCTGAACGACCTGTCCGACCTTCAGAAGAACCATGGCGAGCAGCGCATCATCAGCCTTCTCGACCTTGCCCAGACGGCGCAGTTCGACCGGCTGTCGCGCGTCATGGGACCGTCTTATCTCGACGGGCTGATCCGAACCGTCGCCCGCATCCTCAAGGCTCATGTCGGCGAGCAATCCACGCCGTACCATGTGGGGCCAACGCAATTTGCCTTCTTCGCGCCTGAGACAGCCGATCCGGACACCTATTCCGAGTTGCTTGCCAAAACGCTCCGGGACATCGAAAAACACGGCGATTTTCACATGAGCATGACGCCCTCCATCGGTGTCATGTCGTTTGATCCTGCACAAATGCTGCCGGAGGACGTGCTGCGGTCCCTGCAGAGCGCCGTGCAGGACGCGCGCGACAGCGATACCGGCGTCGGTTCTTTCTCGTTTGCCACCGACATGCGCCATCGCCGCAATTTCCGTCTGCTGCAGGATTTCCCGATCGCGCTCGATGCGGACGACCAGCTTTTCCTTGTCTTCCAGCCGCGCATGGATCTTTCAACCGGCGAGGTGGAGATCGCCGAGGCGCTGCTGCGGTGGAACCATCCGGTTCTCGGGCCGATTTCGCCCGCCGAATTCATCCCCATCGTCGAGGCCTCCACTTACGCGCGGGCACTCAGCGCCTGGGTGATCGAAGAGGCCTTGCGGAACATTGCAGCCTGGGAGGCAATGGGGCTGAAATTCAAGCTGTCCATCAATCTGTCGGCGCTCAACCTGGAAGAACATGATTTCTTCGAGCGCATGATGGAGAAGCTGAAAGAGCACTGCGTCGATCCCGGCCGCATCGAGCTGGAACTGACGGAAACCGCGATGATGAAGGAGACCGACCGGGCGCTCGACCTCCTGCAAAGACTGACCGCCACCGGCATCCGTCTTGCCATAGACGATTTCGGCACCGGTTATTCCAGCCTTGCCTATATGCAGAAGCTGCCGGCCAGTGTGGTGAAGATCGACCGATCCTTCATCGCCGATATGGCAAACGGCAACCGGGAACGTGTTCTGGTGCGCTCGATGATCAACCTGTCGCACAGTCTTGGCTACCGGGTGGTGGCCGAAGGCGTGGAATCGGCAGAAGCTTCTGACCTTTTGCACGCCATGGGCTGCGACGAGATCCAGGGCTTCTGGCTGTCACGCCCGATGCGCGGCGATGCGCTTCTGGACTGGCTGGCCCACCAGATGCCGCGCAAGCTCGAAGTCGCCTGACGGAAACCTGCGTTCGGTCAGATCGGCCGGACGCGGGTGACATAATCCTCGAAGAAATTCGAAAAGGCGGCAATGCGGGCGGAAAGCCGCTCATAGGGCGGATAATAGAGGGTGAGCCACAGCTGCGGCATCTGCCAATCGCTGAGCACCTGAACCAGCCGGCCGGCCTTCAGCGCATCCTCCACAATGAACAGCGGCAGCAGCGCCACCCCCTGGCCGTTTTCGGCCAACCGTGCCATCACCTCACCATTGTTGGTGGCAAGCGCCTGTCCGGCGCGGATGCGGCGGTTCTGCCCGTTGCGAGACAGCTCCCAATTCTCTCCCAGCGCCTCGGCATCATAGGCAAGGCACAATGGCGGCTGCAGATCGTCCGGGCTGTCGATACGGCCATGGGCGGCCAGAAATCCCGGCGAGGCGACCAGCATGCGCGTGACCGGGCAGATCTTGCGCCAGATCGTGGACTTGTCGCGCGGCGCTTCCGAAATGCGGATTGCCACATCACAGGCGCCCGAGAGAATGTCGATGAACTGGTCAGTCAGTTGCAGGGACACCGAGACGGCACGGTGTTCGCTGCGAAAACCGGAAATCATGTCCGGCAGGATCTGCTGGCCAAGGGATAACGGCGCATTAACCCGGATCAGGCCGCCGGTCTCCCCCTGGCTCTCGCGCAATTCTTCGGCGGCCCGGTCGAACTCCTCGATGACAGGGCCGATCCGCGCCGCATAACTTGCGCCGGCAGAAGTCAGCGAGACCTGACGTGTGGTGCGCAACAGCAATTGTACGCCAAGGCTTTCTTCAAGTGCGCCCACCGCCCGCGTTACCGTGGGCGGTGTGAGCGACAATTGACGGGCAGCCGCCACAAAGCTGCGCTGGCGCGCCACTTCAAGAAAGATACGGATATCGGTCAGATCCTGCATGGATCATTATTACCATAAGAGAAATAATATAGTCAATATTATTGCTATTCAGCATTTCCTCGATCTGCCGCACTTTGTGCTCACGGCGCCAGACAGTGGCGCGCAACCGCCAAAGGATCACTTCCATGCTGAACCAGATCAAGGGCCTCCACCACGTTACCTCGATGGCCGCCGACGCCCAGCAAAACAACAGTTTCTTCAGCGGCACGCTCGGCCTGCGGCGCGTCAAGAAAACCGTCAACTTCGATGCACCGGAAGTCTACCACCTCTATTACGGTGACGATGCCGGCACGCCGGGGTCGGTGATGACCTATTTTCCCTTCCCCGATATCGACAGGGGGCGTAGCGGTGCCGGCGAAGTGGGCGAGACCTATTTTGCCGTTCCCAAGGGGTCGATAGGCTATTGGAAGGAACGCCTGGCCGAAAGGGACGTGCCGCTGATCGGTGAGGAAGAACGCTTCGGCCAAAGCTACCTGCGTTTTGCCGGTCCCGACCGGGATGGTTTTTCGCTCATCGAAACCGACGCCGATCCACGTCTTGGCTGGTCGAAGGCCGGCATCGGCACGGCGGAAGCGGTCAAGGGCTTTCAGGGCGCAAGCCTCCGGCTGAAAGATGCCGGTGCCACAGCCGAGCTTTTGACCTTCATGGGTTATCAGCAGGTCGACACGCAGAAGGAATGGACCCGCTTTATCATGCCCGGCGGCAATGGTGCCGATATCATCGATCTCCAGACGCTGCCGCAGGCAGGTTCCGCAGCACTTGGCGCCGGCTCGGTGCATCACATCGCCTTTGCCGTCGATGATCGCGCAGCACAGCTTGAGGTGCGCAGAGCGCTGATGGACACCGGTTATCAGGTCACGCCGGTCATCGACCGCGATTATTTCTACGCGATCTACTTCCGTACGCCGGGCGGCGTGCTGTTTGAAATCGCCACCAACGAACCCGGTTTCGACCGGGATGAAGATACGGCCCATCTCGGGCAAGCCCTGAAACTGCCTGCCCGCTACGAACCGTTCCGCGAGCAGATCAAAGATCTCCTGCCGCCGATCAACGATTAACGGGCGCTCCGGCGCCCCCATCACCCCGAACCATGGAGGCTGACAATGACCCTCATTCACGAAAGCATGAACCGCGGCCATACCGATACGGGCTGGCTGAACAGCTATCACACCTTCTCCTTCGGCGGCTTTCAGGATCCGACCCGCATGGGTTATGGCGCCTTGCGCGTCATCAATGAGGACTGGATCGCCCCCGGCTCCGGCTTTTCCGAGCATGGCCATGCGGACATGGACATCCTGACGCTGGTTCTCTCAGGCAAGCTGAAGCACAAGGATACGCTGGGCAATCTCGTCACCATTGCGCCCGGCGAAGCACAGCTGATGTATGCCGGAAGCGGTGTGCGCCACTCGGAAATGAACGCATCCGGCGAAAAGTCGGCGCATTTCCTGCAGATCTGGCTCATCCCCAATCTCATGGGCGGCACGCCGATGTATCAGCAGGCATCGCTGCCCGCAGGCCGGGATGACGGCGGCTGGTCGTTGCTGGCAAGCGGCACTGCCGGTGATGCGCCGCTACAGCTGCAGTCCGATACGCAGCTTTTCATCGCAAATGCCCGCGATGGCGACCGCACACCGCTTCCCGCCCGCTCGGGTCGTCTTGCCTTCCTGCACATTATCGAAGGCGTTGCGATGCTGGAAGGGGAACGGCTGGCCACGGGTGATGCCGTGGAAATCGGCGCCGACCAGTTCGAGGATCTCGTCTGGACAACCGACGGGCGCGCGCTGCTGTTTGACATGGCGCGCTGACACATTCTTGATCCTGCCGCCTGAAAGACCTTGTTTCGGGCGGCAGAACGAGCCGGTCAGGCAACAGTTGCCGTCTGCAGATAATCCTCAAGCGCTGCGACCTCATCGGGCGTGAGGAACAGGCCCTGTTTCGTGCGCCGCCAAAGGATATCCTCCGCCGAAACCGCCCATTCCTTGTCGAGCAGCCAGCGCACTTCCGCCTCATAGAGCGTGCCGCCGAAATGGCGGCCGAGATCTTCCACCGTCTTGGCAGAGGAAAGCATGGTGCTGGCATCCGTGCCATAACAGCGGATCAGGCGCTCGGCATGGCCACGGTTCAGGAACGGCGCCTTCGACATCAGCTGGTCCACGGCCCTAGCAGCGCCGGTTACCGGAAAATCACCGCCCGGCAGGTGGCTGCCGGCCGTCCACGGTTTGCCCTTGGCCCCGATTGTCTCGGCGATCTTTTCAAGCGCGTGCTCGGCAAGGCGCCGGTAGGTGGTGAGCTTTCCGCCAAACACGTTCAAGAGCGGCGCGCCACTCTGAGGCGTTTCCACTTTCAGCACGTAATCGCGTGTGGCCTCCTGGGCCTTGGAGGCACCGTCATCAAACAGCGGCCGCACCGCCGAATAGCTCCAGACGATATCGCCGGGCACGATCGGCTGCTTGAAATATTCGCTGGCGGCATTGCAGAGGTAATGCACCTCCTCGTCGCTGATGCGCACGGTCTTCGGGTCTTCCTTGAAGTCCCGGTCGGTGGTGCCGATCAGCGTGAAATCACCCTCATAGGGAATGGCGAAGATGATGCGGTTATCCGGGTTCTGGAAGAAGTAAGCGCGGTCATGGTTGAATTTCTTGCGCACGATGATGTGGCTGCCCTGCACGAGGCGGACATTGCGGGCGTTGTTGTGGCCCATCGCGCCGGCCAATACCTGGTCCACCCAGGGGCCGGCGGCATTCACCACCATGCGGGCGCGATGCGTCTGGGTTGACCCGTCGCGCGTCGATTTCGTCGTGATCACCCAGTGATCGGCTTCGCGCTGCGCCGACACAACCTTGGCACGGCTGAGAATGGTCGCACCCCGGTTTTGCGCATCGCGGGCATTCAGCACCACCATGCGGGCATCATCCACCCAACCGTCGGAATATTCAAACGCCCGGCGAAACTCCGGCTTCAGAGACCTGCCGGCCTCGTCGCGGGAAAGGTTGAGCGTCCTTGTCGCAGGCAGCAGCTTTCGGCCGCCCAGATGATCGTAGAGAAACAGGCCAAGCCGCACCAGCCAGGCGGGCCGAACGCCGCCCTTCTGGATCGGCAGCACGAAGCGCAGCGGCCAGATGACATGCGGCGCCATGGCCCACAGCACCTCGCGCTCCATCAACGCCTCGCGCACAAGGCGAAATTCGTAATGTTCGAGATAACGCAATCCGCCATGGATCAGCTTGGTGGCGCCCGACGAGGTGCCGGAGGCGAAATCGTTCATTTCGGCCAGGGCCACCGAATACCCGCGGCCGGCGGCGTCGCGGGCGATGCCACAGCCATTGATACCGCCACCGATGACGAAAATATCGAATACGGGCGCGCCCGTCATCTGCCGTCTCCTGTTCGCAGTACAGCGATTTTTTAAATTCCGAAATCCAATTTATCTAAATCGAAATACAAACGAATGTCAAACGAAGTCATCACTCCGGCCGGATCGCGTCCGTCTGGGGCGCGGTTTCGATCAGGCGCACATCGTTGTCGGTGCACACGGTGCGCAGGCCGGGCAAGGGGCAGTGATCGGTGATGAAGGTGTGGACCTGCGACAGGTGGCCAATCCGCACCGGCGCCGTGCGCTCGAACTTGGAGGCGTCCGAGACGAGGATCACATGGCGGGCATTGGCAATAATGGCCTGCGCCACCTTGACTTCGCGAAAGTCAAAATCAAGAAGCGCACCGTCCTCATCGATCGCCGAGGCGCCGATGACGGCGAAATCCACCTTGAATTGCCGGATGAAATCCACCGCCGCCTCGCCGACGATACCGCCGTCCGTTCCGCGCACGACGCCGCCGGCAATGACGACCTCGATCGAGGGAAACACCCGCAAGCGGTTGGCAACATTGATATTGTTGGTGATCACCATCAGTTCGCGATGCTCGGTCAATGCATCACCCACCGCCTCGGTCGTTGTTCCGATATTGATGAACAGCGACGAATTGTCGGCGATGAGGGCCGCCGCCGCGCGCCCGATCGCCTGCTTTTCCGCAGCCGCCATCGAACGGCGAGCCTCGTATTTGACGTTTTCGTTGCCGCTCGGAAAGACTGCACCGCCATGGATGCGGGTGAGCGCCCGCTCGTCGCAGAGGTCGTTCAGGTCCTTGCGGATCGTCTGTGGCGTGACAGAAAAGCGCGCCGCCAGTTCATCCACCAGCACCCGCCCCTCTTCGCGTGCAAGGGCCATGATTTCCATCTGGCGTGTTGATAGCTGCATGACGGCTCCTTTTCGTTTGGCTTCAGATTAGACCAAAACGAAAGGCGATCAACAGGCGACGCAACAGGCTGTCCGGCACAAAATCTACCTTGAAGCGTGTCATGTTTAATGCAATTCTACCAATGCGGGTATTTTACTCGGCATTCTATTGCTGACTGTATTTTCCTCAGGGGCTTGGAGGCGGGAATGGGCAGGTATTTTTGGCAGATGGTACTGTGGATGGAGAGGGTCCGTCGGCCAAGCCGGACGGCAGGCGCGGGAACGAGGAGACTATGGGCAGGCCTCGTCATGGCCTGCCTTGGATGGGCAACGACAGCGGTTGCCTCTGACCATGCCGATCCGAGCAACCTGATGGGGCCGGAAAGCAATATTACCGACCTCATCTTCTTTCCAGACGGCGACCGGCTGATCCTGATCTTCAATGTGCGCCGCGCCTTGAGCACGAAGCCACCGTACGATCTTTCCCCTTATGTCTACGAGGTGAACCTCGATCTCACCACGCCGGTCACCTTCGACAATGCCGGCGATGTCGCCCGCTACGGCGGAACGGTGGCTGAGCCGGCAAAACTTCATGCCGATGCCAAGGTTCGCATCCGGCTGAACAATGAGGCGGGCCTTGAGCGCATCGAATACGAGGGCCTGCAGAACATCAACGATATCCGCACGAATTTCGGCGTGCGGGACGATCCGTTCAACTTTCCCCGCTTTTACGGCGTCAACGCCATCACCATGGCGTTTAGCATTCCGCGCAATGCTTTTCCCGCGGGCCAGAAGGACTTTATCCTCTGGGGCACGACGGAAAGGGATGGCAAGCAGATCGACCATGTCGGCCGATCCATCCGCACACAGCTGCCGCGCTTCGGCTTTCTCAACACGGTTGCCGCCAGCGCGCAGGTGCCGGCGCTGATGGAGCATTCCACCCGCACCAACGACATCTACAATTTTCTGAGGGGCAACACGCAGTGGTGGTCAAACGCGCTGGCCGAACTGATGGAAACGACGTTTCTCCTGCGCACATACGACAACCAGCCCGACGTGATGATCTACAGCGACCGGTTTGCGGCCGGTTATCCGAACGGAAGGTTGATCGGCGATGACGTCGTGGCGCAGACCTGCGCTTCAGGCGACTGCCTGCTGATGGATATTTCCTTCATCGAAGGCGGCTTTCCCCGTTCGACCAAAAACGACAAGGCGTTTCTGCCGGAGTTTCCGTATCTCGCCGAACCCTGGCCGGAAAAGCCGCCGGCACCGGCTCCCACCCGCTCGCTGACACCCTATATCGTGGCCGGCATCATCCTGCTGCTTCTGGTCTCCTGGGCCATTGTGCAGGGGCTGCGCGTCATCCTGCGCGAACTCTGGCGGGCGATCCGGAACGTTTATGCGCTGGCGACGACCTGAGCGGGTGAAAGGGCGCTGGCCTGCATCCTGGCCAGCGCTTAAACGTGCAGCGCGGCTCCTTGTTGCAGCGCTCCTTGTTGCCGGCCCGGCCCCTGCCCATGATTTCTGGATCGAGCCGTCGCGCTTTACCCCCGGCGCCGGTGCTGCCGTCGCCATCGATCTGAAGGTCGGCGAGGAATTCATCGGCGATTCCGCGCCGCGCCGCGCCGGAGCCACCGATCTCTTTGTACTGCAGATCGGAGACGGCGCACCGCGCCCGATCTCCGGCGCAGACGGCCTGTCGCCGGCGGGCATGATCGCAGCAGAGGGCGGGCGCACCGCGCTCATTGCCTATAGCGGCGCCGGCGGCACCGTCGCCCTGCCCTCCGATCGCTTCGAACGTTATCTCGAAAGCCATGGCCTGGAATGGGTGATCCGCGAGCGCGCAACGCGCCATGAAAGCCTGGAGCCTGGGCGGGAAAATTTCTATCGCCATGCAAAGACGCTGCTCGGCGGGGCAGCGGCTGACCCTTTTCTGGGCGGCAAACCTCTTGGACAGAGGCTGGAAATCCTTGTCGATGGCGATCCAACGCAGGATCGCACACCAGGCGTCAGTGGCCGAGTTCTCTGGCAAGGAGATCCACTTGCCGGCGGCCTCCTCATTGCAAGAGCAAAGGACGACCCGCGCCACCCGCAGAGCGTCCGCACCGGCACCAACGGCCGGTTTTCCCTGCCACTTGCGCGCGGCGGCATCTGGCTGCTGCAGATCGTCTGGATGGAACGGGCCGGCTGGTTCCGTAGCGAAGACTGGCAAAGTCATTGGTCGTCCCTCACATTCCAGAAGCCGCAGCCATGATCAAAGACTGCATCCTCCCGTTCGCGCGGTTTCTTCTGCTGCTCTTCTCGGTGTTGATGGGACAGACCTCAGCCGCCCATGAAATCGGCGAAAGCCGGGTGATCATCGCGCGTGAGGCTGCATCCTGGACCGCCCTTTTCACCACGGCCCCGACAGCGCTCATCAACCGGCTGGAACTTCAGGCGGGGCTGCCGCCCAGCCGTGATCTCGATGAGGCACAGGCGCTTGCCCTTCTCAAGCGGTTCGAAGTCGAACTGCCCGCGTATTTCCATGTCACCATCGATGCGGCACCGTCGCCCGTCACAGTGGAGATCGAGCGCCTTGAACTCCCGGCGGATATCTCGCGCCCGGCGCTGCTCGTGCTGAAGGTGGCGGGCGCCATGCCGGACAATGCCAAAGCGATGATCTGGCAGTTCGATCTCCTCAAAAGCCGCTATGCACTGCAATTGTCCGAGCGAACCGTCTGGCTGGAGGGTGACGAACCGAGCCCGCCAATGCCGTTTTCCCCCGACCCGGCCGAAACACTGCCGCGGCTTGTTGCGCAGTATCTGCTGCTTGGCTTTACCCACATCGTGCCCGGCGGACCGGATCATGTGCTGTTCGTGCTGGGGCTCGTTCTGCTGACGACCCGCGTGCGGCCGCTCATCACACAGATCACCGCCTTCACGGTGGCCCATTGCCTGACGCTGCTGCTGGCGCTTCAGGGCGTCATCGCGCTGCCTGCCTCGATCGTCGAGCTGCTGATCGCACTGTCAATCAGCTCTATCGCCATCGAAAACATTCTGGTGCGGCAGATGACGCCGTGGCGGCCACTGCTGGTTTTCGGCTTCGGGCTGATGCACGGTCTCGGTTTTGCCGGCGTGCTGACGGAACTGGGGCTTCCGGCACAGGATCGCCTTGCCGCCGTTCTCGCCTTTAATCTCGGCGTCGAGGCAGGCCAGCTTGCCGTGGTCGGGCTTGCCTTCGGGCTGGTTCTTTTCTGGTGGAAAGACCGGCCGTGGTATCGCACCCGCCTTGTTCATCCCGCATCGGCGGCCATCGCGCTCACCGGCCTCTATTGGACGGCCGAACGGGTGATCGGTTTCTGACGGCAAAGCTTATTCGGCAGCGGCTGCATCAACCCTTGCCGTGCAAAGCGGCACGACCTTTTTCGGGATCTGCTCCGTACGCGACAGCGCGATCAGGATAGCTTCCAGATCTCCGCCCGGCACAGTCTGGCTGATGCCGGAGAAGAGTTCGTCAACGATCTCGAAACCCAGCGAGCGATAACTTTCGAACTGGGATTCGTCGAACCACTGGTCGGCGGTCGGATCATGCGGGAAGCTTTCATCCTCGTTGGCATAGGCCCGGATTCCGGCCTCTTCCGTGCCGTGATAGCTTGGTTTGATGTAGAGGATATAACCATCCTCACCCGCCCCGTCGGCATCGGCGTAATGGATGCGGCCGACGGTGCAGTATGGCGCAACGCTTGGCTTGTCTCCCGAGCGAATGCGGGCCTGCAACTGGTCGAGATGGGCAAAGGACACCGACACGCCGAGATCGATCTGGATCTTGCGCACGGCATTGCCGAGATCGGCGAAGGTGAAATCGGGATCGCAGCCGGCATCCGACAGCACGATCAGCCGGCAACGCCGCCGCACCATTTCGTAAAGGCCGAGGTTTTCGAAATGCCCGCCATCGGAAAGATTGATATAGGCGCGGTCGGACGTGGTGCGCCCGAAAGCTTCATCGAACCAGGGAACGATGGCCTGACGGGGACCGCTGAGCTGCCAGGTGTTTTTGCCGGGCTGTCCCGGATTGCCAAGCCACCAGCCGAGCCGGATGTTGAACAGCGCAAAGAGAAGCGTGATAGAGGGCGCAGAATTGTAGCCCATGTTGGGATTGGCCGCAGCGCCGGAAATGGCCATCGCCGTGCCGAGCGAAATCCCCTGCTTGCCGCCATAGCTGTCCGCGGGCCGGTAGGCGCCGGCATAACGGCCGGTATAACCTGCCCAGCGCGGGCACGGGTCGAGAGAAGCGGCACCGGCGTGGCGCGGTGTCACGACAAACGAGATCGCCTTGCGCTGTTGCCAGGCCTTGTTGCTTGTGGATACGACGTTCAGCGTGCAGTTGACCACGTGGAAGAGGCGCGAGACGCGGGGCTCATGCGTCGCGTTGGCCTGCGGCCAGATTTGAGACATGGGCGGATTGTCATCCATATCAAAGCCGGTAAACGGGTTCGGCTTTCGCGTCTTGTGGGTGGCCCCGAGATAGGCCCGAACCAGCCGGTTGCGATAGAGATCGTGAAGAGAGAAGCGGTTGATGTTGACGCTGCGCGAAACGACATATGCAAGCGCCCCGAGCACGGCTCCGCCCAGAAGAAGCCTCCCCAGCACTTCGACTTCTGCGACCGGCGGCTCCAGATTCCGACCAAACAGCAGCGTATCGAGTTGCGTGCCCTCGACACTGACCGTGGCAGGCGCCTTGGTGGCATTGGCGAGAAGCAGATCCAGCAGCGATCCCCCCAACAGAACGTAATCAAGCACACCAGAGAGAACGATCAGCAGCAGGGCGAGAAACACCTGGCCACCGGCGACCTGGAGAAATTTGCGCAACCGCGCCAGCGATCCGGCCACCACCCCGCGCTCGCCGCCACCCCCATCGCCGCCGCTGCTGGCAAGTGCAACACCTGCGGTTGCCGCAAGACCGCCACCGGTCAGCGACTGGTAGACATAGCTCGTATCGTTCAGCAAGGCGTCCATCAGGCGCGAGCCGAGCACACCCAGCACGACGGCTGCCGTCCAGCAGACACCGGCCGCCACAAAAAGGCCTGCGGCGCGCGCAAGCCATTCCCGCTGTGCGTCGGAGCGGGTTTCGCTGCTGGTGGCGGCGACATAGATGGTCTCGGCAGTGATCTGCGCCATCAGCAGCCAGGGCGGGCCGAAGACGACAAGTGCCAGAAGTCTGGCCGGCGCATAGGCGATATCCACCACCAGCATCAGGCCGACGGACACGACGCCCCCCCAGACGAGGCCCGCCACCATCCAGCGGGCAAGCCTAAGCCAGGGATTGTGCGGCTGGCCGATATACGAAGGAAAGGACAGGAGGAAGCTTGCGGAAAACATGGTGACCCCAAAAACAAGGACAATCGGGGTCGAGGGTGCCGCTGCATCCCAGCCGATGGGAATGATGGCCCAGGTGGTCACGAAGGCGCCACCAAACGCGGCGGCCAGCAAATCGAACCTCACGAAGTGGACCTGATCGCCACCGCCGCCATCGCTGCGGGAATAATTGGTCAGCGTATAGCGCTGGCCGATCAGCAGCAGCAGCAAGCCGCCGCCGAACAATATCCATCGGGCGGCCGGCATATCGGCCAAAGGGCCTGTAGCTCCAACCGAGGAAATGCCCACCAGCACGATTTTCAATACCAGAAGTGCTGCCGCCAGGGCCGAAATGACCAGAAGCCAGATCAATACAAGGTTGCGCACCACGATGGAGGCCGCCGTCCAGGTATCGACTGACGTCAGCCCCACCTGCGGTGTCAGATAATTGCTGTCGCGGCGCAGGTCGCGGATGGCCGCGGGCTCCGCATCCGGCCCTTCCGGCCGCTCGGTCAGCTGTCGCTGCACCTCGGCAAAACTTTCGCGGCTGAGCCAGGCGGAAAGCCAGCTGCCGATATAGCCACCGCCCGACACGGTGGAAAGATAGCGGAAGCGGCCGAGCAGGGCATCCTGCGGCTCTGCCGGCTCGTGTCCCGGTCTTCGTGGATGGGTGGCGAGCGCCTGGATGACGCCCAGCGCAAAGGTTGCACTGCGGATGCCGCCGCCGGAGATGCAAAGGGCCGAGCGGTTCAGCTCGTTCAGTCGGCGGTTCAATTCGACGCCGCCGACACTATGGGCAATGACCTCGCCCTCGATCTCGAATGCCTCCTGCCGCAGCAGGGTTTCGGTATCGAGCGGCATCGCCGTCTGGTTCTTGTGCATCACATCCCCTCCATCTGGGCTGGCGTCCACTTTCAGGCGCGGCCGGATTGCTGCAGGATCACATCGGCAGCCTTTTCGCCGATCATGTAGACGGCGCTGACGATGAAGAAGCCGGGAATGCGGGGAAAGACGCTGGCATCCACCACCCGCAGTCCCCGCACGCCGTGCACGGTAAAATCGCTCGCCAGCACGCCAAAACGGTCACGCGGGCCGATCGGGCAGGTGCAGGAGGCGTGGTGGCCCCAGGCATTGTCGCGCACGAATTGCGCCAGCGCCTCGTCGCTTTGCACCTGTTCCCCCGGCAGATGCTCCTTGACGATCAGGCCGAGCTTCTTCAGCGGCGCCGTCATGGTGCGCACGAACTTGATACCGGCGACGACGGATTCCAGATCGGCGCCGTTGCCGTCATTGCCTTCCTCAAAATAGCGAAACTCGATCTGCGGCCGGTCGCGCGGATCGGCCGTACGCAGCGTGACGGAGCCTGCCGTATTGACCGTATGCGCCTTCAAAATTGCCCAGGTGAGGTAATTGAGATGGGCGGGAAACAGCGCCGAATAGCCGGGGAAATAACCGCGAAACAGGCCCAGCAGGCCAAAGCAGAAGAGATCCGGCAGCGGCCGCTCCGGCAGCGAGCGCTTGATGACGGCAATGACGGCGCCGTTTGTCGTATAGACGCCGTGGCGCCGGTTTTTCCATTCCTGATACTGCGGATCGCCGGCGGCAAACTTTGCGCCTTTCAGAACTTCCCAGTCGGTGTTCATCTCGTTGACGACGCCGACCTCGTAACGGTCCTGCATGTTGCGGCCGACGCCCGGCAGATCGACGCGCACCTCAATCCCGTGCTCCTCCAGATGTGCCTTTGGCCCAATGCCCGACAGCATCAGAAGCTGCGGCGTGTTGAAGGCGCCGCCCGACAGGATGACCTCACGCGAGCACAGGATGTCCTGGCGAGCAGGCGCAGTCGCTGCTGGATTATAGGCGGCGCGGTAAAGCCGCGTGCCCTGCATCACCTCGACGCCGATGGCGCGGTTGCGCTCATCGAAGAGGACGCGGGTAACAAGCGTATCGAGAAGCACCGTCAACCGGTCGGGATAACGCTCCTGCACCTCCAGCACCCGCTCGCGCGTGCCCAGCCGCTGGTGGTTGCGGTTGGAAAGCGGCGGATAACGGATGCCGGTGGCGTTCTTGGAAACAAGACGCCAGTCATTGGGATCCCCCTGGCCCTGCACAGTCCATTCGAGCCCTTCCTCCCGGTTGGGCTGGGCCTTGCCCGCCTTGACGGCGCTGTCGAGAATGGTGGTGACGAGCCCTTTATCGCCGAGCGCCTGGAGCGGAATGGCCTTTTCGGTCCGCAACCAGCCTTTCCACCCGTGCCGTGTCGGGTTGATGCCGAGCTTTGCCAGCCAGCGATAGAGAAAGAAGCGGTGATGGCAGTTTTCCATGCGCTCGAAGATCTTGCGCATGTTGTGGTGGTTCCAGCTGTCGTCGCCGGTCAGTTCGGCAATGCCGTCCCAATCGGCATTGTGCGGATAGACCATGATCTGCGCATTGTGCGCGGTACAACCGCCGAGCGTTCCGGCGCGTGGATAAAGCACGCCGTCTTCTTCGGGCACGAATTTCGGATCGCGCTCCTGCAGCTTGGAGCTGGAATAATGCCGGACGAAGAAATCCCAGCGCATGCCGGTGTTTTCGGAGGCGAAGGGATGCAGGACCGGCACGTCATAGTCATCGGGCAGGCGGTTTTCACCGGGATAAGCGGGATCACCCCCTTTCAGCGTGCGCGGATCGCCGCCCGCTTCGATGAGGAGAACCGTTGCACCGGCTTCCGCCAGACGAGCCGCAAGCGTTCCGCCCCCGGCACCGGACCCCACGACGATATATTCGAAATCTTTGCTGTCACGGCTGGCGACATTGTCCATGGCCATCGACCCATCCCCCAAAATTTGCCCGGATAAGGAAAAAGGGCGGGGCTGTTACACCCCGCCCCCGTTCAGAAGGTCTTCAGGAAGGCGATCAGCGCTTCCTTGTCGGCATTGCTGAGACCTTGCGGTGCTGGCACGCCGCCAATGCTCGGCACGCGGTCACTGCCGAAATAATGGCCACGGTTGACCTCGAAATCCGCGCATTTGCTCAGCGCCAGAAGCGGATCCTTGAGGTTTGCAAACACCTTGATGGCATCGGCATCGCTGGCATTGGCGCCAAGCTCCTTGAGGTCCTTCTTGATCTTGAGGAGAAGCGAGACAAGCTTCACGTCCTGGTCGAGATTATGGATCTTGTTTGCCTCATCGAGGCGCAGTTCGAGGTTCGACAGGATATTGACCGGCGTGCCCTTCGGAATTGGCCCGATCTTGACGCCACCCTCGCCGAACAGCCACGGCAGGAAGCGTTCCAGGGGACCAACGACCTTGGCAAGACCATCAGGCAGATAACCGGCCGGCACTTCCAGGTAAGAGGTCGCATCCGTGCGGTAGATCTCGCCGACGCCCTTTGCGCCGAGGACCGAATCCTTCTTGCGCGTGTCGGGCCACAACATCTGGCGGATACCCGACTCGAACGCCTTGACGCGATAGTCGGCGCTTGGGTTGGGGCTATCATAACCCATGTCATCGCCGACACTGTTGTTGAGGAGGTAAGGCGCCGTCGACCAGAGGCTGGCAAGGTTTGCCGGTCTCGTATAACCGCGACCGCCGGCCGGCATGGCATAATCCCTCGGCTCGCCGGTAAACGGATCCTTGATCTTGATCGTGCCGACCGAAGGCAGGTCCTTGTAGGACTGCGAGGTGAAATTATCCCAGATATTGCCGGCAATGCCGTTTGTGGCGAGCGGCGAGCAGGCATTCGTCTCCAGAAGCGTCACCGGCACGCGCATTTCCGTCGAGAGATAATTGCCGTCGAGGAAATCCGGGCGAAGCGCGATGTCCACCATTGCCTTCTTGTAGTCAGGCGTCTGGACATAGGCCCAATAGGCGTTCCAGCGCTTGATATAATCAGGCCCGGCACTGTCGCGCGGATCGACGCCGGCCGGAAACTCCGGCTGCTTGGCCGAGTGGCAGGCGGCACAGGTTTCACCAAACACCGTCTTGCCACGGGCAAGCGTCGCCTCGTCGGTCGTCAGGAACTGCTGGCCCGAAGGAGCATCCTTCAACCGATGCGGCGCACCAATGGACTTGTTGAGGAAGAACTGCGCCACTAGCGGCGTCTGCTCTTCCGTTGCCTGCCAGTAAACGGAGTTCTTGCGACCGTCCTGGATGCGGATGGGCGAAACATCCTTGCCGCCGACAAGCGGGTTGAAGTGTAAAAGCCATTCCTCGCTGAACAGGCCGATATTGATATAGACGCGGTTGAGCGCGCCGAGCACGCCGACGGAATCGGCACCGTCCTTCAGCACATGCGGCGTCCAGACCGTGTCCGGCGCCTTGTACGTGGCATTAAACGCCTCATAGCCTGGAAAATCCTTGAACTGCTTGTTGTCGAGCCCGCCGCCGCCAAGCTTTTCCTTGCCGAGCCGAAGCCCAAGCTCCACCCGCTCCTTGGTCTGGTAGACCGCGTTCATGGTGCGCGGATTGTTGATATAGTCGGTGGAGACCAGCGACGTATCGAGCGTGCCGGGCTTTGCCGTATGCACCAGCTGGAAGATGAAGTTCTTCTGGTCGGCATCCCAGGAGAAGATGCGGTCGATCCAGAAGAACTGGGCACCAACGACCGAAGAGAGATTTTCCCATTTGGGATTGTTCGGATCGGCGGGCGAATTGGTCGGGTCGGGTCCGACGTGACAGAAACCGCAGCCCATGCCAACCCGGTAGGGCCGCACGAGATCCTTGCGGTTGTAATAGCTCGGATCCTTGTAATACCGTTCGGCATCCCAGTCCTTGGCGGCCTTTTCGTCAAAGGCCGGATTGGGAAACAGGCGCAGGCCGACAATGCCCGTCGGCTCGCCGTAATAGGAACCGACCGGCAGCACCTTGCCGGTCTTCGGATCTTTCGTCTTGCCGCGCCCGCCAAGGGCCACGCCCTTGTATTTATCGGCATTGGCAAAGGGATCGGCGGCGCATTTTTGATCGCGTACATCAAGCCACAGGCCAAAATGCTCCGGATCGGGCGCCGTCGGCTTGGTAAAGCAGGGTTCGTTGACGAGCCCGAGATAACCCCAGCGGTTGTCGCGCGTGGCTTTGAGGCCGGGATGGCTGGAAATGGTTTTCAGGAGATCAAAGCTGCCGAAGGAAGAATTGGTCAGCCCATCCCACAACCGGTCATTGCCGCCGGTCCAGACGATCCAGTTGTTGCGCCCCTTCACCTCGGCGTCAGAGAGCTTCACGCCCTTATAGCCTCCGTCCATGTCGGCAAAGAAATCCTCATCTGCTGCGGGGAAGGATTTGAGGTCGCGGCCGGCGAGCATCGCCTCATCCTTGACCTGCCCCGGCTTTGGCCCTGCCCCGCCCATCAAAAGCGACACCGCCACGGCCACACCC
Source organism: Neorhizobium sp. PAMB6630 (assembly GCF_058242775.1). Classification (NCBI taxonomy): domain Bacteria; kingdom Pseudomonadati; phylum Pseudomonadota; class Alphaproteobacteria; order Hyphomicrobiales; family Rhizobiaceae; genus Neorhizobium; species Neorhizobium sp. PAMB6630. The sequence continues at coordinate 136,946 of NZ_JBZAYV010000003.1, forward strand.
GCCACGACCACGACCGCGCCAGCGGTCCACCACACAAACCTGTGCTTCGCCATTCCGCCCCCTTAACACCTAAAGGTGTATTTTTACATTAAATCACCAATAGGTAGAGTTAATGCTCGTTCAAGTGGATTGGCAACTAAAATTATTCTTCCTCTAGTAGTATTTTAAAATAACGCGCGCAAAAAGAGCAAACCTCCAAGAAGCTGCGGCACGGTGAAGAGGCGGAAAACGGGAAAAGCAAATAAAACTGCGGCTTCCGGCAACGACGCGGATCCTGGTCTTCATCGGATACGGCCGAGATGGTGGGGAAGCCGGATGGCGGCATTTGGCAATGGCTGGCCAAGTTGCGCCGGCGGCACGCAATCAGAAGCATACAGGCAGGCGCAGCCACCTGTTTATCAGGCGGCTGCGTCGAAACGTGCAGGCGGGGTTTGGCGCGGACGTCAGATGCGGATGTTGCGGGCGCGCAGCATCGACTGGATATTGACCAGCGAGCCGCTTTCAATCGAGGCATTGGCGGCAATGCCGGTGAGGATCGACCAGGCGCCCGCCACGTGATCGGATGCGCGACCGTATCTGTCGGGCTCCATGCCCTCGGGGTTGAAGATATAGCCGAGCATCACCGGATCTGCGCCACCGTGCTGGCCTTGCGCCTTCGGCACGTCGAGCATTTTTGGCCGCTCGCCGGCAAGATGCAGCTCGGTGGTGATCGCGTCATCATCGGCATGGTCGCGCACGCCGCCGAACACACCATGCACTTCCACATGCCGATGGGTGATCTCGCCCTTGGTGCCCTGGAACTTGATCTCCAGCCCTTCCCACGGCGAATAGGCCGTCAGCGTATAATTGGCGGTGACGCCAGAGGCATAACGGATATGGGCCTGCATCGTGTCTTCGATGCCGATCTCCTCATCGAACACGCAAAGATCGCGGAAATAACCGTCCTCGTGCTCGGCTTCCAGATAGAGCGCGCGCAGCTTCTCGTCGGCTGCCAGATCCAGTCGAACCGGACAGACCTCGGCAACCGGACAGATGGCGCAGCGCGGGCCACGGTTTTGCAGACCCATTTCGACGGCCGTCTCCGGCCGGTAGAACACGCGCCGACCGGACGCCAGCACCTCGGTCGGCACCGTGCCCAGCCACCAGTTCAACAGGTCGAAATGGTGGGTGGATTTATGCACGAGAAGCCCGCCGGAGTTTTCCTTCTGGCGGTGCCAGCGGCGGAAATAATCGGCGCCATGCACCCGGTCGAGATGCCAGCGGAAGTCCACCGCCGTCACCGTGCCGATGGCGCCGGATGAGATCAGTTCCTTGATCTGCGTGCGGGCCGGTGAATAACGATAGTTGAAGGTGACCTTCACCTGACGGCCGGTGCGCGCCTGCGCATCGACGATCATTTTGAGCCGCGACAGATCAATTGTCAGCGGCTTTTCGCAGATCACGTCGCAGCCCGCCTCGAAGGCCCGCACGATATAATCCGCATGCAGGAAATCGGGCGTTGCCACCACAACGGTATCCGGCCTCTGCTCGGTTATCAGCCGGTCGAAATCGCCAGCCAGATAGGTGGCGACCCCGTTGGTGCCGGGTTTCGATACCAGTTTTGCCGCTTCGCTCAACCGATGCGGATTGCTGTCGCAGAGCGCGACGATTTCGTGCCGGTCGGCATAATCTTCGGTGACGGCGTCACGGAACATCTGGTGGCGGGAGCCGCACCCAACAATGGCAATTTTCAACGTCTTCTACCTCGTCTCATGAGCGCTCACGTCCGGGAGGAGGACGCCCGCTCTTCCTGCAATCGGTTCAGTTCGCGCCGGATGCGCCCTGGTTCGCAAAAGCCGCGGCCCGCGGCTCGACCCGCTCTCCGCTCGCATCGAAATAATGCAGATCGGCCAGATCAAAGCCGATCGGAACGGTCTGCCCGGCGCGGTAGGCGGCCTGACCGCCGGCCGTTGCCAGCAGGATCTGCCCGGTGGACAACGCGATATGCAACAGCGTCTCGTTGCCGAGATATTCGACAAGCCGGATCACCCCCTCGCCCACCACATCGCCGCTCCCGATGCGCAAAGAGCCTGGCCGCACGCAAAGCGTCAATGTGTTGTCTGTGGTTGGAAGTGGTGGCAGGGCGAAATCCGGCAGTCCCTCGACGCTTGCCACGCGCCCGCCCGCGGTCACCTTTGCCTCAAGTTTGTTGATTTTTGGCGAGCCGATGAAGCCGGCAACGAACAGGTTCTGCGGGCGCGTATAAAGCTCCTGCGGGGTGCCGACCTGCTCGACCTTTCCCGACCGCAGCACCACGATGCGGCTTGCCATGGTCATGGCCTCCACCTGGTCATGCGTCACGTAAATCATCGTCGTGCCGAGGCGGGCGTAAAGCGAGGCCAATTCGGCGCGCATCTGCACGCGCAGTTCCGCATCGAGGTTGGAGAGAGGCTCGTCGAACAGGAAGAGCTTTGGCTCGCGCACGATGGCCCGGCCGATGGCCACACGCTGCTTTTGTCCGCCCGAGAGCTGGCGGGGCTTGCGATCCATCAGCGGCTCGATCTGCAGGATGCGCGCGGCATCGGCCACTCGGCGCTCCACCTCGGCGCGCGGCATGCGGAAATTCTGCAGGCCGAAGGCGAGGTTCTTTCGCACACTCATATGCGGGTAAAGCGCATAACTCTGGAACACCATCGAAAGCTCGCGCTTGGAGGCCGGCAGGTCGTTCACCACCTTGCCGCCGATGGAGACGATACCGTCGGTGATATCCTCAAGCCCGGCAATCATGCGCAAAAGCGTCGACTTGCCGCAGCCGGAGGGGCCAACCAGCACCAGAAATTCCCCATCATGGATATCGAGGTTGAGGCCCTTGATGATCTGCAGTGCGCCGTAGCTCTTGCCGACATTGCGAAGTGTCAAACCAGCCATTTTGATTTCCCTATGTTCTGCGACGGCGCTTATTTCATTCCGGACGTGGCAATGCCGCGCACGATGAATTTCTGGAAAAGGAGGAAGAAAAGGACGACGGGCACCAAGGAGAGCACCGACATGGCAAACATCTGGCCATAGGCGGACTGTCCCTCCTGATCGAGGAACAGGCGAAGGGCGAGCGGCACCGTGTAGCTCTTGATATCGTTCAAATAGATGAGCGGTGCCAGAAAATCCTCCCAGACCCAGATCATCGAGAAGATGGAAGCCGTGCCCATCGCCGGCAGCGACAGCGGCAGGATGATCGCCCAGTAGATCTTGAAGGGCGAGCAGCCATCGATCATCGCGGCTTCATCCAGCTCGCGCGGCAGCTGGCGGAAGAACTGCACCATCAGGAAAATAAAGAAGGTGTCGGAAGCCAGAAACCGCGGCACCACCAGCGGCAGATAGGTATCCACCCAGCCCAGCTGCAGGAACTGCACATATTGCGGGATGAGCACCACATGGTAGGGGATCATCAGTGTCATCATCATCAGCGCGAAGAAGAAATTGCGCCCGGTAAACCGCAGCCGCGCAAAGGCATAGGCCGCAAACGAGCAGGAGATGAGGTTGCCGATGACCGACAGGATCGTGACGATAGCCGAGTTGACATAAAACACCGAGAAGGACTGCGGCAGCGCATGCCAGCCCGCGGTGTAATTGTCGAACTTGAAGGTCGAGGGCCAGAGGTCGAGATTGCCGAAAATCTCGTTTTCCGGCTTCAGCGACGCCGATAGCAGCCAGAACAGCGGATAAAGCATGATGAAGGACACGCCGAGCAGGAAGGCGTGCTTCAACAGCCGGCCGTTTCGTTCCCGCTGCTTGCGCTTGAGCATGAAGACGTGGGCGACACGGGTCGCCTCGTCCAGCTGGATGGCGGCCTCGAGATCAGTCACGCTCGTTTTCATAATGCACCCAATATTTCGAGGTGAAGAAGGCGATCGCCGTGAAGATCGCGATGATGATCAGCAGCACCCAGGCAAGCGCCGAGGCATAACCCATGCGGAAGAACTTGAAGGCCTCGTTGAACAGGTAGACCGTGTAGAACAGCAGGCTGTCGGCCGGTGCGCCGCTGCCGTTGGAAATGATGAAGGCGCTCGAAAACGTCTTGAAGGCTTCGATGGTCTGGAGCACTAGGTTAAAGAAGATGACGGGAGCAAGCAGCGGCAAGGTGATGCGGGTAAACTGGCGCCAGCGCGGCGTGCCATCGATTTCGGCCGCCTCGTAGAGATCGCGGGGTATGCCGCGAAGGCCGGCGAGAAAAATCAGCATCGGCGAGCCGAACTGCCACATGGCAAGGATCACCAGCGTGTAGAGCGAGGTATCCGGGTTGGTCAGCCAGTCAGGTCCGGCAATGCCGAAATAACCGAGGGTCTGGTTGACGACGCCATTTGCATCGAAAAGCTGGCGCCAGAGAATGGCAATCGCAATGGAGGCCCCAAGCAGCGACGGCAGGTAGAAGATCGCCCGATAGACGCCGATGCTGCGCAGGCCCTTGTCGAGCAGCATGGCAACGCCGAGCGCCATGATCAGCCGCGCCGGCACCGACAGCGCCACGTAATGAAACGTCACCTCCAGCGCCGTCCAGAAACGACGGTCGCGGGTGAACATGTAGGTATAGTTGTCAAAGCCGATCCAGCGCGGCGCATTCACCATGTCGTACCGGGTAAACGACAGGTAGAGCGAGGCAAGGATCGGCCCCAGCGCCAAAAGGAAGAACCCGAGGAACCAGGGCAGCAGAAACAGGTAACCGGGGGCATTGCGGGCAATGAAACGTTTCATGGCAGGGCCTTTGCGAGCGTTCCGGGCTTTCCCACAAGGAAAGAGGTTCATTGTGGGAAAGCTGGTCAGTATCAGCGGGCGCGCTCGATAATGGACGCGGCCTCTTCGATGAACATGGATGCGGCATCGGCCGGCTTCGTGCGGTCGAGGACCACATCCGTCCCGATGCGCATGAAGGCGTCGCGAACCTCGCCGGCCCCCTTGGGCGGCGGTGGCGGCACGGGCGCAACCTTGCCCTGGATGGCATCGAAGAAATTGACCGACAACACTTCCACCGGCTTGAGGTTCGGCTTCAGCGCCTCGCGCACGCGCGGTGAACAGGGAATGCCGCGCTCAATGCCCAATATTGCCGTGATCTGCGGGTCGGTCACCCAGTCGTTCATGTAAAGCATTGCGGCCTCCACATCACGGCTGTCGCGCGACAGCGACAGGAACATCGATGGCTTGATGAACTGGCCGGGCCGGCCGTTGGCCATTTTCGGCACCATGCCGGCACCGATCTCGTCCTTCATCAGCGCCTGGATGCCGACAAGCTGGTTCGACCAATGCTGGCCCATGGCGGTGTCGCCGGTCACGATGCCGGTGTCCGACAAGGGTGGGCTCAAAACGATGGTCTTGCCCTTGTCACGCACGACACCTGCCTTGCGCAGATCGGCCCAGTATTGCCAGAACGCGGTCGTATCCTCCACCGTCGCCTGGACATTGCCTTCGGCATCGTAAAATTCCCGGCCGTTCTGGCGCACGAAGGATTCCAGCATGTCGATGGTGAGCGAGAGATCGTCAGACCCCTTCATCTTGCCGCCGGACTTCGCGGTGACCTTTTCGCAGACCTGAGCGAACTGCTCATAGGTCCAGTCCAGCACATCCACATCGATGCCGGCTTCCTGAAAAATGCGGCTGTTATAGACCATCACCTGGCTGTTGGAGCCGATGTTGAGCGCATAAAGCTTGCCATCCACCATGCCGCCCTCAAGCGGCGCCTTGTCGAAATCGCCAATCATCAGGCTCTTGCCGATGAAGCCGTCCAGCGGCTGAAGTGCGCCGCGGCGCACATATTCGAACAGGTAGCGGTAATCCATCTGCACGAGATCGGGCATGTTGCGCCCGGCCGTCTGCGTGGCGACCTTTGTCCAGTAATCGCCCCAGCCGATCGTCTCGCCGGACACCTCGATGTCGGCATGACGCGCCTGAAATGCCTTGATGACCTCGAAGGTACGCCGGTCGCGCTCGGGATTGCCCCACCAGAAATGCCGGATCGTGCGCGCGGATGCCCGGGCAGGCCGGCTTGCCAGCCCCGACAGAGCAGCCGTGGCCGCCGCGCCATGCAGAAAATTCCGTCGTGTGAAACATGCCATGACACCCTCCTCCTTCGTGCTGGCAATTCTTCAACCGGAAGGCCTCCACTCCCCCGGTTGCCGCAAGGCCCTGAGGCCAAACGGCAGGCTTGTCCTTTTCACCCGACCTCCACCGGGTGCGCCTGCAAGTCCTGAAAAAGACCTGAAGCGGCAGACATCGTCAGGCTGTGACCATCGCCTTCGTTCGATCCGTCGATCGACGGGACAAGGTCATTCCATGACGCCAACAAGTCATATAGTCATCATATGACTTGTGCAAGCCTTCAGACGAAACGCAACGGTTTACGGCGTTCCTGCGGTTTTTGGCCGCAGCGCCCGGGCAATGGCGCGGTAACGGTCCTGCGAACCTTCCAGATGCCGGCGCATGGCAGCGCGGGCGGCCTCCGGATCCTGCGCGGAAATGGCATCGGCAATGCGGCCATGTTCCTCCACCACCTGCCCGAGATAGGCTTCGCTGTGCGAGGAGGCGAGATTGGGCAGGTTGGCGCGCGGAATGGCGTTCAAACCGAAGCGGATCAAGGCGTTGACGTAGAAGCTGTTATGGGTCGCGCGGGCAATAGCGAGGTGAAAATCGTAATCCGCCTGCGAGGCGGAGGCCTTTTCCGCCACGAGGTCGGCCATCTCGTCATTGCAGGCGCGGATCTCGAATTCCTGCGCGGAAGAGCGTCTTACGGCGGCAAGGGCTGCACATTCGGTCTCGATGCCGACACGAAGCTCCAGCATTTCCAGCGTTTTTGGAATGGAGCCCTGATCTTCGGGGCTGAGATAAGGCTCGTTACCCGGCGGCATGTCGCAAACGAAGACGCCGCGTCCCTGCTCGGCCTTGACGAGGCCCGCCGCCCGCAGTTCCGCCAAAGCCTCGCGGATCACCGTGCGGCTGACGCCGAAGCGCTCGATCAGTCCCGGCTCCGTCGGCAATTGCGCGCCTGCCACCAGGCGGCCATCGGTAATGTCGAGACGCAGCTGCGCAATCACCCCTTCCGCAAGCCTCGGCTTGCGCGGCTCCTCTTTCAACGATGGCATCTTGCGCATGACTGCCTCCAGGGGCGCCGCCTGAGTTAGACGATGAAAATTCATAATATGAATTTATTTTCACCTTTAACCACGCCGTGCCACCCGAGCGCAAGGCCTGTCGTTGCAGCCAAGAGAAACTGACCGGCAGCAAGCGGCCGGCAGGCGGAGACATGGACATGGGCATGGGCATGGGCAAAATTGACGCATTGCCGTCATCAGGGGCCGCGTGTAATCATCATCGCATGACGAAGCGATAAACGGGCAGACTTGCAACCGAGATGACGAGGCCGGAGAGATCCATGACCGGGATGGTGCGCATCTTGTGTGCGGTCGCCCTGTTGTGCCTCGGATTTGCCCACAAGGCCCCGGTCCTTGCAGCCCCGGGCGGAATTCCGCTGAACGAAATCGCAGCCTTAGTGCTGCCGGATGGCACACTCCCCGTCCTTTGCATCACCAGCCACGACGACGGCAAGTCGCATCCCCATGAGGATGGTCGCGGCACCGGCTGCGAGGCCTGCCGTCTCAATGCCTCCGTCATCCTGCCCGCGCCGCCCGCTGTGGCGCCGGCGATTGTCGTCCGGGTTCGCAACACCGTTCTGCCAAAACGTTTCGAGGCGTATCATCGCCAGCTTTATCCCCCAAACACCGGCCCCCGCGCACCGCCTTCCGGCCTGATTGCCTGAAACCCCTGCCGCCTCTTTAAGGCTGCCGGATCCTTCAGCCTGCGCCGGTCCTGACCCTGCCTGATGTGGCACGCTGGCGCGCAAGCCGGATTTTTTTAAAATGTTGCCGTTTTCCATGTCTCCAGCCGTGGCGCAGCCTTCACCGCTGCCCTCCCTGCGTTGTCTTTCCCCCGCATCCCTCTTCAGGATATCCGCCCGATGAGCACCGTTGCGCAGGATATCGAAGTAAAACCCGCCGCCGGCTTTCAGCGCCGGTTCTATATCACCGCCTGGCGCTGGCATTTTTATGCCGGGCTTTACGTGGCGCCGTTTCTGGCGATGCTGGCCGTGACCGGCCTCATCATGCTGTGGTCGTCGGTGCTCTCCGGCCGCGATGGCGAAAACCTCTATTCCGTGACGCCCGCAGCGCAGACGGTCGCAGTCTCGCAGCAGGCAGAGGCCGCGCTTGCCGCGGTGCCTGACGGCGTGCTGAAACAATATATCGCGCCGCGCACCGACAAGCAGGCCGCCCTCTTTCGCGTCAACAGCGACACGCAGTCGATCATGGTGGCGGTTGATCCCTATCGCGGCGCGGTGCTTGGTCAATGGGAGCGCCGCACCGCTCTCTACGATCTCGCCGACACCATCCACGGCACGCTGTTGATCGGCACCGTCGGCGACCGGTTGATCGAGATTGCCGCCGGTTTTGCGGTGATGCTTGTCATCACCGGCCTTTATCTCTGGTGGCCGCGCGATACGGGCTGGCGCAGCGTTCTCGTGCCGCAGTTTTCGTCTGAGGGCCGGCAATGGTGGAAATCGCTGCACCGGACGGTCGGATTTTACGTCAGCCTCATCCTTCTGACCTTTCTGCTGTCGGGCCTCACCTGGGCTGGCATCTGGGGTGAAAAGTTCACCCAGGCCTGGAGCACGTTCCCGGCCGAAAAATGGGACAATGTGCCGCTTTCCGACGAAACCCATGCCAGCATGAACCATGATGGCGTGAAGAACGTGCCGTGGACGCTGGAGCAGACGCCGATGCCGGCCTCCGGTTCGAGCGCCGGCATGACAGGCATTGCCGAAGGCCAACCGGTCGATCTGAATGGTGTGGTGGCACTTGCCCGTGCGCTCGGCTTCGACCACCGGTTCCAGCTGTCGTTTCCGGGCGGCGAAACAGGCGTCTGGACGATTGCCCGCGACACCATGAGCAATGACAGCAGCAACCCGCTGTCGGACCGCACGGTGCATGTCGACCGCTACACCGGCCGGATCCTTGCTGACGTCGCCTTTGCCGATTACGGCGTGGCCGGCAAGGCCATGGCTGTCGGCGTTGCCTTCCATGAGGGCGACATGGGGGTCTGGAATATCGCGCTCAACACGCTGTTTTGCCTCTCCATCCTCTTCCTCTCGGCAAGCGGCGTGGTGATGTGGTGGAAAAGGCGGCCGAAGCGGGCGGGCCTTCGCCTGATGGCGCCGACCGCGACCGAGCCCGGGCCGCTCTGGAAAGGCGGCGCGTTGGTGATGCTGGTGCTTTCTGTTCTGTTTCCGCTCTCCGGCGCGGTGCTTCTGACCGTCATCGCAGCCGACCTTCTGATCTTCAGGCATCTGAAACCGCTGAAGCGGGCCATCGGCTGAAAAGCCTGCGTCAAAAAGCCTTCGGGCAGCCGGGCGGATAAACGCCCGACTGCCATACCCGAACACCGTCAAACCCTCTATTTGAAACCCACGAGAAAACAGGAACAGAATGATGAAAAGACAGATTGCAGCGGCCTGCACCGCCTTGTTTCTCCTCCTCGCGCAGGGCGTTTCTGCCCACGGCTTCAAGGTCGGCGCGCTCGAAATCGGCCATCCCTATTCCCGCGCCATGCTGCCGGGCGCCAAGGTTGGCGGCGGTTACTTCAAGATCGTCAATACCGGCGACACCGCCGACCGGCTGGTCAGCGTCACCTCGGATCGCTCACCCGACGTTCAGATCCACGAGATGAAAATGGACGGCGCCATCATGGAAATGCGCCCGCTGCCCAACGGCCTGGATGTACCCGCCCATGAAACGGTGGAGCTGAAGCCCGCCAGCTATCACGTGATGTTCACGAACGTCACCCAGCCGTTCAAGGAAGGCGAGATGATCAAGGCGACGCTCAACTTCGAAAAGGCAGGTCCGGTCGAGGTGGAATTCGTCGTTGGGCCAGCCGGTGGCGATAAGGCGGGCGGCCATGACGCGCACAAGGACCATGGAAAATGACCCGCGCGCCGCTTTCACTGGCAGCCTTTGGCCTTGCCGGCATTCTCGTCACGGTTCTCGTCGCCATCATGGTGTGGGTGTCGGCCGATAGTGCCCGCGCCCGCCCCGGCCCGTTCCATGCCGCATTTTCGCTGATTGACGACCGGGGCAACCCGGTCGACGAGACCCTGTTCAAACGTGGACCGGCGCTCGTCTATTTCGGTTATACCCATTGCCCGGAAGTCTGCCCGACCACCCTGTTCGAAGTATCCGGCTGGCTGAAGCAGCTGGGGCCGGAAGGCAAAAAGCTCGGGGCCTATTTCTTCACCATCGATCCCGCGCGCGATACGCCCGAGGTCATGCATGAATACGTCACCTCGATCACCGACCGCATCACCGGGGTCACCGGCACCGATGCCGAGATGAAAAAGGTGACGGAGGGCTGGATGATCCATGCCGCACGCACCTATGGCGATGATAGCGACTATCACATGAGCCACACGACATCGCTGCTGATGGTGGGCGCCGACGGGCGGCTGAAGGGGATGATCCCCTATGGCTCCGATGACGAGGCGGCGCTCAAGAAGATCCGCACGACGCTGCTGCGCTGAGGCACGTTACAGAAGGGCTGGGGCAAGCCGGTGGATGCCGCGTGGCCTGAAAGACAGGTTGGGCGACAGGCCGAGACACTCCGCAGCAAGCCAGATCACGCAGAGCCACATTTCCGTGCCCTGCAGGCTCGGCCCCTGGCCCTCGGCAAAGGCAAAACCGTTACCCGCCACCCAGCGCCCGCAGATCATGTCGAGGATGGAGCGGGCGATCTGCCTTGCCTCCTCGCGCCGATGATCGGTCTGCCTCAGGCAGAGCATCAGCGGATGGATCGTATCGAGCAGGTTGCAGGCGTTAAAGCTTTTCCCCGAAAACCCGTCATGCTGGCGATAGTTGAGGAGAACCGTGTTGATGGCTGCTTCCGGATAAGGCACCGGCAGCCCGAACTGCGCATAGGAACCACGCGTCAGGCGATAAAAGCCGTTGACCGGCTGCAGAAAACCTTCGGCCTCCGTCGGGCGCCCCCAGAGACCGGTGGTACGATCGGCATTGAGCGCCAGCCAGCCGAACAGCGTATGACGGTGTCGACCGCCACCAAAATAGCGGGCATTGAGATAAAGTGCCGTGGCAATGGCATCGACGGTGGCGCCGCTATGCCAGGCCCGCGTGGCCCAAGGCAGGCCTTCCAGCCATTCGACAAGCTGGAAACTGTCCATCTTCTCGACGAGATCGACCGGCCGCAGAGGGGCAGCGCTCAAACATTCCAGCGCATAACCAACCGCCAGCACATTATAGAGTGCTGTCGGATCATCGCGCAGCAGCCCTTCGCGGCGATGGTTCGGATCGGGAAACAGCCCGGTTTCTTCATCCTGACAGGATTGCAGGCGGGCGATCGTGGCAGCCTTGTCGAACCGCTCAGATTCAGCACCGAAGGCTGACGCAATCTCGATGGCATCGCAGAGATGGCGGATCCGCGGCGCAACCGTGCCGCCGGCATCGGCGGAGAGGTATTGTCCGTCTTTGCCATAGTGATCGAGCACGGCCCGCCAGTCTTCGCTTGCGGTGAGGTCAAAAGCCAATAACTGCCTTTCCGCCAGAGCCTCCGGGCTTTCCACCGGGGACGCAGCCTTGCCGCGCATGCGCACGACCCGCGCCGGCACGCCGCCGACAATGGCATAATCAGGCACATCCTTTGCCACCACCGCACCGGCCGCGATGATGGCACCACGCCCGACCGTCACACCATCGAGAAGCACGGCATTGGCGCCGATCCAGACGTCATCGCCGATAACGATGCCGAGCGACGTGAGCGGCTGGCGATAGATCGGCGTCTCCAGATCGTCAAAGCCGTGATTGAAGCCGATCATGCTGACATGCGAGGCAATGCGCACCCCGTTTCCGATGCGCAATTTGCCGGAGAGGCAGGCATACGGATTGACCGAAACGTTTTCGCCCATCTCCACATCGCCGCGCACCAGCGCGTGGCCGGCAATCCAGGATGCCGCCCCCATCACCAGCCGGTCGGTGTGGATATTGGCGTTTTCGGCAATGAACACGCCCTCTGCAAAACGGGCGCCCGCATAGGTTTCGAGATCGCGCAGGCGTTTGCTGTGGGTCTCGTCCTCAATATCCGAGGGGCGTCTTTCCCATGGGAGGAAATCGAGGCGATGCCTACCCGGCCCCGCGACAGCCTCGGCATCCGGCATTGTCACCGGCTGCGGCGAACTTTCACGCTCACGATCCATAAGAGCCTCCGATCCCTGCCGGATAGCTGTATGACCAATGCGCGAAATAATCAATCGAGACGCATCATAGATCAGACCAATTTAGCAGCCTGTATGATGTGAAGGATCAGTTCTCCTCGGTGTTTCCCTTGACCACCTCGACGTCCTTCAGGTCATGCTGGTGTTTTTCCGGCACATTGCCGTTGTTTTCCGCCCGGTCGCGGTGAAGGGCGGCGCGTGCCAGCAGCATGAAGGTGATCGGCGTCGTCACCGTCACGAAAAGGCCGATGAGGATTTCATGCAGGACGGGGCGCGAGGAGGCGACGGAAAAATAGACCATCGAAGCCAACATGACGCCGCCGACACCCCAGCTGGTGCCAAGTGTCGGCGCGTGCAGCCGCTCATAGAAGGTCGGCAGGCGTAAAAAGCCGATGGCCCCGATCAGCGCCAGCAGCGATCCGCCGATCAGAAAGACCGCGACAACGATGGCCGCCCACAGCGGCAGGTCGGAAACCGGCTGTATCATTCGATCACCTCGCCGCGCATGAGGAATTTCGCCAGCGCCACGGTTGCCACGAAGCCGAGCATGCCGATGACGAGGGCGGCCTCGAAATAGATGGTGCGCCCGGTTCCGATGCCGAAGGTGACGAGCATCAGCATGGCGTTGATGTAGAGCGTATCAAGCCCGATGATGCGATCCTGCGCGCGCGGGCCGCGAAACATGCGCACCGAGGCGATCGCCATGGCAAGCGCAATCAGCAGCTGGGCAATGGAAATGGCGGTGAGAAGGATCACGGCGCTCATGCAAAAATCTCCAGCAACAGGGCCTCGTAGCGATGCTTGATCGTGGCGATCCACTGCTCTTCGTCGATGAGGTCGAGCACGTGGAGAAGCACCGTCCCGTCGCGGCTGTCATATTCCAGCCAGGCCGAGCCCGGCGTGCTCGTGAGGATGATCGCCATCAGGGCCAGTGCCGTGCTGTCGCGGATCTCCAGCGGCAGCAGCAGGAAGCCCGACGTGTGCGGGCGGCGCTTGCCCTTGAGAATGAGAGCCGCCACCGCAAGGTTCGAGCGCAGGATATCCACGAACACCACGGCAAAGAGTTTGGGCACCAGCCACCACTTGCGCAGTTTCGGCTTGTCCGGCCGAAGCGAAGCAAGCGCCCAGGAGGCAAAGATGGCAACCAGGGTTCCAAGCACCAGATGGCCCCAGCTGAAGCCGTTGAGCAGCAGCCACATCATCAGCAGGCAGAAGGCAAGAACGGGATAAGGCAGCATCATTCAACCTCCCCGCTCTTGGCGTTGCGTTCCTTCCAGCCCTCGACGGTCGCGGCATCGCGCACGGCATCGATATAGACGGCCGGATTTGCCAGCGTGCGGATGGTGGTATCCATATATTGCATGGCCGGCCCCGCCTGCACCGACAGCGCAAGCGTCAGCGACAACAGGAACATGACCGGCACCAGCTCGATTACCAGCACGCGCGGAACCACGTTCTCCAGCGAACTCCAGAAGGTGCGGATACCGACGCGGGTCATGGCGATGAGAGCCGCAACGCCCGACAGGATGACCAGCACACAGAGCAGCCAGACCGCCGGCGTCGGCGGCACGCCGATGGCGCCGGTGCCCATCATGGCAGAGAGCATGGCGAACTTGGCAATGAATCCGGAAAGCGGCGGCAGGCCTGCAAGCAGAATACCGCAGGCAGCAAAGCAGGTGCCGAGGATCGCCATCGTGCCCGGCATGGTCACACCCTCGCCCTCTTCCGGGCGGTCCTCATCGCCATCGCCATAGGCTTCCATGGTGACGGCCAGCACGTTTGCGCCGGCATCCTGCCCGCGCTCCACCAATTCGATCAGCATGAAGAAAGCGCTGATAGTGAAGGTGGAGCTGACGAGATAAAGCAGTGCGCCAGACGAGATCACGCCGTCATTGATTCCGAGCACCATCAGCATCGTGCCGGAAGAGACCAGCACGCTATAGCCGGCCATGCGCCCCAGCGCCTGAGAGGCAAGCACGCCGATGGTGCCGAAGATGAGCGTTGCCGTGCCGCCCCAGAGCAGAACGGTGGCGCCGAAGCCGGCGGATGGCCCCTCGCCAAAGAGCAGCATGGTCAGCCGAAGAATGACGTAGATGCCGAGCTTGCTCAGAATGGCAAAGATGCCGGCGACCGGTGCAGAGGCTGCACTATAGGCTGTCGGCAGCCAGAAGCAGAGCGGCCACATGCCGGCTTTGATAAGGAAGGCAACGCCCAGCACGCCGGCGCCCGCCTCCATCAGCATCCGCCGGTCCGGCTCGATCTGGGGGATGCGCGCGGCAAGATCCGCCATGTTGAGCGTACCGGCCGTTCCGTAAATGAGGCTGACGCCGATGAGGAAGAACAGCGCCGCCACCAGGTTGACGGCGATGTAGTGAAGCCCCGCCTTGACGCGCAGCGGTCCCGAGCCATGCAGCAGGAGACCATAGGAGGCCGCCAGCATCACCTCGAAAAAGACGAAGAGATTAAACAGGTCGCCGGTGAGGAAGGCACCGTTCAGGCCCATCAGCAGCAGCTGGAACATGCTGTGGAAATGCGCGCCCACGCCATGCCAGCGCGCCAGCGAAAAGACCAGCGTTGCGATGGCAAGAAGTGCTGCCAGCAACAGCATAAGCGCCGAAAGGCCATCCAGCACCAGCACGATGCCGAAAGGTGCTGCCCAGTTGCCGAGGAGATAGACGCCCTCGAAACTGTTCGGGCCGCTTTCGATGCGAAACAGGATGATGGCGATCATGCAGAGAATGATCGTCGAGGCGAGGCTGATCATGGCCTTCGTTACGCGCTTGCGCTCGTCGAAGAACAGCAGCACGGCGGCCGCGATCATGGGCACCAGGATCGGCGCGATGATGAGGTGGTGGGCCCAGCCGTTCATTTGCGCTCATTCCTCCCGTCCACATGATCATTGCCCGTCAGGCCGCGCGAGGCGAGCAGCACGACGAGAAACAGCGCCGTCGTGGCAAAGCCGATGACGATGGCCGTCAGCACCAGCGCCTGCGGCACCGGATCGGACAGCGTGGAGGAGACGACGCCATCCTCAAGGATCGGCGGCAGGTTGCTCTTCACCCCACCGACGCCGAAGATGAACAGGTTGACCGCATAAGACAGAAGCGCCAGCCCGACGATGACCTGATAGGTGCGCGGGCGAAGGATCAGCCACACCCCGCAGCCGGTCATCACGCCGATGGCTATGGACAGCACGAGTTCCATGTCAGGCCTCCTCCGCCTTTGCCGCGGCATCGTTGCTGCGCACCCGCCGGATGCGCACCGACTGGTGGGCGAGAGCGACCATGATCAGCACCGTGGAACCGACGACGAGAGAGAACACACCGAGGTCAAACAGCAGGGCGGTTGCCGCCGGCATCTTGCCGATCAGCGGCAGCTCGATATAGCGGAAATGCGAGGTGAGGAAGGGATAACCGAGGAACCAGGCACCGATGCCGGTGGCGACCGCGATCAGCAATCCGCCGCCCATCCAGCGCAGCGGCAGGATGCGCAACCGGTCTTCCGCCCAGCGTGTGCCGCCGGCCAAATACTGCACCAGGAAGGCAATCGACATGGTGAGTCCCGCCGAAAAGCCGCCGCCCGGCATGTCGTGGCCGCGCATGAAGATATAGACGGCAAAGGTGATGATGACGGGAAACAGCCACTGCATGATGAGCGAGGGCACCAGAAGGTAATCGCGCACCGTATCGCCGGGCGCCCGCTCCGGCTGCTCCTCGTCAAAACGGTTCTGGATGCGCTGCTGCTCCGGCATCTCGATACTGTCGGACGCGGGCCGGAAACGGCGCAGCAGGGCAAAAACGGTGAGCGACACGACGCCGAGAACAGCGATTTCGCCCAGCGTATCGAAGCCGCGGAAATCCACCAGGATTACGTTGACGACATTGCGGCCGCCGCCCTGCGCATAGGCGTTTTCGAGAAAGTAGGTGGCAATCGCATCCGGCACCGGCATGGTCATCACGGCAAAGGCGATGAAGGACATGCCGACACCGCAGGCAATTGCCAGAACCAGATCGCGGAAGCGGCGAAAGCGGCCGCGCAGCGAAATGAAGGCGCCCATGTCAGGATTGCGCTTCGGCAGCCAGCGCAGGCCGAGAAGAATAAGAACCGTGGTGACGATCTCGACCAGCAGCTGGGTGATGGCGAGATCCGGCGCCGAGAGCCAGACAAAGGTGATGCAGACAATGAGCCCGACGCCCCCCAGCATAACGAGAGCCGCCAGCCGGTGGTATTTGGCCATATAGGCCGCCCCGAGCGACAGTGCGATGCCAATGGCCCAGAGCGCCGCAAAGGCTGGATCAATGCCGGTGAAACGAAAAAGGCGTGGCTCGAAACCCGAGACGTAAAGCGGCAGCAGGCCCGCCAGGAAACCGCAGGCAACAACCCAGCGCAGTTGCGGCTGGAGATTGCGCGTGCCCATGCGGCTTTCGGCAAGGCGCGCCCAGCGCCAGGAAACGGTGACGAGAACACGCTCGAAAATGCGCTGTCCACGCAGGTTGCGCAGGAAAGGCGGCCCATCGGCACAGCGGGCAAAATATCCGCGCAAGAGGACATAAAGCAGCGCGCCGCCGACAAGCGCGATTACGCTCATCAGCAAAGGCAGGTTGAAGCCATGCCAGATGGACAGGCTATATTCCGGCGTCTGGCTGCCCAGCACGCTTTCCACCGCCATATGCAGGAAAGGCCCGATGGAATAGGCCGGCACGATGCCGACGACAAGGCAGACGATGACCAGGAATTCGATCGGAAAGCGCATCCAGTGCGGCGGCTCATGCGGCTTTTCAACCGGCAGATCTTTGGGTTTGGGCCCGAAGAACACCGTGTGGATGAAGCGCAGCGAATAGGTGACGCTGAAGGCGCCGGCAAGCGTTGCGATATAGGGAAGCGCCTTGTCGAGGATGGAATCGGCATGCGTTTCCACCGCTTCGG
Source organism: Neorhizobium sp. PAMB6630 (assembly GCF_058242775.1). Classification (NCBI taxonomy): domain Bacteria; kingdom Pseudomonadati; phylum Pseudomonadota; class Alphaproteobacteria; order Hyphomicrobiales; family Rhizobiaceae; genus Neorhizobium; species Neorhizobium sp. PAMB6630. The sequence continues at coordinate 154,161 of NZ_JBZAYV010000003.1, forward strand.
CAAAGAACATTTCCTTCGACAGGAAACCGTTCAGAAGCGGCACACCCGCCATCGAGGCGCTCGCCACCATCGCAAGCGTGGCCGTAATCGGTAAAAACCGGAACAGCCCGCTTAATCTTCGCATGTCGCGCGTGCCGGTCTCATGGTCGATGATGCCGGCGGCCATGAACAGCGACGCCTTAAAGGTGGCATGGTTCAGCATGTGGAAGATGGCCGCGACCGTCGCCAGCGGACTGCCAAGGCTCAAGAGCGTGGTGATGAGACCGAGATGGCTGATCGTGGAATAGGCGAGCAGCCCCTTCAGATCCTGCTGGAACATGGCGAAATAGGCGCCGAGCAGAAGCGTCAGAACGCCAGCAAGTCCGACCAACCAGAACCATTCATAGGTGCCCGACAACACTGGCCAAAGCCTCACCAGCAGAAACACGCCGGCCTTCACCAGCGTTGCGGAATGCAGGAAAGCCGAAACGGGCGTTGGCGCCGCCATGGCGTTGGGCAGCCAGAAATGGAACGGAAACTGCGCGCTCTTGGTGAGCGCCCCGAGCAGGATGAAAATCAGCGCCGGAAGATAGAGGGCGTGGTTGCGGATGACATCGCCTGAAGCCAGCACCTTGTCGAGATCGTAGCTGCCGACGATGTTGCCGAGGAGCAGCATGCCGATCAGCAGGCAGAAACCGCCGATGCCGGTGATCGTCAGCGCCATGCGCGCGCCGTCGCGGGCGGTGGAATTGTTGTGCCAGTAGCTGATCAGCAGAAATGAGAAGATGCTGGTCAGTTCCCAGAACACCGAGATGAGGATGATGTTGCCGGAAATGACGATGCCGAGCATGGCGCCCATGAAGGCCAGCAGGAAGGCAAAGAAGCGCGGGATAGGATCGTCTTCCGACATGTAATAGCGGGCGTAAAGCACGACGAGAAAGGCAATCGCAGTGATCAGCATGGCAAAGATCCATGCAAAACCATCCATGCGCAGCGTAAAATTCAGCCCGAACTGGGGAAGCCATTGCGCCTCGAAGCGCAGCACATTGCCATTGGCAAGCGCCGGATAGAAGCTCGCCGTCAAAAGCGCCGCAAGCAGCGTGACGGCACCCGCCACGAAAACGGGAAGATCACGCGAGGTGGTGTTGAGGATCAGGCCTGTTGCCAGGCTACCCAGAAACGGCAGAGCCAGAAGAACAACCAGCAGGAATGGCTCGAACGTTACCCCAATGCCGCAATTCCTTTCCGTCTTCCGTCGCGCAGCTTGCAAATCTGGCAAAAGCCGCGTCTGGAAATCTGCGAATAACTACTATATATGATTGATATCGACCAATATGGGCAACTGACGGCAATGGGTCAACCGCAGGCTATCAAAATATTAAGCCCGGCTCTCTGTCGCGCCGCCCGTGGGCTGCTCGACTGGACGCAAGCGGATCTCGCCGACCGCTCCGGCGTGTCGCGCAGCACCATCCGCGATTACGAAGGAAGCCGTCACGAGGCCCACCGCGCCACCGAAGCGCAGCTGCGGCTGGCCTTCGAACAGGGCGGCATTGATTTCATCCATCTCGACGACAAGAAGATCGGGATCTGCTGCGGCAACTGACGGGAGATCGCCTGCGGCCTTGTCCTTTTCAAGTCCCGGCCTCGTCTTGTCCGTGCGCCTTTCCTGCAAAAATCCCTGCGGAACCGGCCTGCCGGCTGGGTAATGCCGTGCAGTGTCCGGATCTGCACGGCGCATGCTCGCATGGGGGGCGCATCAGACCTGTCATCGATCCGCATCAAAAACTTCATCAACCCGTCACGGAACGTTGCTCGATCCATCACAAATGGCCGGTAAACCGCCCCTCGATTTCCGGGGGGACAGACGCCGGAAACATAGTCCTGAAACGAGGCACTCGCGATGAAGATTTTTGCTTTGAAGACCGTTCTGGCCGGCCTGATGGCCGCCACGACGCTGGGGGCAGCACCGGCCTTTGCTGAAAAAACCAAGTTCGAATTCTGGTACGGCCTTTCCGGCGATCTGGGCGAACGCGTGCAGGATGCCTGCAAGAAGTTCAACGACACGCAGACCGATTTCGAGATCGTCTGCACCTCGCAGAACGCCTATGACGCGACGCTGCAGAACACCATTGCCGCTTACCGCGCCAAGAAGCAGCCGGCCATCACCCAGATCTATGACGCCGGCACGCTAGACCTGATGCTGTCGGGCGCCTTCATCCCCGCCAAGAAGCTGATGGCTGACAACGGCTACAAGATCGACTGGAACAACTATTTCGGCGGCATTGCCAACTATTACGCAACGGCCGGCGGCGAGCTGCAGTCCTTCCCGTTCAATTCCTCGACGGCGATGTTCTATTACAACGAGACCGCTTTCGAAAAGGCCGGCATCACGTTCAAGCCGGAGACCTGGGAACAGGTTGAAGAAGCCGCCCGCAAGCTGAAGGCCGCAGGCTACGAGTGCCCGCTCGGCTTCAACTTCGATACCTGGGCAATCATGGAGCAGTTCTCTGCCATCCATAACCAGCCGATCGCCACCAAGGCCAACGGCTATCAGGGTCTTGATGCCGAAGTCGTCTTCAACAAGACGAAGTTCGTCGATCACGTCAAGTTCTTCAAGAAGATGCAGGACGAGAAGCTGTTTGTCGTCAAGACCAAGCAGCTTGGCATGGATATCGTTCCCGCCTTCACCTCGCAGACCTGCCAGATGATGCAGACCTCGATTGCCGACCACGGCACCGTTGGCAAGACGCTTCCGGAAGGTGTGAAGTGGCAGGCCGCCATGCTGCCGGTCTGGAAGGGCACCGAGCGCAAGAACTCGCTCGTCGGCGGTGCATCGCTTTGGGTTATGGCCGGCCGTCCGGACGCTGAATACAAGGGCGCTGCCGCCTTCCTCAACTTCCTCGGCCAGCCGGAGATGGTTCAGTGGTGGTCGACGGTTACCGGCTACATCCCGGTCACCAAGACCGGCTTTGATGCCATGAAGGCCAACGGCTTCTACGACAAGGCACCCTACAAGGGCCGTGAACTGGCCATCGCCAGCCTGACCTACACGCCGACCTCGGAAAACACCCGCGGCATCCGCCTCGGCGGTTTCACGCAGATCCGCAAGGAAGTCTCGACCTCGCTGGAAGCCATCTTCATGCAGAACGCCGACGTTCAGAAGGAACTGGACCAGGCGGCCGAGCGCTCCAACGTCGTGCTGCGTCGCTTCGAAAAGACCTATGCCGGCCAGAAGCTGAACTGATCCTCTTCTGCCTGATATCATCGGGGGAGCCTGCCGCAAGACGGCCGGCTCCCCCTCTCCTGCTGATCGTCTTGCATTGGTCCACTCATGGAAAAACGCGCCGTTTTCAAGAGCTGGTGGCTGCCTGTTCTGTTTGCCCTGCCGCAGCTCGTCCTGATCCTCCTGTTCTTCTATTGGCCGGTTGCGGCTGTGGTGAACTGGGCCTTCACGCTGGAGCCACCGTTCGGCGGTGCTGCGGAATTTGTCGGCTTTGCCAATTTCACGGAAGCACTGTCTGACCCGTTCTACTGGAATTCGGTCGTCGTCAGCCTGATCTTTGCAACCGTCGGACCGTTTTTCTGTATTTTCATCGGATTGACACTGGCGCTTGCGGTCGATCGCCAGCTGCCCGGGTCCGGCTTCTTCCGCTTTTTCTACATCCTGCCCTTCGCCATTGCGGGTCCTGCCGCCGGCATGGCCTTCCGCTTCATCCTGTCGCCTGAGCGCGGGCTTGCGGCCTCCATCAACGCGATGTCGCCGGATCTGTGGAACCCGGCCAAATATGGCAGCCATGCGCTGGCGCTGGTCATCATCATCTTCATCTGGAAGTGGTCGGGCTACACGTTCATCTTCCTGCTTGCAGGTCTGCAGTCCGTCCCTCGTGCGCTCGGTGAAGCTGCCGCCATGGATGGTGCCGGACCTTTCCGCCGCGCCATCGACGTACAGGTGCCGCTTCTCGCACCCACCCTGTTCTTCCTGCTGGTCACCATGATGACCGAAGGTTTTGTCGGCGCCGATACGTTCGGCATCGTGCACTCCGTCACCGGCGGTGGTCCGAACCACGGCACAGAGGTGATGGTCTACCGCATCGTCGACGAGGCCTTCCAGGGTCTCAATTATTCCGGCGCGTCTGCACAGAGCATCATCCTGATCGGGCTCATCATGGTCTTCACCTTCATCCAGTTCCGCTTCATCGAGAAGCGGGTGCATTACAAGTGAGGCCGGAATGATCCAGCGCACCCCTTATGCCGATGCCTTCACCTACGCCATCATGGTGATCGGCTTCCTCCTGCTGCTCGGCCCCTTCCTCGTCGTCCTCGCCGGCGCCAGCCAGACCATGCCGCAGGTGAATGCAGTCCCGTTCAGCTTCCTGCCGCAGGGCGAATTCATGCAGAATGCCAGCGCTGCCTGGGCGCGGGCGGATCTCGGAACGGCCATGACCAACAGCCTGATCATGGCGGCCCTGGTTACGGCCGGCAAGGTCGCGCTGTCGGCCTGCACCGCCTTTGCCATCGTGTTCTTCCGCACGCCCCTGAAGCATGTGTTCTTCTGGAGCGTGTTCATTACGCTGATGCTGCCGCTCGAAGTGCGCGTCGTGCCGACCTATGCCGTGGCCGCCGACCTCTTCCAGCCGATCAAATCCATCTTCGGGTTTTTCGGCCTCGAAATCGGCATCGAGTGGAATCTCCTCAACTCTTACGCCGGCCTGACGCTGCCGCTGATTGCCACGGCAACCGGCACCTTTCTTTACCGGCAGTTCTTCATGACGCTGCCGGACGAGTTGGCGGAAGCCGCCCGCATGGATGGCTCGGGCTCGGTACGTTTCTTCTTCGACATGCTGCTTCCGCTGTCGCGCACCAACATGCTGGCGCTGACCACCATCATGTTCGTTTATGGCTGGAACCAGTATCTCTGGCCGCTGCTGATGGTCACCGACCCGTCCTACAAGACGGTGATGATGTCGCTGCGCGCCCTTCTGCCCTCCGACAACGGTATTCCCGACTGGAACGTGACGCTGGCCGGTTCGCTGATCATCATGGCCCCGCCGGTCATCGTCGTCGCAGTCCTGCAGCGCTGGTTCGTGCGCGGCCTGGTCTCCTCCGAAAAGTGATCGCCCGCGCGCGTCTCCCGAAAACAAGGTTTGACTAAAATGGCTGATATCCAGATCCGCGCCGTGCGCAAGAGCTACGGCAAGACCCCGACGCTGCACGGCATCGACCTGTCGTTCGATTCCGGCGAATTCGTCGTCATCCTCGGCCCCTCCGGCTGCGGCAAGTCCACGCTGTTGCGCATGATTGCCGGCCTCGAAGACATCACCGCCGGCGAGATCGCCATCGACGGGCGTGTCGTCAACAAGCTGGAACCGCGCGAGCGCGGTTGCGCCATGGTGTTTCAGAACTATGCGCTTTATCCGCACATGACCGTTGCCGGCAATATCGGCTATGCGCTGAAGGTGGCGGGCGTGGCCAAGGCCGAGCGTGAACGACGCATTGCCGAGACCGCAAAGATCGTCGGCCTGCAGGATTATCTCGAACGGCGGCCGGCAGCACTGTCCGGCGGTCAGCGCCAGCGTGTGGCCATGGCCCGCGCCATCATCCGCGAGCCAAAAGTATTCCTGTTCGACGAACCGCTGTCGAACCTCGACGCAAAACTGCGCGTCACCATGCGCGCGGAAATCCGCAAGCTGCACCAGCGCCTTTCGGCCACCTCGGTTTTCGTCACGCATGACCAGGTGGAAGCGATGACACTTGCCGACCGGCTGGTGGTGATGAACCGCGGCCATGTCGAGCAGGTCGGCCGGCCGCTCGATATCTATCACCGCCCGGCCAGCACCTTTGTCGCCTCCTTTATCGGGGCGCCGGCAATGAACCTGTTTACGACGCGCATCGAGGTGGAAACCGCAACCGTGCGCCTCGACGGCGCTGCCATCGCCATCGATCCGCTGGTGGCGCATGCGCTGCGCGGCCGTGAGGTGACCGTCGGCATTCGCCCCGAGCAATGCCGCCTCACATCCGAGGGCAAAGGCCTTCCGGCGCGCATCGATTTCGTCGAGGAACTCGGCGTCGGCCGCGTCATCCATTGCGACATCGCCGGCGAGGCCTTCGCCGCAGCCGTGGCGGAGGATGCCGACGTTTCCGCCGGCGACACCGTCTGGCTGTCGCTCCCCCCGGAGCAATTGCACTTCTTCGACGCCGAGACCGGCCGCCGCATCGAATTCCCCCTCCCGGGCACCGACATCGCTGCTGCACGCGGCAGCGCATCCACGACACAGCACACCGGAGTTCTTTCATGACCGACATCATTTCCGCCATCGGCTTCTGCAACCGCACAGGCAAGGGCGACCTCACCACGCTTGACGCATCGCTGCGGGAAATCGCCGACACCGGCGCAGACGCCTGCGAAATCGGCATTTATGGCGAAGAAATCGTCTCGGGCGGCCGCATCATCGAAGACCGCATGAGCCGCGTCACCGAGATCGTTGGCCAGTACGCGTTCAAGAAACTGTCGCTGCATGGCCAGATCAGCTCCAACTTCATGGACCGTGAACACCTTGTCCTGCAAAAGCAGGTCGTGCGCGCCATGCTGGAAATGGCAAACCGTCTCGGCGCCGGCATTCTCGTCCATCACTCCGGCTCCGCCCAGCTGGCACCAGGCGAAAATGGCGCCGATCTCGACCAGATGGAGCGCGAGGCTCTGTCGGAAATGGCCGACGTCGCCAAGGGTTATGGCGTGCGGATCGTGCTCGAAAACATCTTCACCACCGAAAGCGGCCAGTATCGCCAGACGCCGAGCCAGGTGGCCGAGACGGTCCGCGCCATCGGTCACGACAATGTCGTTGCCCTCATCGATTTCAGCCATGCCTATATCGAATCCACCTTCAAGGGTCTCGATTTCCGCGACCAGTTGCGCGCCATGGCGCCGGTCACCGGCCATCTGCACGTCCATGACAGCTTCGGCCGTCCCTATACGATGAACAAGTTCTTCCACCCGGCAGAAGCCACAGCACTTGGCATCGGCGACCTGCACCTGCCGATCGGCTGGGGCGATATTGCCTGGGACGAGATCTTTTCCGAACTGAGCTTCCTGCCGGACACGACGCTGATCATGGAAATCGGCGCCGAACGCTTTATCGACCAGCAGCCGGCCTGCCTTGCCCGCGCCCGCGCGCTGGCACAGATGGTGAATGCCCGCTGACGTTCGCCGCATGAAAAGGGGTTTCGGTCATCCGGAACCCCATTACACTCAAGCTTTCCGCAGGCGAAGGCCGAGAAAAAAATTATCGACGGGTGCGAAGCCCGTCCATCAGAAGCCCGATCAGGCGGTGGCAACGGTCACGCCAATCGGGAAGATCCGGCATCGAGTAAATGCCAGACAGCGCATGCAGAAGGTCACTCGTTTCCATGTCGTCGCGGATCAGCCCCTCGGCGGCCGCCTTGGCACGAAGACTTTCCAGCGCCTCGCGAATACGGTTCGCCCCATCGGCAAACAGGCCTGAATTGGAACTCATCAACACTTTGAGACTTGCGGCCATGCCACGCTTGGCGGCAATATAGCTGACGAAGCGACGCATCCATTCCTCAAGTGCGATATCGGCCGGATGGCGTGCGGCAAGGGTTTCGGCCGCCGCCGCCAGACTTTCCAGTTCGCGCCGATAGACGGCCTCCACCAGATGCTCGCGACTTGGAAAATGCCGGTAGAGCGTACCGATCCCGACACCCGCCTGCTTTGCGATATCATCCAGCGACGCCTCGACGCCATGGGCCGAAAAAGCGCCAGCAGCCACTTCCAGAAGTTTCTCGCGGTTGCGCAGCGCATCGGCGCGCGGTCTGGGAGAAGGTTTTATCGGTTCTGCTGCAGACAAAAAACGGGTCCTGGCAAGGCGGGGACTTGACGACAGTCCATACACCCCTAAGTTAATCGGAGGCGCCTCCGTTTATGACGTAGAGCGCTCTCACTGTTTACCGCATCCGGCAACCGGATGTCATGGATAATGTTTCCGCGCATCCCGCGGCCGACCTTTACGGGCCGCCCGCCAACTGCCCCCCACGCATTTCCTCTTCGTTCCCATCAGGAGCCGTCATGACCCAAACCATTCCCCTGACGCTGGACATCAATGGAACACCACATGCCCTTGCGGTGGAGCCACGCGTGACGCTTCTCGATGCGCTGCGTGAACAGCTTCACCTCACAGGCACCAAGAAGGGCTGCGACCAGGGCCAGTGCGGCGCCTGCACCGTGCTGGTCGATGGCCGCCGCGTTCTCTCCTGCCTGACGCTTGCCGTTCAGGCGGAAGGCTGCGAGATCACCACGATCGAAGGCATTGCCGGCGAAAATGGCGAACTGCACCCGGTGCAGGCGGCATTCCTGGAACACGATGCCTTCCAGTGCGGTTATTGCACGCCGGGCCAGATCCTCTCGGCGGTTGCCTGCATCCGCGAAGGCCATGCCGGTTCCGACGCCGAAATCCGCGAATACATGTCCGGCAATCTCTGTCGGTGCGGAGCCTATAACACCATCGTCGACGCGGTGCGTCAGGCAGCGGAGGCAGCCCGATGAAGGATTTCACCTATTCGCGCGCGACTTCGCTTGACGATGCAAGCCTCAGGGCAAAGGAAGCTGGCGTTCTGCTGATGGCCGGCGGCACCACGCTTCTGGATCTGGCCAAATGCGGCGTGACAGAGCCGGATGCCGTGATCGACATCGGCCGCCTCTCCGGGCTTGCTGATATCCGCCTATCGGACGACGGTCTTCACATCGGTGCGCTCGCCCGCATGAGCGATGTGGCGGACCATCCCGGCATCAAGGCTGCCTTTCCTGCCATTGCCCAGTCGCTGTCGCTTGCCGCCTCGCCGCAGTTGCGCAACATGGCAACCATCGGCGGCAACCTCCTGCAACGCACGCGCTGCGCCTATTTCCGCGATCCCGGCGCATTTCCGGCCTGCAACAAACGCCAGCCCGGCAGTGGCTGTTCGGCCCTTGGCGGCGTCACCCGCAACCACGCGGTTCTCGGCACCAGCCCACACTGCATCGCAAGCTATCCCGGCGATCTTGCCGCAGCCCTCATCGCGCTCGATGCGGTGGTCGAACTGCAGGATCGCCAAATTGCGATCGGCGACTTCTTCCTTCAACCCGGCGACACGCCGCATGTCGAAACCGTGCTGCAGCCAGGCGAGATCGTCACCGGACTTTTCATCCCCGCCTCCCCGGCAGCGCACTGTTCCACCTATCTGAAGGTGCGCGACCGCGCGAGCTACGAATTTGCCGCAGCCAGCGCCGCCGTTGCGCTTGAACTCCACGAAGACGGCCGGACGATCCGCGATCTGCGTGTCGCAATCGGTGGCGCTGCCACCACGCCGTGGCGGGCACGCTCCGTCGAACAGGCCCTGATCGGCAAGACGCTCAGCGAAGATACCGTTGCTCAGGCAAGCTTGCTTGCTGTTGAAGGCGCCGTGGCCCACGGCGACAACCACTACAAGATTGACCTTGTGCCGCGTGTCGTCACGCGCGCCATCCTGACGCTTGGAGGCCTCGCATGACCCTCATCGAACCCAGAAAGCACGGCGATGCCTCCGACGGCAGCGTCGGTCGCCACGTCGCCCGTCTCGATGGCCGCCGCAAGATTACCGGTGCTGCGACCTATGCGCTCGAACAGCCAGTCGAAAACCTCGTCCACGCCGTTCTTGTCCAGTCCACCATCGCATCCGGCCGCGTCGTGTCCGTCGACAAGGCAGCCGCCGAGGCTTCATCCGGCGTTCTGATGGTGCTGACGCCGGACAAGGTGTTCAACATGATGGTTGCCTCCGACTGGAACGGCAACCGTGTGGACAAGGTACCCTATCTGCCGCTGCCCGCCGAGGTGAATTACAACGGCCAGGCGGTGGCCGCCGTCATTGCGGAAACCTTCGAGCAGGCCCGGGAAGCCGCCCGGCTGATCACGGTGAAGTACGAGGAAACACCGGCGACCACGACCATCGCAGAGGCAGGCACCGGCAAGGTGACCGGGCCGATGACGGTCGAATGGGGCGATGCGGAGGCGGCCTTCGAAGCAGCCGACATCACCATCGAAGCCGAATACCGCACACCGCGCGAATACCATGTCCCGATCGAGCCGCATGGCCTGATTGCCAGCTGGCAAGACGACCAGCTGACGATTTGGGAGCCCAGCCAGTGGACGCATGGCATGGCGCGCACCTATGCCGAATGGTTCGAAATCCCGTTCGAGAATGTCCGCATCATCTCGCCCTTCATCGGCGGCGGCTTCGGCTCCAAGGGCGGCGCCTATTTTTATGGTGCGGTGGCAGCGCTTGCCGCTCGGGAACTCGGCCGTCCGGTTAAGCTTGCCGTCACCCGCTCGCAAGGTTTCACCGCTTATGGCGGGCGCGCATCGACGCGCCAAACGCTGAAGCTTGGCGCTTCCGCAGAGGGTGTACTGCAGGCGGTCATCCATCGCGGTGCCAACGAGACCTCCACCTATGCGGAGTTTCACGAGTCGACGGGGGCTGCAACGCCCATCATGTATGCGGTGAACAACTTTAGTTCGCAGCAGAGCCTGATCAAGGTGAACACCGTCACCCCCGGTGCGCTGCGCGCACCCGGCAAGAACCCCAGCGCCTATGGCATAGAATGCGCCATCGACGAGCTGTCCTATGCAGTCGGCATCGATCCGCTGGAGATCCGGCTGCGCAATTATGCCGATCACGATTACCAGTCCGGCAAGCCGTGGTCGACGCGCAAGCTCAGGGAAGCCCTGATGGCCGGCGCCGAGCGTTTTGGCTGGTCGAAGCGAAGGGCGGCCCCGCGCTCGATGCGCGACGGCCGCACCCTGATCGGCTGGGGCATCGGTTGCGGAACCTTCCCGAACTTGACCAACAGCAGTGAGGCGATGATCCGCATCCTCTCGGACGGCAGTGTCGAGGTGGAAAGTGCCGGCATCGACATGGGCCAGGGCACCTATACGATCGTGGCCCAGACGGCAGCCGACGCGCTCGGTGTCGGCGTCGAGCAGGTCGACGTGAAGCTCGGCGATTCCCTCTCTGCCGGTGCACCGGTTGCCGGCGGCTCCATGCTGGCGGGCTCCATCACCGGCGCCGTCCACAAGGCGGCACAGGCCGCCCGCGAGGAACTGATCGGACTTGCGCTCAACGAGCCGAACTCGCCCTTTGCCACGTCCGGCGCCAACACGCTGGTCATCGAGAACGGCCGCATCAAAACATCGCGCGATGACGGCCCGTCGATGAGCATCGGCGAACTGATGGCGATGCTCGGCCGCGAGACCCTGGAAGTGAAGCGCAACACCCTGCCCGAGGGCACAACGGCGGAGGAAAAGCAGAAGGCCTGGACGCATATGGCCAAGGTGCGCGGACCGACCGCCGGCGACTTTTCCATTCACAGCTGGGGCGCACATTTCATCGAAGTGCGGGTGGATGAGGATTTTGGCACGGTGCGCGTCTCGCGCATCGTCTCCGCCTTCGATTGCGGCAGGCTTTACAATCCAAAACTTGCCGAAAGCCAGCTGCGCGGCGGCATCATCATGGGCATCGGCCAGGCGCTTCTCGAGGAAGGGCTGGTCGATCCGCGCAACGGCCGCGTCGTCAACAACAATCTCGGCGATTACCTCGTGCCGACCAATGCCGACGTGCCGCTGATCGAGATCCTGTCGGTTGGAGAACCGGATTTCGAAGCCTCCGTGCTCGGCGGCAAGGGCGTCGGCGAAGTGGGCATTGTTGGCGTGGCGCCAGCCATCGCCAATGCCGTCTTCCACGCCACCGGCAAACGGGTCCGCGACCTGCCGATCACGCTGGAAAAACTGCTCTGACAAACGCGGGCGACGCCGCTCAAGGCGTCGCCCTGCCCTTCCTTAGGGAACGCCGGACGCTGATGCATTTTCCACGGCATTCAATGCCGGGACCAGGTCTTGAAACGAGCGGGCCGCATAATCAGTGGTCAGTGCAGCCGGGAATGGCCCTGACGTCAGCAGCGTGAAATCGAACGAGCCCCTCCTGTCGGCGTTAAGCACATATTGCCGGTGAACGCGCAGAAAATCGCGCTTGATGCGCGCGTAACGCTCCGGCGACAAGAGGTGCTTCACGCGGATGGTGACAAGCGCTGCCTGCGGAGCCGATGGATGGCCGGTGACGGCGACGACCCGCGACTTGTAGAAATTGATCGGATCGGTCAGGCACTGCACTTCCAGCCACGATACTTCCGGTGTCCGCGCAATAAGGCCGACGCGCCGGCGCAGGTCCGTTGCGGAGCGTAAGAGCGCGCATTGCAGAATGGCTCCGCCAAGCGTCACGAACACCACCCGCTTGCCGACAAGCGCCTGCGGTTGCCGTTCCAGCAGCATGCCCAGCACCTGCACGGCAAGGCTTGAGCCCATGCTGTGCGAACTGATGACATATTCGTCCGCCTCTTCCTCGAGCGCACGCCGCAACGTCTCCACACGATCTTCAAGATACCGTTCCACGCTCGACGTTTTACCACTGGCAACCGCGACGGCCATTTCCCAATCCGAAAACAGATGCAGCGTGTAAAACCGCTCCGCAAACGGCAGCACCGCATAACGGAAGAAGGCGCCTGCCAGCGGCAGGCTCCAGAGGTAATGCCAGTGCGCGAGGGAAAGCCATTGCGGCAGAGCCGCCAGACCGAGACTGATGCCGATGCCTGACAGCATCAGGAGGAATGGAAAAAGGAAAAACAGCGCGAACCGCCAGCCATGGCGGAAATAACCGGCAAGCCCGCCTTGAATAACGACCTGTGCGGCGCTCCTGAAACCGGTCAGCAGGCGGTTGGCCAGCGGGCGTTCGGCGAGTTCATCGACAAGGGTATCATGGTCGCAGATGTGGATCCGGCTGGTCGTTTGCCAATTGTCCGATCCGGCAACGACGGTAAAACCTGCGCCCGAGGCATCGGCAGCAAGGGGCCCTATATCGGCGGAAAATCCCCAAACATTTGCCATATGCGCGGCGGTCCGCAGGAAGCGGCCATGGTGGCCGGCCGTGGTCATTTTTTCAAAGCCGGGAAAGTGCAACACCACCCGCTTGCCTATCGCGACAGTCATTTTGGCCCGCACGTTCATGTCTTTACTATAATACACCAAGCAGTTCCCGCCGGTTTCGGCTCCGATGCCGGATTTTTCCGGACCTTTTGGAACAACAGGCCTTTCGTGGGGCACTGCATCAATCGCGTGGCCAAAGCAAGGCATGATTTTTGTCTTGGCCTGCATTTCCCTTATCACGGCACAAACGGTTCTCCCTGATGGCGGATCGGGAGCTGACGGTCGTTTGTCGGCGCATCCTTGCCATCGCAGAACGCCTTTGACAAAAGAGCGGTGAGAGTTCGGGAGGAACACGCGCGCAATAACCGGCCTTCCCCGAAAGAAGAGGACCGGCAACAGGAGAGACTGCCACATGACGGTAAGCTGGACGGATGCAGCAATCCTGGGCCTGATACAGGGCCTGACGGAATTCCTGCCGGTATCATCGAGCGCACATCTGCGCATCGCCGGCGAATTTTTGCCCTCCGGGGCCGATCCCGGGGCAGCCTTCACCGCCATCACGCAAATCGGCACGGAAGCGGCGGTGCTTGTCTATTTCTGGTCAGATATCATGCGTATCGCTACCGCATGGCTGCGCCAAAACATTCTGCGCGCACCCCATGATGACAAGGACGCCCGCATGGGCTGGCTGATCATCCTTGGATCCTTGCCCATCATCGTGCTCGGCCTGCTGTTCAAGGACCAGATCGAGCATGGCCTGCGCAATCTTTATATCACAGCCACCGCGCTCATCGTGTTCGGCATCATCCTTGGCCTTGCCGACCGGATCGGCACAAAGGCGCGCACGCTGGACCACCTCACCTGGCGCGACGGCATCATTTTCGGGTTTGCCCAGGCCATGGCGCTTATTCCGGGCGTCTCCCGCTCGGGCGGCACAATCAGCGCCGGCCTTCTGATGGGTTATACGCGCGAAGCGGCGGCACGGTATTCGTTCCTGCTCGCAGTGCCCGCCGTTTTCGGTTCCGGTTTTTACCAGTTGTTTAAAAGCATCGGGCAGGACAACCCGGTGGGTGCCGGCCAGACGGCGCTTGCCACGCTGATTTCCTTCGTGGTCGGTTACGCGGTGATCGTCTTTTTCCTGAAGCTGGTCTCCACCCGCAACTACCTGCCCTTCGTCTATTACCGCGTTGTCATCGGCCTTGCCATCATCGCTCTCCTCACCACCGGCAAGCTTTCCGCCCTCTGAAGCGCACGCCAACCGGGGTCAGCCGTCGATGCACAGCACGACACGGCCCCGGATACGGCCATCCACAATATCCGCTGCCAGCTGCGGCAGCACCGACAGCGGCTCGATGCGCATCAACTCTTTCAGATGTACCTTGCCCGCTCAGGCGCACTGCGCCACGCGCTTGGTGACCGCGGGCACGAAACCGTCAGAACCGGACGTCAAACCGCGCCTTTATCTGGTTCTGCCAGTCCCCTTCTCCCGCTTGAGCTGCATAAGACAGACCAAAGCTTGCGCCATCGGAGACGGGCAGGGAAACAGCTGCACCGAGAAGGGCAACGTCGCGGGCAATCGGGGTGCCGGAAACGGAGAATGTTTCGCCCGTCGCGAAGCGGTTGATTGAACCTGGCGTCTCATCACCAAAGGCGTGGCGCCAGGCAAGTTGACCGTGCAAGGTGGCTGCCATGCCAGCAAGCTCAAGCGGTGTTTGAGCACGCAAGCCCATGGTGGCATAGGTGAGGGCGTCGTGGTTGTCTGCGACGGACAGTGCGGCATCCCCGCCTGTTTCATCAAAACCGTCCGTATGCGTGCGCACATGGGCAAGCCCCGCGAACGGGGAAAATTTGATACCGCCTGCCTCGATCGAAACGCTTGCCTCAGCAAATATCTGTGCCGTGCCACCATCATAGTCGGCGCTCAGCCTGTTGCTCAGGCCGTTGAAGTCCACGGTTCGGTCCGTGTTGATCTGATGCATCGTATAGCTGCCGCCAAGCCGCAGATCGACACCGCCCACAGCACCGCCGCCATAAATCCCGAGCGAATAATTGTCGGCAGTCGCATGGCTTGAGCGGCCATCCACATCGACGCTGGTGCGGCTGTAAGCGGTGGCCAAGCCAAGGCGCCAGCCATCCGTCAGGTCACCGTCGAGGCCCGTAACGAAGCCGCCGGTGTTTCGGCGAATATCGGCCGCGTTGCCGTCCCCTCCCCCGTCACGCCAACCGCCGAAGGCCGACATCCAGAAGCCGCGGCCGTCACTGCCGTCGCCCTGTGAAAGACGGTCCATGAGCCCGTCGCGCAAAAATGCGCTGTCCTCCAAAAGGACGCCGCGAAGCGATGCATGGCTTTCACCCGAGAGCTGATCATAGGCGCCGGGCACCGCTGCATCGGTCAATGTTGCAACGGCATTCCACAGAGATCCACCGGTTGCCATCACATCGAAGGCTGCACCGACGGCGCGCTGGTTGCCGGTTCTGCCAAGGCTTGCAAAGTTCACGCCGTTGCGGGCAAGGGTCAGGTAGACATTGTTGGCATCGTAAGCGAGGACCCCGTCGAGGAAGGCAAAGCTGTCCGTCAGCGAACCGAAGGTGCCGCTGATGCCGCCATCCGCGGTGATAATCGTATAGCGGGTGCCGATCGTGTAAGCGCTGCCATCGTCCGTGCCATTTTCTGGCTCAAAATGCACCAGCGCACCGGAACTGATCGAGGCGATCCCCGTCGCGTGCAGAAGATCGCTCGCCCCCGTCTGATCGATCTCCACGGAATAGGTCGAACCCGAGGCGAAGTTGATATCGGCCACCGTCAGCGTGCCGATGGAATTGCCGGGAGCAACCGTACCGCCACTGGCAACACTGACATTGCCCATCTTTCCCGAACCGCCAAGCGTTGCACCAGCCTCAACATCCGTCACGACCGAAAGCGTCGCGGTATCCACAGATACGAAACCGCCCGATATCTGCAGGCTGCCGGTAAAATCCGTGTAGTCGCCCGTCAGATAGGTCGAGCCGGAATCGAATTCCAGCGTGCCGTTACCGTCGACATCCGCCGCAAACGTGTAGTGGTTGTCGCTGTGATCAAAAACGATTTTGCCGGTGCCATCGCCGAAGGACACGCTGTTGGTGTTGATGGCGCCTGCTGCTGTGCCAATGGTCAAGGTACCCTCGGAGGCAGCATCGCCGGCAATCACGATCCGGTCAGCCTGGATGACGGCACCATTGCTAACATCAAGCGATCCATCTCCTTCAAGGCCGACAGACAATTGATCGGTGACATTGATGCTGGAGCCTGCACCCGTCAGTGTCACCTGCCCGAAGGACCCTGCTTCGTTGCCGATATGAAGCATGCGGCCGGATACTGAACCGCCGCTTGCGACCGTGAGGTATCCTTCCCCAAAACGGCCGACGTTCAGATCGCCGGAATACTGAATGCTCGAATCGGTATGGGCACTCCAGGTGGAGCCTGTCCCTGTCACCGACATGCGCCCCACAGAGCCGGAGAGATCGCCGAGTGTTCCCTGCAATCCATCGATCACACCCCCTGCAGAAATGGTCACGACGCCTTCGGTGGCCGATTGGTAACCGACAATGAACGTACTGCTCATATCCCAGCGCGAGCCGGCGCCTGTTACGGTGATCTGCCCGGTTGAACCTGTGACGGTGCCCACATAACCCGCTGTACTGGTGACGACACCGCCGGCTGATACGGTGAGCGACCCAGACCCCTCATTGCCGACATAGAGTTCGGCCGTATTATCAAAGCGGCTACCGGCACCATCGACCGTCGCTTCACCCGTACTGCCCGCATACCAGCCGATGATTGCGCCTGCCGCATCGACGGTACCCGTGTTGGTGATCTCAAGTTTGCCTTCTCCCTCCTGGCCGACAAAAACACGGCCGGTAACGTCAAGGTCTGAATCATTAACGATGAGACTGCCATCCCCTGATGTGGTGATACCGAGCTTGACCGCTCCCACGGTTGCCGAAGCACCGTTTTTCAGCTCAAGTTCTGCATCCGTAGCGCTTGCAATGTTGACGTCACCGGTAACGGTGAGGCTGCTCTCTGCTCCGTCAATCGTCACCTTGCTGCCGGATGCCGTCGCAAGGCTGCCGATGGAGAGGCTCCCCGTTTCGACAGCACCGCCATCCGTCACAGTCAGCAACCCAAGGCCGCCGCCGCCAACCACCATTGTCCCGGAATTGTCAAAGAGAGACCCGGTACCATCAACCACGACCGTACCTTGGGTATTGTTCCCGTCCGCAATGTTTGCGCTGGCACTGGTGACAGTGGAACCGGAATAGATGTTCAGATATCCCGTGCCGCCACTGGTTGCGTCCCCGCCATAGCCGACATAGATCGCGCCCGTCGCGGTGAGTTCTGCGCCATCTTCCAGCTGTACCGTGCCGACACCACCTGCCGCCGAGCCCAGATAGACATCAACGGATGAAACGGCAGAGCCGTCCAGAATATCAACCTCACCTGTTCCACCATGGCCCACATAGATGGCAGAACTGTTGGCCCACACGCTTCCAGTCCCACCGGACACCGTAAGGGTGCCGGAAGAGCCGGCATCATAACCCAGCGTGACACTGTTAGAGGTGAGATCATCCTCCAAAGTCAGGTCGGCCACACCGCTTACACCAATGAGCAGGTCCTTCACCGCTCCTGTCGTGCCGACCACGACACCTGGAGCATCAATCCGCTTTGGAACCGGATAGGAGAATTGGAGGCCATTGCTTCAACCCTGCAAGCATCTAGGTCACTCTTGATCGCAGTATAACCGCGACATGAAGAAGATGGAGACAGGCTCGCTTTCTGTGCTGGAAGGTCATGAGGCGCTTCAGCGCGCTTTTATTGATCTCAGCGGTTTGGAGCAAAGCCGATCCGAGGCGAGAGCCTGGACAAAACTCGCTTTCCAATCGACCAGACCAAGGGCTATGCGCGGTATCAGGTGATAATTTACGACAAAGCGCACGCCCTTTGTGTTCTGAACAATGCGCGATAAAATTTCAGGCCATCTTTTGACTGCTATGTCCCAAAGGCCACAGTCGCACCTAGGGCCGGATACCGCCACATCTGGCCTTCCTCGTAACCTGACCTGCTGCCCGTCCGCCTGAAAAGCCGCACCGGAAAACGATGAGGTGCCAGATCCTTGCCTGACCGCATGATAAAAATCGACCCTCCCAAGCCGCTACCTCGAAATGCGTCCGGCAAAGATAACCGCCTGCCCTCAGCCGGTTTTCCGTTCACTTCCGCCGTTCTGTCTCATCAGCGCCATGACCATGGGCGCAAGCGAGAAGTCACCGCGTTCGGCTTTTCGCGTCAGATCGCGCAGGTAACCGCCGGCGGAATTGATCTGCCCGGCCCGTTCCAGAATGCAGGCCATGACGATAGCAGCATTTTCAGCCCCGAGGATTTCGCAGGCGTTCTGATAGGCCGACGGGCTGACGCCGAGCATCGAGCGGGTAACAACGGCGGCGACCAGAAGATCACGCCAGCTGCGGATATCGCCGTCCGGCCCGTAATCCAGGATCTGCGGGCAGGCTTTCAGCACCATTGGCAAGGGCAGCGGTTTTAACCGCTTGGCGAGCTTTTCACGCAGGCCCCGATCATGCTGGCCGACCGGATTGCCGGCGGAACCGGACGCGCCCTCGGTTGCGGAGGTCGATCCGTTCGTTTGGCTTTCTGCAGGTCGCTCCCCTGTCGGCCCGGCTTGCCGTGTCTGGCCATCATTCGGGTTTTCGCCCTGCTTTTTTTCTAAAGCGGGTTCAAGTTCATTAAAGGATTCGGGTTTTGAATTCTGTATGTGATAGCCAGAATGGATGGCACTGACGTCTGTTTTTTGGCTTTTCAGCTGTATTTCCAGGATGTTGAGTACTTCCTCGCGCAACATCTGCATGTCTTCCAGGATTTCAGTCACCGATGCGAGATCGGCGCGGCGCGGAAGGCGGGCGACAAGCGCGATATAATGGCTCTCGACCACATCCCAATTGCCCGACGCCCCCTCTTCGATGGCAGCCGTAATCAGCTTGCGGATATCGCGACGGCAGATCGTCAGTGCTTCACGCGCCTGCGACAGCGCCCGCCGTTCGGCAGCGACCGATTGCGCCAGATGGGCAAACTCTTCCGAGCGCAACAGAAGCGGTGCCAGGCTGAAACCGAAGGCCTGCTCGATCTTGCCCCCGGCCTCCCGGCGCACATAACGTTTGCCATTCGGGCTATCGCGGCGATGGAGAAGTCCTGCGTCGACCAGCGCTGCCAGATGCCGGCGCAGTGTTGTGCCCGCAATGCCGTGGGCGCGAAGGCTCAGCTGCTCGTTGGAGGGAAACACCACGAGCCCCTTTTCCTGGCAAAGGTCGGTTTCTGGATAAAAGCTCAGAAGCGCGTTCAGCACCGCAAGGCTTCGATCCTGTAGTCCCAGTTTTTCGCGCGCTTCCGCGACATCGCGAAACAGCTTCCATTTGTCCACCACCTTGCCGGCGCGGATGTCCTCTGCCTGCATTTGCCCTTTCACGAGCGCAAGCGAAACCCCACGCCGCCCAAAGGGCGTCGTCACTCCATGCGTCTGCATTGTCCTTCACCTTCAAACAGGCAAAAGATCCCGGCCCGTCAAAACAGACGGCTGTAAAAGCTTGACAGCGATTCGGGGAAATGCGATTCTCAACTTGCTACAGATCGAGAAGGGCTTCCACGACGTCAGTCGCTTGGGGGCCTTTTTCTTTTGCGGTTCAAGTCTCCTGTTTCATTGTGGCGTATGATCAATCCGTTCGTGATGAGCGGGCTGAACCTGTGATCTGTCATTCCGGCTCGCCTCTTCTAAAAGGCTGCCATTGTCAGCTGACAATCAGGCTAGTCGCCTGATGTCTGCGCGTCCTGTTCTTCAAATTCGGCCACCAGCTGCGGCATGCGTTCCGCCATGAAAGCGGCAAAGGCCTGCGAACGGATGGCAAGTTTTGCCCCCCTGCCCGAGCGGGACAGCGTCGCAAGAACGGCACCCTTGCGGGTCTTGACCGGCTCATCGGAAAGCCTGCTCTTCTGCTCTGGTGCTGCCTCGTTCAGCGCGGCCCAGAGGCTGGCAAACCGATCATTGCTGTCTGCCGCGCCAAATTCCTCTGCAGATGTCAGCGTCACGGCCTTGCGGGCGAGTGGCGCAGTCTTCAGACGGTCTGCAAGCGCCAGCCAGCGCGGCCGGCCGATTTTGGGTGCCGGGCCAATGGCCAGGATAATATCGTCCGGAACCGCCTGTGCCACCTGCAACAGGCGGGACACTTCCGGTTTGTCGACGGACAGCGCCTGCGCGATCGTTTCACGATCGAAGCCATGCTCGTCCATCCGCCGGGCAAAAAGCGACCGCTCGATGAAGCTCAAATCGACGCGCTGACCATTTTCCTGGCCCTGCGCAAGGATCAACTCCTCATCCGTCAGCTGGCGGATGACTGCCTTCACCTTCAGCCCAAGCTCGCTTGCCGCACGCAGACGCCGGTGACCATAGGCGGCCTGGTAGAGTTTTGGTTTGTCCGGATGCGGACGAACAAGGATCGGCACCTGCTGGCCATTCTCGCGGATGGATGCCTTCAGCGCCTCCAGCGTCACGTCAAGACGTACGGGAATGCGGTCCTGGATGAAGGCCGCTTCCACCTGCGCCGGATCAAGCTCCACCACCCGATCGCCCTGGGCAATGGTTTCGCGCAACACCTTGGCGGCCGCCGCTTCCTCGTTGAGACGTCCGAGAGACATGTTCATCGCCCGCACGGCACCTGCCGGGCGATGAGCCTGTTGCGGGCTCTGATCGAGCTTCTTCGGGTCGGTGGAGCCCACCATGCCCTTCAGGATGTCGCGTCCCTTCATGCTCGTCCCCATGCACTGCGAATCAACTGCTCGACTTCACCATTGACACCGTCCATCGCCTCGACCGCGCGGTCGTAGGTCTGGCGGTGCATGGTTTCGCGACCAGCCTCATAGATCGTCTGCTTTGACAGTCCCGCATCCGAGACTGCGGTGGATTTGACCATCATCGAGGTCAGCACCCGCTCATTAAACAGGCTGCGCAGGAAGGCCACGATCTGCGCCTGCGGGCCATCATTGGCCTCGTAGCGTGTCACCAGGTAGCGCATCCAGTCGTATTGCAGATTGCCGCCAGCTTCCTTTACGACGGCGAGCAGATCGGACGTCATCGCGAGAAACTGGTTCATCGATGCGACATCCAGCATCTGCGGATGTACGGTGATGAGAACCGAGGTTGCCGCACACAAAGCCGAAAGCGTCAGAAAACCGAGCGTCGGCGGGCAGTCGATCACCACCACATCATAACGATCGTCAAGCGAGGCAAGCGCATTGCCCACCCGCATGAAGAACATGTCGGTATCAGTGCGGTCATTATCGGCGAGCGCGCGCGGTGTATCGTGCTCGAACTCGTGCAGTTCCAGATTGCCGGGGATCAGATCGAGACCGGGGAAATAGGTTTCCCGCACCACCTCGTCCACAGCGCGCCGATGTTCGTCATAGCGGATTGCGCCGTACAGCGTCTCGTTGTCGTTGACGTCGAATTCCGGCTGGAACCCCAGCATCGCCGACATAGAGGCCTGCGGATCAAGATCGACGGCCAACACCCGGTAACCGCGCAGCGCCAGATACTGGGCGACATGAATGGCGGTGGTCGTCTTGCCCGACCCGCCCTTGAAATTGGTGACGGCAATAACCTGCAGATGGTCGCCCGGGCGACGGCCCGGCAGATAGGCGGGCTTGGTCTTGCCGAGATGCCGGCGGATGGCATTGATCTCTTCCAGAGAAAATGTGCGCCGGCCAGACGCCGTCTTTTCGGAAGAGACGGTTTCTTCCTGTGCTGCCAGATGGCGCACATAACTGTCGGTGACGCCGAGAAGGCGTGCGACTTCGGTACTGCTGAACCGGCGCAGCTCCTTGCGGGCGTTGGGCGAGAACAGCTTTTCGAAAAGGATCTGCAACTGCCCGCTCAAAATCGCGGAATCATTACCGATCGTCTCATCGATCGAAAGCGTTTCGGGCTTTCTCATTTTGTCGGCAATTGCGTTCTTGTTCGGCATTCACGGAAAACCCGGTAAATTGGTAAGGTTATCGCAAATAGGGGCCGAGTCTGTGTTGGCGTCAAGCAGTTTTTGGTCGACCGGCCGGATGCGGGAATTTTATACAGGGTTTTCAGGGATTTGATTCAATTGTCAGCTGACAATCGCGCCAACAACAGGCCGGATCGCGGGGCCAAAGCTCTTTTAGCGAAGAATCGGAGGAGGGGGAAGGCCGTGATTCTCGGGTGCCATGGCTTGTCCCGGCCCGATTCTCATCCAAGCATCGCCCCATCACGCGGCGAGCATCGACATCACAGGGCACGCCCGACAACAGCATAAGGCCCGCAATACCGATTTGACGCAAGATGCTTTGGAGCGAAGGGAGGGCATCACGTCACGTCATAGGAAAGAGACGCGCTATCTGGCCGCGTACTCGCCGTCCGAAAAAGGCCTCGTCATCTGGCGACAAGTCCACCGACGTCACGCTGCGCGCAGTGTTACGACACCAGAGGCGAAAAGGGGAGGGGAAGCTGACGCGACCACCCCGTGTTGCTCACACCGTGGCCGTCGCGGCAAGGCCGAGGATTGCTGCGCCGATCAGCCCCGGCTCGATCTGGCATTCGGCCTTCACCACGAGAGGGCGGTCGAACTTGCGCAGGATGCGGGCTCGTACCGCACGGTCGATCTCGCCCAGCAGTGCCAGCGAATTGGACAGCCCCCCGCCAACCGGCATGATGGTAGCCCCCGTGATATTGGCTACCAGCGCCAGCGGTGAGGCCAGCACATCGACATAGATGTCGATGGTGCGGGAGGCATCCGCCTCCTGTCGCTGCCAGGCCGTGATGATCTCTTCGCTGGTCAACGTCGTCCCGTGCAGATGGGCGTGCAGCTTTTCCATGCCACGCGCGCTGCACACCGCATCGATACATCCGTCGAGGCCGCAGCCGCAGCGGAAACGCGGCAGCTGGGCCGGCGGGTTTCCGGCCTGCGTTGCCGCAACCGGCGCATGGCCCCATTCCCCGGCAAAGCCACCCTCGCTGTTGATCAGCCTGCCATCGATCACCAGGCCACCCCCGACGCCAGTGCCGAGAATAACCCCGAACACAACGCGGTGGCCCCGCCCGGCACCGATACCGGCTTCCGCCAGCACAAAGCTGTCGGCATCATTGGCAATCTTCACCGGCAGGCCGAGTGCTGCCTGCAGATCCTCCTGCAACAGTCGCCCATGGATGCAGGGCACGTTGGCGACGACCGCACGCCGACTGTCGGGGTCGATGATGCCGGCAATCGAAAGCGCCACGCAATCAGGCTTTTCCGGCGAAAGATCGATGACGGAGCGCATGGTGGCAACGAAGGCATCGAAATCATGCAGCGGCGTCGGCTGGCGCGGCACCGGGCGGATATCCTGTGGCGACCAGGCCAGCGCTCCCTTGATGGCCGTGCCACCGATGTCGAAACAGACGATCATGACCGGGCAATCTCTTGGCATGCGGTGTAAACGCACTGTCCGCCGATCCAGGTGGAAAGCAAACCGAGCTTGTCGTCCAGCATGATAAAATCCGCATCCCTGCCCGCCATCAACTGTCCCTTCGTGTCTGCGCCAATGGCTTCTGCCGGATAAAGAGAGGCCATGTTGAGCGCATCGGCAAGCGGAAGGCTCAGCCTCTCATGCACGAAACGCACGCAGGACAGCATGTCGATATCAGCGCCTGCAAGCGTGCCATCGGCAAGCGTCAGGCGTCCGTCGCGACGGTAGACCTGACGACCGTTCAACGCAAAGCCCGTCTCATCAGTGCCGATCGTCGACATGGCGTCCGTCACGAGAAAAATCCTGGCTGGCCCCTGCTTGGCGCGCAGCGCAATGGCCATCGAGAGCGGATCAACATGAAATCCATCGGCAATCAAGCCGCAGGACAACCGCCCGTCGCCCAGCGCTGCCCCGACAACGCCCGGCTCACGATTGCCGAGCTGGCTCATCGCGTTGAACAGGTGGGTCACCATCGAGGCTCCCGCATCGGCATAGGCAATGGCTGTTACCGCATCGACATCGGTATGGCCAAGGCTCACCACATAACCGGCAGCTTTCAACCTGTTCACCTGCTGCGGCGTGACGTTTTCCGGAGCAATGGTGATCAGCGCCTTGCCGAACGCGCCCGCCGCTTCGATGAGAACGGCAAGGTCAGCCTGCGTCATCGGGCGGATCAGGGCGGGATCATGCGTTCCCTTGCGCGCGATGGAAAGATGCGGGCCTTCCAGATGCAGGCCAAGAAAACCGGGGATACGGTTTTCGTGCGCCGTGCAGCCGGCGGAAAGGACAGCCGTTCGCAGGTCCACGGTGTCAGTGATCAATGTGGCCATCAATGCCGTCGTCCCGAACCGCGCGTGGGCCGCGCAGATGGTGGCAATGCCCTCGATGGTCGGCTGGTTGTTGAGCAGCACACCGCCACCGCCGTTCACCTGCAGGTCGATGAAACCGGCCGCAATCAGTGCGCCCTTGGCATCGATGTGGGGCAGGGGGGGCAAGGCGACATCTTCAGGCAGAATGGCGGCGATCTTGCCGGCCGCCACCAGAAGCACATGCTTTTCCAGAAAGCGGTGGCCATCGAAGATCCGGCCACCTGTCACCATCATGTCCGTGGGCTGCATGTCGGCAGGCTGGAACGGCGTGCTCATCGCGTCTCCGTCACTTTCTTCAGGGCCGCCGGCTTGTCGGGGTTGAACCCGCGCCGAAGCGAGAGCGCCTCCACCATGCCGTAATAGGGAATGATGAGGCAGAGCGCATCGGTCAGCGGATGCCCGGTTTCCACCACCGGCAGGACCGCAGGTCCGTTGCCGCGGCTGGACGTGAGGTAGATCGCGGCATTCTTTTCGACCAGCCGCGAGGCGGTCTCGGCAACGGACGCTTCGGCCTTGTCGCGGGCGGCAAAGGCGATGATCGGAAAATTCGCCGCAACCAGCGAGACCGGGCCGTGCAGAACCTCGGCGGAGGAATAGGCCTCCGCATGCAGTTCGCAGGTTTCCTTGCATTTCAGCGCCGCCTCCGAGGCAATCGCCAGGGAAGGGCCGCGGCCCAGCATGTAAAGCGAATCGCACGTGGCGAGCGGCTCCACCAGCGCGCTCCAGTCCAGCGACAGTGCCTTTTCAAAATGCGCCGGCAGATCGGCCACCGCCTTTGCCAGCACCGCATCGCCCTTCCAGGCTGCCAGAATGGCAAGACCGGTGACAATGGAATTCACGAAGGATTTCGTCGCGGCAACGGCAATTTCCGGGCCGGCCTTGATCTCGATGGCCATGGTTGCAGCATCGGCAAGCGGGGAGGGGACCGTATTGGCCAGCGCAATCGTCACCGCCCCGCCGGCCTTTGCGGTTTTTGCCAGGGATACGATGTCAGGGCTTGCGCCCGACTGCGAGACCGCAATGGCGGCCGCCCGCTCCAGCCGCAGCGGCGCCTCATAGATGGAACTCAGCGATGGCCCGAGCGAGGCGACCGGGATGCCAAGCTCCAGTTCGATGGCGTATTTCAAAAAATGCGCCGCATGATCCGAAGAGCCGCGCGCGATGGTGACGACGACAGCGGGATCACGCTCGCGCAGAGCCTTGCCCGCCGCCTCGATGGCTGCATGGCTGGTGGCAAGAAGGTTTGCGGCGACGGCCGGGATCTGGTCGATCTCCTGGCGCATGATGGAAGTCATGAAAAAGCCTTTCGGATTGGGCGTGGCGTCAGGCGCCGATGGTGAGTTCTGCGACGAGATCATAGGCGTCGCTGCGATAAAGGGCGGTCGAAACTTCCATCACGCGCCCGCCTTCAAGATAGGCGATACGCTGGACGGAAAGCGCTGCCGAGCCGGGCGGGACGCCCAGAAGCTCGGTCTCCTCGTCCTTCAGCAGCACCGCGCAGATACGCTGGTTTGCGCGCACCGGCTGGATGTTGCGCTGCGCAAGCGCCTGATAGAGCGAGTTTTCGACGAGATCGGGATCGGGCAGCATGTCGTCGGCAAGGCTTGTCCGCTCCAGCGCAATCGGCATGTCGTTTGCCGTGCGCAGGCGCGTCAGCCGGGCCACGCGCGCCGAACCGGCAAGCCCCAGCGTCATGGTTTCCTCGGAGGTCGGTTCGAAAATGCCACGATCCAGCCAACGCGAGCCGGGCACCATGCCACGACGGCGCATGTCTTCGGAAAAGGAGGTCAGCCGCGTCAGCGCCTGCTGCATGCGCGGCACCGGTTTCACCACGAACGTGCCGGAACCGCGACGGCGCACCAGAAGCCCCTGATCGACGAGATCATCGATGGCCTTGCGCACCGTCACGCGCGAAATCGCCGCCTCATCGGCAATGTCGCGCTCGGCCGGGAGGGCATCGCCGTGCTTCAGGCGACCGGACACCACAGCGTCTTCGATCATGTTCTTCAGCTTGAGATAAAGCGGGCCACCGCGCACAGCCTGGAGCTGCGCCAGCGGCAGAACCTCCTCCATTGCCATGCCGATCCTCCTTTCGCGCTCGAAAAGAGAGATCGCGGCTGTCTGCCGTCCCCTGCAATTCGCGCTGCTCACCTGCCGTTTCGTAAAGCAGGACAATACCAACGCGATACCAAATCCGCAAATGGTTTTATTCCAGTCCTCAACGTCGTGCGTAATCACTGATTTACCTCACCCTCTCGGGCAAAAACAACCGGTTTTGAATTTTTATGCTGGAACCGGTAGACGATTGGCATTTTTTTGGTATTGTCTTTCCAACGACTGGACAGAATGACGGGCAGCAACAACGACCAGGGACCTGCAAGGCCTCTTCAAGATGCGAGACGCGCAACACGCGCCGAGCCATGAAAAGGAATTTCAGGAAATTTGCCAACGGGCGTTTTTTGGTTGACGAAATCCGGCATCTGCCACAGGCTAAGAAAAATAATTACGAAAACAGGGAACAGGCCACTATGAAGGTCGCCATTATCGGGCTCGGATTCCGACTGGGCTATCTCGGATGCGCATTCAAGGATATCGATCCGGATTTCGAGATCGTCGGTTATGTCGATCCAGCGCCGGCAGGTCTGCCGCGCCTGACGGAGGCCGGCATCTCGCCCGGCAATGCCTATTCCACCCCTCAGGAACTGATTGCCGCTGAAACGTTCGATCTCCTGATGATCGGCTCGCCCAATCACCTGCATCTGGAGCATATCCGCATCGGGCTCGAAGCCGGTCTTACCGTCTTCACCGAAAAGCCGATCGTGGTGTCGATCGAGGAAAGTTATGCGCTGGCCTCGCTCCTTAATACCTATGGCCATGACCGGCTGCTGGTTGGTCTCGTGCTGCGCTATTCGCCGCTTTATCGCGACCTCCGGGAAGCCCAGGCCAAGGGCCTTCTCGGCGATGTCGTGTCCATCGAGGCGTCCGAGCATATCGCGCCTTATCACGGCGCCTTCTTCATGCGCGACTGGCGCCGCTACGGCCATTATGCGGGCGGTTTCATGCTGGAAAAATGCTGCCACGACCTCGACCTCTATAACGGTGTCGTCGGCCAGCGTCCGCGTTTTGTCGCAAGCTTTGGCGGCCGCAAGAGCTTTGTGCCGGGCAATGCGCCGCAAAATTCCGGCGTCAACGATCTCGAAATTTACCACAAGAAGCCGAGCGGCTGGATGGGCTCCGACAAGGTGTTCGACAGCGACGGCGACATCATCGATTACCAGACTGCCATCGTCGAATACGAAGGTGGGGCATCGATGACCTTCCACACCAATCTCAACGTGCCCGACGAATTCCGACGCTTCTGCGTGATCGGCTCCAAGGGCATGGCCGAGGGCGATTTCGTCCGCGGCTTCCTCGACGTGCATGATGCCCATACCAGCGAAAAACGTGTCGGAAACACGTATCAGGCGCCGTCGGCCACCTCGCATCACTACGGCGCCGACGAACAGATGGCGGCCGACGTGTTTGCCCATGTGACGACCGGTGCCACCCTGCCGGTTTCTGCCCTTGATGCCATCGAGGCCGGCATTCTGGCGCTTGCCATGGATGAGGCAAGGGCCGGCCGCAAGGTGGTCGATCTCGCCCCCGTCTGGGAGCGCTACGATACCTGCCTCCACGGGCATTCCCTCAAGACGAAAACCGCGTGAGGGGAGAAGCTCCATGCATGCCAGACGAAGCGCTGTCATCTTTGCCTGGTTGCTGCTGGCGCCGGCCCTTCTTTATGTCTTGACCATCGTTGCCTATCCGCTGGTCGATACGTTCATCCTCTCCTTCACAGACGCCTCGCTGAAGAAGGTGACGAACTGGGTCGGCTGGGACAATTACGACAAGATCTTCAACGCCACCTTTGCCGAAGTCATCACGCGCACCTTCGTGTGGACCTTCTTCTCGGTGTCGATCAAGATGGTCATCGGCACTTTTGGCGCCTCCATGCTGAATGCGGCCGTGCCCGGCCGCGCGCTGTTTCGCGTGCTCACCATGCCGCCGTGGATCGTGCCCATGGCCATCGGCATCTTCATGTGGGGCTGGATGTATAACGGCCAGTTCGGCATGATTTCCGGCCTGTTGCAGCGCGCCGGCGTGGTCGATGGACCGGTCGCCTTCCTCGCGCAGGGCTCGACCGCCTTCTGGGCAACCGTCATCACCGACGTCTGGATCGGCGTGCCGATGGTGACGCTTTACATGCTGGCCGCCATGCAGTCGATCCCGCAGGATCTCTATGAAGCTGCCTGGACCGACGGGGCAGGGCGCTTCTACCGCTTCCGTCGCATCACGCTGCCGCTTCTCGTGCCCGCCATGATCACCATGTCGATGCTGTCGCTGATCTCGACGTTCAATTCCTTCGACATCATCTGGATCCTGACGCAGGGTGGTCCGAACGGCGAAACGACCACGATGATCATCGATACCTATCGCACCGCCATCGGCTCGAAGAAATACGGGGAAGGGGCAGCGCGCGCGGTGATGATCTGCATCTTCCTGTCGATCTTCTGCCTTTGCTATTTCCGCGTCACCAGCCGCCTGTCTGCCGGAGAGAAATGATGAAAGAGCCCCAGCAGCTGATCAATCGCTACAAGTGGTACGAAATCGTCGGCATCTATTGCGGCATCTTCGTTTTCCTGTCCTTCGTGCTGTCGCCGTTTGTCGAAGGGTTCCTGGTGTCGCTGAAACCGCTTTCCCAGCTGTTTTCGTCGCCCTACCGGTTCATTCCGGAAAACGGCTCGTTTGCCGCCTACCGCACCATGTGGGAAAGCGTGCCGGGTTTCGGGCGTTATATCTTCAACTCCTTCTTCATCTCTTCGATTGTCACCATCGTGGTGCTGCTGATGGTGGTGCCGGCGGCTTATGCCTTTGCCCGCTTCGAGTTCAAGGGACGCGGCATGCTGCTCGGTGCCTTCCTCGCGGTCAACATGTTCTCCGGCGCCGTGCTGCTGATCCCGCTGTTTCGACTGATGCGCACGCTTGGCGTCCTCAACACCTATTTTGCGATGATCGTACCGGGCGTCGCCTTCCTCATACCGTCCGCCATCTGGCTGTTGCGCACCTATATCATGCGCATTCCGCGCGAGCTGGACGAGGCGGCCTATGTGGATGGGGCAAGCCATTTTTATACGCTGCGCCGCGTGATCCTGCCGATTGCCATGCCCGGCATCACGGTGGTCGCCATCACCACCTTCATCGGGTCTTATGCACAGCAGTTCATCTTCGCGCTGACCTTTAATGCCAAGAGCGAATACATGCCTTTGCCGGTTGGGCTTTATGCCTATTTCGGCCGCCAGGAAGTGATCTGGAACGAGTTGATGGCGGCGAGCTTCGTCGGCATCACGCCGGCCATGATCGTGATCTTCTTCCTGCAACGCTATCTCGTCAGCGGTCTCACCGCCGGCGCGGTGAAACAATAAAACAACAACCACAGAGAATGGGAGCATGACCGTGAACATTTCAATCAAGACTGGGATCTATGCCGTCGCACTTGCCGGCACCACGATGCTGAGCGCCATGGCGGCACATGCCGCCGACAAGGAAATCTCCTGGATCTATTGCGGCGACAAGATCGACCCGATCCATGAAAAATACATCAAGGAATGGGAAGGCAAGAACGCCGGCTGGAAGGTCACGCCGGAAGTCGTCGGCTGGGCGCAGTGCCAGGACAAGGCAACAACGCTTGCTGCCGCGGGCACCCCTGTTGCCATGGCCTATGTCGGTTCGCGCACCCTGAAGGAATTTGCCCAGAACGACCTCATCGTGCCGGTGCCGATGACGGACGCGGAAAAGAAGACCTATTATCCGAACATCGTGGATACCGTTACCTTCGATGGCAACCAGTGGGGCGTGCCGGTCGCTTTCTCCACGAAGGCGCTCTACTGGAACAAGGACCTCTTCAAGCAGGCAGGCCTCGACCCGGAAAAGGCCCCGAAGACCTGGGCTGAAGAAATCGCCTTTGCCAAGCAGATCAAGGAAAAGACCGGCATTGCCGGTTACGGCCTGCCGGCCAAAACCTTTGACAACACCATGCACCAGTTCATGCATTGGGTTTACACCAACAATGGCAAGCTGATCGACGGCGACAAGATCGTTGCCGACAGCCCGGAAGTTCTGGCAGCACTGCAGGCCTACAAGGACATCACGCCCTATTCCGTCGAAGGCGCCACCGCTTACGAACAGAACGAAATCCGCGCCATCTTCCTCGATGGCAAGGTCGGCATGATCCAGGCAGGCTCGGGTGCTGCCACCCGTCTCCAAGCGACCAAGATCAACTGGGGCATCGCACCGCTGCCGCTCGGCCCCTCGGCCAAGGGTGAAGGCACGCTCCTCATCACCGACAGCCTTGCCGTGTTCAAGGGCTCCGGCGTCGAGGAAAAGGCAATCGAATTTGCCAAATACATCACCTCGCCCGGTCCGCAGGGTGAATACGAGTTGCAGGGAGGTGCCGGCCTTACCCCGCTTCGCCCTTCCGCCAAGGTTGATGAATTCGTCGCCAAGGACCCCTTCTGGAAGCCGCTCATCGACGGCATCAAGTTCGGTGGGCCTGAGCCGCTGTTTACCGACTACAAGGGTTTCCAGAACGTCATCATCGAGATGGTCCAGTCGGTCGTGACCGGCAAGGCCGAACCTGCCGCAGCCTTGAAGAAGGCGGCTGCCGACCTCGAGCAGTACAAGTAAGATCCGTTTTCCATCGGGGATCGCGGCCATGCCGGTCGCGATCCTCATCCGCTTACCTTACCGCCGCGGCCGCTCGTTCCGGCGAACGGAGACTGAGAACCTTGGGACAGCTTTATCTCAATAACGTGCAGAAGTTCTACGGTGACTTCGAGGTGCTGAAAAGCATCAAGCTTGAAGTCAGGGACGGCGAATTTGTCGTCTTCGTTGGCCCCTCCGGCTGCGGAAAATCGACGCTGCTGCGCATGATCGCCGGTCTCGATTCCACCTCGTCGGGCGATATCGTCATCGATGGCGAACGGGTCAACGACAAGCCGCCCGTGGAGCGCGGCATTGCCATGGTCTTCCAGTCCTATGCGCTTTATCCGCACATGACGGTGTTTGAAAACATCGCCTTTCCGCTGCGCGTGGAAGGCCTTCCCGAGACAACCATCAAGGAAAAGGTCGGCGCGGTCGCAAAGATCCTCCAGCTGGAACAGCGCCTGCAGCAGAAGCCGGGCATGCTCTCCGGCGGCCAGCGCCAGCGTGTCGCCATCGGCCGCGCCATCGTGCGCGAGCCAAAGATCTTTCTCTTCGACGAACCGCTGTCGAACCTCGACGCCGCGCTTCGATCGGACATGCGCATCGAGCTTTCCAAGCTGCATGGCGACCTGAAGGCCACCATGATCTACGTCACCCACGATCAGGTGGAAGCCATGACCATGGCCGACCGCATCGTGGTGCTGAACGCCGGCACCATTGCCCAGGTCGGTGCGCCGCTGGAACTTTACCACAAGCCGCAGAACATCTTTGTTGCCGGCTTCATCGGCAATCCGAAGATGAACTTTTTGCCCGTGCACTGCGAGGCGGCCGGGGAGGAGGGCATCACCGTGTCCTACCATGGACAGACGGTCACCCTCCCGGTCGAGCCACGCGCCGATATCGTCGGGCGCACGCTGACGCTCGGCATCCGGCCGGAACACACGACGCTTACGGGCGGTGACCTCAAGGTCACCGTCACCCCGTCGGTCATCGAGCGCCTCGGCATCAACACGGTTGCCTATGCAAGCCTGCCAACCGGCGAGCCTTATTGCGCCCTTCTTTCCGGTTCCGCGCCAATTCATGTCGATACACCCGTCACGACAGGCATCCGTATC
This sequence comes from Neorhizobium sp. PAMB6630, assembly GCF_058242775.1. Taxonomy (NCBI): domain Bacteria; kingdom Pseudomonadati; phylum Pseudomonadota; class Alphaproteobacteria; order Hyphomicrobiales; family Rhizobiaceae; genus Neorhizobium; species Neorhizobium sp. PAMB6630. The sequence goes on from NZ_JBZAYV010000003.1 coordinate 186,430, forward strand.
GCCGATTGCCACCTCTTCGACGCGGACGGCCAGGCCTTTGAGCGCCGCATCGACTGGCGCACCGTCGATATGCCGCAGGCTGTCACCGCGGCATAAGAGGGATCACGACACCAGCGCCGCAGGTCACCCTGCGGCCATCCCTGTCAGCGAAAGCGATGACAGCGCAGACGGTGGTCGAGACGATCAGACGATCAGACAATCAGCATCGCTCTGAAATCGTTCACATTGGTACCGGTCGGTCCGGTTTGGAACAGATCGCCGATCGCGTCAAAACCCGAATAGCTGTCATTGCCATCGAGGATCCGGCGCGGATCGAGCCCGGCCGCACGAAGACGCTTGATGGTCGCACCATCGAAATAGGCGCCTGCATTGTTTTCCGAGCCATCGATGCCATCAGTGTCGGCCGCCAGACCATGAATGCCATCGACGCCGTCAATGGCAAGCGCCAGGGCAAGCGCAAACTCGCTGTTGCGTCCACCCCGGCCACCCCTGGTGCGCAGCGTCACCGTCGTCTCGCCACCGGAGAGAATGACAACCGGTTTTGCAAACGGCCGGTTGCGGCTTGCGACCTCACGGGCGATTGCCGCATGCACCAGCGCCACATCGCGTGCCTCACCTTCGATGGAATCCGACAGGATCGCCGGCGTGATGCCGTAAGAGCGGGCAAGTTCCGCAGCAGCTTCAAGCGAGACGGACGCCGACGCGATGACATGATGTTCGTGTCGCGCAAAGACAGGATCGTCGGGCCGTGGGGCATCGGCAGCCGGAGAATTCAGATGATCAAGCGCTGCCTGTGGCAGCTTCAGATTATATTGTGAGATGACATCGAGAGCATCGTGTCGGGTGGAGGCGTCCGGCACGGTCGGACCTGACGCAACATGGGCGGGGTTGTCGCCCGGAATGTCCGAGACGATCAGGCTGACGACACGCGCCCTGGTTTGCGCAGCCAGTCGCCCGCCCTTGATGGCCGACAGATGCTTTCGCACCACGTTCATCGCCGCAATCGGTGCTCCGGAGGCAAGCAGCACTTCGTTGACGTCAATCTCGTCCTGGAGGGTCAGCCCTTTGGGTGGAGCCGGCAGCAGTGCCGACCCGCCGCCGCAGATGAGGGCAATGACCAAATCGTCTGGGCCAAGACTGCGGATCGTCTCGACCAGTTGCCTTGCCGCGGCAAGGCCCGCAGCGTCCGGCACCGGATGGGCGGCTTCGATGATCCTGATATGCGCGGTCTCACAGCCATAACCGTAGCGCGTCACCACCACGCCATCGAGCGGCCCTTTCCAGACGCTCTCCAAGGCGCGCGCCATCTGCGCTGCTCCCTTGCCGGCTCCGATGACGACTGTCCGTCCCTTCGGCCTTTCCGGCAGATGACGGATGATGCCGGACAAGGGGTCGGCGGCACGCACCGCCGCAGAAAACAGGCCGGCCAGAAAATCGCGGGGGAGGGCAGGGATCACGGCAATTTCTCCTGTGTCGGCTGGGGATCCCCAACGCTTCTGGAACTCTGAGAGCAGCGCAGGCACCGCCATACCCATTGTTGATCTAACCCGCCGCAACACCCGCCACGCAGCTTGCAAAACCCTGCGTTCAGAGCTTTACAGACGCCTTCCGAAGGCCCCATGTCCAGCAGACACCGGTAGCCGTTGATACCGCCGGAACAGTGCGCCTAGAAAGCAGCCAGGCGCTCGCATCCCATGCGGCAAAAGCGATCACAAGGGGAGGATTATTATTCTCTTCGATCCGATTCATCAATTGCCGGAGACCGGTTCGCGCCATTGTCGCCCTTTCGCACGCAGGTTGCGGCACGGTTTGGCCGGCGTCTCCGATGCCGGCCGCCTTTGCACGCACGGCAATGGGAGGCCGCGAACCTAGACCGATGTATAGGTTCGGCTAGACCTCCATTGAATGTGCGTCAAACGCCCCCGGACCTAAACTGTGCCTCGATCACAATAGCCAAGGAAACCGAGGCAATGGATATCACAGCACCGAACATAAAGGCCGCAGCACCCGTTATCGACAACAGAGGGATCGGGCAGGCGGCATTGCTGGCCATGGCCGTCGCCGGTGGCATTGCTGTTGCCAATATCTATTACAATCAACCGATGATCGGCATTATCGAGGCCGAGTTGCACCATCAGCCGATCACCGGCATGGTGCCGACAGCAACACAACTGGGTTATGCACTGGGGCTGTTCCTTCTGCTGCCGCTGGGTGATCTCGTCAATCGGCGGCGCATGATCATCGGCCAGTTCGTGGTCCTGGCCGCAGCCCTGGCACTGGCTGCGCTGGCGCCGACGGCCTGGATGCTGGTCGCAGCCTCTGTTGCCGTCGGGGCCTGTTCGACGGTTGCCCAGCAGATCGTCCCCTTTGCCGCATCGCTGGCCCCGCCGGAAAAACGAGGCGCCACGATCGGCACCGTCATGGCTGGCGTGTTGTCGGGCATTCTCTTCAGCCGTACCCTGTCGGGCTTTGTCGGTGAACATGCCGGCTGGCGTGACATGTTCTGGATCGGCGTGCCGCTGGCCCTGATTGCCGCCGGCCTGATGTTTGCGGTCCTGCCGCAGCATCGCCCGGCTTCGACCCTTCGTTACCACGAAGCGATCCGCTCGCTTGGCCATCTCTGGACACGCCATCCGGCGCTGAGGGCCGCGACCATCATTCAGGCATTCCTGTTTGCCTCCTTCACCGCCTTCTGGACGATCCTGGCGCTTTACCTCGCGGGGCCAAAGTTCCAGCTCGGTGCGGATATTGCCGGGCTGTTCGGCATTGTCGGTGCGGTGGGCATATTTGCAGCACCGCTCGCAGGCCGGGTTGCGGATAAAAAGGGCCCGCACTTCGTCGTCTGGCTCGGCGCCGGCCTGACGATTGCCGCCTGGCTGATCTTCGGCGCATGGAGTTCGATCCTCTCCCTGGTCGCCGGTGTCATCGTGCTGGATTTCGGCATCCAGAGCGCGCTGATCTCCAACCAGCACATCATTTATGCGCTCGACGCCGATGCGCGCAGCCGTCTCAATACGATTTTCATGACGGGCATGTTCCTCGGCGGTGCGGCAGGCTCGGCGATGGCAACATTTACATGGGGGGAGGGCGGCTGGCTGATGGTGAGTGTGCTGGGTGCGACCCTTGGCATCGCAGCCTTTGCAGTCAAAGTCACGCATCATCGGCGCCGCAAGCCCGCTGTGGCCGGGCAGTGAGGAACGACACATGGAAAAGCTGCGTATCGCAATCGTCGGCGGTTCTCTCGCCGGTCTCTTCGCCGGCATCATGCTCCAGGAGGCCGGTCATGATGTACAAATCTACGAGCGCTCGAAAAGCGGCCTCGCCGGCCGGGGCGCAGGTCTGGTCGGCCAGAGTGACCTTCTGCACATTCTCACGCTGATCGGATGCGCGCATGTTGCCCGGACTGGCGTGGTGGCCAAGGAGCGCATCTATCTCGATCGAGACGGACACATTGCGCAAACCGTCCGCACGCCGCAGACGCAGATCTCCTGGGATGTGCTGTTTGAAACAGTCGCCGCGCAGATTGCGCCGGCAACCTACCATCTTGGACGGGCCGTCGTTGATGTGCTCGACGGCGAGCGTGGTGCCGAAGTGGTCTTCGCAGATGGTACGCGCGACACTGCCGATCTGGTCATTGGTGCGGATGGCCTGAGTTCCGTGGTACGCCGCGCCGTAAATCCGAGGGACAGTCAAAACCGCTATTCCGGTTATGTCGCCTGGCGCGGACTGATCCCGGAGACCCAGCTTCCCGCAGGCGCCGCACTGCTCCTCGAGCGGTTTTCCTTCTTCATCCGGCCGGGGAACCATGTGCTGGGCTATCTGGTGCCGGGATCGAAGGGCGAAATGAACAGCGGCAGCCGCCGCTACAACTGGGTCTGGTACCGCAAGGTGCCTGAGAGCGAATTGGCTGCGACCTTCACGGATACCGATGGGCGGGCGCATGCCTTCTCGTTGCCGCGGGGCGGCTTGCCAAAAGACCGGCTCGGGGCCTTGCATACGGATGCCGTGCAACTGCTTGCCCCGCAATTTGCGCTGGCGGTCGAGGCAGAGCCAAGCCCGTCGATCCAGGGTATCTTCGACTACGAAGCACCACGGATGATCGGCCGGTCGATCGCGCTGGTCGGTGATGCAGCCTTTGTAGCACGCCCGCACACTGCCATGGGCGTGTCGAAGGCGGCAGGCGATGTGATGGCGCTGGTTGCAAGCCTGTCGTCGCAAAGCGATTTGCTGAGCGCCTTGCAGCATTATGAGGCCAACCGTATCGGTGTCGGCCGCGATATCGCAGCCTATGGCCGGCAGCTCGGCGCATCCGCACTCTGAGCATGATCGAACGATTTTCATGACAGCATGAACTTCAGGCATCAGGCTTTCGCCCCGCTGGCAGAGACCGGCGGGGCGAAATTTTTGTGGGCATCGTCCCGGTTCAACCCCGGCTGTTCATCAAGCTCAGGGCGGCGTGGATTTGGGAGACGACGGCTGCCCCTTCTCCGACCGCTGCGGCAACCCGCTTGGTCGAACCGGCGCGGACATCACCAATGGCAAACACGTTTGGCAGGCTGGTTTCCAGCGGCATCGGCGTGCGGGCAATGCTGCACTGCGTATCGAAGGACTGGCCGGTGACGATAAAGCCCTTGCCATCGGTATGGACGCGGTCGCTGATCCAGCCCGCATTGGGATCGGCTCCGATAAAGAGAAACAGGTGATGGAGTGCCAGCTGTTGCCGGCTGCCATCCTCGCGGTTGCGTAAGGTCGCAGACGTCAGGCCCGCAGCAGGATCGCCATTGATCGCTTCCACTTCGCAATGCATGTGCAGGTCCACATTGGGCAGGGCTTTGATGCGGTCGATCAGATAGTGTGACATCGTTTCTTCCAGAGCGCGCCGCACGATGAGATGCAGCTTTCTCACCTGCGGTGCAAGAAAGACGATGGCCTGGCCGGCCGAGTTGCCGCCGCCGACCAATGCCACCTCTTCGCCGGCACAGAGTTTCGCCTCTATGGGCGAGGCCCAATAGGAAATGCCATTGCCTTCGAAGGTCGCGATATCGGCAATGTCGGGCCGGCGGTAGCGGGCGCCGGATGCAATGACCACGCTGCGGGTATGCACGGATTTGCCACCGGCAAGTTGCAGCGTCAGCGCGCCTGCGTCATCGCCGGGGGCGATCAGGCTTTCGACTTCGACCGGCAGCACCACTTCGGCGCCAAATTTCAACGCCTGATTATAGGCGCGGCCGGCAAGCGCCTGACCTGATATGCCGGTGGGAAAGCCCAGATAATTCTCGATCCGCGAAGATGCACCTGCCTGTCCGCCGACCGACCGCTCATCGATGACGATGACGTCGAGACCCTCGGATGCGGCATAGACGGCGGCGGCCAGCCCGGCCGGGCCGGCACCGACGATGGCGACATCATAGAGTTTGCCAGGCGTGAGTTCCGGCGTCAGGCCGAGGCACGCGGCGGCCTCGTGGTCGGTCGGGTTCTTCAGCACGGTGCCATTGGGGCAGACCATCAACGGCAGGTCGGAGCCGTGAATGCCGAGACGTTCGATCAGGCCGCGGCCTTCCTCATCGGTGGAGGCGTCGAGCACAACGTAAGGGAAGGCGTTGCGGGCGAGAAAACCCTGCAGGCGCGACAGCGCGGCATTGCCCGCAGCGCCGATCAGGACCGTGCCGGCGCCGGCATCGATCAGCCCGACACGGCGCAGGATAAAGGCGCGCATGAGGATCTCGCCGACATCGGCCGATCCGATGAGCAGAGCGCGCAGGTGCGCTGCATCAAAGGGCAGGGCCACGCAGCCGTCGGCGCCGGCACGCGCTCCGGCAAGCGTCGGCCTGCCGGACAACTGGTTGACCTCGCCGGACAGTTGGCCGACCGCGTGGGTGGTGATTGGCGCCTCTCCGGAAAGCCCCTCATGACGGAACACGTCCATCGAGCCTTCGAGCACAAGCCAGGCGGGCGCGGCGTGATCGCCAATTTTATAGACGAACTCTCCGGCCCTGAAATGCTGCGGCTCGCCACTGGCGAAGCGTCTGGCCGTCTGCACCTGATGGGGATTAAGCACCGGAAACATCTGGTACTGGCGTGCGCTGAGGTCTGCCATAAACGTCTCCGGGGTCAGATAGGAGATAAACTGCCATGTTAGAGTGGCATGCGGGTCAGTAATATCGGGGGATTGGGCCGCGCTGCGGCGTCTGGTCGGGCAAGTCCACCTGGATGTTATCGACATAACACCAGCCCCAGCCTTCCGGCGGGTCATAACCTTCAATGATCGGATGGCCGGTGGCGTGGAAATGCGCCGTCGCATGGCGCCCGGGCGACTGGTCGCAGCAGCCGACATGGCCGCATTCGCGACAGAGCCTCAAGTGCAGCCAGGCTTGCCCGGTCTTCAGGCATTCCTCGCAGCCGAGGCTTTGCGGATAAACCGCGCGGATGGTGGAATGATGAGAGCAGAAGTCGGTCATGGGTTTTGCTCCTGAAAAGGGGTGCTGCCTCCGCGGTTCAGTGCCTGTTCCAGGCACTGAACCAGTTGATCGAAATCGACCGGCTTGCCGAGAAAGGCAAAAGCGCCGCCGTCCATCGCTGCTGCCCGCGTTCGTTCGTCCCGACAGGACGTCATGAAGATCATCGGTGGCCTGGGTGCCTGCTGACTGTTGAGCACCGCCTGCAGTTCTATGCCGCTGAGGCCTGGCATTTTGACATCGACCAGCATGCAGGCGATGCCCGCACGATCGTCCTCGGCGAGAAACGCTTCCGCCGAACTGAACAGCCGGCTGCGATAACCACAGGACAAGACGAGATCGTCAAGGGCTTCGCGGATCGAACGGTCGTCGTCGACAATGGCTATTACAGGTGTGGACAATTCTCTGGCCTTGGCACGTTCATTGAACTGCCCCATCCTATGCGCCGTTCAGCCCGGGCATTCTACCATACATGGGTCTAGGTTCTGACGCCTAGAGGCCGAGCAGTTCGGCCTTGCGGACCAGATCGGCCACGGAGCGCGCTTCCATCTTGCGCATGACATTGCCGCGATGCAGCTTGACGGTGATCTCGCTGATGCCGAGGTTGAAGGCAATCTGTTTGTTCATCAGGCCCTGCACCACGGCCGCCATGACCTCGTGTTCGCGGCGCGTCAGGGTTTTTGCCAAATCCGCGACAGCGCCATTGGCTTCAGATTGCTCCCGGATGTCCCGGTCCTTGCTGAAGGCCAAGGCGACGGCATCCAGGATGTCCTGGTCCCGAAACGGCTTGGAAAGAAAATCGACGGCACCGGCCTTCATGGCACGCACGCTCATCGGAATATCGCCATGGCCGGTCATGAAGATGATCGGCATCCGGTTGCCAAGCTTTTCCAGATGAAGATGGAAATCCAGGCCATTGGCGCCGGGCAGGCGCACATCGAGCAGGATACAGCCCGGCCGCGTGAGATCGGCATTGTCCAAGAGGTCCTGTGCGCTTTCGAAGGATTTCGCCTGCGTGCGCGTCGACAGGAAGAGATCGGCCAGCGCTTCCCGGATGGCGGGATCGTCATCGACGATGTGGACGACCGGCATGTCGCTTGCCGGGGGTTTGGCAGATTTTCGTGCATCATTCATCAAGGGCCTCGATCGGTACGATCATTTCGAACAGCGCGCCCCCTTCGGGGTGATTGCTGGCGGTGAGGGAACCGCCACGAGCTTCCAGCATGCTGCGGCAGATCGCAAGTCCCATGCCGAGGCCGGTCTCCTTGGTGGAGTGAAATGGTTTGAACAAGTTTGTAAGGACGTCTTCACCAAGGCCGGGGCCGCTGTCGTGAACGCGGACCGCCATGCTGCCTGCGCCCGCCGGTTCGATCGACACGACGATCCGCCTCAACTCGTCCGGTGTCTCGGCCATGGCCTGGATGGCGTTGGTGATCAAGTTGATCAGAACCTGCTGCAGCTCGATGCGCACGGCATGGACGGGCAATATACCGGATCCAGCGCGCGTTTCGAACACCATCCTGTGCCGGGCAAGTTCGGCTTCCATCAAGGCACGGGTTTCTCCGACGAGGTCGACCAAAAACACCGGCTCGCGCAGCGGCGCCCGCTTGTCGAGCATGGACCGCGTGCTCTGGATGATATCGCTGGCGCGCTGGCTGTCGCGCACGATGCGCTCGGCTGAACGGGCAACGGCCTGGAGATCCGGCGGATCACGGTCGAGCCAGCGCAGCAGGGTCTGCGCGTTCACCACCAGCGCACCAAGCGGCTGGTTGAGTTCGTGGGCAAGCGATGCCGACAGCGCGCCGACGGTTGCCGCTCGCGATGCCAAGGCCAGTTCCGCCTGCGCTTCGAAGAGCGCCTTCTGGGCCAATTCGCGGTCGGTAATGTCGAACATGCCGACGATGACACGGTTAAAATTGGCCGGGTCCTTCGGAAAGCCGACGGTCAGCAGCACACATTTGGTAGCGCAATCGTTGGAGATAATGCTGCCTTTGCCCTCAAAATGCGTTTCATTGCGATAGATCGCGGCGAGAAGGTCCAGAAAGGTCGCATCATTCTGCGCAATGAAACGGCGCATCGAGCCGGCATTTTCACTGCTGACATTCCCGAGCAGTTCAAGGGCTGCCGCGTTGGCGGCCACCGTCGGGATGCGGGTGATGCATTGCTCAACAAAGTCCGGGTTATCCCGGGCATGAGCGTGGAGATCTAAAACCCCATCGTCTCTCAGCGCCATCAACATGGCGCGGACCTGCGAATAATCGCGCTCCCACAGCGCAACGCGGCTCTGCTCGAAAATCGTCCGGTAACGTTCCTCGCTGCTCTGCAGGGCGGCATTGAACTTCATCAGGTCGAGGCGGGCGCGCTGATTGCGGATGATCAACGCGCAGGTGATCGCCATCGCCGCCACCGCCACTGCCAGGCGCAATGTCGCGGCAAGATCGGCCTGCATGCCATGGGCAATCCCATAGGAAAACACCGCAAGACCGATGCAGACCGCGCTCAGCAGCAGCGTTCCCTTTTCCGTCAGCGTTTCTGCCGACAGAAGCAGGGTGATGACATAGAGGGTCGCCAGCGCACTGTGGATGTCCGTGAATGTATCGAGGTAAAAAACCGTTGCCGCAAGCAGCACCGCGCAGCCAAGCACGCCCATTTCAAAGCGCGCGGGCAGGCGCCGCTTCGGATTGACAAGGACCAGCGAACGCAAAACCATTTCCCATGACCATCTCGATGCCGTCATCAAGCCATCCCGGTTGATAAAACGCAAATGCGAATTCGAGCATTGCGTGCAAATTCAAGCCTCCTGTCGCGCAAATGCGAAAGGCCATCCCATGAGCGGCTGGGATGGCCTTGAATGGGTGGCGACATCCACACCTGCGCAAATGGGGGCAACCCGAACCTCCAGGACCCATTGGCATGAGGCAGGTCTTGCGCTGAGGGGCGTGAAGACAGGGCTGTCTAAGCGCCGTGTCGGCGGCGTGGAACTATACTTAGGTGTGGGTTCAACTAACCAAGCATTGGATACAGCGCCGCCACCTCCTCGGCTACAACCGTCTCGTCAACCAGACGATGTGGCCAAGGAGGTGAACATGAAACCGATGAGAACATGCCCCGCCGCGTTCCTCCACCTGCGCTGCCACTCCATGACCTCCGCCGGCTTGCCGGAGATCACCGCCGCATTTGGCCTGGTCGAGCATGATCTTTTGCCCTCTCCAGCCGCCATCGACGATCCGCATCTCGTCGCAAGGTTTTGAAATTCTGTCCCTCGCACCCAATTCAAGGAGACCATCATGGACCGCACAATCGCTGAAAAACATCGCAAGGCGCCGCTTGCCACGCCGACCACCCTTGCGCCAAACGCAACGACCGACATTGCCGGTGCGCTGACTGCTCTTCTGGCCGACGTCTTCGTGCTTTATCTCAAGACCAAGAACTTCCATTGGCATATGAGCGGCCCCCATTTCCGCGATTATCACCTGATGCTCGACGAGCAGGGTGAGCAGATCTTTACAATGACCGACGACATTGCCGAGCGCGCCCGCAAGATCGGCGGCACGACGATCCGTTCGATCGGACACATTGCAAGGGTGCAGCGCCTGCTCGACAACGATGCGCCCTTCGTCACGCCAACTGACATGCTGGCAGAGCTTCGCGACGACAATCTCACGCTGGTCTCGCTGATGAAGGAGACCCATGCGCTTTGCGACGAACATGGCGATATCGCCACGGCCAGCCTGATCGAAAACTGGGTCGACGAGACCGAGCGGCGCGCCTGGTTCCTGTTCGAGAGCACCCGCGACAGCCAATGAGCCGCGTCGAAACCTATCGGAGCGACCGATGATCAACCAGCTTCCTCTTTCCCGCCGGCAGGTCCTGCTGACCGGCGGCACCATTTCCCTGGCTCTGGCCATGCCGGCCCTGGCTTCCGAAAACAAGATTTTTTCCCACCCAGAAGGAATTGAACCGATGACCCATAATTTCGTGACCACCAAGGACGGCGTTGAAATCTTCTACAAGGATTGGGGTCCGAAGGATGCCCAGCCGATCGTCTTCCACCACGGATGGCCGCTGTCGTCCGACGACTGGGACGCCCAGATGCTGTTCTTCGTCAGCCAGGGTTTTCGTGTTGTCGCCCATGACCGCCGTGGTCACGGCCGCTCGGCCCAGGTGAGCGACGGTCACGACATGGACCACTACGCCGCCGATGCAGCCGCCGTCTTCGAACATCTCGACCTTCGCAATGCCGTGCATATCGGCCATTCCACCGGTGGTGGCGAAGTCGCCCGTTATGTCGCAAGGCACGGTCAGCCGCAGGGCCGTGTTGCCAAGGCGGTGCTGGTCAGTGCCGTCCCGCCGCTGATGGTCAAGACTTCTGCCAATCCTGAGGGCACACCGATCGAGGTGTTTGATGGTTTCCGCGCAGCACTGGCCGCCAACCGCGCGCAGTTCTACATCGACGTCGCCGCCGGCCCGTTCTATGGCTTCAACCGCGAAGGCGCCAAGATCTCGCAAGGGGTGATCGACAATTGGTGGCGCCAGGGAATGATGGGCAGCGCCAAGGCGCATTACGAAGGTATCAAGGCCTTCTCCGAGACCGACCAGACCGAAGACCTGAAGGCGATCACCGTGCCCACGCTGGTCACCCAGGGCGATGACGATCAGGTCGTGCCGTACAAGGACGCTGCGGAAGTCCAAGCAAAACTGCTCAAGAACAGCAGCCTGAAAATCTACAAGGGTTTCCCGCACGGCATGCTGACCACCCATGCCGATGTGATCAACCCGGACCTGCTGGCCTTCATCAAGGGCTGAGCTGCATTTCCTCGACCCAAGCTCGAGTGCGGCGGCCCCTAACGGCCGCCACACCGGCGAAAGGGTACAATCGGCCTTAGAGAAAGCAGAAGACTACAGCGTCAGTTTATTCCATAATACATATTATGCGGCAAAGACCGCACGAACCGTGAACATCCGTCTTTTCTACAACATTAACGCGAGTTGCGTTTGCGGGGTTTTGAGCGTCTAAAGACTGTCTCTCAGCCCCTGTATTTGGTTGAAGTGATTTGCGGTCTTTTGCAAGAGCCGCGTAGCTTATTTTAAGCTTTTTATTGTCGCCCTGGATTTGCTTCGCACGCTCCTAACCGGGACCACAATTTTAGCCCCTACTTACATAGGGGGAGTATTCGCGCTCCGCGCGAAGAGGCGTCGCTACGCTCCGCCCATACCCCCCAACCCCCCAAAGGGGGGCAAAGACCCCCAAACCCCCTAAAGGGGGCTTAGCCACTCAAGCGCCGTTCGGCTATTTGCTGCGGCACCAAGGCACAAACGTTCGAGACGAGCCGTTGCCGCGATTGTGTTTCGGCCGCTCTTTACAGGTCGGATAGTCACGCACCTTCTCAGGTGAACTCCGCTTGTCGTGTTCCTTGACCTTTTGTGTGGCGGCCTTTTGAGGGTTCCGAAGGGAACCCATATCGCTAGCACGAACCTGATTAGGTCGTGCCTTTTGTTCCTGCGGTGCCGTCGCCTTGCGGTGCGCGGCGTCATGCAGCGCCCTACCCTGTCGGGTTAGCTCATCTGCGATTTGAGCCAAGCGGGCTTGCCGTGCCTTAAGGACGTCTTGCCGGTTTTCCACCGCCCGAGAGACGCCGAGGGACGGCTTATCCAGAACACCCAACGGGGAGCGAGATATTCGACCCATTGCAATGGGGTCCGCTCTACGCGGGGTTCTGGTTTGGTATGATATCGCGGCTTCTCTTGCCACACGGTTCCTGTGTGTTCGCTTCGCCATGCATTTGTTCCTTTCTCATCTGGACAGTACCAAATAGGCCCCGCAGGCGTCCGAATAGTCGGACCGAGGGGCAAACCAAGTGGAGTGCTAGTCCACTCGATATCGTTGTCGGCATAGCCCGCTGGAGGCGTAAACGGCCAACGCACAGCGGGCCTTACACGCCTCTCCAATTCGTCCGCTTCGCGGTCCCAATATTCGCGGGTTAGCCTGTCTTCATACTCTTGGACATATTCGCTTTCGGGGTAGTGCCACCCCCTTGGAAGCGATGGCGGACCCTCGTAACCGATCCGAGGAAACCCCCGCCATTTACGTATGAAGTTTTCGCAGAACAGATCGGAGGACTTATGAGACAGCCGGAATTTAACCGGCTTTCCGTCTGATCTGCGTTTAGCTTCGTTTGGGAATGTATAAATTCCGTCTTGCGGGGCCATGCCCTCATCTACGAAGCGTTGCGCTCTTTGTTCGAAATATAACGCGCCGATGGGCGGGTTTTTCGACATGCAGAGCTTTGATTGAGCGCTTTCGTCATCAACATCTTTGTTGATGTATTTGCATGCGTACCGCACACCGCCCTTAGTATGGCCCGCGTGGAGCGGGTCCCATTGGCTAAAGCCATGGGGCCAACAGGGCTCATTAAAGCGCCTATTCCAGACGAGAGGGACATAAGCGCGCTGATCGCGCTTTTCCCGGTGCCATGAATTGCCCCCGTAGTCCCAAAACCCGGCTGGAAGCTTTTCTTGAAAGAAAATAACGATGTGCCAATGAGTACGGCCCTTTTGGGAGCCGATTTCACCAACGACGAGATACCGAAACTTGAGTTTCCGGTTTCGCAGTTGCTTGAAGTAATTTTGGACATCGGAGTAAGTCAAGATAGCCGAGCGAGCATGGCTTTCGTTCCCGTTTTCGTCCCTTCCGTAGGTCAGGGTGATGAAAACAGAGGTCACGCTTGTCTTACTTTCGGCAATGCATCGACCAACCCAGTTATCAACTCTGTGTTCGAGACATTGCCAGCATTTTCGACATGCGGCGGTTTGGCCATCGTTCAACAGCGTCGGTGATATACACATGCGTTTCTCTCCGAAAACAGCCGCAGTCAGTAAATGCACATTTGGACAAGGAGGAGTGACCGCCCTGCCCTCCGAAAACTTGTTTGCGATCTTGGGATCACAAGTTTTCTACGGGCATGGCTCCGCACCCGCAGGTTTTGCGGATGCGGAATTTTATTCTACGTTTCGGACGAAACATGACGACCAGGCGCGGGTTATCGCGCAACAAAGTTACGCGGTTACGTATTTTAATTTCAGAAATGCGTGCGCCTGGTCGAGCTGGTCCGGAATATTATTCCGGGTCCGATGGCGACCAATATTTGTCGCCATCACGGGCGATATCTCGCCAGTTCGTCAGCTCGAAGTGGGCAGGATCATAGAACGACCAGTCGCCGCCCCATGTCACTTTGATATCCATGGAGAGCGCGACCTCTTTTCCGAGGTGCCCGATGATATCCCATGCATGCTTGATCTTCGGCTGATCCATCCACCCGAGGACGCCGTGAACAATGTCAACGGCCCCGAAGCGATGCGGCCAAAGCCCATCTTCCGGGCTGTCCATAGACTGCCCGCGCACGTAGGCCGACGCTTGTTCAGCGCGGGTACGGACGATGCAATGAGGGAAAAGCGGAATGCCGAGACCGGCACCCCTTTTCACCAGCTTGTCAGCGAACTCAAGAATGAGAGGGTGCGCGCCAACCCTGTTGGCGCGTCCCTGTTGTTCTTGGTACTTCGCGGACTTCAAAAAGCCCGCGTTGCGCATGGCCTGAAGCGCGAGGGGGTAAGCCCTCGCCGGATCGTTGTTCCGATAATCAGGCGCTGGCATTGGGTTCCCCGCCATCTCCCGCCGAAGCCGCACCATCTGTTGCCGGATCACCTGCAGGTGTGCCGGAGGGCAGCGGCGAGACAGCGCTTGACGTTCCGCTATTTGCAGGAGCTGAAGACGGAGCGACATTCGATTTCACCTGTTCTGCCAGTTGCGCCATTTGCGCGGCATAAGCCGCACGATCTTCCGCCATCTGGCGGAGGAGAATTTCCTGATTGTGCCGAGCGGCGCGCTCGATTTCGAGAATGCGCGGATCGCGCTCCTCACGCTCCCAGAGGCGCGCATAGGTGGCGAAATCCGACGCTTCAACACTGAACGCCGTATTGTCATAGGTATCGAGCCAGATGGAGCCGCCGACAGCGGACAAGGAGAACGACCCACGGTAATAGAATTCGAGTTGTTCGAAACCGGGCTCGACATGAGCGAGGAACCTTGTCGCATCCTCGTCATGGGCTGAAACCTCGCCCGTCTCATCATCGATATCGACGGGCGTAACGTAAAGATTGACGGCCTGTGGCGCATTGATCCTCATCTTGATCAAGCGGGCCTGATCCGCCTGCCCTTGCGGATGGGCAAACGTGGCGTCAGTGGCTTCATCGAGCACCTGAAACGCCTGTATCATGTTAAGCTTTTGCAATTTCGTATCCTTTCAATGAAAGACGAAGAAGAGGGATCAAACCCCCTTCGTGATCCGCGACTTGTCGACCTGGGCGAGGACTTCCGTGTACGCATTGTCGTTTTCGAGAAGGCGCGTACCGAATTGCGTGTTGCCCTCAATAACGGCGGTTCCCTGTATCTGGACCTCGCCAATATCCTGATTGGTCACGACGAACGGCAGCGTGTTGAAGGTTTCGGAAATCATGAAGTCCGAGTTGTAGGCGGGGTTCGCCACTTCGACCGTCCAAAAGTGCTGACGCTCTTCATTGAACGTGTTCGACGGCGCAGACTTGAACCATTTGCCGCCAAGGCGGGTATTGGACGCTTGCCACCGCCAATTCAAAGGCCGATAGGCGAAAAGCCCGTTCGGGTCCGAGTGACTGGTATCGATATAACCGTTTGGCATGCGCTCCACCTTCTGCGGGTCAAGATCGTCTTTGAGCGCATTCGGAAGATTGGCCGGATCAGTAGTGAACAACAAAGCATCGCGGGTCCGCTCAAAAATCTGTTCAGGCAGGATTTCCGCAACGATCATGACGATACCGCCAGTCGGCGTGCGAGGAAGGACCATATCCAAATCGCACAACGCCGAACCGTTGACGACCGCGTCAGTCAAGTTCGCGCCGTCAGTCGCCCAGCGTTTTTCGACGCCGGCAATTTCGGTCTTGTCAGCGATCAGAATAGGTTGCTTCCACATCTGATCAGGGACCGAAACGCCCTGCATAAGCAGGTCAATCACATAGTTGTCGGGAATGCCTTCGAACTGCGCTTTCAAGTTCGCGTACCACTGGGTGCGCTTCGCCAGTTCGATATTAGCTAGTGAGATTTTTACACCGGCATTCGCCATGCTGACGAAGATATCGGGCACGTTCACGCCGTTGACGACCTTGGGCTTAACGGCGAAAAACTCATTCGCGTTTGCCGAATTGAGCGGCGCACCGGGCGCATAGGTCACAGCAGCGCCGGTGCTATCACGCCCTGACACAGTGGCCGTGCCAAACGTGTTGTTCAGCTTCAGGATACCTTGAACAGGAACGTTGGCGTTCGTAAACGTCAGATCGACGGAACCTTCCATGGCAACATCATCCCAATCCGGAACGACATACTTGAATTGCTCATGTTGCCAGAAGGCCGGAGCGAGCCCGGTATTCGTCATCAGGCGCTTTTTGGCCTGAAATAGCGTTTCCGAGCGATTGCGAGCCCGGAAATTCCAGATCAGGTTATAGGCCTCAATATAGGCCGTATTGATCATATCCGTCGGCGCGGCGTGAAAACCGAGATACTTGTGGATCTCGATAGAGCCAACAGCACCCGCCGGCATGGCATTGAAGAAGGGCGTAACGGTGGAACCGTCCGCGATGTTCTCTTTCATGTAAGCGCGGTTGAATTCGTCCATACCGCCGTTGAAGCGCTCGAACGCGAGGAACGGAACGAAGTACGCCATAAAGCGCACCTGAATGCCGTTCTTGATGACCTCAGCCGTTTCCATCAGGTCCACTTTGCAGTGGATCATAGAATTTCGAAGCTGATCTTCGCGAAGCAGAGGGAACGCCGTCACCGGCACCATCTTGCCCGCAGGCATCGACGTAGCGACGATCTGGTTAATCTGGCGAACAGAACGCGCGATGGAAATCGGCGTGGTATTCGTGCGCGAAATGTCACGGATTTCGTTTGCACTCAGTCTCATTTACGAATTCCTTTCTTAACGGTCTGGACCTTGCGCCAGACCTTCATTGATGCTTCTTTGAGTTTTTGTGCACGCCGCTCACAACCGGAGCAGCGGACTTTGCTTTGAGAGGACATATGTCACCTGTTTTGAAAGTATTAAAAATCGCAGTCGTTACTTACTTGCTCGGCGCCGTAAGTATCGCGGTGTTTACAACGGTCCTTGCAGCGCTAGCGGACTAGATTTACCGCTGATACCGGCCTTCCTTACCCATTTGAGCAGGCTTCTTTACTGTCGTTGGATTAGGCGAGGCGCGGGAATATTTGCCAACACGCGATTTTCGCGGTTGTTCGGGAACTTTGCCTGAAAAATATTCTTTGCCATTGCGATACACAGAGTAAGCGGTATCGCCTAGAAATTTAGTGCCGCCATAAAGCGTCGAACCAATTTCATTGTCGCCGTAGATTTGTTCCCACGCGGCGGCATCAGGCAGATACGGATTGTGAAACCAACCGTACCTTCCGCCGCCCCAGCCCATGCTAGACACCGTAGGATCGTCACCGCCAACGATCTTTCCTTCACCCGGCCTTTTATCGCCGGACATATGCGGCTTAGCCGCAGTAACCTTTGCACCCACAAAGGTGGCACCGGGGTAAAGTCGCCCAGACATAGCTTTCGGACCCTCTTTGAGTTGCCGAAGCTGATAATCAACAAGAGCCGTGTCCAACTGGCGCTTCTTTTGCTCCAGAGGGTCAGTCTTCTTTTCGAACGCCTCACCGAGCGCGCCGCCCAATGAAGCGAGCGCGCCGGGTATCTGTGAGACAGTGGGGCTTGTCGTCGTGGTGAAACCAGCCGACCCGCCGTTGCGGAGAGCGGTCAGCGGATTGAAACCCGCAGCCGTCGCGCTGGCGACCATTTTGCCGTAATTGACGGTGGTTTCTGTGGTCTGTTTCTTCTTGCCGAAGAGACTGCCGAGCAGACCAGCACCTGCCGTGATGATTTCACCAATCATAGACGCGGCTCGACTGGCGTAAGCTGATCGATTACACGCATTGAAGCGCGGTTTTCCGCCTTGCGGCGGTCGATCAATTCCCAGCAGACGTTGAACGCAATGACGCCCCCGCCGCCGATCACGGCAGAGAACTGATCAACAAGATCAGCCGGGACGCCCTTCGCGCTCAGGTATCCAACAAGAGCGGACAAGATAGCTCTTGCGATAGGAGAGAGGACAACAAGCAAAAGCTTGCGGTCTATATTACTCTTCCATTTCATGCGAACCCCCTTATATTTGGGTTTCGCGCTTAGGTTGTTGAAATCATACTTTGTTCACGATCCAGTTTACATATTATGGTGCAAAATCGTCGTTGAAGGGTACATTCTATTTCCAAGTGCGACATGCCAGCAATTTCAATGGCTTCACTTTGGAGATTTTGGCATGTCTCGATGTTCTACGCAGATCACCCTTGCCAATCGCCGACCCCTGCATCACCTCTTGGCGGCAAACGTTTCCATCAATGAGATGGCACATCTTCGGCTTGGCCTTGAGACGGTTCGATCGTCCACTCACTCCGCGGCTTGTTGCCTCGACAGTGCTTTCGCCCGCCGCGTGGTCTCTTGTGGTCGCATCACTGAGCGCCATGTCGAACATCTTCCGGCCTGACAGGACGCTGCAAGGCCCCCTAGCCGGGTCGCCACCGTCTGATCTGGAGACTTTTGCCGTGGGACAGAAAAATTCTTTCGCATGACGACAGGCCTCAACTGCTATAACGGCGGTGAAAACTGTCCGATGCAGAGCAAGGAAAACGCACCATGGCAAGCCCGCCCCGCCGCCCGGTTAATCCGAAGGATGCCGCAGAAGCCTTGTTCAAGCCGGTGAAGAAGCCGGTGGCGCCGGCTGTCGAGCGGCCGCGCGTACCGAACGCCAAGGAACTGGTGTCGCTGAAGATCGACAGCGACATCATTGCTTTTTATCAGGACGGCGGACCCGGTTGGCAGGATCGCATCAATGATGCCCTGAGAGCCGACATGATCAGCCAAAGCTGACGCCGGATCGCGTCAGCCTGCAGCGCTGACCTCTTCTGGGACCATACCTTTCGAAACGGCCGTGGACAAAGCCTCCGTCACGGCAAGGTCGGCCATGGCAAGGGCCGCGTCGCGTGTCTTCGCCGCCGCGATGAAGCGGGCGTTGTGGCAAAAGCTTGCGTCCGTCACGCCGCAGGCGGCTTCCAGATCGCTTCCGGTCAGCCCCGCCCAGGCGGCAGGCAGGTCGGCGCGCAGTTCAAAGCCCTCGTCGGCGCGGCGGATGCCGGTCACGCACCAGTCCTTGTCGCGCGGATGCACCACGAACAGCAGATGATCGGCGCCGGCCTTCACCACAGCCGGGCGAAACGGCATGCCGGCCGGCAGTTCCAGGATGTGGCCCTGCCCCGCCTGTTCGATGGCGACCTGCACGATGGCCTCGGCGCGAAGCTTTGCGGCCTGGCGCCCGATGGCCGCCTCGACGAAACTGCGTGCAATGGCAAGCGCCCCCTGAAAGGCGCGGTCTTCCGCCTGCGGGTCCTTGTCGTCGAACACCGGCTTCAGGGTTTCCAGAAGAACCGGCAAGGTGAGGCCGGCAAGCGGACCGGCCGTCGACGGATCAATCGCGCCATTGTCCAGAAGATCGACCGGCAGCACGAAACTCTTGTCGAAGGACGCATGCACCGTGTCCAGGTTCTGGTCGGCAATGCCGCAGGCGACGAGATAGTCGCGGCCAAAATGCTTCCAGATCAGTCCGAAGGAACTGTAAGGCTTGCCATCTTCGCGCAGCGGCGCACCGCGTTGGTGATGGTCGAAAATGCCGGCACCGGCATCATAGGCGCCGCCAACATCGTAGATGATGCGGTCATCTGCGGGAGTGATCCACTCAGGTGCGCGGCTGCGCACAAGGCGTGCATCGGGAAAAAGCCTTGTGAGGATGACGCTCGACAGCAGTTCGTCGGCATGGAAGCCACCGGAATGGGTGACAAGAAATTCAGGGCGCATGCCGCTTGGACCTTTGGTTTGCAACACAAATAGGATGGACGCGACCCGATAGCCATTGTTGGCGGTGATCTCAACCCGTCTGCGCCATTTTGCAGGGCCAACAGCATCCCGGATCAGGTGATGCGGATAATTTCCAGTTCCTGCTCGCCCAACATTGCCACATCGCCCACCTGCTTGCCGAGAAGCAGCCTTGCGACCGGCGAGACATAAGACATCGATCCCGCCTTCGGATCGGCCTCGTCTTCGCCGACGATACGATAGGTCTGGGCGCGACCGTCGTCGCGCCGGAAGCTGACGGTGCTGCCAAAGGCAACCGTATCGCAGGAGGCAGGATCCGGCATCACATGCGCGGTGTGGACCCGTTCGGCAAAATAGCGCAGATCGCGCGCCGGACCCGCCATCTGGCGCCGCCGCTCGTTGACGTCCTCGATCAGGCTTGCCGCATCATGGGCGGAGCGCGCCTCCTGAAGCTGGTGCTCCAGCGCCTGCAACCCGCTCAACGTCACAATGTTCGGGTGGGTCGAGACCACGCGGTCCGGCAGCTGCGTTTCGGCCGCTGTTTCCGCACTCTCTTCCTTGACGAAGGCAACACTCACACTTCAACTCCCGTTCCACAAGGCCGCAGACGCAGCGACTTGGGCCGCGACCACGAGGCCGATCCCGCTCATATAGGGTGTGAGCGGCAAAGATGCACGGATTACCCTTGAAACGCGAAGCGGGCCGCTACCACACCAGGCCGCGGGCAGCGACCTCTTCCACGCGCGTCACCACGCCGTTGCGGTGAAAGGTCATGGTGTCGAACAGGTTCGAGATGACGCAGGTATGGTTCGGCACGATGCGCACCTTTTCGCCGATCTCCGGTCGTATGCCTTCGACGCGCGACAGATCCACCACGCCATGTTCCTCCGAAAGGCCTGTGATCACCGCCTCCGGATAATCAACGATAAGGCCATAGTCGGAAAAGCCGAGCAGATCGGAGGTGAGCGCCTTGGAGCCGGCGTCGAGCACGGCGCGATCCGGCGTCGGGCGCGACACGACGGTTGCCAGCACATGCATGGCGCAATCATCCAGCGTGCAATGGCCAGAGCGCACCATCGAGCGGTCGTTATAGACATAGGTGCCAGCGCGGTGTTCCGTGGCGGAGGGCACCAGATGGGCGGAAAACAGGCTCGGCGTGCCGCCATTGGAGCGGATGGCGCAGTCGATACCGTCGACTGCCAGATAGGCCATGGCTGCCATGAAGAAATATTCGACAGCCTCTTCGCCATTGGCCTTCGGATAGGTCATCAGCCCGCCGAAACGCAGCCCCTTGGCTGCCCGGATGCCGCGTGCAAGGGCGGCAGCCTCATCGGGCGTCTGCACGCCGCAGCGGCCGGCGCCCGTATCGCATTCGACAAGAACGGTCAGCGGCTTGCGGTCGGTGAAATAGGCCGAAAGGCCGGTCACCGTCACGATGCTGTCTGCGACCACCTTCAGGCCGGAGATCTTTTCGTTGAGGGCGGCCAGCCGGGCCAGTTTCTCAGGCCCCAGAATGTTGAAGGTGATGAGGATATCCTCAAAGCCCGCATCTGCGAAAATCTCAGCCTCGGTGATCTTCTGGCAGTTGATGCCGGATGCCCCGGCCTCGACCTGCTGGCGGGCAATGGCCGGGATCTTGTGCGTCTTGATATGCGGGCGAAATTTCAGCGCATGGCTGTCCATGTAGGACTGCACGCGCGAGATATTGGCGGCAAGCCTGTCCTCATCGATCACAGGCAGGGGCGTGGAGAGCGACGACAGCGCCTCGCCGGGTTTTGGGCGCGGAAGTTCGAGCGGAAAGGTGCTGTCCATGTCAGGCGGCCTCCGTGCCATGAGGGTCGGCCATGATTGGCCAGATGTCGCGGCGCGCCCGCCGGTAAGGGTTGGTCGCCGGGTTGTTGGGATAGGGCGATCCGGCCGAGCAGTAAAGGATCTCGGTGGCGATGCGCGAAAAGGCTGCGTAAAAATGGTTGGTGGATTTGATCACCAGCACCTTCTTCTGTGTCGGATCGATACCGAGCGCCGTAAAGAGCGAGGGATCATAACTCTGGACCCGCACCGAGCTGAGGATCACGTCGATGCCATCGAGATGAATATGGGCGGCATCGCCAAACGGGGCGATACTGTCGCCGAAACGCATTTCGGCATTGCGCACCAGTTTCACCACCTTCACCAGCCCGTCGATGGGCTTGCCGGTGCCGGGCGCCGATTTGGCCCCGAAGCGCAGCGGAATCTCCGCCCCCTCGCCGGCTGCCATGCAGATCTGCACCGCAATCGGATCCCAGATCATGCCGACGGCGACATTGGTGACGCTGCGCACCAGAAGCTCGCCGAGCAGAACCGTCGCATCGCCGGCCGTGCCGCCACCGGGATTGTCCCACATGTCGGCAATGACAACAGGGCCTCTTTCGATGGAGAGCGCCTGCGTCACCGCCTGTTTTTCATCCATCGAGGGCATCATGAAGGTGCCGCGTTTGGAAAACAGCTCAAGCCCCAGCGTGCGGGCAAGGTGCGCGCCCTTTTCCGCCTTGCCATCGGTGACCGCGATGGTTTTCGTGCCCATTTCCGGCACGTCGCCGGCCATGAAACCGTGGATGACGGAGAGCGACAAGACGTCGGCATCATCAGCCTCGATCTGCTTCATCTTGTCGACAAAGGCCCGCATCGGCTCGCGCGACGTCGGGAAGACATCGATCATCCGGCAATCGAACACCGACATCACGGGCTTGACCCGGCCCTCCAGCGTATCGACGGCAATCCGCCAGAGATCTTCGGCGCGATCGACAAAATCCGTGTGCGGAAATTCCTTGAAGACCACGAAGAAATCGGCTGCCGCGACGCGTTTTTCCGTGAGGTGGCTGTGGGGATCCAGCTCCGCACAGACAAGGATATCGGGGCCGACCATTGCGCGAACGCGGGAGAGAAAATCGCCTTCCGGATCGAGATAGCCATCCGCCACCATCGCGCCATGGAGGCCAAGAACCACCGCATCGACAGGCATTGCCGCCTGTAGCTGGCCAAGAATTTCGTCGCGCAGGCTCTCATAGGCTTGCCGGTTAAGAAGGCCCGCCGGATCGGCCCAGGCCGCCGTTCCCTCGATCAGCGCCCAACCCTTTTGCGCGCAGACCTTTCGCCCGACGGTAATCGGCGCGGTGCAGAGCGTCGGCGTTTCCGGGTGTTCTCCCGGAGGCGCATAAAGCGATTCCTCAAACGCCCGCCGGTCGACGCAGATCGGGGAAAAGGTATTGGTTTCCGTGGCAAGAGCGGCGGTGAAGATGCGCAATGGCTCGGCTTTCTCATTGGCGGGAACAGGGACCGAAGGGATCACTCGACGATGAACCGTCAGCCCATCGGGTTTGGCAGATAGCCGGTAAAGCCGGAAATCTTCCATCGCCCTTCATGCAGGCGGCAGTAATAAAGCGTCTGCCAGCGCATCACGTCGAGACTGCCGTCCGCCTTGCGGATACCGCCATCGAATTTCTTGCGCACCAGCGCGGTCTCGCCGGAAATCTCGATCTTCTCGAGCGTGGTGGTGGTGAAAATGGCCACACGCGGATCTTCGCCATAGGACTGGGCGGCAAAGTCGGCGGCCTGTTTCAGCCATTCGTCGCGATAGGCGGCAAGGTTCGGAAACGCAAGACGCCAGTTGTCGGGATTGGCATCCTTGTTGCCTGAAATGCCGATAAAGCCCTCTTCGACAAAATCATCCGCGACCATCGACCAGTCGGCCGCCAGGAAGGCATCGATATCGCGCGGCACCAGCATCTCCCAGATGGCGTGGCGGGCAGTGTCGCTGGGCGGGAACGGATTCTGGAAGGGATCGCGCACGATAGACCTCTTGTCTAAATTCTTTTCATGATCTGCGAAAAACTCTGGTCAAAATCCGTCCATTATGGTCCAGTGTCAACAATTGAAGAAAATAATTTGCATGAGGTCTTCATGACGATCACCCGTTATGGTGCGGAAAAAGCCGGTGCCGGTGGCCAGAGATTGCCCTTTGCGCGCGCCGTGGAAGCCGATGGCTGGCTGCACGTGTCCGGCCAGGTGGCCATGGAAGATGGCGAGATCATCTCGGGCGGCATTGTCGAGCAGAGCCACAAGGCCATCCAGAACCTCATCGCCATTCTGCACGAAGCGGGTTACGGCGTCGAGCATGTGGTGCGTTGCGGCGTGTGGATCGACGATCCCCGCGATTTCTGGAGTTTCAACAAGATCTACCAGGGCTATTTCGGCGAGCATCCTCCGGCGCGGGCCTGCGTGCAGGCCTCCATGATGGTCGATTGCAAGGTCGAGATCGACTGCATAGCCTACAAGCCGAAAAGCTGAATTCGGATCTGGGGAGGTCGCATGGATATTTTCGAGACGATACAGGAAGACCGCGAGCAGTTTTCGCCCTCCGAACAGCGTATCGCCGATATCCTGCTCGACCACTTCGACTTTGCCGTCAATGCCTCGATCATCGAACTGGCCGAGCGGGCGGAAGTCTCGCCGCCGACGGTCACGCGCTTCTGCCGGCGTCTTGGTTGCCAGAGCTTTTCCGACTTCAAGGTGCGGCTCGCAAAAACCGCCTTTGTCGGCGTGCGTTACCTGAACCCGGGCGCAAAGAGCACTGAGCCGGCAGATGTGGCCGAAGACGTGATTACCAAGGCGCAGAACGCATTGTTCGGCGTGCATCGTGCGCTTGACCCGGTCGTGCTCGACACGGCGGCGGAGCGCCTGTCCAATGCCGGCATGATCTATGCGTTTGGCTCCGGCGGCAATTCCTCGATGATCGCGACCGAGTTTCAGAACCGCCTGTTTCGGCTGGGCTCGCGCGTCACCGCCAGCAACGACCACAATATGCAGCTGATGATGACGGCCGCCGCCCAGCCGCAGGATGTGATCATCGGCTCCTCCTTTTCCGGGCGAAACCAGGAACTCGTGCGGTGTTTTACGCTGGCGCGCGAAAATGGCATCGGCACCATCGCGCTTACCCAAAGCCGCAGCCCGGTTGCGGAAGCCGCCGAACTGGTGGTTGGCATCGACCTGCCGGAAGGCGACAACATCTTTCGCCCGACCTCCACCCGTTTTGCCTTTCTCGCCATGGTCGATGTGATCGCAAGCCTCGTTGCCTATCGCAACCGCAAGCGCTCCACCCTCACCCTTCGCCATATCAAGCAGCAACTGGTCGAACACCGCGACGGTGACGACCGGCAGATCCTCGGAGATTAACCCATGCCCGCATCCGTTGCCGTCGTGACCGGGGCCGCTGGCGATATCGGCCGGGCCATCGCCAAGCGGCTTTCAGGCAGCCACGACGTGGTGGCGCTGGTCGATATCGATGCAGACGCGCTGGCATCAGCCGTGGCGGAACTTGGCGGCGCACCGCGTTTCATCGGCATCACCTGCGACGTGACGAATGAGGAGAGCGTGCGCCAGATGGCAGCGAAGGTCAAAGACCTCGGCCTTGCCACAACACTCGTCAACAATGCCGGTGCCGCCCGCGCCGTGTCGCTGCATGATACCGATGGCGATATCTGGCGAAAGGACAGCGCGCTCAACCTCGAAGCCGCCTTCCTCACGTTTCGCGCGCTGGAAGTCGGGTTGAAGGCTTCGCAAGGCTCGCTCATCAATATCGCCTCGGTCAACGGCATGGCGGTGTTCGGTCACCCCGCCTATAGCGCGGCAAAGGCCGGCCTTATCCATTTCACCAAGCTGGTCGCCGTCGAATACGGAAAATTCGGCATCCGCGCCAATGCGGTGGCGCCCGGAACGGTGCGCACGCAAGCCTGGGAGGCACGCGCCGCCGCCAACCCGCAGGTGTTTGAGGAAGCCAAACGCTGGTATGCGCTGCGCCGCATCGCCAGTGCCGAAGACGTCGCCAATGCCGTTCATTTTCTCGCCAGCGACCAGGCATCCGCCATTACCGGCGTCTGCCTTCCCGTCGATTGCGGCCTGACCGCCGGCCAGGCGGAACTCGCCCGCACCTTTTCGCAGTCAGACAATTACTGACCCGTTCGATAACCATAAGCCATAAGGGGAACCATCATGGCCAATGCCATATTTCGTCTTGAAAACAGCTGGGCGCCGATCGAAGGGGACGAGGGCGGCGGTTTTGTCTTCACCCTCGTCAACCTCTCGGATGCTCCGGTTTCCGGCTTCACGCTTGCCTATACCTCCCTCACCCGCGTCAAAGATAATCCGGGCTGCGACAATGCCCGCTTCCTCCGGCGCAACGCCAATTTCCATCAGTTTTCGCCGCCGGATGGTTTTGTGCTGCAGCCGGGTGCCCTTTGGCAGTTCTCCGTCAAAGGCCTCTGGCGCCCTGCCCGCCACCGCACGGATGGCGCCAAATCCGCCTATCTGACACTTGCCGACGGCGCCCATGTGGATGTGGCCGTGGATGACCTGATGCTGTCGGGCCGTCACAGCGAACCGGCACCAAGACTTCTGCCTGAAGGAGAGGCGAAGGAACCCTTTTCCCTTATACCCTTCCCCGCCGATGCTCGCCTTGAGGCGGCTGAAATCTATCCCGTTGCGATCTATCCGGCAGAAGGCACCAGCCTTGACGACCTGAAGGCGATGCAGGCGATCGGTGGCCTCTATCGCCGGCTGTTTTCAGTCGCACACGCACCCTTTGCTCTGGGTGCCGTGCATGAAGGCAAGGCGCTGAAATTTGCCGCCGACACATTGCTGGGCAAGGAAGCCTACACCCTCGATTTCGGCTCCCACATCACGCTCACCTATGGCGATGCGGCCGGGCGCGCCTATGGCCTGACCGCATTGGCGCAGCTTCTGCACGGCGCACGGCTGGAGCCCAAAAAGTTTTCGTTTCCGGCATCGGGCCATATCAAGGATGCGCCGCGTTATGGCTGGCGCGGATGCCATCTCGATGTCTCCAGGCAATTCTATCCGGTGGCGGATGTCACCCGCCTCATCGACATCATGGCCTGGCTGCGGCTCAACATTTTCCACTGGCACCTCACCGACGATGAAGCCTGGCGGCTGGAGATCAAGGCCTATCCGACGCTGACCACGCTTGGCGTGCTGCGCGGCCCCGACGAACCGATGCTGCCCCAGCTTGGCAACGGCGCCGAGCCGGTTGGCGGCTTTTACACGCAGGACGATGTGAAGGCGATCGTTGCCCATGCAGCAGCGCTTCATGTCGAGGTCGTGCCGGAAATCGATATTCCCGGCCACAGCACGGCAACGCTCACCGCTCTTCCCACCCTCGTGGATGGACAAGAAGCGCCCGACAGCTATCGCTCCGTGCAGGGTTTTCCGAACAATGCGCTCAACCCGGCCATTGAGGAAACCTATACCTTCCTCGGCAAGGTGTTTGACGAGATGGTGGAGCTTTTCCCGTCAAAGCTCTTACATATCGGCGGCGACGAAGTGGCGGCCAACACATGGATGGCCTCGCCGCTTGCCAAGAAGCTGATGGAAAAGGAAGGTATCGAGGGCACATTCGGCCTGCAGAGCCATTTCATGAAGCGTATCCAGGGCATGCTTGCCGAGCGCGGCCGCAAGCTTGCCGGCTGGGACGAGGTATCCCACGGCGGCGGCGTCGATCCCGCCGGCACGCTGCTGATGGCCTGGCAGAAGCCAGAGGTCGGCATCGAGCTTGCAAAACAAGGCTATGACGTGGTGATGACGCCGGGACAGGCCTATTACCTCGACATGGTGCAGGCCACCGAATGGCAGGAACCGGGCGCCAGCTGGGCCGGCACCGTGCCGCCGCACCATACCTATACCTATGAGGCCGTTGGTGAGTTTCCGGACGAGCTGAAGCCGCGCATGCGCGGTGTGCAGGCCTGCATCTGGTCGGAGCATTTCCTCAACCGGGATTATTTCAACCACCTCGTCTTTCCCCGCCTTGGCGCCATCGCGGAAGCCGCCTGGACGCCGAAGGACAAGAAGGACTGGCTGCGCTTTGCCGCCATCGCACCGCTGGTGCCGAAGCTTTAAATTGACGCAAGGATTGTTTCGATGACCTATCGCATTGCCTTTGGCGGCATTCACACCGAATGCTCGACCTCTTCGCCCGTCCTGATGCAGCCGGAGGATTTTCGCGTGTTGCGCGGGGATGAGCTTCTGGGCGCGGATTATTTCAGCTTTCTGAAGGCCGACGACATCCAGCATCTGCCGCTGCTGCATGCTCGGGCCGTGCCGGGCGGCCCCGTTGCCCGCCACACCTATGAGGCTTTCAAGGCTGAATTTCTCGACCTTCTCAAGCAAAGCCTGCCGCTCGACGGACTGTATCTGGCAATGCACGGCGCGATGAACGTGGAAGGCATGGACGATGCAGAGGGCGACTGGATTTCAGCCGCCCGCGCCGTCGTCGGCCCCGACATTCCGGTTGCGGCCAGTTATGACCTGCACGGCAATGTCACCCAGAATATCATCGACCAGCTGGACATTTTCGCCGGTTATCGCACCGCCCCGCATATCGACGTGCGTGAAACCATGGTTCGCGCCTGGTCGATGCTGGCAAAGACGTTGAGATCAGGCGAAAAGCCGGGCGTCGTCTGGGCGCCGGTTCCGGTTCTGCTCCCCGGCGAGCGCACCTCGACGGAGGACGAGCCGGCGAAAAGCCTTTACCTGAAACTGCCCGAACACGATGCTCGCCCGGGCATCTGGGATGCGAACCTCATGGTCGGTTATGTCTGGGCCGACGAGCCGCGCGGCACGGCCTGCGCCGTGGTGACGGCAACCGATCCGGCCGAAGCGCAGCGTGTGGCCGCTGAAATTGCCCAAAGTTACTGGGATGCCCGTGGCGATTTCCAGTTCGGCCCCGTGACCGGTCCTCTCGCGGACATGCTGGATATTGTTGAGAAGACCGAGACGCGTCCGGTGATTCTCGCCGATTCCGGCGATAACCCGACGGGCGGCGGCGTGGGCGATCGCGCCGACGTGCTGAAGGCGCTGATCGAGCGGAACTTCGACGGTGCCGTTATCGGCGGCATTACGGACCTTCCAGCCGTCGAGGCCTGCTTTGCCGCAGGCGTTGGGGCAGTCATCCACCTGAAGATCGGCGGCTCGCTTGATCCGGCAAGCCCGTATGTCGAAACGCAAGCGACGGTCGTTCGGCTGGATGACACCGGCGTCGAAAGCGAGCGGCAGGCGGTGGTTACCATCGGCGGGATCACGCTGATCCTGGCCGCCAAGCGCCGACCTTACCACAATCTGGCCGATTTCGCCCGCCATGGCATCGATCCGCAGGCTGTGCGGCTGCTGGTGGTGAAATCCGGCTATCTGTCGCCGGAACTTGCGCCGATTGCCAACCCCAACCTGATGGCGCTGACCGATGGCGTGATCAATCAGGATATCGAACGCATCCGCAACACGCGTCGCACCATGCCGAGCTATCCCTTCGTCAAGGATTTCGACTATTCCCCCGCTCCACGGCTTTCGGCACGGTTTGTCGGAAAACCACCTGAAAAACCTTAAGGCTTACCCGATCATGCCTCCATCCGCTTTTGTCCGTTTGGGTGCCGCGTGAGCGCGGCCCTTCGGGCAACCTTCAAAAACCCGTCATTGCGCGTCAGCGCACTTGCCATCTTCTTCTTCGGCACGACGGGGGCTGCCGTTTCCCCCTATCAGTCGATCATCGGCATCCAGGAACTGGGGTTGAGCGATGGCGGATATGCCCTGCTGATGCTGGCGGCGGCCGTGATCAACGTCACGGCCAGCGTCATGATGGGCATCTTTTCCGACAGGCTCGGCGATTACCGCACCTCGATCATTTATGTGACACTGTTTGGCATTGCCGGTTTCGGCATCGTCTATGTCTTTGCGAGCGCCCCCGCCTTTGTTGTCTCGAAACTCATGCTGCTGCCGGTGTTCGGGGCCTTGAACTCGCTGATATTCGCCAATGTGCGAGCAAGTTCGACAGGGCTGACGCCCTCGGCGCTGATTGCCGTCAACTCCACCATGCGGGCGACCATTTCGCTCTCCTGGGTGTTGATGCCGGGGCTTGTCGGCCTGATGCTGATCAAGGCGCCGACCATGCTGCCGGCCTATCTGGTGGCTACCGCCTCCGCCATCGTCTGCTTCGTGCTGGCTGTCGGTTTTCTGCCGCGCACGCAAAAACCTGCCGAGCGTCACCATGAGGACCGCTACAAGGTGTTTGCCTCGCTTGGTGAGGTCATGGCGCCGCGCGTCCTCCTGCGCGTTCTTGCCATCTCGCTGATCTGTTCGATGCTCTATGTGAGCGACACCGTGCGCCCGCTGATCGTCACCGGCAAGGCCGGCGGCACGGTGGCCGATCTCGGCATCATCGTCGGCATCGTCGCGTTTCTGGAAATCATCTTCATCATCGTCTGGGGAAAAGCCGAACGCTACATGCGCGCCGTGACCGCCCTTGCGCTCGGGGCAAGCCTTTACGCGGTCTACATGGTGCTGCAGGGGCTTTCCAGCGCCACCTGGCATGTCTATGCCCAGACCATCCTCAGTGGCATCGCGGCGGCTGCCATCATCAGCCTGCCGATCACCTATCTGCAGGACCTGATTGCCGATCGTCCCGGGCTTGGGAGTTCGCTGATCGCCGTCAACATGTTCCTGAGTGCCGGCCTCAGCGCTGCGGTATTCGCCATCGGCACCCGAATCGGTGAATATGGCGCCACATCCATCTTGAGCGCTGCGGTCGGGGCCGCTGGCGTGGTGCTGCTGATCGTTCTCGATGGCGGCCGGAAGCGGGTGGCATGAGCGTTGAAACAGGAGTGCCGGGCACCGTGCAGCCGATCCTTGAAATCTGCGTCGACAATACAGACGGGCTTTTTGCCGCCATCGAAGGTGGCGCTGGCCGCATCGAATTGTGTTCGGCACTGTCTGTCGGCGGCCTCACGCCCTCGCGCGGCTTCATGGATCTCGCCGGCTGCCAGGATATTGCCGTTTCCGTGATGATCCGTCCTCGCGCCGGAAGTTTCATCTTCTCCGCTGCCGAAATGTCCGTGATGAAGGCCGATATTGATGCTGCCCGCGCCGCTGGCCTCTCCGGTGTCGTTCTGGGCGCCAGCCTTTCCGATGGCCGGCTCGACACAAAAGCCCTTGAGGATCTCTGCCGTCATGCCGAAGGCCTGGACCTCACGCTGCACCGCGCCTTCGACCTGACGCCCGACAAACCGCAGGCGCTGGAAGAGGCGGTCAAGCTCGGGTTTTCGCGCATCCTCACGTCAGGCGGAAAGCAGACGGCACTTGATGGCATCGAGACGCTGGCCGCACTCGTCGAACAGGCCGGCAATCGCATCACCATCATGCCCGGTGCGGGCGTGCGCCCGCAGACGGCGGGCCCTCTCCTCGACCGCATGAAAATCACCGAACTGCATGCCTCCTGCTCGGCCCGCTTCATCGAAGGGGACAGCCAGCTGGTGGAATTGAGTTTTGCGTCCCGCGAGATGCTGCGCACCGATGCCGCAATCGTGCGCGAGCTGAAAGCCATGCTGTTTCACGCTGCAGCCGAGCGTCGGGCCGGCGCACGTGCCGCCGGCTGAAGCGCCCTTTAAGCCCGCTTGCCGCGCGTCAGCGCATTGCGGATCGAAAAGCTCGAATGGATGCGCGTGACGCCGGGAAGTTTTGACAGGATATCGGTGTGGATCGCCTCGAATTCCCTCGGGCTTTCCACCTCGACGCGCAGAAAATAGTCCCAGTCTCCGGTCATCAGGTAACATTCGCGGATTTCCGGGCGCTTGCGCACGGCATCTTCGAAGCGGTTGAGATAATCCTCGGTCTGGCGGTCGAGCGTGATGTTGATCATCACCGCGAGCGTGCTCCCCTCTTCGCCAGAGCCGATCAGCGCCGTATACCCGCGGATGATGCCGGCCTCCTCCATCAGCTTGATGCGACGCAGGCAGGCGGACGGCGAGAGCCCGACAACCTCGGCCATTTTCGAGCTGCTCATGCGCGCATCCAGCCGCAACAGGCGGATGATGTTGCGGTCGATGGCATCGAGTGTCGCGGCCATGCGCGTTTCCCCTGAAAATCTGCGGCTTCTGTGCTCGAATTGAGCATGATTGCGCTTTTCACGCAAGATCTGCTCAAAACATGCGAAAATTCTCCGCTACACTTTTCCCATCACTTGCGAGGGGTTGCCATGGACATGTCGCATTCCACCACCTGGGAAAAAGCTGGCGCGCCCGGCATCCTCACCATCGATCTCTCGGCCCTTTCACGCAATTACCGGCGCGTGGCGACAACCGTCGCCCCGGCAAGGGCCGCCGCGGTCGTCAAGGCGGATGCCTACGGATTGGGCGCGCAGACGGTTGCTCCGGCGCTTTACGCCGAGGGATGCCGGGATTTTTTCGTGGCGCAATATGCCGAGGCCGTCACGCTTCGCCCGCTCCTGCCGCGCGATGCCGCGCTTTACGTGCTGAACGGCCTGCAGCCGGGCACAGAAGGCGATTGCGCCGCACGCGACATTATTCCCGTCCTGAATTCGCTGGAACAGGTGGTTCGCTGGCGCACGACGGCTGAACTTTTGGGCCGCCAACTGAAAGCGCTACTGCAATTCGACACCGGCATGTCCCGGCTCGGCATGGCGGCCGAAGAGGCGGAAGCGCTTGCCGCCGATCCGACGCTGCTCTCCGGCATCGAGATCCTCTACATCATGAGCCACCTCGCCTGTGCCGACGAGGCTGAAGATCCGCATAATGCGGCCCAGGCCGAGATGATGCGCCGGTTTTCCAGCAGTTTTCCGGGCATTCCCGTCTGTTTCGGCAATTCCGCCGGTGCCTTTCTCGGCGAGAGCTTTCGCGGTGCACTCGTTCGCCCCGGCATCGCCCTTTACGGCGCACGTCCCACCGATATCCTCGAGCGGCCGATGGAGCCGGTGGTAAAGATCGAGGCGCGCGTCATCCAGACGCGCACCGTGCCATCAGGCACCGCCATCGGCTATTCGGCAACCCACGTGACCGACAGTGAACGGCAATTGGCAACCGTGGCGCTTGGTTATGCGGACGGGCTGCCGCGCGCGCTCAGCAATCGCGGCGCGCTTTATTTTCGGGGGCATCGCCTTCCCATCGTCGGACGGGTCTCGATGGACAGCACCATCATCGACATCACCGATCTTGAGCCGGGCACGCTTTCGCTTGGCAGCCTTGTCGAATTCATCGGGGAACACCAGACGCTGGAAGACGTGGCAGAAACCGCCGGCACCATCTCCTGGGAGATCCTCACCGGCATCGGCCATCGCTACTTTCGCCAGTATCGCTGACGGCATCGTTCAAGAATAAAAAGGGGAAAGACCATGAAGATCACCATTCTCGGCGCCGGCGTCATCGGCGTCACCTCGGCTTATTACCTCGCAAAGGCTGGCCATGAGGTGACGGTTCTCGACCGGCAGGCAGGGCCGGCGCTGGAAACCAGCTATGCCAATGCCGGCGAAGTATCCTTCGGCTACTGCTCCCCCTGGGCAGCACCTGGCATTCCCCAGAAGGCGCTCAAATGGATCTTCATGGAGCATGCACCGCTGATCCTGCGCCCGAAGCTCGATGTGGCCATGCTGTCCTGGATGTTTCGCATGCTCTCCAACTGCACGTCGGAGCGGTATGCTCTGAACAAGAGCCGCATGCTGCGTCTTGCCGATTATAGCCGGCTGGCGCTTGCCGAAGTACGCGCCGACACTGCCATCGCCTATGACGAGCGCATGCAGGGCACGCTGCAGCTGTTTCGCACCGAAGCACAGCTGGAAGCCTCGGCCAAGGATGTGAAGGCGCTCGCCGCCGATGGTATTCCTTACGAAGTTCTCGATCCCGCCGGCTGCATCCGTGCTGAACCGGCGCTTGCCCATGTCCGCGAAAAGATCGTCGGTGGCCTGTTGACCCCGAAGGACGAGACGGGCGACTGCTTCAAGTTCACCAATGCACTGGCGAAAAAGGCCGAGGAACTCGGCGTTACCTTCCAGTGGGGTGTCGATATCAAGGCGCTCGAAGTGTCCGGCGGCACGGTGAAGGGTGTGATCACGGGTCGCGGCCGCATGACGAGCGATGCCGTGGTCGTGGCGCTCGGCAGTTATTCGCCCATGCTGGTGAAGCCGCACGGCATCAGCCTGCCGGTCTATCCGGTGAAAGGTTATTCGCTGACCATCCCGATCACCGATGCCAGTCGCGCGCCGGAATCCACCGTGATGGACGAGACCTACAAGATCGCCATCACCCGGTTGGGCGACCGCATCCGCGTTGGCGGCATGGCGGAAATTTCGGGCTATACCAATGATCTCGGCCTTGCCCGCCGCCGCACACTCGAACATTCCGTGACGGACCTTTTCCCGGGCGGCGATGTGACGAAGGCGGATTTCTGGTCTGGCCTTCGCCCGATGACGCCGGATGGCACGCCTGTTATCGGCGCAACCAAGGTGCGCAATCTCTTCCTCAACACCGGCCACGGTACGCTCGGCTGGACGATGAGCTGCGGCTCGGCCAAGGTGCTCGCCGATATCGTCAGCGGTCGCAAGGCCGATATCGAGACGAAGGATCTCGCGGTTTCGCGTTACGCCGCCTAAAGGTTTCGGCTGGGACACAGAGCGTCAGATGCCGCCGTCAACAGGGCGGCATCGGGCTCAGCGCATCAGGCCTGCAGAGCGCAAGGCGCTTTCGATGATGCCCTGAATGCTGTGGGGCGAATGCTGTGGCTGGCTGTCATGGGCCTCTTCCGGCTCGGCGGCTTTGCGGCTGCCCTTTTCCGCCTTGATGCTGTCGGGCATCAGGCCCCAGAGCTGCGCCATCATGCGGGTGGAGGAAAGGCCGACATCGAGAAAATACGATCCCGGTTTTTCAGTGTCGCTGGCGCCATCGACCGGTGTGCCGTGCCCCATGCCCTCGATCCGGTAGGATTGAAGAACATTGCGGTTGCGCGCATCCTTCCAGACCGTGCGGGTATGGCCGGAGATCACGTCCTGCTGGGCCGGTTCATCGCTGACGCCATGCACACCACGCCATTGCGCGATGATGGCTTTGGCATTGTTGTCGGCCACCGTGTTGTCGGCGGTGCCATGCCAGACGGCAACCGTTGGCCAGCGGCCCTGGTGATCGGACGCATCGCTCAGCCGGCGTTGCAATTCCGCTTCGCTCGGCAGACCGTGGCCGCGCATGCGGTCAAAGGCTTCCGGCACGCTCGACGCAGTGGCAAAAGGCAGGCCCGCCATGATCGCGCCACCGGCAAACACTTCCGGATAGGTTGCCAGCATCGTGTTGGCCATGGCACCGCCGGCGGAAAGGCCGGTGATATAGACCCTCGCCGGGTCCGCATCGTAGCGCGAAATCGCTGTCTGGATTATCTGGTGGATGGATTGAGGTTCTCCCGATCCACGACGGCTGTCTTCAGGCGCGAACCAGTTGAAACACATATTGCCGTTGTTCGCCCGAGTCTGCTCGGGAAAGAGCACGATAAAACCCTGCTCGTCGGCAAGTTTTGACCAGCCGGAGCCCTGATCATAGGCCTCTGCCGTCTGGGTGCAGCCATGCAGAACCACGACGAGCGGCGGCTTGCCCACCATCAGGTCAGGCACATGCACCTTTGCGGAGAGCGCACCGGGGTTCGAGCCGAAATCCGAAAACGCCACCAGCGCGCTACCGGAAGCGGGGGTGTCGTGATGGCGTGAAAACTGACCGGTGCGGGCGCGCAGGCGTTCAAGCCGCTGCAAAGTATCCGAAAGAGAGCGCATCTGATGTCCTAGTCGCCGCACCGAAATGGCGAAGCCCTAATATCCAAACGCTCTTCTACAGGATTTGTTGCTGCATTGCACAATTTAGATGAACTACATGATCGATTGTGATCAGGCAGCCACCAAACGCATCTCCGTTTTCGCGTCGAACAGATGGAGATGCGCCGCATCGAAGGTGATCGGAACGCTGTCTGCGGGAGAAAGTGGAATGCGGCCGTTGAGCACAAGAGTGAGTTCCGGTGTCGTGGCCGTCGTCACATGCGTGGCAGCGCCGGTATTTTCCACCGAGGCGACCGGCAGATGCAGCAGCGCCTTGCCGGGTTCTGCCGGCAGAAGATGCTCCGGGCGAAGACCAACAATCACGTCGAGGCCGGGCTGAAGTGGGCGCGCCATGTGGATCGTCTGCGGGCCGCCGAGATCGACCACCAGCGTCTCGCCATCCGCGCCGACCTTTGCGGGCACGAAATTCATCGCGGGTGAACCGATGAAGCCGGCGACGAAACGGTTGACCGGACGGTCGTAAAGATCGAGCGGGGCGCCCTGCTGTTCGATGAGGCCGCTGCGCATCACCACGACATGGTCTGCCATGGTCATCGCCTCCACCTGATCGTGGGTGACGTAGACGGATGTGGCGCCCAGCCTGTCATGCAGCATGCGGATTTCCTTGCGCATATGGACGCGCAGTGCCGCATCGAGGTTCGACAAAGGCTCGTCGAACAGGAAGGCTTTCGGGTTGCGGATGATCGCCCGGCTCATCGCCACGCGCTGGCGCTGGCCGCCGGAGAGTTCGCGCGGATAACGGTGCAGAAGGTTGGAAAGGCCCGTGGTCGCCGCCACCTCGTCTGCCGCCTTCTTCGCCTCGGCTTTCTTGACGCCGCGAATGCGCAGCGAATAGGTGAGGTTCTGCTCCACCGTCATGTGCGGATAAAGCGCATAGGACTGGAACACCATGGCGAGATCGCGCTTGCGCGGCGGCACGCCGTTCATCTTTTCGCCGGCGATGATGAGATCGCCCGACGATATGCTTTCAAGCCCCGCGAGCGACCGCAACAGTGTCGACTTGCCACAACCGGACGGACCAACCAGGGCCACGAACGCGCCCTTGCGGATGCTGAGATCGATATTTCGAAGCGCGTGATAGGCGCCGTAATATTTGTTGACGCCGGAGAGTTCGATCTGCTGGGTCATTTGAGGGCTCCAGACGTGAGGCCGGAGACGATCCGGCGTTGCAAGAGAACGAAGACGGCAAGGATCGGCGTCACGTAAATGGTGGCAAACGCCATGATATTGTTCCACTCGTTGGTGTTCGGGCCCATGAAGGAGTTCAGCCCGACGCTTGCCGGCTGGTATTCCACCGCCTGGATGATCGACTTCGAATAGACGAATTCGCCAAACGCCTGCATGAAGATGAGAATGGCGGAGACGAGAATGCCGTTGCGCGCCAGCGGCAGGACGATGTGGAAGAAGGCACCGACCCGCGAATTACCATCCACAAGCGCTGCCTCCTCCAGTTCCATCGGCACGCTCATGAAGGTGGCGCGCACCAGCACCACGAAGAACGGCATGGCCTTGGCGGCAATGGCGATGATGACGGCAAGGCGGGGATAATCGAGAAGGCCGATCTGCGAGAAACCGACAAAGATCGGCGTGATCATCAGTGAGGCCGGCAGAACCTGCAGCATGAGGATGAGGAACAGCCCGACATCTACCCAGCCATTGCGGTAACGCGCCAGCACATAGGCGCATCCAGTTCCGAGCAGCGTGATGACGGTGACGGTCCCAACCGCGATGAAGAGCGAATTGCCCATGTAGCGCGCCAGATTGCGGCTTTCCCAGACATAGGCATAGGTGCTCCACTGCGGATCGCTTGGCCAGAAGCTTGGCGGCGTCGCAAACATCGCAGAGCCGCTTTTGAGCGTCGTGATGTACATCCAGTAGAGCGGAAAGAGGTAGATGGCGGCAAGCACCAGCGCGATGGCCAGCATCAGCCGGTTACGGGCGGTTTCACTCATCCGCGGACCTCCTGTTTGGTGGAGCGCACATAAACGACAGAGGCGAACATCACGAAGACGATCATGATCACCGAGATCGTCGCGCCGCGGGCAAAATCATATTGCCGGAAGGAGAGATCCCAGGCCCAGTATTGCGCCACGTTGGAGGCGTTGTTCGGCCCGCCGGAGGTGATGGCCGCAAAAAGATCGAACTGTTGCAGCGTAAAGATCAGCCCGAGCGAGACGATGGCGCCGATGGACGAGCGCATCATCGGCAGCGTGATGGTGTAGAAGCGCTGCCAGACATTGGCGCCATCCAGTTCGGCTGCCTCGAACAGATCGCCCGGAATGGACGACAACCCGACCGAGAGCAGGATCATGTTGAAGGACGTGCCGAGCCAGATATTGGCAAGGATCACCGCCCAGAGCGCATAAGACGGGTCCGAGCGCCAGAAGATATTGCCGGAGATGATGCCGCTTTCCCGAAGCAGGAAATTGATGACGCCGAAATCACCTGACAGCATCCAGTTCCACACGGCGCCGACAACCAGCCCCGGCATGACCCAGGAGACGAGGAAAAGGCCGCGCAGCCAGGAGGCGCCGGGAAAATTCACCCAGAAGAACAGGGCAAGCCCGAAGCCCAGCGCAAATTGCCCGGCAATCGAGGCGGTGACGAAGATGGCGGTATTGGCAAAGATCGGCCAGGTCTCCGGCTCGGAAAACAGCGCGACATAATTGCTGAAACCGACGAAGGGACGCACGAAACTGCCGAGCGAAAACATGTCGACTTCCTGAAAGCTCATCAACACGTTGTAGAGGAGCGGCAGGCCCGACATCAGGAAGAGAAAGCCGAGCGGAAAGGCAACGAGGCTGATATCGAAGCCGCGCCCATCCGTCAGGCTGGAAATGATCTTGCGCATCCATAGTCTCCGCAACGGCGCTCGCGTCTCCAGGGCTCAGGCCGCCCCCCATGGAATTGAAGGGAGAGAGGCGGCCTGCCCGGGAGGGTTCCTGCCGGAGCGCCTTTTGGGCGCATCCGGACTGATCCTTGGTTGTTTTGCCTCAGCGAGGTCTTGCGTCAGCCCAGGACGGCGTTGATCTTTTTTGCCGCCTGATCCAGCGCATCCTTTGGCGACATCTGGCCGGTCAATGCGGCCTGAATGGCATCCTGAATGGCCTTGGAGATTTTGGGCCATTGCGGATGAGGGCCACGGGCCTTGGCGTATTTCAGCTGTTCCTGGAACACTTTGAGCGCCGCATCCTTCTTTGCGTCACCCGTTGCCGGCAGGGTGATGTCGGAGCGGGCAGGAAGCTGGCCGTATTTGGCAAACATCTTGTCGTCCTGCGAGGCGAAATATTCGAGCGCCTTGAAGGCTTCCGCCGGATGCTTGGTCGAGGAAAAGATCGCCCAGTTGAAATCACCCATGGCAGACGACCGCTCAGCACCCTGTTGCGGCACCGGCAAAAGGGTGGCGCGCCAGTCGAACTTCGCCTCCTGCGTCATGCGGTTCAGCTCCCACGGACCGGAAATCGCCATGGCGGCATTGCCGGAATTGAAGGTGCCCGTGGAATCCCACTGCCCGCGCGTCAGACTGTCCGGCGAGGCAAGTTTTTCGTCCATGATGGTCTTCCAAGCCGTCAGCGCCTTGACCGCGCCTTCGGAATTGATGGTCTTGTAGCTGCCGCCGGCCATCTGCACCCAGGGAAGGAACTGGAAGGTGCCCTCCTCGCTGGCCTTGGCCGAGAAGGCCAGCCCGTAGACGTTCTTTGCCGGATCGTTCAACGTACGCGCGGCCGCCAACAGCTCGTCCCATGTCTGCGGCGGCTTGTCGGGATCGAGCCCCTTGGCCTTGAACATGTCGGCGTTATAGTAGAGCGCGATGGTGTTGGTCGCCTTTGGCACGCCGTAGAGCTTGTCCTTCCAGGTGACGGAATTCAAAGGCCCCTGAAAGTAGTTTTCCTTCTTGATGACCGTCGACTTTGCGATCATGTCGGTAAGATCGAGAAAGGCGCCGCGCGAGGCAAACACCGCGTGATCGGGGTTGTCGATGGCGATGATGTCAGGCGCCTGACCGGTGGAATAGGCGCGCATCGCCTCGCTCACCACGTCGTCGAACTGGATCAGCCGGTATTCCACCTTGATGCCCGGCTCTTTCTCGTCGAATTCGCGGGCAAGATTCCATGCCGGCTGCTCCGGCTTGTCGAGGCTCCAAATGCGGATCGTCACCTCATCAGCCGCCTTAGCGGTAACCGTGAGAGCGGATGTGGAGACGAGCACAAGCGCGCCTGCCATCAGAAACTTTCGAATAGACATTCTCTCCTCCTAGAGTTGAACCATTCATGTCCACCGGCTTCCTCCAAGCCGGCGGTCAGTCTCGCAGTCTGTCCCATAATTCCCTGTGGCGGTCTGCAAATGGCAATTTCTGCGCTTCCGGTGCTCACGTACCAAACGTACGCTCCGCTCCGGTTCTCGAAATTACCCTTTTCGCCGCGCCACAGGGAATTCTTGAACAGACTGTCACTGCGGGTCGTGAACGAAGTCGCCGCCCCGGCAATTCTTCAGATAATTCAGCGCATGCACCTGCCCGGTCATTTCCAGCGCATCGCGATAAACCGGGTCATGCCACCCTTCGATGTCGATGGAGCCGGACCAGCCGGCAAGCCGCAGTTCGGAAATCACATCCGTCCAGTTGCTGTCGCCAAAGCCCGGCGTGCGCATGAAGACGAAGGGGTGCTTGCCGAAAATGCCATGCTCGCGGATCACGTCCCAGCGAATCGTGGCGTCCTTGCCGTGGACATGGAAGATGCGGGCAGCCCATTTGCGGATTTGCGGCAGCGGGTCGATGAGATAGACCATCTGGTGGCAGGGCTCCCATTCAAGCCCGAAATGCTCGTCCGGCGTCTCGTTGAAGATCAGCTCCCAGGCATCGGGATTGTGCGCGATGTTCCAGTCGCCGGTCTGCCAGTTGCCATCCATGGCGCAATTTTCAAACGCGATTTTTACGCCCTTGTCGGCAGCGCGGCGGCCAAGCTCGCTCCAGATTTCGCGGTAGCGGGAAAGGCTGTCAGTCAGCGGCTTGCCGCGCACGCGGCCGGTAAAACCGGCGACGCAGGTGGCGCCGAAATGATGGGCATTGTCGATGCAATCCTTCCAGCCCTGCAGCGTATCGAGATCGATATCAGTTTCCTCGAGCGGATTGCCGAACATGCCGATCGTCTGCATGGTGATGTCGCGGTCTCCGATGGCGTCTACGCAGCGCTTGCCAAGTTCAGCCAGATCCT
This sequence comes from Neorhizobium sp. PAMB6630, assembly GCF_058242775.1. Taxonomy (NCBI): domain Bacteria; kingdom Pseudomonadati; phylum Pseudomonadota; class Alphaproteobacteria; order Hyphomicrobiales; family Rhizobiaceae; genus Neorhizobium; species Neorhizobium sp. PAMB6630. The sequence goes on from NZ_JBZAYV010000003.1 coordinate 226,811, forward strand.
GGCCGTTGGTGGTCTGCCAGAAAAACGGCTGAAAACTTTCAAACCCCATATCGGCGATATCTGCGATGCGGGTGGCGGCCTTGCCGGCGCTGGCACTGATCATGGTGCCGATGCGGATGGACTGGGCGGGATTGGTCATGGGGATCGGTTCCCTATCGTTAAGCGTTAGAAGTGGACGGGCAAACCGGTGCGGGCGCTTTCGATGGCGCCGAACACCATGGCAAGGCTCTTGATATTGTCGGCGCTTGCGGTTTCCGGCGCACGCCCGTCGCGGATGGCGGTGAGAAAATCGGCAAGCACGCTGGCATGGCCATGGATCTGCGCTTCGCTCGGCACGTCCGGCACGGCAACCGTTGCAAAGCCTGAAAGAAGGCCCGGCTCGCTGCCCGCAAGGGTTGCCTCAAACGTGTCTTCGCCGTCCCAGGTCAGCATACCCTTGGAGCCCACAAGCCGCCAGGCGCTTTCCCAGCTGGTGCGGCGACCTTCCGCGCACCAGGAGCCGCGATAGGTAAACAGTGCATCGCCCGAGAGGCGGAAGATGGCGCTTGCCGCCGCGCCATGCGCATACCAGGAGCCGGAGGGATTGGTCTCAACACAATAGACCGAAAGCGGCACCTTGCCCGAGACAAAGCGGGCCGCATCGAAAGTGTGGATCGCCATGTCGAGCAAAAGCACATTCTGCATTGCTTCGCGAAAACCGCCGAAATGCGGAGCGAGAAAGAAATCGCAATGAATGGCGGTCAGCTCGCCGATCAGCCCCTCTTCCACGGCGCGGCGCAGCCGCCTTATGCCGGAGATGAAACGACGGTTCTGCACCACGGCGTGAATTTTTCCGGCCTTTTCGGCAAGCGCGACCAGATGTTTTGCCTCGTCCATGGAGGCGGCGAGCGGCTTTTCGCTCAGCACATGGCATCCGTGCGAAAGCCCGGTTTCCACCACGCCCGCACGCGCTGCCGGCACCACGACGTCAAACAGGATATCGGGACGGACATCTGCCAGCATGGCATCAAGGTCGGCGCCGATGGCGATGTCGTGCAACCCGAACTCCTCGGCCAGTGCCCGGGCGGTTCCGATGTCGAGATCGACGAGGCCTACGAGACGCACCGCGTCCTTCAGCTCCGGCGTTGCGTCAAGCGCCCGCAGCCAGCCTTTGGCCATGGCTCCGCACCCGCATAAAACGGCATTATATGTCACTGCAATCCTCCCGGCGGCTATTGCGAAACTCCTCTTCCGCAACACTCCGTAAACGTTTACGATCCTAGTAACAGGTCCTGTCCTGTGTCAATAGATTTTTCGTAAACGATCACGGAACCGGGAGATCACCGTTCATGAAAGGCATCCGCCAGCTTGCAGACCATCTCGACATTTCCATCGGGACGGTTTCGCGGGCGCTGAATGGCAAGCCTGATGTGAACGAGGAAACGCGCCGGCGCGTGCTGGAAGCAGCCGAAGCCCTCGGTTATGTGGCAAACCAGGCCGGCCGCTCGCTGCGCAAGGGCGCAACCGGCATTATCGGCTTCATGATGCAGACCGGCCATGAAATCACCGGACAGGGTGATGCCTTCTTCATGACCGTGTTTGACGGCGTGCAGACGGTTCTTGCGCGCCACAAGCTCGATCTGGTCGCCCTCCTCTGCTCATCGGAAGAAGATCCGGATGCTTATATGAAGCGCATCGTGGCACGTGGTTTTGCCGATGGCATCATGCTGTCGGCCACCCGCATCAAGGATCATCGCTTCGGCACGCTCTCAAAAGCGAAAATTCCTTTCATCACGCTTGGTCGAAGCCAGAGCGACGTCGGCCAGCCGTGGTACGACCTCGATTTCGAAGGCATGGCCGATACCGCCATCGATCGTCTGGTGGCGCGTGGTCACCGGAAAATCGCAATCAGCCGTCCCCATGGCGATATCAATCTCGGGCCGATTTTCGAAGATCGCTGCCGCGCTCGTCTGAAGCACCACGGCCTGTTTCTCGATCAGGCGCATGTGTTCCGCTCCAGCCCGAACGAAACGGGCGGCTACCAGTTGGCGCGGTCCCTGATCGAAAGCGCTGACCGCCCGTCGGCCATGGTGCTGGTCAACGAGGCAACGGTGATCGGGTTTTATCGCGGGTTGGAAGAGGCTGGCTTAAAACCCGGCCGGGATGTGGCGGTGATCGGCCAGTATAGCCCGCTTGCACAGTTCCTGACGCCCCGCCTCACCTGCTTCAAACCGGCGCTGCGCGAACTGGGCATTGCCATGGCCGAAAGCCTTCTCGCCACCATGCCGGCCTTTGCGCAGCATTATCCCTATGCGGCGAAACGCCAGCTCTGGCCGATGACACTGATCGAAGGCGAAAGCGACGGCACCCCACTGTCAGCGTAAGGCCAAGACCAGAAGCCGGCGCACATCCCCTCAGCCGTCATCCTCTGCATCCGGTGCCGGCGGCCATTGCTGGGCGGCGTGCAGAACGCGCAGGATGGTCACGGCCCGATCATCCTCGGCATAGATCACGATGTAATTGGAGCGCACCACCATCTCGCGGGTGCCGGAAACACGGCCCATCCGGCAGGATTTCGGATGCGCCAGCAGATGCCGTACCTTCGTCTCGATCTCGTCCTTCAGCAGCTGCGCCGCATCCGGGTTATGGTCGGAGATGTAATCGATGAGGGAAAAGAGGTCGCTGCGGGCAGTCTGGCGCCATTCAAGAACGGGCACGGCGCTTCCTGTCGATGAGGGCCTGCATGTCGTCCATCACATCCTGATGCGCCACGGGCGGACGGTTGTCGTCCAGCGCTTCCTGCACCTTGGCGCGGAACCATCGGTCATAGGCCTCCGGATCGGCCGTCAACCCGGCTGGAAGCCCGCCTTCCTTCGCCACGCGTGTTAACAGGATGCGCACGGCATCCGACACCGTCAGGCCAAAGCTTGCAAGCTTTTCGGCAGCCTCGGCCTTCAGCGTTTCATCCACGCGGATATGCAACATCGCCGTCTTGCTCATCGGGCCTCTCCACTCTTGGGAAGGGTCAATATGTCTCTCAATTGAGAGACAATCAAGCCCCTGCACCGTTTAGTGAATGGCCAAGAAGAAGCCTTCAAGCCTGTTCAAGAATTCTCGCTGACGAGGCGAAAATGGTGATTTCGAGAACCGGAGCGGAGCGTACTTAGAAGTACGTGAGCACCGGACAAGCAGAAATCGCCATTTGCAGCCCGCCAGAGGGAATTATCGGACAGGCTGTCAGGGGTTGTCGCGTTTGAAAATCCAGTCATGGTCCGGGTGGTTTGCAAAGCGCCACTTGCGCATCGGCCCGGCCATGACGTTCAGGTAATACATCTCGTAGCCATACGGTGCGCCGCAGGGATGATGCCCCTTCGGCACCAGCACCACATCACCGGAAGACACCGCCATCGTCTCATCCAGCGAACCGTCTTCGGTGAAGACGCGCTGGAAACCAAAGCCCTGGTCGGGGTTCAGGCGGTGATAATAGGTCTCTTCCAGATAGGTCATGTCGGGGAAATTGTCCTCGTCATGCCGATGCGGCGGATAGGAGGACCAGTTGCCTGAGGGGGTAAAGACTTCCGTCACGAGCAGGCTGTCGGCGACATCACGCTCTTCCATGGCAATCGGAAAGATGTGGCGGGTGTTGGCGCCCTTGCCGCGTTCGGTGAGCGCAATGCCGGCTGGCCCGATGATGGCGGCCTCGCGGCCGGGCTTGGCTGGCGCCGTGCAGATGGCGAGCGTGCAATCGGTCGTCGCGGTCGCAGACCAGTCGGCGCCGGCCGGTATATAAACGCAATGCGGCGGCTTTTTTTCGAACACGTTCATGCGGTCGCCAAGCTCGCCAAACGTCTTGCCGCCGCCGGAAATCTCGGCCTTGCCTTCAACGAGAACGAGGATCACCTCCGTCTCGCCGGTCTGTTCGGCAGCGCTTTCGCCGGGCTTCAGGTGATAGAGACCAAAACCGACATAACCCCAGTTGGCGCTTTCCGGTGTGATGTCATGTACCTTGCCGGTTTTCCCCGTGGGCTTGCGCAGCAGATCGCTCATTCCTCATCTCCCTTTGTGGCGTCCCGGGCGGCGTCCTTGGCCGCCTGTTCGGCGGCTGCCTTCGCCATGGTCCGGTCATACATGATCAGCAGCTCGTAAGCCGCATAGGCGCCGGCTGCGAGAAACAGCATGCCCCAGCCGGTTGAGCCGTTGTAAAGCTCGACCCCACCCCAGGCTATCGGCAGCGCAGCCGTGAGGATACGCCGCCAGAGAGGCTTGAAAAACGGATGGTGGGGATCGAGAAATTTCAAAAGGTCGTTCCTTTAGGTCAAGACGCGGGTTCAGGCAGAAATCAGGCCCGCATCCTTGGCCATAGCCTTCAGCGATTTCAACCCCAGGCTCTGGTATTCAAAGGGATTGCGCACATCCGGATCCTGCTCGGCTTCGATGACCACCCAGCCAGCATAACCGTGCTCTGCGGCAATCTTGAGAACCGGCGGGAAATCCACGCCACCTTCGGCATCGCCGGGAACGGTGAACACGCCACGACGCACGCCTTCCAGAAACGACAGCTTTTCGCCACGCACCTGCTCGGCAATCACCGGGCGCACGTTCTTGGCATGGATATGGCCAACGCGGTTCATATACTTCTTGGCCACCGCTTCAGGGTTACCGCCGCCGAAATAGCAATGGCCGGTATCGAGCAGCAGCTTGGCATGCGGGCCGGTGTGCTGCATCAGCAGATCGATTTCCGCTTCGCTCTCGACGACCGTTCCCATGTGGTGGTGGTAGACCAACGAAATGCCCTGTGATGCCGAATATTCAGCCAGAGCCTCGACGCCCGCGCCGAACTTTTCCCAGTCGGCCGGGCTAAGCGTCGGCCGGTCGACAAGTGCCGTATCATCGGCGCCATGAATGGCATTTGAAGTTTCGCAGACGATGATGACCTTGCAGCCCATGGCCTTCAGCACATCGAGGAAAGGCTGCATGGCAGCCTTTTCCTCTTCGATCGTGTTGGTCAAGAGGTTCAGCGAATGCCAGCCGGAGACAAACTTCAGGCCGCGCGGTTCGAGAACCGATGTGAGGCCTGCCGCATCGGTCGGCAGCTTGTGGCCCTTTTCGATGCCGTCGAAACCGATCTTGGCGGTCTCGTCCAGGCACTGCTCCAGGCTGATATGGGCGCCGAGCGTGCGGTCGTCATCGTTCGACCAGGCAATGGGATTGGTGCCAAACAGAACCATCTTACTGTCTTTCCTTGAGCGCGGCTTCATAAGCGGCGCGGGCGTTTGTGACTTCTTGTCTTTCCGAAACTTCCGGCACCGCGACATCCCACCAGTACCCGCCGGCATCCGGCGTCGGATAGGGATCGGTATCGATGACGATCACGGTTGTCTCGGTTGCCGCGCGGGCGGCATCGAGCGCTGTTTCAAGCTCGGCAATCGAGGACACTTTGTACGACTTCGCGCCCATCGCGGCGGCGTGGGCTGCAAAATCAATGCCGATGGGGCTGACATTCGAATGGGCGTAGAGATTGTTGAACTCGGCACCACCGGTGCCCATCTGCAGCCGGTTGATGCAGCCGTAACCCCTGTTATCGGTGATGACGAGCGTGATCTTCACGCCCATGCCGACCGCTGTCGCCAGCTCCGAATTCATCATCATGTAGGAGCCGTCGCCAACCATGACGATCACGTCGCGCTCGGGCTCGGCCATCTTGATGCCAAGGCCACCGGCGATCTCATACCCCATGCAGGAGAAGCCATATTCCATGTGATAGGACAGCGGCAGCTTGGCCTTCCACAGCTGGTGCAACTCGCCGGGCATGGTGCCGGCCGCGCACATGACGACCGTGTTGTCGCGTGAGGCGCGCTGCACGGCGCCGATCACCTGCATGTCGGTCGGCAGCGTGTTGGCATCCGTGGGTGCAGCGGTCACGGCATCAGCCTTGGCAAACCAGCTGGCCTTGAGGCCCGCATCCGGTTCACCAAAGGCATGATCGCCAAGCGCTGCCGAGAGCTTTTCGAGCCCGACCCTGGCATCGGCCACCAGCGGAATGGCATCATGCTTGGCGCTGTCGTAAGCCTGCACGTTGAGCGCCAGAATCTTGCGGTTCGGGTTCTTGAACAGCGCCCAGGAACCGGTGGTGAAATCCTGGAAGCGCGTGCCGATGCCGAGCACCAGATCCGCCTTTTCCGAGACGATATTGGCGCTTTCGCAGCCGGTCACCCCGACAGGACCGAAATTATAGGCGTGATCCCAGGCAAGCGCCGACTTGCCGGCCTGCGTTTCGACAACCGGAATTTTGTGTTTCTCGACAAAGGTTTTTAGCGTGTCCGTCGCACCGGCAAAATGCACGCCGCCGCCGGCGACGATGACAGGGTTTTTCGCGGCTTTCAGCGCGGCAACCGCTGCTTCGAATTCCGAAAAATCCGGTTCAGGACGACGGAAGCGCCAAGTCTTTTTCTCGAAAAAACTTTCCGGATAATCATAGGCTTCCGCCTGAACATCCTGGCAGAAGGCAAGCGTGACAGGGCCACAATCGGCAGGATCCGTCAGCGTGCGGAATGCGCGCGGCAATGCCGTCAAAAGCTGCTCGGGGCGCATGATGCGGTCAAAATACCGGCTGACCGGCTTGAAGCAATCGTTTGCCGAAACCGTGCCGTCGCCAAAATCCTCGATCTGCTGGAGAACGGGATCGGGTCCGCGATTGGCAAACACATCGCCTGGAATGAAGAGAACCGGCAGGCGGTTGACATGGGCGAGCGCTGCCGCCGTGACCATGTTCAAGGCGCCGGGGCCGATCGAAGAGGTCACAGCCATCGCACGGCGACGGCCAAGCTGCTTGGCATAGGCAATCGCCGCATGGGCCATCGACTGCTCGTTCTGGCCGCGAAAGGTCTGCAATTCCTCCCGAATGCCGTAAAGCGCCTCGCCGATGCCGGCGACATTGCCGTGGCCAAAAATCGCCCAGACGCCGGCGATATAGGGAACGCCATCCTCGTTCAGCTGGTTGGCGAGGTAACGCACCATCGCCTGTGCTGCCGTCAAACGGATCGTTTTCATGCCTGTCCTCCCTGAACGGCCTTTACACGCGCTCCATCCCAGATCGCGCAGAGGCTCTTGTAGCGGGCCACCATATCATCGATGGCGTCCGCGTCACTGATCTTGCCAGCCAGCCACTTGCGGGCGGCATCCCCAAAGATGGTGCGCCCAACGGCAAAACCTTTGACCAGATCGAAACCGGCCGCAAGCGCAAAGCTTTCCTCAAGCTCGGCCTGCGGCGCATCGAGACCGAGCACCACGATGCCGCGTGTGTAGGCGTCATGACGCTCCACCGCAGCACATGCATTGGCCCAGGCGGCCGTCGTTTTCATCGGCTCCAGTTTCCACCAGTCGGGATAAACACCGATCTCGTAGAAGCGGTCGATGATCTTGGCCGTCGTATCGTCATCCACCGGGCCGACCTTCGAGGGGATCACTTCAAGAAGGAATTCCAGCCTGTTACGGCGCGCTGCCTCAAACAGGCGTTTTACCGTATCTTCGTGGTCCTTCTTCATCTCGGCGGTATCATCGGGATGATAGAAGCACAAGACTTTCACCACATGCTCGGCGGCCCATTCGCCAAGCCCGCCGCAATCGAGACCCAGTTCGGGCTCCAGCGTCAGCGGGCGCGAGCCCGGCCATTCAGCAGGACGGCCGATCCAGAGACCGGTGCCGGCCGCCGCATAAAGCGCTTCTTTTCCAAGCCTGCTATCGCAGAGAATGCCATAACCTTTTTGGCCATCCGCAACGGTCGTTGCGGCCTGAAGGCAGAGTTTCTTGAAGGCGCCGATCTTGTCGGTTGCAACGCCGGCCTCTTCCGCCATCGCTTCCAGCTGCATGCGGTGGTCGAATGCAAAGACGCGCATGGTCGACCAGTCACCCTTGCGGTTGGTGGACCAATGCACCTGCTCCAGTGCTGCGTCCTTGCGCAGCGCCTTGTTCTGAATGCCGGTCCTGAAGAAATATTGCAGCTCTTCCCAGCTGGGATAGGCGGGCGTGCAGCCGTGGCGCGAGACGGCAAAGGCACCGCAGGCATTGGCGAACTTCAGCGTCGTCGGCCAGTCCTCGCCCGTCAACCAACCTTTCAGCAAGCCTGCCATGAAACCGTCGCCGGCACCCAGCACGTTGAAAACCTCGATGGGGAAGCCGGGGCCCGTCTGGCCCTTGTCGAGGCTGTCAGGGATCTCGCCTTCGAAAACGGCAGCCCCCATCGGCCCGCGCTTGCAGACCAGAGCGGCCTTCGACACCTTGCGCACGGCGCGAAGCGCCTCCAGCGTATCGGTGGAGCCGCCGGCGATGTGGAATTCCTCTTCGGTGCCGACGATGAGGTCGAACAGATGCAGCGTGCCCTGCAGCTTTTCCGTCACCTTGGCGGATTCGATAAAGCGGCTTTCGCCCGCCTCATGGCCGGCAAGACCCCAGAGATTGGGGCGATAATCGATATCAAGCGCCGTCTGCGCACCGTTTTCGCGCGCCAGCTTCAGCGCTTTCATCACGGCCGCTTCCGTGCGCGGATGCGACAGATGGGTGCCGGTCACCGTGACGCAGCGCGCTTCGGCCACGAAGGCCGGATCGATATCGTCTTCGCAGAGCGCCATGTCCGCACAGTTTTCGCGGTAAAAGATCAGCGGAAACTGGTTTTCGTCGCGGATGCCGAGAAGCACCAGCGCCGTCAGCCGTTCCGGATCGGTCACCACGCCGCGCACGTCCACGCCTTCGCGCACAAGCTGCTCACGGATGAAGCGGCCCATATGCTCGGCCCCGACGCGGGTGATGAGCGCGCTCTTCAAGCCGAGACGCGCAGCGCCTGCCGCGATATTCGTCGGCGATCCCCCGATATATTTGTTGAAGGAGGACATGTCCTCCAGACGGCCGCCCACCTGCGCGCCGTAAAGGTCCACGGACGAACGTCCGATGGTGATCAGGTCGAGTGGCTTCACGTTATCCTCCTCAAACCGCACCCGAGGGATGCGGTGACTGGCTCGGTCTCTCCCGGACCGGATCTTATTTTTGGACCATAAATTCTATTTTTTGAGATTTCAATACGAATATTCAGACTGAGCGCTGCGTGCCGACGGCAACCGAAAGCGCAATGGCAAGACAGAGCGTGGCAGACAGGGAGCGGAAGGCGCCAAAATCCACCTCCGACACGGTGAGCAGCGTCGTGCCAAGCTTGCGCAGGGGATTGACCACCGTATCGGTGAGCGCCACCACCGGCACGCCGCGCCCGCGCACCGCCTCGACAAGGTCGAGTGTTTCGCTGGAATAGGGCGCGAACGTGACCGCCAGAAGCGCGTCACCCGGCCGGATGGCGCTCGAACTGTCCAGCCGGCCGGCCACGCTGTGCAGCATGGCTGGCACCTGCATTTTCTCAAACGCATAGGCGATGTAGCTTGCAACCGGAAACGAACGGCGAAGACCGACGATATGGATGAGGTTGGCGCCCGAGAGAACGCGGACCGCCTCCTCAAGCGCCTGCGGATCCACGGTTTTGAGCAGATTTTCGAGCGACGACCGGCCCGCCTCGACAAATTCCGCCAGAAGCAGCGAGGCGCTGCCCTCGCCCTTTTCGCGCAGGTGATCGAGCCGCGTCGAATAATCCGGCCAGCCCCCGACATAACTCTCGCGAAACAGTTTTTGCATTTCCGAATAGCCGGAAAAACCCATGATCTGGGCAAAACGCATGAAGGCCGACGGCTGGACACCCGCACCGTCGGCCATTTCGGCGACCGTGGAGACGGCAATCCGGTCCGTATTGGCCGCCACATAGTCGGCGCACTGCTTCAACCGCTTGGGCAGGGTGACGGAAACGTCCAGCAGCCTCTCCTCGAATTCCTTCACGCTTGCCGGCGCGCCTGCCTCTGTCATGCAATCGTCCTTTTTCTACGCTTGACACGAATATGACCGCACTCTAGCAAAATGGAACAGATATTCCAAATCGAGCGTCGGCTTTGCAGTCCGAGCCGGAAAACCATTCAGTGGAGGAGAAACCCATGGTGACGAGATTGGCCCTGCTTGGGGCAGGACGTATCGGCAAGGTGCATGCAAAGGCCATCGCCTCCGATCCGCGTGCAAAACTGGTGGCCGTGGTGGATGCCATGGAAGCCGCAGCCAAGGCGATTGCCGACGAGGCCGGCTGCGCGGTCAGCACCATCGAGGCGGTTCTGGCGAACCCTGAAGTCGACGCGGTCATCATCTGCACGCCGACCAACACCCATGCGGACCTCATCGAAAAGTTCGCCCGCGCCGGAAAGGCGATCTTCTGCGAAAAGCCGATCGATCTGGATGTCGCCCGCGCCCAGGCCTGCATCGATGTGGTCAAGGAAACCGGCGCCAAGGTCATGCTCGGCTTCAACCGCCGTTTTGACCCGCATTTCCAGGCGGTTCGCGCTGAAATCGACAAGGGCACCATCGGTAAGGTCGAGATGGTGACGATCACCAGCCGCGATCCGGGCGCTCCCCCGGTCGAATACATCAAGGTCTCCGGCGGCATTTTCCGTGACATGACGATCCATGACTTTGACATGGCGCGTTATCTGCTCGGTGAAGAAATCAAGACGGTGATGGCGTCTGCCGCCGTTCTCGTTGATCCGAAGATCGGCGAAGCCGGCGATTTCGACAGCGCAAGCCTGATCCTGACGACCGCCAGCGGCCGTCAGGCGGTCATCTCCAACTCGCGCCGCGCCACCTATGGCTACGACCAGCGCATCGAAGTGCATGGCTCGCTGGGTTCGGTTGCGGCTGAAAATCAGCGTCCCGTCTCCATCGAAGTGGCGACGAAGGACGGCTATACCCGCCCGCCGCTGCACGATTTCTTCATGACGCGTTATATCGCGGCCTATGCCGCCGAAATCTCGGCTTTCATCGATTGCCTCGACAAGGGCACGGCGCCTTCGCCGTCGGCAGAAGATGGTCTTCTGGCGCTGAAGCTTGCCGATGCGGCGCTCAAATCCGCCACATCTGGCACCGTCGTCACGCTCGCCTGAGATCGCCGCACCAATAAAAAGAGCGGCGCCAGCTCCTGTTGCTGGCGCCGCTCTCTTCAGGAGGACCAAAACCTCCAACCCGCCCGTCCCTTGACGGGGGAGCCTCAGCCCTCTTTTTCGGCCATCGCCCGCACCAGAAGCAGCATCACGAGTGCCTGCCCGTAAGGCGCCGGCACGTTGGGGATCTGGCGATAGAAGTCCAGCGTATGGCCCATCGGCGTGCCGTCGGACACCTCCAGAACAATCCCCGTCTCATCAATGCGTTGCATGACCGCATCGAGTGCCTTTGCCGCAACCGGCTTCAGATCCTTCTCCAGCAGGCCGAGATCGATGCCGCGCAGGATGCCGTAAGCGATGGCCGCCGTGGCAGACGTTTCCTCTGGCGACTGCGGATCGCAGACCAGCGTGCAGAACATGCCATTATCCCGCTGGTGGGCGGCCAGCGTCTTCACCTGCGCCCGCAGCACATGGGTGAAATGCATGCGCAGATGGTGCGGAATATGATCGACCAGCCCGAACAGTTCGGGAATGGCAACGGTGATCCAGGAATTGCCGCGCGCCCAGAAAGCATTGGCAAAGTTGTGGCGGCCGTTGAAGGTCCAGCCGTGATACCACAGCCCGGTGACGGGATCGGCGAGATACCGTTCATGCACGAGGAACTGGTAAAACGCTTCCTCGATCCAGTCCTGACGACCAAAACGCTGTCCGGCGCGGGCCAGAAACAGGCACGTCATGAACAGCGTGTCGTCCCACAGTTCGCCGTCGTTCATGCGTTCCTTCACCACATGCTGGAAACCGCCGTCTGCCGTACGGGCAAGTTTGGTCACCAGCCAATCGGCCCAATCCTCCACAAGCGCCTCCCAGTCCGGGCGATCGACATGGTCGATGAGGATCGACAGGGCCAGCATCGGCGAGGAAGAATTCACCTGGCGCGGCGGCAGGCCCCGACCGATCTGCCAGTCATACCAGCGGGCAATCGCCTCAATCAGCGAGCGGTCGCCCACCGCTTCCGCATGGCGGATGAGCCCGTAAATGCCGACACCGACTTCCCAGTCCCATTCATCGAACTGCAGATCGTAGGTTCCGTCGGGTGCGGCAACCGTCTCGTTGATCCCCTTCAGCCGGGCAAGGCCGACAGCGACACGGGAAAGCGTTTCGGAAAGAAGTTCGGGCTGCATCAGCATCGGAATGTCCTGTCTTGGCAATGGCGTCGAGGGGTCAGAAGGACACGGCATCGAAATGCCGGATCTGCGGCACAAGCGTGCGGTTGGGGAAGGTGTAGGGTGCGCCCTCCACCAAAAGACCGTCGTTCCAGTCGAGGGTAAGCGCGGGTATCTCAGGGCAGTTCAGCGCCAATTGAAGCGCCTCTCCTTCGCCGGCAAGCGTCAGGGACACGGCCGAAAGGTACTGCCGGAAGGCTGACAATGCGGCCTCCCCCCTGCCTTCCGCCACCAGCGTCAGCCAGCCGCAGCGGTTGCCAGGGGCGCGAAATTCAATGCCGGCGCCCGGTCCCGTGGTGACGGCCTCGATGGCATTGGTCGCCGTCAGCGCGGCAAACCCTTTTCCGCAGCGCAGCACGATCCAATTGTCCAGACGCTCCACCAGATCGAAGGCATCGGCCTCCACATAAGCATGGGTAAAGGCAATGCGCGGCTCCTCGCCGAGATCGTAGAGGAGCAATGCCGCGTTCTCATATTGCGCCGCACGCGGCATGGAACCGTTGCCAGCCCAGTAGGACGGCCGCTGGTGGCCCCAGGGATCGTCTTCGCCGGGATGGTTGATCCAGGCGCGGGCGAAGGGCGAACCGGCAAGGCGCACATCCACCACATGCTGCTGGTGGCCGCGCCCGCCGGGCTTTCCATCCATCATCGAGGAGAGCTGCACATGGGCGCTCTTGTAGAGCACCAGCCGCGCCGCCTCGTCATGGCCCTGCACATAGTGGGCGCTAAGCGCCCGGCCCGGTTCGGGCGAAACCACGGCGGCCGCCTCTTGCGGCGGCACGTAACCGCCTGCGGCAAACATCGGAAGGGCTGCCACACCATCGTTGAACCAGCCTTTGCCAAAACCGACGGTGGCAAAGGGGGCAAGTTCCGTCAGCGGGCCGGCGCGCAACTCCTTGTCATAGGCGCGGCCCATGGTGCCGGCGGGAACGCCGTCCAGCGTGTGCAGGCCGATCATCAGGAACAGGCGATCAATGAGGTTTTTCGCCCGCATCTTCACCTCGCCTTCGCCAAGATGTTCGAGCGCAAAAAGGCCGATAAAATCGACGGGGTAATAGGCCGCCGAATTCCACTCGGCGAGACCATGCTGCTCGACGCTATCGAACCACTTCATCAGCCGCGCGAAGGCGAGCGCTTCCTGTTCGGCGCCGGTGCGCCCGGAGCATGGAAAGCCGGCACGCGAAAACAGCCGTCCCGCCAGATATTGCGACACATGGAAGCACAGAACATGGTTCTCGCTCCAGAACCACATCACATCATTGCCCGGCTCATCCACCCAATAGCGGTAGTTGAGAATGGTCTGGCGGATCTTTTCCTGCATCTCCTCCGGCAGACGGTCGCGATAGTCGGCGTAGAGCCAGAGAAGCGGCACGAGCACGAAATCCGAGCAATCGCGACGTTCATCGATGGCATCAAGCGTGTTATCGATGATCTCGCGAAACACTGAATCAACCGGCCGTCCGGCCGCCATCATGGCAATTGCCTTGCCGGCGCGCTGCTCGCCGTGATCGGCGAGATATTCGAGAACCGCAGCCTTGCGGTCAGCGAGCGACAGGGCGGAAAGATCGCGCATCGGTTCGGCAAGCGTTGCAAAATCGATGTGGCGCTCGATGCGGGTATCGCCGATGGAAAAGGTCAGCCATAGCGGGTGGTAGCCATCGGGCAGATTTTCGGCACCGGACAGGCTCACCGTCGTTGAACCTGCCTTCAGCAAACCCGTCACATCCAGAAGCGGCGGCTTGGTGCGCATATGCACGCTCGGCAGGATCTTTGCGTGGACGGCGACATCGATGGCGGCCGGGCGCTCCACTTTCAGCGTCAGGTGGCCGTCGCGCACATGCAGCGGCATCGGCCGCACTTCGACGGCGAGATCCTTGAGGAGCGTGAGCGTCGCATCGGAGACGTCGATCGGCAGTTCGGCAGAAAGGCCCGCCGGATCGAGAAGGCTGAGTTCAAAATACCAGAGCGCATCGCGTTCGGCGAGTTCCTCGGTCAGCACCACCACATCGCTGCCGCCGGCTTTTAGCGACAGCGTGATCTCCGTCTCGCTCTCGCGGTTGCGGCGGAATGGCTCGAATACCACCTGCTCGGCGCCATCCACCCAGATCCGCACACCGCCGCAGGTGGCCAGACGAAAGCGATAATCACCGCCGCGCTCCGGCACCAATCGCGTCTTCAGCCAGCGCGACAGCCGCGTCGGGCGGTGCCAGAAACCGGAAAATTCCACCCGCCGGTTAAAACCCGGCAGGTACAGGCCCTCGACCGGAAAATCGGCTTCGAGGCTAACCGTGCGTGTCTTGATCTCGCTCCACAGCGCAACCCGGCAGGGCAGATCGCCGACATCGACAAAACCGTTGATGAAGCGATAGTTCACCCGGTCCTCGGCGAGCGCCGGTTCGCCCGGATAATAGACAGCTTTGACCGCAGACATCGCCCAGGCGGTGACCGACTGGCCGGGCGTTATGGCAAAGCCGCCATTGACGGGCGCGTCCTCTGTTTTCAGGTTGGTTTTCATGCGTCGATCTCCGTCTTGCCGGCGGGCATCGGCAGGCAAAGCTCGATGCGCTCCAGAAGGTCCGGCAATTGCCAGATATGGGACAGGGTAAGGCGTGGCCGCTCGCGGCGCAGGCGGTGTTTGTGGCTGCGCCGCTTCGACCAGGCGAGAAACACGCTGATGAGGCCGAACCGGTTGGCGCCGAGAATGTCGCGCTCCAGATTGTTGCCGACCATGACGGTACGGGCGCAATCCTCCGGGCCAAGCCGCAGGGCGTCGCAGGCCGCCGCAAACATTTTTGCCGACGGCTTCAGTTCGCCGATATCACCGGAGATGATATGCGCCTCGAAACAATCCCAGAGACCATGGGCGCCGAGAATGTTTTCGAACGTGGCACGCGGCCCATCGGCCACCAGCGCCAGCCGGTATCCGCTCTGCACGAGGCGATGCACCACCTCGCCGGCGGCCGGGATCAGCTCTGCCTTCACCACCACCTCGGTGCCGGGAATTTTTTCCTCGGTTGCCTCGTTAGCCAGCGTATCGCCGCAATCGAGGAAGACGGCCGCCAGATACGGCACCTCTGCCGGCAGCGCCTTCACAAGTTTTGAGACGCGCGCGGGTATCCAGGCCTCCAGCACCGGCCACGGCACAAGCGCCATCCCCTGCCCTTCGTCTCCCGTGCGCTCGAAGGAAAAGGAGGGCGAAAACGCCGCGCGCTTCATCTTCAGCCGTGCCAGCCGGATGTCGAGCGGCGTGGCCGAGATCAGGCCGCGATCGGAAAAACGGTTGGAGAGGTGGATGCCCTCACTCCCGGCAAAAGCCCCGCACATGGCCTCCACCACTGTGCCGGATTTTTCCTGCATCTCCTCGCCATCTGCCCAATGGGCATGTTTGCCGGGTTCGACATAGAGAACCGGCCGGCCGTCTTCCACTGGCAGCGACCGGTCCGGCCGCAGCATGACCCGGCGGGCACCGTGGCGGGAGGCTTCCACCTTCACCACAAGCCCGTCTTCATCCAGATGCACCCATACATGTTCGAGATCGTAGAGATGCTGGATATCCCAGTCATACCAGAGGGCATATTCGATGACGCAGGCGGCAACCGGCCGGATGCGGAATTTGGAGGACACCGACTGCGCCTCCTGCCGATAGACCGCATAACCGGCCGCCAGTGGCAGGAAAGGTTCACGCGCATCGAGACGCAGCAGCGGGTGATGGCGCGTGGCAAGGTGCAGATCGGCATCTGCGACCGCAACAGCCAGCGCCGACAGCTCCCCCGACTGGACAGGCATGCTGTTCATTGCGCCGCCACTCCCACCAGATCGAGCGTTTCGGCATAGTGGCAGCGCACCTGCCGGCCGTTGTCGAGCGCGCGCAGCGCCGGCACTTCGGCCCGGCATTTTTCGTCCGCATAAGGGCAGCGCGGATGGAAGGGGCAGCCGGTCGGGATGTTCATCGCATCGGCAATCTCGCCCTTCAGGGGCACGCGCTTGCGGGTGCGGTTGCCGCGCGGATCGGGCTGGGGAACGGCGGCCAGCAGCGCTTCCGTGTAGGGATGCAGCGGCTTCTTGAACAGGACATCGGTTGGTCCGACTTCCATCAACCGCCCGAGATACATCACACCGACGCGGTCGGAGATGTGTTCGACCATGCCGAGATCATGCGTGATGAAGAGATAGGTGAGGCCAAGCTTTTCCTGCAGATCCTGCATCAGGTTGATGTTCTGGGCCGCCACCGACACATCGAGCGCCGACACCGCCTCGTCTGCGGCAATGAAGCTCGGATTAAGCGCAAGCGCCCGGGCAATGCCGATACGCTGGCGCTGGCCACCGGAAAAGGCATGCGGATAACGCGTGACATATTCAGGCCTCAAGCCCACCAGGCCTAGAAGCTCGGCCACCCGGTCGCGAATTTCTCCTGGAGATCCGACGCCATGGATGACCATGGGTTCGCCGACTAGATCCAGCAGCGTCATGCGCGGATTGAGTGATGAATAGGGATCCTGAAAGATCATCTGCATTTCGCGGCGCAGGTCACGCATCTCACGGTCGCCAAGCGTGGTGATGTCGATCACCTCGCCGCTTGCCCGACGAAACAGGATTTCGCCGCCCGTCAGGTCATAGGCGCGCAGGATCAGCCTTGCGATGGAGGATTTGCCCGATCCACTTTCGCCGACAAGCCCGAAGGTCTCCCCCTTCTTGATATCGAAGGTGATGTCATCCACCGCCTTGATGGTGGCGACCTGTCGGTTGAACCAGCCTTCGGTCACCGGGAAATATTTTTTGGCGCCGCGCACCGAAATCAGCGTGTCGTCGTGCATCGTCTTGTTTGCTGCAGTGCTCATTGGGCCGCCTCCGCAATTGCAATGTCGCCGGCATAATGACAGCGCGCCCTCTGGCCGCTCGGAAAGACCACGTCCTCCGGCGTCGTGACGTTGCAGACGCCACCGACCGCCTTCAGACAGCGCGGATGGAAGGAACAGCCGGGCGGCACGTTGTAGGGGTCCGGCACCATGCCGGAAATGGTCCGCAGCCGCCTGCCATGGCTCTTGCCGAGGCGCGGAATGGATTGCAGCAGCGCCTGCGTATAGGGGTGTTTTGGCTCGTAGAAGATTTCGTCCACCGTGCCGGTTTCCACCACGCGGCCGAGATACATCACGGCAACGCGGTCGGCGATATCAGCCACCACGCCAAAATTGTGGGTGATGAACACGATCGCCATGTTCAGCTCCTGCTGGAGCGATTTTAGCAGTTCGAGGATCTGCGCCTCTGTGGTCACATCGAGCGCCGTCGTCGGTTCGTCGGCAATCAAAAGCACCGGATCGCAGGCAAGTGCGAGCGCGATCATCGCCCTCTGCCGCATGCCGCCGGAGAGATGATGCGGATAACGGTCAACGATATCGTTGGGGCGCGGCATCTGCACGCGGGTGAGAAGCGCAATCGCCTGAGCGCGGGCTTCGGCCTTCGACACTTTCCGGTGCAGCATCACGGTGCGGGCGATCTGCGTGCCGATGGTGTGGACGGGAGAGAGAGCCGTCATCGGCTCCTGAAACACCATTCCGATTTCGCCGCCGCGCAGCTGGCGCATGGTGCGCGACTGGCGGTCTTCCGAGGAAATCAGCACTTCTGCGCCGCTTTGGCGGCGAAAGCGGATCGTGCCTGATGCATCGAGCGCGTTCTTCGATTGCAGGCGCATGATGGAGCGGGCCGTCACCGATTTGCCAGACCCGCTTTCGCCGACGATGCCAAGCACCTCGCCGCGGTTGACGTGATAGGACACGCCGTTCACCGCCTTCACCAGCCCTTCGCGGGTGGGAAAATGCACGCCGACATTGTCGAGTTCAAGCAGCCTCTCGGGCGGCATGGGTGGAAGGTTCAGGTTCTTCTGGGTCATGAAAATTTCTCCCCTCACTGGCCGTAGGGATCGGCTGCGTCGCGCAATCCGTCACCGATGAAGTTGAAGGCAAGGACGACGAGCACGACGGCAACGCCGGGTGCCAGAAGCCAGGGGGCAAGCGAGATGCTGCGCAAGTTCTGCGCGTCCTGCAGCAGCACGCCCCAGCTGACAACCGGCGGGCGAAGGCCAAGACCGAGGAAGCTGAGCGCCGTTTCGCCAAGGATCATTTCCGGCACGGCAAGCGTGACGGAAGCAATGATGTAGCTCGTCATCGCCGGCAGCATGTGTTTGGTAACGATGCGGTATTCCGAGGCGCCGGCAAGGCGCGCTGCCAGCACGTAATCCTCGGTCTTCAGTGAGAAGAAGCGGCCGCGCACGACGCGGGCCAGATGCGTCCAGCCGATCAGCGACAGGATGATGGTGATGAGCACGTAGACGAAAAGCGGATCCCAGGCGATGGGAAGCGCTGCGGCAAGCCCCATCCAGAGCGGGATTGTCGGGATGGAGCGAATGAACTCCATCAGCCGCTGGATACAGGCATCGAGCCAGCCGCCGTAATAACCGGAGATGGCGCCAAGCGTCAGGCCGATCACGAAGGAGAAGGCGACACCGATCAGACCGGCTGACAGCGTGACGCGGGCGCCGTGCAGAAGGCGGGTAAAGAGATCACGGCCGAGCGAATCCGTGCCGAGCAGGTTGATCTGCTGGCGCTTGTCATCCACGCCGAAGAAATGCGTTTTCGTCTCAACGAGGCCGAGCAGGCGATAGCTTTCCCCCTCCACGAAAAAGCGGATCGGCAGCACCTTGGCGCGATCTTCCACGTAAACGACGCGAGCGGTATCGAGATCGCGGGTGCGTTTCATGGCGTAGATGAAGGGCCGCTTCAGCTCACCATCATGGATGATGCGCACGACGCTTGGCGGCGCAAAGGTGTTCAGCTTGTTGAAGCTGAAGGGCAGATAGGGCGAAACGAAATCGGCAAAGATCGCAAGCACTGTCAGCACGATCATGAAGCCGAGCGAAACGACCGCTAGCCGATGTTTGCGAAACCGCCACCAGATCAGCGTCCAGGGCTTTGCGGTGTAGAGGTTTTCCTCGCGTGCCATTTCCTTCGGCGCAAGCGGCGGAGACGGGGCAAGAGGTGCGGCACTATCGAAGGTCTGGATATCGGTCATGGCTGCCTCACGAGAACCGGATGCGCGGATCAGACAGCGCAAGGAGGATGTCGGACAACACCGTGCCGATGACGGTGAAGACGCTGAGAATGAGAATGAAGCTACCGGCGAGATACATGTCCTGCATCTTCAGCGCCTGCAGCAGAAGCGGGCCCGTGGTCGGCAGGTTCAAAACGACGGCGGTGATAACGTCGCCCGAAAACAGCGCCGGAAGCGCCCAGCCGACGGTGGAGATGAAGGGGTTGAGCGCCACACGCACCGGATAACGCCACACCACCGTGCGCTCCCCAAACCCTTGTGCATAGGCGGTTTCCACGTAAGGCTTGCGCAGCTCGTCCAGCATGTTCGCCCGCATCACGCGAATGAGGCCCGCAGCACCGCCGGTTGCCAGCACCACGAGCGGGATCCACACATGCGACAGCATGTTGATCGTCTTGGCGACGCCCCAGGGCTGACCCTCGAACTGCGGCGAGATCAGCCCGCCGACATCAAGGTTCATCCAGATGAAGGCGACCCACATCAGGATCAGCGCCAGAAGGAAATCCGGCACGCCTTTTCCGAGAAAGCCGAAGACCGTGAAGATATAATCGAAGGCCGAATACTGCCGCGTGGCGGAATAGACGCCGACGGGGATCGCGATGATCCAGGTGAAGACGAGGCTGACGGAAGAGAGGATGAGCGTCAGCCCCAGCCGTTCCCAGATGAGGGAACTCACCGGCGCATTCCATTCCAGCGAGCGGCCGAAATCCCCGTAGAAGATAATGTTGGAGATCCACCGCCAGTATTGCACCAGAAGCGGGTCGTTCAGGCCATATTGTTCGCGCATCAGCGCTTCCTGCACATCCGTGATGTATTCACCGCCATTGCGCAGCTGCGCCACATAGGCGGTGACGAAATCGCCCGGCGGCAGCTGGATGATCAGGAATGAGATGAACGAGACGAACGCGAGCGTGGGGATGGCCCACATCGAACGCCGGATAATGTAACCTAGCATGGTGTCTCCTCCGCTTTGTCAGCGGCACAGTTCTACCTCTGCAAAGGCAAGATGCCTTTGCCGTCACGCGCGATGCCGAAAGGGCCGGCTCTGGAGTTGGAAGTTGAACCCGGCCCCGGCGCGTCTCCGGCAGGAGACGGACGGGAGCCGGGTGCAAAAAACTACTGCTTCATCCACATCTGCTGCGTCTGGCCGATGCCGATGCCGCGGGTGATGTCATCCTCGATGAGGCCTTCGCGGAAGTTCATGAAACTGGTCTTCACCACCGAAATCGCCGGCATCTCCCCGACAACGCCGATCACCCAGCCTTGCGTGACGAAGGTCTTGATGAGATCGGTCAGCGCCGTATCGGCAGCTTCCCGGTTGGTGGCCTTGGCAGCCTTGTCCCAATCGGCAAACACGCGGCGGATGGGGTGATCGGCCGGCGGCTCGATGCCGGAAGCACCGCCTGTGGAGTACCAGATGTAATACTGGTTGGCGTAGCTGTCATTGCCCATCATGATGCGCGGATCGGCTGCGACCACCGAGAGACGGTCAAAGGGATACCACTGCATCTGGAAATCGTTGTTGTCGCGGCTTGCATCCCACTGGGTGCGGTCGATCAGACGCGGCAGAAGTTCGATGCCGACCTGCTTGTAGCCATCAGCAACGATTTCCATGGTCTTCGGACCATTGGCATGCTGCATTTCAACGACAATCGAGAGGCGCCTGCCATCCGGGCGAAGTCGGAAGCCAGCGCTGTCGCGCTTGTCGAGACCGATCCCGTCCAGCAGCTGGTTGGCCTTGTCAGGATCGAACTCCGCCCAATGGGTTTCGAGTTCCGGATCGAAGTTCGGCGAACCGGTGACGGGTGAGGCCTGACGCGCTTCGGCAAGGCCCGAAAACACCAGTTCGTTCACCGTCTCGCGGTCGACGGCGATGCTCAGCGCCTGGCGGAATTCCGCCTTCTCGTAGAGGCCGCGCAGCACCTCGTCCTTGACGTTGAGGTTCGGCACCAGCGACCAGGTCTGCGCCTGCGTCCACCGCTTGACCTTGTAGTGACCCTTTTCCTCGTTTTCCTTGTAGAAGGTAAAATCCTGCGGTTCGACATAACGCATCTGCATGTCGATCTGGCCCTGCACGATCATCAGGTTGAAGGCCTCCTGCTCACTGAACAGGCGGTGCGAGATGCGGTCGATATAGGGCAGCTGGTTGCCGGCCTGATCCACGGCGTAATAATAGGGATTACGCACCATGGTGACGACATCGGCCGGTGCCGGCTTTTCGATCTTCCAGGCGGTTACGACAGGCAGATCCGGGTTTTGCCACCAGGCGGTTGCCGCACCCTTGGAACCCCAGAGATCCTGCCATTTGGCAACGCCGAACTTGGCGGTCGCCGCCTGCAGCTGCTCCGGCGTCGCATAATGGTTGTTGAACTGCTTCAGGTAATGTTTTGGGAAAATGAAGCTGGGGCGATCAAGGCTCGGCTCGCCGGTTGAATCCTTGGCAAGGATTTCGAGGAAATAGACGTAAGGTTCGTCGAATTTCACCTTGAACGTCTGTTTGTCGACCACTTCCAGCTTCATCGGCTTGCCGCCGGGTGCGAGCGTCTGGTCGACAGCCTTCAGGAGATCGCGGTTGAGGAAGACGTCATTGTACCAGAACTCGACATCTTCAGTCGTCACCGGCTCGCCGTCAGACCATTTCAGGCCCTTCAGAAGCGTGAAGGTGAATTCGCGCGAATCCTCGCTCACCGAATAGGAAGAGATGAAGCCCGGTACCAGATCGAGCTTGCCTTCGGCATTTTGTGACCATTTCAGCACGCGCTCTTCCATGAGCTTGGTCGGGCCCCAGCGGTCACCCGGGCCCTTGAAGGCGCGCTGCCAGGTTCCGCCATACTGTCCAACCTCGACAGCCTTGATAACGGTTGGCTTTTCCGGCAGGCGCTGCTCCACGGGCGGCAGCTTTCCGGCCTTCACCTGCTCAGTGAGCATCGGTGATTCCTGGAATGCAAAAGCCGAACCGGCAAGACACGTTGCCAGAAGTGCTGCGGCATATTTAGTGAAAATATTTTTATGAAGCATTGTGCTATCCTCCCAGATTAGCAAAAATGAAGCGCCATCCCCTCCATAATCCCCGGATTAAGCGCGTGAAGGGACGATCTTGTATCAAGAGCCAAAAATCAAGTTAAAAAATATTTTCACGCCCTATCGTGAAATGCGGATATTCCCGCCGCTTTCCCGCTCGATCAGCTGGCAGCCCAGCTCGATGCGGCAGGCGGGGTGGGTCACGCCCATCACGGACAAGCGGTTCTCAAGGATCTGGATCGTGGAGGAGGCGAGCGCATCGAGCGGCACCCTCACCGTCGTCAGCGTCGGCATGGTCAACTCGCCGGGCGCCACGCCGTCGAAGCCCACCACGGCAATATCCTTCGGTATGGCAAAGCCTTGCGCCTGCAATTCCATCAATGCGCCAATCGCCAGATTATCGGCCGCACAGAAGACGGCGGTAAACCCATCGAGCCCGCCCCGTTCGGTGACAAAATTGCGCAGGGCCTCGCGGGCCTGATCGGGCTCGTAGCCGCGGGCATAGAGCACCTCGCCCTGATCGCGCGGCAGGTCGCGCTCGGCATAGGCATCATGAAAGCCATCGACACGGCGCATGATGGTGGAGCGCCCGCGCCAGGTGAGATGCAGGATGCGGCGGTGGCCGTGCGACAGCAGCCATTCGGTGGCAAGGCGGGCGCCATAACGGTTGGCCGGCGCGACCGTATCGACGCTCATCGTCGGGTCTTCGCCGTTCAAAAGCACAACGGCAAGATCTGCCGCCGCAAGGGCGCGCAGAAGTTTTGGATTGTCATCAAAGACAAGCGCCACGCCTTCCGCCGCCACGGCCCGCGCACCGGCGATAATCTCGGCGGCGTTCAGTTCCGGCGAACCGTTATGCGCCACCACCCGGATGCCGCGCCGCTCGCATTCACGCGACAGTGCAGTGAGCAGCGTCCAGGAGACGAGATTGATATCATTGTGCGGCAGATTGCCGGGGGGCACGGCGAGATAAAGCGTGGTGAGCGACGCAATCGCCCCCTTCTGCTGGCGCCTTGCGAGATAGCCGAGCCGGCGCGCCACTTCAAGAACGCGTCCCCGCACCTCCTGCGAGATGGGCGCAGTGCCGTTCAGCACATGCGAGACGGTGCTGAGCGCAACGCCTGCTTCGCGGGAAATATCCTTGATACCGACTTTGCGCTCCGGCCGCCTGTCCAGGGTCAAGATCTGCTACTCCGCGTAAAATGGATTGGTGAAAAGCCTTGGCTCACGACCATGCCAGATTTCGTAGCGGATGAAACGCCCGGAAAACGGTCGCTCCACCGTCATGGCGGCTTCGGTCGCCGCGATGGTTTCCACCGTGCCGGCTTCCGTCACCCGGCGGATCTCGTCGCCTGTCACGAGCCCTGAAAAGGTAACGCCCGTTGCCACGCCAGCTGCCACCTGCGTCCCAAACATCGGCAGTTCATCCGCACTCGGCACAGCCATGGTTTCATCCGGGGAAAAGCTGACGACGTTGCGCCCCGCGCGCACTGCTTTCAGGATATCGCGGATGGAGGCGCTGTCTGAAAACAGCCGGTTTGCAGGGCGCCCGTGCCGGCGGCGGTTCTTCAGGTGAAAATCGCTGCCGCCGGTTGCCGGAATGCGGCGCCCGGACACGAGCAATTCCTGCCAGAAGGCCAGCCCCTCCTCGTTCATCACCGACCAGTTTCCGTTCCAGATCTCATAGGCATCAAAGGCGACATCAAATCCCGCCTGCCAACGCCCGCCGGCCGAATTCTGGAAGGGGTGGTTGATGACGATGGTCGCGCCATTGGCCCGCGCTTCCGCCATCTTGTCGGCGACATCGCAAGGTGAGCGGCAGCGCCAGTCTTCGACCGGACGCTCGAGGCCGAGAAAATTCGTGTGGCCGTAAAAGGAGGTCAGCTCCATCGCCGGGATAACAAGAATATCCGGATCATCCGGCCGGATGATATTCTGCGAGACCGTGTTGTGATCGGTGATCGCCATGAAATCCAGCCTTGAGGCGCGCGCCCGGTGGATGGCATCGAGCACCGTCACCCCACCGTCTGAATGTTCCGAATGGCTGTGCAGCTCTCCGGCAAGCCAGCGGGGGCGCTTGGCGATCAACCGGATCTGCAGATCCACCTTGCAGGCCGGGCCGATTTTCACGATGCCGAGCACCACATGCCAGGCGCCTTCCAACGGTCCCAGATCATAACCCGGCGTGGCCCGATCTTCCTCAAGCGTGATGTGCCCGCGCTCCGAGCCCGTCCAGCCGCGCATGCGCCCATTGTGGGCAACACCGAGATCAATGACACTGCCGCCCCCGCCGAAGGGAAAGTGATAGCTCACCTCGATGCGCTCGATATCGGGCCCCACCGCAAAAGGGATCTCGATGAAGGACTTTTCACCCTCGGGGAAACTGTCGATGACATGGGTGAAGGTCTGGTTGCCATGGCTCATCGGGTCAGCCCTTCAGCTTGAGCGTAATGATTTCGAACGGCTTGAACGCCAGTTCGAGGTGGTGGCCGTCAAGGGCAAGTGGCGTTGCCCCCTCCTCCATGAGATCAACGAGTTCCACGGAGCGGATCGACGGATCAAGCGCGATACGGCCAAGGCAGCGGGTGCCTGAGACTTCAAACAGACGCACGATCATGCCGTCGCCCGCCTCGGCGCGCTTGATGGCTTCCACTGCAAGGCCCGGTGTCTCAACGGCAAGAAGGGAGCCGGCCATTTTGCCGGCACCGGCAGAACCGGACAGGATGTGCAGCGGCAGATTGAAGTCCTCGGCCGCCACGTGAACGGCGCGCTTGTCTGCGTCATGCAGGAAAATCGCGTAACGCAGCCGGTGTTCGCCCTGATCGGCCTCTGCCCAGGGATAGGTCGGCGAGCGCAGCAGCGTCAGGCGAAGATCAGAACCCTTGGCGTCATAGCCATATTTGCAATCGTTCAGCAGTGCCACGCCGAAATCGGCCTCACTCACATCCACCCAGCGCTGCATGGAGCATTCGAACCGGGCGCGGTCCCAGGATGTGTTGCGGTGGCTTGCGCGGCGTACATGGCCGAACTGGATTTCGGCATCCACATGCGCGGTGTTGAGCGCCAGCGGAAAGGCGGTCTTCACCAGCGTATTGTGCTCGCGCCAGTCGATGAAGCAATCGACCTCCAGCTGCCGGGCGCCGGCTTCCAGCGACACGACCTGCACGATGCTTGACGCCTCGTAACGCCATTCAAAGCGGATCGCGGCACGCAGCGGCCCCGTCTCCACCACCTCGGCCCGCACCAGATCGTCGATCTCGAAGACCTGGTCCTCGAAATCGGCATCAATATCCCAGGCGTCATATTGCGCCGGCATGTCGCGAAACGCCTGCAACCGGTTGGCCAGGCCACCAGCGGGCAGGATTTCACGCGCGCGTTTCCGCTCAAGGATCGAGGTGATGCGCCCGCGCTCGTCAAACCGAACGGAGAGCGCTTCGTTTTCCAGATGCCGGGGCGAGACAGTGAGAACCGGTGTCGCCGGCTCCTGCCGGCAGGATTTAAGATCGGTGAAGGCAAGCGGCGCAAGGCCTGCCACCGAGACGGCATGAACCGTCGCGCCATC
Organism: Neorhizobium sp. PAMB6630; assembly: GCF_058242775.1. Classification (NCBI taxonomy): domain Bacteria; kingdom Pseudomonadati; phylum Pseudomonadota; class Alphaproteobacteria; order Hyphomicrobiales; family Rhizobiaceae; genus Neorhizobium; species Neorhizobium sp. PAMB6630. The sequence goes on from NZ_JBZAYV010000003.1 coordinate 252,712, forward strand.
GGCCCTGACAAGAGCCTGCTCGCCTGCAATGCTAAGCTTTTCCGGGTAAAGCGCCAGACCCGACCGGATGCGCCCCGTCGTATTAAAAAGGATCGGCCTGCCTGCTTCCACAAGGCCGTCGAGCAAGGTCTGGCGCAGGTGATCGACGGTTTTGAAAAAGGCCGCATAATCCCGGTCGCTGTCCTCATAGACCGCCCCGATGGACGAGCCCGGCAGGATATCGTGGAACTGGTTCAGCATGACGATATCCCAGAGCCGGCGGATTTCGTCCGCCGGATAGGTTTGGCCACTCTGCCGTTCGGCGAACACTGCCAGCATCTCGATTTCGCGCAGTGCAATTTCGGCCAGCCGGTTTGCGCGCTTGTTCTTGGCAACCGAGGTCAGCGTGCCCCGATGAAATTCGGCGTAAAGTTCACCTACCCAGACGGGATAATTTTGCGGCTCCGCCCGCATGCGCCCGATCAGCCGCTCGAAGAACGGCCGCATCGTCGCGTGGCTGACCTTCGGGCAGCCGGGGATGCCGCGTTCCATGCGGCGAATGTTCTGCAACATCTCGCGCGTCGGCCCGCCGCCGCCATCGCCGTGGCCGTAGACGAGAAACAGTTCGGAATTCAGCGCCTGCTGGCCGTGACGACGCCAGGTGCCCATCACATGCGTGGGCTTGAGGTTCGGGCAATAGGTCGTGCCAAGGCTGGTGGAATCGTAGGGCTGGGTCGTCAGGAAATAGGCGACCACTTTCGTGCCGTCGATGCCCTGCCAGAACATCGTCTCATCCGGCATGCGGTTGGTATCGTTCCACGAGAGCTTGTGCGTGACAAAGCTGTCGAGGCCGGACTTTTCCATCAGCTGCGGCAGGGATGCGGAATAACCAAACGTATCCGGCAGCCAGATCATGCGCGGGCGCACGCCAAAAGTTTTGACATGGTAATCGACGCCGTAGAGAATGTGGCGAACCAGCGCCTCGCCGCCGGCAATATTGACATCCGGCTCCAGCCACAGCGCGCCCTCGATCTCGAAACGGCCGGTCTTCACCTGCGCCTCGATACGCTGGAAAAGCTCCGGATAATCTTCGTTCAGATAATCCAGAAGCACGCATTGATTGTACATAAAGCGGTAATCGGGAAAATCCTCCATCAGCGACAGCGCCGTTGCCATGGAGCGCGCCATTTTCTGGCGTGTCTCGCGCACCCGCCACAGCCAGGCGACATCGATATGGGTGTGGCCCGTTGCGACAATCGTCGGCTTATCCTCGAAATCCTGTGCGTCGTAGATCGGCTGCACCGCCAGTCGCGCCTTTTCGAGCGAGGCGCGGAAGCGGGCCTCGTTGCCCGGCCGCAGGTCGATGACGTCCACGGCCTTTTCCACGTGGTTCAGAATGAAGTGCCGGCGCGGATCATCCACTGCCAGAAGTCGCGCTACATCGAGCGGCACCCGCAGGTCGTAATAAAGGTCGTCCACCTCCAGATCATGCACCTGCAGCGTGCAGCCAAAGCCCAGTTGGCGGCGGTCTTCGATCGTGCCGGCCTCGATCAGGATATCGAAACTCTCGCCGCCCTTTGCCTCGTTCGTCAGCAAAAACTGCCGGTGGTTGCCATCGACACCCTGGCGGATGGCGCCATTGACGCGCACCAGACATTGCGGATCGCTGCGGCCCATGACGCTGCCGAAAGCGGCCTCGACATGAACGACGATGCGCTTACCCTCCACCTCTGCCGGCAGGGCAATGCGTCCGCCAAACCAGTAATAACCATCCGGTTCGCCCCAGACGAGATCGCGCGTCACCGGGGTCCAGCCTGTGCGATCGCTCGTCACCATCCCGGCGCGGTCATCCGCTGCCGCCGGGGCATAAACCAGCGACACGTCCACGCCGGTCGGCACGAAAATCCGCTCCTGCAGGCGCGACAGCAGATGATCAAGCTTGCGGATACGTTTCATCGGCATAGCCCCTCCTCAAAGGCCAGGATGGATGGTCTTTAGGGGACGTCAGGACCAGATGCGCGGCTCGCCATCGCGCACGTCAATTGCCTTTTCATTCCAGCCCTCCGGCAGCGGCGACGGGCGCGAAAACTGGACCTCTTCCAGAGACAGGCCTTCGACATTCATCGAAAACAGCGCCGGCATGCCGCCCGGATATGGCACAAGACCGATCACATCGCCGTTTTCATCCTTGATCCAGGCATTGGCCCGGCCTGCTGCATCCGGCGACGGAGCCAGATCGAAATGCGTCGGGCGCACATCGTATTTGTGCCCGTGATAAGACCCGGTAACCTGCTTGATGGCCATGCGGGTGAAGTAGACATCGTTTATGCCGGCAGCGCCATCTGCCACCAGATTGACCGCCCCCTCCATCGTGCCCTCGATATCCTCGAACACGATGTTTTCGATGCGCCCGGCCGGCTTTTGCGCACGCCGATCCACGACGTTGACGGTGATGGCTTCGCCCGAACCCCAGAACCCGTCCGGCGTCTCATGCGCATCCAGCCGGATGCGCTGGCTGACGATATTGCGAATGTGGCCGCCATCGCGTGAAAAAAGGCCAATGGCGCGGTTCGAGCGCAGAATTTCGCAATCGCGAAAGGTGACGTTTTCCACGTCGCCATGGGTTTCCGTGCCGATCTTCAGGGCGCAACTGCGGCTTTCCACCCGGCACTGTTCCACCAGAATATCGCGGCAGGCGCCCACCGCCTTGCCATCCGGCCCGGCGCTGGTTTTCAACACCACACCGTCATCTGCGGTCGCGATATCGCAGTCGCGAATGGTCACGTCCTGGCAGCTATCGATGACGATGCCGTCGGTGTTCGGCATCTCGCGGTCGTTGTCAATTGACAATCGCTCCACGCGCACCTGTCGGCAGGCGATCAGGTGAATGGTCCACATCGGCGAAGACCGGATCGAGAAACCCTCGAGCACCACGTCGTCGCAACCCTCCAGCACCAGCACGCGCGGACGCGTTGCCGCTGGAATATGCGTTCCCATATCCTCCAGTCGCCCGACGATGAAATCGGCGCCCGGCGCCTCGATCGAGCCTTCGCCGGAAAGGCGGATGCCGGAGGCGTTTTTGGCCACCATCATCGCAATATCGGAGGATTCGGCGATCACATCGACGTGGTTTTGCGCGTAGGCTGCGACATCGCTGGAAAAGCGCAGGATGGCGCCGGCTTTCAGGTGCAGGTCAAGTCCCGCCGGCAGCCGAAGAGCGCCGCAATGATAGATGCCGGGGCCCAGCACAAGCTGCGTTCGAGAGGCGGCAGCAACCTCCATCGCACCCTGCAAAGCCTGCGTGCAATCACCGCCCCCATCAGGGAAAATATTTTCATGAATAGTCAAGGTGAACGCCTCCCGCCTTCGCTCTTTTCCATTAAGGGGGAGTTTTAGCGTGATATTTTCAGCTGACAAGCACAAACAGACGGAAACGGGATGGATTTTTCCCAATATCGCGAAAAGAAAGGAATGAAATAGTTTTCACATTTTTCCTATTTCCGGCAAGCAAGACAGAAATGGAGCGTTTTCACATCTGTGCCGGCCGTACAATCTCAGCCGCCGGGCGGACAAAGCTGCGGCGGCCGGCCTTGAAGCCCATGAGCGGGGTGGCAAGACCGCCAAAGGCCTCCGTCTCCTCATCGGCATCGAGCACCACGAGATCCGCCCGGTTGCCCGGCAAAAGGCCGTAATCCGCAATGCCCATCAGGCGTGCCGCGGACGTGGTGATGAGATCGAGACAGGCGGCAAACCCCTCCGGCCCGATTTGCAAAATATTGGCGTAGAGATTGACCATGCGCAGAAGCGAGGCATCGCCATAGGGGGTAAACGGATTGAGCACATTGTTGGTGGCAACCGAACAGTTGATGCCACGCGCCGCCAGCACATGCACGGGTGCAACGCCGCGCATCGCCCGGCGCCCCGCATCGCGGCCGTTCAGGTAAAGGTCGGTGGAGGGAAGCGCCGTCACCGCGACCCCGCAGGACAACAGCAAGGCCACGTGGCGCTCGAACGCCGCTTCGTCCATCGCCGCAAGTTTTGTGGCATGACCGACCGTGACGCGTCCCTGCCAGCCGGCTTTTTCGGTGCGCCGGCAGATTTCCTCCAGATGCGACCAGGAGGGATCAAGGTCGAAATCGAGGTGAAAATCGAGATCGACATTGTGAGCCGCCGCCATGGCAAACAGCGTTTCCATCTGCGCCGACGGGTTCGTGTCCGTATACGGGCAACCGCCGAGAAGATCGGCGCCATCAGACAGCGCCTCTTCGAGCAGTTCCAGCGTGCCGGGATCATTGGTCAGCCCCTCCTGCGGAAAAACGCAGATGGAGAGATCAAGCGCAAAAGCATAATCGCGCTTCAGCCGCTTCATGGCCTCAAAACTTCGCAGGCCCGCGCGCGGATCCACTTCCACATGGGTGCGCATATGCATGGTGCCCGCAGTAATCGCCTTTTCGATGACGCGGGCACCGCGTGCATAAACATCCTCCACGGTAAAATCCCGCTTGAGGCGGGATACCGCAGCAATCGCCCCCTTCAAGCCACCGCCGGCATCCAGGCAGCGACAGATGAGGCAGGCCTTGTCGAGATGGATATGCGTATCGACGAAACCCGGCAGGAGAAGTCGCCCGCCGAGATCCTCCACCTCAGCCCCCGTCTCGCCGGGTTGAAGCCCGACGCAAGCAATCCGGCCTCTGACGATGCCGATATCCACCGGTGCGCTGCCGCCGCGCAAAAGGGCATTGCGCAGCACGAGGTCATAACCCGGCCTTTCCTCGCCGCTGCGAGACGTGTCGTCAAAATGAGAGGTCACCACGCTTGCAACTCCCGGCGCGTTTTGCTTAAGCTAAAACTGTATGCACTTTTAGCCAGAACTGACAACAGGGAGCCCCGCCATGCATCAGAAGACCGAACGCGATCTGCAGGCGGTGAAGGATTATCTGGATGCCTCGATGGCGCCTGATCCCGTGCGCGCGGCCACCTTCGTTGCCCCCGAATTTCTGTGCCGCTTCACCGGCAACCGGGTTTTCCGCACACCGTCCGGTCCGACCGGCTTCAATGCTGCCCGTTACGCCTGGGTGAAGAAGCGCATCGAGCGTTATGACGTGGTGCCCGGCGAAGACGAAACCATCGTCTACAGCCTCGGCTTCCTCTACGGCGCCTGGCCGGATGGCACGGAATTCGATCACAACCGTTACGTTGACCGGTTTGTCGTGCGCGACGGCATGATCATCGAAACCGATGTGTGGAACGACAGCGCCGAATGGATCCTTGATCCGGGCGTTGCCCGTCAGCCGGGCTCGCCCGCATAGGGGGCCAGGATATTCATGAGGTCACGGCCGCGCGCATCGGACGCTTGAAGCAGCGCGCGCGACGCCACCGCCTCCAGATGCGCCTCCATCATGTCCGCCGCCTTGTCCGCCGGGCCGGTGCGGATCGCCTCGATCAGGTCCAGATGCTCGCTCACGGCGCAATCGGAGGAGTGTGGCCGGCTGAAAGCCGAGAGTGCAAGGCCGGCGCGGTAGCAGATTTCCGTGACATAACGGATGAGGATCGGTTTTCCGGTCATCTCCGCAAGCGCCACGTGGAATTCCGTCGCAAGGCGAATGGCGGTGCCGTCAGCGCCATGGCGGGCCGCATGTTCGGCTTCGACGATCGCCTGCAGGTGTTTTATCTCGCGCTCGCTAAGCTTTCCCGCCAGATGCCGCACCACCTGACGCTCCAGAACGATGCGCAGATCAAAGATGTCGCGCGCATCGGCAAAGGACGGGACGGCAACGGTTGCCATGCGGTTTCGCCGCAGGTCCACCAGCCCTTCGGCCGCCAGCTGGCCAAGAGCGTAGCGGGCAATCGTGCGGCTGGCGCCAAACCGTTCGCCCAGCGCATCCTCCGGCAGCCGGTCTCCCGGCAAAAGCGCGCGCTCCAGGATCGCCCGGCGGATTGCCTTGCAGATGAGGGAGAGCCGATCTGCCTCGCCGCGTGCCGGAGTTTTTTTCGCTGCCATGCCGTGTCCTGCTTTGCCTGTTCTGCATACGGAAAACGACACGAAAATTCAACGTGCGGGGCGCCTTGCGAAATGCCGCTTTGACGGGCAGATTGCCCAGATAAAATGCATGCACTTTGCTGGCAACCGTCCCGCCCGCCTGACATCATCCTCCAGCGGATGGCATGGCGATTGCGTTGCCCTGGAAAACGAGAACCAACGAGAACCAAGACAGATGACGACAGAGCGTTTGCACCCAAAAGCTGCCGGGGGCATGGTCACCAGCCCGCACCCTCTGGCAAGTGCTGCGGGTGCAGCCGTGCTCGAGGCCGGCGGCAATGCCATCGAAGCCGCCGTTGCAACGGCTGGCGTTCTTGCCGTGACGATGCCGCATTTCTGCGGGCTCGGCGGCGATGCCGTGTGGCTGGTGGCCGACCGCGAAGGTCGCAAGGCCTCGTTTCTCGGCATCGGGGCTGCCGCGCAAACCCTTCCCCCCTATGATCAGCCGATCCCGTTGCGGGGGCCGGGCTCTGCCATCACGTCGGCGGCAGCGGTCGATAGCTGGCAACATGCACTGGACTACAGTGCCGGTCACTGGGGTGGACATGCCGACTTTTCGACGTTGATCGCGCCCGCCATCCGCCTTGCCGAAGAGGGCTATGTGCCGACGGCTTCACAAGGCTTCTGGCTTGATTTCCGCGAGGCGGAGATTGCCCGGTGGCCGGGCTTTTCCGCAATCTTCGACCACCGGGGCAAGGCCGGGCCGTTTCGCCAGCCGCAATTGGCTGAAAGCCTCAGGCTTCTCGCCCGAGACGGTGCCCGCTCGTTCTATGAAGGCGAATTGGCCAAACGGATAGCAGAAGGGCTTTCCGCTGCCGGATCGCCGCTGACACTTCTGGATCTGGCAGAAACCCGCACCCGCACGGCGGAACCGGCGACGCTTGCTTATCGCGGCCTCACTCTTCTGGCACCACCGCCGCCGACGCAAGGCATCTCGACACTCGCCATTCTGGGCATCCTCTCCCGCTTTGATCTTGGCAGCCTTTCGGCCGACGGCAGCGAGCGGTATCACCTGATCGTGGAGGCCGTGAAACAGGCGTTTCTCGACCGCGGGCTGATTGCCGATGGCAACGACATCGACGGCATCACCGCCCACTGTCTCGACCCGGCCCGCCTTGACGCCAAAGCCAAGGCCATTCAGCTGGGAACGGCGCTCTCCTGGCCGCATCGCTATCGCCACGGCGATACCGTGTTTTTCGGTGTGGTGGATGGCAAGGGGCAAAGCGCCAGCGTGCTGCAAAGCACCTATTTCGACTGGGGAAGCGGTGTCGTGGTGGGCGATACCGGCATTCTCTGGCAAAATCGCGGGGCGGCGTTTTCCACCGATCCCGCCCACCCGAATGCCGTCGCGCCGGGCAAGCGCCCGTTTTATACGCTGAACCCGGGCATGGCGCTGAAGGAGGGCAAACCGCACCTGATCTATGGCACGCAAGGCGCGGATGGCCAGCCGCAGACGCTTGCCGTGCTGCTGACCGGCCTGATCGACCATGCCATGAGCCCGAGCGATGCGCTGGCGCAACCGCGCTTCCTGCTCGGTAAAACCTTTTCCGACAGCCGCGACAGCCTGAAGCTTGAGGCATCGCTGGAAGATACGGTGTTTGAGGAGATGGCAGCGCGCGGCCATATCGTGGCGCCGCTTCCCGCTCTTTCGCCGCTGTTTGGCCAGGCGGGCGTGATCCGCGTCGAGGAAAGCGGCGATGTCTGCGGCGCGCACGATCCGCGCGGTGAAGGCTTAGCCGTTGCCGCGCAAAATAGGCCCGGCTGACGCGTTTCGAGAAAAAATCATCTCCCGATACCACCGTCTCGGCACAAGCATTTCTTCCGCCCCCATTGTCCGGCTGCTAGCAAAGAGGACATTGGGAATGGAGAAAATGTCTGATGACGAGCGGATGCGAGATCGCCTGGTTTTCTGCCCTGTGCGATGACGATTATGAATTTCTGGGCGTTCCCGATCCGCGCCTGCAGTCAAGCTTTGAACACTGTCGCGATATCGTGCTGCAGGCCGAAAGCAGCGGTTTCGACAATATCCTGCTGCCATCCGGCTACGCGCTTGGCATCGATACGACGGCCTTTGCGTCTGCCATGGCGGTGCTGACAATGCGCATCAAGCTTTTGATGGCGGTGCGTATGGGCGAAAGCTGGCCGCCCCAGCTCGCCCGCCAGATCGCCACCATCGACCGCATCACCGGCGGGCGGCTTGCCGTCAACATCATTTCAAGCGATCTGCCGGGGGAAGCGCTGGACAGCGGCCCGCGTTATCAGCGCACCATCGAGGCCATGGCGATCCTGCGCGATCTCCTCAATGGCAAACCCGTCGATCACGATGGCACGTTCTGGAAGCTGAAGGTTGAGCCGCCGCGCATCACGACCGTTTCCGGTCGCTCACCGCAGTTCTATTTCGGCGGCCTTTCGCCGGATGCGCGCGAGGCGGCCGCTGCCGGCGCCGATATTTATCTGATGTGGCCCGACCGGCTGGAAGCGGTCCGCGAAACCATCGCGGATCTGAAAGCACGCGCCGCAAAGCGTGGCCGCAGCCTGCGCTTCGGTTACCGTGTGCATGTGGTGGTGCGCGAAACGGAGGAAGAGGCGCGGCTTGCCGCAGATCGTCTTCTCTCCAAGCTCGATGATGCAGCCGGCGCTGCCATAAGGGCAAAATCGCTCGACAGCCAATCGGTTGGCGTGCGCCGACAGGCGCAATTGCGCGTGGAAGCCGGCAATGAAGGTTATGTGGAGGATAATCTCTGGACCGGTATCGGCCGTGCCCGCTCCGGCTGCGGCGCCGCCGTCGTCGGCGATCCCGATCAGGTTCTCAAAAAGCTGGAAGCTTATCGCCGTGAAGGCATCGAGGCCTTTATCCTCTCCGGTTACCCGCACGCAACGGAAGCCGATCTTTTTGCCCGTTACGTGCTGCCACGCATCGACCACGGCCCTCTCTGATCATACGTTTTCGCGGTCATCCGCCGGCCGGAGGTGGATCGTCACAGTCTCCTCGATCCGCCCACCTGGCTCAATCAGGGCAATATCCTGCGCCGTCAGCCCACGCTCCGAAACACTGAAAATGCCGGCCCGGTGCGAGGCGGGCTCAAGGCAGAGATAACCCGGCATCCGGTGACAGACGAGGTGGGAAAGCCCCGGCGTCGCGGTGATCGCAATCCGCGCACCTCCCCGCGTTTGCGCCTCGGCAAATGTCCAGTCTTGAAGATGGAGAGTGAACGGTTCTGCCGGAAGCCGAACTTGCGTTGGCTCCACGCGAAGATCCGATGGCACGCCGGTCTCATCCACCGGCCAGTCGAACGCTGCATCGCTTGAGGCCGGCGCATCCATCGCCACGTCGAAAAAGGGATGCCACCCCATGCCGCCGGGCATTACGCTTGGACCGCTGTTTTGCAGCGCAAGGCTGATCGTTAGGCAATTCTCACCGATCATGATGTGCTGTTCGGCGCGAAAGGCAAACGGCCAGTCCGCATCGGGCAGGTAATCGAGCGCCATGTCGATCCGGTCGCTTCTATGTTCAGTCACCTGCCACACCCTTCGGTGAGCAGGGCCATGCAGCGCATCGGGCGCCACCGCCGGATGCGGAGCCAGACGATGGGTTTTGCCGAGATAATGCAGCAGGCCACCGACCACCCGGTTATGAAACGGAAACAGCGGATAGGCGCCGGCCTTTGGCCAGTACAGCGGATCGAACGCATCCACCGTCATCGGTACAAGAATATCGCCGAAATCGCGGTGGCGAAGGCGCGACATGCGCCCGCCAGCCAAGGGCCGGAAGGACGCGACGAGCGCGCTCTTGCCAATCTCGATGTCCCCTTGGCCCTCAGGCAAAGGCATAGGAGCCGTCGGGCCGCTTGGGCACGCGGCGCTGCCAATGGACGTAGCCATCCTCGGTCATGGCTTTTTCGTCCATTTCCACGCCCCAGCCGGGACGGTCGGGCCGCAGTTCCAGATAGCCGTCCTTCGGCAGATAGGGATCGACCACATAACGGGTTTCATCCTCGCGGCTTTCGATCTCGGTTCCACCATAGACATAACACTGGCCCTTCGGCAGGCGGTATTCGAGGATGCGGAAGCTTTGCGTGGCGGCGGCGAAATGCACGTTGACGGCGGTGGCCAGCGGCCCCATCGGGTTGTGCGGCGCAATCGGCACGAAAAAGGCTTCGGCAATGGTGGCGATCTTGCGCATTTCGGTGATGCCGCCAACGACGCAGATATCCGGCTGGATGAGATCGGCGCCCTTCACCTGCAGGAGCCGCAGGAATTCAAAGCGGCTGTAGAGGGATTCGCCCGTCGCCAGCGTGCAGTTCAGCCCCTGTTTCAGATCCCCCCAGGCCTCGATGTTTTCGGGGCGTAGCGGTTCCTCGAAGAACAGCGGATCATAGGGGGCGAGCGCATTGCCAAGCTGGCGGGCAGCCGCCGGCTCGAAAATCTTGGCATGGGCATCAAACGCAATCTCGTAATCATCCCGCACCGTTTCGCGCAGCGAGCGGAAATAGTCGGCCGAAGCTTTCACCACCTCACCCCAGCGGTTGGAATGCAGATCGATCCGCCAGGGCGAAAGCTTGAAGGCTTTAAAGCCGTATCCTTCGTTCAGCCGGTCGAATTCATCCTTCGCAGCAGGTGCATCGGGCGCCGTATAGACACCCGCATAGACCTTGATCCGGTCGCGCACGGCACCGCCGAGCAGCTTGTAGACGGGAACGCCGAGCGCCTTGGCCGAAAGATCCCAGAGGCAATGATCGAGCGCCGAAATGGCAGACAGACCCATGGCGCCGGGCGGAAACCGGCTCTGCTGGATGAGCAGGTTGACCAGATATTCCACCCGCGACGGGTCTTGGCCCGCGATGAAGCCGTAGAGGTAATCGAGCAGCGGCGGCAGGGCGAGGTCCGGGCCATGGTTGTAGCATTCGCCCCAGCCGGTCAGGCCGCCATCGGTATCCAAGGCCACGATCACCCGTGGCCTGTCCTTGTCGCGCGTGACGAACACGCGCATGCGATCAATTTTCACGAGCTATACCTCAAGGCTTGAAATAGCTGCGGCGCGCAAGCCGCGTCTGCACATAAAGCCGTTCGCCATAGGTGCCGGGATTGTAGGAATTGGCGCTTTCCTGCACCGGCACAGAAAGATTGCCTTCACTCGGGAAACGGGCGACGAAATCCTCGTCGATATCGCAGCCGAGGCCCGGCGCATCCGGCACGGTGAGGAAGCCATCCACCTGCACCGGGTGCGGCACGATGGTGTGGGCGCGGCCCTCCCAATCGTCATCGATCCGCTCCAGCATCAGGGCGTTGGGGATGGAAGCAAGGAGATGCAGTGCTGCATATTCGGCCACGGGCCCCAGCGACCCGGAATGCGGCGCGACCTGGATGTGATGGGCTTCCGCCATCGCGGCAATCTTCTTCATCTGCGTGATGCCGCCGGCGCGACCGGTATCGGGCTGGATGATGTCAACCAGTTCCTGTTCGATCAGCTGGCGCTCGCCAAAGATGGTGGCGGTGCGCTCGCCCGATGCCAGCGGCAGATGGGCGGCATCACGGATGCGGCGGTAACCCTCGATATTGTCAGGCGCAATCGGATCTTCCACCCAGAGCATTTCATAGGGTTCGAGCGCGCGCACCAGCCGGCAGGCATCGGCCGGCGTCATCCACGGCGGGCCATGCAGGTCGATCGCGATATCGATGTCATCGCCGACCGCATCGCGAAGACCGGCGACCTTGCGCACCGGATCGGAGACGCCGCCGCATTTGATCGCCTTGATGCCGCGCGCCTTGACGGCCAGCGCCCGCTCCGGCGTGTTGGCATGCGAATAGATCTGCACCTTGTCGCGCACCTTGCCGCCGAGCAGCATCCAGACGGGAACGCCGAGCGCCTTGCCCTTGATATCCCAGAGCGCCATGTCGATACCGGTCATCGCGCCGGCGCCGACGGTGCCGAGCATGCCGTGGCCCATCATGGCGATGGCCATCTTCTGCCACAGCTTTTCGATATGCGCCGGGTCTTCACCAATCAGGATCGGCGCCATGTCCTTGATCGCCGTTTCGATGACACGCGGCCAGCCGGAGCATTCGCCGATGCCGGTAATACCCTCATCGGTTTCGATCTTCAGAAACAGCCAGTTGCGGGTGCCTTCCAGCTTATGCTGCGTGACATGTGAGGCATGGCCGTCCGAGGCCCATTTGGACGGGTCCGGCTGGCCGGCATGCATGAGGAAGGTGCGGATCGCGGTAATCTTCATCGGGCAGAACTTCCATTTTTAACAAGGGTGGACTGGATGAGAGGTGTGGCGGGTTCGACGTAGCGAAAGCGCCGGGAACGGTCGCGGTCCCGCGGATCGGGCCGCGGAATGGCCGAGAGAAGTGCCTGGGTGTAGGGATGATCAGGTGCGTTGCAGACCTTTTCGGCCTCGCCGACTTCCACGAGCTTGCCGCGATACATGACGCCGACACGGTCGCACATGTAGCGGATGACGCCGATATCGTGGCTGATGAAGATATAGGCGAGCTGCAACTCGTCCTGCAGCTTCATCAGGAGATCGAGCACCTGGAAGCGCACGGAGACATCAAGCGCCGATGTCGCCTCATCCGCCACGATGATGCGCGGTTTGAGCGTGATGGCGCGGGCAATGCCGATGCGCTGACGCTGGCCGCCAGAAAAGGCATGCGGATACCGTTCGCGCCCTCGGGGATCGAGCCCCACCTGCTCCATCAGTTGGCAGACGCGTTCGTCAAGCTCCTTTCCGCGCATGATACCGTTGACCAGCAGCGGTTCGCCGATCACCTGCGCCACCGTCATGCGCGGGTTGAGCGAGCCGAACGGGTCCTGGAAAACCATACGCAGCTCGCGCCGCGCCTCCTTCAGCGCCGATCCCCCGATTTTCGCGAGATCGACCACCGCGCCATCAGCCTTGCGATAAAGCATTTCGCCACCGGTCGGGTCGTAAAGCCGCATGATGGCACGGCCCATGGTGGTCTTTCCCGATCCGCTTTCACCAACGATACCAAGCGTTTCGCCGGGGAGGAGAGAGATCGACACATCATCCAGCGCCTTCAGCGTACCGAAATGCTGGGAGAGATTGCGCACTTCAAGGATGGGCTTTGCCGCGGTATCGAGCGGCGGCCGGGCAAGGCGGATTTCCGCCTTCTGCTCCAGCTTCAGCACCGAGCCGATCAGCATCTTCGTATAAGGGTCCTGCGGCGCGTGAAAGATCTGCTCGACGGGGCCGTATTCCTTGGCAACGCCGTGATGCATGACAAGCACGTCATCGGCAATCTGCGCCACCACGCCCATGTCATGAGTGATGAACAGCACCGCCATGCCGAAGGATTTTTGCAGGCGTGCGATGAGATCAAGGATTTCGGCCTGCGTGGTGACATCGAGCGCCGTCGTCGGCTCGTCGGCGATCAGTAGCTGCGGCTTGCAGGCAAGCGCCATGGCAATCATGGCGCGCTGGCGCATGCCGCCGGAATATTGGAAGGCGTAGCGGTCGATGGCCTGTTCGGGATTGGGAATTTCCACCTGCCGCAACAGGTTGATCGCCTCGTCGCGCGCCTGCTGCTTGGTCATCTTCATGTGCAGCCGCAGCACTTCGGTGATCTGGTCTCCCACCGTATGCACCGGCGAGAGCGACGACATCGGCTCCTGAAAGATCATTGCGATGTCGCGACCACGAATACTGCGGATCGCCTTGGAGCGCGGATGAAGTTTTGCCAGATCCACCGACTTGCCATCGGCCGTGTTGAGGATGATCGAACCGGAGGCGATTTCGCCGGGGCTGTCGACGATCTGCAAAATGGAGCGGGCGGTGACGGATTTTCCAGAACCGCTTTCGCCGACGACGCAGAGCGTTTTGCCCTGTTCGATAGAAAAGGAAAGATCATTCACCGCCTTGAAGAGGCCGGTGCGCAGCGGAAACTGCGTCACCAGATTGCGCACCTCCAGCAGCGGCTTGCGGGGAGAGATCGTGTGGATGTCGCTCATCGTGCCGACCTCACTTGTTATAGGGATCGGCTGCATCGCGCAGGCCGTCGCCGAGGAGGTTGAGCGCCATGACGGCAATGACGACGGCGATACCGGGCAGGAAAAGCCAGGGAGCGGTTGCAATCGAGCGGATGTTCTGCGCCTCGCGCAACAGCACGCCCCAGGAGATCGTCGGCGGCTGCAAACCAAGGCCGAGGAAGGAGAGCGAGGTTTCGGCAAGGATCATCGCGGGAACCGCAAGCGTGACCGAAGCGATGATGTGGCTCGAAAAACTCGGCAGCATGTGCCGGAAGATGATGCGGCCCTCCGACACGCCGTCGAGACGAGCGGCGGCGACGAATTCCTCCGTGCGCAGCGACAGGAAGCGGCCGCGCACCACGCGGGCAAGCTGCGCCCAGCCGGTGAGCGACAGGATGACCGTGATCATCATGTATTGCATCGTCGCCGGCCAGCCCTGCGGCAGGGCGGCTGCCATCGCAAGCCAGATCGGAATGGTCGGCAGCGACAGCACGAAATCGATCACACGCTGCATGACGAAATCGATGCGCCCGCCGTAATAGCCGGAGATGCCGCCCAAAACGACGCCAAGCAGCAGCGAGATGAACACGCCGACAAGACCGATGGAGAGCGAGATCTGTGCGCCCTGCACCACCCGGCTGAACACGTCACGGCCAAGCCGGTCAGCGCCGAAGAGGAAGAGCGGGCGGCTCGGATCAGTGGACGCAACAAGGTGGATTGTCGTGTTGAACAGCCCAAAGACCGAATATTCGTAACCCCGGCCAAACAGGGCAATCGGGATCTTGCGGCTGGTATCCTCGGTAAAGATCGCCGCCAGCGTTTCCGGGTCGCGCGTCAGCTTCAGCGGGTAATAATGCAGGCCGAGCGAAAAGCCGTTGGCAGTATCGATCAGATGCACGCGCTGCGGCGGATGGAAGGTGGCGCGCGCGTTCTGCAATGTCGGGTCGTTGATGGCAAAAAAGCCGGGGATCAGCGCCACCAGATAAAGGGCGATGGTGACGAAAAGCGAGATCATTGCCAGGCGGTGGCGTTTGAAGGCCCACCAGATCAGCTGCCATTGTGAAGCAACCGCGGCGCGGTCCGGCTGAACATTGGTGATGGCGATATCGACCATGTCAAAAACCCTCCTATTCGAGACGGATGCGCGGATCGACAAGCGCCAGCAAAATGTCGCTGATCAGGGATCCGATGAGGGTAAGCGCGCAGATGAGGAGCACGAAGGCGCCGGCGAGATACATGTCCTGCGCCATCAGCGACTGCAGGAGAAGCGGAGCGGCCGTCGGCAGGTTGAGGACGATCGCCACCACCACGGAGCCGGAAATGAGGTTCGGCAGCAGCCAGGCAATGGTCGAGATGAACGGGTTGAGCGCGATGCGCATCGGGTATTTTGTGAGAAGCCGAAACTCGGAAAGCCCCTTGGCGCGTGCCGTCGTCACATAGGGTTTCGGCAACTCGTCCAGCATGTTGGCGCGCATGACGCGGATGAGGCTTGCGGTGGAGGACACCGCAAGAATGGCAACCGGCAGCCACAGATGCCCAAGAAGATCGAGCATCTTGGCGATGCTCCAGGAGGCTGTCTCGTATTCGGGTGAAAACAGCCCGCCGACATCCTGCCCGAACTCGACGGCTGCGACATACATCAGCAACAGCGCCAGCAGGAACGAGGGCACGGAAAGCCCGAAGAAGCTGAAGGCGGTGAACATGTAGTCACCGACCGAATATTTGCGCACGGCGGAATAAACGCCGATCGGCAGCGCAATCGCCCAGGTGGCGAGAAGGCTTGCGACAGCCAGCACCAGCGTCAGTGCCATGCGTTCCCAGATGAGGCCGGAGACCGGTTGCTGCCATTCGAACGAAATGCCGAAATCGCCGCGGGTGAGAATGCCCCACATCCATTTGACATATTGCACCAGCATCGGATCGCCGAGGCCAAAACGCTCGCGAAGGCTTGCGGCCGTGTTCTGGTCGATCACCTCGTTGGAGGCGGCAAGCGTTGCAATATAGGTGGTGACATAATCGCCCGGCGGCAGCTGGATCAGCACGAAAGCCAGAAAGCTAACGGCAAACAGCGAGGGGATCATCCAGAGCAGGCGTTTGGCAATGAATTTCAACATGGCATGCACTCGCAGACAGAGCCCAGCCGGAAGAGCGTGCCGTAACAGATGCTGCGGCGGCCGTTCAGGATCTGGCGGTTGACGGGGCGCCGCCTTGAGAGGCGGCGCCAGTTCATCATTCTCAGCTCGTAAAGGTAAATTGCTGCGGCAGTGCCGGACCCGGGTTCGGCCATGTCCAGCTGTCCGGCTGCTTTTCCGGCACATTGCGCAGGTTGTTGCGGATAATGCCGAAACCGCCGACGGCAAGGCAGACGCCGATGGTCTCGAACTCTTCCGCGGTGATATCGAAGAGCTGCTTCATGACCGCGCCGCGTTTTTCGAGATCGGCCGTGGAACGCGCCTCATCGAACAGCTTGAAACGCTTCTTCTGGCTTTCCGGAGGCTCCTCGCCCTTGGTGCCGTTTGATGTGTACCAGAGCGTCCACGGAATGGCGTAACGCGAGCCTTGCGGATGGAAGGCAAAGAAATCGCGCGGGTCGAGCATCGGATCGAGCCCGCCCGGTCCCGGCCAGACGGCGGCATCATGAGCGTTGTCATCGCCGCGGGTGTAATAGAGCGCCCGCTCGATGGTGTTGACCTTGATATCGATGCCGATGCCGGACCACTGCGCCTTCACCAGTTCCAGCGTGTCGACCAGATCCGGATAAAGCGTCGGGATCACGTCGATGGAGAAGAACAGCGGCTGGCCATCCGGGCGCAGGCGAACGCCATTGGCGTTCTTCTTGTCGAGACCAGCCTTGTCGAGGAGCGCGTTCGCCTGATCGGCGTTGTATTCGGTAAACTGGCGGGCGAGCTTCTCATGATACCAGGGATGGCCGGGGCGCGGGCCTGTCTGGTAAAGTTCGCTCTGGCCGAAATAGACGATGTCGATGATTTCCTGCCGGTTCATGCCGAGCGACAGCGCCTGCCGGAACGACTTGTCGGCAAAAATCTTGCGCAGCACCGGATCCTTGTGGGTGATGTTGAGGTAGATCTGGCACTGCTGGGCGGCAGAGGGCACCAGCGTCAGAAGCCGGTAATCACCCTTTTTCATGTTCTGCGACAACGTCGGCTTGTTGGCGAGAACGCTGATATGGCGCTCCTGAATGTCGATCTTGCCGGAGATGACATTCAGCATCAGCGATTCCACATCCTGCGAAATGCCGAAATTCACTTCATCGATGTAAGGCAGCTGGTTGCCCTCGGTATCGACCTGCCAAAAGTAGGGATTGCGGGTCATGACAACGCGCGTTGCACCACCGGAATACGGCTCCTTCACCACCCAGGGATCAAGTGTCGGCTTGTCGACATTGGCCCAGCGCGAGGGAATTTCGATATCGCCGCATTTGGCGCGGAACAGTTCGGTCCAGCTGGAAACCCCGGCGGCCTTCACCTCAGCGTCGAGGCTTGCATTGTATTTGGGCAGGAACTTGCTGCAGTAATGCTTGGCAAACAGCGTCGGATGCTGGCCAAGCGGCGTCGCAAGGTTTTCGAGGTACAGCGCATTGGACGCGGCAAAGGTGAATTTCACCGTGGTGTCATCGATCTTCTCGACGACGACCGCCTTGCCGGCAACGGAAAGCTGGGCAGGCGTTGCGCTGTAAAGCTCCTTGTTCTTCACCACGTCTTCGATGGCAAAGACAACATCATCGGCGGTGAACGGATGTCCGTCCGACCAGCGCACGCCGGGGATGAGGTGGAAGGTAAACTGCGTGGCGTCGGCATTCACCTCCCAGCGCTCGGCAAGGTTCGGCAGAACGGCGGTGAAATCCATGTTCCAGCGCACGAGGCCCTGATTGCCCACCATGCGCAGGATGCCATTATGGTCGGATGAGCCGCGCAGGCCCCGGCGCAGAGAACCGCCGTAGGATCCGATCTTCTCGACCGGCGTCACCACCATCGGCTTTGGCGGCAGGCGATCGGCAAGGGCCGGCAGCTTGCCATCCTTGGCGAGCGCTGCCAGCTGCGGCGCCTCCTTGGTACCGGCGGCAAATGCGCCCCGCGGCGCAAGAGACATGGCGGCCGCAGCACCCATTCCAGTCAGAACCGTACGGCGCAAAATGCCGCGTGCTCCCTTATCCCCGTCTTGCATCAGATGTCTCCTCCCAGACCATGAATGACCCGGCTGCCCGCCGGACGACCCGGCTCTCCCAAGCCTGTGGGTCGATGCCAACCCCTCCAAAGGCCAGCGAGGCGGACCATAGACTCGTTTTCAGATGATGACAAGTATTGACAGATTTTTACAGCTTTTATAAGTCTGGCAACCAATCGGGCCCACAGGAGCCCTCTTCGGGAGGAAGACCATGCATCTATCGGACGAGACGCGCGACAAGCTGAAGGCTGTTTCCACCGCGACATTGACGACGGTTCTTTTGAAGCGCGGCCTGCGCAACGTGTTCATTCGGGGCATCCACAAGATCAATCCCGATGCGCCGCGCCTTGTCGGCCCCGCCTTTACGCTGCGTTACATTCCGGCCCGCGAGGATCTCGATCACGTCGGCGCCTTCAACGATCGCGGCCATCCGCAGCGCCGCGCCATCGAGGAATGCCCGGAAGGCGCGGTTCTGGTGATGGACAGCCGCAAGGATGCCAGTGCCGCTTCTGCCGGCGGCATTCTCGTCACGCGCCTGTGGAAACGCGGCGTTGCCGGCGTCGTCACCGATGGCGGTTTTCGCGATACGCCTGATATTGCCAAGCTGCCCTTTGCCGCCTATCACGCGGCACCATCGGCGCCCACCAACCTCATCCGCCACCACGCGCTCGACATCAACCAGCCCATCGGCTGCGGTGACGTGGCGGTTTATCCCGGCGATATTCTGGTGGGTGACGACGAAGGCGTGGTGGTGATCCCCGCAGACATTGCAACAGATGTCGCCGACGAGGCGTTCGAGCAGACGGTGTTTGAGGATTTCGTCGAGGAAAAGGTGAAAGCCGGCCGCACCATTTTTGGCATCTATCCGCCAAACGCCGAGGCCGAGGCGGAATTTGCCGCCTGGCGCAAGGAAAAGGGACGCTGATTGATGAGACCGGAGCTTGCCGCCGCAGCGCGCACCGAAACGCGCTACAGCGACATCATCTACGAGAAGATTGTCGGCATGATCGCTGACGGGCGTTTTCCCGTCAACGAACGCCTGCCATCGGAAACCAGTCTTTCGACGCTGCTCGGCGCATCCCGCCCGGTGGTGCGCGAGGCGCTGGAACGGTTGCGCACGGATCAGCTGATCGTTTCTCGCAAGGGCTCCGGTTCTTATGTCCGCCAGCGGCCGGATTCCTCCATGTTGAAGGAGGTGCCTGTGGGGTCGCTGGCAGACGTGCAGCGCTTCTTCGAATTCCGTGCAGGTCTGGAGGCCTCGGCCGCCGAACTTGCCGCACGCAACTGGCAACCCGCCGACAAGCAGCGGATCGCCGACACGTTCGAAGCCTTGGAACACTGTCTCGAGCGCAATGATCTAGGCGCGCAGGAGGACCAGGATTTTCACGATGCCGTGGCGCTTGCCACCGGCAACCAGTATCACACGCTGGTGCGCGAATGGTTCAAGCCGCATATCGCCATCGGCATGTCGGTGACCCGCACGCTGAGCCTCAAGCGCACGCCGGCCCATGTGCGTGCCGTGCAGGACGAGCACAAGGCCATCGTCGAGGCGATTTTCGCCCGCCGGGAGGCCGATGCCTTTGCCGCCATGCGCGATCATATCCTGAACGCGCGGGCCCGCATGTTCCAGGGCGTCTGACGAGGGCCAAAGACAAGAGCAGCCGTAGCGGCGACGGCGGAAGGCAGGGAGAGCCGACCGGAGAGCCGCAACCCTTGGGGAGGATGAGTTTCATGCCACGCATATGCCACCCGACGATCCGGCGCGTCATCGATACACCGCTTCGCGTCGGCGAATCCCCCACTTGGGACGCGCGGACCGGCGATCTCTGGTTCGTCGATATCCTGGCGCCTGCCGTGCTCTGCCTGCGCCATGATGGGCGCGTGGACCGATACGATATGCCGGCGCTGATCGGCAGCCTTGCGCTCTGCGACAGCGGACGCATTCTGGTGGCGCTGCAAACCGGCGTTCATCTGTTTGATCCGGAAACGCAAACCCTGTCGCTACTCTGCGACCCCGATGGCGGGCGCGCCGACAGCCGGCTGAACGACGGGAAAGTCGGTCCCGACGGTCATTTCTGGGTCGGCACGCGCGACGAGGCGGTGCCGCAGACCGGCAATGGCCGCCTCTACCGCGTTTCGCCCGATGGCACGTTCACGGAGGTGCTGCGCGGCCTCAATACCTCGAACGGCCTTGCCTGGAGCGCCGACGGGCGCACGCTGTTTCATTCCGACAGCAGCCAGCAGTTCCTGCAAAACTTCGATTTTGACCCTGCAACCGGCGGCATCGGTCCGGCGCGGCGGCTCACCGATTTCACCAATGCCGAGGGGCGACCGGATGGGGCTGCGACCGATCTTGACGGCTTTTACTGGAGTGCCGGCGTCATCGGCGGAAAGCTGAACCGCATTGCGCCGGATGGGACGATCACAGAGGTCTATCAACTGCCACTCAGCGGCCCGACCATGCCCTGCTTCGGCGGACCTGACCTGAAGACGCTGTTCATCACCACGCTTTACCGCGCCGAAGACGGCACGGTGGAAGACGGAACCATCATTGCCTTCGATGTCGACGTAGCAGGCGTTCCCGTCGCACGTTTTCCCCTCTGACACTATTTTCGGTCCCCGAAAGGAATTGACATGTCGATGGAGCTTATCCGCCAGGCACTGACCGGCGTCTCCGGCGTTCCCGTCACCGCCTATGACAGTGATGGCGAGGTGGATGCCGTCGTAACCGCAAAGGTTTATGCCCGCGTGGCCGAAGCCGGTATCCAGAACATTGTCGCTGCCGGCAATACCGGTGAATTTTATGCGCTGACACCCGCTGAAATTGCCAGGGTTCATGAAGCAGCCATCTCCGGTGTCGATGGGCGCGCGCCGGTGACGGCGGCCATCGGGCGTTCGCTGCGGGAAGCGGCAGGCATGGCAAGAGAGGCTGCCTCGATGGGCGCAACGGCGGTCATGTCGCACCAGCCCGTTGATCCCTTTGCGGCTCCTGCCGCGCAGATCGATTATTTTTGTGGCCTTGCCGATGCCTCGGTCCTGCCCTTGGTGGCCTATGTGCGGGCGGACGGGTTTTCGGTCGAGGATCTGGTGCGGCTGGCAGGGCATCCAAACATTGCCGGCATCAAGTTTGCCACCAGCGATATCCTCCTCCTGTCACGCGCCATCGAGGCGGCGGACCCTGCGGGTGCCATCTTCGTCTGCGGCCTTGCCGAAAGCTGGGCACCGGCCTTTGCCGCCGTTGGCGCCCGCGGATTTACATCGGGCCTCGTCAATGTCGCGCCAGCCTTTTCGCTTGCCGTCCTCGATGCGCTGAACCGGAGCGATTTTGCCGCCGCGCGAAACATCGTCGCGCGCATCGAACCGTTCGAGCGGATGCGGACGAAATTTCGCAACGGCGCCAATGTAACTGTGGTGAAGGAGGCGGTGACGATGAGCGGCCTTGCCGTTGGCCCTGTGCGCGCTCCGGGCCTAACGCGCCTCGATGACGCCGATCGCAAGGCGCTGAAGGCCATGCTGGAGGATTGGCAGGCGGCCTGAAGGCCGGGCCTGCCAAAAGAGCTGCCTCAAGCCTTCCAGTCGGCCAGTCGTGCGGCAATCTCAGCCACCACGCCCTCAAGGCTCTGATCGATATCGACGGTGATCGCGTGCTCGTCGTCCGCCGGCGGCTCAAGCGCTGCAAACTGGCTGTCGAGCAACGTCGTCGGCATGAAATGGCCGGTGCGGGCGCCCATGCGGGCGGAAATCACCGCGCGGGAGCCGGACAGGTGCACGAAAATCACCGGACCTTCTGCCTTCAACCTGATATGATCGCGATACATGCGCTTCAGTGCCGAGCAGCCGATGATCAGCGTGCCGTCAGCCTTGGCCAGCGCCTCGCCCACCAGCGTCAGCCATGGCCAACGGTCGTCGTCGGTCAGCGCTTCGCCGCGGCTCATCTTGTCGATATTGGCCTTTGGATGCAGGTCGTCGCCATCGAAATAACGGGCGTTGATCTTTTCCGCGAGCCCCTCGCCGACGGAGGACTTACCGGAACCGGCGACCCCCATCAGCACGAGGCGCAGGGTTGTGTTGGAAAAAGGCTGCGATTCCGGCATCGACATAAAGCATGTATCCATTCAAAAACGAGTGAAGGCCTGAGCCCCGAACAACACAGGTGGTCCGCCTGTCTGCGCCTGCCGTTCCGGTCCAATTGCGGCCCACGGTGCATGCCTGTCAAGGCAGCCCAAGGGCCGGCCAAACGGGAAACTGGGGCGCGCCGCCCGATAATCCAGTCCGCTTATCAAGCCCCCTTCACCGCGTCATCAATTGCGGATGGTGAACTGCACACGGTCGGCGGGAAAGCGGGTGATGGCATACTGGATTGGCACGCCCTCCAGATCGGTGTTCAGCGCCTTGGTGACGAGAACGATGGCGCCCGGCGTCAGGCCAAGATCGGCCACATCATCCGGTTCGGCATGCACAGCGGAAATTTCGGTGACGTCGCGCAGGTAATCGGCGACATCGAAGGTGGCGAGCGACCGGGTGATCGAGCCGGACTTTTGAAACACCGCATCGATGCCGGAAAACCGGTCGGCCGGGAACCAGCTGGTGGAGCGTGACAGCGCACGTCCATCGGCCTTGCGCACCGTTTCCAGCCGGATCAAGCGGGTGCCGAGGGCAACGCTCAGCCATCGTGACAGGTCTGCGGTGGCAGCTTCGTCCCGCGCCGACAGGAGAACGCCCTGCAGATCGCGGGCCTGCTGGCCAATGCCTTGCGTGAAGCGGGTGCGCCGGCCGATGGGGAAATCAAACTTGTCGCGCTGGGCAATCAGCGTGCCGCGTCCCTGCTCTGCCTTCACGATGCCCTCCTGAGCCAGCGCTGCAAGGGCTGCCCGCACCGTGTGGCGGTTGACGGCGAATTCCTCAGCCAGTGCGGTTTCAGCCGGCACGCGGCCGGTCAGGTCATAGTCGCCGGCAGCAATATTGGCGCGGATGCGGTCGGCGATCTGGCGCCACAGCGCTACGCCTTTTTGTCTCTGGATCATTTTGCTCCTTGTCATATCCCCGTCACGGCTTCAGGGTATTTCTACACTAAATTGTATGGTTGTCTATATTATTAGACAATATGAGGCTGACGATGAACAAAGCTCTGCAAAGCCCCCCCGAGACCGGCCGCAAGCGCGGCATGGATCTTCTTTCCCGCGCCACGCGCCCCGAACTCGAAGCCGCCTGGCAGGCGCTGGACGACAGGCCTGCCCATGAAATGCTGCGCGGGCCTGAAACCGGGCTCGTCATGGTGCGCGGTCGCATCGGCGGCGGCGGCGCGCCGTTCAACCTGGGTGAAACCACCGTCAGCCGTGCCACGGTGCGTGTGGCCGATGGGGCAATTGGCCATGGCTACCGGCTCGGCACTGACCGGCGGGCGGCGGAACTGGCAGCACTGTTCGATGCCCTTGCCCAGAGCGAGCAACACCAGACTTTCGTGGAGGAGGCCCTCTTGGCCCCCATAGAAAAGCGTCAGGCGGAAGACGCCACCCAGCGCGAAAATGAGACAGCGGCAACGAAGGTGGATTTCTTCACCATGGTGCGAGGAGAAGACTGATGGAAAACAGGAATGAGGGGTTTACCGGCGGCTTTCCGGATGCCGTCTACAACAGCCAGACGGTGTTTCGCACGCTGATGGATTGCATGGCGCGGCCCGGTAGTCTTGGGCTGGTGACGCCCGAACTTATGCCGCCGGCACCGCTTGGTATCGCGGCCGGCGCCCTGATGCTGACCCTCTGCGACCACGACACGCCCGTTTGGCTGTCGCCCAAACTTGCACAATCGAATGTTGCCGCCTGGCTCGCCTTCCATTGTGGCGCGCCCCTGACGCGCGAAAAAAGCGAGGCACGTTTTGCCTTCCTGGAAGCCGGCGCCCATCTGCCTGGCATCGGGCTTTTCGCGCTCGGCACCCAGGAATATCCGGATCGTTCCACCACGCTGGTCATCGAGATCGAGGCGATGGAAGGGGGCCGGCCGCTGAACCTGACGGGACCCGGCATTCGTGACGTCACCCCCATCACGCCGCGTGGGCTTCCCGCCGATTTCCTGCACCAGTGGACGGACAACCGGGCGCTCTTTCCCCGCGGTCTCGACGTGGTGCTGACAACAGGGCGGCAGATGATTGCGTTGCCGCGCACCTGCAAGATCACCGCACTGGAGGTGTAAGCCATGTATGTTGCTGTCAAAGGTGGCGAAACCGCCATCGCCAATGCCCATCGCCTGCTCGCCGACCGCCGTCGCGGCGACCGCGCCCTCCCCAGCCTCACCATCGGCCAGATCATCGAGCAGCTTGGCCTTGCCGTGGATCGCGTGATGGCGGAAGCCTCGCTTTATGACAGGTCGCTGGCCGCCCTTGCGTTGAAACAGGCGCGCGGCGACATGATCGAGGCGATCTTTCTGCTGCGCGCCTACCGCACGACTCTGCCGCGTTTTGGCACCTCTTTGCCTATCGAGACGGGCCGCATGCAGGTGGAGCGGCGCGTCTCTGCCACCTACAAGGATCTGCCGGGCGGCCAGCTTCTTGGACCCACCTTCGATTACACGCACCGCCTGCTCGATCCAGCACTTCTGGATGACGAAGCCGTGGAAGAGCCAGCCCTTCGGGAAACCGATGGCACGCCGATCATGCGCGTCTCCGATATTCTCGACGGCGAAGGCCTGATCGAGCCGGATGGAAACATGCCGGAGGATCATCTGGCCGGCGACATCACCCGCGAGCCGATGGAGTTTCCGATGCCGCGCGACCTGCGTCTGCAGACGCTTGCCCGTGGCGACGAGGGTTTTCTGCTGGCGCTCGCCTATTCCACCCAGCGCGGTTACGGGCGCACGCACCCCTTCGTCGGCGAAATCCGCATGGGGCTGGTTGAGGTGGAATTCGAGGTGCCGGAGCTTGGTTTTGCCGTGTCGCTCGGCGAAATCCGCGTTACCGAATGCCAGATGGTCAACCAGTTCAAGGGCTCGGCCAAGGCGCCGCCGCAGTTTACCCGCGGTTATGGCTTGGCCTTCGGCCAGAGCGAACGCAAGGCCATGTCGATGTCACTGGTCGACCGGGCCCTGCGCACGGACGAATTCGGCGAGGATGTGGTGGCGCCGGCGCAGGACGAGGAATTCGTCATGTCCCATTGCGACAACGTGCAGGCGACCGGCTTCGTCGAGCACCTGAAGCTGCCGCATTACGTGGATTTCCAGGCCGAACTCGATCTTGTCCGCCGCATGCGCGCAAAACACGCGGCCGATCAGACCCCGGATACAGACCAGCAGGAGGCTGCCGAATGAGCATGCCAGCAACAGAACTTGCCGCCTATAATTTTGCCTATCTGGATGAACAGACCAAGCGGATGATCCGCCGCGCCACCCTGAAAGCCATTGCCATCCCCGGTTACCAGGTGCCGTTCGCCTCGCGCGAAATGCCGATGCCCTATGGCTGGGGCACCGGCGGCGTGCAGGTGACAGCCGCCATCCTCGGCCCGCAGGACGTTCTGAAGGTGATCGACCAGGGTGCCGACGACACCACCAACGCCGTCTCCATCCGCGCCTTCTTCCAGAAGGTCGCCAATGTCGCCGTCACCACCCACACGGGCGAGGCGACCGTCATCCAGACTCGCCACCGTATTCCGGAAGACACGCTGCGGGAGGGCCAGGTGCTCGTCTATCAGGTGCCGATCCCCGAACCCTTGCGCTTCCTCGAACCACGCGAGACCGAAACGCGAAAGATGCATGCGCTGGAAGAATACGGCCTGATGCATGTCAAACTCTACGAGGATATCGCCCGCCACGGCCGCATCGCCACCACCTATGCCTATCCGGTGAAAGTTGCCGGCCGCTACGTGATGGACCCCTCGCCGACGCCGAAATTCGACAATCCGAAAATGCACCGCTCGGAAGCCTTGCAGCTGTTCGGCGCCGGTCGCGAAAAGCGCATCTATGCGGTGCCGCCGTTTACCGATGTCGTCAGCCTCGACTTCGAAGACCATCCGTTCGAGGTGCAGAGCTTTGACAAGCCCTGCGCGCTCTGCGGCGCCCGCCATGTCTATCTGGACGAGGTGGTGCTGGATGACCGGGGTGGGCGCATGTTCGTCTGCTCCGACACCGATTATTGCGAAACACGGCGCGCCGAGGGTCATGTCGGCGAGATGCTGGGCGAGAGCCAGGAGGCTGCGGAATGAGCGCGAACCCGCTTTTGAAGGTCAGCGACCTCTCCAAATTCTACGGCAGCCGCATTGGCTGCAGTGCGGTGTCGTTTGATCTGTGGCCGGGCGAAGTGCTGGCGGTGGTCGGCGAATCCGGTTCCGGCAAGACCACGCTGCTCAACTGCCTGTCCACGCGGCTGATGCCTTCCACCGGCTGCGTGCAATACCATATGCGCGACGGCGAATACCGTGACCTCTACCGGATGAGCGAGGCAGAACGACGGTTCCTCATGCGCACCGACTGGGGTTTCGTCCACCAGAACCCGGCCGATGGCCTGCGTATGACGGTGTCGGCCGGCGCCAATGTCGGCGAACGGCTGATGGCCGTGGGAGACCGGCATTATGGCCGCATCCGCCAGACGGCAACCGAATGGCTGGAGCGGGTCGAAATCTCGCAGGATCGCATCGATGACCAGCCGCGCGCCTTTTCCGGCGGCATGCGCCAGCGCCTGCAGATTGCCCGCAATCTCGTGACGTCGCCGCGCCTCGTCTTCATGGACGAACCGACGGGCGGGCTGGATGTCTCGGTGCAGGCGCGCCTTCTCGATCTCGTGCGCGGTCTCGTCAACGATCTCGGCCTCTCCGCCATCGTCGTGACGCATGATCTGGCGGTGGCGCGTCTTCTCTCGCACCGGATGATGGTGATGAAGGACGGCCATGTCATCGAACAGGGCCTGACCGACCGTGTCCTCGACGATCCGCGCGAGCCCTATACGCAGCTGCTCGTCTCCTCGATCCTGCAAGTGTGACGGAGAAACACCATGCCCACGCCTCTTATCGTTTCTGAAGTCGCCAAGAGCTTTACCATGCACCTGCGTGGCGGGCTGAAGCTGCCCGTCGTCGCCAACGTCTCCTTCTCGGTTGCGAGCGGCGAATGCGTCGTGCTCGGCGGCCCCTCCGGCATCGGCAAAAGCTCCATCCTCAAAATGCTCTACGGCAATTATGCCGTGGATTCAGGCCAGATCCTCATCACCCATGCGGACAAAACCATCGATATCGCCAGCGCCGATCCGCGCGTAGTGCTCGATGTCCGCCGCTCGGCACTCGGTTACGTCAGCCAGTTTCTGCGCACCGTGCCGCGTGTCTCGGCGCTTGATGTGGTGGCAGAGCCGCTTGTTGCGCGTGGCATTGCAGCAGAAGACGCGCGCGCGCGGGCCGCAGATCTGCTTGGCCGGCTGAACCTTCCCCGCGATCTCTGGCAATTGCCGCCGGCCACCTTTTCCGGCGGCGAACAGCAGCGTGTCAACATTGCCCGCGGCTTCATCACCGACCACGCGATCCTGCTGCTGGATGAGCCGACGGCTTCGCTCGATGCGGTCAACCGCAAGGTGGTGGTCTCGATGATCGAAGCCAAGAAGGCGGCCGGTGTCGCGCTTCTGGGCATCTTCCATGATGAGGAAGTGCGCGAAGCCGTGGCCGACCGCATCCTCGACGTGACCGCATTTTCTCCGCGAAAGGCTGCCGCATGAGTAAGAAACTTAGCCTTCTCCCCCTGATCCACGACGAGGCCACCATCAGCGACACCACGCTTGGCCGCTATACGGAAGTCGGCGAACGCTGCCGTCTCTCCGAAGTGGAGATGGGCGATTATTCCTATATCGAGCGTGACGGCGCCGTCTGGTGCGCCACCATCGGCAAGTTCGTCAATATCGCAGCCGCCGTGCGCATCAACGCCACCAATCACCCGATGTGGCGGGCAACGCTGCACCACTTCACCTATCGGGCCGCGAGCTACTTCGAGGGCGCCGAAGACGATCATGACTTCTTCACCTGGCGTCGCGACAACCGGATCATCATTGGCCACGATGTGTGGATCGGTCATGGCGCCACCGTCCTGCCCGGCGTCACCATCGGCAATGGCGCGGTGATCGGCGCCGGCGCGGTCGTTTCCAAGGATGTCGCACCCTACACCATCGTTGGCGGCGTGCCGGCAAAGCTCATCCGCGAACGCTTTCCCGCAACCGTTGCAGATGGGATGACTGCCCTTGCCTGGTGGGACTGGGACCATGACCGGCTTTTTGCCGCTCTGGAAGATTTTCGCGGCCTGACGGCTGAAGAATTCTTGCAGAAATACGCATGATTATCGTTCTCTGCCAATAACTTGGAAGGCTTCACAGAACCTACATAAAACCGACATTCGCGCTTAACACAGCTGCGCTAGCGATGACGGAGAGCATGATGCGACAAGGGAACTGTAATGGACTTCAGGCTGGTAAACGTCACGCGAAAGTTCGGCAACAATACAGCAGTCGATTCCGTGTCGCTCGACATTCCCTCCGGTCAGATGGTCGGCATCATCGGCCGCTCGGGTGCTGGCAAGTCGACGCTGCTGCGTATGATCAATCGGCTGGCGGACCCGACCTCGGGCAACATCCTGTTTGGTGGCACGGATGTCTCGAAACTCAAGGGCAAGCCACTGCGCGATTGGCAGCGCGACTGTGCGATGATCTTCCAGCAGTTCAATCTCGTGCCGCGCCTCGACGTTCTCACCAACGTGCTGCTTGGACGCCTCAACCATCGCTCCACAACGCTCAGCATCCTCAACATCTTTACACGCGAGGAGAGGCTGATGGCGATTGCAGCGCTGGAGCGCCTCGGCATCGAACAGACCGCGCTGCAGCCGGCCGGCACGCTGTCCGGTGGCCAGCAGCAGCGCGTCGCCATCGCCCGTGCGCTGATGCAATCGCCGAAAATGGTTCTGGCGGACGAGCCGATCGCCTCGCTCGATCCGCTGAACGCCAAGATCGTCATGGATGCCCTGCGCAATATCAATGAGAGCGAAGGCATCACCGTGATCACCAACCTGCACACGCTTGATACGGCGCGCAGCTATTGCGAGCGCATCATCGGCATGGCGCGCGGGCGCGTGGTGTTT
This sequence comes from Neorhizobium sp. PAMB6630, assembly GCF_058242775.1. Taxonomy (NCBI): domain Bacteria; kingdom Pseudomonadati; phylum Pseudomonadota; class Alphaproteobacteria; order Hyphomicrobiales; family Rhizobiaceae; genus Neorhizobium; species Neorhizobium sp. PAMB6630. The sequence continues at coordinate 281,997 of NZ_JBZAYV010000003.1, forward strand.
GATGGCACGCCGTCAGAACTGACGGCCGCGGCCGTGCAGGAAATCTACGGCTCCGACAAGGACGGCGCCGGCATCGACGAAAGCATGACGTCGACCAGCATCAACATTCCCGCTGTGGCGCCCAGCGCCGCAGCCACGACATCCCCGGAAATCCGGCCGCTGGCAAAAGCCGGCGCCTAGTTCCGTCCCGATCGCCAGCCCGCGTCAAGGGCAAGACGTTCTTAAAAGCATTCACGCATTCCGCTCTCACAGGAGATGAACTCATGTTGAAGAAGACCCTTCTTGCCGCCGTAGCGCTTCTGTCGCTCGCCGGCGCTTCCCATGCCCAGGACGTCAAGGAATTCCGCATCGGCCTGATCGGCGGCGAAAATGAAGCCGACCGCCTGCGCAACAACCAGTGCCTGGTCGATCACCTGAAGAAGGAATTCGGCTTCGAAAAGGTCTCGCTGTTCCCGGCTGCCGATTATGACGGCGTCATTCAGGGCCTGCTGGGCGGCACGCTCGATTACGCCGAACTCGGCGCCTCCGGTTATGCCAAGGCTTACCTGTCGAACCCGAAGGCCGTCGAGCCGATACTGACGACCGTCCAGACCGACGGCTCGATGGGCTATTACTCGATCATGGTTGCCCGCAAGGATTCGGGCATGACCAAGGTCACCGACATCAAGGGCAAGAAGCTCGGTTTTGCCGATCCGGACTCCACCTCCGGTTACCTGATCCCGACAGTGACGCTTCCGGCAGCTCTCGGCGGCAAGCCGGTCAAGGAATATGTCGGCTCGACCGGTTTTGGCGGCGGTCATGAAAACCTCGTTCTCGAAGTCTTGAAGGGCACGTTCGATGCCGGCACGACCTTCGGTTCGGGCGTTGGCAATTTCAAGGACGGCTACACCTCGGGCAACCTGAAGAAGATGGCCGACAAGGGCCTCGTCAACATGGACGACCTGGTCGAACTGTGGAAGTCGCCGCTCATCCCGAACGGCCCGGTCGTCGTTCGCTCCTCGCTCTCGGCTGACATGAAGAAGAAGCTGACCGCCTATATGATGGCGCTGCCGAAGACCGATCCGGCCTGCTTCTCGGCCATCGAAGGCGGCGAGTTCAAGGGCTTCGCCGAAGTCAACGAGAGCTTCTACAAGCCGATCATCGACGCCCGCAAGGCCACCATCGGCGGCTGATCGGCAACGATCCCTCAATGCCTTGCAGTCGCCGGAGCACCATGCTCCGGCGACTGCTCCACTGCGACAGTCCAGCACATCCCTTCAGCCAATGGTAGTTCCCGCAATGCAGACCAGCCCGACGCATGCCCCTCTGGGAGAACGTGGCGCCCAGATCGAGGCCCATTGGCAGGTTCTGGCGCGCGGGCGTCGCCGTTATACCATCCTCAGCCTTGCTGTGCTGTTTGTCGCGCTGACCGGATCGCTATGGTTTGCCAATGACAGCAATTCCGGCAAGTTCATCGACCGGTTGCCGCACCTGTTTGATTTTGTCGAAATGCTCGTTCCGCGTGACGGCATGGAAATCTGGCGGGCGCTGTTTGATCTGCCCTCACCCTATTTCGACGGCAGCCTGCAATATGATTACCCGGACGGGCGCTACTACATCACGCAGAGCCTCTACATTCCGGAATATTTCTACAAGATGGCCGAGACGCTGAACATTGCGCTCGCCTCCACCATTATCGGGTTCTTCTTCGGCTCAATCCTGTCCTTCCTTGCCGCCCGCAACATGATGAAGAACGTGTGGATCCGCGGTCCCGTGCGGCGTTTCATGGAAATTCTGCGCGCCTTTCCCGAAATCGTGCTGGCCGGCTTTTTTCTCGCCATCCTCTCGCTCGGACCGATCCCGGCGATGATTGCCGTCTCCATCCACACCATCGGTGCGCTTGGCAAACTGTTCTTCGAGGTCATCGAAAACGCCGACATGCGCCCCGACGAGGGGCTGAAGGCCGCTGGCGCCTCCTGGATCGAGCGCGTCTGGTTTGCCATGGTGCCGCAGGTCATGCCGAATTTCGTCAGCTATTTCCTGCTGCGGCTGGAGATCAACGTGCGCGCCTCCACCATTATCGGTGCTGTCGGCGGCGGCGGCATCGGCGAGCAGCTGCGCCTGTCGATTACCCGCGGCCACGAGGCAAAGACGCTGGCGATCGTCTTCCTGCTTCTGATGACCATCATTGCCGTTGACCAATTGTCCGCCTGGCTGCGCCGCAAACTGGTGGGCGATCAGGCCTTCCGGCCCGTCGTGTGAGGATTTGACCATGCAGAGCCTCTCCGCCACCGACCTCAACGCCGTTGCCGCCCGCCATCCGCATCTGCTGACGCCGTCCTTCTGGAGCCGGTTCCGCATTCCGGTGATCCTCACCGGCGGTATTCTTTACCTCGCCTTCTGCTCCTGGCTGTTTTCCGTCCCCCAGGTGATGTCCTCGGCCAACTGGAACATTGCCGGCAGCTATCTCGCCGACTGGGTTTCCTACGAGGAGCGCCCGACCATCGCAATCCGCGACGATGCGACGATGAAGGTGGAATTTTCCCGCTTCGATCCGATCGGTCCCAATCCGAACCCGGACTGGCTGCAGGCGAAACGCGAGACGATCACCCGTACCATAACCACGCCGGCACCGGCCAATGCTGCCGGCGCTGCGGCCTCCACCTTCTCTTTCATGGCCCCGGCCCCCTCCTCTGCGACAGCAACTGCCACGGCTGCCACCACCGAGACGGTGAGCGAAGAGGTGGTGACGCATGCCGTGGTGCAGATGAACCCAGAGGCTACCATCGAGGTTGCCCCGCCCGGCGTCACCGTCACCCGCTCCGGCGAAACGCTTGCCATTTCGCTTGGCCAAGACAGCGTGCAGGCATCCGGCCCGCTTCCCGCGTGGGCAACGCAGCGTGCGCCGGGCGAAAAGATCGTGGTCGCTTTCGGCTTTTCCGGCTGGGCGGAGGTGCGCAGCGATGCGGTCATCGTCCACAAACGTTATCTCGGCTGGCCAGGTTTTCTGTTCGACATCGACTCGCCTTATTTCGGCAAACCGCTGAGCGAGGTCCTCACGCTCATCCGCTCCGACGAGCGGCTGGATCCGGCCCAGAGCAATTTGTCGCTTGCCATCAATAATATTCTCTACAATCCGTCCTGGCAGCATCTGGATGTGTGGACAAAACTGTTCCAGACCATCGTGATGGCCTTTGTCGGCACGCTGTTTGCCTCGATCATCGCCTTTCCGCTGTCCTTCATCGCCGCGCGCAACATTACGCTCAACCGTCCGGTCAACCAGCTGACCAAGCGTTTCTTCGACTTCCTGCGCTCGGTCGACATGCTCATCTGGGCGCTGTTCTTCACCCGCGCCTTCGGCCCCGGACCGCTTGCCGGCATTTCGGCGATTTTCTTCACCGACACCGGCACGCTTGGAAAGCTCTATTCGGAAGCGCTCGAAAACATCGACGACAAGCAGCGTGAAGGCATCAAGTCCGTTGGCGCGCCGCCACTTGCCGTGCAGCGCTTTGGCGTGCTGCCGCAGGTACTGCCGGTGTTTGCTAGCCAGGCGCTCTACTTCTGGGAAAGCAATACCCGCTCGGCCACCATTATCGGTGCTGTCGGCGCCGGCGGCATCGGGTTGAAGCTCTGGGAGGCGATGCGCACCAACACCAACTGGAAGAACGTCGCCTACATGGTGATCCTCATCCTCATCGTCGTCTTCATCTTCGATGCCATCTCCAACGCACTGCGCTCACGCCTCATCGGCAAGCGCAACCACTGATTTTTTGATCGGCGCGCCTGCGCCACCTGCATCTGGAAACCATCATGCCCGAACTTATTCTCTCCAACGCCCGCATCGTTCTCGAAGACCGCATCGTCGAGGGCAGCGTCCGGATTGCCGACGGCAAGATTGCCGATATCGCGGAAGGGCCGACCACGCTGGGAGAGGATTTCGGTGGCGACTATCTGATTGCCGGCCTGGTGGAACTGCATACCGACCATCTGGAAGCCCATTATTCGCCGCGTCCGGGCGTACGCTGGAACAAGATTTCCGCCATCCAGTCGCATGATGCGCAGGTGGTTACGTCAGGTATCACCACGGTGTTCGATTGCCTGCGCATGGGCTCGGACGAGGACGGCGGTTTCAAGGTCGGCGAAATGCGCGACATGGCCGATGCCATCCATCTGGCCCAACAGGAAGACCGGCTGCGTGCCGACCATCTTTTACACCTGCGCTGCGAGGTATCCTCAGCCGACGTGCTGGAGCATATCGCCGATTTCGAGGAAGATCCGG
>NZ_JBZAYV010000004.1:0-100448 GCF_058242775.1 Neorhizobium sp. PAMB6630
GCTATCGTGTTCTTGCCATCGACCTCGACCCGCAGGCCTCTCTGTCCTCCATGTTCGGCTATCAGCCGGAATTCGACGTGGCTGAAAACACCACGCTTTATGGCGCGATCCGCTATGACGACCAGCGCGTGCCGATGCGCGACATCATCCGGCCGACCTATTTTACCGGCATCAGCATCGTCCCCGGCAATCTGGAACTGATGGAGTTCGAGCACCAGACGCCGCGCTTCATGCTGCAGAACCGTGGTCGCCCGCAGGACCTGTTTTTCCGGCGCGTCGCCGGTGCCATCGAAGAAGTCGAGCAGGATTTCGATGTCGTGGTGGTCGATTGTCCGCCGCAGTTGGGCTTCCTCACCATGGGCGCGCTGAACGCAGCCACCGGCATGATCGTCACCGTTCACCCGCAGATGGTGGATGTGGCCTCGATGAGCCAGTTCCTGCTGATGACCTCGGATCTCGTTTCGGTGATCGAAGAGGCCGGCGGCACGCTGGATTATGATTTTCTGCGCTTCCTCATCACCCGCCACGATCCCCGCGACGTGCCAGAGCAGGAGGTTGTGGCGCTGCTGCGCGACGTCTTTGGAACCGATGTCATGGCAGCATCTGCCTGGAAGTCGACCGGGATCGCCAATGCGGGCCTCACCAAGCAATCGCTTTACGAGCTGTCGCGGGGAGCGGTGGGCCGGACGACCTATGACCGGGCGATGGAATCGATCAATGCGGTCAACCTGGAAGTGATCGATCAGATCAATGGCGTCTGGGGCAGGTGACGATATGACATCTCTTAGAAATCAAAAGCTTGACCTGTTGTCTGCGGACAACCCCTGCCCTTCTCTTCGGGACGAACGGCCATGAGCAAGCGCACGCAATCGATCCGCTCGCTGTTTGCAGCAGGCAATGACGAAAGCCAGGCGTCGGAAACGCGCGCCCCGACCCAGCGGGTTGCTTCCGGCGCGGTGCGCTCGTTGCAGGATACGTTTTCGGAAGTCGAGCGGGATTATGAGGCGCTGAAGCAAAGGATTGCCGAAGGCGCCCTGCCCGTCGAACTCGAAAGCGCGCTCATCGATCCTTCTCCGTTTTCCGATCGGTTCCTCGATCAGGATGCCTCCGCCATGGAGGCGCTGCGGGCATCGATTAGGGAACACGGGCAGGAAATGCCGATCCTGGTGCGCCCTCACCCGTCGGTTCCTGGCCGATACCAGGTGGCTTATGGGCACAGGCGCCTGCGCGCCACCCGTGATCTCGGCATTCCGGTCAAAGCCTATGTGCGAGACCTCGATGATGACAGGCTGGTTGTTGCCCAGGGCATCGAAAATTCTGCCCGCGAGGATCTCAGCTTCATCGAGCGGGCGGCATTTGCGCTGAAGCTGGAGGCCGCTGGTTTCCAGCGCAGTCTCATCCAGTCGGCGCTGTCGGTCGACCGCGCCGAGGTCTCCAAGCTGGTTGCGGTGGCGCAGGGCGTGCCGGATTGGCTCGTTAACGCCATTGGCCGTGCGCCAAAAATCGGCCGCGGCCGCTGGCAGGAGATGGTCGAGCTGTTGAAGACAGCGCGGGCCGAACCGAAGGCCCGTAAGGCCATGGAAGACCGCGCGTTCAGCCACAAGCAATCCGATGATCGCTTCACCGCAATTTTTGGCGCCTTGAAAAAGGCCGAGAAAAGCGATGCCGCAGCAAGCCCGGTTCAGGCGGTTGCACGCTCTGTTGAAGGCGCCGAGATCGCCAAGCTCTCCGTTGCCGGCAAACATTGCAAAATTCAGATCAGCAGGGAACGGGATGAGGATTTTGCGCTCTTCGTGATGGCGCAGCTGCCCGGCCTCTACGAGAGCTTCAAGAAAGACAACTGAGGACACAAGAACACAAAAGAAAAAGGCCCCCCAACGTTGCCGTCGTGGAAGCCTCTCTCATCGGTCTAAGCAGCCTGAGAATCGCATTTCCATGAATCGCAGTCAAGAGTCTTTGGCACCGTTTTGGTGAGCGGATTTCTTTTGCCGAAAAAAAGGTGAAAGACAATGCAGAGTGGATATGTGACGACGCCCGTCGGGCGGCGGCGGATGACGCTTGCCCTGGTGCAGCGCCAATTGGCGACAACGGACATCGCAACGGGCAAGCGCGCCGTAAAATGGAAAGTGTTTCGTGACGCCTCGGAGGCGCGCGAACGGCTTGGCCTGCAGGATCGCAGCCTTGCGGTGCTTGATGCGCTTCTCAGCTTTTATCCCGAGAACGAACTTCGGGCCGATGCGCAGATGATCGTGTTTCCCTCCAACATGCAGCTGGCCCTTCGTGCGCATGGTATCGCGGGCGCGACGCTGCGGCGTCACATCGCGCTTCTGGTCGATGCCGGGCTGATCCTGCGCAAGGATAGCGCCAACGGAAAACGTTACGCCCGCAAGGATAAAGCGGGTGAGGTGGAAAGAGCCTTCGGCTTCGATCTGTCACCCCTTCTTTTGCGCGCCGAAGAACTTGCCGTACTGGCACAGGATGTCGTTGCCGAACGCACCGCCCATCGACGGGCCAAGGAAGATCTCACCATCTGCCGCCGAGATGTCCGCAAGCTCATCTCTGCGGCAATTGAGGAAGGCGCTACCGGCGACTGGGAGACGATCGAGGCGATGTATGTGGCGCTTGTCGCAAGGATTCCGCGCTCACCGAGCCGGCACGACCTCGCTTCGCTCCTGGATGAAATGACGCTTTTGCGCGATGAGGTGATTAACCGGCTGGAAGCACAGGATTTTACTCAGAATAATAGCACCAATGATGCTCAAACTGAGCGTCACATACAGAATTCAAATCCCGAATCCTGCAATGAACTTGAACCAAGCTCTCGAAAAGAGCAGGGCGGAACGGCAGCGGTCCAACGGCAAAAACTGCCCGAGACATTGAAGGCGTTTCCGTTAGGCCTTGTGCTTCGGGCCTGCCCGGAGATTGCAAGCTATGGTCCTCAAGGGGCAATTGCCAGCTGGCGGGACCTGATGGCGGCAGCGGTTGTCGTTCGCTCCGTGCTGGGCGTCAGTCCATCGGCGTATCAGGATGCCTGCGAGGCCATGGGGCCGGAAAACGCCGCCGTTGCGATTGCCTGCATCTTGGAGAGGGCAGGGCACATCAACTCGGCCGGCGGCTATCTGCGCGACCTGACATCACGCACGGCCCGCGGCGAATTTTCGCTTGGACCAATGCTGATGGCTCTGCTGCGACATCAGGGCGGTGAAATCCGAAGTGCCTGACCGTGGCGGATTTTATCGCGATAGTTGTCGCAAAGTGCCCGTTGTCTGCGGACAACAACTCAACCCACTGACTTTGTAAGAGAAAAATTGGAAAGCGTAGTCTGTCCGATTAGGGGAAGGGGCGACGGACGGATATCACGGGCCTTTATCGGTTCAGTTTGAATTGGTGGCGGCGGCGGTGAGGCAGCCGATCGACGGGACGCTCGATGCGTCTGAGGGGACGGAGCAAGAACTGCTCCAAATCCTAGGCCAAAGTCTCGCGGAGCGTGAATTTTTGCCGCGAGCCCGCTGAAGCGATCAGCCCGGCATCGCCTCAGCCGGACCGGTGAGCGAACGATCGACGATCGTTCAGGCCCGCCAGGGATCGATCAGGATAACGCCCGTGCCTTCGAAATCCTGTACATTGCGCGTCACCACGCTGAGGCCATGAATAAGCGCCGTGGCAGCGATCAGCGCATCGGCCTCGTTGCGCCGGTCCGGGATGTGCAGATGCGCGCACCGGGTTGCAACCGCATCATCGACAGGCAGGATGCGATCGATGAATTCGGGGCGGACGCGGCTGTCCATCCACTCCCGCAGGCGCGATCCCTGGGCGGGGTCGCGCCGGTGTAGGCTGAGAATGCCGCGCTCGATTTCAAGGATGGAGATCGCAGACAGGAACATGTCACTGGAGGCGCGCGCGCGGATCCACTGCGTCACGTTCACATCGGCTTTTCCGTCTCCGACTTTTCGCAGCTCCGAGACGACGTTTGTGTCGAGGAGGTATTTCAAGACAGATCCAGTTCGCGTGGGGCAATGTGGGCACGCGCGGGTTCGAACTCGATGGCTGACAAGCCCGGCATGGCGAGTGCCTCCAGAAGGTTGCCGGGTTTGCCCGTCAGCCGCTCAAAGTCGCTATAGGTCATCAGCACATGCGAGGGCTTGCCGCGATCCGTAATCACGACAGGCCCTTTCTGGGCGGCCTTCTTGGCGCGGCCGACATCGTGGTTCAACTCCCGGCTGGACAGGCTGGTCATGCTCATCAGAAACCCCCGTGTAGCAACGTGCCTACATATAGCGCAATCCTGACCGCGGCGCAACGCGTTGGGTGCTGCGCGGGATGACATTGGCCTTGGTCCGCAACATGGAACGTTCCAGCATGCCGCCATTGCCGCAAGGACGCCAGGTATCGCGAAAGCCATTCACTCCGGGCACCGAGGCCGATGCTTGCGGCTTGCCATCGTTTGTTGGAGGGCCCATCACGCCATGGCGGCGCTGTTGTCAGAGCGCAATGTCGATTCCCTTGCCGTGTTTTTCGGCCAATGCGAAAATGGCATCCAGATGCGCTTTGGGTGCGCGGTCCATGCCGCAGGGGCGGGCAGTCGACGCCTGACCTGGCCTATGTCGCAGGTGGGCCAAAGACATTGAACGCTGCATCGCCTTGGTCGAAGCGCGTTGATTGGTCGTGGCGGTCTGTCCGCCTCGGATTTCAATCAGCTGGTTTCCGCTTCGGTGTCGGCAGCAGTCTGGTGATCGGAGGCGTCGAACCGGAGCACCTGTCCGGACGGCCAGGTGCCCAGTTCCGAAATGCCGCAGCGATAGGCGGCTCTTTCTATGTGATGCACAAGCGCGCCGCACGCGGCCTCGATCTTGCCGATCTCCAGTGCGGCCACCACCTGCATGTGTTCCAGTGCCGTATCCGTCATCATTTCCACGATCACCATCGGCACCCATTGGCTTCCCTGGATCGCGGCCTCCAACCGATTGTGCATTTCCTGTAAAAGCCGGTTGCCACACTGGTCATAGATCATCGTATGGAAAACCGTGTCCTGTTCGGCCGCCTTCAGTGAGTTGCGCTCGCGCGCAGCCTCTGCCAGCGCCTCGGCCGATTTCCGAAGCGCTGCGATGTGCTGGTGCGTGAACCGACGTGCCGCCATGGAGAGTGCCGCCGGTTCGACAGCGCGACGATATTCGTAGATCTCCTTCAGCGAATAGGCTGCGTTGAAGCGCCAGCGGTCCTGTGGCGCAAACGTCGCCGGTTCGGACACGAACGCGCCACGCCCGACCTCGACCTGCAGGAGCCCCAGGGTCTCGAGCATCGACACGGCCTCGCGGACGGAGGTGCGCGAGGCATTCAGCGAGGCGGCAAGACTGCGTTCGGAGGGGATCTTGTCGCCCGCCTTCAGCCCGTTCTCCACGATGACCCTCTGGATCGCCTCGGCGACACGAACGGGAACGGACGGCTTTATGTGCCTTTCGGAAGCAATCTGCATCGATTCAAGCGCCCTTTTTCCCTATTTGCCTATTTTTTGACGTTGCTCAATTAAACAGCGATCAGTACATTGGTTGGACCGGTTGGACCAACGTTCCCACTCAGGCAATGGCTCTGTCAATGATGGGAAAAAGGGATTTTCGGAGAAGAATTTCGAAAGGGCGTCAGCTTCCAAGAACGCCTCGGGGGATTGCAAAGCAATTGGCGTGCCGAACAAAAAGGGGAACTACTGAAATGTTGAAAAAAGCGCTCCGACAGGCGAGTTTTGCCGTCGCATTACCGTTTGCGCTCATGCTGGGCGCCACAGGTCACGCCTATGCCGGTGGCACATTGCGGATCGGTATGACGGCTGCGGATATTCCGTTGACCACCGGCCAGACCGACCAGGGCGGCGAAGGTCAGCGCATCATGGGCTACACGGTCTATGACTCGCTGGTGGAATGGGATCTGACCAGCGCCGACAAGCCCTCCGGACTGGTGCCGGGGCTGGCGACCGAATGGAAGGTGGACGAGACCGACAAGACCAAATGGGTCTTCAAGCTGCGCAACGACGTGACCTTCCATGACGGCGCAAAATTCACCGCAGCAGATGTTGTGTGGAACCTCGACAAGCTGCTCAAATCGGATTCGGAGCAGTTCGATCAGCGGCAGGCCGCGCAGGGCAAGTCGCGCATTCCGGCCGTTGCCTCCTACAAGGCCATCGATGACTATTCGGTAGAAGTCACGACAAAGGTTCCGGATGCGACGTTACCCTACCAGTTGTCCTGGATCCTGATGTCGTCGCGAGCCAATTGGGAAGCCAAGGGCAAGAGCTGGGACGAGGTCGCCAAGTCTCCTTCCGGCACTGGCCCCTGGAAGCTGACGGCGTTCGTTCCGCGAGAACGCGCCGAAATGGTTCCGAACACCGCCTATTGGGACAAGGCACGCGTGCCAAAGCTCGACAAGATGGTGCTCATCCCTCTGCCGGAACCGAATGCACGGTCCGCAGCCCTCATGTCCGGTCAGGTCGACTGGATCGAGGCACCGGCGCCGGATACGATTCCTGCCATCACCGGCGCGGGCTATAAAATCGTTTCCAATGCCTATCCGCACAACTGGACCTGGCATCTGTCGCGTCTCCCCGGCAGCCCGTGGAACGATATTCGCGTGCGCAAGGCTGCCAATCTCGCGATTGATCGAGAGGGCATGAAGGAACTGCTAGGCGGCCTGATGATCCCGGCCAAGGGTTTTTTCCCGCCCTCCAGCCAGTGGTTCGGCAAGCCGACCTTCGACGTCAAGTATGATCTCGATGCTGCCAAGGCTCTGATGCAGGAAGCCGGCTACGGTCCGGACAAGCACATGAAGGTGAAAGCCCTCATCTCACCCTCGGGTTCGGGTCAGATGCTGCCGCTTCCGATGAACGAGTATATCCAGCAGAGCTTGGCTGAAATCTGGATCGACGTCGATTTCGTTGTCGTGGAGTGGAACCAGATGATCAACCTGTGGCGTGCCGGTGCAACCGATCCCGGTGTGCAGGGTGCCATGTCGATCAACTTCACCTACTTCATCCAGGATCCGTTTACCGGTCTCATCCGACACCTGGCCAGCGAACTCAAGGCCCCGAACGGCACCAACTGGGGTCACTACAGCGATCCCGAAATGGACAAGCTGTTTGCCGAGATCAAGAACACGTTTGATCCGGAAAAGCAGGACGAGGTTATGCGTCGCACCCATGAGAAGTTCGTCAACGACGCGCTGTTCCTCATGGTGACGCATGATGTGGCCCCGCGTGCGATAAGCCCGAAGGTGAAGGGTTATGTCCAGGCGCAGAACTGGTTCCAGAACTTCTCCAGCATCACCATGGAATGATGTTTCGGTTGGGCCGCTCCTCGCGGGCGGCCCAGTCCCGCCAGGAAGGCATTCATTTGTCTTTTTCTCCACCGGCCACCCACGACGGCTTTGCGCTGACGTGAATTGTCACCCGTATCAAAAGGCGCGCCGATGCTGGTCTATTTCCTACGACGTTTGCTTTATGTCTGCCCCGTCGCGCTGGGGGTGAGCATCATCTGTTTCATGCTCGTACACATCGCTCCCGGTGATCCGCTGACCTCCGTCATGGCGGTTGATGCCACGGCCCAGGAGCAGGCTGCCATGCGGGCCGCCTACGGTCTCGACAAGCCCTTGCCGACGCAATACGTGATCTGGCTCGGCAAGGCTGTCCAGGGCGATCTCGGCAAGTCGATTGCAAGCGGTCGACCGGTTGCAGACGAGGTGGGGCGTGCGGTCAAGAACTCGCTGATGCTGGCCTTTGCCGCCAGCCTGCTGGCCTTTCCGATCGGCACGTCGCTCGGCTTTCTCGCCGGCTATTTCCGCGACAGCTGGGTCGACCGGCTGGTGATGAGCATTGCCATTGCCGGCGTCTCGCTTCCCAATTACTGGCTCGGCATCGTTCTGGTCATCATCTTTTCCGTCACCCTCGGCTGGCTTCCGGCCATGGGCGCCGGTGCGGGCGACTGGGCCTGGGACCTGACGCACCTCAGCCATCTGGTGCTTCCGGCCGTTACGCTGGCCGTGGTGCCGATCGGTATTGTCGCACGCACCATGCGCGCACTGGTCGGCGAGATCTACTCGATGGATTTCGTTCAGGCTCTTTATGCCAAGGGGCTGGAGCCCCTCGATGTGTTGCGCCACGTCATCCGCAATGTCGCCCCGACGGGGCTGTCGGTCATGGGCATCCAGCTCGGTTATCTGCTCGGCGGTTCAATCCTCATAGAAACGGTCTTTAATTGGCCGGGGACCGGATTTTTGCTGTCCAGCGCCATCTTCCAGCGCGACCTGCCACTTCTCCAGGGCACGATCCTTGTGCTGGCGCTGTTCTTCGTCGTGCTCAACCTCGCTGTCGATGTGGCGCAGGCGGCCATCGATCCGCGCATTAAAAGGAGCTGATCCATGGTGAACATTTCCCTTGGCGCCGAGGTTGTCATGCCTGTTGAACAACGGCGGGGCTACTGGAGCAGTGTCGTTCGGCGCTTCCTTCGAAACCCGGTCGCCGTCGGTTGTGCCGTTGTTCTGCTGGCGTTGATCCTTGCTGCCATTTTTGCGCCCTATCTTGATCTGGCCGATCCCTACAAGGGCAGCATGATCAAGCGATTGCGCCCGCTCGGCACGGACGGTTTTCCGCTCGGTACAGACGAGCAGGGCCGCGACATGCTGGCAAGGCTCATCTACGGCGGACGTCTGACCTTGTATATCGGGTTGGTGCCGGTGGTCTTGGCCTTCTTCATCGGCACGGGGCTGGGCGTAACCGCAGGCTACGCGGGCGGTTTCGTCAATACGCTCATCATGCGCGTGGTCGATATCTTCTTTGCCTTTCCGTCGGTCCTGCTGGCCATCGCGATCTCCGGTGCGCTGGGGGCAGGCATCATCAATTCTTTGGTGTCGCTGACCATCGTCTTCATCCCACCGATCACCCGCGTCGCCGAAAGCGTCACATCCAGCGTGCGCGCGCTTGATTATGTCGATGCGGCGCGGGCCTCCGGCGCCGGCGCGTTCACAATCGTGCGGGTCCACGTGCTTGGCAACGTTCTCGGGCCGGTCTTCGTGTATGCCACCAGCCTGACCAGCGTCTGCATGATCCTTGCGGCAGGCCTTTCCTTCCTGGGCATCGGCGTGAAACCTCCGGAACCGGAATGGGGGCTCATGCTCAATACGCTGCGCACCGCCATCTACATCAACCCGATGATCGCGGCGCTGCCGGGTATCATGATTTTCATCACCTCGCTCTGCCTGAACCTGCTGAGTGACGGCCTGAGGAGTGCCATGAATGTCAAGGATTGACCAACAGCTTGACGGGCGTGACCGTGGTGGTCCCGCTCAGCCGCTCATCCTGGCGCAGGATCTGAAAAAGCATTTTCCCATCCGCTCCGGATTGTTGAACCGCCAAACAGCCACCGTTCATGCCGTGGATGGCATCTCGTTTGAGGTTCGCAAGGGGGAAACCCTTGGTATCGTCGGAGAGTCCGGCTGTGGCAAATCCACCACGGCCCGGTTGCTCATCGGACTGATCGAACTGGACGACGGAACGATCGTCTTCGATGGCGATGCAGTGGGCGCCGATCTTTCTCTCAAAGAGATGAGGAAATCGGTGCAGATGGTGTTCCAGGACAGTTATGCTTCGCTCAACCCGCGCCTGACCATTGAGGAATCCGTGGCTTTCGGCCCAGGTGTGCAGGGACTGTCTGACCCGCCCAAACGGGCGCGCGATCTTCTGGCGAGAGTTGGACTTGATCCCGATCGTTTTGGTCAGCGTTATCCGCACGAACTGTCCGGCGGCCAGCGTCAACGCGTCAACATCGCCCGTGCGCTTGCCATGTCGCCCCGGCTCGTCATCCTGGACGAGGCGGTTTCGGCCCTCGACAAGTCGGTCGAAGCGCAGGTGCTCAATCTTCTGGCCGACCTCAAGGAAGAGTTCGGCCTGACCTACATCTTCATCTCGCACGATCTTAACGTTGTCCGGTTCGTATCGGACCGGGTGATGGTGATGTATCTGGGCGAGGTCGTGGAGGTCGGACCGGTCGAGGCGATCTATGCCCGCCAGGCGCATCCCTATACTGCCTCGCTGTTTTCCGCCATGCCATCGATGGACCCCGATAACCGCACGCTGGAGCCGCCCCTTGCGGGAGATCCGCCGAACCCGGTCAATCCTCCCTCCGGCTGTCGATTCCACACCCGCTGTCGTTTTGCCGAGGACATCTGTTCGACCGCAAAGCCGCGCCTCGACGTGTTCGGCAGCAATCGCGATCACCTGGCGGCCTGCCACATGCGGGTTCCCTTTTCCGGTCACAGCCTTGCCGACGTGGAGACATCCCCATGACGTCATCTCCGCTTCTTCAGATCCGCGATCTGAATGTGCGCTTCCATGGCGAACGCACCGTGCATGCCATCAATGGCCTCAATCTGTCTCTTGGCCATGGCGAGATGCTCGGGCTGCTCGGCGAATCCGGCTCCGGCAAAAGCGTGACCCTGAAGACGCTGCTGAGGCTGCTGCCGCCAAAGAGGACCATGATCGACGGCTCCATCGAGGTGAATGGAACCGACATCATGACGCTCAGCGGCAAACGCCTGTCGCGTTATCGTGGCGGTGATGTCTCGATGGTGTTTCAGGAGCCGGCGCTTGCGCTCGATCCGGTCTATACCGTGGGTGAGCAGATTGCCGAAACCGTCATGCGTCACCGCGGGATCGGTCGACGGGAGGCGATGGAGGTTGCTCTCGACATGCTGGTGAAGGTGCGTATCCCATCACCGGAGCGGCGTCTGAAGAACTATCCGCACGAGATGTCGGGTGGCATGCGGCAACGCGCGATGATCGCTCTCGCGCTGTCCTGCCGGCCAAAACTGCTGCTGGCCGATGAACCGACGACCGCGCTCGATGCCACCGTCCAGATCCAGATCCTTCTCCTGCTGCGCGAACTGCAGAAGGAGTTTGGCATGAGCATCATCTTCGTCACGCATGACATTGGCGTGGCCGTGGAAATCGCCGATCGCGTCGCTGTCATGTATGCCGGCAATATCGTGGAGGAGGGGTCTATCCATGACATCATCCGCGATCCGCGCCATCCCTATACGCGCGGGCTTTTGTCGGCCAATCTGCATGACGTGGCCCGCGGCACGCGGCTGGAAGCCATTCCCGGGGCGCCGCCCGCCTTGAATATCAAGCCGGCGTCATGCCAGTTCGCACCGCGCTGCGCCCATGTCATGCCCGCCTGCACCTCAGCCTTGCCACCCTTCGTTTCGCCGGGTGAGGGGAGGCGGGTTGCCTGCCTGCTTGAACGCAGTCGAGAACTGGCGTGAGATCCCCTATGTGCTTCACAATGATCCCGTTCGTGCCTTCATGCCCTGTCCACCGGTTCCGGTGGCCCATGCGGCGGAAGGCGCCTTACGGCGTTTCGCTCATCGGACCGAGAGGCTCTGATCTGTCTCTGATCGCGCTTGCTGGCCGGATAACCGGAGAGATGGCATGAGGCGGGCTCAGCCCCGGGCCGCAATGCGCGCAGCCATCAGCCGTGCTGCGGCCGGCAGTGGTTTTATGATGGCAAGTTTTCTGTTTCCGACAAGTTCCGATGCTGCTTTCGCCAAGGGGCCGCCGCCGATGATGACGGCCTCGGCGCCGGCTTCTTCGGCGGCACGCACCGCCTCGGCCAGAAGCTCGACAAGTCTGAGAGGGTCTTTGACGGCCTCGAAGGGGTCGGCCCTTGTGAAGAAACTGCCAAGAAACTGTCGGCTCATGCCTGATGCGGCCACCGCCGAGGCGATTGCGGCTTCGAGCGCCGGCGTCGTGGTGGCAACGGCAAAACGACGGCCGTTCGCTCCCGCCTCGAGAAAGCTTGCCTCTCCAATGCCGCACACGGGAATTTCATGCCGACGGATGACGGGATTGTCGCGCACCCGCGCCAATCCCGGATCGCCGAAGGCCGCAATGATGATGCCGTGGATGGGCGCCTGTGCAGCCAGGAGTTCGTCAAGCATGGCAACGACCGCGTCTGCGCCACGTGCCAGGGAACCCGGTTCCACAATCATCGGCGCACCGAAAGGCGCGGTCTTTCCGATGAGGCGAAGGCCTTCTGCCGAAGCCAGTTCCGTCATGGCGGAAGTCGTTGCAGCACTTGTATTGGGATTAAACAGGAAGATCGACATACGCTGTCTGTCCCGCGCGAATGGTTGGCCAAAAGCAGGAGTTCGCTAGCATGACCCCGCCCGGTGATCAAGTTGAACAGAGGCTGGCGAGCCTCGGACTGGAATTGCCGCGGTCATCACCGTCGCGGGCCAATTTCCTGCCCTACAAGCGAAGCGGAAATTTGCTTTTTCTGGCGGGCCAGATCTGTGAATGGAACGGCGTGCCGCGTTACTTCGGCCCGGTGCACGAAAATTCCAACCTGGAAGAGGCAAAGGCTGCCGCGCAGATGTGCGCGCTCAACCTGCTCTTCAATATCAAGGCTGCTGCCGGATCTCTTGGGCGTGTCTCCAGTGTCTTGCGGCTCGGAGCATTCGTGTCCGCCCCTGCGGGGTTCCCGGACGGACCGAAGGTCGCCGATGGCGCCTCCGAACTATTCATCGCCCTCTATGGTGATGCAGGCCGCCATGCCCGAACGGCTGTGTGCGTCTCCAGTCTGCCGGCAAATGCATTGGTGGAGGTGGATGCTATCGTCGAACTGGTCTGAGGTTCGCTTGACGACGAACAACTTGCCGTTCGGCGGGTTATCATGATGGTCGTGCCTGATCACGCGGCTGTCCGGACCGTGCATATTGCAGCGCAAGCCGCATGCCGCCGGCATCGACCACCTCGACGGGGAAACCGTAGATCGCCTCCAGAACCTCGGTGCGCATGATTTTTTCCGGGGTGCCGTCAGCCGCGATGCGCCCGTTCTTCATGGCGATGATTCGGTCAGCGCTTGCCGCGGCATGGTTGATGTCGTGCAGCACGATGACGATGGTGCGGCCCGTCTCGTCGGCAAGGCGCCTGAGTTCGATCATCAGCTTGCGGGCGTGATACATGTCGAGATTGTTCAAGGGCTCGTCGAGCAGGATATAGTCCGAGCCTTGCGCATAGGTCATCGCCACCATCACCCGCTGCCTTTGGCCGCCTGAGAGACGGTCGAGCGAGCGGGATGCAAGATCCGTCAGCTCGAAGCGGTCGAGGGCTTCAGCAACCAGAGCCCGGTCCGCGGCCGTCATCCGCCCGCCACTGTGGGGAAACCGGCCGAAGCCGACCATTTCGCGCACGCTGACCCGCGGCGGCGTCCCGGATTCTTGTCGCAGGATCGCGAGTTTTCTGGCCAGCACTTTTCCCGGTGTTGAAGAGACGGGGAGGCCGTCGATGGAGATCGACCCCTCCTGTAGCGGCAGCAGGCGGGCTGCGAGCGACAACAGCGTCGATTTACCAGCGCCGTTCGGGCCAACCAGAGCGGTGATGCCGCCTTTCGGCAAAGTCAGGTCGATCGCATCAAGCACGCGCTGACCTTCGCGGACAAGACTGACGGATTTGATCTCGATCATCGAAGACGCCTTCTCAAGAGAAGCAGGATGAAGACGAGGCCGCCGACGAAATCGACGACGACCGAGAGTGTGGAGGCCTGGCCGAGCCCATGCTGCAACACCGTCTGCCCGCCAACCAGAACGATCACGCCGAGCAGCATGGCGGTCACAAAAACACGGCCGTGACGGCGCGACGGCGTCAGCCGCTCGGCAAGCGCTGCGATCAGCAGGCCGAAAAAGGTGACGGGGCCGACGAGCGCGGTCGAGACGGAGACCAGGAGCGAGACCACCAGAAGGTGGATCAGCACGACCCGGTTCCAGTCGGCGCCAAGCCCGATGGCCGTGTCACGGCCGAGCGCCACAATGTCCAGCAGGTTGCGCCGGGCAAAGAGCAAGCCTGCTGCAAGAAGGGTAACGATTGCCGCTATGGCCAGCAGCTCGGTGTTCGGCGAGGAGAAATTCGCAACCATCGTCCGCTGTGCAACGGCAAATTCCTGCGGATCGATCAGCCGCGCCAAAAGGCTTGTCAGGCTGCGGAAAAGCCCGCCGATCACCACGCCGGCCAGCAGCATCAGCGTGAGGTCCATCCGGCTTTTCAGCGCCGGCCAGATGATGGTGAGGGCAAGCAGCATCAGTGCTGCTGCCTCAAGGCCGAATTTCAGATGCGGCGAAAGCGAGACAAAACCCAGCCCGCCGAGCGCAAAGACCAGCGCCACCTGAGCGAACTGATAGAGCGCGTCGAGCCCCATGATCGAGGGTGTGAGGATGCGGTTGCCGGTGATCGTCTGGAAGACCACGGTGGAGAGCGCGATGGCGACCGCCACCGTGACCAGCGCCGCCAGCCGGATGCCGCGCAGTTCCAGCGCGAAGGCAAGATTGCCGCGAAGGTTCACCGTCATGAAGGCAGCGATCGCCGCCAAGGCCAGACAGAGGAGAGCGGCAAGAAGCAGGCGGTCACGCATTGCGCCGCTCTCGCAGAATGAACCAGAGGAAGATGCCTGGGCCAGCGACGCCCATCACTGTTCCAACAGGGATTTCGTAGGGAAAACGGATCACGCGCCCTAAAATGTCGCAGGCGGTGACCAGGATTGCGCCGCCGAGTGCCACCTGCGGCAGCGTGCCGCGCAGATTGTCGCCGGACAGCCGCGAGACGAGGTTCGGCACGACCAGGCCGACAAAGGGGATGAGGCCGACCACCACAACCGACAGCGCCGACATGACCGAGACCAGCACGAGCCCGATCTGGGTCATTCGGCGATAATTGAGCCCAAGGCTTGTCGCCTGCGCTTCGCCGAGCGCCATGATCGTCAGCCGGTCGGCAAAAAAGATTGCTGCGGCAACGACGAGGACGGCAATCCACAGCAGTTCGTAACGGCCCTTGAGGACGCCGGAAAACTCGCCGTTCATCCAGATGTCGAGATATTGCAGGAGATCGTTCTGCCAGGCGACATAGGTGACGGCGGCTCCCACCACACCGCCATAGACGAGGCCGAACAGCGGCACCAGATAGGGTTGTTCGGGCGGCAACCGGTGGGCGGTGGCGAGGAAAAGGGCGGTGCCGGCAAGGGCGCAGCCGCTTGCCACAAGTGCTTTCAGGCCAAGATCGGCTGACGGCAGGAACAGCGTCACGAGAAGGATGCCGAGCGCTGCACTCTGGGCGGTGCCGGCGGTCGATGGTTCGACAAACCGGTTGCGCGTCAAGGTCTGCATGATCTGCCCCGCGACCGCCAGGCCCGCCCCGGCAAGCACGGCGGCAAGCGTACGCGGCAGACGGCTGATCGACAGGAGGTCGGCAAGCGGCATTGCACCATCCGCACCGCTGAGAGACAGATCCTCGACCCCGATTGCAAGGCTCAAAACGACCAAAAGCACCAGGCAGAGCCCGGCGCTTGCGATCACGCGGCGATGTGCAGTTGTGGCGATTTCAGGCATCACGGGCTGGCGGAAAAGCCGGTCTCGATTGCCGCCAGCACCCGTTCCGTCGCCTTCAGCCCTCCGGCTGCAATGTAGAAATCGGCGGAGGGCAGGTAGATCACGTGGCCGGCCTTCCAGGCCTTGGTCTCGGCAACCAGCGGATTAGAAAGCGTTGCCTTGGCGCTCTGGTCGTTGGCGCCGATGGCGGCCGCGCGGTCCAGCACCAGCAACCAGTCCGGATCGGCTTTTCGGATGAATTCGAATGACACGGGCTCGCCATGCGTCGCTGCCTGCACGTCGTTGACCGCAGGCGGCAGGTCGAGTGCCTTGTGAACCCAGCCGAAGCGGGACTCGATGCCATAGGCGGTGATCTTTGGCCCGTTGGTCATCAGGATCAGACCTTTACCCTTGCCCGCCACGGCAGATTTTGCCCGTTCGAGAGCGCTATCGAAATCGGCGATCGCCTTGTCCGCCTCCGCTTGTCGGCCGAAAATCCGGCCATAGGTTGCGGCTCGGTCGCGGGCCTCTTCGATGACGTTTGCACCGTTCATCGTCATGTCGAGCGAGGGGGCGACCTTTGCCGTCTGCTTCTCCTTGCCGGAGGAACGGCCGCCGACGATGATGAGATCAGGCGAAAGCGCACTCAGCGCCTCCAGATCGGGCTCAAAGATGTCGCCGACCACCTCGGCCTTGCCCTTGAGGCCATCCAGTTCCGGCAGATAGAGATTTTGCGGAACACCGGCCGGCGTCACGCCAATGGCCAGCAGCGTATCGAGGGCGGCGATATCGAAGACGGCGACCGTTTTCGGCGTACCCTCGACCGTGACCTTGCCGGCATAGGTTTCGACATCGAGCGCAAGGGCCGGGAATGCGGCAAGGCAGAGGCTGGCGGCAAGAACCGCGCGTCGGGTGAAGGCAGACATGGTCATGAGGATTTCTCCTTTGATATCAAGCATGGTAGATCAGGCGCGGGCCAGTTTGCGGGGCGTTTCGGATGCTTTGGGAAGACCCTCGCGCCAGGCATCAAACGCTGTGGCAAGCCCGGCCTTGATGGAAAATTCCAGCGCGTCTGCCCGGTCGATCCGCCGGCTGACATCTTCGATCAGCCGCCGGTCGCCGGTCTGGGCCAGCTTCATGGCGGCAAAATGGATGTTTTTTAACTCCTGGTGCAAGGCTTCGATCTCGACGCACCAATGCTCGAATTCGCTGTTTGGCAGGCGGGCTGCGCGCCAGATGAAGGCAAAGCCGTGCTCGTAGGCATATTTGCGGATGGCGAGCACCGGCAGTTCGCGTAGGCCGGACGTGAGGTCTTGAAGCGCCAGCCCGTCGCGCCCGTCCGCGTGGGCGGCGAGGATCGTCCGCAGCGCATCGATCAGCGGATTGCGGTCGCGGATCAGGCAGGTGTCGAGATAGTTCGCGACATCGGTGTCCTCAGCCGGCTGAAAGTCTGCGCTGTCGAAGCGATAACCGCCTGCCACGGTCGGTTGCGCGATGGCGTTCAACACCAGATCCCGGGCAATCGGGCCTTCCCAGCGGAAATCGGGATCGCGGACGAAGAAGACCTCTGGGTCATCAGTCGTTTCCGGCATCAGGTAATGCGGAAAGGGGTTCTGGTTGAACTTGTTCTCGCGCTCCGGCAGGTGGAAGAGGTCGAGCATCACCATCACGCCTTCGGTCTCGCTCCGTTTGCGCAGAAGATCGAGGAAGGTCGCGATATTCTGCTCCTTGCTGCGGCCGTGGTCGTACCAGGGCGTGACCGGTGCCCGGAACAGCGTCTCGAACCACAGGCGGAACGGCTCATGGCTGACGCTTGCATCGTGATAGAGCAATTCGTGCCGTGGTCCGAGGCCGAAGGGCGCATCCCAGATGCCGAAATAGAAGGGCCGGTGGTCGATGCCGCGGCGCTTCAACCCGTCGCAGAGGCAGCTGACGAAGCAGTGCACCTTGACGTCGAAATAGTCTTCGCCATGGACCCCGCCCTCGTATTCGAGCATCGGTTCTGCCGCCGCCGCAGGCTCGGCCAGGGCCGCCTCTTCGGTTTCCACGAAGAGATCCGCGAGATCGCCGACGGTGACAATGTTCTTGGCGCTGATCACCGCATCATCGGCCATCAGCCCGTGTTCGAGTTCCAGATTGAGGAAGACCTGCAGGATCAGGATGGAATCCAGATAAAGGTCCTCGTTCAACCTTGCCGTTTCGGAAAAATCCTCCATGCGGCGGTGCTGCATGGGGCCGGCAAGCACCTGGCGGATGGCGTCGATGACGTCGCTTCGGGTCACGAGGCATACTCCTTCTGATGGTCGAATTCGCCCGCGAGAAAGCGGTGTGCAATCCCCCGGCGGCTGATCTTGCCGTTTGCCTGGCGCGGCACCTCATCCACCTGCACAAGATGCATCGGCACCTGATGCGGCTGCAAAACAGCGATCAGCCGCTCCCGCAGCTCGGCTGGCGGAACAAGCCGGGTCGCCGAATAAACGAGCGCCACCCGCTCCCCGGCAAAGGGATCCGGCACGCGAAAGGCAACGGCGTCGGTCACGGCGTCTGCGGCCATCGCCGCGTCCTCGACATCCCCGGGATAGACGTTGAGGCCGGAGACGTTCACCGTATCATCGAGCCTTGAGACGAAGACCAGCATGCCATCGGCACGGCGATAACCGAGATCCTTCGTCTCGATGCGCGCCTGCCCGTTCAACACGATCTCGACGGGGCGGGTGGGGGTGCCGTCTTCCGCCAGCGAAAAACGTGGCAGGATGCGGCCCATGTCGGCGGCATGGGCAAGGTCGTCGTTGATTGCCACGCAGCCCGCTTCCGAGCAGCCATATTGCTGGTAAAAACGCTCCGTGCGGCTGCGGATGGTGGCAAACCAGCTTTCCGGCAACAGCGTGCCCGAAGTCATGATCGCATGCACCTTTTCCTCCGCAGGCATGAGGCGCGCCAGCGTGTGGAGCATGGCGGGCGAGGAATAAAGGATCGGTCGCTCGGTCTCGCGCAACACCTTGATCAGGTGTTTGGGATTGGTCGTGTTGACCACATGCGGCACGCGCCCGCGCTTCAGGCCAACCAGCAGCCCGCAGATAAGCCCATAGGAATGGGTGGTGGGGCAGGCGATCACCGGCGTCATCTCCTGCGGTTCGCGGAAGAAGGAGACGTAGTCGGCAAGCTCCAGGTCGATATCCACCCAGCTGCGCGCAACGCATTTCGCAGCCCCCGTTGTGCCGGAACTCATCTGAAGGAGATGCCCGGTCCGGCTTTGCGCATCCGGCTCTGCGAGCATCTCGCCGGTCGTGCCGCCATGATAGAGACGGTGGCAGCCGGCCTCCAGGGCGAGCTTTCGCGCCGTCGCAAGCGGCGTGCCCGGAAGAAGCGGCAGGATGCTTGCGCCAAGACGCCGGATCGCGAAGAAAGCCGCAAGCCAGTCGATCGTGTCCGAGAGGCAAACGGCCACGCTGAGGCGCGGATCGGTTATGCCTGATGCGGCAAGGAATGCCTCTCCCCGGGCGTCGATCTCGGCGCGGTCATGGAAGGTTCCGTCGATGCGGATCATGTCTGGTCACTCCTTTGTCGGGCGCCGAGTGGATTGGGCACGCGGTGGCGAAACAGGCTGCGGTCACGGAAGAGCTTGCGCGACAACAGCGATTCCGTCGAAATTTCCGGATGGTCATGGGCAAAGAGCGCGAGCCGCGCCGCGTCGGGATAGGCGCCAGCATAGGTGTCGAGGCATTCCGTCACGAGATCCCAGAAAGCCTGCTCGGGAAAGCCGTAGGCTGTCTCGATCAGCAGCGAGACCTCCGTCAGGCAATAAATGAACAGGCAGTCCATCACCAGTTCACGCAACTCGTTCGGATGGTCGGTCCAGTAATAGGCGTCCGACGGCGCGCCGGCATAAACAGGGTCGATGGTGGCAAAATCCGGCAGGTCCTCAGGATGGCGCAGCAGTGCGGGGCAGAATTCGACGCTTTCGTGGAAATCGCGCAGGATCAGCCGCTCCGGCCAGCCATTGCGCAGAACGAGGATCATGTTCTGGCCGTGGGCTTCGAGCGCCACGCCGTGATGCACCATCAGGTGCCAGACGGGCAGGACCGTCACCTCCAGCATCCGCCGCATCCAGGGGATCAGGCCATGGCGGTCAACCCAAGGCGCGATGAAGGGTTTTCCGTCCGCCTCGATCATCATCAGCGCGTTGAAGGGCACCGCCTGTTCGTCGGCTTCGACCTTCGGGCTTTCGCGCAGCATCAGCCCGAGTTTTCCATCGAGCGCCCCATGCGGATCGACCCGGATGCCGGCATATTCCTCAAGGATCGTCAGCGGATAGCGTTCATCAAAGGCGGCATCGCCCGCAACCAGCCGCGCAAGCCAGGCCGACAGATGCGGTGCAGTCACGATCGAATGCGGCTCCAGCACCCGCAGCGAGGACGTGTTGACGATGTCGAGCGGCAGTTTCACATGGGCGCGGGCCGGGTCGGCATGGTTGACCAGCGTGCGGATCGATTGCGTCGCGCGGTAGGGGGCGCCGTGTTCGCCAAGCGAGACGATACCATCGGCCAGCCATTCCGCCAGCAGCCCGTTTTTCAGGTGCCGCCATTGCCAAGGATGGACCGGTAGCAGTTCATGGGTATCGAGCGCGACGCCCTTCTGCTTCATCTGCGACAACAGCCCGGAAAACCCGGCCTCGCCAAGTTCTTCCGTCCAGAACACGTGGGCATCGGCAGGCAGCGCCTCGCGGACATCCGCACGCTTCACCGCGATCCAGTGCAGCTGGAAGGGCCGGCCGGCCTCAGGCCCAAAGAGCGCGTTGTCCTGAAGGCTGAAGCCCGTGCGCGACTTGAAACAGGGGTGATAGGGATGCGCCTCGGCCAGAGCACAATCGAGCCTGTCAAAGGTCAGTGCGCGGCGGTCGGCCGGCACGGGAAGATCGCGGTCTTGCCCGAGGAATGTGATCGTGCCTTGAAGCTCGGCCAGAAGTTTTTCCCGCGCCGCTTCCGGCACTGGCAGAAGGCGCACGAGATCGTCGAGTTCAGCCGTAATCCAGTCCCCGGTTTCGGAGTGCCGCAAGGCGAGCGAACCGGGCTTTATGCGTGGCCGGCCGAAAGGGCCTTTCAGTAGGTGCGCTCGCATCTCCGCCGCGCCGATGGCAAGGAGGGTTGCTCCGTCCGGCGCGTCGGTCTTCAACGGGCAGATAACCCCTTCGAACAGCAAGGCGGAAACCAGCTGCCGCAGAACCCGTTCCTCCGGTCGGTCGCAGAGATCAAGAGGCAAGGGCATCGTGAGATCTCGCTGCGCCGGTAAAGGCGGGATGCAGGGGATTTGGCATTTCGCAATAAAGCGAGGCCCCGGCGCCACCCTCCAGCTCGTCGATGCCTGCAACTCTTGCGCCGAGATTGGCCTTGGTCGTCAGCGTTCGGCTGTCGAGGAGGTGGCGGACGAAATCAAGACCGGAGCCGCGCAGGCTCTTCATCTCGGATCGCAGATGCGCGCGCAGGCGCTGAAGCAGCGTCTCCTCATCCGCAAGTCCCTCGGCGCCTAGCCGGTGGATCACGGCAAAGACCTGGTTGACCACGAGATAATAGCCAAAGCGCCTTTGGATCTCGGCCTCGGGGTAAAACAGATCGGCAATGTTGCGAAGGTCGGGCAGGGCCGCGCAGAGGGACGCTTCATGCCGTTTTGACAGATAAAAGCCCTGGCTGTCGCGGTAAATGACCTTTGTCGGCCAGCCTTGCGAGACATCGATCAGCATGTTCTGCTGGTGGGCTTCAAGCGCAATGCCTGTCTCGTCGTAAAGCCGGACCAGCGATGACAGGGCGCAGTCCAGATAGCGGTCGAACCAGCGGAGAGCGGCGTCTTCGCGGGAAAGACCGGCCTCGCGGGCGGCGCGTTCCACCACGGCGCGAAGCCGCGAAATCTCTCCGGGCAGGGCAGGGGCTGTCAGCGCCGCAAGGCTGACCACACCATAGCCGGCCTCGCTACGATAGGGGTTTTCCCGAAAAATCACCTCGAAGCCGCTTTCGGTGCCATCGCCGAGATCAAGTGTCCGATAGGCGGGGTCGCGCAGAAAAGCGAGTTTTGGCAGCCGCTTTGCCAGTTGAAGTAGATCGACAAGGCGGGCCATGGCAACGCCCGCCTGCAGTTCGTGCAGCCGGTTGAGGCGTCGCGAATTGGTGATCTTCACCGGCAGCGAGAATTTCAGCATCCAGTCGCTGAAGTCCGAGGCCACGGTGCGAACCGATGAGGTCGCGGTAAATTCGATGCCTGCGCGGCCAAGGTGGCGCAGAACGCCGCGCTCCATTGCCGCAACGATCCGTGGATCCAGCAGCAGTGCCTGCGCCTGCAACGGATGCATCGGCAGCAGAACCTCGTCCGGTAGAAGCGGCACCCTGTCCGAGAGATCGCCGGCAAGTTCGCGCAGGATCAAATCCAGATCGCCCGCAACCGAGCAGTCCCGCACCAGCGCACGCGTGGCGGCAAAATATTCCAGCTGAAACCGGCCGCCGCCTTCAGGCGCATAGGTGGGCGTCTGCCAGTCGCTCATGCCGGCAAGGCTTTTGGGTGTCGGATGCATCCAGTGGCCGAAAACCAGCGACTGTTCGCTCTCGATAAAGGCCTGCGGCTGGTTGTCGAATGTCTCGACCCGTGCGCCAAGAAGGCCGGCCATCCGTTCGCAGCTTTGCAATGTCCGCAGCATCAGTTCCAGCCCTGCGCCGGGGCGGGCCTGGCATTGCGTTTTCTGCGTCAGATCGTGGACGAGGCACTGCACCGCCCAGAGGGGATCGGTCGACCGCCAGACGCTTTCGCTGGCGTGACGGCTGAAAAGGGGGCCGAAAGATTTGGGGCCAACGCGGCTATCGCGGCCAAGCACCGCCCTCAGATGAAGGTGTTGTGCAGAAAGATACCAGTCGAGGCAGGGGCAATCGTTCCCGTCGATCGTCATCAAGGCGCACCGGCCCTGATCGATCTCGCGGATATAGCAGTTGGCAAAACTCTGGAACGTGGCCGCGGCCGCAATCTCCCGAGATTTGACCGCTGCCCGATCATGGACGCAGCCGGTCATGACCACGCTTCCCGGCAGGCAGGCTCTGGCGCCTGCGGTGCGCAAGGGTGCCGCCACCCGTTACCGATCTCCATCATGGCGCTCTCCTCGTCACGCTTCATTCGATAGGTTTCACCCGACATGCAAAGATCCTTCGCCGGCTGCCCGGCGAAGGATGGTCTTCGGTGGTCAGAAGGTCGCCTTCATCGAGACCAGGAAAGCGCGGCCCTGTTCGTAAAGGGGCGTCACATTGGTGAATTCCTGCCCGTAGGTGGCGCGGCTGGCATAGGTCTCGTCAAACAGGTTCTGCACCTCCGCCCGGAAGGTCATGTGCGGCATGCTCTCCGGCTTCCACTCGGTGTAGATGTTGACGACATTGTAAGAGGCGTAGGTGGTATCGCCATCCTCGTAGGACGGTGCGATTTCCACGTCGCCACCGAGGGTCAGACCCCAGTCGGCAATGGTGTGGCCTGCCGAGACGGTGATGATGTCGCCAACCGGCGTCGTCAGGTAGTTGCCCGTATCGGAATCGGCCGGCTTGCCATCGATTTCGGCCTCGATATGGGCGTACTTGACCTTGATGAAACCATCGGTCCAGTCATAACCGACGCCGAGTTCGAAGCCCTTTGTCTCCACATCGTAGTTCTGGTTGGCCAGCGACGCGGAATATTTGGCGACACGCGCATCGCGAATGTTGCTGCGAAAGACGCTCGCCTCAGCGCTATAGCCGTCATGGTGGAGTTCAAGTCCGGCCATGATGTTGTTGGCGGTCGTCACCTCCGGGCCATCGGCGCCGTAGTTCCACTTGGGGTTCATGATGAAGCTCTCGGCCATCGGAATGCCGGCCCAGACATGCGAGGCGCCGGCCTTGGCCGTGAGGAAGCTGGTGAGGTCGTATTCGACCGAGCCATTGCCGCTGACGCCGGCATGGTCCCATTGCTGGCCGGTGGTGCCTTCGAACCACTGCTTGTCGACGCGCCCGCCGAAGGACAACCGCATTGCATCCATCGGCTCCAGCCGTGCCTGGCTGTAGATGCCGATATTGCGGGCTTTTTCGGTGGCATCCTCGCTATCGAAATCGGTATCGAGTTCGATCTTGTCGCTGTAGAAATCAACGCCGGCGACAATATTGCCATTGTCGAGCGCAAACTTGTTTTCGAACTTGCCGTTGACGCTGCCGCTCTCGCCAAGCCCGCCATAGGATGCGCCAACGCCGCCACCGGCGTTATAAAAGATCGGCGTTTCCACAGAGCTGTGGCTGTAGGCGAGACGGAATGTCGGATCCCACCAGCCTTCCGGCGTGGTGTCCGTATAGGTGAAGACCGTGTTTTCCCGCTCCAGCAGATAGTTGCGGTATCCCGGCTCCCAGGGGCGGCCGGTGGTGACGACGCTGGCATTGGCACGGTAAGGACGCTCGGCATCGTCGCGGACGCGTTCGTGGCTGATTTCGAAACGGTCGCCGCTGTCGGCCTCAAACGCAATCTTGCCGATGCCGCTCAACAGGTTGGTTTCGGTGCCGCGCACCTCGTCGCCGTTGCCGGCCTCGTAATTGTCGCCCTTGCCGTAGTTGAGGAAACCCAGGAACTCGAAGCCGTCCTTCATGCCCCAGCCGCCAAGGCCGGTGGTAAAGGTCTGGCTGTTGGAATTGTAGGTTTCAGACACCATGCCGCCAACGCCGTCTGCAGAGAGCATGTCCCCGGCGTCCTTGGTCTCGTAGGCGATGGAGCCGGCAAGTGCGCCGGGGCCGGCATCGGCCGGTGCGATCCCGGCATCGACATCGACAGCCTTCAACAGCGACGGATCGATCAGCGTGGTGGCATTGTGGTGGAAGACGCGGTTGTTCTGCCGGCTGCCATCGATGCTGACGGCAAGGTTGGTTTCCTCGACGCCGTTGACATAGACCTTCTGCGACGTCGGCATGGAACTGCCGACACTGACGCCCGGTTCATCGCGGAAGACGTCGGCAATGCTCGAGGGATTGCGCGCCTCAAGCTGCTGGGCGCCGATATTGACCGAGTTCACAGCGGTTGCCGCGCGCTCGCCGGTCACGTGGATCTTGTCGAGGGTTACCGAACCATCGGCCGCCGGCGCAGCGTTTGCCCCAGCCGCCGACGACGACTGGTCACCGACCACGACGACGCCACCGCTGATGCGATAGGAAATGCCAGTGCCCGACAGCAGTTTTTCAAGCCCGGCCTCGGCGGTGAAGCGGCCGCTGACGGCCGCCGACGTGATCCCGCGAGCAGCCTCGGCGGCCAGCGAAATCTGCAGGCCGGACTGGCGGCCGAAGGCTTTCAGTGCATTGGCCAGCGGCTGGCCCGGAATGTCGTAAGTGCGCGTTGCCGCGGTCGCCGTTGCGTCCTGCGCCCGGACCGTCAGGCTGCCCGGTCCCGCGAGCAGCGCAAAGGCACAGGCCGTTGTGGCCAGCAACCGGCGCGAAGGGTTTCGGACCGCTGCATCGCGGCCTACGGAAAATCGTGTCAGTCTCATACTCATCCCCACAGAAGAAACCGGCATTGCCGTGTTCAAGGGTAAATACGAGTGAGAGAGACAAGTTTTTCAGGTGCCGTTCCGCTTTTTGCGAACCGTTCGCGAATAAGGAGGTAATATATTGAAATAATTTGATGTTTTTTCAGTATGGCGAGATCACCCGCAGAAACGGCGAGACCGCCCGCACCTTCAGGCCAAAGGGAGCGGCCAGTGCTGAAAGGGCTTTGTCGGGATCCGAAAGATCGTAAAGACCCGTCACCCTGCGCGTGGAAACCTCGCTTTGCGTGAGGACGATCCATGCGGAGTGCTGGCGCTGGATGAGGGAGACGACATCCGCGAAAGCCTGATCCGTGACCGAGAGCCTGCCTTCGCGCCATAAGGCAATGTCGGCGGGATCGATATGCGAGCGTTCTATTGTGCGCGCTGCCCGCTCCACGGTCACGACATCACCGGGTGCAAGCGTCAGCTCATCGCCGGCAGGCGCACCCTCCATGTGCAAGGCAACCGCGCCATGCGCCAGTTCGACTCGTGTTGCACTTCCCGTATCGCGGACACTGAAAGCGGTCCCCAGCACCCTGACCGCTGCGTCCCGTGTGGTGAGGACAAACGGGTGGGCCGGGTCTCGCATGACCTCGAAATAGGCTTCCCCCGACAGCAGCCGCACATGGCGTGCGTTCCCGTCGAAATCGTCCGCCAGCGCGGTTTCCGGGGCAAGCGTCACCTGCGATCCGTCGGCAAGCGTCACATGGCGAATTTCTCCAGCCGCCGTCATGACATCCGCCTGGAGCCGCACCTGCAGGGCAGGGCCGAAAACGGCTGCCATGAGGATGCCGCACAACATGAGAGCGGCAGCGTATGCAAGACGGCGCGGCGCCAGAACACCAGCGCGCTGCCGGCGTTGCCGCGCCCCGCGTGGCATGGCAGGCGTGGCCTCTGGCGACCTCTCGCCGAGCACCGTCCAGGTGAGACAGATGCGATCCCAGGCCGCGGCGTGCCGATCGGACGTCGCCCGCCAGCCTTGCCAGACGGCCAGAAGATCGGGCCCGGCCGGCTCGTTCCGCAGGCGCATGAGCCAGTCCATCGCCTCTTCGAGGAGCTGTTCGTCAAGCTGTTCTGGCTGATCCGTGACGCTCACTGACGCTCTGTTCCCCTGGTGCGAGTGTGGCCGGCTGCACTTTCAGCAAAAAGCCCGGCCCGGGCAGCCGCAGGCCGGAATCGGGTCCGCAACCGATTGTCGATGTCGTCAGCGTTGCCCGATGAAGATACGATTGGCGAGAGGCTTTTTTTCACGATGCGCACACGATTTTTCAATGGCTCGCCCGGTCGAGCGACAGGGCTATTTTCACCATGCCATTGCGGATCAACCGATGGGCCGTTGCAATGGAGATCTGAAGATCCGCCGCAATCGCCTCCAGCGTCAGGCCTTCGATACGGTAAAGCTCAATGGCCCGGCGCATATCCTTCGGCAGGCCGTCCAGCGTCTCGGACGCGACACGGGCCTGATCGGCGAGCAGCACCGTTTGCTCCGGCGTGCCCGGATCCTGTGGCAGGATCCAGAACGGCGGGTCGGTGTCGCGGCCGCGCGTTTCGACATTCCGCCGCTTTGCGGCATCGAATGCCAGATTGCGCACGATGTTGTAGAAGTAGGAAACGGTCTGTCCTGGCGAATATTGCCCGGTCTGATCCGGCTTCAACCGTAAAAAAGCGTCCTGAACGATGTCTTCGGCCTGGTCGCGCGATCCCGTCAGCCGGGCGGCATAATCCACCAGAGCCGTTCTGTTTTTCAGAAAGATGTCCAGATGGCCGTTGATCTCTGCCGCCATGGCTTTTGGCATCGTCTTAAGTTGATTATTTGATACATGTTTTGCTCTAGCGGAATAATCATAAGGTGGCAATCGACCCGGAGCCCGATGCGCGCCAGCAAATTCGGGCTCCGGGAAGGGGGCTGGCCGCTATCCGAGCGATTGGCCGTGGCGCTCGAAGGCCTGTGCGAGCGGTGTGGTGCTGGCGCCTGGTTGTTGCGGCCTGTTGAAGACGCCGCCGTCCACATTTGCCGGTTCGTGGAAATGATCCTTGATCCAGGGGATATATTCGAGGATCGTCGAGGCCGGGTGCCAGTAGCTGAGGTGAACATGCACCTGGCTCATTTCGCCGGCATGCGGCACGACGGGCAGGCGGTTTGCGAGCGCAAGGTCTGCCACCTGGATATATTCGGTAATGCCGGCAAGGCGGGTCACATCCGGCTGGACGTAATGCACGGCCCCCGCATTGATGTAGCTGCGGAAGGCATCTACCGTATAAAGCTGCTCGCCGAGTGCCACCGGGATGGAGGTCGCTCGGGCAAGTGCGGCATGGCTTGCAATATCGTCATACCACATCGGTTCTTCGAACCAGTAGATATCAAGGTCGCGGGCGCGGGCGCAAAAACGCTGGCAGGTGGGCAGGTCCCATTTGCCATTGGCATCGATGGCGATGCGCACGGCGCTGCCGACGCGGTCGCGCACGGCTTCGAGACGGACGATATCGATGTTCGGATCATCATGCCCGACCTTGATCTTGATGCGCGTGAAGCCTTCTTCCTCGACGGCACGGGCAGAGCCGGCGACAAGCGCTTCCCTGGAAAACGATAGCCAGCCGATATCGGTATTATAGGCCTCGAGCTTTTCGGTGCGCGCGCCGCCAAGCAGCGACCAGAGCGGCACGCCGGCCTTTTTGCCCGCCAGATCCCACAGCGCGACATCCACGGCGGCGAGTGCCAGCTGGGTGATGCCGGCACGTCCGACCCATTGCAGGGCCGGATGGCGCGATAGCTTCGTCCACAGGCGCTGATGATCGCCCGCCTCTTCGCCGATGAGCAGCGGCGCATAACAATCCCGGATGCAGGCCGTGATCAGCCGGTCGGATGCCAGGTGGGCATGCGTTCCGGTAAAGCCATAACCCTCCAGCCCGTCGGTCGTGGTGATCTTTGCACCCACGACACCCCAATGGGTGATGCTGTGGGTGGAATCGGAAATGCTGTCTGCCGTCAGCGGCAGGTGCAGAATGAACGGTTCAACCTTTGCAATCTTCATGACAGGGCCTCCTCCCCGGTGCGGATCCGTTTGGCTGATGGGCGGACCGCAAACCCATGCGTCGAAAATGGGCGCCTAAAGCCGTTCGAGATACGGCAGGTCCGCAGGCGCTGTGGTTTGTGCGACGGCGCGGATGCGCCGCATGGCGCGTTCGCGCGACACTTTCAGGTGATCGACCAGCGCCTCGCAAGCGCCGGCCACATCCTTTTCCTGCAGAAGCGCGATGATCTTCAGGTGCTCGGGCAGGAAGGGTTCGCTCTCGAACAGATCGCTAGTGCGCCGATAAAGAAAGTGATGCGCGACGAGCAGCGCCTGCGGCAGGCTGACGGCGCGCAGCAGTGGCTGATTGCCGCATCGTCCGATGAGATCCACATGCAGGTCCTGCTCGAGCGCGTCCAGTTGCTCGCTGCTGACCTGAGCCGTATTCATGGCCGTCTCGATCTTTGCCCGCAATGTCGCAAGAAACCCGCCGGGCAGATGGGCTGCCGCTTTTTGCAGGGCAAGCGGCTCCAGAACCCAGCGGAGTTCGTAGAGTTCGTTGATCAGCGTTTCCGAGAGTGCGGGTGCGTGCCATCGGGCGCTGGCATCCTTGCGGATGATACCGCGCTCCTGCAGCCGGGCCACCACATCGCGGGCAACCGTCCGGCTCACGCCGTAATGCCGCGCCAGCATGACCTCGTTGATACGCCAGCTGGCCAGCGCCGTGCGCGAGACGACCTCGATCTCGACATCCGGATAGATCGCTTCCCAGGCGGACCGGGATTTGAGGTCCGGCTCCATATCCAGTGCGCCGGTCGGCCATGGGCCGGACGGATGGAGGGGAGCAACCACGTCGTAACCGCGCCCGGCGGCCTTTTTCAGAAACCCGCCGTGTTCGAGTTCGGCCAGTGCCTGGCGCGCCGGTGCCCGGCTGATGCCGAAGCGTTGCGCAATGGCGGTTTCCGTCAGGCGCATGCCGTCCTGCAGCACGCCGCTGCGGATTTCAAAGAGAAGCGCGTCGCTGGTGCGGCGGTAGAGTTTGGAGGCAATTGAACCGGTGACAACGGGCATGGCTGGGCTCTTCGAGCTGTATCTGTCGCCAAGGGATTGCACGTTCCGGATAAAACGTCTAGTGTATGCACAAGACAATTTCAGTTGTGTTCTCGGCGCGACGGCAGCATCAGCCGCCCCGCTTGACAGCATCCGAAAAATCCTCATAGTTGAAATTGGTCAGACAATCTGGCCAAATGCGCATCAGGGGAGTGATGCGCCCGGGAGGATATCGATGTTCGTGGCTTTGGAGCCGCGCCGGCTTTATCGCCAGGTGGCGGATCAGATCCGTGTGTTGATCGAAACGGGAGAGTTGAAGCCGGGTTCGCGGCTTCCGCCCGAGCGCGAGCTTGCCGAACGGTTTTCGGTGTCGAGACCAACGGTGCGCGAGGCACTGATCGTGCTCGAGGTCGAGGGTTATATCCAGATCCGCATGGGTTCGGGCGTTTATATCGGCAGCCGGCCCCGGCCGGTCGAGGGGGAATTGCGCGGTGAGGCGGGCGAGGGCCCGCTGGAAATCCTGCAGGCGCGCTGCCTGATCGAAAGCGGCATTGCGGAAGAGGCGGCAAGACTTGTCACGCCGGCAAACCTTGCGCAGATCGATGCAATTTTGGGACGCATGGAAAAAGCGCTGGACGATGCGCCTGTTGCGCTTGCCTGCGACCGGGATTTTCATACGGCCATCGCCGATATCATCGGCAATTCCGCGCTCAAACATTTCACCGGGCTGATCTACGACACGCGGATGTCGCCCTATTTCACCAAGCTCGCGAGCTATTTCGAAGGGCCGCACACCTGGAAGCTGGCGCTTGAGGAACATCGTATCATTCGCGATGCCCTTGCAGCCCGTGATCCTGCAGCCGCTCGCGAGGCCATGCGGCGTCATCTGACGCTTGCGCAAAAGAGATTCTCGGAAAGCTTCGGGGAGGAGCCGACCAGAGAAGACTGACCGTCCGTCATTCGGGCGGTCTGCCCTGCAGTTCTGTTTCAATTGGGAGGAACACATGAAACTGACACTGAAAACGCTTCTTGCCGCTGCGGCGGTCATCGTCGCATCCGGCGTCTCGGCGCACGCTGAGACAGCCCTGAAATGGGCCCATGTCTACGAAACATCCGAGCCCTTCCACACCGATTCGGTCTGGGCGGCAGGCGAGATCGCCAAGCGCACCAACGGCCGTTACAAGATCGATGTCTTCCCGGCTTCGCAGCTTGGCAAGGAAGCCGACATCAACCAGGGCCTCAAGCTCGGCACGGTGGATATCATCATCTCCGGCTCCAGCTTTGCCGCCCGTGATCACAAGCCGATCGGCGTCACCTACTATCCGTACATCTTCCGCGATCCGAGCCATCTGCTCGCCTACACGAAAAGCGATGTCTTCAAGAAGCTTACCGCGGGTTATGAGGAAAAAACCGGCAACCATATCGTGGCCGTCAGCTATTACGGAACGCGTCACACCACATCCAACCGCCCGATTGCCAAATGTGCAGACATGGCAGGTTTGAAGATCCGCGTGCCGGATGTGCCGGCCTATCTTGCCATGCCGCGGGCCTGCGGTGCCAACACGACGCCTATCGCCTTTGCGGAAGTCTATCTGGCACTGCAGAACGGCACGGTCGAGGCGCAGGAAAATCCGCTGACGACGATCGAGGCAAAGAAGTTCTACGAGGTTCAGAAGAACATCGTTCTGACCGGCCATATCGTCGACCACCTGAACACGATCGTGTCCAAGACCCGTTGGGCAAGTCTTTCGGATGAAGACAAGAAGATCTTCACCGATGTGATGCTGGAAGCCGCCGCCCGCACCACCAAGACCATTGAAGCGCGCGAAAAGGCGCTGGTCGAGGAATTCAAGAAGAAGGGCATCACGGTGACCGAGGTCGATAAGGCCGATTTCGAGAAGACTGTTCTCGCAAAGGCCAAGTTCGAGGACTTCGGTTACGACAAGGCCGATTGGGAAGCCATCCGCGCCATCAAGTGAATGATGCCGCCCTGGCGCATGGGTTGCGCCGGGGCCCTTTCCTGAAATCGTTGTGATTGGAGCCGATCCATGACGGAGCACCCGCACGCGCCGATCAGTGTGGAAGAGATGGCGCATGCCTTCGAGGAAGATGCAGCGCCGGTCGATCTGTCGCCTTATGCCATTGAAGACTGGGTAACGCTCATTGTCTTCTGGAGTATGGGCCTGTCTGTTTTCCTGCAGTTTTTTACACGCTACGTGCTGAACGACAGCCTTGCCTGGACGGAGGAAATTGCCGCCAACTGCCTGGTGGTCGTGGTCTTCCTCGGCTCTGTCATGTGCGTGCGCACCATGCGCCATATCCAGGTCGACCTGCTCTACCGCTTCCTGCCGACATGGGCCGTCAGGCCGCTCGAACTTGTCGTCGATATCATCGGCATCATCTTCTTTGCCTATATCACCTGGCTGATGTGGCGTTACCTCGAGATTGTCGGCGAGGAGCGGATGGTGACGGTGGATATTCCCCGCGGCATCGTTTTCTACGCGGTCTTTGCCGCTTTTGCGCTGATGTTTGTCCGCTCCGCCCATAACCTTTTCAAGGACCTGACGGGGAAAAAGACCGTGCGCCAGCAGGCGCAGGACGATCTCCACGCAGGAGGAATTTGATCCATGCTGCTTCTCATCGGTTCCTTTCTCCTCCTCCTGATCATTGGCACGCCGGTTGCCGTCTCCATGGCGGTGGCGTCGCTTGCCTATCTCATCCTCTACGGTGTCGCGCCCGACATCATCGCGGCCCAGCGAATGATCGCCGGCGTCGAAAGTTTTCCGCTGATTGCCGTGCCCTTCTTCATCCTCGCCGGCAATCTCATGAACATTGCCGGTGTGACGGGCCGTATCTACAAATTCGCGCTTGCCCTCGTCGGCTGGATGAAGGGTGGTCTCGCGCAGGTCAACATTATCGGTTCGGTGGTGTTTTCCGGCATGTCGGGCACGGCTCTTGCCGATGCCGCCGGCATCGGTACGATTGAAATCAAGGCGATGAAGGATCACGGTTATCCGATCGAAGCCGCTGTCGGCGTCACCGCCGCTTCGGCGACGCTCGGGCCGATTTTTCCGCCATCGCTGCCCTTCGTCATCTATGGCATGATGGCCAATGCCTCCATCGGCGCGCTGTTCATGGCCGGCATCGTTCCCGGCGTGGTCATGACCGTGCTGATGATGCTGACGGTCTACATCTTTGCCAAACGCAAGGGATGGGGCTCCGATACACCCTTCGAGCTGAAGCAATTGCTGGGCGCTTCGATGGAAGTGGCCATCGTTCTTGCTTTCCCCATGGCGATCTACCTGATGGTGCTTGCGGGATTGTCGGTCAATGTGGCCGTGCTGATCGGCCTTGCGGTTCTGGTCGCACTGGACTGGTATTTCGATTTTTCCGCCGTGATGGCGCTGATGACGCCGGTGCTTCTGATCGGCGGCATGACCATGGGCTGGTTCACCCCGACCGAAGCTGCCGTGGCGGCTGTCCTCTGGTCGCTGTTTCTCGGTCTTGTCCGCTATCGCACGATGACGGTGAGAACGCTGGCCAAGGCCTCCTTCGATACGATCGAGACCACAGCCTCCGTGCTGTTCATCGTCACGGCCGCCTCCATCTTCGCGTGGTTGCTGACCGTCAGCCAGGCAGCACAGCTGTTTTCCGATTTCATGTTCGGCCTCACCGACAACTGGTGGACCTTCCTGATCATCGTCAACATCCTGCTTCTGATCGTCGGGGCCTTTCTCGATACGATCGCGGCGATCAGCATCCTCGTGCCGATCCTGATGCCGGTTGCCGCCCGATACGGCATCGACCCCGTACATCTCGGTCTCATCATCACCTTGAACCTGATGATCGGTCTTTTGACGCCGCCGGTCGGCATGGTGCTCTTCGTCCTGTCGCGCATTTCCAAGCTGTCGGTGGAGAAAACGACGCTGGCCATCCTGCCCTGGATGATCCCGCTGTTCATCGCACTCGGGCTGATCACCTTCATTCCCGCCATCACCCTCTGGCTGCCGACGCAGCTGGGTCTGATCCGATAACCGTTTGGCGCATGGTCGCTCACAAACTTGAGATGAAAGGGATCAGGACAATGCAGACGCGTGTTGCACGCCTTCATGCCCGGCGTGACCTCAGGGTAGAGACGCTGGATTATGTGACGCCGGGGTCAGGCGAGGTTCTCTTGGGCATGGCATCGGGTGGCATCTGCGGCTCGGACCTGCATTATTACCAGGACGGCGGTTTCGGCCCGGTTCAGGTTCGCGAACCCATTATCGCGGGTCATGAGGCATCCGGTTATGTCGAAGCCCTTGGAGAGGGCGTTTCGGGGCTGGCGCTGGGGCAGCTTGTTGCGATCAACCCGTCGCAGCCCTGCGGTGAGTGCCAGTATTGCCGCATCGGCCAGCCGATCCACTGCCTCCACATGCGGTTCATGGGATCTGCCATGCGCCTGCCGCACGAAAACGGCATGTTCCGCGAAAAGCTCGTCGTGCCGGCGATCCAGTGCCATCCGGTCGGAACAGATGTGACGCCGGCAGAGGCCGCCTGCTCGGAACCGCTCGCCGTCTGCCTGCATGCGGTTGCCCAGGCGGGCGATCTCTCGGCCAAGGCCGTTCTCGTCACGGGGGCAGGGCCGATCGGACTGCTGACGGTGGCCGCTGCCCGCCATGCCGGTGCCGCCCGCATCGTGGTGACGGATCTGATGGACGCGGCCCTGTCGCGCGCGCCGTCGATGGGCGCCACGGACACGATCAATGTCGCCAGCAACCCGGACGCGCTTTTGCCTTTCCAGGACAACAAAGGCAGTTTTGACGTGATTTTCGATTGCTCGGCAGCAGCACCGGCCTTGCGTTCCGCCTTTGCCGCGATCAGGCCCCGCGGCACAATCGTTCAGGTGGGCGTGACCGGGGACGTGACGATCCCGCTCAATGCGCTGGTGGGCAAGGAAATCATCTGGCGCGGCTCGCAACGCTTCCACGGCGAATTTGCACAGGCCGTCGATCTGATTTCGACACGGCAGATCGACGTCAAGCCGATCATCTCCCACACCTTTCCGCTTGATCGGGCAGTCGAGGCCTTCGAGCAGGCTGGTGACCGCTCAGCGGCCTGCAAGGTGCAGATCACGTTTTAAACGAACCCACCGGATACGAAGGACAGACGATGAGACACACATGGCGATGGTTCGGGCCGATCGACAAAGTCAGCGTGCGTGATGCGGCACAGGCGGGTGCCGAAGGCATCGTGTCCGCGCTCCATCATATCGCAACCGGCGAGGTCTGGCCGGTTGACGAGATTGCCCGGCGGCATGAGGCGATCAAGGCTGGCGGCCTTGTCTGGGACGTTGTCGAAAGCATTCCGATGTCGGAAGACATCAAGACGCAGACCGGCGACTGGAAACGCCATATCGCCAACTGGCAGGAAACGCTGCGGCGTCTTTCGGCCTCCGGCATCCGCACCGTCTGTTACAATTTCATGCCGATTCTCGACTGGACACGCACGGATCTGCGCTGGGAGACCGGCCATGGCGCCAAGGCCATGCGTTTCGATCTCGTGGATTTTGCCGCCTTCGACATCCACATCCTGAAACGTCCGGAGGCTGCTGCGGATTATCCGGACTGGTTGCAGGAGGAAGCAGCAAGACGCTTCTCCGGCATGACGGATGGAAAGATCGCTGCGCTGGGTAAGAATATCGGCGCGGGCCTGCCGGGGTCTG
Organism: Neorhizobium sp. PAMB6630; assembly: GCF_058242775.1. NCBI lineage: Bacteria > Pseudomonadati > Pseudomonadota > Alphaproteobacteria > Hyphomicrobiales > Rhizobiaceae > Neorhizobium > Neorhizobium sp. PAMB6630. The sequence goes on from NZ_JBZAYV010000004.1 coordinate 34,715, forward strand.
CCGATGGCTATACGCTCGACCAGCTGCTCGAAAAGCTGCGCTCCTACCAGGGCATCAACCGCGAGCGGCTGCAGCAGAATCTCGTCGATTTCCTCAGCGAAGTGGCGCCGGTGGCAGCAGATGTCGGCATCAATATCTGCGCCCATGGCGATGATCCGCCGTGGTCGCTGCTCGGCCTGCCGCGCATTCTGTCGACCGAGGCCGATTATGCCCACATGCTGGATCAGGTGAACATCCGCGCCAATGGCGTGACGCTCTGCACCGGTTCGCTCGGCGCAAGGCCGGACAATGACCTGCCTTTTATTGCCACACGTTTTGCCGATCGCATTCATTTCGTGCATCTGCGCAATGTCACGCGCGATAGCGACACGGTTCCCTGCTCGTTTTTCGAGGACGAGCACCTTGAAGGCGCGACAGACATGGTCGCCGTCATCGCAGCCCTTCTATCGGAAGAGGCGCGACGGCGCGAAGAGGGGCGCGAGGATCACCGCATCCCCATGCGGCCGGATCATGGACAGGAAATTCTCGACGACCTCACGCGCGGTGCCCAGCCCGGTTATCCCGCCATCGGCCGGCTGAAGGGACTGGCGGAACTGCGCGGCATCGAGCGGACGCTGTCGCATGCCCGTTATGGCCTGGGAGCCTGATCATGACACACCTCTCCAGCGCAAGCCGATTGCCCGCCAGCGTGCGCCTGCCCGCTTATGACAGGGCAAAACTGAAACCCGGTATCGTCCATATCGGGCTTGGCGCCTTTCACCGCGCACATCAGGCGGTGTTCACCCAGCGCGCTCTGGAGGCTGAATTCGGGCCCTGGGGGATTGTTGCGGTCAACCTGCGCTCAGCGGATCCGGTGGAGGCGCTTGAGGCACAGGACGGGCTTTATTGCGTCATCACCCGCAGCGAAAAGGGCGACCAGTGCGAACTGATCGGTGCGACCGTCGGCTGGATCTACGCAGCCACGGATAAGGCACGCGTGCTGGCAGCCCTTGCCGATCCCGCAACCTGCGTGGTGACGATGACCGTTTCGGAAAAGGCCTATGGTCTTGATCCGGCAACCGGCGGGTTGGACCACAACCATCCGGCAGTAGTGGCCGATGTGAAGACGCCGCATGCGCCCACCGGTGTGCTGGGTTTTCTCGTGGAAGGGCTTGCCCTGCGGCGGGCAGCCGGTGTGCCGCCGTTTACCGTGCTCTGCTGCGACAATCTTCCGTCGAACGGCAAGGTCGTGCGCCGTCTCGTGCTGGAACTGGCGCAGCGCCGCGACAGCGCGCTTGCCAGCTGGATTGCCGAAAAGGGAGCTTTCCCCTGCTCCATGGTGGACAGGATCGTGCCCGCCGCAACGGACGCGACCCGTGCGCGGGGTGAGATGCTGCTCGGAACGCGGGACGCGCTGGCGCTCGATACCGAGCCCTTCCTGCAATGGGTGATCGAAGATCACTTTGTGGCGGGTCGGCCGCGCTGGGAGGCCGGCGGCGCAATCCTTGCCGAAAATGTCGAGCCTTACGAAAAGATGAAGCTCAGGCTGCTCAATGGCACCCACACGCTGCTGGCCCATCTCGGCATCCTGTCAGGGCTCGACTATATCCGCGAGGTGATGGCGGTGCCGGACCTGGCGGCCAAGGCGCGCGCGCATATGGAAGAGGTGGTGTCGACGCTTGATCCGGTGCCGGGGATTGATCTGTCCGATTATATCACTGCGCTGCTTTTGCGGTTTTCCAACCCGACGATCGACCACCGCAACCTCCAGATCGCGCTCGACACCACCCAGAAACTGCCGCAACGGCTGCTCTCGCCGGCCGTGGATGCCCTGCAAAAAGGCGAGGACGCGGCGGCGACTGCCTATGCGGTCGGCGTCTGGATGGCGGCGGTGAAGAAACGCGGCGACTGCGAGGATCCGCGCCGCGAAGACATCCTGGATGCCGCCACCGCGATGAATGCCACCGATCCGTCTGCCGCCTTCTTTGCGATCCCCGGCCTTTTCCCTCCTGAACTGGTGGCAGCCCGCCGGTGGCGCGATCGGGTCAATGACGCGACCGGCGCCTTCTAGTCTAATTGCAACAAACCCGAGCGTTTCTCGTCGTGGTGCACGAACTTTCCAGGCAGTCTGCGCCTCGCGCTGAAAGAAAATAGCACTCAGCCTGCCTCTTGGCAGCGGGATACGACGGGCAGATCGGGCTACCAGCGCAAATAACGCCTGCCGGCGAAATATCCGGCCGTCACGACGATCAGCGTGGCAAGAGGATACCAGGTGACGACAAACAGCGGGCTGTCGTCGAAGCAATTGGAAGCATAAAGCGTCGCTGCGATGCTGGCCGAGACAAGGCCTGCCAGCGCACCTGCAAGCCCCGGATTTTCAGGAGCGCCTTGGCGCATGGCGAAAAAAAGAAAAAAGCCCGGGAAGACGGAGAGCGCTGGAATCATCGTCAGGCAATGCAACGCGTTGCGACCCGTCAGTTTGCCGAGCCAGAGATCAGACGGTATCACGATCAGCTCCACAACGGTCGCCGCGACAAGAAGGGCTGGCGCCAGTGCCAGGAGCCATCGGCGCGCGCCAGGTCTACTCCCGGGGCGCAGGGCAGGGCCCAGCAATGATGTGGCCGCCGCCAGCAATGACAGCGTCACGATGAACTTGAAGACGAACCGAACCGTCTCGATGGCATACGCGATATCCGGCCGAAACCCGATCGTCAGGAAGAATGCAACAGCTGCAAGTGCGGCTCCGGCTGCAACGGCGCCTGATAACGCCATTCCCAGCTTGACCGGTCGCCGCGTATCCTCAGCCAGCAGGGTAATGAGTTGATCTGTTTTCACGCGGCAAACTCCTGGCCTTGGGATTTCATTCGTCGATCGTCTCGGTCTCAACCCACGGCGTTTGCCTGCATATCCAAACCGGGGAGAAATCGTCAATCAAGACAGCGATAGCGTGGTGCATTCCATTTCTCATCTAAAGTCACGATAAGGACGTTTGATATGGGTTGCGCGCACCACGATGGAAAGTGCGTCGATCGTTTCGCTTTGCCCTGCTGAAATATCGAATTGACATCGCAGCGGGGCGGGGCCTTCTGGACCGGGAGTGCAACGAGACGGCGTGTAGTCATTTGAATTGCCCGGAATAGCGGGCAGACAATGCCTTGAGGGCCCGATGAAGCGCCACACGGACCGCCACTTCCGTCATCTTCAGACGCGCGGCCGTCTCGCGCACGCTTGACCCCTCGATGGAGATCGCCTGAACAATCGTGCGCTGCGGGTCTCCCAGGCGACCGAGGATCTGTTCGATGGACATGCGATCCGACACGTCCAGCCCTGCATCGCTTTCGAGTGTCGAGATCACGTCCTCCAAGGGGACGTTGACGCGCCTGCCTCTGCGCCGAAGGCTGTCGATCAGCTTGTTGCGAACGAGGGCTGCCATCCACGGACCTAGGGGTCTGGAAAAATCCCAGGTGCCCCGTTTGAGATGGATAGCCAAAAGCACTTCCTGAACCACGTCTTCTGCCTCACTTGACGGCACGCCCCACTGTTCGCATCGTTTGCGGGCCATCACACGCAGATGGGGTGTGATGGCTGTCAGCAAGTTATGATATGCGCGTGTATCGCCTGCGATTGCGGATCTCATCCACAAAGCCCATTCTTCTTCGCGGGCCAGGTTGTTCATCCGATCAATCCAAGTTCGCAAAAGCCGGTGCCATCGTTACAGGGCACACCGCAAGTTTTTGTCCAAAACCTCAAAAGACACCCCATGTCACTGAATCTCACGCATTAGACGGTCCCGCCTGCATGGCTGCATCGGGTTCAAGGAGGGCAAAAACAGGCTTTATCAGTCCGTCCAGCAAGTGCTTTTCCGGACGCGTGCGTGCAAGCACCCGGATCCCGAGCAAAATCCCAAGCAGTGTCCGGGCAAGATCAGCTGCCGTCTGGTGATGACCGATTGTTCCGTCCTGCTGACCTTGCTCCACACAACGCGCGAAAAATCTCTCGACCTGAACAAGAACGCCGGCCACGACACGCTGAAATTCTTCGTCATGGGGCGCAACCTCGAGGGCCGAATTGACCAGCATGCAGCCCTTCCGCCTCGTATCGCCGAGAGATCTTTCGATGATTTCGTTGAAGAAGGCGATTAAGGTCTGACGCGGAGGCTTCGATTCAAACCGCCCGACGCGGTCGTGGAAACTTCGATCCACGTAAAGATCCAGGGCACGTCGATACAATGCCCGCTTGTCGCCAAACGCATTGTAGACGCTGGCAGTCGTCAGTCCCATTGCCTGGGCGAGATCCCGGATCGATGTTGCTTTGTATCCGCGTTCCCAGAACTGTTGCACGGCCAATTCCAGCACCCGTTCCTCATCGAATTCTCTTGGCCGGGCCATGGGATCTGTCTCTTGGAAATTTGATCGCGCCGCCCGCAGAGGTGAGAACAGCGCAAGATTGGTTTTATAACGATCGATTTAAAATGCAATCACGGCCCGATCACCGTTGCGCGTCTTCACTTCCACATCGATCAGGCAGGGGTCATCGAGACGGCACCTGCCACGTCAATCTAGAACGGCTTCACGACGGCAAGCCATGCAATGGCCGCGAAGACGGTAAGGATTGCAAACGCCGCCGCCCCGAACAGCGGGTGGATCGGTCGGCCGTGCCGCAGCAGCCTCTTCAGCGCCAGGGCTTCCAGGCTGTGCAGGCCGCTGAGGACGATGGCCGGGATCATCTTCACCAGCAGCCAGAGCGAGCTGTCCCACCCCGCGCCGAAGGCCATCGTGAAACCTGCCATCCAGACGATGGCAAGCGCCGGTGTCGTGACCAGTCCGTCCCAGCGTAAAACGGTTTCGCCGAAGCGGCGGACGTCGGTTGCCTCTGGCGCAGCAATCGCGGACCGCAACACCAATGCCATCGCCAGCATGCCCCCGATCAGAGTGACGACGGCAAACACGTGGATCGCCTTGACGTAGAGGTACATCATGCGTCACGCCGCGCCACAAAACCGGCGGCGGTGGCTGCCCCCGCGCGGTGTCGATGACGACCGGCCCGTTTTGCTGGCGCTGCGATCATGGCGTCCCGTCCTTCCAGCCCAGAGGCCAACATCGGCTACTCGCAGGCACATTCGCAGGTCTGCATGCCTTCGTTACAGCCGGCCCTAAAATTCCTCTGGCGCCTGGCGTCGAGAGAGCCGGCCCTGCTTCGGCCGCGAAAATCTCCCGGCCTCTGTAACGAATGCTGTGCCGCAGCCGTAAACGCCAATGTGGACGATGATGACGGATCCTGATGGCCCGCCAATGCGTCCCCAAGGAGCAAACGTATGAAACGTGATGCATATGGTCTCGTGACCAGTAGTGACAGCTGCGAAGCGCAACGGGCATTCGAGAATGCAGTCTTCGGTTTGGCGGCTCATCGCCCGAGCACCGGTTCGGCGCTTCAGGCGACGATTGCGGCCGATGGCCATCACGTCGCGGGCCACGTGCTGAAGGGTTTTGCCAATCTCATCCTGGCGCGTTCGGAACTTACGGTGCCCGCCGTCGATGCCTTGAACAACGCACGCACCGCACTGGCTGCAAGGGACGGGGGAACAGGTGACGAGCGTCTGCTGGTCAAGGCGCTTGAGGCGGCTGCCACCGGCTCCTTTGCGCAAGCAGCCGACCTGCTGGATGACGGTTTTGAAGACCGCACGACTGTCTTTCTCCCGTTCAAGATTTCGCAAGCCCTGCGTTTCATGCTGGGCGATGCCGCCGGCATGCTGAGCGCCAGCACGAAGGCGGTCGACGCACTGGATCTGGCAAGCAATTCAGCCGGCTTTATTCTCGGCTGCCACGCCTTTTCGCTTGAAGAACATGGGCGATATCAGGAAGCTCTGGTTGCTGGCCAACACGCGGTCCTGCTGCAGCCGGATGACGCCTGGGGGCTTCACGCCGTCTCCCATGTTTTTGAAATGCGAGGCGAAACGGTCGAAGGCATCGAGTGGCTTGAAGGCAGCCGCAAGGCCTGGTCCCGCTGTAACAACTTCTCCTTCCACATGGCCTGGCATCTTGCCCTTTTGCATCTGGAACGAGGCGATCACGAACGCGTCTTGCAGATCTACGACGACGAAGTCCGCCCGCAGCAGACGGACGATTTCCGCGACATGGCCAATGCCGTCTCGCTTCTCTGGCGTATGCAACAGTCGGGCATCCAGGTGGGTGACCGGTGGCTGGACGCCGCCGAAATCGCATATCGCCGGCGCACCGACACAACCTTGATCTTCGCCGCCCTTCATAACCTGGCGGCGATGGCGGCGGTGGGTGATCGCAATGGTATGGCCGAACTCGTGGCGCAGATCGAAGCCAAGGCCCTCGGCGTCGATGATCAGGCGCGAGTCGCTGCCGAAATCGGCGTTCCGATGGCGCGTGTGCTGGCGGGCCTCGATACACCGGCCGACCAGCGCGTGATCGATCGCATGGTGGCCAACCTCCCAAAGATCGGCGGCAGCAACGCGCAACGAGACTTCTTCGTTCTTGCTTTGGCCAGAGCTGTCGGACACGGCGGCGACAAGGCTGCTGTGTCGCGGATCGGAGAGATCCGCCAACGCCTCAAGGCGGATGACCGCCTGTTCCAGTCCATCCAGTCCATCAAGCGGTCATCAGGCAGAAGCCTCTCTGCCTGATGTTATCCGCAACCAAGGAGAAAGTTGATGTCTATGATGGAAATGCAGAAATCGCCGATCTTTCCGGATATTCAGCCGGGCCTGGCGCGGACCATCGTGTTGTCGGGCCTTGCCGCAGACATCACGTGGGAGATCTGGGCTCGGGTATTCACCCCGCTCTGGGTCGGCGGCCCGCTGGAACCTGCCGGTCTCGTGCAGTCCGTCTTCGGTTTCAGCAATCCGCTGGCCGCTGAAGCCATTCACGCCATTGTCGGCATCATCTTTTATCCGATAGGTTATCTTTTCATTGCCCGGCCGCTTCAGCGCCTGATCTTTCCGAAGTTGCCTCTGTTGTTGACCGGCATCGGTTTCGGTACCGGCCTCTGGATCTTTGCGCTTTATGTCATGGCGCATCTGTTTGCGGGCCTGCCGCCATTCCTCGGCTTTATCACGCTGACCTGGGCGTCCCTCATCGGCCACATCCTGTTCGGCATCGTCGTCGCATTCGTCGTGCGTGCCTTGGAACGCTAGGACGTATCAAGAAGAAAAACCTGCCCGGCCCCATCGGCTGGGCAGGCTGCGTTGTGTGGAATAACTCTCACGGAAGTGGCTTGCCTCAATGTCTCAATCCCGAAGCCTGGCCCGAAGTCTGAACCGCGTTGCCGACATCGTTGCAAAGACCCTCCACGCACACGATGTGCGCCATGCCTTTGGTGTGCCGGGCGGAGAGGTGGTGACACTGATCGACGCCCTGCAAACGGCTGGAATAACGTTCCATCTCGCGCGTCATGAAACGTCTGCGGCCATCATGGCAGCGGGTGCCAGTGCCATGACTGCTCATCCCGAACTGCTGGTAACAACCGTCGGTCCGGGTCTTGCAAATGCCGTCAACGGCATTGCCGATGCCGTGCAGGAACGGGTTCCGCTGGTGGTCATTTCTGGTGTCGTCGACCGTGCCACGCGCGCACGCTACACGCACCAGGTGATCGACCACGCTCAGCTGTTGCGACCGCTCGTCAAGGCATCGTTCGAAATCGAGCCTGAAAGTGCCGCCTCCACCGTGGCGCGCGCCTTGGCGATTGCCATGACAGACCCGATGGGGCCTGTGCATCTGGATCTTTCACCGGCAATTGCTGCAGCATCCAGCATGGAAACATCTATTCCCGCGCCCCCGAAACGGTTTGCGGCCGCCGTTTCCGGGACAGACCCCGCTGTTCGTTTTCTGTTGGAGCGCATCCAGGGTGCCGATCGGCCGTTGCTTGTCGCGGGCCTTGAAGCCGCCCGCAGTCAGGCCGGACCCGCGCTGCAGCATCTGGCAGAGACCATCGGCGCCCCTGTGATCACCACCTACAAGGCCAAGGGTGTCATCCCGGAAGACCATCCGCTGGCGCTTGGTGCCGCGGGCCTGTCGCCGCTGGCAGATGCTGTTCTCCTCCCGTTGGCACGGCAAGCGGATCTGGTGCTTCTCATCGGTTACGATCCGATAGAAATGCGTCTTGGCTGGCTGGATTTCGTCGCCGATCCGGCAAAGCTGGTGGAGATGTCGAGCATCCTTCCCGATCACGCCATGCATCACGCTGGCACCTGGATCGGTGGCGCGCCGTCACGCATCCTGCAGGCCCTCAACGGCGCGCTTGCGCAGCGCAGGACATGGGCGGATGGAGAGCCTGGGGTGGCGAAAACGGAGCTTCGGCGGATCTTTTCAAGAAAACAGCCTTGGGGACCCCATGCAATCATCGATCATTTAAACCGCGTTGCCGGTCCGGGCGGCCTCGTGACAGTCGATAGCGGCGCTCATCGTATCCTTCTGTCGCAAAAATGGGTTGCGACCCAGCCGCTCACCCTTCTCCAGTCCGCCGGTTTCTGCACCATGAATGCGGCCTTGCCACTGGCGATCGGCGCAAAGGTTGCCGATCCGTCGCGGCGGGTTTTTGCCGTGATGGGTGACGGCGGCCTCGAAATGGGCATCGGTGAGCTTGCAACTCTTCGCGATCTCGGCCTGCCGGTAACCGTCGTTCTGTTCCAGGATCGCAGCCTCGCGCTGATCGCCTTGAAGCAGGCATCCGCCGGGCTGCCTTCGGTCGGTGTCACTCTCGGGGAAACGGATTTTGCGGCCGTCGCGCAAGGATTTGGCGGCCATGGTGTGAATGTGGAGACGATCGATGACTTCCGTAACGCGCTTGAGGACGCCGGAAGACGTCCGGGCTTCAGCCTTATCGCCTGCAGGTTCGATGCCAGAGCCTATGACGGCGCCTTCTGATACACAGGCGAAACAGGCGTCGGCTGCTCACAAGACAAAGCGTCCCCGCGACCTGCGCCTCGATTTCTTTCGCGGCATTGGCATGCTCATCATTCTGCTTGCGCATATCCCCGATGATGGCTGGGCGCTCTGGATACCGGCACGCTTCGGCTTTTCGGACGCGACGGAAATGTTCGTCTTTCAATCCGGCATGGCATCGGCGATTGCCTTTGGCTCGACCTATGATCGCCAGGGCGCAACTGCGCTGATTGCGCGTGTCGGACACCGCATCTGGCAGATCTTCTGGGCTCACATTGCCGTCTTTGTCGTGGTTGTTGCCATCATGGTCCTGGCGGGAACACGCTATGACGGCGTCACCTATGTCGAAAGCCTCAACCTCGTGCCCTTCATGAAGGATCCGGGCGGCCTGCTGGTCGGATTGCTGACGCTGACCTACGTGCCGAACTATTTCGACATCCTTCCGATGTACATCGTCATCCTGGCCCTGATGCCATTGATGATCTTTGCCTCGAACGTGCATCGTTACCTGCCTCTTGCCCTGATGGTTGCCTTATGGTGTGCAACCCAGCTCGGACTGACACGCCTGCCGGCCGAGCCCTGGTCGGATCGCCCATGGTTTTTCGATCCCTTCGGCTGGCAACTTCTGTTCTACAGCGGTTTTTTCCTCATGCGTGGCACGCTGCCATCGCCGGGCTATGACCGTCGTCTGATGGTGCTTGCCGTTGCGATCGTGATCGTCACGGTGCCCTTCGCATGGGTTCATTTTCATGCGGTCCATCCTTTCTTCCAGAGGGCGGCCGAGCAGATCGCTCCGCTGACCGACAAGACCGATTTCGGCCTGCTCCGCTTCATTCATTTCCTGGCCCTCTGTTATATCGCTGTGCATCTTGTCGGCGAAAAGGGTGCGCGCCTGCGCGGTCGGGTCGTGCGTGTGCTGACCGTCGTTGGACAACAATCGCTCGCCGTCTTCATCACCGGCATCGTCATCGCTCAGCCGATCGGCATCGCTCTTGATCATGCCGGCCGTACGACCACTGCCGAAGTGATCGGCAACCTCATTGGCTTTGCCATCCTGATTGCGGCTGCCTATCTCGTTCGCTGGTTCAAAATGTCCCCCTGGAAATCGTGAAATGTCGACGTCTGACCACCAGAAGCCCCAAAGCCTCGAGGGGCTGCGCATCCTCGACCTCTCTCGCATCCTGGCCGGGCCGACGGCGGCGCAGCTTCTCGCCGATCTGGGCGCGGATGTCATCAAGGTCGAGCGGCCGGGAGCCGGGGATGATACGCGCAGCTGGGGGCCGCCCTTTGTTGCCAATGCCGATGGAAGCGACAGTGATCTCAGCGCCTATTTCCTCTCGGCCAACCGCAACAAGCGCTCGATCGCAATCGATCTTGCAACCGAGGACGGGGTCGCGCTGGTCAAACGACTGGCGGCGATGTGCGATGTCGTCATCGAAAACTACAAGCCCGGCGACCTCGCGCGTCGCGGCCTTGGATATGACGACCTATGCGGGGTCAAGCCGGATATCGTCTGGTGTGCGATTTCAGGCTTTGGCCAGACAGGGCCTTACGCTGATCGCACCGGCTATGATTTCCTGATCCAGGCCATGGGTGGCATCATGAGCATCACCGGCGACAGTGACGCGGATGGAGGGCGGCCAGTCAAGGTCGGTCTCGGCATTGCGGACGTCATGTGCGGCATGTACGCGACGGTCGGCATCCTGGCCGCTCTTCGCCACCGGGATCGCACAGGTGAAGGCCAATATATCGATCTGGCGCTTTACGACGCCCAGGTGGCCTGGCTGATCAATGCAGCAACAAACCATCTGGTCTCCGGCAGGATACCGGCACGGATCGGCAACCGGCATCCCAACATCGCGCCCTATCAGACCTTTAAGACGGCGGACGGTGACATCGCGATCGCCGTTGGCAACGATCAGCAGTTTGCCCGTTTTTGTGCAGCCATCGGCGCGCCGGAACTTGTCCACGACGCGCGCTTCGCCCGCAACCGCGACCGGGTGGTGAATATCGATGCGCTGGACGATCTTGTCACCGAGGCCTTGAAAGCGCAGACGGCGGAACAATGGGAGCGACGTCTCATCCTGGCCGAAATCCCCGCCGGGCGGGTGGCAACCATCGATCAGGTCGTGTCCAATCCGCACACGCTGGCGCGGGAGATGGTGGTGGACATGCAGACGCCGGAGGGGCAGCCTCTGCGCCTTCTCGGCAACCCTTTGAAAATGTCGGCGACGCCCGTTCGCCTTCATCGCCCTCCACCGCATCTTGATCAGGATCGCGAGCATGTATTTCAGATGCTCCGCGACTTCGAAGAAAAGCGCGCGCCGTAGAGGAAGACACGCCGCCGCACCGCAGTTCCGGCGCCCCTTTGACGCGCGCTCGCCTAGCTCACGGCGCCGGTTGCGCCCTCACGGTGTCCCAGTTGGCATCTGCCTTCTTGATGTAGCGGCCCCGATCGGATTTCCAGGTGCGGGCGATATCGTCGCTGTAATTGAGATAGAGCTTGTTATCGACAACAGTGAAGGCTTGCGGCTCTGTCGTTGCCTTATAGCCACGGGCCGTTCCGTAGGCGCAATATCCGTCATATTGGGGCGCGTAGCGCTCCGGCTCCCTTGCAAAGGCGTCACGATGGAGCGCCGAGGCAAAATGAAAGACGGCGCCTTTGTACGTGCTGGTGAAATCTGCGGACCCCTTTACCGGCCGCTGCTCCGTGAAATAGGCAACCGGGTCATAACCGTTTATGGCAATGCCACGGGTGCTGTAGATCTCATCGGAAAAAGCCGGAAAAGCCGCCGACAAAACGAGAACTGCGGTCGCTGTAATGGTCAGAAGACGCGTCGTTGAAAGGTTCATGATCTTTTCTCCGGCATTGGTTTTCTCTGGACTGTTTCTCTGGCACTGGAATGACGTTCGGAGGGCGGTTACTGTGCGGACATGGCAAGCGCCACACGCCGGCGAAGGTGCTGGATTTCGAGATCCTTTTCCGCAGATTGGCGCATAAGCGCATAAAGACCGGCCTTACGCCCCGGTGAAACCTCCCAGAACTCCAGTCTGAAGATCAGAGGCACGGTGTCTGCAGCATCGCTGTCACCGCAGGCCTTCCCATCGATGGCCGTCTGCGCAGCAGAGATGAAACCCCAGAGCTTCAAAACATGCTTGCCGTCGATATCGCATTGAGCCGTTGCCTTGATGGTCGTTTGCGGAGAACCAACAGCCTGATGGAGATCTGCGGCTGACGTCAGAAGCCGAAACATCAAGCTATCGGCAACGGGCGATAGTTCGCCCAGTGAAGTGGCGGATCTTATGGCTTCCCCGGGGCGCTCGACAGCGTAGGCGATGGACACGTCAAGATCAGATTGGGCCAGCTGAGCAAGGGCTGGTGTTATTGCCTGCCCCCAGGTGGCGGCTGCTTTCACCATGCGCTCGGCAGCCCGGTCGCAGGTGGCTGGGCAGGTTATGGCATCGAGCATGGCGGCATTCCTCGTTTGAACCGGAAGGTGCGGGGGGAGGAGGGCCGCTTGGGCGTGCGCCTCACCATTCACCAGTTCGCAAACGATCGGTCAGCCGTTACATCGAGGGGCCAAATTTTGGCGCGATCAGCGCGGAAAGCCGATGGCGGTCAGGCCTGCATCAAGCATGTCGGCGCGTGCTTCATGGCCGCCATCGTGGATGCACATGAGGCTGTCGCCCCGCAGGCAGCCCTCCACCCGTTCGCACAGGATGCCGTCAAGGGTGATCGGCGCAGCATGTTCGCGATCACATCCGGCTCTTGCGCGCAGGATGGCCATGCTCTCATAGGCGTTTCCCTGATGAAGGTTTTCGCCAAGGGCGCGCCCTGCAAGCGGAAAGGTCCTGTCCGCTGTCCCGTGGAAATGAACGACTGGGGGAATATCGGCAACGCAGTCTTCCGGCTTCGGAAGCGGATCCCAAAAGACACCGGAAAACGTCAAAACGGCAACAGCTTTGCCACCCTGCTGGCAGGCGGTGTACCAGGCCATGGAGGCGCCGAGCGAGAAGCCGCCAATAATCGTCTGGTCAGGCGTAAAGCCGTAACGTTGATTGAGATCTTCAAAAACACCGGCGATAAACTGCTTCTCATCCCGCCCGTGTCGCGCACTCTGCGCAAACGACCAGCTTCCCCCGAGACCGTCGACTGCGACATAGGCAAGATGATGCGCAAGAGTTGTTTCCACGAGGCTGCGTTGCTGCATCTGCGTGGTGGCCGATCCTTTGTAGCCGTGAAAATAAACGTAGACCCCACGAATGTCGCCATCTGCCGGCATTGCGATCAGATAGCTGCCGTCCTTGATCCGGCAGGCTGTGGCACCGCCGCAGGCAAGAGCGACTTGGCTCGGCAACACTGCGCAAGCAAGAACAACGAGAGAGGCGAGGCAAAGGCGCATCCGAGGTTTCCTGACGAACGAGTTCGATCCGGCTATGCTTGTGATGCACGATGGACTTGCCTCGGAAAAGTGGAGAGGCATTTTCAGATCAAGCGGCCAGTCTCTCGAACTGTGCGGAGCTTAGGTAGTTAAGCGCCGAGTGCCGACGGGTGGGATTGTAGAAGCCATCGATATAGCGGGCAATGGCATTTTCAGCCTGGTTTCGGGTTTGATAGATCGTCCTCCAGATCAGCTCTGATTTCAACGTCTTGAAGAACGTTTCGACCATGGCATTATCATAGCAATTTCCCTTTCCCGACATTGAGATCAAAATGCCTTTGCTGCGCAGGAGCGCCTGATAGTCGATAGAACAATATTGACTGCCACGATCGGAATGATGGACCAGGCCAGGCTTTGGACGCCGCATGACAATGGCCTTGCGAAGAGCGTTGAGTGCCAGTTCGCGGTGCAGCCGGTCACCAACAGCCCAGCCGACGACGCGGCGAGAGAACAGGTCGATGACGACGGAAAGATACAGCCAACCCTCGCGGGTCCATACGTAGGAAATATCAACACCCCATTTCTGATTGGGGCCGATTGCGGCGAAGTCCTGATCGATGATGTTGGGTGCAATCGGGAAAGCATGCTGGCTGTCGGTCGTGCGCTTGAACCGACGCTTCTGCCGGGCATGCAGGCCATTGTCTCGCATCAGCCGTGCTGTGCGCCTCCGACCAATGGCAAAGCCACTGTCCTGCAATTCCCGCGTCATGCGTGGGCTGCCATAGGTCTCGTGAGACAGCGCATAGGCCGAGCGCAGATGCGCGAGCATCACCATGTCCTCGCGCTGCCGACGACTTGCTGGCCGGTCTTTCCAAGCGAAATAGCCACTCTGGCTGACGCCCAAAACTTTGCAGAGGCGGTGTGCGGGGAATTCATCTTTCGCCTCGTCGATGAAACGGAACTTCATCGACTTCCCTCCTTGGCGAAAAAAGTCGCGGCACGCTTCAGTATCTCACGTTCCTGCCGAAGGATTTCGTTCTCCCTGCGCAACCGTTTCAACTCGGCCGCCGTGTCCTCGGTGGCAGCGGATACCGCCGGCGCATCCATCGCCCGATCACGGCTACGGCCGATCCAGCGCACCAGCGTCGATAGGCCGACGCCCAGGTCCTGTGCGATCTCACGCTGAGTCCGCCCGCTCGTCTGCGCCAGCCGCACCGCTTCGGTCTCAAATTCCTTCGTAAAATTCTTCTGCTTCCGCATTCCGGTTTCCTTTCAACTCAAGAAAACCTCTCCACTTTTCCGAGGCAAGTCCAATCGACCTAATCCAGTGAGGTGGTAGGCAGACCGCAACTTGTTTGTTGCTCCCATAAGCCGATCGAAGGCGAAGGACCGAAGTCCCCCGCCACCTCTCGCTAGTGGAAGAACTCGGCGATAATGGTGCCGAAGATGAAGGTTCCGGCGTTGGCGACCAGCGAGACGACAATAATGCGCCAGCCAAGTTGTTTCAGGATCGGTAGATCTTTTGCTAACGAAAGACCGGCAAAAGCAAGAACCGGTGTTACGAGTGGCAGCAGAGCCATCTTGGTCGCAAGCGGGCTGACATAGGCGGCGAGCGGCGAGAACGGTGCAGTCGCGAACACAGCAAGCAGGGAAACCCAGCAGACTAGTGGGATCTTCAGGAATGCAAGCGCGCGATGAACCAGATATCCTCCCACTGCGATCACGCCCATGATAAGCATGGCAGGCAGCGCGTCGGTTGGAGACGTTCCCGTTGCAATCCAGTTGCCGAGCAGGGCAACGCCACCGGAAACGATCAGCGTCACGGCCATCAGCCAGACCGGCGTATCTTCGGCCTTGGCCACGGAAGAGAGCGCCTCGTTCATTTCCGTCGATGTGCTTTGTGTGTTGCCATAGACGGAACGCTTGGGCGATAGCACCGGCTCAAGCTTGTAATACAGCCAGTTGGCGAGAGGTAGCGACAGGAATAGGGTGAAATAGGTGCCGACTGTCGTGGTCAGCAGGTTCGTCTCCGCCGCGAATGCTGCAATCTCCTTGGCATCAGCCGGATGCTGCGCCGTAATGGCTGCGACGGCGGCAGACATCATGCTGCCGGAACCGACGCCGGCCCCCATGGCCAGAGACCAGGGATGGAAGATGCCAAGGCCTGCCATGGTTCCCGCCAGGAAGGCGATGAAGAGCGCGCCGAGCACCGTACCGATCACATATTCGGCCAGCACGCCACGGCCCTCCGGCGAATTCATCCCGTAACGTTCGGAAATGATGGCAACGGAAAATTCGCGCCCGATGGAAAATGTCGCACCGACAGCTTCGCGCTTGATCCCGAGTATCAAGGCCAGCGGCAGGGCAAAGACCATCGTGCCCAGGAAATGGCCGAGCTCCTGAAACACCAGCGCCCAGCCCGCCGCCGCGATCTTCGGCAGAGATTCACCAATGATGAAGCCAAGCTTCACCACAAAGAAGCCGATCGCCACCTGGATCAGGGCCGAGGCCAGGAATTGCGTCTGCACGGAGGATTGCCGTTGTCCTGGCATGTTGCGATGGATGACACTGATAGCCGCGCCAATCAGCAGCGCCCAGACGATCGGAAAAAGGACCACTTTGGTGATCCCCATTGGCACCGTAATGTTGCCGATAGCCTCTGCAATAAGAACTGCAAAGATCATTGCAACGCTGAGAAGGATGAATTGAAAGACCGGACCGCGCGAAACTGCCGCCTCGGATGCTGGCTTGTAACTCGACATGTGCATTCCCCTTTTTGTGTGTCAGGGCCGTTGCACGCGGCCAAGACTGCTGGAACCTGCACAGTGAACGTTACAGTCTCGTTCATGGGTAGAAGGCCAGACCGGTACAATGTGTTGCTTCCAATGCAACAGAGCCTGGAAAGGGGCAACCGGATCTGAACCTGCCATTAGCGGTAAAGACGATGCCCCGCCCACGATCCGCAGGCGGCGGCAATCGAATGGTGGGGCGGTCCAGCGTGATGCCGGTCAGCGATCAGCCGGCAACATAGCCGAAGGTCACTGCGGGCTGGGCGGCGGTTTCCACCCACACGCTCTTGGCCTGGGTATAGGCCATCAAGGCATCGCGGCCGCTGGAGCGGCCATAACCGCTACGGCCGAAGCCGCCGAAAGGTGACATGACGCTGATCGTCTTGTAGCCGTTGATCCAGAAGGTTCCGGCGCGAACCTGCGCGGCAACCCGATGGGCGCGACCGACATCCTGCGTCCAGACAGCACCGGCCAGACCGTAAGGATTGTCATTCGCCAGCGCAATTGCCTCTTCCTCCGTATCGAAGGGCGTCACGCCGACCACTGGGCCAAACACTTCTTCACGGGAAATGCTCATATCGGGCCGTACCTCGTCCAGAATGGTCGGTGCGAAGTAGTAGCCTCCGGTATGATCGAGGCTTTCGGGTCGCGCTCCACCCGCTGCCAGTCGCGCACCTTGGCTCATACCTTGGCGCACCATGTCGCCGATCTTCCTCCACTGACGCAGGTTGTTGATTGGCCCCATATGGGTGGTATCCAGCGAAGGGTCACCCACGGAGATGCGGGCTGCCGCCTGTGCGTATTGTTCCACGAACTGGCGATGAATGGAGCGATGCACCAGAAGCCGTGAACCGGCCACGCAGCTCTGGCCGGCGCCGCCGAAAATCGCCGCCTGAGCGCCGGCGATGGCACGCGGAATATCGGCATCGCCAAAGACGATGTTGGCGGACTTGCCACCCAGTTCCAGAATGCAGGGCACGACATTGCGGGCTGCTGTCGCGGCAATGCTCGATCCAGCGGCAGCCGATCCGACGAAGACGACGAGACCAGTTTTTCGATGGGCAACGGCGGCCTGACCCGCAGTTGGACCCGCACCCGCCAGAACGTTGACGAGACCTTTTGGCGCGCCGCCCCGTTCGCAGAGAAGGCCCAGGATGAGCGTGCTGAGCGGCGTCAGCTCGGAGGGTTTGATCACCACGCCATTGCCTGCGCAGATGGCAGGCGCGATTTGCCAGCCGCCGGTAAAGAGCGGCGCATTCCAGGGTGTGATCTGGACGACGACACCAACGGGTTCATGCCTCGTGTAATTCAGGTGGCTCGTCGGCACGGGGATTACCTCACCATGCAGCTTGTCGCACCAACCCGCATAGTATTCGAACATCTCGGCGACCTTGATTACCTCGCCGCGAATGTCGCGGATCGGGCGCCCTGCGGAGCGGCTCTCCACCTCGGCAATGACCGCTGAATGTTCGCGGATTTTCCGGCCGATCTCGTTCATCACCCGCCCGCGGGCGGAAGCGGTCAACTTCATCCATTCTTTTTGTGCCAGCTCGGCGGCAGCCATGGCGGCATCCACCACGCTCGCGTCTGCATCGTCAAAGGTTGCGAACACCTTGCCGTTGGAAGGATCCGTCAGGGAAAGGCTTTCGCCGTGACCCGACATGACTGCACCGTCAATCAGGCTGCCGATCGTCTCGGTACCCAGAATGTCCTTCATCAGCTTCGCGATGCGTACACCCGGCTCCATGTTCATGTCTAAGCTATCCATAGTCCTGTTCCGCCTTTAGTTTTTCGCTTTGAACGCGCCCATGCGCGTGAAGTCGTCGCTATCCGCCAGTTCCGTCGAGCCGGTCCACAGGTTTGCCACCTGTTCGGCCAGCGGCAGCTGCGCACCGATGCTGTCGGCAAGCTTTTTTGCCAGCCGCACATCCTTGCGCATCAGGCCCATAGAAAAACCGCTGTCGAAGCGATCGGACATGACCCAGGTGGGGAAATGCACTTCGCTGATCATCGATTTGCCCGAGGCAGCATTCACCACGCGCAGTGCTGCTTCCGGGTCGATGCCAGCCGCCACTGCCAACTTAAGGCCTTCACCCGTCGTGATCATGTGTGCGGCGGCTAGCAGGTTGTTGACAAGCTTTGCCACATTGCCCGCGCCGCTTGGGCCAACATGCAGGGCCTTTGCCGCCATGGCCTCGATGACCGGGCGAGCAAGAGCCAGATCCTCCTCGGAGCCACCGATCATCATGGTCAGCTTGCCTGAAGCGGCCCCTGCCGGGCCACCGCTGACGGGGGCGTCCAGAAAACCATGGCCTAACGCCTCCAGCCGCTTTGCCAGATCGCGGCTGACATCCGGTTCCGAGGTCGAGGTATCGATGATGATCACGCGTTGGCCGGTCTTTGCCTTGAGGAGATCAAAATGACCTTCGACAACGCTGCGTACATCCTGCGCCGTCGGCAGCGAGAAAACCAGAAACGCGCTGGCTGCAACCAGGTCCGCAATGGTGGACTGCGGCAAAACACCTTCATCCTCGGCAAGTTTGCGACGAACGGCAGAAAGGTCGAAGCCGAGCGTCCTGAACCCTTTGGTGGCGAGCGTCTGGGCCATGCCCAGCCCCATGCTGCCGAGCCCGATCACGCCGACGGTCGTCTTTACTTCAGGCATGTTCCCCTTATCCTTCTGTTCTATGCAAAGTTCATCGCGCACTTTGATAGGGTCAGGCTGACATCTGCCGACCGTTTGCGGTAGCGGCAGGACCGACAACAATGCGTTGCAGCCTTGGCAACACCCGTCATGTGCCCTGAAACGCCGACATGGCGGTCGCAAGATGGCTTGCCAGGCGCTCTACAGAATTGGGGAGACGGCGCCTCGCCTTGACCATCAGATGGGCGGAGGCCTCGTTCAGCAGCGGATCGGAGAGTTCAACCGCCTCCACGGTGCCGCGCGCCAGTTCCGTCGCCACAGCAAAGCGCGGCAGATAGGTGACCCCGAGACCCGCCACCACGAAGCGTCTGAGCACATCGAGCGATGACGTATCGACCACGGGCGCAAGAGCCAGTCCATGATTGGCCGCTACCCGCCCCACAAGATCAGTCACGCCGTGCCCCTTGCCCAAAAGGGCGCAAGGCAGGGGCATGCATTCCACAATCGATATCGTCCCCCGGCCTGCGAGGGGGCTTGATGGGTGAAGGATGGCGCAGAGCGGCTGCCGGGAAATCGCCAGCGAGCGGATTTTCGGCTCGATCAGCGGGTTGTAGGCGATACCAATATCGGCATCCCCTTCGATCACGGCCTGCATGACCCCCTCGGTACCGCCGAGATGGACCGCATAGCGGATCGATGGATAGACATCCACGAAGGCTTTCAGCCCGTGTTCGATCAGATCCGCCAGGAATCCCTCACCGCAGCAAATACGAACGCGGCCCTGCTGGACGCCTTTCAATTGCGCCAGTTGCTCCTCAAGCAGGCTCCCGTCTTCGAGAACGCGCTTGCCATGCTCCAGCACAAGGGCTCCGGCATCCGTCAGCGCAACGCCGCGGCTGTTGCGGTCGAACAGAGGTAGGCCAAGATTTCGCTCGATATCTGCCACCTGCCGGCTGACGATGGATGGCGCGATGGAGAGATGCTCGGCTGCGCCGCGGATGGAACCGTAACGAACCACCGCCATGAATATTCGAAGGGCCTTGGCGTCCAGTATCTCCATGTTTCACTCGTCATTCGCATCCGCTTGCGGGAGCAAGGTTTCCGCGCGGTGCAACAGCAGCATGATCAAACCGGCACGCCGGTTTCCGAAAAGGCAATGAAGACATTGCCATAAGGGACTGCTTCCAGAAGCCTGATATCGTCCGGCCCAAAACTGGCTGCAATCTCGTTCCCGGTGAGGATCGCAGCCACATCGGTGAGATTTCTGACCCGGATATGAACCGCTACGCAAGAGGGGCCAGCATTCTCGCGTAAACCAAGCGGCACAGAACCATAGCGGCGCTCGACACCATGTTGATCCGTTACCACATAGGCACCGCGTCCGGTTCGTGTCCCAAAGCCGTCTTCCAGTGCAAACAGGCTTTGCTCGCCATAAAGCCCTGCCAGTCGTTCACGCACCGCAGGCTGATGCGCCTTCTCCGCCATGATCGTCAGCTGCGAATAGGACATGGCGCCATTCCGGTGCGTGCTCCACTGCGGGACATAGATTAAATCTGGCCGATGCTGCTGGCAGATGAAGTTAGAAAGACGCGGAATCTCCGGTGAGGCCAGGATTTTCAGAGTCGTTGACGTGCGATCCGGCGTGCCATCCGGACGCTTTACATCCCGCCCGAAGGCGATCGTTCCCTGACAGGCGATGCCACGCTCAATCACCTGTGCCGCATCGGCTTCCGCCGCGTCGCTATTGAGTGCCGTCAGCGCGATGCCTTCGCGCTCGTGAAGGTGGTCATGGACGAAGCGGCCAAAACGAAAATCGCCCGCAGCATAGCTGTCCAGCAGGGTTTCATCATAGATGCTGACAAGCTCGATCAGCGAGCGGTCCATGATTGCGATGCAGGTGCTGGTGCCCCAGGGGTGGCGGCTCTGCGGCGCGAAGGTGAAGCCCAGCGCACGGAACCGTTCGACAGCCGCATCGAGGTCCCGCACCGCAATTAGCGGATGGTCGATGCCAAGAAAGCCGGTCATGCGCAAATCTCCTTGCAGTCAGATGCCTTTGAAGGATGTTTCGGTGCGGGGTTTCCCTTTTGCCGGAACGCCCGCCACGGTGGTTCCCGGCTCCACATCCTTCAGCACCACGGAACCGGCGGCGATCACGGCCCCGGCACCGACGTCGATGCCGCCAAGAAGGACAGCGTCGGCGCCGACAGTGACGCCGGAACCGAGGCGCGGATGGCGCCGTTCGCCGGTATCCTTCAGCGTACTGCCAAGCGTGACGCCGTGCCAGATGCTGACGTCATCACCAATGATGGCCGTTTCTCCGACGACGAAGCCCAGCCCGTGATCAAGCCAGATTCCCTTGCCGAACCGTGCTGCGGGATGAATATCCGTAGAGAATGCCCGCCCAAACACCGCCTTCAGCGCCAGCGCCAGGTCGCGTTCGTCTGTCGTCCAGTAAAAATGCGCGACACGATGGGCCAGAACGGCATGAACGCCGCGCGAATACAGAAGTGTTGCCGAAAGCCCGCCGGGCTCGAAGTTCTTGCGCGCTGTTGTCTCGATATCCACTAGTGCCGCACCGAAGCTTTCGGCATCGGCTTTGAAAGCTTCCATGGCGTGGTACCGAAGGCGCGCGGCATCAGATTGGCCCGTTGCGGCACTTGCCAGGATATCGGCCAGCAAATCAGCGGCATCGCCGGGTTCGATGGGGGAAAGACCAAGCAGGGTGGGAATACCAGGCTTGCGCCGGTACAGATCCGCCACTTCGGCCAGAAGGCGTTCGGCAATCGTCTGATACGGTCTTTCCTGCTGCTCCATGCTACCTCTTCCGTTCCGAAGCTCGGTCATGACGCAGTGTTCCTTGTACAAATCGCCAGGTCCAGTTAATAATTGTAAGGTAATCAATTAGGAAAAATGGACAAAGGTGTCTCCGGTGGACCTCCAGAGACTGAGAACCCTGCGCGAGCTTCACCACCGGCAGACCATGGCTGCCGTTGCTGACGCGCTCCTGATTTCGGCCTCTGCTGTGTCGCAGCAGGTGGCGCTGCTGGAGGCCGAACTGGATGTAAAATTGATCGAACGCCGGGGCAGGGGCGTGACCTTCACTCCCGCAGGTTTGCGGCTGATCGATCACGCGGACCGGATTTTCGGGCTGGTCGAGGCTGCGAGAACCGATCTTGCCGCGTTGAAACAGGTTATCTGCGGCGAGATTCGCATTGCTGCCTTTCCCTCAATTGCGGCAACGGTTTTGCCTGCCGCCATGCGGCTTGCGCGCGAGCGCCATCCGCAACTCGATGTGACACTGTCGGCCATGGAGCCATCCGAAGGGCTTGCGGCGCTCAGATCCTGGCAAACGGACATTGCCCTGATCGATGATCTGACCTTGACGCCGGATCCGGCGGATGAGCGGGTGGACAGGATCTTCCTGCAGGAAGATGAGCTTTTTGCCATCCTTCCCGCGTCTCACAGGCTTTCCGTGGCCGAGGCTGTGAGCCTGGCTGATCTGCGTGGAGAGAAATGGGCGCTGGATGTGGCCTCGAATGTGTATAGCGACGTCATTCGCGAGCGTTGCCGACAAGCGGGCTTCGAGCCACAGGTCAACGGATATTGTAATGATTTCGAGGTGGTGCTGGCCCTGATCAAGGCAGGCTGCGGCATATCGGTAATGCCGGCCTTGCGTCTGCGCCATGTGGGGCGGGAGGTTTGCATCAAGCAGTTGAACCCTCCGATATACCGCCGGATCATGATAGCCATCAGGGCCAAGGAAGCACGCAATCCCTCGCTGTGCGCCTTTATCGACGTTTTGCAGGAGGCGGCACGGGATTTCATGCCATCGCAAGGGACGGTAGGCGTTGCGTGAGACAGAACAATGCGTTGCGCTCCTTCGCTCTTCAAAGCTGCTCCACAAATTGCGAAGATGACAATAGAAGCCTATCCCGCCCATTGCATCCAATGCCAAAGGATTTCGACATGAACGCTCTCTTCTCTGAAAGACTTGAAGAGGCTTTGCGCTGGCGGCACCATCTGCATGCCAACCCCGAGCTTGGTTTTCAGGAAATCGAAACCGCGCGGTTCATTGCGGAAAGGCTTGCAGAATGGGGTTATACTGTTCGCACCGGTTACGGCCGTACGGGCGTTGTCGGAACTCTGACGAAGGGAACCTCTCGCAAGACATTGGGCATTCGCGCCGATATGGATGCGCTTCCCATCACCGAAGAGACGAACGCAGCCTATGCCTCCAGGACGGCTGGGGTGATGCACGCCTGTGGCCATGACGGGCATGTGACGGTGGCGCTTGCAGCAGCACGGGAATTGTCCCGCGAGAGCTTTGACGGCACCGTTCATTTCATCTTCCAGCCTGCAGAGGAAAATGAAGGCGGTGCCCGCGCCATGGTGGAAGACGGGCTGTTCCGCGATTTTCCTATGGATGCGGTGCTCGGCATGCACAACTGGCCGGCGCTGCCGGTTGGAACGCTGGTGGCGCGCGATGATCAGATGATGGCAGCCTTCGGGATCTTCGAAGTGCAGGTCATCGGTCGTGGCGCCCATGGTGCCATGCCGCACGAGGGAGCCGATCCTGTGCTGGCCGCCTCGCAAATCGTCAGTGCGCTGAACACGATTGCGAGCCGAAACGTCTCTCCGTTGCAGGCATCCGTGGTGTCGGTCACCCAGATCCACGGAGGTGACGCCTGGAACGTCATTCCCGAACGCGTGTTGATCCGCGGCACCACGCGCTGGTTCGACGCGAACGTCGGGGATACGCTGCAGGCGCGGCTGGAACAGGTTGCCCGGTCCGTGGCCGAAGGTTTCGGGTGCCGCGCCAAGATCGACTATCAGCGACGTTACCCGGCCACTATCAACAATACAGAAGTTGCAGCGATGGTGCGTTCGCAGGCGGCTGCGGTTAACCTGCAAGTCATCGATGCCGCGCCTTCCATGGCGGCGGAAGACTTCGCCTTCATGCTGAACGAGAAGCCCGGCTGTTATTTCTGGCTGGGTGCTGCCCGCACCACGGGTGACAATCCCGGCCTGCATTCGCCCCGCTTCGACTTCAACGATGCGATCATTCCCTTCGCTGTCGAAATGTGGCGTTCTACCACGATGAGATATCTGCAATAGCTGGAATGACGACAGTGCTCGACACCGAAGCTGCGTTCATCCTTCGTCACAGTGAAGTGGAACGGGTGTAAACTGAACCGCGCCGAATTTGCGGGAGGCGAGTTTTGCCTAAACCATTCGGCTATAGCCGATGCCGATTCGCTTCTCAGTCAATAAGTCTTGCTGCTCTTCCGCTCCGTCTGGTGGCGCTGTTGTAGTATTGCGATGCCTGCTGGACGGATCGATGGCGTGACTGCTCCATGGCTTCAGGCAGCGGAATGCCGCGATTGGCTGCCTCGGTAAGGTAGCCGGAGCGCAGGCCGTGGGCGGAAAACTCCGCAGGGTTCAGCCCGGCCATGGCGGCACGCTGCTTGACGATGTCGTTGATGGCCTTAGGATCCAGCGCTCGCTTTGAGACATTTCCCCAGCGATCAATGGCGCGAAACACACTGCCTTTGTCTATCCTGGCGAGCGCCAGCCAAGCATTCAGCGCATCGACGGGCCGGCCAGTGAGGTAGACAACCTCTTCGTTGTCGGCGCCGCTGGTCTTAGTGCGACCGAGATGGATGGACAGCGAGGGCAGGGGAGCTGACCCTTCAACCGGGATTGGCGCTTCCATGCCCAACTGTTCCTTTCGAAGGCCTGCCACTTCACTGCGACGCCGACCGCCGGACGCAAAAGCAACCATCAGGATCGCTTTGTCCCGGATATCGCGCAGGCTGTTGGTCCGGCAGGTGCCAATCAGCTTCGAGAGGACGTCGCCCGTCAAGGCTTTCGCGCTCTTCCGCTTCTTCGGTCGCGGCGTTGCGCGGACCGCCAGCCGGATGGCGGATTTAAGGGCAGGGGAGGTGAATGAACCCTGCAACCCACGCCATCTGGTCAGCGTCGACCAGGTGGCAAGGCGCCGGCGTACAGTATCAGGCGCATGGGGACCAGATGATCGAAGAAAGCCCTGGAGACGAAGCTTGTTCTCCACATCGGCCGGCATTCCGTGCTCGGGATCCGCCAGGCGCTTTTCCGCATCCCAAAGATGATGAGCGATGAACTTCAGCAGCATCGCTTCAGGAGCAGGCCAGGGGAGGGAGCGGCCGGTCGCTGTCAAAGACCAAGCCTGTAGATAGGCGAGATCTGAGGTAAGCGCGCGCAGCGTGTTCGTGCCCATGCCCTCGTTGACGAGATGACGGAGTGTCTCGACATCCTGATCCGTAAGCAGCTCGGCGAGTTCGTCTCGGCGTTCCAATGGCAGAACGGCGGCGATCGTGTCCAATTCTTCCAAACGCCGCGACACCGACTCGTTCGTCGGCAGTGATACCGGCGGCTTTCGCGTCATGGCATGCGCCCCGCGGTACGACTAGGTTTGCAAAAGTTCCGGAAAGCCCGTATATTCCGGAACAAAGGAGATCTGCCATGACGTCGATTGTGACAGCAGCTGCGGTATCGAAGAATTTTGGCGCATACCAGGATGCGGCCGTGCGAGAGCCGGTCATCATCACCAAGAACGGCCGGCCGCGCACGGTGCTCATGGCCTATGAGGATTACCTTCGTCTCGCCAAGCGGGACCGTCGGGTCGATCTGACGGCTGCGATCAGTGACGACGAACTTGCCGCGATCGAGGCTTCGACGATGGAGCCGGGCCTGGATCATCTCAATGCTGAACTGCTGATGGACAAGAATGCTGCCGATTGAACCCAAGGTCGGCTGGGTCTTTCGCTATTCCTATCTCTGGCATTGGCAGCATCTGGACGGACGAGAGGAGGGGGACAAGGATCGCCCGGCTCTCGTGCTGGCCATTGTTGCGACGCTTCAGGACGGGACACCTGCAGTACGTGTCCTGCCGATCACCCATTCCCCACCATCCGATCCCCGAGATGCGATCGAAATCCCGCCGGCCACCAAACGCCGCCTGGGTCTCGATGACGAGCGATCCTGGATCGTGCTGATCGAAAGCAATCGTTTCGTCTGGCCGGGGCCCGATGTTCGCCCTGTTGATAGCGAGAGCGGATATCACGGGCCGCTGCCTCCGGCGCTCTTCGAAGAGGTGAAACGTCGGTTTGTTGAGCTCGCGAGAAGCCAGCGTCACAAGGCGACCATTCGCAGCGACTGAGCTGTTCTTCATCCAGTTGTCTGTCATCGAAATTCGCGCGTCCAGCTCTGATCTTCGCCGTTGTTGACTGCGACTTTAAGCTTTCAGAGCCGTCAAATCAATCACTTCCGATAAGGGTTACTTATCGATGGTTAGAGCGCCAACCCACAATCATACCATGTGGCAAACCGTAAAATTCATATAGAGTTCCTTTAAGAAATCATTTACCATAATTTCAATGGCTTACGATCTCGCGAAAATCAGCATGACAGCCTTGATGGAGCCGGCTTTTCGCGCCGGCATCGAACTGGCGCGTCTGGACGAACGCATCGCCCGTTCGGCGATCGGCGCCGGCTGGATCGAGCGCACCCACTTCGTTGACGCCTGCGCTTCGCTGTGGATCGACGGCGAGCTCGTCCATCTGGAAGACCTCGTCCTGCACGACGCCACGCGGGATATTCGCACACCAACCCACGAGCTGACAATCGCCCGCGACGTGCTGCGCACCCGCCGTCGCATCGCTGCACAGTTGCCGGACTGGGCCTTGTCCGCAGAGGGTATCCGAACTTTGCGGCAAACGTCGGAGATCACGTTGACCGGTACAGAGGCGGCGGAGGCCGCCGGCACGGTGCGCAGAGCTGTCGCCATTGATGCGGAAGGGGAGGGGGAGGATGTCGATGACGTGGACGATCTCCCCGGCGTCGACCTTGCTGCCATCGATGCGACGTTGGCCCGATCGTCGGCCGCGATCGAGAATGCCAAACGGCCCGGCCGTGGCAGCGCTCAGGACAAAGATCCGATGATCTACGATCTCGACTGGGACGAGGAAGCGCGGCTCGACGAATGGCGCGGCGTCCTGCGCAAGGCTCAAGACTTGCCGGCGGTGCTCCAGGCAATCGTCGCTCTCGACGCCTGGAACGAACTTTCCGTGCTTCAGCACGCTCCCTGGCTCGGCTGGCTGCTGGCCGCCTCCATCTTGCGGGAAGCGGGCGTCTCCACTGGGGTGCATCTCGCTGCCATCAATCTTGGCCTGAAAACCATTCCGGTCGATCGGCGCCGGCATCGCGATCGCGAAATTCGGCTGCTCGCCATCGCCCACGGATTTTTGGCGACCGCTGAGATCGGGATGAAGGAGCATGACCGGCTGACGCTGGCGAAAACGATGATGGACCGAAAACTCGAGGGGCGTCGGACATCTTCAAAGCTGCCCGAGCTCGTCGACCTGGTGATGGCGAAGCCATTGGTGTCGGCCGGGATGGTGGCGAAAACGCTCGACGTCACGCCGCAGGCGGCGCGGAGGATTGTTTTGGAGCTGGGCTTGAGGGAGATGACGGGCAGGGGGAGGTTTCGGGCGTGGGGGGTAATCTAGCCGACGATAGATGGATAGGGAATCTATGCTGTACGAAGCTGTCCATGGAGCGCGGCCGCAGAAAATGCCTCGAGATACATCTGGTTAACCCTCATGCTTTCCGTATTTCTTGGGATTATGAACTCCCGGTCATGATAGTCGCCTGTATTCGCCAGGGCGCAAACAGCTTCGTGCTTTTGACGAATGTAGGCTCAGGCCATAACCTTACCGACAGTCGGCCCGTTGACCAATGCTTTCCGTTTCGAAGCCAGTTCACCACCGCGCTTTTTCAGCTCGTCGAAGTATCCTCGGAGGCTCTTGAGTTCCGCTTTCATGTCGTCAGGACTCGGCACGGCGGGCAGGCGGCCTTTCGACCAATCGTGGCCGGAGAGTTCGGATACCTTGCGCATGCCGAAGGAGACCGTTGTAAAATCCTCTTCCCTAACTTCGACGCTGTTGAGCTTCTGTGTTTGAACCCCGGGCTGGAACCTGCCAATCACGCCGCCGAGCAGCCATTCTTCCACCAGGCGTTCCCAGGTCTCGCGTAGACCAGTGTACATGTCCGTAATCCCCCGCTCGTATGCTTCCGACGTGCGGTCTTTCGACGCCAAGAGTGCCGTCAGTTGGGTATCGAGGTGGGTCAGCCGCTCCTTCGTGCTCTTCGCCTGCCACGGCGACGCACCGTTTCGGATCGTTCCGAAGCCGTGCTCCTCGGTCTTGACGATCCAATGTCGGGCAAGGGGGACCGATGCCTCCATCGCCTGATGCCACAGTTCGTAATAGAAGCTCAACTCGTGCGTAAAGACGATGACCTGGCGCTTCTTCGACTCCCTGACGATCCTCGACACGACCTGACGGACGTGCCGATGGTCGAGCGACGAGACCGGATCGTCGAGGATGATGCCGTCATGGCCGTCTATCGAATTGACCTCCGCGAAGAAGCATGCGAGCGAGAGCGCGCGAAATTCACCTTCGCTCAGAATATTGGAAGTCTTGGCGGTGATCGACTTCGTCAGGTCAGGACCGACATAGCTCACGCCTTTGTCTGTTTTCCCTCTGACGACAACCGGGAGGTAGTCGATTCCAAGCTCCTTGATTTCGGCGACAAGCTGCGTCCTGAAGTCTTCCGTGAGGTGTTTCTCGCAAAGCTCTGTATTCTTGTTGGATATGGCCGTAGAGTGTCTCGATGCTATGCACCCTGACAGCTTGATCAAAGCGATGACCTGTGTCCGCCGGAGAAGGATAAGATCAATGTTGTCGTGCAGCGCCTTGCGCGCCTTAAGGTCCAGTAGGCTCGACTTGAGCTTGCTGATCCTGTCGGGATCGGCTGCGGCTTCCATGTCACCGGAGGCGGACAACTGAAGCCGTTCGTGCCACATCTTCAGCGTCTCTGGAATGCCCTCGGGAAGCGTGGTGTCAGCGATGACCGAGTACGATTTCACGGCCGCGATGGCTGTTACGAGAAGCGTCCCGGCGGCGGCGGCCCATGTCGCGATTGTTTCCACTAACAGCCCATCCTCGCTTCCCTCCGGCCCAAAGGGAGCCAAAGAGGTCCGAATCTGCTGGGGCGTCGACAGCTTGAGGTCGTCTAGCGCCTTCAGCGCTTCTTTGACGACCTTCAGCTTTTCCGCCGCGTCGTTTGCGGCGGCGTTGCTCACGAGCTTGCGAAAGCGGTCAAGCCTGTCGAACGCCGTGCCATTGAGACCTTGCGCGCAAAGTGGGCAGACCTCGCTTTCGCCATGGGTCGGGAGCTCGGCACATCCAAACGTCGTCTTGTAGACCTCCTCGGCGAAGCCGAACATCTGTCGCCAGGGGTTGGAGCCGATCACGGTGGCGAAGGGGTCGTCTTGAAATTCTGCAATCGCTGCCAGAGCCGCCGCCTCCTTAGATGCGTTGTAACTCTGTATCTTCGAGTTCAACTTCCCGATCGCGGCAGCCGATAGTAGTATCTCGGCAGAGCCAACCTCCGTGGAATATCCTGCCAAGATACCAGCGCCGCGGGATTTCTCTCTGGCGCGGGCCGCGGGGTCACTGCGGATTTCCTCCTCGATCCGAGCTTCCTCCAGGTCGTCTTCCTCTGTCCACGAAGCTAGATCACGCAGCGCCGCCTCGGTCGGGACTTGCGTGATTGGGGTTTTCTCCACGAGCTTCGCGACCGCCAGAGCTTGCGGGGTATCTTTAGGGATTTCGGGAAGCGCCGTGGCGACCACCTTGCGTAGCGGGTCGATCTCGGCGGCGAGGCGCGCTATGAGTTCCTCGCAAGCCTTGACCACGCGGGGCAGGACGTCGAGGCCCGCAGGAAGGAATTCGATCTTGTCCTGCCTGTCCGCGTAGAGCGGCGCGAGGCGACTGTCGAACACCGTTATCCTCGATAGCGCCTCCGGTGGTGCGGAACCGCTTTCCCAGTCTTGGTGGGTCGGATCGTCCGTTCCGACCTGAAACTTGACCTTCAGCGCGGGCCTGCCCCTGGTTCCCGTCGCGTAGGCATTTTCGAGCACGATGTCGTCGGTGCGCTCCCTGCGCGCCCGGCATATCTGCTTAAGCAGCTTGCAATACCCGCTCTTGCCACTGCCGTTCTCGCCGTAGACGACGGTGATTCCCTCCATGGCGAACGTCAACGTTTGCCCGGTTGCGAGCTGCATGGCATTGCGGACGTCCCCAACCGAGCCAAGAACAACTGCCGGAGCGTTCGGCGGTCTGTGAAGGACGTGTTCCACGGTCAACGGGAGCGCCTCCGCGGAAGACACGATACCTTCGATCGATCCGGTGATCTTGACCAGCGCTAGGACCTCATCGAGGTCGGCGCTGGTCAAATCCGGCTGGGTGTAGATACGGCGGAAAAGGTCCTGCTCCCAGGATGTGCGTGTCTTGGAAAAGGCCAGAAGTGGACTTGCCTCGGAAAAGTGGAGAGGTTTTCTTGAGTTGAAAGGAAACCGGAATGCCGAAGCAGAAGAATTTTACGAAGGAATTTGAGACCGAAGCGGTGCGGCTGGCGCAGACGAGCGGGCGGACTCAGCGTGAGATCGCACAGGACCTGGGCGTCGGCCTATCGACGCTGGTGCGCTGGATCGGTCGTAGCCGTGATCGGGCGATGGATGCGCCGGCGGTATCCGCTGCCACCGAGGACATGGCGGCCGAGTTGAAACGGTTGCGCAGGGAGAACGAAATCCTTCGGCAGGAACGTGAGATACTGAAGCGTGCCGCGACTTTTTTCGCCAAGGAGGGAAGTCGATGAAGTTCCGTTTCATCGACGAGGCGAAAGATGAATTCCCCGCACACCGCCTCTGCAAAGTTTTGGGCGTCAGCCAGAGTGGCTATTTCGCTTGGAAAGACCGGCCAGCAAGTCGTCGGCAGCGCGAGGACATGGTGATGCTCGCGCATCTGCGCTCGGCCTATGCGCTGTCTCACGAGACCTATGGCAGCCCACGCATGACGCGGGAATTGCAGGACAGTGGCTTTGCCATTGGTCGGAGGCGCACAGCACGGCTGATGCGAGACAATGGCCTGCATGCCCGGCAGAAGCGTCGGTTCAAGCGCACGACCGACAGCCAGCATGCTTTCCCGATTGCACCCAACATCATCGATCAGGACTTCGCCGCAATCGGCCCCAATCAGAAATGGGGTGTTGATATTTCCTACGTATGGACCCGCGAGGGTTGGCTGTATCTTTCCGTCGTCATCGACCTGTTCTCTCGCCGCGTCGTCGGCTGGGCTGTTGGTGACCGGCTGCACCGCGAACTGGCACTCAACGCTCTTCGCAAGGCCATTGTCATGCGGCGTCCAAAGCCTGGCCTGGTCCATCATTCCGATCGTGGCAGTCAATATTGTTCTATCGACTATCAGGCGCTCCTGCGCAGCAAAGGCATTTTGATCTCAATGTCGGGAAAGGGAAATTGCTATGATAATGCCATGGTCGAAACGTTCTTCAAGACGTTGAAATCAGAGCTGATCTGGAGGACGATCTATCAAACCCGAAACCAGGCTGAAAATGCCATTGCCCGCTATATCGATGGCTTCTACAATCCCACCCGTCGGCACTCGGCGCTTAACTACCTAAGCCCCGCACAGTTCGAGAGACTGGCCGCTTGATCTGAAAATGCCTCTCCACTTTTCCGAGGCAAGTCCACTCGCCGTCCGGCGTAAACTCAATTATAGCCTGAGCCCGAGAAAGAGCATCTAGCTTTCCGCTGTCTTCGGCACCCTTCAGTTTATGGGATGTGATATCGGTCGCGAACTTTACGACCTTGTATGGCTTTCCGCCGCGGAGCACGGGGTTGTAGGAAGCCTCGATCCAGACCTCCTTGCCGTCTTTCGCAATACGCTTGTACTGGCGGCTATCGTGCTCACCACGGCACAGCTTTGCCCAGAAGTCTCGGTAGTCAGGCGAGTTCACTTCTGTTGGGTCAACAAAGATCCGGTGGTGTTTGCCAACGATTTCTTGCAACTGATAGCCCAGCGCACGACAGAAATTCTCGTTGGCCGTCAAAATGATGCCATCCAGCTTGAATTCGATGATGGCCTGTGACTTGCTCATTGCTTCAAGTACGGCTTTCGCATCCGCACCGCCAAAACCCAGCATTTCAAAACTCCGTATCTGATGAACCGCGTTCGCTGTTCATCAGCCGCTCGCGACCAAAGGCGATTACTGGCAAGGCAATTCATTCAGCCAGTTGCGTTCACGCACGCTGCCCCGACGAAATCAGGCGCTGCGGCGGAGCAAGACCGTCGGCTGGACCACCACATGCTGCGCCTCTTCACGCCCCTCGATGCGGCTAAGCAGTAACTCGCTGGCGCGGGCACCGAGCGCGTGTGGGTCTTGATTGATACTCGACAAGCTGACGGCCGGCTGTCCTGCGAGCGAACAGTCGTCGTAGCCGATGACGGCAAGGGTGCCGGGGACGTCGACACCCGCCTCGTGACAGGCCGCCAGCAGCGGAATGGCATCGAGATCTGACCAAGCGAAGATCGCCCGCGGTCTGTCTTTCGAAGAGAGCAAGGCCGCCAGCTCGTTCGTCCTTGGTTCGCTCGGATGGGGATGGCGGATGATCCGTGTCTTGTCTTCCAATCCGATCGCAGCCATGGCCGCCTCGTACCCCGCCTCACGCTGCACCGCGACGACAGAACTGGGGCTGTCCGACCGGTCGTAGCTCAGCATGGCGATATCGCTGTAGCCCCGCGATGCCAGAGCCTGGACGGCCATCTGCGCCCCCGCGAAATCGTCCGAATTGACAGTGTCGTACAAGATCGCCTGGGGTTCGTGATGGGCAATGGCGACGATGGGGATCTGTTTTGCATATTGCGCCACCACGCTTCCAGAGATCTGCGGCCCGATCAGGACTAAGCCATCCATCCTGGTGTCGATCATCGACTCGATCATCGATGTCTCAAGCTTGGAGGCCGCGCGGCCGACGCCGACCATCGCTTTATAATTCGCCTCTGCCAGCCCGGCATCGATCCCTTCGAGGAGAACCGGGACGAACGGGTTGGTGAGTTCCACGACAAGGATGCCGACAGTGTAAGTCCGGCCACGCATGGCGCGCGCTGCTGTGGAGGGACGATACTTCAAAAGGTCGATGGCGTTTTCGACCTTGGTCCGCAGGGCATCTGAGACCCCATAGGCATTACGCAGAACCTTGGACACGGCGGCCACCGAAACGCCCGCATGCTCGGCGACATGGCGGATCGTCACGCGATCCGTCGGTAGGCCAAGCTTCTGTTTTTCCATGGATAATCCCGTCTGCGCATGATCCCGATATATACTATATGCAAAAAGTGCTTGCGCGGCAAACGAGTTTGTAGAATGATATACATAGAACGATACACAAAATGAACGGTGCGGCCCGATGGGTATGCATCGGCGGGAGAAGAGACATGATGGACAGGCCCTCTCTGGCAGGCTCGATTATGGTATCCGGTAGTCAGCCGTTTGCGCGAGCTGAGATGATTGCGCCCGAGATTGACAAGGGGCAGGGGACGGACGGCACCTTCGTGCAGACGTCCTGGCAGGTGGATAGCCTCCCCTCGACGTCAACTTTGAGGATTTCTGCGCTCGGTCTCTACCGCGCCTTCATCAATGGTAAGCGCGTCGGTGAGGATCTCCTAACGCCAGGCTGGACCTGCTACGACGACCGGATCGCCTATCAGATCTACGAGGTGTCCGAGCTTCTTCAGGTCGGCGAAAACAGGATCGAGATCTGGCTTGGCGACGGCTGGTATCGCAGCCAGTTGCTTTGGGCCTCCAACCCGATCTTCAATTGCTGGGGTGACCGCGTTGCGGCCATCGCCGAAATCGAGGCGGACGGTGCAGCACTGCTGGTCACCGATTCGAGCTGGAAGAGCGGTTTCTCCCGGGTGACGCGCAACGGTATCTATTTCGGCGAAGATTACGATGCTCGCATACAGCCTCGCGCCGAAGCTGGCATAGACCTGCTCGATTTCGACAAAGGCCTGCTCGTGCCGCACGAGGCGGACGCGGTGAAGGAGCTCGCACCGCGCGTGCCGATCGATCAGTGGCAGGATGCAGAAGGCAGAAGTCTCTATGATTTCGGTCAGAATGCCGGCGCGTACATTCGGCTCCGCGTCAGCGGAAAGCCGGGCGCGTCGGTCCGCGTCGAGCACTCCGAGATCCTCGGACCGGACAAGGCTTTCGACAACCGAAACTATCGCAGCGCTCGCGCCGAGCTGCGTTACATCCTGTCCGACGAAGGCGAGGAAACCTATGCCCCGCTCTTTACCTTCATGGGCTTTCGCTATGCCCGGGTAACACTCAAAGGAGACGTCAGCCTCCTTTCCATCGAGATGGTGCCGATCAGCTCGGTACCGGTCGCCACCGGTGGCATCACCACAGGCGTTGCCGCGGTCAATCGGCTCGTCGAAAACACCATCTGGTCGCAGCGATCGAACTTCATCGAGATCCCCACGGACTGCCCGCAGCGCGATGAACGCCTCGGCTGGACGGGAGACGCACAGGTCTTCGCAGGCACCGCCTGCTGGCTCGCGGACAGCGAACGTTTCCTGATCAAATATCTTCGCGACGTCATGCATGACCAGCGGAGGAATGGTGCGGTTCCGCACTTCTCGCCCGATCCGACGCGGCTGCATCCGATCGATGCGCGCGGCGACTGGGCAGGCTCGACCGGTTGGGGCGATGCGATCGTCATCATCCCCTGGCAGCTCTACCTGCATTACGGCAGCCGGGAGGTTCTGGCGGAGTGCTTCCCGGCCATGATCAAATGGCTCGACTATCTCTGGGGCATTTCCAACGGCCCGATCATCCGCCCACCGGCCGAGTGGGGCGATCACGGCTTCACCTTTGGCGACTGGCTTCAGCCCGTCGGCGATAACCGTAAGCCGCGACAGACCGTCGCTGACGATTGTGCCGCCACTCTCTACCATTTCATCTCGACACAGATCGCCGCCCGTATCGCTCGCATCCTCGGTCGTGACGACGAGGCACGCCGCCTGGACGAGCGTGTGAAGGAAATCCGCGCCGCCTTCCGTACAGAGTTCTTTTCGCCCTCCGGTCGGATCGCGCATAACGACCAGACGTCCTGGGCGCTGGCGTTCCTGCATGGTCTCGTCCCCGATGACTACAAGGAGGCGGGCAAGGCCTATTTCCGCCGGGTGGTTGAGGAAACCGATGGCGTCATCGGTACAGGATTTATCGGCACACCCGCGCTGCTTCCGGCGCTCACTCGTCTCGGCATGCTCGAACTCGCCGAGAAAGTGTTCCTCAATCGCAAAGTGCCGGGCTGGCTCTATCAGGTGGAACGAGGTGCTACCTCCATTTGGGAACGCTGGGACGCGGTGGCCGAGGACGGCTCGATCTACGATCCGGATATGAACAGCTACAACCATTATGCCTATGGCGCCGTTTGCCAGTGGCTGTTTGAAGATGTCGCCGGCTTGAAGCTGACGCCAGAAGGTGCAGGTTTTTCAAACCTTGAGCTGGACCCGGCAATTTTGCCGGCGCTGTCGCCCGTCAAGGCTTGGCACGATGTGAGGCAAGGCAGGATCGAAGCCGAGTGGAGCCTGGTGGGAGATCAGGTGACCTATCGCGTCGTGCTTCCGCAAGGGGTCGCCGCGTCGCTGAAGGCAGCGAGCATCCGCAGCAACGTCTCGGTCAATGGACAGTCCGTCGAAAGCCAGATGGATATCGACCTCAAGGCGGGAGAGCACATCATTACGTTCAGCATCTGATGCGGCCGCGGGCGCTGCCCGGGGCCCGTGAATGATCAAGTGGTCAATAGAGGAGGAAACGACCATGAGAATGACTGCAAGAACAATCCTGGCCGCATCGCTTGCCGGTCTTCTGGCGAGTGCCGCCCATGCCGACGTAACGCTCTCCATCCTGGCGGATACCAATCCTGAAACGGTGAGTTTTCTGGATGTTTTGACCAAGGCCTACAGCGAGAAGCGGCCTGACATCAGTTTCGACATCGAGAACCGCGCAGGGGGGGCTGAAGGGGACAATATCGTCAAGACGCGACTTGCAACCGGCGAGATGGCTGACATCTTCCAGTACAACACCGGTTCGCTGTTTAAGGCGCTGAAGCCGGAGAATACGCTGGCCGATCTCTCCGGTCTGCCGAACGCAGGCAATATCTCCGAGAACTTCAAGCCGGTCGTCAGCGCCGCGGATGGCAGCGTGCGCGGCGTTCCCTTCGGCCCCGCAATGGGCGGCGGCATCTTCTACAACAGGAAGATCTACGCAGAACTCGGGCTAGAAGTGCCAAAGACCTGGGCCGATTTCATCGCCAACAGCGAGAAGGCAAAGGCGGCCGGTAAAGTCGGCATCGCTCAGACCTACGGCGACACCTGGACATCCCAGCTCTTCGTGCTGGCCGACTACTACAACGTCAACGCGGCAGCCCCGAATTTTGCCAAGGACTTCACCGAGAACAAGGCAAAATTCGCAACGACACCCGCGGCTGCCAAGGGTTTCGAACGCCTCGAGCAGACCGGGAAGGCCGGATTGTTCAACGCCGATTTCGGTGCTGCCAAGTTCGATGACGGCATGCGTATGGTGGCGACAGGGGAGGCGGCCCATTATCCGATGCTGACCTTCGGTATCGGCAACGTCGCACAAAACTATCCGGACAATCTGGCTGATCTGGGTTTCTTCGCCCAGCCGGGCGATGATGCCGCAAAGAATGGCCTGACTGTCTGGATGCCATCTGCGCTTTACAGTCCGTCCAGTGCAGAGAACGGCGAAGAAGCCAAGAAATTCCTCGATTGGGTTGCCTCCAAGGAAGCCTGCGAACTGATGGCGAAGGCTGTTCCCTCGGGGCCCTATCTGATCAAGGACTGCCAGCTTCCCGCCGATGTGCCGCAGGCCGTCAAGGACATGCTGCCCTACTTCGAAGCCGAGGGTGGCACTGCGCCTGCGCTCGAATTCCTGTCACCGGTCAAAGGCCCGGCGCTCGAGCAGATTACGGTAGAAGTCGGCTCCGGCATCCGTCCGGCTGCCGAAGCTGTTGCACTCTACGACCGGGATGTCGAAAAGCAGGCCAAGCAACTCGGCCTGCCGAACTGGTAACCTCCCGCCAGTCGAGCCCCGTCCGGTCTCCCAGATCCGGGCGGGATCTGCATCGGAGAAGAGACATGGTTACGCAGAAATCCCCCTATCCCTATTGGTTCGTGCTGCCGGCTGCCATCGTGTTTTCGGTGCTGTTCCTAGCACCGACATTCGCGTCCTTCTGGTTCAGTCTGACGCGGTGGGACCTGTTCTCGGCTGTGTTCATCGGCTTCGAGAACTACCGGCAATTCCTGCGGGAGCCTTTCCTGATCCAGGGCACAGTCAACACGCTGATCTATGCGATCGCAACGTCGGCCACCAAGTCCGTCCTTGGCTTGCTGCTCGCCGTGCTTTTGACATCGGGAATATGGGCTCAAGGGTTTCTGAGAACCATCGTCTTCTTTCCCGTCCTCGTGTCGACCATCGGAATTGGGATCACCTTCGCGGTGCTGATGCATCCGACGAACGGCATGATCAATGTGGCGCTGAGTGCCATCGGACTTCCAGGTCCAGGCTGGCTGACCGATCCGTCGCTGGCGCTCTACTCGGTCATCCTTGTCGATCTCTGGAAAGGGGTCGGCCTTGCGACGCTGATCTATATTGCCGGTCTCGCAACGATCAGCCAGGATTACTATGAGGCTGCACGGATCGACGGTGCCACCCGCACACAGATGTTCTTTCGCGTTACGGTGCCCCTGGTGCGTCCGGCAACCGTCACCGTGGTGACGCTCTCTCTCATCGGCGGCCTTCGCAGCTTCGATCTGATCTGGGCCATGACCCGGGGCGGCCCGGGCTTTTCCTCGGATGTGCTCGCAAGCGTCATCTACAAGCAATACCAGGCTGGCTTCTATGGTCTCTCAACGGCTGGTAACGTCATCCTCTTCCTTTTGATTGCGCTGATCATCCTGCCGCTCACAGCGTGGTTTAATCGCCGGGAGGTGGATCTATGACCCGTCGTCAGCTCTCCACGGGGATCGTCTCGCTCGCCCTTGCGTCCATCATCTTCATCCTGCCCTTCGTCTTTATTTTCCTGACGGCAGCAAAAAACCGCCAGGACGCCTCACGCCTGACGTTCACTTGGCCTGTTGAATGGCATTTGTGGGAAAACTTCCTGCAGGTTCTGCAGACCCGCAACTATCTGCTGCTGCTCGCCTATTTCAACTCGACCGTCATCACGGTCTTTGCGGTGACACTGCTCGTGCTCTTTGGCGCCATGGTCGGTTATGTCCTGCAGCGACGTCCCTCGCGCTGGAACAAGGTGATCTACGGCTTTGTGCTCGCGGGCCTGATGATACCGCCTGCAGTCGTGCCGACAATCTGGGTGCTGCAGTCCATCGGTCTCTTCAAGACGATCACCGGCATGATCTTCATCCAGGTTGCCTATGGGCTGGCTTTCTCCGTGCTCCTGTTCCGCAGCTTTATAGCGACCATCCCCCGCGACCTCGATGAGGCGGCGCTGATCGACGGGGCAACGCCCTTGCAGATCTTCTTCCGGGTGATCCTGCCGCTGCTGAAACCTGTCACGGTGACGGTGATCGTCGTCCAATCAATCACCATCTTCAACGACTTTACCAACCCGCTCTACTACCTGCCGGGCCGGGAAAACGTGACGGTGCAGCTCACGCTCTATAACTTCCAGGGCCAGTTCCAGACGCAGTTCAATCTGCTCTTCATGAACATCCTGCTGGTCACCATCCCGCCGCTTATCGTCTACATCTTCTTCAACCGCCAGATCGTGGCCGGCATGACCGCCGGTGCCGTCAAAGGATAGTCGCATGACCAGTGTCGTTCTCAAGGACATCCGCAAGAGCTTCGGCAGCCTCGAGGTCATCAAGGGCATTGATCTGACGGTGGAGAAGGGCGAGTTCTGCGTTTTCGTCGGTCCGTCCGGCTGCGGCAAGTCCACGCTGCTCCGGATGATTTCGGGGCTGGAAACGTCGAGTTCGGGCCAGATCGTGATCGACGGCGAGGACGTGACCCATGCCGAGCCGTCGAAGCGCGGGATTGCGATGGTTTTCCAGTCCTATGCGCTGTATCCGCATCTGACGGTGCGCGAGAACATCGGCTTCGGCCTGTCACTTGCCGGGCGACCTAAGGGCGAGATCGCCGAGAAAGTTGATAAGACAGCGGAAAGCCTGCAGCTCACCCATCTCCTCGACCGTAAGCCGAAGGCTCTGTCAGGGGGGCAGCGCCAGCGCGTCGCGATCGGGCGTGCGATCATCCGCAATCCCAAGGTTTTCCTGTTCGACGAGCCGCTCTCCAACCTCGATGCAGCGCTTCGCTCACAGATGCGCATGGAACTGACCGACCTGCACGCCAAACTCGGCGCCACCATGATCTACGTCACCCACGACCAGGTAGAGGCGATGACCATGGCCGACAAGATCGTGGTCCTGAATGCTGGACACATCGAACAAGTCGGCTCCCCGATGGATCTCTACAATAATCCGGTCAGCCCCTTCGTCGCTGGCTTTATCGGATCGCCGAAAATGAACCTCTACGATGGCGAGATTGCCGCCGCAGAGGGTTGCGCCACCTACGGCATCCGCCCCGAGCATCTTGCGCTGTCAAAGAGCGAGGGCAAATGGCAGGGTCAGGTGCGCCATATCGAGCGGCTTGGCGCAGACACCGTCGTCTACCTCGACCACCCTACGCTGAAGCAGATCGTCGCCCGCGTGCCCGGTGATTTTGAGATCGCCTTGGGATCTGTGGTCTACGCCACGCCGCTAAGCGGCAAGGAACACCGGTTTCCTTAGCCGATGGTGTGTATGGCATCGTGCTGTTGAGTTTCAGCAGGATTTAACCCGCTTTTCCATTTCGCGTTGTCCCACCAGATCCGGTGTAGTCGATTGTCCGGCAACAATTTTATCTGGAGTAAGTGGATCGCCGCATAATGGAAAATGGATCAAACTGACGCGAAAACCGACAGCCTGATATCTGCAGCCAACGGATCGGTGCAACAACGTCACTTCCGTGTCGTGACGCCAAAACCTTCTTCTGAAGCGGTTTACAAGAATGCACGGCTGTGCAAATATTATACATCGCATTTCTGGATGACGCGGATGCTCAACGACAAGGTGGATTTCTGCAGGCAAATCATCATTCGTGCGGGCGAACTCGTGATGCATGGCTTTGGGCAGGTCCGAACTGTGCAGATGAAGGGCCGCCAAGACTATCTGACCGAGTTTGACGGGCGCTGCGAAGCGTTCCTGCGCCAAGCCATTGCCGAAGCCTATCCGGATGATGGTTTCTTTGGCGAGGAGGGTGGCGGCGACGACGCGGCCACACTCTGGGTCGTCGATCCGATCGATGGCACGGCCAATTTTGCCCGCAACATCCCGCATTTCTGCATCGCAATCGCCTATGTCGAAAAAGGGCGCGCCGAATTCGGCGCGATCTACAATCCGGTGCTGCGTGAACTTCACTTTGCCCGGCGCGGCCTCGGCGCAACACTGAATGGGCGGCCGATTCAGGTCTCCAGCGTCGCTGCGGCGGAGGCTGCAACGGTGGAGCTTGGATGGTCTTCACGCATTGAAAAGCATGACTATCTTGGCGTGATGGATGGTTTGCTTGAGTTCGGCTTTAACGTTCGCCGAGCAGGCTCCGGCGCATTGGGACTGGCTTACGTGGCGGACGGACGCAATGAAGCTTACGTCGAGCGCCACATGAATTCCTGGGATTGCATGGCTGGATTGCTGATGGTCGAAGAGGCAGGCGGGAGGGTCTGCTCATTCGAAGGTCGCGAAAAGATCCTGCACGGTGGTCCTGTGCTGGCATGCGTTCCGGACCTTGCCGAACCGATCAGCGATATTATGCGCATACCACTTAACGCGTCTCGGGAGGAGACGCGTTGAGGCACCTTTTGCCATCTCAGGGCAAGGTGTCATAAAATCGTTGCACAGCTGTGCAATGTTCATTGGTATTGGAGGGACCGATGGAAGGCTACCTGAATATATCGCACGCCCGCGTGCGCTACGGTGACAATGAGATCCTGAAGGGGATCGATCTGTCCGTGCGCAAGGGCGAGTTCGTCGCTCTGCTCGGCTCGTCCGGCTGTGGCAAAACAACCTTGTTGCGAACCGTTGCGGGTTTCAACACGCCCACTGAGGGCACAATTTCCATTGGCGGCCGCGATGTTACGCGCCAGCCGCCAGACAAGCGTGGCATGGCGCTGGTGTTTCAGTCCTATGCGCTCTGGCCGCATATGACGGTCGATCAGAATATCGGTTATGGTCTCAAGTTGCGTCGCGTTGAGTCAAAAGCAGCTCGCCAGCGCATCGACGAGATGAAGGCGCTCCTCGGACTGCAAGCGTTGGGCAACCGCAAACCGGCCGAACTTTCCGGCGGCCAGCGCCAGCGCGTTGCACTTGGCCGTGCGCTCGCGATCAATCCGGACATCCTGCTGCTCGATGAGCCGCTCTCCAACCTCGACGCGCGCATCCGTCTCACTGTTCGTCACGAAATCAGCGCATTGCAGCGCCGGCTGGGCATCACCGCCGTGCACGTGACCCACGATCGTGAGGAAGCCATGGTCATGGCCGATCGCATCGTCATCATGAATGGTGGCGAGATCGCTCAGGCCGGCACTCCGCAGGAGGTCTACAACCAGCCGAACTCGGACTTTGTGGCGGCTTTCATGGGTGCCGAAAACATCGTCGAGATCAACGTCGAGGTTTCCGGCAACAGCATTGGCATCTCCGAAGGCCGGAACAACCGCAAAGCCGTGATCAACCGCGGCGATCGACGGCTTGCGTCGGGGCCTGCGATTGCCCGTTTTCGGAGCGAAACGTTGCGGATGACCGCGGCGGATGCTGCGTCCGGCTCGGAGCGGGATGGTCTTGTTCTGACCGGTACCGTTGCGCAGGTCAGCTATCCCGGCGGGCTCTGGCGCCATGTCGTCCATCTCGGTGAAACCAGCCTGATTGTGGATGCCGCTACGCGCTTCGAAGAGGGGGGGGCCGTCGAAATCACGGTGCCCGAACCGGCGCTCTATATCTTCCAGCACCCTTAATCGCGTGGCCCTGGGAGCCTTTGAGGGCTCCTGCAACACCATTTCCCTGCCTCGCATACGCTTCAACTGTCTGTAATCACCTCGAAAAGGACTGATGAGATGAAAACCCTTGCCTATTCCCTGCTCGCCCTCGGGCTGACAACCTCGCCGCTCATGGCTGAAGATCTGACCGTCATGACGGCGGGTGACCAGAACATGGTCGACTACATCAACGACTATCTGGGTCCGCTGTTTGAACAGCAGAACCCCGGCGTCAAGGTTCGCGCCGTTGGCACAGGCCCCGGTGATGCCGGATCGCAAAAAATCCTGGAGCGTTTTGACGCGCAGGCTGGCGCCAACGTTGCAACCTGGGATGCCGACGTTGCCGTGGTGCATGAAAAGTTCGTCGGTCCGATGGTCGAGAAAAAGTATCTTGCAAAGTACCGCGACCAGATCGAGAGCGGCAAGCTGGTGACGCGCGAGAATGCCAAGATGGCGCTCGGCACGAATGTCGATGGCTATGTCATGCCGATGTTCAACAGCCAGACGGCCCTTGCCTACAACCCGGCGCTGGTTGCAACGCCGCCGAAGAGCTACGAGGAGCTTGTTGCCTGGGCCAAGGAACACCCCAAGCAGTTCGGCTATAACGGCATCAAGGGCGGCGCCTCCGGCGTCAGCTTCGTCATGGGCTGGATCTACGCCTTTGCAGGTGACGGCGAGAAGCTGCAGCAGGGGCCATTCGAGGCAAGTGAAGCCGAAAAGTGGGGACCGGCCTTCGCCAAGCTAAAGGACTTCACCACGAATGCCACGTTGACGCCCGGCAATGCCGGGACGCTGGATATGCTGAGCCGCGGCGAAATCGCCATCGGCCCGGTCTGGGTTGACATGTTCTATAGCTGGAAGGCCACCGGCAAGCTGCCGCCGGACATGAAGCTGGTTCTTCCCGCCCCCGGCATGCCCGGCCAGCCGATGCATTACACGATTCCTGAAAAGGCGCCGCACAAGGAACTGGCTGAAAAGTTCGTCAACCTGGCCACCAGCCCGGAAGTCCAGGCCAAGGGCATTGTCGAGCGCTTCAACTGGTACCCAGGCATTGACGCGCAACACGTTCAGGCCAAGCTCGACAAGGCAACCTGGGAAAAGCTGTTTACCGATATCGGCCCGGCCGACCTCGCCAAGAACGGCAAGGCCTTCCCGATTGCACCTTACAACAAGGCGATCCTCGAAGCGTACGAGCGCCAGGTCGGCAACTGATCGAATACCTGCCGGGCGACGTGAAAATCGCCGCCCGGCAATCTTGCTGCCAGAAATGGCAAAACCTGATCGAAACATAAATTCGGTGAAACCCATGCCGATCCCGCTTCTCGGACTTTTGCTGGTCATGCCAGCGCTGGTCATCGTGCTGCTTCTCTTCATCGTGCCTCTGGTGAGCTCCATCACCGGGGCTTTTTCGGTGGACGGCATGTTCGGCTTTGCCAATTTTCAAAAGGCATTCGAACTCTACAGTAGCGATATTGCCTTCACGATTGTGATCGTCAGCCTGTCTGCGGTGTTGATCGGGCTTCTGTCCATCTCGATTGGCGGATATCTGACCCTTGGCTCCAACCCACGCGCCGTGGCGATCCTGCGTTGGCTCTACCGCTGGCCACTTTTCGTGCCGTTCATCGTCGTCGGTCAGATTCTGAGAACCTTTCTTGCCAAGAACGGCTTGATGAACAGCCTTCTCATGCAGGCAGATATTCTGACACCCATGCAGACAACCAGCTTTCTCGATTGGCGTGGCATTGTGATTGCATTCGTCTGGAAGCAGACGCCCTTTGTGACCTTGCTACTGGCTGGCGCGATGGCCTCGCTTGACCGCTCGATGATCGAGTCCGCGCGCAATCTGGGCGCAAGCCGGTTGCGCATCCTCATCGAAATCATCCTGCCACAGGTGCTTCCCACCCTGCTCGTGGGTCTCATCCTTAGCTTTGTCACCATGATGTCGGTTCTCTCCGTGCCGCTGATGATCAACGCGCAATCACCGACCATGATCACCGCCAGCATGGCCTTCCGCATTAACGCCTATGGAGATTACGGCGTCGCCAATGCACTTGGCGTCATCTCGCTCTTGACGACCAGCCTTGTGGGATGGGTCTACCTACGCCAGACGATTAGGGAACATCGATGAATAAGACCATGATTGACCTCAAGTGGGTACCCCGGGCCCTTGGCCTCGGGCTTCTTGCCTTCGCGATCTTCGGCCCATTGACCAATCTCGTGCTCTGGGCCGTTGCGGAGAAATGGTATTTCCCCCATGCGCTACCTCTGCAATACGGCTTTTCCTATTGGGTCAGCGTCTTTTCCCCGCGCGGCAATGCCACGACGTCGCTGACCATGAGCGTGATCATTGCTTGCCTCACCGTCATCTTCTCGATTGGCCTTGCTATC
The DNA here is from genome assembly GCF_058242775.1 of Neorhizobium sp. PAMB6630. Lineage (NCBI taxonomy): Bacteria > Pseudomonadati > Pseudomonadota > Alphaproteobacteria > Hyphomicrobiales > Rhizobiaceae > Neorhizobium > Neorhizobium sp. PAMB6630. The sequence goes on from NZ_JBZAYV010000004.1 coordinate 78,880, forward strand.
CCCGCGGGCTATGCGCTGGCGCGGCTGAAACTGCCGTTCCGTGGTGCCATCCTGCTTGTCCTTCTGATCCCGCAGGCGTTTCCGAACCTGCCGGTCTATGTGAATATCGCGCGTCTTTTCTATCAGCTGGGGCTGAACGGCACTGTCGTCGGCGTCGTCCTCGTCCATGTCACGCATGGCCTCGTCTATGCGGTATGGATCGCTACGGCGGCTTTTTCTGCTATTGACCGCGAGCTTGAGGAAGCGGCACGCTCCATGGGTGCCTCGGCGTTCAAAACCTTCTGCGATATCACGCTGCCGATCGCAGCCCCTGGCCTGCTGGCAAGCGCCATCTTCGTCTTTCTGGAATCGCTCGACGAATTTACCGGCACCTATTTCGTCGGTGCACCCGATATTTCCACCCTGCCGCTGCTGCTCTACACCGCAGGCTCGGGTGGAAATTACCAGATCGCCTCAATCACCGCGCTCATCCTGCTGGTTCCGTCCATCGCCTTCATGATCGTCATCGAACGTTTTCTCAAGGCGGATGTGCTTTCCAAGGTGGGACGCTGATGCGGGAGAAAGAAGATACGGAAATCTCAGGCCTGCCACGCTATATCAGCGCCCATGAAGTGGCCGAGCGCGCTGGCGTCTCCCGTTCCGCTGTCTCGCGCACCTTCACCAACGGCGCCAGCGTATCTGTGGCAACGCGCGCGAAAGTCATGCGCGCCGCTGAGGAATTGGGTTATCAGGTCAACGATCTGGCGCGCGGGCTTCTCGCCAACCGCAGCCAGTTGGTCGGCATGATCGCCTCCGATACCGAAACGCCCTTCCGCTCACTGCAGATCTCGACGCTCTCCCGTCTGCTCATTGAAAGCGGTCGCGTGCCGGTTCTCATTACCACAGATAGCACTGCGAGCGGGCAGGCGTCTCACGCCAATCTGCTGCGCTATCGGGCCCAGGCCACGGTGGTTCTATCGGGGATGCCATCGCGCGCCTTCATCGAGCTTGCCCAGCGCAACGGTCAGCCGCTCATTGCCATCGGCCGAAATGAAGAAGGTCCTGACCACATCCGCGTCAACAACAAGCTGGCCGCCGCCACGGCCGTGCAGGCCTTTGCGGCGCGAGGAATGCAGCGCGTTGGCATGGTCACCTCGGCCGTGGGCAGCCCCAACCTCCTGGAGCGCGAGCAGGCCTATGTCGAAGCCGCCCGCACAGCAGGGCTAGACGTCTTCGTGGAGCGGGCCGAGCGCACGGATTACGAGGGTGGCAGTCTGGCCGCCTCGCTGTTGCTCTCTCCCGCACGACGCGTCGAAGGCGTGTTCTGTGTTAACGACCTGATGGCGCTCGGGCTCATGGATTATGCCCGCAACATGCTGGGTTTGCGGTTCCCCGAAGATCTCTCGGTCATCGGTTTCGACGACATCCCTGAGGCCAGCTGGGGCGCCTACAGGCTGACGACCTTCCAGCAAAGTGCCGAAAAACAGGCCCGCGAAATCCTGCGCATTCTCGATCAGCGGCTGGCAAATCCCTCCGCTCCGCCAATCGTTACGCAGCTGGATGTGCCGCTTATCATGCGTGACACGGTGCGGTCGATGAAGGTGGACCGGACATCGCTCGCCCAGTGAAGGACGAAGGACATCAAAACATGAGCGATTGGCATTCCATTTGGCTGCAACCCGCAGCCTCCGATCTTGAACGCCTTCAGGCAACCGTCAACCGCCTCGCCGACCAGCTCGGTACGCCGCGCTTCATGCCGCATCTGACGTTGGTCGAGGACATGCAAAGAACAGCCCAAGATCTTGCCGGTGTTGTCGATGGGAATTTTGCCGGGGAGATCGCCTTCTCGGCTCCCGTCACCATCATCCACGGACTGCCGCAGTTCTTCCGCTCACTCTATGCCGGCTTCGAACCGGCCGGTCGGCTCAAGCATCTTAAAACCCGTGCGGTCGAGGCTTTCGGTACTGGCTCTGTTGATACGTTCATGCCGCATATCTCGCTCGCTTATGGCGTGACGGCCGAGCAGCGAGCGAGCGTACTTGCCGCCCTCAAACAGGAATTTTCAGGTGAAACCATCCGCTTTGACGCCATCTCCGTCATCAGTTCGGCACAATCCGTGCCGATTGAGAACTGGAAGATCGTTCACACGCTGAGGCTCGACTAGCATTACAGCTGCAGTATTCGCGAAGCGGTTCAGCTCCAAGCTCTACAGCAGATACCGACACCTGAGCAGAGGCTCGTGCTCCACAGGATCTATACCCGCAATGTGAAAGAATTTTCGTCGATCTACCCCTTCGTGTTTGCGTTGGAGAACGCTCTGCGTTCGATGCTTGCCGACTACATGGCAATGCGCGGCAGCTTGGCTACCGTTTCCAATGATCGGGTTGTTAGGACCGTGAATCGCTTGCTGGATCCAGTTGCAATGGCCAGCAGTTGTGAAGGCATGCGGTTCAGATAATATTTTATAGGAATTCGTGGATCCGTCTCGCTTTGCCAACCGAGTAAGCGGCATAAGTCGAAAGGTTCCATAAATATGACTATGCGCTTTCCATTAAGCTATTGAAATAGTGCATTTAAATCCGTATCTCTATCGTTCGGATTTTGTGGTGTTTTGCTTCTATCGCCATCGGTCACGAGAGATCGATGATCCGCGTGCTCACAAGACGGCTCCCACATCGCCGGGCAATTAGGCGGCGATGGCAGGCTGATGTCAGGCTTCTCGCAATTTCGGATCCAGCCGGATCCTACTACGAAGCACAGCGCCGTCCGTTCCATAGCCGGTCCACTGGTGATCTCGGCGAGTTCTGTCACTGATCGAAAGTCGCCAGCGAGATAGCCCTGATGGAGCCACGCGCTGAGATGGACTTTGCTGTTCTCAAAGCCTTGTCCGATCAGGAGAAAGCCGGCCGTCTTTGACTGGTGGGCTGGTCAGAAAGATGCTCGGCAACAAATGTTGAGCTGGCTTCCGTGAACCATCTCTGCCGGATACCTCAATTCCCGCCGAAGCAAACCAATCCCGCTCTTTATGGATGGCGTCCTGGACCAGGCCCGGATCTCCGTCGATCAACCCGGTATCGGGGTCGGCTAGCAAGCTGCCGCCGCTCCGCCTCCGTCTTCGCGGTGATCGCGACCGTTCCCGGTCCTTTTAGGAGCCATCGAGCGGGATCGGCCCGCTCCGGACGGAGGTTTCTCACATGGCACAGGATCTTGCACTCGCCCAAAGCCACGCATTTTTGCTTTCCCGCATCCTAATGGTTCCCGTCACCCTGTTCAAATCCGGCAAAGAGTTCGGCGTCCTTCCATCCGACGAACTCAATGACGAAGACGATCTTGAGATCGTGCATGAATATTTCCCCCGCGGGTCTCATTGAGACCCGCATGTCCTGCCGCTTGCGACCTGTTGGCCGCAAGGGAAGCTTCGCCGCAGTAATGTGCTGCAACTTTTGTCAGTTGCATGCTGCGCCCTTGCCCCCTTCGCTCTTCGCGGCGGGTGGAAGGTGACCGCAAGTTACGGGAATAAGAAAGGACGGCCGCTAGGCGGCTTAAAAAATATGAACCGAGAAGAGTTGGAGGCACTGCGCGCCACGGTCCGTTGCGAGGCGGTACTGGAGCAGGCCGGTTACGAAATCGATTTGAAGGAAAGCACGCGCCGCGCCGTCAAATACCGGCGTAGCGGCAGCATTGTCATTGTCACGCATGACGGGCGCGGCTGGTTCGATCCGCTCAGTGTCGAAAAGGGCGATGTCTTCGGGCTTGCCATGTTCCTGGAAGGAATTCCATTCCCGTCGGCAGCGGAGACGGTCGCGTCACTTGTCGGGTTTCAACTTTCTCGGCCGCAATGGAGGTCCTTGCGGTCTTCAGTGCCAGTAAAAGACATTTGCGACCGTTGGCGCAGCCGGCCCACGCCTTCGACCGGATCCGGTGCCTGGCGCTATCTGTGCTGGGCGCGCTGGATCCCGACAGCCATCATCCGGCAGGCGATCCGGGCGGGTGTCCTGCGGGAAGGACCCTTCGGCAGTATGTGGGCGGCCCATGTCGATAGCGAAGGTCGCGTCGTCGGCTGGGAGGAGCGCGGTGCCGACTGGCGTGGCTTTGCCACCGGGGGTTCGAAGGTTCTCTTCCGTTTTGGACCAAGCGATGCCTCTCGTCTCTGCGTTACCGAGGCCGCGATCGACGCGATGAGCCTTGCGGCACTCGAAGGTCCGCGCGAGCAAACTCTCTATCTCAGCACTGGCGGTGGGTGGTCTCCGGCGACAGATGCGGCGCTTGCCGAACTTACTGTGCGGCCGGGACTCACACTGGTGGCCGCGACCGATGCCAATTCTCAGGGTGATGTGTACGCCGAGCGACTGCGCGCGCTCGCCGAGGCGTCCGGCTGCGGCTGGCAGCGGCTCCGTCCGCCGGCGGAGGATTGGAACGAGGTTCTCCAAAACAGGGAAAGTGAAAAACGGGAAAGGAAAACCGCAGGGAATAACGGGGCCTGCCGCATGCGCGCCGGCCGCATCAAGGGAGGCTTCGCCCGGCAAGCGCCGGCCCTTGACCCGGCCGGACACGAGGCCGGCAGCGTGGAAGGGGTCATGAAGGACTGAAGAGAATGGCAAGGTTGAAACGACTTGTGCTGCCTTCGGTCCAAAACCCCGAAAAGGATCAAGCTGATGACCTCTATAGCCCCTCCCCGCAAAATCTTTCAAGGAGCGGCCAAGCGCGCCGACATGTTCCGGATGTTCGACAGGCACGCGATGCGCCCGGACCGCTTTGATGGCGACCAGTCTGTCGTCTATGCCGGCGAATGGTTCGAGATCGATGAAACCTCCTACTCCTATATGCTCGATATCCTGCCGCCGCTCTGGATGCGCGGGCCGATCTTTGCGATGCGTGAATTCATGACCGGGTCAGTGACCTCGGTATTCTACGCGATCCGGATCGATGACACCGTCCGTTACTTTCACACCTACTGCGACCTCTCGGACCCGAACTCTGTGGAGGCGATGCGGACCGCAATCGTTGACCGCGAAACCCGACCAGTCCGGGCGATGAGCCGCGAAGAACGGCTTGAGCACATCTGGAGCACGACAACCGATGACTATCGTGGCTATGCCGGCGACCGCTGGCCGAAGCAGATGCAAGGACATCGCACGGTGATGCTCTACGGTGGCAGTGAAGGCACGTTCCTGAAGTTGCTCGACACCCTGTCTGACGACGAGATCGCGGCCAAGCTGCCGGTGCATCTACGCCACTTCCCCTCAGCCCTGGCCGCCTGAGCCAGATCATCATTCGCAAATTTCGCGCCCTAAGCGGCCTTCTCCGTGGCCGAGCGATGGCGCTCGCCCTCATTTCAAGGAGCTTTCCCATGAGCAACGATCCCTTCACGCTCGACATGTTCGGCTCGAATGTGCTTGTCGCCGGCCTCGGACTTGGCGTGACAGCGTTCGGCGGGTTTTCGCCTATGCCGCCAATGATGACGATCCGGATCCCCTGCCGCCAGCACCTGCTCCTGCCGTCCCCGTCGCTACCACGCCCGTTCGGCGTGCAAGGCTTCGGGCAAACTTCTATCTGGACGGCGACCGCAAGCTGGCGTCCTCCTGGAAGGATCGCGCCCGCGCCAATGTCGCGGCGATCCTCATCGCCGACGGCATTGCCAAGCAGGACCGGCCGGCGACGCCAAAAGAACAGGCGCAGTTGATCCGTTTCACCGGCTTCGGCGCCGGCGAACTGGCCAATGGCATGTTCCGTCGGCCGGGCGAGGTCGATTTCCGTCAGGGCTGGGACGATATTGGTTCTTTGCTGGAGACCTCGGTTTGCGAGAGCGACTACGCGTCGCTTGCCCGCTGCACCCAGTATGCGCATTTCACGCCGGAATTCATCATCAGGGCAATTTGGGCTGGGGTCCAAAAACTGGGCTGGCGCGGCGGCCGGGTGCTGGAACCTGGCATCGGCACGGGGCTCTTCCCTGCCCTGATGCCAGAGCCCTATCGCGACGCCGCCTATGTGACAGGGATCGAGCTCGATCCGGTCACCGCTCGCATCGCCCACCTGCTTCAGCCGAAGGCGCGGATCATCAATGGCGACTTTGCCCGTACGGATCTGGCTCCGATCTACGATCTCGCCATCGGCAATCCGCCCTTCTCTGATCGCACCGTCCGCTCGGAACGCGTTTACCGATTGCTTGGTCTTCGTTTGCACGACTATTTCATCGCCCGGTCGATTGACCTGCTTAAGCCCGGCGCTCGCCGCCTTCGTCACATCGCATGGCACCATGGACAAGGCCGATACCACGGCACGGGAGCATATTGCGAAATCCGCCGACCTGATCGCGGCAATCCGGCTGCCCCAAGGCAGCTTTCGCCGTGACGCCGGCACGGATGTCGTCGTCGACATCCTCTTCTTCCGCAAGCGGAAGCCCGGAGAGCCGGAGGGAAATCAGCTGTGGCTCGATGTCGATGAGATCAGGCCGGCCACCAACGACGAGGGCGCCATCAGGGTCAATCGCTGGTTTGGCCGGCATCCGGACTTCGTGCTCGGCACACACGCCCTGACCTCCGGCCCGTTCGGCGAGACCTACACATGCCGTCCCCGCGATGACGAGGATCTCGACGCCGCCCTCGCCGCTGCAATCGATCTAATGCCCGCCGATCTCTATGACGGCGAGCCGACACCCATCGATATCGATCTGGAAGACGAGCTCGGCGAGATCGTCGATCTGCAGCCGAAGTGCGGGACTGTTCGCGAGGGCAGCTTCTTCCTCGACCGGTCGAAGGGCCTGATGCAGATGCTCGACAGTTCGGCGGTGCCGGTCACCGTCCGCAAGGGTCGCTCAGGCGATGGAATCCCGGAAAAACACGTCCGGATCGTCTCAAAGCTGATCCCGATCCGCGATGCCGTCCGCGAGGTGCTGAAGGCACAGGAAACCGATCGGCCCTGGCGCGAACTTCAGGTCCGGCTGCGTATCGCCTGGTCAAGCTTCGTTCGCGATTTCGGGCCGATCAACCACACCACCGTCGCGATCCAGGAAGATGCCGAAACCGGTGAGGTCAAGGAGACCCATCGCCAGCCGAACCTTGCCTCGTTCCGCGACGACCCCGATTGCTGGCTCGTGGCGTCGATCGAGGACTATGATCTGGAGACCGACACGGCGAAGCCCGGTCCGATCTTTTCCGGACGGGTTATTGCGCCACCGGCCGCACCCACAATCACATCGCCGGCGGATGCCCTCGCCGTCGTGCTAAACGAACGCGGCCATGTCGATATCGACCATATCGCAGAGCTGCTGCACAGCGATCCCGCAGCGGTCATCGATGAGCTCGGCGAGGCCGTGTTCCGTGACCCTGCCTACGGAACTTGGAAAACTGCTGACGGTTATCTTTCCGGGGCTGTCCGTACGAAGCTCGCAGCCGCGCAGGCCGCCGCAGAGCTTGACCCATCATATGAGCGTAATGTCCGCGCGCTTCTAGATGTTCAGCCGGCCGATCTACGGCCCTCGGATATCACAGCCCGTCTCGGCGCACCGTGGATCCCGGCCGCCGATGTGGTTGCCTTCGTCAAGCAAAAGATGGAGGCGGAAATCCGTGTCCACCATATGCCGGAGCTCGGATCGTGGACGGTTGAGGCTCGGCAACTCGGCTATAGCGCCGCCGGCACGTCGGAATGGGGCACGAGCCGCCGCCGTGCCGGCGACCTGCTTGCCGATGCTCTGAACAGCCGGGTCCCACAGATCTTCGACGTCTTCAAGGATTTCGACGGTGAGCGTAGAGTGCTCAATGTTGTCGATACCGAAGCCGCGCGCGACAAGCTCCAGAAGATCAAGCTGGCGTTTCAGGACTGGGTCTGGACCGATCCAGATCGCACCGACCGGCTGACCCGCGACTACAATGACCGCTTCAACAATATCGCACCACGCAAATTCGACGGCTCCCACCTGAAACTCCCTGGCGCCTCTGGCGCCTTTGTTTTGTATGGGCACCAGAAACGCGGCATATGGCGGATCATAGCCGATGGCTCGACCTATCTCGCTCACGCCGTCGGCGCCGGCAAGACGATGACGATGGCTGCCGCGATCATGGAACAGCGACGGCTCGGCTTGATCGCCAAGGCGATGCTTGTTGTCCCGGGCCATTGCCTGGCGCAGGCGGCGCGCGAATTTCTGGCGCTTTATCCGAATGCCCGCATTCTCGTCGCCGACGAAACCAATTTCACCAAGGACAAGCGGGCCCGCTTCCTATCGCGGGCTGCCACCGCCACCTGGGACGCGATCATCATCACGCATTCAGCGTTTCGTTTCATCGCCGTACCCTGCGCCTTCGAAAGCCAAATGATCCAGGACGAGTTGCAGCTCTATGAGGATCTGCTGACTAAGGTCGATGATGAGGACCGGGTTTCCCGCAAGCGGCTCGAACGCCTGAAGGAAGGGTTGAAGGAGCGGCTGGAGGCGCTCTCCACCCGCAAAGACGATCTGCTGACCATCTCCGAAATCGGCATCGATCAGATCGTCGTCGACGAGGCACAGGAGTTCAGGAAGCTCTCTTTCGCCACCAATATGTCGACACTGAAGGGCATCGATCCGAATGGATCGCAGCGCGCATGGGATCTCTATGTGAAGTCCCGCTACATCGAAACGAGGAACCCTGGCCGGGCGCTCGTGCTTGCCTCCGGCACGCCGATCACCAATACCCTCGGTGAGATGTTCTCGATCCAGCGCCTGCTTGGGTATGCAGCGCTTGCCGAACGCGGGCTGCACGAATTCGACGCCTGGGCATCGTGCTTCGGCGACACGACCACCGAACTCGAAATCCAGCCATCGGGAAAATACAAGCCGGTCAGCCGCTTTGCCTCCTTCGTCAACTTGCCGGAGCTGATCGCCATGTTCCGCTCGTTCGCGGATGTCGTGATGCCTGAGGATCTGCGGCAATTTGTGAAGGTCCCTGACATCTCGACCGGCCGGCGGCAGATCCTGACTGCCAAGCCGACGGCACTGTTCAAGACTTATCAGCAGACCCTCGGCAGCAGGATCAAGGCGATCGAGCAGCGTGAGGGTCCCGCCAAGCCCGGCGATGACATTCTTCTCTCCGTCATCACTGATGGGCGCCATGCGGCGATCGACATGCGCTTTGTCATGCCGGCGGCCGACAACGAGGAGAATAACAAGCTCAATCTGCTCGTCCGCAATGCCCATCGGATCTGGAAGGAAACCGGGGAAGCCATCTATCGACGCCCCGACGGCAAAGACTTCGATCTACCGGGCGCTGCCCAGATGATCTTCTCCGATCTCGGCACGATCAATGTCGAAAAGTCCCGCGGCTTCTCAGCCTACCGCTTCATCCGCGACGAGCTGATCCGGCTCGGCGTGCCGGGATCGCAAATCGCCTTCATGCAGGACTACAAGAAGACCGAAGCCAAGCAGCGACTATTCGGCGATGTCAGGGCCGGCAAGGTTCGTTTCTTGATTGGCTCGTCGGAAACGATGGGCACGGGCGTGAACGCCCAGCTTCGGCTGAAGGCGCTCCATCACCTGGATGTGCCATGGCTGCCGTCCCAGATCGAGCAACGGGAAGGCCGGATCGTGCGCCAGGGCAACCAGCACGACGAGGTCGATCTTTTCGCCTATGCGACGGAAGGCTCGCTCGATGCCAGCATGTGGCAGAACAATGAGCGTAAGGCCCGCTTCATCGCTGCAGCACTCTCCGGCGACACGTCGATCCGGAGGCTGGAAGATGTTGGAGAAGGTGCGGCCAACCAGTTCGCGATGGCCAAGGCCATTGCCTCCGGTGATGAGCGGCTGATGCAGAAGGCTGGACTGGAGGCCGATATCGCTCGGCTCGAACGGCTCCGGGCCGCCCATGAAGACGACCAGTACGCCGTACGAAGACAGATGCGCGATGCTGAGCAGGAGATCGCCGTCTCGACCCGGCGCATCGCTGAGATTGGTCAGGACATCCAGCGGCTGTGGCCAACCGCTGGCGATGCCTTTGCCATGACCGTGCTTGGCCAGAACCATACCGAGCGCAAGGAGGCCGGTCGGGCGTTGATGAAGGAGATCCTTACACTTCTTCAGCTGCAACAGGAGGGTGAGGTTCATCTTGCCTCGATCGGCGGCTTCAATCTGGTCTATGAGGGCGAGCGTTTCGGCAATGGTGAAGGTTATCGCTACGAGACGCTGCTTCAGCGCACTGGGGCGGAATATGAGATTGATCTCTCCATCACGGTCACGCCACTGGGCGCGATCTCCCGACTTGAGCATGGCCTTGATGGCTTCGAAGAGGAGCTGCGTCAGTATCGTCGGCGTCTCGAAGAGTCCGAGCGCCGCCTGGTTTCGTATCAGTCGCGCATCGGCGGTGCATTCCAGTTCGGCGATGAGCTCGGTGTTAAAAGGAAGCAACTTCGCGACGTCGAGGAGCAACTGGCGGCCTCCGCTATCGCTGATGCAGAACCGATTGCTGCATGAGAACGCATGCCCGGGCTGGGCCCGCGGCCCGGCTCCAGTCCCGTCGCTGCGATGATGAGGTCGAGACTTGTAATTTCTCGACCTCATCCATGTCTGATGATCACTTCCCGTTCAGATGCTGTCCTGCAAATGGCGCTTGGCCATGGCTTTCGGAGTCGTCCGGGTTAGACAAAGGGCGCTCCCCTCGCCGGTCGAGCGCCCTTTTTGCGTTTTCGTTTCCTAGCAAGGTCCTGCGTGCCATTCGCGCCGCAGCGTGCGCGGGCCAGCCCTTCAATAGAGGAATGGAGGAGAAGGAGGAGGGAAAGAACCGATTGCTGATCGATCCTCCTGCCGACGCAGCTGCTCAACCGCCACCTGCGCCATCCCGGCTACTCGTCCTTCGCAGGGCCCCGCTTGTTCTTCGCAGCAGGGATGCTCGGTCGCAGTTGCGTCAGTCCGGCCGATCAGCGGTCCGGGAGATGTCTTCGAGAAAAATGAAGACAGGAAGGGCTGGCATGGCGCCGGTCCGGAACTCTCTAGACAAGGACAAATCCCATGCAGATCATCAAGGTTGACCCGCGCGCTCTGAAGGAAAACCCCGACCGGATGCGCCAGTCGAAGTCGTCGCCGCAGGCCGATGCGCTGATGCTGGCGACGATCAAGGCCGTCGGCATCGTTCAGCCGCCGGTGGTCGCACCGGAAACGGATGGCGGAAATGGTTATATCATTGACGCTGGCCATCGCCGGGTGCGCCTTGCCATCGCGGCCGGTCTCGAAGAAATCGAAATCCTCGTCGTTGATGCAGCCAACGACAACGGCGCGATGCGTTCCATGGTCGAGAACAGCGTTCGCGAAGCGCTCAATCCGGTAGACCAATGGCGAGGTATTGAACGCCTTGTTGCACTAGGGACTGTGGGGATTCATCGTGAGTTGATCACAGCCGCTGCCAGATAGATCATGGCCTGAAAGCTCTGGTCCGTTTTACATGCTCGCATAGCGATGCGCTTGAACTCTTTGAGTTTGCAGAAGAAGTTTTCGATCAGGTGTCGCCATTTAATGGGATGGACTGTTCCCCCACCCCGCAGTCAAACTGGTCGCGCCAACGAAGGAGGTTGTCATGGCAAACGTTGCGGTTCTGGGAATTGATATCGCCAAGAATGTGTTCCAGCTTCATGGCGTGGGCGCCGATGGTCAGGTTGTGCTGAGACGACGCGTGATGCGCGATCAACTGCTTCAGGTGACCGAGGCTATGCCGCCTTGCCTGATTGGGATCGAAGCTTGCACGGGTGCCTTTCACTGGCAGCGGCATTTTGAGTCTCAGGGGCATACTGTGAAGATCATTGCGCCGCAGTATGTGAAGCCGTTCTTGAAGGGCCAGAAGAATGACGGCAACGATGCCCAGGCAATATGCATTGCCGTTCAACAACCACACATGCGCTTCGTGCCGAAGAAATCGATCATCCAGCAGGACATCCAGGGCCTCCACCGTGCTCGGCAGAGATTGGTCAATCATCGTGTCGCCCTGATCTCGCAGATGCGAGGTTTGCTTCTCGAGCGTGGTGTAGCGATCGCAAAGTCGGCTTCGATCGCCCAGCGAACGATACCGGAGATCATCAATAATCCAAGGATCGACATCACCGAGTTGACACGCGATATCATTGGCACGCTCCATGCCTTCCTTTTGCAGCTCAACGAAAAGATCAAATACTTCGACAAGCAGATCGAAGCCGTCTTCCGCGAGAGCGATGTTTGTCAGCGTATCGCCAAGATTCGTGGCGTCGGCCCGAAGACTGCGACGGCAGTTGTCGCGGCTGTTGGTGATGGAGCAGACTTTAAGAATGGCCGGCACCTGGCGGCATGGATGGGCCTTGTGCCGCGACAACATTCCAGCGGCGATCGACGCGTACTGCTTGGCATCAGCAAACGAGGCAGTCAGCATCTGCGAACACTTCTGGTCCACGGCGGAAGGTCAGTGGTGCGAACGGCGCAACGAAAATCTGACCCTGCGAGCGAATGGGTCAACGAGCTTAGGGAAAGGCGTGGTTACAACCGCGCAGCGGTTGCTGTCGCCAATAAGAACGCAAGGGTGATATGGGCCTTGCTTCAGCACGGTGGCGAATACCGGGCCAATCCTTAAGAGCAGGCATGCGAATTGCAGGCTGAAGGTTGAAATGGAATGAACGGTCGGACCGGCACATACGGAACCTGTCTTTTATAATGGCCGACAAGGTCTCCCATTTGTTGAGGCGTATGTGTGCGGATACCCCATTTGGGCGCTTCGGAAATGATGACGCCGTATAGATGTTTGCAATCGACCAGCGTCAGACCGCTTCAACGTAAAGCTTGCAAAGGGGGAACAGTCCATAGATGTAAATTTCGGTGTCGATTTGGAGAGGCACTGATCGACGTGGATGTTGCGAGATGACGATTTTCGCGCCGCGCTCGTTGAGATCGGCCAAAATGTTGTTGCTATCGAAAGCCTTGTCTGCAAGTAGCGCACCGAACTCAATGCCATCGATGAGCGGCGCGACGCCGACCGTGTCGAAGCGATGGCCCGGCAGCAATTCGAACCGGACCAAATTGCCTAAAGCATCGGTCAGTGCCAGGATTTTGGTTGTCATCCCACCTTTTGAGCGACCAATGGCCTGGCTCTGAGTCCCCCTTTTGCGCCCTGACCGTGTCGGTGGACCTTGACGATGGTGGCATCCACCATGGCGTATTCCATGTCCGGTTCATCAGAGAGGGCATCGAATATGCGTTTGAAAATGTCGGCTTCACGCCAGTCGCGAAACCGACGGAATGCCGTGCTCCAGTTGCCAAACGCAGCGGGCAGGTCACGCCATGGGCTGCCCGTGCGCACAATCCAAAGCACGGCTTCAATGAACAGCCGGTTGTTTCTGCCGCTGCGACCGGGATCCATAGGTTTTCCCAGACAATGCGGTTCTATCTGCGCCCATTGGGCGTCTGTCAGTACAAAACGATCCATCCAAAGCGTGAATCACATTCGCGCTGATTTGTGAATCCCCACAGACCCTAAGCTGGACAGAGGAAGCGATCGCCGTCGCTCTCGCTCTTCCCGTCCGCCAGATCCGCAAGCTGCGCCTGCTTGCCAATGTCCTGCCGGCTATGCTGGAGCAGATGGCGCTGGGCGACATGCCGTCCGAGCAGCAGCTACGGGTGATCGCGGCCGCGGGCCAAGTCGATCAGAAAGAAGTCTGGAAGGCGCACAAGCCAAAGAAGGGTGATACGGCGCCATGGTGGCAGATCGCCAATGCGCTGACGAAAAAGCGCATGTATGCCAAGGACGCGAGCTTCGGTGACGATCTGGCTCAGGCCTACGGCATCGAATGGGTGGAGGATCTCTTCGCACCGGCCGACGAGGACGGCCGCTATACCACCAATGTCGAAGGTTTTCTTGGCGCCCAGCACGAATGGATGACGAGCAACCTGCCGAAGCGCGGCGCGATCGTCGAGGTCAACAGCTGGGGCCAGCCGGAACTGCCGAAGAAGGGATCCCAAGTTTACGGCAAGCCGTCCAAGTCCGACCATACGGCGCTCTACCTCGATCGTGACGGCAAGGTCCAGACGGTGCATTACCGCATGCCCGAGGCGGCGAAGCCGAAGGGTGCTGTTGGCGACGGATCGGTCACTGGCGGCGATGAAACCGACGCAGTCGCCACGCCGAAAGCCCGGCCCGACGTCACGCAGAAGGGCCACGACATGATCGGCGATTTCCGCACTGATGCCCTGCACGATGCGCTCGGTCGCGCGCCGATCGAGGATGATATGCTGATGGCGCTGATGGTCCTGGCGTTCGCCGGCCAGAATGTCCGCATCGACTCCGGCGCAGATGGCACCTTCTACGGCGGCAAGCGCTTCTCGCGTCATGCCGTCGGACTGTTTGACGAGACCTGATGACGGCTGCGGTTGTTGTGCGCACCATGCTCGGGGTCAGTCCGTCGGCTTATCAGGACGCGTGCGAGGCGATGGGGCCGGAGAACGCCGCGGTCGCGATGGCCTGCGTACTGGAGCGGGCAGGGCACATCAACACACCCGGCGGCTATCTGCGCAACCTGACAAGGCGTGCTGAAAGGGGTCAGTTCTCGCTTGGGCCGATGCTGATGGCATTGCTTCGGACGCAAGAGCCCGATGGGCGAAGGTCGGCATGATACGGCGCTCCATGACGCTAAGGCGGCTGGAGTAACACCTGCAACTCAATTGTCAGCCGTACAGAGGAACGTTTTTTCCAACAAATTCAGAGGGATGTCTCTATGGGGCTATTGTTCCAAGACCTATGTTCACAGATCGTATCACAATGCTCTCTAGCCATATCAGACTGATCGTTCTAGCGTTCCTCCAAAAGCCGCCAGATCTCTGGAACTCCGCTGTGATTGCCTGCACGGTTTTGCCCTCTTATTCTCTGAACGGAGGGCCAGTGCTCATCGACCTAATCCCTGAGTAGATGCCCTACGACTTCTTGTTAAAATGCGGCAGGGTTTCTTTAGATTGGGCTCAAAGGAGTGGCGCAACGGTTGATGACCGCGCTGCGAAACCAGAAATCGCCGAGCGGGTCCAGAAGTGTGCCCGGCGCGATTCAGTATCGCACCCAGCCAGATTCTACGTAAGCTCGCCTCATATCCACGACAGAACGAACTCGCCACGGCCTTGCGCGAGGTCGGCCGCGTCGAGAGGACCCTGTTCATGATCGGTTGGATTCTGGATGCCGAGTTGCTACGCCGAGCTCAGATTGGGCTTAACAAGGGCGAGGCCCAGCATGCGCTGAAGCGGGCAATCAGCTTTCATCGTCGGGGCGAAATCCGCTACCGTTCCGCCGAAGGGCAACACTACCGGTCGCAGGCATGAACTTGCTCGCAGCGATCATCATCTTCTGGAATACGATGAAACTCGGCGAAGCCGTCGCTAGTAAGAAACGCGAGGGGAAGCAGCTATCGCCCGATCTGCTGGCCCATATCTCTCCGCTGGGATGGGAACACATCAACCTCACGGGCGAATATCGGTGGCCAAAGCCTTAGCGTAGGATTCCGCGCCCTCAGGCAAACGACCCCTACGAGGCCGCAACGCAGAGCCTCAATTAGGGGAAACATTCCCTTGGATCATGGTGTCTCAAGGTGCCCGACATCACAAAAAAGATGACTTATTAACTCTTGTTTATGGCCGAGTTTGATGGTTATAGGGCGGCTGTTATTGCGGCCCGGCGGAATGCCGCCAGAGAGGATTGAGCCATGAGACGAATATTTGCCATTGCGGCAATCTACGCAGCCATCGGTCTGACCGCCATGCCGACCTATGCGGCCTCCACGAACTATCCGCTGACGATCGAAAACTGCGGTGTCAGCGTCACCTTCAACAAGGCTCCCGAGCGGGCGATTGGCCTCGGCCAGAACAGCGCGGAAATCATGCTGCTGCTCGGCCTTGAGGACAAGATGGTCGGCACCGCCTTCTGGCCGAACAAGGTTCTTCCGCAGGTGGCTGAGGCCAATGCGAAGGTCAAGGTGCTGACGGTAGAGTTTCCGACCTTCGAAGCGATCTTGGCGCAAAACCCGGATTTTGTTGCTGCGGCCCTGCCCAGTCTGCTCGGCCCTTCCAGCAAGGTGGCCAAGCGCGAGGACTTCGAGAAGCTCGGTGTTCCCACCTATATCTCTCCCAGCACATGTGTTGCGGAAGGAACGGCCAAGGACAAGTTCGGTTATGGTGATCGCGCCAAATTGTGGAACATGGAGACGCTGTATCAGGAAATCGACGAGCTTTCCCAGATATTTGACGTCCGCGACAAGGGCGAGGCGCTCGTTGCCGATCTGAAGGCGCGCGAGGCAGCACTGCGCGCCGACGCACCCAAGGACGGCAAGAAGCTGTCTTACGTGTTCTGGTTCTCCAGCCCCTCGCCTTCTGCCGATGCCTATCTTGGCGGCAAGAACAGCGCCTCCGGTTTCATTGCAGACGTGCTTGGCGGAACGAACGCCATCACGTCGGAAGCGGAATCGCCAGCACTTGGCTGGGAAAGCATCATCGCGACCAATCCCGACGTCATCGTTGTCGCGCAGGTTGACCGCAACCGATGGGAACTCGACAAGTCCGAGGCCAAGATCAAGTTCCTGACCACGGATCCGGCCACCAGCCAGATGCCGGCGATCAAGAACAAGGCGATCGTGGTCATGGATGGCCAGGCGATGAACCCCACTGTTCGCACCATCTACGGCGCAGAACAGGTGGCAGGACAGCTGAAGAAGCTCGGCCTCAAGTGAGTATTGCGGCAGAAACCAGCAAATCCAGCAGGCTTCTGCGGCGCATCATTGCCCCCGCAGCCTTTTGTCTCGCATGCCTTGCAGCGATTGCGCTTGCGGTGGGTTTCAGTGTGGGGATCGGTGATATGCCGATCCCTCTTTCGTCCACCTATTCCGCCATTACCAACAAGCTGGGCTGGACGTCCGTCGAGCTTAATCGCATCCATGAGGCGGTGATCTGGGACTACCGGCTGAGCCGGGCGCTCGTTGCCGTCTTCTGCGGGGCGGGTCTTGCCTTGTGCGGGGCCATCATGCAGGCAATGCTGCGCAATCCCCTGGCAGAACCCTATGTGCTCGGTATTTCGGCGGGTGCGTCCACGGGCGCGGTGGCTGTTGCCATTCTCGGCGTCGGCGCTGGTGCCGTGTCCATGTCTGCCGGCGCTTTTGCCGGCGCTTTCGCGGCCTTCCTGTTTGTGGCACTTCTGTCAAACGGTGCACGCGGCGGCGCCGACAGGACCATCCTTGCCGGTGTGGCAACCTCGCAGCTTTTCAACGCCGCCACGTCCTATGTGGTCACCACCTCCGGCAACGCCCAGCAGGCGCGCGACGTGATGTTCTGGCTTCTGGGCAGCTTTGGCGGCGTACGCTGGCCGGAATTCGTGCTCGTGTCTGTGGTCGTCGGGTGCGGCCTGGTCGCCTGCCTGTTTTACGCGCGTGTGCTGGATGCCTTTGCCTTCGGCGACGAGGCGGCCTCTTCGCTTGGCGTCGACGTCGGGCGCACTCGTGTCATCCTCTTTGCCTTGACGGCGGTGATGACCGCCACCATCGTCAGCATGGTCGGCGCGATCGGTTTCGTCGGGCTTGTCGTTCCCCATGCCACGCGTTTCGTGGTCGGACCGCTGCACGCACGGCTGATGCCGGCCTGCGCAATCACCGGCGCCATCTTCATGGTTTTGGCCGATATTGCCTCGCGTACGCTCATTCCCCAGCAGGTCCTTCCGATCGGCGTGGTGACCGCCCTCGTCGGCGTGCCGTTCTTTTCCATCATTCTTTACAAGCTGCAGCGGACCTCATGAGCATCAAGGCCTGTAATCTGGTTTGGAAGATCGGTTCCAAGACAATCGTTGACGGGGTATCCTTCACGGCGGAGCCCGGCAGGATGCTCGGGCTGCTCGGACCCAATGGGTCCGGCAAAACCTCGCTTCTGCGACTGCTGACCGGGTTGAAGCGTCCTCATTCCGGGCAGGTCACGCTGGACGACCGGGATCTCGCCACGTTCCGGCGCCGGACCATTGCCCAACGCATCGCCTTCATCGAGCAGCACGCGACAACCAACGCCAATCTCAAGGTGATCGACGTCGTCAAGCTCGGCCGCTTCCCGCACCGCTCGATGTTTTCCGGCTGGACGAAGGAGGACGATGCGGCGGTCAACAAGGCGCTCGAGCGCACAGAGATGGCCGCCAAACGTGATGACCTCTGGCAAAGCCTGTCAGGCGGCGAGAAGCAGCGCACCCATCTGGCGCGGGCGCTTGCCCAGTCGCCCAAGGAACTGATCCTTGATGAACCGACCAACCATCTCGACGTTCACCACCAGATCAGCCTTCTGCGGTTTGTCTCCGCTCTTCCGGTGACCAGCATCATTGCGCTTCATGATCTCAATCATGCGGCAATGTTCTGCGATCATCTGCTCGTCATGCAATCTGGAAAAATCGTCGCGTCCGGTGCGCCGCAAGACGTGCTGACACGGGAGCTGCTTCGCGACGTGTTCTCTGTCGATGCACACGTGGCCCCCTCTCCCTATCATGCAAAGCCGCATATCCATTTCGTGAGATAGTTCTCCCCCGATCCGAATTACGTGCTCACCCTCCCAGCAGGTCGGCCTCATCGGCAACGATTGCGGCAGCCTCCGTGCGCAAGACATCCTTTTCGTTCTGGCGTGCGGTTTCGATGGCGACGTCAGCGCTCAGGCTTCGTTCGTTCGATTGCAGGCCATCATCGCCATTGGCGGCAAGATCCTCGCCCTCGTTCTTCAGACGTTTTGCCGCGGCCGCCATTGCCTTCCGGCGCTCGGCCTCGTTGAGGGAGACGACAGCCTTTTCACGCTGCGCTTTCAGCGCGGCGGCGTTTTCGACAAACGCTTGAAAGTCGCCATTGTTTTTAACGCGCGCATCGTGACGCTGCTGCAGTTGCGGAAGCAGCGCCTTGATCTCGCTCTTTGCCGTGTAGCGTGCAGGCTTGATCTCGGCCCACGGCAGGGCATTGTCATAACTTGCCTCACCCAGCGTCTTCGGATCGGACAGGCTTGGAAGAGCGATGTCGGGTGTGACACCGCGCAGCTGGGTGGTGCCGCCATCGACGCGGAAAAACTGGGCGATCGTCAGCTTCAGCTGGCCGAAGGTCGGTTTGCTGTTTCTAGCAACGTCGTCAAGATCGATGACCGTCTGCACGGTGCCCTTGCCGAAGCTCGGCTCGCCGATGATCACGCCACGACCGTAGTCCTGGATGGCGGCCGCAAAGATTTCTGAAGCCGATGCGGATCCGCGATTGATGAGGACGCCGAGCGGGCCGGCATAGAGCGGTTTGCGCCGATCGTCGCTTTCCACCTCAACCTTGCCCTCTGCATTGCGCTGCTGAACCACGGGCCCCTTTCCGATGAACAGGCCGGTCAGATCAATCGCCTCCGTCAGCGAGCCCCCGCCATTGTTGCGCAGATCGATCAGGACGCCGTCAACGGCATCTTCATTCAGTTCCGTCAGAAGCTTTGCGACGTCGCGGCTGGCGCTGCGATAATCTGCGTCACCCTTGCGGCGCGCCTCGAAGTCCTCATAGAAGGCCGGCAGGGTGATGACGCCGATCTTCTTGGAGACACCGCCGTCTTCGACCGGCACGATGGTCTTCTTCGCCGCCTGCTTTTCAAGGCTCACCTTGTCACGCACCAGGCTGATCACGCGATGATTGTCGCTGCTGCCCGCATCGACCGGCAGGATGTCGAGGCGCACGGTGGTTCCCTTGGCGCCGCGGATCATCTGCACCACTTCATCAAGGCGCGTGCCGACGATTTCCTTGAGGATGCCATCGGCTCCCTGCCCTACCCCCACGATACGGTCGCCGACTGCGATCTTGCCGGAGACCTGCGCCGGTCCGCCGGGAACAAGTTCACGAACCGTCGTATAACCGTCCCTTTCCTGCAGCACCGCCCCGATGCCGACCAAAGACAGTTTCATCGAGATGTCGAAATCAGCCGAGGCCGACGCGCCAAAATAGTCGGTGTGGGGGTCGACCGAGGTGGTATAGGCCGCCATGAAGCTCTGAAAGACGTCGTCGCTCTTGTAGGTGTAAACGCGGTCCAGCAAATTCTTGTAGCGCTTGTCGAGCGTCTCGCGGATGGCCGCGTCTTTCTGGCCCGCCAGCTTCAACCGCAGCCAATCATTCTTGACGCGCTTGCGCCAGAGGTCATCGGCTTGCGTATCCGTCTGCGGCCAGGGCTTGTCATCACGCAAGAGGTCCAGATTCTCCTCTGCGCTGAAATTGAAACCCTTTCCGAGCAAGGCGCGTGCATAGGTCACGCGTTGCACCACGCGCTGCAGATAGACATCAAACATCGAAAACGGCACCTGCAGATTTTCGGCCTTGATGGCGTCGTCGATGGCAGTACGCTCGGTCAGGAAACTGTCGATATCAGTCTGGAGGAAGAAGCTCCGGTCCGGATCGAGGGACTTGATATAGCGGTCGAGGATCTTCTCGGACAGGGCATCGTCGAGCGGGACGGGTTTGTAGGCATAACGCGACAGAAACTGCGCGCTCAGATTGGCCGCCTGCCCCTGGCTCTTAAGCGGCTCCAGATTCGGCAGCGCGGCGTCAAGAGCAAGGGCCGGCGATGCAACGGCAAGCAAAAAGCCGAGAAGCCAGTTTCTGAGCTGCATATGGCTGTTCCTTCAGTCTATTCCAAATTCATCCTTGTGTTGAAACACCGGAAGCATTTTGGCAACCAGATAGTGCCACACACTTTCGTGCATCATCGGGAATTTTGCCTGATCTGCAACGGCTGTCAGCCCCTCCGGCACCCCCCTCGCCTACTTTCGTGCGACAGGCGATCTCCAGCATGACCACGCCCCTGCCCTGCCCCGCCTGTCGCAGGTGCCGCCCCTCTTCTTCCAGCATCTGGCTGAAAATGCGGCTAGCTATCCATTGAATGTGATTCTGCTGATTCTCTGCCGGCCAGCTTCACACGTAGTTTTGGTCGACATACGCACCGGGAATCTTCTTCTGCTACCTCTCGGCAGATTGTCTGATGCGGTTGTTCGATCCGCACATTAAGGCGCTGAAAATAAAGCTATATCCGCGGAAATTCAGCAAGAACCCGGCCTGGTTCATCCACCGCTTAAGAACCTGTTAACCCTAATTCCCTTGCGACGTTGTGAGAATCGTGCGTTAGCTTCAGACGGTAATAGTGCGTCTGACGCCAATAAACCGTCTTGAACCAGAGGCCGACGTGAACGTGATCGATAGACACATCAAACGAGCAACAACTTCCGCTCATATCACACAACGCGCGGAAGCGTTATCCGCGCGGCTGCGGTCGGTTGGCGAGCGGGCGTTCCCGCCGACGGCTCAAAAGTCTCTGCGCTCCTTTACATCAGGAGAGGTCGCAGAGATCGTCGGCGTATCCGACGGCTATCTGCGCCAGCTGTCGCTGGATGGTCTCGGACCGTCGCCGGATCTTGGGGCCGGCGGTCGCCGCTCTTATACTCTGGAGCAGATCAACGAGCTGCGCGCCTATCTGGCAAGCGCACGCCCGAAGGAAGCGTCGCGGTTCTGGCCGCGCCGGCGCGAGGGCGAAAAGCTGCAGATCATCACGGTTGCCAACTTCAAGGGGGGCTCGGCCAAGACGACGACGTCCGTCTATCTGGCGCAGGGGCTTGCCCTTCAGG